>CAWJSR010000045.1:0-234107 GCA_963845515.1 uncultured delta proteobacterium
AGCGACGGGGCGGTAAGGTCGCCGGAAGATGACTCTCGAGTTCGTCATGGACGCAGCAGTGGGACCCGCATGAAAGTGATGACCGTCGTCGGCACCCGGCCCGAGATCATCCGCCTGTCGCGCGTCATGGCGGCGCTGGATCGGCACGTGGAGCACGTGCTCGTCCACACGGGCCAGAACTACGACTACGAGCTGAACCAGATCTTCTTCGAGGATCTGGAGATCCGCAAGCCGGACCACTTTCTCGAGTGCCGCCGGCGCGACGGCCGCCGAGACGATCGGCGCTCGTGATCGCCAAGGTGGACGCGGTGCTGCGCCGAGATCCAGCCCGACGCCCTGCTGGTTCTCGGCGACACGAACTAGCTGCCTGGCGCGCTATCCCGGCCAAGCGGCGGAAGATCCCCGTCTTCCACATGGAGGCCGGCAACCGCTGCTTCGACCAGCGCGTGCCCGAGGAGATCAACCGCAAGATCGTCGACCACATCAGCGACATCAACATGCCGTACAGCGACATCTCGCGGGAGTACCTCCTGCGCGAGGGCTTGCCGCCGGATCGGGTCATCAAGACGGGCAGCCCGATGTACGAGGTGCTGCACCACTACCTGCCGAAGATCGAGCGCGTCGGACGTTCTCGGCGCGCCTGGAGCTGGAGCCGGGCAAGCTACTTCGTCGTCAGCGCCCATCGCGAGGAGAACATCGACGCTCCGGAGCAGTTCGCGCAAGCTGGTCGAGGTGCTGAACCGGCTTGGCGAAGACGTACGGCCAGCCGCGTGATCGTCTCGACCCATCCGCGGACGCGGAAGCGGATCGAGGCGGAGAGGCGTCACGCTGGATCCGCTGGTCGAGCTGCTGAAGCCGCTCGGCTTCTGCGACTACGTCCAGCTGCAGATGCACGCGAAGGCGGTGCTCTCCGACAGCGGCACGATCACCGAGGAGATCGTCGATCCTGAACTTCCCGGCCCTGAACATCCGCGAACGCGCACGAGCGGCCCGAGGGCATGGAGGAGGCGCGCGGTGATGATGACCGGACTCGAGTGGCGACGATTCAGGAGGCGCTGAGCGTCCTGGAGCGGCAACCCCGCGGCGACGATCGGACGCTGCGGATGGTGGCGACTACACCGTGCCCAACGTCTAGCGAAAAGGTCGTTCGGATCATCCTGAGCTACACGGACTACGTGAACCGGGTGGTCTGGCGGAAGGCGTGAGGGGGCGCAGCCCTCAGCGAACCAGGATCCAGACGAAACCGGCGGCAGGTCGCATCCTTAGGGCTGCCGAACGGGAGAAGGTGGAATGACTGTGTTGTCGATGACGGGGCTCGTGACCACTGTTGCCGCTGCTGCCCTCGCCACGCGCCTCGTGCGCGAGATCGCACATCGCACCGGCTGGCTCGATACCCCCAACGACCGCAGCGCCCACGTGAAGCCGACGCCGCGCCTCGGCGGCATCGGGATCATGGTCGCGTTCCTTCCGGCAGCCGCCCTGCTCGCCCTCCGCCACGCCGACCGGCAGGCGCTCGTCGTCGTCGTGGCGACCGCGTTCATCTCGGTCGTCGGGCTCGTCGACGACCTTCGTCCCCTCAAGGCCCGCGTCCGGTTCGGCGCCCAATGCCTCGCGGCGGCGATCGTCGTCGGCTCTGCCTGGGATCGGCTCGGCGGCGCGTGGGCGCTCCTGGGTGCCTTGCCAGTATGGCTCCTCGCGCCCCTGTCCGTGCTCTGGATCGTCTGGCTCACCAACCTCTACAACTTCATGGACGGCATCGACGGCCTCGCCGGTGGGCAGGCCGTGATCGCTGGCGTCGGGATCGCCGTCGCGGCGTTTGGAGCGGGGGCCCAGCTGCAGGGCGTGCTGGCCGCCCTGCTGGCGGCCGCGTCGCTCGGCTTCCTCTTCTTGAACTTCCCTCCCGCGTCCATCTTCATGGGCGACGTGGGGTCGACCGCCATCGGCTTCCTGTTCGCGTCCCTTCCGTTCCTGGGTGGCGGGGTCGGCGTCCCGGCAGAGGTCGTGGGGTTGGCGCTGGCCCTCTTCATCCTCGACGCGACCGTGACGCTCGTCCGGCGCCTTTCACGCGGAGAGACCTTCTTCCAGGCGCATCGG
This sequence comes from uncultured delta proteobacterium, assembly GCA_963845515.1. GTDB lineage: Bacteria > Myxococcota > Myxococcia > Myxococcales > Anaeromyxobacteraceae > DATIVK01. The sequence goes on from CAWJSR010000045.1 coordinate 2,095, forward strand.
ACGCACTTCTACCAGCGGCCGCTCGCGCTGGGGGTGCCGCATCGCCAGATCACGCTCGTCGCCTGGGCAGGGATGGTCGCGGTCGCCGCGAGCGCCGCCGCCTGGCTGCGCGTGGGGCGGGGTTGGCGCGTGGCGCTCATCGGCTGTGCGCTCCTGATCTTCGTGGCCTACGCTAGAGCCGTCATCCGCCTCGAGGGGCGCGCCGGCGCGCCGACTCCAGGAGTGTCCTAGGAGCGCGGTACACGCGCTCAGGCTCAGCGAAACGGATCGTGTCCGTGCCCGTGCTATTAGTACGAGGCCAAGCACGGGGGTCTGGAAGTGACGGAAGATGCAGCAGCGGTCGTAGGCGTCGCCACACGCCGTACGTTTGTCATCGTCGCGCATCTCGTCCTCTGGGCTGCGGCGCTGGTGGCCGCCTTCCTCCTGCGCTTCGACTTCCGCCTGCCGGAGCAGCACGCAGCCCAGTTGTTGGTCTGGCTCCCCCTGCTCCTCGCCATCCGCGTCGCGTCCTTCTACGCGCTCAGCCTCTTCCGCGGCATCTGGCGCTACACCTCCGCCCACGACGCGATCCGGATCTTCGAGGCGACGACGCTCGGTACCCTCGTCTTCACCCTCCTCCTGGTCCTCTTCTTCCAGACCTTCCCGCGCTCGGTCGTCATCATCGACTACGTGCTCGCCATGGCGTTCGTCGGCGGGGCCCGCTTCTCCATCCGCGCCTTCCGGCCGCCCAACGCGCCGGTGAGGACCAAGGACGTGAAGCCCATCCGCGTCCTCATCGTCGGCGCCGGCGACGCGGGCGAGATGCTGGTCCGCGAGGTCCAGCGAAAGTACGTCGGCCGCTACGAGGTGGTCGGCTTCGTCGACGACGACCGGATGAAGCTGGGCGGCCACATCCACGGCGTCCAGGTCCTCGGCCGGATCGACGAGCTCCCGCTGGTCGTCGCCGATCAGGAGGTCGACGAGATCCTGATCGCCATCCCCACCGCCACCGGCGCGCAGATGCGCCGCATGGTGGACCTCTGCAAGCTGACCGGCGCGAAGTTCAAGACCATCCCCGGCCTCGGCGACCTCGTCGACGGCCAGGTCACCTTCAGCCAGCTCCGCACCGTCGCCATCGAGGATCTCCTCGGCCGCGATCCGGTCGAGCTGGACCTGGCCCTGATCTCGAAGGAGATGAAGGGGCGCGCGATCGTCGTCACCGGCGCGGGCGGCTCCATCGGCTCGGAGCTGTGCCGGCAGATCGCGCGCTTCGAGCCGTCGGTCCTGGTGCTCGTCGAGCGGGCGGAGAACGCCCTCTTCGACATCGATCGCGAGCTGCAGGCCCGCTTCCCCTCGGTGCGGCTCGAGCCGTGCCTCGCCGACATCGCCGAGCCGAAGCGGATGGAGGCAGATCTTCTCGGCCTACCGGCCGACCGTCGTCTTCCACGCCGCCGCCCACAAGCACGTGCCGATGATGGAGTGGAATCCCGGCGAGGCGGTCAAGAACAACGTCCTCGGCACGCGCTCGCTCGCGGACCTCGCCGACCGGCACGGCGTCGAGCGGTTCGTGATGATCTCGACCGACAAGGCGGTCAACCCCACCGTCGTCATGGGGACGACGAAGCGCGTCGCCGAGATCTACGTCCAGGCACTGTCGCAGCGCTCGAAGACGCAGTTCGTCACCGTCCGCTTCGGCAACGTCCTCGGCTCCAGCGGCAGCGTCGTCCCGATCTTCCAGGAGCAGATCGCGCAGGGCGGCCCGGTCACCGTCACGCATCCGGACATGCGCCGCTACTTCATGACCATCCCCGAGGCCGCCCAGCTCGTCCTGCAGGCGGGGGCCATGGGCAAGGGCGGCGAGATCTTCGTCCTCGACATGGGCGAGCCGGTCAAGATCGTCGACCTCGCCGCGCGACCTGATCACGCCTGACCGGCCTGCGGCCGGACGAGGACATCGAGATCGAGTTCACCGGCATGCGCCCCGGCGAGAAGCTCTTCGAGGAGCTGTCGGTCGACGCGGAGCACGCCGAGAAGACGCGCCACCCCAAGATCTTCGTCGGCCGCTTCCGGCCGTGCGACTGGGCCGGGCTGCAGGACCAGCTCGACCTGCTCGCGAAGACCCCCGCCGTCGACCCGGCCGCGATCCGCGCGCAGCTCAAGCGGATCGTGCCGGAGTACACGCCGGACGACGGGGCGAAGGGGTAGCGAGCCCCCCTCACCTTGCTCCTCTCCCCCGCGGGGCGCGGGGGAGAGGTTTGGGTGCCGAGGCGGAGTTCCGATCGCGTGCGGACCGGCCTGCGCCCCTGCTGGACGCCGTAGGTCGGGCGGCGGACCAGCGGCTACGCCGCGGACCACCACGGTCGCGCGCCCGATCCGACTGGCCCGGCGGAGGCACTCGACTTGCATCGGAGTTGATCCGTGCCGACCCGGGACATACACTCACATGTCCCTCACAAACCCGGGTCCCTCATGCGCCTCGAAACCACCCTCCCAGACCCCCGCGCCGCCCAGCTGGCGAAGCTGGCCGACGAGCTTCCACGTCTCCAAGAGCGCCCTCATCGACGAGGCGCTCTCGCTGCTCTTCACCGGCCTCATCGAGGCGCGGAAGGGACACCGGCTCGCGATCATCGACGCCAGGACCCAGCGCGTGATCAGCCAGGTCGCGACGCCATCACTCAGCCAGCTCGAGTGGACGACCTACAGCGAGGAGATCGTTCTGACTCCCAAGGCGCTTTCGAGGGTGGCGGAGCTCATCGCCAACCCGCCGCCGCCGACCCCGGCACTCCGGAAGGCGATGGCGAGGGTCAGGCGAAAGGCGCGTCGGTGATGTGATGATGGCGGTCTTCCTCGAAACCGTTCGCATCGGTGAAGGCCACTCGGAGTCCGGCTTTTCGTGCGACGAGCCGGCGCTCGACCGGTTCTTCGCGATACACGCTCTGGCGAACGATCGGCGCGGGCTGGGACGGACGTTCGTGCTCGAGGGGACTCTTTCCGAATTCGCCGGGGTCCGGGGAGTACTTGGCTTCTACACGCTGAGCATGGCTGGGCTTGATGCGACCCGGCTGCCCACCGCGCATCGCGTGGGGCTGCCGCGCTATCCCGTGCCAGTGGCGCTCATCGGACGGTCCGCCGTGGAACGGCGGGCGCAGGGACGAGGGGTGGGCCAGAGGCTCCTCGTCGACGCGATGGCGCGAATCGCCTCGGCCGCCCAGCAGGTCGCCTGCCTGGGCGTCGTCGTGGACGCGAAGAACGCCCCGGCGGTCCGCTTCTACGAGCGCTTCGGGTTCGAAGTGCTCGACACCGGAGAGCGCTTCCCGGTGCGGATGCTCCTGCCCGTCGCGACCGCCGCTGCCGCGATGTAGGGGGTCCGTCGCTTCGCCGGCGTCAGCGTCACGGTCCTGTCGGAATCCTGACCTCCTCGCCGACGATCCAGAACACGCCGGACGACGGCGCGAAGGTGAGCCCCCCTCACCTTGCTCCTCTCCCCCGCGGGGCGCGGGGGAGAGGTTTGGGCGCCGAGGCGGATCTCCGATCGCGTGAGGGCCGGCCTGGGGGACGGCGCAGGTCGGGCGGCGGCTACGCGGTCGCGGCGCGGACGGCTTGGGGTGCCCGGGGCGGGCGACAGCTTGCACAAAAGACAACGTTACGTTTACATGCGCGCAGTGGCGGTAAGGACGAGAAAGACGAGCTGGGACAGGCTCTTCGAAGTGGCCGCCGCCCAGGCGGGCCTGTTCACGGCAGAGCAGGCCGGTGCGGCTGGTCTCTACCGTCAGCTGCTGCGCAGATACGTCGAGCACCACCGCGTGACGCGCGTGCGGCGCGGGATCTACCGCGTCGTGCACTTCCCCGCGGCCGAGCACGAGGAGCTGGCGGAGCTATGGCTCTGGTCGAGAAGGGAAGGGGTCTTCTCCCACGCGACGGCGCTCGCGCTCCACGACCTCTCGGATGTGCTCCCCCATCGAGTCCATCTCACCGTGCCGATGGCGTGGCGGCGGCGGCGCGTTCGGGTCCCTCGTGGACTGGTCCTGCACTACGGCGCGGTCGGGCCGAAGGAGCGCGCGTGGGTGGGGCCGGTTCCTGTAACGAGTCCGGAGCGCACGTTGCTCGACTGCGTGCAGGGCCACTTCGCGCCCGACCTGCTTTCACAGGCGCTTGAACAGGCCGGCTCACGTGGACTGGTCGACCCGACGAGGCTGGCCGAGCTCGGCCGCGCGACTGCGCTCGTCGAGGTGCATAGATGAGGGCACGCACCTACGCATCCGCGGCCGCGTTCAAGGCGGCCCTCGACCAGCGGCTTCGCAAGGTTGCGGAACCGGGCGTCGGCATCACCCGTCGACGTCAGCTTCTCGTCTTCGACCGATACCTGGCGCGCCTCACCCGAATCCTTGGCGACGCTGCCACTCTGAAGGGTGGCTTGGCGCTCGAGGTTCGGCTCGACCGGGCGCGCGCGACGCGGGACATCGACCTGCGGTTGGTCGGTTCGCCCGATGGTCTGCTCGCCAGGCTCCAGGAGGCCGGCCGGCTCGACCTCGGGGACTTCATGGCTTTCGACGTGCGCTCGGACGGCCGTCACCCGAACATCGCCGGGCCCGGCGTTCAGTACGAGGGTCAGCGCTTCCGTGCAGAGTGCCGAGTCGCGGGAATGCTTTACGGGCGGGCGTTCGGAGTCGACGTCGCGTTCGGCGACCCGATGCTGGGCGAACCCGACGTCGTGGCGGGGGACGACCTCCTCTCCTTCGCCGGGATCGCACCGGCCACCTATCGCCTCTACCCGGTGGAGACGCATCTCGCCGAGAAGCTCCACGCTTACACGCTGCCGAGGCCCGCTCCATCGACCCGTGTAAAGGACCTGCCGGATCTCGCGCTGCTCGGGCAGGCAGGCGAGCGGGAGGCGGCGCGGATGGTCGCCGCGATCGACCAAACCTTCGCCTTCAGGAAGACGCACCCAGTTCCGGCCAGTCTCCCCGCGCCCCCTCCGACGTGGGAGCTGGATTACGCGACCATGGCGGCGGCGGACGACCTCCCATGGCCGACGCTGGCCTCGGTCGCGACAGCGGCTCGCGCCTTTCTGGACCCTGTCCTTGCGGGCGAAACAGGGATGCGTTGGCGCCCGGCGTCGTGGAAATGGCGGCGGTAGCTGAAGGGGCACAGGAGCAGATCGCGAAGGGCGGCCCGGTCACCGTCACGCACCCGGACATGCGCCGGTACTTCATGACCATCCCCGAGGCGGCCCAGCTCGTAATGCAGGCGGGGGCCATGGGGAACGGCGGCGAGATCTTCGTCCTCGACATGGGGCAGCCGGTGAAGATCGCCGACCTCGCGCGCGACCTCATCACCCTGACCGGCCTGAAGCCGGGCGAGGACATCGAGATCAAGTTCACCGGCCTCCGCCCCGGCGAGAAGCTCTTCGAGGAGCTGTCGGTCGACGCGGAGCACGCCGAGAAGACGCGCCACCCCAAGATCTTCGTCGGCCGCTTCCGGCCGTGCGACTGGGACGGGCTGCAGGACCAGCTCGACCTGCTCGCGAAGACCCCCGCCGTCGACCCGGCGGCGATCCGCGCGCGGTTGAAGCAGCTCGTGCCGGAGTACACGCCGGACGACGGGGCGAAGACGTAGGTCGGGCGGCGGCCAGCGGTCGCCGCGCGGACGGTTCGGCGATGACGGGCGCTGAACCCGTCTTCATTGATACGAACGTGCTCATCGCGGCCACGGTGGAGGCCCACCCTGGTCATGCGGTCGCGGTGGCGCTGCTCGCCAGGCTCGCGGGGAGCGACGTCGCTGCATGCGTTTCGCCGCAGGTCTGCAGGGAATACCTCTCGGTCCTGACCCGCGGACCCGTCCGCCCTACGCGGTCGCCGCCAGCGCCGCCACGTACTCTTCGACCGCCACACCGTGGGCGGCTGCCAGCCGCTCCAGAGAGCGGTACTGGGGCAGGTGCTTCCCGCTCTCCAGCCGCCGGACCTCGCGCTCCGACAGCCCGGGGATTCCGGACTGCTTGAGGCCGCTCGCTTCGCGAAGCCTGCGGATGGCGTGGGCGTACCGCAGCGCCTCGGCTCGGATGTCCCGCTGGCGTGAAGCGCGGAAGGCCGGGTCCGCATGGAAGCGGAAGGCGTCCAACCCGAGGTCCACGTCTCCCTCGTCCCAATGGACGCGGCTCCCGCTCTCGCTGACGTGGAACGCTGCGAGCCCCTTCGCGGAAAGCTGCGCCAGCGGCCGGATCGCCGAAACCTTCACGCGATATGGACGCGGCTCGCAGCTCCAGGCGACGATCTCGCCGCGCTCTAGCGACACCGAGGCGATCAGCCGCTCCTCGGCTCCCGTGGTGCGGGCGAAGACGAGCCGGCGAAGCGCGTGCCGGTCGGGGACGATGTACGGCACCATCGAAGTCTCTGCCGCGAGGAGCGCGACCTCCTGCGCGGGGCCCCTCCCCGCCACCCCGGTCTCGCTGCTGCGGAAGAGCGCCAATCCGACCTCGCGCTCCAGGAGGTGCCGAAGCTCGGGGTAGTACCGCCTGACCGCGCCATCGGTCGTGAGCATGAGCGCATGTCGGGCTGCGCTCCGCGGCGGCTTTGCCACGACGCGGACGTGCTTCGGGACGGCCGCCCCGAGCTCACGTCGGAGGGCTACCGCGTCGAGCTTCGATACCAGAACGGCTGCGCCACTCATGCTTGCTCTCCAGGACTCTTCACGAGCGCCTTCTCGAGCCACTCCCGGTAAAGCGCGGCTCGGTGCTCCTCGACGCCAACGGCAATGCGCCTCCGATCCCTTGCGGTCGGCACGTGACGTACCTAACCTGGACCGGACATACGGTGCAAGCGAGGCTGCGAATGGCCGGCACCCGCGAGGGCCCCCTCACCAGCCCTCTCCCCCGCAGCGCGTGGGAGAGGTTGAGGCGCCGAGGCGGATGTTCGATCAGGTGACTTGCATGGTCGTGGGCCGGACCTGTGGCCGCGGGGCGGACGGTGTTGCGCGGCCAACCGGGTGACTGGGTTGCCGGGCGCCTAGTCCGGCCCTTGCACGGGTATGAACGGGGGACGGCGATGCCTTGCCGTCGGATAACCGTTCAGATATGTTTCGAGACCACGAAGTGCGGATGTACGAGACCCGGGCCGGGCGGCAGCCGTTCCGGGACTTCCTCGACGCTCTCCCGCCGCAGGCGCGGGCGCACGTGATGGCCGACGTGGTGCTGGTCGCGCGCCACGGACGCATGGCCCCGGTATCGGTGAAGGCGATCGTGGGTGCGCAGAATCGCGGGATGCTCGAGATACGTACGGGCGGCTACCGGACGTTCTTCTGCCTGGCTGCGGGGGTCATGTGGCTTCTCCACGGGTGCAAGAAGCAGGATCAGGTCGCGGGCATCGCCGTCGCCCGCGAGCGCATGAGGCGAGTCGGGTGACCTCGGCCACCCGCAGTGAGCCCGGTGCCGGCGGGTCGTTCGACGACTACCTCCGGAAGCAGCTTGAGGATCCGGAGCTCCGGCGGGCCTGGGAGGCGCGGATGGTGGTCGCGGAGCTGGCCGTGGCGGTCCGCAGGATGCGCGAGGAGGCCGGGCTCACGCAGGCGCAGCTGGCCGCACGCATCGGCGTGAAGCAGCCGATGATCGCGCGCGTGGAACGCGGCTCGGATCCCAGGACGCCCAGGTGGGACGTGCTCCGCCGCGTCAGCCTGGCGCTCGGTAGGCAGCTCGTGCTGGACTTCGTGTCGTCGAAGGTCACGGTGCCGCTCGTCCAGATCGACGGCGTGCGGCCGGGCGCGGCGGAGTAGGCCCGCGCGCCGGTCCTTCAGGGGTCCTTGAAGCCCCCGCCACTCCTGGCTCAACCCCTCCTGATCCCCGTTGGGTCGCGGCCCCCGGATGGATCCGTAGTTACTTGGGTGTGAACATGGTCAAGGCGAACCCCATGGCACCCATCCCCGAAGGACCCGCTCAAGAGCGGGGGAGCCCAGCCAAGGTCCAGCCGCTCCACGGCCGGAAGGCTCCAGTCCCGCACGCGCTGGAGCCCACCAGCCAGGGGTCGCAGCTTCGGGATTACCTCACGGTGATCGCGGAGGAGCGGCGGCTCGTTATGACGATCGTCGCCGTCGTGCTCGCGGTCGGCGCGGCCTACGCCTGGCTCGCGACCCCCGTCTACCGCGCCACCCTGCTCGTCCAGGTCGAGGAGAAGAAGAAGGGGGGGGCGCTCGGCGACCTGGCCAACCTCTTCTTCGAGTCGTCTCCGGCCGAGACCGAGGTCGAGATCCTCCGCTCGCGGACGATGGTCGAGTCGGTGGTCGACTCCCTGAAGCTCGACATCGGCGCCGCACCCCGCCGCTTCCCGGTCGTGGGCGCGCCGCTCTCCCGCGGCCACGAGGACGAGGGGGGACCGGCCGGCGCGCTCCCCGGGTTCGGGCGGTTCGGCTGGGGCGGCGAGCGGATCGCGCTCTCCAGGCTCGAGCTGGGGCGCGCGTGGCGCGCGACGCCGCCGGTCCTGAAGGCCGGCGCGGACGGGACGTTCGAGCTGAGCTCCAAGGGGAAGGTCGTGGCGGCGGGCGCGGTGGGGCAGCTCGTCCGCGGGGAGGGCGTGGAGATCTACGTCTCCGAGCTGCGGGCGCGCCCCGGGACCGAGTTCCTGCTGCGGGCGACGCCGCGCGACGAGCTGGTGGTGAAGCTCCAGGAGGAGGTCCGGATCACCGAGCGGGGGAAGAAGACCGGGATCCTCCAGCTCGCGCTGGATGGCGAGGACCCCGTCCGGATCGTGGCCATCCTCGACGCGCTCGCGTCGGCCTACGTGCGGCAGAACGTGGACCGTCGCAGCGCCGAGGCGGAGCAGACGCTCGCCTTCCTCGAGACGCAGCTGCCGGCCCTGCGCGGGGAGCTCGAGGCGGCGGAGGCGCGGCTCGAGTCGCACAGGCTGCGGGCCGGCGGCGTCGACGTGACGATGGAGACCCAGGCGGCGGTGACGAGGTCGGCGGAGATCGAGAAGGCGGCCGCGGAGCTGACGATGGAGATGAGCGCGCTGCGGCAGCGCTTCACCGACGCTCACCCCGTGCTCGCCGAGGCGCGCGCCCGGCTGGAGCGGCTCACGGCGCAGCGGGGGAGCGTCGAGGGCCGCCTCAAGAAGCTGCCCGAGGCGGAGCTGCAGTCGGCGCGGCTGCTGCGCGACGTCAAGGTCGCGAACGAGCTCTACATCGGCCTCCTCGACAAGGCGCAGGAGCTGAAGGTCGTGAAGTCGGGGATGGTCGGCAACGTGCGCGTGCTCGACTCGGGCGCCGCGTCCCCCAAGCCGGTGTGGCCGCGCCTCCCGGCCGTGCTCTCGCTCTCGCTGATGCTCGGCCTCGTCGCCGGTGTCGCGACCGCGTTCGGCCGCAAGGCGCTCGACCTCGGGATCGAGGATCCCAACGTGATCGAGCGGAGCACGGGGATCGCGATCCACGCCAGCATTCCGCTGAGCGAGCGCCAGGGTGACATCGAGACGAGGGGCGCCGTGCTCGCGGCGATGGAGCCGCAGGACCCCGCCATCGAGAGCGTCCGATCGCTCCGGACCAGCCTCCAGTTCGCGCTGCTCGACGCTACGGCGGGGGTGGTCGCCGTGGTCGGCCCGGCGCCGGGGGTCGGAAAGTCGTTCGTCGTCTGCAACCTCGCCCACGTGGTCGCCGAGGGAGGGAAGAGGGTGCTGGTGATCGACGCCGACCTCAGGCGCGGCCACCTGCACGGGAGCCTCGGCGGTGGGCGCTCCCCCGGCCTGTCCGAGGTGCTCGCGGGAGAGGCCCCGTGGACGGAGGTGGTCCGCAAGGGCGTCCTCCCCGGCGTCGACTTCCTCGCTGGCGGGCGGCGACCCCCGAACCCCTCGGTCCTGTTCGAGCGCGAGCGGCTGGGCCGGCTCCTCGCGGACGTGGGCGCTGCCTACGACCTGGTCCTGATCGACACCCCGCCGATCCTGGCCGTGACCGACGCGGCGCTCATCGCGGCGCACGCTAGCGTGACGCTCTGCGTGCTGCGCTCGGGGCGCCACCCCGCTGCGGGAGATAGAGGAGGCGCTCCGGCGCTTCGCGAACGGGGGCGTCCAGGTCGACGGCTTCGTCGTCAACGCGGTGGACTTCAGCCGGGGTTTCGGCGCGAACAGCCGGTACCACTACCAGTACACGTACGAGTAGGGGGCGCCGGGCATGGCGCGGGTCGCATGAAGCCGTCCCTGGACATCGTCATCGTCAACTGGAACGCGGGCGCGCAGCTCAGTGAGTGCGTGTCCTCGATCGCCTCGGCCGACCTCTCCACGCTCGAGCTCCGGCGGCGTCGTCGTCGTGGACAACGCGTCGACCGACGGCTCCGCAGAGGGGCTCCCCGACGCCGGTGGAACGCTCGCCGTCCTGCGCAACTCCGGGAATCGGGGCTTCGGCGCCGCGTGCAACCAGGGCGCCAGGGAGAGCAGGGCGGACTACCTGCTCTTCCTCAACCCGGACACGGCGCTGCGGCGGGACTCGCTCGCGGCGCCCCTCTCGTTCCTGGAGGATCCCGCGCAACGCGGGCGTCGGCATCTGCGGGATTCCGCTCACCGACCGCGTCAGGACGGGTCGCGCGCTCCTGCTCCCGCTTCCCGACGGCGCTCATGTTCCTCTCCAGGATGGTGGGCGCGCAACCTGGTGCTCCCGCCGTCGCTCGCGCGGCAGCCGATGACCGAGTGGGACCACTCGACGAGCCGTGACGTGGACCAGGTGATCGGGGCGTTCTTCGTCGTCCGCCGCGCGCTGTTCGAGGAGCTGCACGGCTTCGACGAGCGCTTCTTCGTCTACTTCGAGGAGGTGGACTTCTCGCTGAGGGCGGGAGCCAGGGGGTTCCGCAGCCACTTCCTCGCGACGGCCAGCGCCTTCCACGCCGGCGGCGGCTGCTCGAACCAGGTCAAGGCGCGGCGGCTCACCTACAACCTGCGGAGCCGGATCGAGTACGCGCTGAAGCACTTCCCCGGCGGCTCGGCGGTCGCGCTCGTGCTGGGGACGCTCCTCGTCGAGCCGCTCACCCGGATGGTGACCGCCCTGCTGCGGAGATCGCCGGACGACTTCAGGGAGACGCTCCAGGCATACCGGGAGCTGTGGCGGCAGGCGCCCAGCCTCGTGGCACGTTCGCTGCGCGGTGGTTGAGATGGCGAGGACCCACACACGTGCCGCCGCGGCGCTGCTCCTCCTCGCGGGGTGCCTGGCGCACCGCGGAGTCGCCCCCGCACCGGGCCATCCCCTCGCGCCTGCGGGGGTGGTCGCGCTGGCGCTCACCCCGGTGAGCGAGCCGGGCAGCCTCGCCGCACTCCAGGGTCGAACGGTGAGCGTCCGCGACTTCGGCGCCGCGGGCGACGGCGTGGCCGACGACGGGGCGGCGATCAACGCCGCAATCGAGGCCGCGGCGGTCGGTGGCGGGGTCGTCTTCTTCCCGGCCGGGACCTACTCGGTGGGCTCGTCCGTCCGCTCGCCGGTCGCGGGCTTCCTGAACGGCACCTTCGTGGAGCTCAGGTCGGGCGTGGCGCTGGCGGGAGCCGGGTCCGCGACCGTCGTTCGCGTGAAGGATGGCGTCCAGTCCAGCCGGGCCGACGAGCTGCACCGGCCACGTCTTCCAGGGGGTCGGCGTCTCGCGCGTCGTGATCCGGGACCTCCTGATCGACCTGAACGGCGCCAACAACCTGACGCCCGCCGGGCGCCTCCGGAACGGCCACGCGATCCGGTTCCTGAACGGCGGAGGCGACGTCCGCATCGAGAACGTCACGGTGCTGAACAACCCTGGGCACAACGACATCGCGGCCAACGGGCCCGGGCGGGGGCTGGTCGTGGCGGGGTGCACCCTCCGAAACGGGGGCCACTACGTCACCGGGCCCGAGAACGTCCACAACACGGACTTCAGCTTCGTCTACTCGGAGTGGTCGGACACGAGCGTCGAGGGCAACCTCATCGAGCAGGCGGCGCCGGACGTCGCGCTGCAGGGGTACTCGGGCGGGATCGAGCTGCACGGCAGCGACTCGCGCGCGGTGCGCAACGTGCTGAGGGGCTGCGACCCTGCGGTCTGGATCGCGAGCGCGCCGGCCGCGATCGCGCGCGTCGTGGTCGCCGACAACAGGATGGAGCGGTGCCTCCGCGGAGTGGCGTTCTGGAACGCCCTCCCGATGAGCGACGTCACCGTGGAGCGCAACACCATCGACGTCTACCGCACGCCGACCAGCCCATCCGAGGTGGCCGTCGGGATACACCAGCCCAACGGCGGGACGGCGGTGTTCGACGCTGCGAACGCGAACGCGGCGGCCATCGAGCGGCTGCGGATCCTCGGAAACGTGGTGACGTGCAGCCTCCCTGCGGGGAGCACCCTGGTCGCGCGCGGGATCGAGCTCCACGGCGTGGTGAACGGAACCATCTCCGGAAACCGCATCGCCGGGATGACCGACGTGGGGATCCTCCTGCTCCGCTCACCGTGGGGGCTGACGAACCTCGCCATCGACGGCAACGAGATCGTCGACAGCGGCCGCTCACCGGCGCTCGGCCCCGAGCGGCGTGCCGCCATCCTCGTGAACGTCGCCGGATCGCCCGGGACGATCCCGGTGCCTTGAGGAGCGGTCATGCTTCGACGGGTCAGCGGCGTCATCCGTGCCCAGGGGATCCGGGGGTTGGTCCGCTCCGCGGTGAGGCGGGTGCTCGGCTTCAGGCCGCGCAGCTACGCGCTCTGCCGCGCGCTGGTCGAGGGCCGGTCCGGGATCGAGCTCGGCGGCCCGAGCCCGATCTTCTCGCCCGGACACCTGCTGCCGCTGTATCCCGTCGTCGGAGCGCTGGACAACTGCAACTTCGCCGCCTCGACGATCTGGCAGGGGGCGCTCCAGGAGGGCCGGCACTTCCACTTCAGCCCGGGGCGCGCTCCGGGCGCCCAGCTGATCCGGGAGGCGACGGACCTCTCCGTCGTCGCCGACGACCGGTACGACTTCGTGCTGTCGAGCCACACCCTGGAGCACCTCGCGGACCCGCTGAAGGCCCTCCGGGAGTGGCGCCGCATCCTGAGGCCGGGCGGCGCGCTCGTGCTCGTCGTGCCGCACGGCGAGGGGACGTTCGACCACCGCCGTCCCGTCACGACCCTCGAGCACCTCCGGCAGGACTTCGAGGCCGGCGTGCCGGAGGGCGACCTCACGCACCTCGAGGAGATCCTCGCGCTGCACGACCTCGCGCGCGACCCGGGGGCCGGGGACCGGGCGACCTTCGAGGCGCGGTGCCGCGAGAACGGGAGGTACCGGGGCTTCCATCACCACGTCTTCGACTCGCGCCTGGTCGCGGAGCTGGTCGGCAGCGCCGGCCTCCAGCTGCTGTCGCTCGAGGCGGTGCTGCCGTTTCACGTCATCGCGATCGCGAAGAAGCCGGAGCGGGGGAGCGCCGGCTCATCGGAGGAGCTGGTGCGCGCGAGCCTGGCCGGGAGCCCGTTCGCGTGGGATCGGCGCAGCGCGGCCTCGGCTCCAGGGAGGCTCAGCCCGGGTGCGCAGCAGGGGCCCCGAGGGAGCCGCGCTGCGTCACCCTGGTGAAGGCGAGCAGGAGGAACGCCTGCACCCAGGTCGACAGCAGGGAGAAGTACTGGTCCTGGAAGACCTGCATGATCAACGGGTAGAGCAGCAGGGCGTAGGCGAGCGTGTACACGCGTCGCCCCTCGCGCGCCTTGACGAAGGCGAGTCCGTGCAGGAAGCCGAAGAGCGCCTGGAAGGCGACGACGCCCGTCCAGCCGAAGTCGGCGTGGTAGGGCCTGAAGACCGAGTAGACGTTCGTGGTGAACGGGACGTTCCTGAACTCCTGGACCAGGTTGCGTGGCTCCGGGCCGACCCCGAGCCGGTGGAGCACGGCGAAGAGCGTCCGGAAGGTGTTCTGGCCGCTGTCCCCTGACGTCGCGGTCGCCAGGTAGTCGTTGAGCCCCGCGGTGCCGCCGACGAGGTACTCGGTGAACGTCGACGCGAAGCCCGACGTGATGCTCGAGCCCTCGGAGATCCCCTTGTTCATGATGAGGGCGACGAGGCCGAAGACCAGGAGGAAGGAGCCGCCCGCCAGCGCGACGAAGGTCCTGAGGCGGATCCGCCCGGAGACCGCGAGCCCGCCCCCGACGACGGCTACGAGCAACAGGAACGCCGTGCGACCGCTGCTGGTCAGGGCGTAGATCGCCGACACGCCGAACAGCAGCCGCGACTTCCAGAGAGTGCTGCGCACGAGCCCAAGGACGTGGAGCGCCGTGCCGAAGATGGAGAACGTGAGGAGGTAGCCGAGGAGGCCGAGCGTGGTGGCGCCGGGGTCTGCCGCGCTGATGGCGAGCCGGAGGTTGATCGCGACGTTCTCCGTGGGCCCCGACGTCGCGAGCGCCCACACCCGAAGCAGGAAGAACGGGAGGCCGAGGACCGCCACCCACACGATCCAGTCTCCCGACGGCGGCTCGCTCGCGGCCGGCTGCTGGAGGGAGCGATCGCGGCGAGACCAGTCCTGCAGCACCGGGATGAGGGCGCCGAGGGAGAAGACCAGCACCCCGGCCACGATCATCGCCCCGGTCTCCGGCCGGAGGGGATGGAGGCGGTCCGCCTCCGCGCAGTAGACCGCGAGCGTGACCGCCCAGACCGAGCCCAGGATGACCGGCGGGAAGGCCCATTCGCGGACCAGCGACCAGTTCGCGTAGGCGATGGCCGCGAGCGCGACGAGCGTGAGGCAGGCGATCATCGAAGGATCCCGAGGACCTGGCGCTTCACGTGGCCCAGCCCGTCCCGATCGAGCAGCACCGTCCAGATCAGGATCGCCTCCGCCAGGACGACGGCGGTGAACAGGATTCCCTTGGCGACGAGCGGCGCCGGGAGGAGCGAGGTCGCGAACACGGCCGTGGCAGTGGCCGCCGCTGCGAGCTGCGGACGGGTCGGCAGCCCGGAGGGCGCAGAGGCCCTCCGCGCGAGGAGCAGCAGCAGGATCAGATCCAGCCCCATCCGGAGCGCCCACGCCAGCGCAGTGCCGGTGATGCCGAACCGGAGCGTGAGCCCGACCACGAGCGCCAGGTACGCCGGAAGCTCCACGAGATGGATCTTCGCGGTGACGTCCGGTCGCCCGGCCCCCTGCAGGAGGGCGAAGGGCACGGTCGCGATGCCGTTGAGCAGGCACCCGAGCGCGATGAGCTGCACGACGTGGTGCGCAGCGTCGGCGAACTCGGGCCCGAGCCAGAGGCCGAGCCCTTCCCGCGCGAAGAGCGACGCCGCGAAGGTGGGCACGAACATCGCGAGGGCCATGTACCGGACGCCCAGCCGGTAGAGCCGGCTGGCCTCGCCGTGCCCCTGCGACGTCAAGGAGCTGAAGAGCGGGAAGAGCACGGTCACCACCGCGCCGGGGATGACGAGGAGCTTGGTGACCACCTCGAACGGAATCGTGTACCAGGCGACGACCTGGAGCGAGGCGCCGTGCCCCAGGATGAACCGGTCCAGGTAGACCATCAGCGGGCTGATCACGCTGCTGATCGTCATCCAGCCACCGAACCGCAGGAGCGGCCCCACCTGCCGGTGATCGAGGGAGAAGCCGGCGAGGAGGTTCGGCATGGAGCGCACGCACGCCACGCCGTACGCGATCCAGGCCGCGAGCCGCCCGACGAAGAGCAGGACCGCCACGGCCGCGAGGCTCCGGGTGCCCAGCGGCCAGAGGAGCAGGGGGCAGACGATCAGCCAGACGCCGAGCGGCGTGCGCACCGCGTTGCTGACCAGGAACCTGCCCTGCGCCTCCAGGACCCCCCGGAGCCCTGCGGAGGTGACGACGAGGGGCACGGTCAGCGCCAGCACGCGGACTGCGACGACCGCCTCGGGCTGGAGCGCCGGCGGAATCCGCAGCGCCGACGCGACGAGCCAGTCGGCGCCCGCTGCGATGGCGAGCCCCGCCAGCACGCCGAGGCCGAGCATGATCGCCAGCGCGGTCCAGATCAGGCGTGCGACGCGGGGTCGGTCGGCGGCGTCGAGCGTCTCCGCGACCAGCTTCGTCAGGGCTCGACCGATGCCGAGATCGAACAGGCTGACGTAGCCGATCAAGGCCCAGGCGAGCGTGAGGAACCCGACCCGGTCGGTCCCGAGGAAGCGATTCAGGTGCGGTATGGCGACGACCGCCGCCGCTAGCGGGGCGAGCATCCCGGCCAGGTTCAGGGCGGTGTTCGCGGCGATCGAGCGGGGCGGCGGCGGCGAGGCGCTTCGAGCGGGCCGCACCGCGGCCGCTGCGTCGCACAGGAGCCCGGTCAGGCGTGGCGCGACGACCTGCAGGGTGTAGCGCGCCTCGAGCCGCGCACGCCCCGCCGCGCCCATCCGTGCGCGCAGGTCGGCGGAGTCCCCGAGCGCCCGGAGCGACGCGAGCCACTCCTCGTCGCTGCGCGCCAGGAAGCCGGTCTCACCGTCCGCGACGATCTCGAGGTTTGCCCCGACGGGCGACGCGATCACGGGGAGCCCGCACGCCATGTACTGGATCAGCTTGAAGCCGCACTTCCCACGCTCCCAGGGGGAGTCGGGGAGCGGCATTATCCCGATGTCGAGCTGACGCAGCGCGGCCACCTCTCCGTCGGAGCTCCAGGGCACCGCCTCGACCGGGACGCCGCGCAGCGTGAACCCCTTCGTGGCTCCGATCAGGTGCATCCGGGCGCCGCGCTCGGCGCAGAACGAGGCGAGGGCGGGCGCGACGTGCTCCAGGTGCGCCTGCGTGCTCGGAGAGCCGATCCAGCCGACCGTGAGCCCCGCGTGCGCCGGCAGCGGCGCCGACGGGTAGCGATCGACGTCGATCACCGTCGGGAGGATCGCCACCGCCGGGGCCCCCGCGGCGCGCGCGTGCGCCGCGAGGTAGGCGTTGCCTGCGATCACCAGGTCGGCGGCCGCCATGATCCGGTCGACCTTGCGCCCCAGGAGGGCGCGAACCAGCGGGGAGCCGTGCCGATCGTAGCGATGGAAGGTCGCGTCGTCGTAGTCGACGACGACGGGGGTGCCAGCGGCGCGAAGGAGCAGGAGCCGCTCGACCACGCCTGGGACGAACGGGAGCAGCTCCTTCTCGATCCAGATCAGATCGTAGGAGCGCGCGCTGGCGACCTGACGGATGCGACGCAGGGCGGCCTGCGCGAGCTGGAGCGCGCTGCGGCGCCGGCCGCCGTAGAGCGCCTCGATGTAGCTGGCGTCGAGGAGGGGGGCCTCGTCCACCTGGACCCCGGCGTCCCGGAGGGACGGGAGGAACTGGTACATCCGGTAGCGGCTGCTGGAGCCGGCGGCGTCGTACCGCGTGAGGCAGAGGACCTTCACGCCGGCCTCGGCGTTCCGCCAGCGTCGTAGCGCGCCAGGAGCGCCTCCCACATCGCGACCTGGGAGAACTCGTCGCGCACCCGCGCGCGCGCGGCGCGTCCGTGGGCCCTGCGAAGGTCCTCGTCCTCCAGGTACGACGCGAGCGCGCTCGCCAGGGCCTCCGGGTCGCGCGGCGGGACGAGCCTGCCCGTGACCCCGTCCACGACGGCGTCGGTGCAGCCGGGCACGCGCGTCGCCACGACCGGCAGCTCCATCGCCGCTGCCTCCAGCGGCACCACCGGGAACCCCTCGCGATGGGTCGGCAGCACGACGACGTCCATGGCGGCGTACAGGCGCGGCGTGTCCCAGTCCAGGCCGCTGAGGTGCACCCGCGGATCCTGGCACAGCGCCGCGCGAACGGCGGGAGGAGCGGGGTCGAAGGGCTCCCAGGGACCCACGAGGAGGAGATGAGCGTCGGCGAACCGGGCGCGGAGGCTCGCCCACGCCTCGGCGAGCTCGGAGATGCCCTTCTCGCGCACCAACCGTCCCACGAAGCCGATGACCGCGGCCGAGTCGGGGATCCCGTGCTCGGACCGACACGACCGGCGAACCGGCTCGAGCTGCGGACGGAAGCGGGTCGTGTCCACCCCGTTGATGGTACCGCCGAGCAGCACCTCGATCCGCGCGTCACCCGCCAGCCGCTCCTCGGTGGCGAGGCGGGCGATCGATCTGCTCACGCACAGGACCTGCGTGGCGGCGGCGCACGAGACCCTCTCGGTCGACCGGAGCAGCCAGCGCGACCAGCCGCGTCGGGTCACGAAGGGCAGCCCGTGGATGTGGTAGATGCGCGTCGGGACCCGGGCGAGCCACGCGGCCAACATCCCCAGCAGCCCGCCCTTGGGCGTGTGCGCATGGACGATGTCGGGCCTGAGCGTGCGGAGGAGGGTCCACAGCCTGGCGAGGGCCACGAGATCCCGGAGGGGCGTGATCCGTCGGGGCATCTCGATCGCGACCCCGACCATCCCCTCCGCCGCGCAGATGCGCGCCAGGTCCTCACCGCCGGACGACACGGCGAAGACCTCGAAGCCATGGCGCTGCATGTACCGCGGCTGACCCGCGAGGAAGCGCAGGGTCTCGGGAACGGTCGTGACGTGGACCAGGCGTCGGTGGCGCATGGCCCGGGCTGCGTCGGGTGTGGGCTCTGTTCGCATCACGCCTATCGCGTCGGTCGCGCCGAGATCGTATGTTTGCATGAAAGCTCCGCGCGACGCATGCGGGGTCGTACCGAGTCCTCGCGCGACATGGGAGCAACGTGCGGCCGTCGTCCCAGCTCCGGATCACCCCGAGCGAACGCACCACGAGGCAGGCGGGGCTCGCGCTGTTCGCGAAGACGACGTTCGATCGCGTCGCGGC
This sequence comes from uncultured delta proteobacterium, assembly GCA_963845515.1. Classification (GTDB taxonomy): domain Bacteria; phylum Myxococcota; class Myxococcia; order Myxococcales; family Anaeromyxobacteraceae; genus DATIVK01. Next base: position 20,724 of record CAWJSR010000045.1, read on the forward strand.
GGCCGTCGGACTCCTCCTGATCTCCCCGCTGCTGCTCACGGCGGCCGCTGCCGTCAGGCTGGGGCTGGGCACGCCGGTCCTCTTCCGCCAGCAGCGCCCCGGGCTCCACGGGAGGCCGTTCGAGCTCCTGAAGCTCCGGACGATGCGCGAGGCCGCTGGCGCCGACGGCCGCCCGCTCCCTGACGCGGAGCGGCTCACCCGGCTCGGTGCCATCCTGCGCGCGACGAGCCTCGATGAGCTGCCCCAGCTCTGGAACGTGCTGAAGGGAGAGGTGAGCCTCGTCGGGCCACGTCCGCTCCTCATGCAGTACCTGCCCAGGTACTCGCCCGAGCAGGCCCGCAGGCACGACGTGCTCCCCGGGATCACGGGCTGGGCGCAGGTGAACGGCCGCAACGCGATCTCGTGGGAGCAAAAGTTCACTCTCGACGTCTGGTACGTGGACCACTGGAGCCTGGCGCTGGATCTCAAGATCCTGCTCATGACCCTCGCGAGAGTCGTCTCCCGATCCGGGATCTCTCGGCGAGGCCACGCCACGATGCCCGAGTTCATGGGGAGCGATCGCTCTTCGACGGACTCTCCGCCACAGGTGTGACAAAGTCGTACCTGTTGGGTCACTCGGCAATCGTAAGCACTGGAGATTGCGGGTCGTCCCCGTTGGGATTGATCTGGCGTCAAAGCCGATTGCCTGCGCGCTCTTATCTCCGCTTGAGTTGGCTGATGCGCGCTCCCGCCGCACTTTTGGGGCGCTACTCAGCTGGGAGAGCGCGCAATGCCGACGGCGTCCTTCAGCGAGATCCCGACCCCCGCGCGCGACCTGCTCGTGCTCGGCGCCGGTGGTCACGGGAAGGTCGTCGCCGACGTCGGACTCTCGATGGGGCTACGGCTCATCGGCTTCGTCGACGACGATCCGACGCTCGCCGGCTCGGAGATCTGGGGGCTCCCCGTCATCGGGTGGGACCGGCTGGTCGCGGAGCGCGAGCGCTTCGGAGACGTCCTCGTCGCGCTGGGGATCGGCTCGAACGAAGCGAGGGAGCGCGCTCACAAGCGGCTGCGCCTGGCCGGGTTCGAGGTCGCCACCCTGATCCATCCCTCCGCCGTGGTCGCGCGCTCGGCGCGGCTCGGCGAGGGGACGGCCGTGGTGGCGAACGCCGCCGTCAACCCTGACGCCGTCGTCGGCCAGGGGGTCATCGTGAACACCGGCGCGGTGGTCGAGCACGACTGCAGGGTCGACGACTACGCCCACCTCTCTCCCAAGGCCGCCCTCGGCGGCGCCGTCACGGTGGGGAGGCGCAGTCACCTCGGGCTGGGCGCGGTCGCCCTGCCGGGCGTCAAGATCGGCGCCGACGTGCGCGCTGGCGCCGGCGCGGCGATCCACAGGGACGTCGCCGATGGCCTGACAGTGGTCGGCGTTCCGGCCCGGCCGATCGACGCGAAGGTGGGTGCCCTGTGAGCCGCCTCTACCTGTCTCCGCCGCACATGGGCGGCGAGGAGCGGAGCGCTCCTCGCGGAGGCCTTCGACTCCAACTGGATCGCCCCGCTCGGCCCCCACGTGGACGCCTTCGAGCGCGAGCTGGCCGGCCGGACCGGCGTCGCGCACGCCGCGGCCCTCTCCAGCGGCACGGCGGCACTCCACCTCGCGCTCCGGATCCTCGGGGTGGGGCCGCGGCGACGAGGTGATCGCCCCGACGCTCACCTTCTCGGCGACGGTCAACCCGATCCTCTACGAGGGGGCTCGCCCGGTCTTCATCGACTCGAGCCGCGAGACCTGGACCATGGACCCGGCCCTGCTCGAGGAGGAGCTGGCGGCCGCCGCCAGGCGCGGCAAGCTCCCCAAGGCCGTCATCGTCGTCGATCTCTACGGGCAGTGCGCCGACTACGACCCGATCGTCGCGGCCTGCGAGCGCTACGGCGTGCCGCTCGTCGAGGACGCCGCCGAGGCGCTCGGCGCGACGTACACGGGGCGCGCGGCCGGCTCCTTCGGCGCGCTGGGCGTCTTCTCCTTCAACGGCAACAAGATCATCACCACCAGCGGCGGCGGGATGCTCCTGTCCGACCGGAAGGAGCTGATCGAGCAGGCGCGCTTCCTCGCCACGCAGGCGCGCGACCCGGCCCCGCACTACCAGCACTCCGAGATCGGCTTCAACTACCGGCTGTCGCAACCTGCTGGCCGCGGTGGGGCGCGGGCAGCTCCGCGTGCTCGACCAGCGAGTCGCCCGGCGCCGCGAGGTCAACGCGCTCTACCGGCGGCGCTCGGCGGCGTCCCGGGCCTCGCCTTCATGCCCGAGGCCGAGTACGGCGCTCGAACGCGCTGGCTCACCGCCGTCACCTTCGACGCCGGCGGCGTTCGGCGCCGACCGCGAGGCGGTCCGGCTTGCGCCTGGAGCAGCGCGACATCGAGGCCCGCCCGGTCTGGAAGCCGATGCACCTGCAGCCCGTCTTCTCCGGCTTCGCCGCGCGCGGCGGCGCGGTGGCAGACCGAGCTCTTCGAGCGCGGCCTCTGCCTGCCGAGCGGCTCGAGCATGACCGACGAGGACGTGGTGCGGGTCGCCGCGGAGGTGGTCGCGACCAGCCCCGCGCTGGCGCTGCGCGCCGCGTCGGCCCAGCGCGCTCCCCGGCCCCCCGCCGCCCCCTCGCCGTCCGCCACCATGGAACCCGCTTCGATCGGTGAGTGATCATGACCCAGCGCGAGGCATGGATCCGGATCGCCGCCCGCCGCACCGTCGTCATCGGGGCGCACCTCCTCCTCTGGACGTCGGCGCTCGGGATCGCCTTCCTGATCCGGTTCGAGCTCTACGTCCCCGAGCTCTACGTCGGCGCCCTGCTGGCGTCGCTGCCCGTCATGCTCGCGATCCGGACGGCGGTCTTCTTCGGCGGCGGCCTCTTCCGCGGCATCTGGCGCTACACGAGCGCCGGCGACGCCATCGGCATCGTCCAGGCGACCACGGCCTCCACGCTCCTCTTCGCGCTCGCGCTCCTCGCGCTCGGGCAGCCCTTCCCGCGGTCGGTCGTCGTCATCGACTACCTGCTCGCGATGGTGCTGGTGGGCGGCGCCAGGCTCTCCGTCCGCGTGCTGCGCCCGCACCGGGACGCGGCGACACCCAGCGGCGAGAGCGCGAGCCGCGTCCTGGTCGTCGGCGCCGGCGACGCCGGGGAGCTGCTCGTCGCAGACCTGAAGCGCCGGTACGCGGGGCGCTACGAGGTGGTCGGCTTCGTGGACGACGACCCGACGAAGATCGGCGGCCACATCCACGGCGTCCGGGTCCTCGGCGTGATCGCCGACCTCCCGCGGATCGTCGCCGGGCAGCAGGCCGATCAGGTCCTCATCGCCATCCCGACCGCGAACGGCGCGCAGATGCGCCGGATCGTCCGGCTCTGCGAGCAGTCGGGCGCGAAGTCCAGGACCATCCCGGGCCTCGCCGACCTGGTCGACGGCCAGGTCAGCGTCAACCAGCTCCGCCCCGTCGCCATCGAGGACCTCCTCGGGCGCGACCCGGTGGAGCTGGACATGGCGCTCATCTCCCGGGAGATGACGGGGCGCGCCGTGCTGGTGACGGGCGCGGGCGGCTCCATCGGCTCCGAGCTGTGCCGGCAGGTCGCCCGCTTCGAGCCGCGGTCGTCGTCCTCGTGGAGCGGGCTGAGAACGCCCTCTTCCACGTCCACCGCGAGCTGGAGGCCCGCTTCCCCGACCGTCCGGTTCGCGCCCTGCGTGGCCGACGTCGCCGAGGAGCGGCGGATGGAGGCCATCTTCGCGAGCCCATCGCCCGAGCGTCGTCTTCCACGCCGCGGCCCACAAGCACGTGCCGATGATGGAGTGGAACCCCGGCGAGGCGGTCAAGAACAACGTCTTCGGCACGCGCAGCGCTCGCCGACGCTCGCCGACCGCCACGGCGTCGAGCGGTTCGTCATGATCTCGACCGACAAGGCGGTCAACCCCACGTCGGTCATGGGCGCCACCAAGCGCGTCGCCGAGATGTACGTCCAGGCGCTCGTCGCAGCGAGTCGACGACGCGGTTCGTCGCGGTCCGCTTCGGCAACGTCCTCGGCATCGAACGGCAGCGTCATCCCGATCTTCCAGGAGCAGATCGCGCGGGGCGGGCCGGTCACGGTCACGCACCCGGAGATGACGCCGCTACTTCATGACGATCCCCGAGGCCAGCCAGCTCGTCCTGCAGGCCGGCGCGATGGGCAACGGCGGAGAGATCTTCGTCCTCGACATGGGCGAGCCGGTCCGGATCGTCGACCTCGCGCGGCGACCTGATCCGCCTCTCCGGGCTGAGGCCGGGCGAGGACATCGAGATCCAGTTCACCGGCCTGCGCCCCGGCGAGAAGCTCTTCGAGGAGCTGTCGGTGGGGGCGGAGCACGCCGAGCAGACGCGCCACCCGAAGATCTTCGTCGGCCGCTTCCGGCCGTTCGACTGGGAAGAGCTGAGGCGCCTCCTCGGCGCCCTGGCGATGGCGCCGCCCGACGATCCGGTGGCGATCCGGCGAGCGCTGCGACGGCTCGTCCCCGAGTACACGCCCGTCGACGCGCTGGCGGTCGACATCACCGACGTCACCGACCGCGCTCCGGTCGTGGCGCCGCTCTCCGCGACGGCCTGAGCCGCGCGGGTGACCTGGCTGCGATCGCGAGTCGAGACTGGAAGGGGAAGCGAGAGATGGACATCAGGAAAGTCGTCGTCGCTGGACTGCTGGTGGTCGGACTCGTCGTCGCCGTCGGCGCGGCCCTCGTCAGACCGGCCGCGCGGAACGGGCCGCCGGTGGGATTGGCCTCACAGCCATTGACGCCCTCGCTCAGCGAAGCAGGCGCGCCCGCCGGAGTCGGCGCGGTCGCCGCCGCGGCACCCGCGGATCCCGCGCCGTTCGCGCGCGCCACGCCCCCCGGGGCGAAGACGGCGACCGGCGTCGTGCCGAAGGCCGCCCAGCAGGCGAGGGGCCCGGCCGGCTCGGTGAGACGCGAGGAGCTGAGGGCGATCCGGCGTGACCTCATCGCAGGGTTCGCGGGCTTCCGGAGGCAGGTCGAGGAGTGCGGGGCGGAGAGCGCGTCCTTCGTGCTCGCCCTGGAGGCCGCCGCGGGCGCCGTTCGCGTCCAGGGGGCGCGGCTCGAGTTCAAGGGCTCCGCGCCGGACGCGGCGGTCGCCTGCGCGCAGTCCGCGCTCAGGGGCAAGGTCATCCGGGCCCCGGGCGTAGACGCAGGCAGGCGCTGGGAGGCGCCGCTCTAGGCAACGCCCGGCGGGGCGCCGGGACCCATTGGGATTGGGTCGTAGAGGAGATGTCGAAGCGTGCGGCAGTCACCTGTTTGCTTGAACGGATTCCGGTTCGACCACTTGCAGCCCGCAGGGTGGCCGTGGATCGGAGGGAGAGAGAACGTGAAACCACTCAGCCTATTGGGCATGTCACTGGCGCTCGGTGCAGCCGTCGGCGGTCAGCAGGCACTTGCACAGATGCCGCCACCCGGGTCCGCGCCGCACTACTTCAGCGTCCCCAACTATGCGAACAGTCCGCTGCCCGTGGTCGTCGGGACGACGGTGACGGGCGGCATCCGGAAGTTCGTCGACGGGCTCCCTGGCCTCGGCGCGGCCGGTGCCAACAACCTCGGCCAGTACATCCCGCTCGCCGTCCCGGACACCACGACGTATCCGGGCACCGACTACTACGAGATCGCGGTGGTCCAGTACTTGGAGAAGATGCACTCCGACCTGCCGCCGACGAAGCTCCGCGGCTACGTGCAGCTCGCGACCCCAGTCTACGCGGGCAACTGGGTGCCCCTCGTGAACACCGACGGGAGCCCCATCCTGCTGCCCGACGGGTCGCAGGCCGCGGGCGTCGAGGGGCCGCACTACCTCGGTCCGCTCATCGCCGCGACGAAGGACCGCCCGGTCCGGATCCTCTTCCGCAACCTCCTCCCGACCGGCGTTGCCGGGAACCTCTTCATCCCCGTCGACACCACCGTCATGGGCTCGGGGATGGGACCTGAGCTGGCGGGGATTCCCGAGCCTGACCCGCTCAACCCGATGTGCGGGATGATCCCCAAGCCCGCGGGCTGCTTCGCAGAGAACCGCGCCACGCTGCACCTGCACGGCGGGATCTCGCCGTGGATCAGCGACGGCACGCCGCACCAGTGGATCACGCCGGCCGGTGAGGACACCTCGTACCCGAAGGGCGTCAGCGTCACTGCGGTGCCGGACATGCCCGACCCGGGGCCGGGCGCGATGACCTTCTTCTACACGAACCAGCAGAGCGCGCGGTTGATGTTCTACCACGACCACGCGTGGGGCATCACGCGGCTCAACGTGTACGCCGGCGAGGCCGCCGCGTACATGATCAGCGATCCGACCGAGCAGGGGCTCGTGGCCAGCGGGATCCTCCCCGCCGATCAGATCCCGCTCGTCATCCAGGACAAGACCTTCGTCCCGTCCGCCGAGCAGCTCGCCATGCAGGACCCGACCTGGGACATGGATCGCTGGGGCGGCTTCGGCCAGCTCTGGGTGCCGCACGTCTACTCCCCGGCGCAGAACCCCGGCGACGCCTCCGGCGTGAACGCGTACGGGCGCTGGGCCTACGGCCCGTGGTTCTGGCCGCCCACGCGCGTCACCAACATGCCGGTCGCGAACCCCTACTACGACCCCATGTGCAACCCGGACCTCGGCTGGTGCGAGCCGCCGCAGATGCCGGGCACGCCATTCATCTCGATGGGCATGGAGGCCTTCAACGACACGCCGCTCGTCAACGGCACGGTCTACCCGACCGTCACGATCGAGCCGAAGACCTACCGGTTCCGAATCCTCAACGCGGCCAACGACCGCTTCTTCAACCTGAGCCTCTACGTGGCCGACGCCTCCGGCAAGGAGGTCGCGCTCAACGCGGCCGAGGTGCTGGCAGCGCTCGCCGATCCTCCGGGCGTCTTCCCCACGCCGGACACGCTCCTCGAGCCCTCCGGGCCCGGACTGGGTCCAGATCGGCACCGAGGGCGGCTTCCTCCCGGCGCCGGTCGTCATCCCGCCGCAGGTCACCACGTGGGTGACCGACCCTACGGTGTTCAACGCGGGCAACGTCGACCAGCACTCGCTGCTCCTCGGCCCCGCGGAGCGCGCCGACGTCGTCGTCGACTTCTCGGCCTTCGCCGGGCAGACCCTCATCCTCTACAACGACGCCCCCGCCGCCTTCCCGGCCCGTGATCCGCGCTACGACTACTACACCGGCAACGCGGACCTCACCTCGTCGGGCGGCGCCCCCTCGACCCTCCCCGGCTACGGCCCGAACACCCGGACGGTCATGCAGATCGTCGTGGCGGGGACGCCGGCGGCCCCGTTCAACCTGGCAGCGCTGCAGACCGCGTTCAAGGCGAGGAGCCTCGGCGGTCAGGGCGTGTTCGAGGACTCGCAGCACCCGATCGTCGTCGGGCAGGGCGCCTACAACACGGCCTACGGCACGGCGTTCTGGAACAACGGTCCCCGGGCCGGCCTCGTGCAGATCTTCGACGAGTCCCTGGACTTCGACACGCTCGTCGGCACCCCGCTCGTGATGCCCCTCCTGCGGAAGGCCATCCAGGACGAGATGGGTGAGGCCTTCGACAAGGAGTACGGCCGGATGAGCGGCAACCTCGGCCTCGAGACGCCCAACATACAGGCCGGGCTGGCGCAGACGCTGATCCTGTACCCGTACGTGAACCCCGCCTCGGAGGTCTTCGAAGGGATCGAGCTGCCGCCAGGAGTCTCGGTGACCCCGATCAGCACGACGACCGACGGCTCCCAGATCTGGAAGATCACCCACAACGGCGTGGACACCCACCCGATCCACTTCCACCTGTTCGACGTCCAGATCATCAACCGCGTCGGCTGGGACGGGATCATCCGGAAGCCGGACCCCAACGAGATCGGCTGGAAGGACACGCTCCGGATCAGCCCGCTCGAGGACACGATCGTCGCCATGCGGCCGATCGTCCCGAAGGTGCCGTTCGGCCTCACGGAGAGCGTGCGGCCGCTCAATCCGATGATGCCGCTCGGGTCGCCGGACGGCTTCGTCAACCTCGACATGTACGCCCAGCCCATCGTCCCGCCCATCACCAACGAGCTGACCAACTTCGGCTGGGAGTACGTGTGGCACTGCCACATCCTCAGCCACGAGGAGATGGACATGATGCGGCCGATGACCGTCGCCGTGAACGTCGTGACGCCTGGCCAGCCGCTGGCGGGCTTCACGCCCAACGGGGACGGGACGGTCACGGTGGCCTGGACCGACCCGACGCCGGTGAGCTACTCGACGATCCTCGACTGGGGCAACCCGGCCAACGAGGTCGGCTTCGGGATCGAGCGGGGCATCGCGGACGGTGGTGGCAACGTCGCGACCTGGACCCAGATCGGCAACGCCATGGCCAACGCGACCCGCTTCCTCGACACCAGCCCCGGCGCGGGCAACATCCGCTACCGCATCGCCGCGTGGAACGCCGCGGGCGTGACGTACTCGGCGACCGCGTTCGGGAGCCTGGTGATTCCGCCGGCCACCGGCGTCATCCTGACGTCGAGCCAACCCAGCCCGCAAGCGGCGGGGACCGCGGTCACCTTCACCGCTGCCGGCGAAGGCGCCTCCGGGTACCAGTACCGGTTCTGGCGGTATGACTACGCGGCGGCCGCGTGGTCAGTGGTCCAGGACTGGAGCTCGACGGCGACCTGGACGCAGGCCGGCACGACACCGGCGGGGTTCTACCGGATCGTCGCCGACGTGAGGACGGATCCCGCGTCGATCGGCAGGGATGCGTTCGCCTTCGTCGACTACCAACTCCTGGCGCCTCCGGCCACGGGCGTGACCCTGACGCCGAGCGCGCCGAGTCCGCAGGTGGCTGGGGCCGACGTGATCTTCACCGCGGCTGGGGCGGGATCCTCCGGCTACCTGTACCGGTTCTGGCAGTACGACTTCACCACGGCCACCTGGAGCGTGGTGCAGGACTGGAGCGCGACCGCCACCTGGACGCTGGCCGGCACGACGCCGGCCGGGACCTACCGGGTGGTCGCCGACGTGAAGACGGACCCGCTCTCCGACGTTCGGGACGCCTTCACGTTCATCGACTACGACCTCGTCGCTCAGGCGCCCGCCACGGGCGTGATCCTGACGCCGAGCGTGCCCAGTCCGCAGGCTGCGGGGACCGCCGTGATCTTCACGGCCGCCGGAGTGGGGTCCGCGGGTTACGAGTACCGGTTCTGGGAGTACGACTACACCGCGGCCGCCTGGACCGTGGTGCAGGACTGGAGCGCGACCGACACCTGGACGCTGGTCGGCACGACACCGGCCGGGCTGTACCGGGTCGTCGCCGACGTGAAGACGAACCCGGCCACGACCATCAGGGACGCCTTCACGTACATCGACTACTCGATCACGCCGTAGTCGCCGACGGAGGGGGCAGTCGGCCGGGGCCGCAGCGGGTCATCGCTGCGGCCCCGGCTCGTCTCTGCGGCGCCCTTGGCAGGCGACGCCGAGTGGACGAATATTCGCGCCATGTCGAAGAAGATCCTGATCACCGGCGGCGCCGGGTTCATCGGCTCCACCGTCGCCGACCTGTTCCTCTCGAAGGGCTGGGACGTGGCGGTCCTCGACGACCTCTCCAGCGGCAAGCGCGAGAACGTCGCGAAGGGCGTCCGGCTCCACGTCTGCGACGTGCGCAGCCCCGAGGCGGCGAAGGCGGTCGCGGAGGAGAAGCCCGACGTCCTCTGCCACCACGCCGCGCAGATCGACGTCCGCAAGTCGATGGCCGACCCGCGCTCCGACGCCGACGTGAACGTCGGCGGCCTCCTGAATCTGCTGACGGCCGCGGCCGGCGCGGGCGTCCGCCAGCTCCTCTTCGCCTCCTCGGGCGGCGCGGGCTACGGCGAGACCGACGTCATCCCCTCGCCCGAGACGCTGCTGCCGGCCCCGGTCTCCGCCTACGGCGCCGCGAAGATGGCGAGCGAGCTCTACCTCGGCGTCTTCCGCGCGTCCCACGGCATCAAGGCCGCGTGCCTGCGCTACGCCAACGTCTACGGGCCGCGCCAGGATCCACACGGCGAGGCCGGCGTCGTCGCCATCTTCTCCGGCCGCCTCCTCGACGGGAAGCCCTGCACCGTCTACGGCGACGGGAAGCAGACGCGCGACTACGTCTACGTCGCCGACGTCGCGCGCATGAACCTGCTCGCCGCCGAGGCCGCCTTCGACGGCTCCGTGAACGTCGCCACCGGCGTCGAGACCGACGTCGTCCAGCTCTACGGCCACCTCGCGAAGGCGGCGGGCGTCACGCGCCCGCCCGAGTTCGCCGCGGCGCGGGCCGGCGAGCAGCGGCGCTCCTGCCTCGATCCGAGGCTGGCCGCCGCGAAGCTCGGCTGGAGGCCGGAGGTGCCGATCGCGGAGGGGCTCGCGCGGACGCTCGAGTGGTTCAAGGCGCGGCGGTAGCCAGCAGCACGCCTGCCGGTGCACCTTGCACCTGCAAGAACGGCCGTACATACTTGCAGGTGAAAGGAGCCGCATGCACCCCAGGACCGCCCGCGCCAGCCCCGCCGTCGCGCCCGACGCGGTGGTCACGAAGGCCACGCTCCGGGCTGCCGAGCGGCTCGCGCTGCCCGACGCGGCACTCGCCAGGATCCTCGGCGTGAGCGCCGCCTCCATCTCGCGCCTCCGCTCCGGGCGCTCCATCCAGGCCGCCCAGAAGGAGGGCGAGCTGGCGCTCCTCTTCCTGCGGCTCTACCGGGGGCTCGACGCGCTGCTGGGTGGCGACGCCGAGGCCTGCCGTCGCTGGCTCCGCGGCGCGAACGCCCACCTGGGCGGCGTTCCGCTGCAGCTCATCCAGACCGTCTCGGGGCTCGTGAGTGTCGGCCAGTATCTGGACGCGATGCGCGGGAAGAACTGAGCGCCGGCGGCTCGTCGCCGAGCCGTGGCGCGCGGTCGAGGCGCAGCACCTGGTCTCGACGCGGGCGCTCGTCGACTCGCTCGCCGAGCAGGCGCTCCTCGAGGAGCTCCTGGACGCCGCGAAGCCGCCGGTCCCGGCGGACGGTGAGTTCCAGGGGCTCCACTACCTGCTGGCGACGCCGTTCAGGTACCCGCCGCTCGCCCACGGCTCGCGCTTCGGGCGCCGGCACGAGCGGGGCATCTGGTACGGCTCCGACAGCCGCGAGACCGCGCTCGCCGAGCTCTCCTACTACCGGCTCCTCTTCTTCGCCGGGACGAGCGCCTCGCTCCTCCCGAACACCACGCAGCTCTCGGTGTTTCGCGCGCGCGTCGCGACCGGCGCCGGGATCGACCTGACGGCGCCGCCCTTCGCTGAGCACCGGGCGCGCATCTCGGCGAGGGGCTCCTACGGCGCGTCGCAGCAGCTCGGCACCGAGATGCGCGAGGCCGGCGTCGAGGCCTTCCGCTACTCGTCGGCGCGGGATCCGGCGGGAGGCACCAACGTGGGCGTCTTCACCCCCGCCGCCTTCGCCGCGAGGAGGCCGAGGGGGCCGGCCGAGACGTGGCACTGCACCGTCACCGAGGCCGGCGACGTGGAGTGGGTCCGTCAGGACGCCGTCGCGGTGCGCCGGCTGCGCCATGCGCGCGCCGGCTTCCTGGTGCGCGGGAAGCTGCCGGCGCCGGCGGTGTAGACCAGAGCGCCCGCCGCAGATGTATTGGCTGCTCCCTCACCCTGACCCTCCCCCTCGATGCGGGGGAGGGGACGGTCCGAGAGGAGCGCCCCTCGTCTGGCGGGTTGCCGCCGCATGGCGCCGTGGGTACAACGTCATGCATGGCTGGGAAGAAGATGAAGACGGGTGACCTGACGATTCGGCTCACGGCCGAGGAGCGGCGTGGCATCGAGAAGGCGGCCGAGGCCGTTCATCTGCCGGTCTCCACGTGGCTTCGCCAGCTGGCACTGCAGGAGGCCGCGCGCCTTCGCGAGAGCGAGGAGCTGAAGGCGAGGCGAATGGAGTCGTGGGTTCGGCTGCGGAAGGTGCTCTGGAGCCTGCCGGCCGACGACGCCCACGCCGACGAGGTCGAACGCGCGCGCCGCGATGACTGGGGACGGCGTTGAGCCGGGTCCTGGTCGACACGTCGGTCTTCATCGAGACCGAGCGGCGCAACCTGCAGGCGCTAGAGCGTCTCGACGAGCTGATGGACGAGGGCCCGGTCCCCGTCTCGGTGGTCACGGTGGTCGAGCTGCTCGCGAGCCCCACGCTGTCGGCCGAACGGCGCCGCTTTTACGTCGACTTCTTCGCGGCGCAGGTCGAGGTGCTGCCCGCCAGCGCGGCGGGCGCCGTCGCGGGGCTCGACGCAGCCCTCGCGGCCGGCGGCGGCCCGCGCGCCAGACATCCTGATAGCCGGGACGGCGCTCGAGCACGGCCTGAAGGTGCTGACGGCGGACGCCGGCCTGGCGAGGCTGCTTGGGCCCGCGGCGGAGCTGTTGCGGGCGTCGTGAGCCCGGTGGGGACGCAGCGCCGCTACGTCACGGCCACGGCGTCACGACGATGAAGAGGGCGACGCCGTCCTTCTCCTTCGCGACCTGGTGGACGATCCGCTGCCCCTTCTCGATCGTCACGCGCGACTGCGTGTTCTTCTGCGCCATCGCCACCTCGATCGTGACGATGTCTGCCGCGGACCTCGACGACCGAGAGGGCGGCCTGGCCGCCGTCCGGCAGGTCTATGAAGGTCGACCGCCCCTGCGCGAGCGACGGGGTCTGATCCGAGACGAGCTCCCACCGCTGCCACGCCAGCGCCGAGACCTGCTTGCGCACGTCCTCCAGCCTGGGGTCGATCTGCGCCGGCGCGGCGCGCGACGCCTTCGCCACGCGCACGCGGGCCGGGACGCCGTCGGCCGCCGCGGCGGCGCGCGGGGCGAGCAGCGCCATCGCCAGGGCGAACCCCGCGACCACGGCTCGAATGGGCTGGACCTTCCCCGGCTGGATCATTTGCATCCCCTCACTCCGTGTCGCCCATCAGGACGACGGGTCCCTGATCGGTCTTCAGCACCATCGTCACGCCGCAGTCCGACGTCAACTCGAAGAGGTGCGGCTGCTGCCCGGGGGACGGCGTCCCCGCCTGAAAATAGACGACCAGTGCGGCGGCCGCAAAGGCCGGGACGATCGCCGAGATGGCGGCGCGCACCCGGTGGTGCGACACCCAGTCGAAGACCCGGCCGCGACGGTTGTGGCGGCGCGCCACCCGCGCCATGACGGCGTCGGTGAACGGCGCGAAGTCGCGCTCGGCCGCCCTGGCCAGGAGCCCCTCGGCGAGGAGCCCGTCCGTGGCCAGGAAGGTCGCGTGGAGCGCCCTGCACTCCACGCAGTCGTCGAGGTGGCGCGCGAGCGCGGCGGCGTCCGCGGCCGTCGAGCTCGCCCGGCCTGGCGGTGAGCATCGGTGCGAAGCGAGTGCACTCGCTCATGATCCGCTCCCTCCCCTCTCCCGTTCCTCGTCCTGCCCGCCGCCGGGCTTCATGCCGGCGTAGTCGGCGAGCAGCACCTGCATCTTCTTCCTCGCGTGGAAGAGCCGGCTCATCACCGTGCCCTTCTGGATCCCGAGCCGCTCGGCCAGCTCCTCGTAGGAGAGCCCCTCCAGCTCGCGCAGCACCAGGATCTCGCGGTGGATCTCGGGCAGCTCCGACAGCGCCGCCTCCATCCGCCCCGCCAGCTCGCGGCGGAGCGCGTTGTCCCCCGGGTCCAGCCCGAGCGGCGTCGAGAGGATCCCCTCGCCGCCGCCCTGCAGCTGCGCCTCGGGGACGTCTTCGACCGAGTCCTTGAGCGTCCGGCGCTCGCGCCGCACGGAGTCGATGGAGAGGTGGCTCGTGATCCGGAACAGCCACTTCACGAAGGCCTCCTCACCCTCCAGCTCGGCGAGGTGGCCGTGGGCGCGCACGAAGGCCTCCTGGGCGACGTCCCAGGCGGTGTCTGTGTCTCGTACGATGCCGAGCGCCACGGCGTAGACCTTCCTCTGGTAGCGGACGACGAGGGCCTGGAAAGCCCGGTCATCCCCGGCTCGCGCCCTTCGAACCAGCGAAAGATCGTCCGCTTCCATCGACCGAGACGCTTCTCCTGTGACGTTATTCACTCCGGCGGGAGGGCACGGTAGCACGCCCGCCTCGCGGGGTGGGATGCGGGCGGTTAGAGGGTTATTCTCCGTTCCCGATGACCGTGGGATACGCCGAGATCGTCCGGGTGCTGGATGGCGCGAGGGGACGGCTCGTCCGGATCCTCGTCGGCGCCGCCACGCTCCGCGCGCTCGCCCAGGTGGTGGGCTGCCTCCTTGGGGGGGCCATGGGGCTGGCGGCCGGCGCCCGGATCGGCTTCGCGCGCCCCGTCACGCTCCTGGGCATGGCGATCGCCGTCGCGCTCGAGGCGTGGCGTTCGGTCCGCACCCTGCGGCTGGCGCGAAGCCCTGCCGCCGTCGCCCGCACCCTCACCGAGTCGGACGGCCCGCTCCGCTCCGCGGTCGTCTCCGCCGTGGAGCTGGGACGCGACCGCGGCCAGCTCGAGGCGTCCGGCCGCTTCTCGATCGCGCTCCTCGATGCCCACGTGGAGCGGAGCGCGCGGTCCCTCGCCGCCGTCGACCTCCGCAGCGCACTCCCCGACCGCCCCGTCCGGCGCGCTGCGGCCGCACTGGGCGCGGTCCTGGGCGTCACGCTCCTCTCCGTCGCGATCGCCCCCTCCGCCGGTCGGCGGCGGGCTCCGGCGGATCCTCGCCGGCGATCCGGCGGCCTCGCGCCTCGCGCTCGACCCGATCACCGGCGACATCGAGCTGACGCTCCGCTACCCGGCATACATGAAGCGCGAGGCGAAATCGCTCTCCGGCACCGGCGGCGAGATCCGCGCGCCGAAGGGGACCGAGGTCGAGCTGAAGACACGCGCCGACCGGCCAGTGAAGGGGGCGGAGCTCGAGGTGGAGCGGGCTGAAGGCGCCCCCTCACCCTCACCCTCTCCCCCGGTGGGGGAGAGGGGAGCGATCCCCCTGAAGGTTCCGCTCGCCGTCGCCGCCGAGCGTCAGCTCTCCGGCCGCTTCCTCGTCGCGGGGGCCGGCGCCTACCGGTTCCGCTTCCTCGACGGCCGGGGCCGCGCCGTCGCCGAGGGGCCGCCCATCCCGATCATCGTCGAGGCCGACGCCTTCCCGGAGGTCCGGATCACCGCGCCGGCACAGGAGGTCGAGGTGCAGCCCGGCGCCACCGTCAAGGTGGAGTGGCAGGCCTCCGACGACGTGGGGCTCGGCGAGCTCTCGCTCGTCTTGAAGGCGGCGGGCGGGCCGGAGCGGCGCACGCCGCTGCGCAGGTTCGAGGGGGCCCGGCGCGACGGCGGCGCCTTCGACCTGGACCTGGTGCCGCTCGCGCTGGGCGAAGGTGAGCGGCTCCTCTACTGGCTCGAGGCGACCGATGGCGACGCCGTCTCCGGACCCAAGAAGGGCGCGAGCGCCACCCACGTCGTGAAGATCTACAGCGAGGCGGAGCACCGCCGGAAGCTGATGGAGGCGGTCCGCGCCGCGTGGGAGGAGCTGGTCGGCGTGACCGGCGACCACCTCGAGCTGGTCGCGCGCGGCAAGCTCCACACGGCGCAGCTGCTCCCGCTCGCCGAGGCGCTCGACGGCCGCGTCGCGCGCGTCCACGGGCGGCTGCGCGAGCTGGCGGCGACCATCCGCAAGGAGAAGGCCGGGCCGAAGGAGCTCGCCCGGGGGCTGGAGAACGCCGCCGGCTCGATCCGGCTCGCGGCGCAGCGGGTCAGCTCCACGCGCCAGACGCTCGCGCGGATGCTCCGCGAGGGGAAGCCCGCCGACGCGGGGCTCGCGTCGATGACCCGCCACTTCGACGACCAGCTCGACGCCGAGCTGGAGCGCGCCATCCTCTATCTCGAGCAGCTCCTCGACAGGCAGCAGTCCCAGGACCTGGTGGAGATGGCGCGGGACCTCGCGAAGTCACGGCGCGACCTGGCAGACCTGCTCGACAAGTACCGGCGCGCGCCGAACGACGACGCGAGGCAGGAGCTGGTGGCGAGGATCTCGCGGATGAAGGAGCGGATGAACGACCTCCTCCGGCGCATGGCGGAGCAGGCCAAGGGGCTCTCCGACGAGCACATGAACCAGGACGCGCTCGCGGAGCTGGCGAAGTCGAAGGACGTCGCCGGCGGGCTCGACGCGGTGGAGGAGGCGCTCGCGCGCGGCGACGTCGAGGCGGCCATGAAGGCGCTCGACGAGATGGGCTCGGCGATGGACGAGATGGTCGCCGGGCTGGAGCGGACGGCGGGGATGCCGTCCGAGAAGAACCGCGAGCTGGTGAAGGAGCTGCGGGAGTTCAAGAAGGAGCTGGACGGCCTGAGGGCGGACCAGCGGAAGCTCGGCGACGAGACGGAGAAGCTCCGCGAGGCGTGGCGCCAGCGGATGGCGGAGAAGATGAAGGACGCGGAGAAGGTCGCGTCCCGCCTCGAGCGGCTGGCGAAGGAGGCGGCCGACGCGGCCCGCGCGGCGGAGAAGGGGGCCCCCCGCCGCGCGCAGATCGACCTCGAGAACGCGCGGGAGGGGCTCGACGACGTGAAGCGGGCCCTCGCCGCGCGCGACATGCCCGCGGCGCTCGACGCCGCCCGCCAGGCGCTCGGTCCCGCGAGCCGGACCGCCATGATCCTGGAGGAGGAGGCGCAGATCGCCGAGCGGTACCAGGCGGCCGGCAGGAAGGACGCCGCGGAGGTCCGCGAGGCGCAGCGCCAGGCGGCCTCGGCGGTCCAGAAGGCCGACGCCATCCGGAGGGAGCTGGAGGGGCTCCTCCCGGATCCGGGCAAGCTCCTGTCGAAGGAGGAGCGGCAGCGGCTGGCGCAGCAGGGTCAGCGGCAGCAGGGGCTCGACCAGCGCGCCAGCGGCCTGCAGGGGAAGCTGTCCCAGCTCCAGGAGAAGGCGCCGATCTTCCCGCCGTCGGCGCAGGGGGCCATCGGCGAGGCGCGCGGCCACATGGGGCAGGCCTCCGGGGAGCTGCAGGGTGGCAACGTCCAGCGCGGCCGGGCCGAGCAGTCGGCTGCGCTGGAGGGGCTCGACCGCTTCGCGAAGGGGCTGGAGCAGATGGCCAAGGGCGGCGGCGCGGGCGGCGGCTTCCCGCTGCCGTTCGGCGCGGAGGGGATGGGCCAGGAGTCGGGCGACGGCCAGGACCCCTCGGCCGAGAAGGTGGAGATCCCCGGCGCGGAGGCGTGGCGCGGCCCTGCCGAGTTCCGGAAGGACCTGCTCGACGCCATGAAGCAGGGGACGCCGCAGCGGTACGAGGGCGAAGTGAAGCGCTACTACGAGGAGCTGGTGAAATGATCGCCGCCCTGCTCGCCCTCACGCTCGCCGCCCCGGCGCTCGATCCCGTCGCCGCCGGCGTCGAGCTGACGAAGGGCTGGACCGTCGTCGAGGGCACGCGCTTCACCGTCGTCCACCCGCCCGGGAAGGACGAGATCCTCGTCCCCTATCTCCTGGAGACGCTCGAGGCCCAGCGCGCGGCCATCGAGCGCGAGCTCGGGATAGAGGTCCCGGGGAAGGTCCGCGTCGAGATCCTCGACGGCGTCCGGTCGCTCGCGCGCCTCACCGGCCTCACCGAGGCCGAGATCCGCACCTCCGGCACCGTCGCGGTCGCGAAGTACGACAAGCTGATGATCCTGTCGCCCCGCCTCCTCGTGAAGGGGTACGACTGGCTCGACACCGCCGCCCACGAGTACGTCCACCACGCCGTCACCCTCCGCACGCACGACCGGATGCCGGTCTGGCTCCACGAGGGGATCGCCAAGTGGTCCGAGACGCTCTGGCGCGGGAAGGGGGGAGAGTCCTGGAGCCCGTACTCCGCCGCGATCCTGGAGGCGGCCATCCAGAAGAAGAAGCTCGTCACCTTCGAGGAGATCCACCCCTCGATCGCGAAGCTCTCCGCGGACCGCGCGACGCTCGCCTTCGCCGAGGTGCTGCTGGCGGTGGAGCACCTCGTCCAGCAGGGCGGCCCCGGGGCGCTCCCGAACGTCATCGCGCTGGTCGCCGAGGGGAAGGACGCGCGCGACGCGATCGCCCTGGCCACCCACCGCCCCTGGCCGCAGTTCGAGGCGGGCTGGCGCGCCCACATGGCCGCGCGTCCGATGCCGCGCGGCGGTGAGCGCGAGCGGATCCGGCTGCGCTTCCGCGACGACCCGAAGCAGGCCTCCGGCTGGTCCGAGTGGGCCGAGATCCCCGACGAGCGGGCGCGCGGCTTCGCCCGGCTCGGCCAGATCTTCCGCGAGCGCGGCAAGTGGGTCGCGGCGCGGGTCGAGTACCGCAAGGGCTACGAGCGCGTCGGGCCGAAGTGGGCCGTCCTCGCGGACCAGTACGCGCTCGCCACGATGATGAGCGGCGACGACGCGGGGGCCGAGCAGATCCTCTCCGAGGCGCTCCGCCACAGCCCCGGCTACGCCGCCCTCCACGTCCACCTCGCCCGCGTGCTCCTGAAGCAGGGCAAGTTCGCCGTCGCGCGCGACCAGCTCATCCTCGCCAACCGCGAGGATCCCTTCGACCCCGAGATCCACGCCGGCCTCGCGAAGGCCCTCGGCGCGCTCTCCGACCCGACCGGCGCCTCGCGCGAGGAGCGCTTCGCGCGGATACTGGCGGGCCAGGGGCCCCAGCACCCCTAAGAGACCTCAGAGAGACCTCAGGACCCCAATGAACCCCATCGACGCCACCACTCCGATCCCCGCCGACGACCTCGCCGCCGTAGAGGCCCTCGCGCATGCCCGGGCTTCGCTGCTCGCCGAGATCGGCAAGCGCATCGTCGGCCAGCAGCAGGTCGTCGACTCGCTCCTCGTCGCCCTCTTCGCGCGCGGCCACTGCCTCTTCGTCGGGGTGCCGGGGCTCGCGAAGACGCTCCTCATCTCCACCGTCGCCGAGGTGCTCGACCTCTCCTTCAACCGGATCCAGTTCACCCCGGACCTCATGCCGTCGGACATCACGGGCACCGACGTCCTGGAGGAGGACCACACGACCGGCAAGCGGGCCTTCAGGTTCGTGCGCGGGCCGATCTTCGCCAACCTCCTCCTCGCAGACGAGATCAACCGGACGCCGCCGAAGACGCAGGCGGCCCTCCTCCAGGCGATGCAGGAGTACCGGGTCACCGCTGGCGGCGAGACCTATCCGCTCGACCTCCCCTTCCTCGTCTTCGCCACGCAGAATCCCATCGAGCAGGAGGGCACCTACCCGCTCCCCGAGGCCCAGCTCGACCGGTTCATGTTCTACGTGACGGTCGACTACCCGAGCGCCGCCGACGAGGAGGAGATCGTCCGCTCCACGACGGTCGCGGCGCGGGCGAGGCTGACGCGCATCCTCTCGCCGGCACGGATCCGCGAGCTGCAGGAGCTCGTCCTCCGGGTGCCGGCGGCCGACCACGTCGTGAAGTACGCCGTGGAGCTGGTGCGAAAGACCCGCCCCGCCGATCCGGCCGCCCCCGCCTTCGTGAAGGAGAACGTCTCCTGGGGCGCGGGGCCGCGCGCCAGCCAGTACCTGATCCTCGGCGCGAAGAGCCGCGCCATCCTCGACGGCCGGATGGCGGCGAGCGTCGAGGACGTCCGGGCGCTCGCGCGCAACGTCCTCGTCCACCGCGTCCTCACCAACTTCCGCGCCGAGAGCGAGGGGATGACGAGCGCGAGGATCGTCGACCGGCTGCTGGAGGAGACGCCGGCGTGAACGGCCGCGGCCTCCTCGACCCGGCCGTCCTCGCCAAGCTCGGCGGCCTGAAGCTGCGCGTCAGGGCGATCACCGAGGGCGTGCTCACCGGCCTCCACCGCTCGCCCCACCACGGCCAGTCGGTCGAGTTCGCCGAGCACCGCGAGTACTCGCCTGGCGACGAGCTGCGCCACGTCGACTGGAAGGCCTACGCCCGCTTCGACAAGTACTACGTGAAGCGCTACGAGCAGGAGACCAACCTCCGCGCGCACCTGGTCGTCGACGCCTCCGGCTCGATGGGCTTCCGCGGCGCCGAGGACCGGCTCACCAAGCTCGAGTACGCGAGCGCGCTCGCCGCCAGCATGGCCTGGCTCCTCGTCCGGCAGCAGGACGCGGCCGGCCTGGTCCTCGCGAGCGATCGGGTGGTGCGCGCCATCGCGCCCCGCGCCGCCCCCAGCCACGTCTCGAACGTGGTCGAGGCGCTGGAGCAGGCGGTCCCGGCGGGCGAGACGCGGCTGGGCGTCGCCCTGGACTGGCTGGTCGAGAACGCCCGGCGGCGCTCGACGGTCGCCGTCTTCTCCGACCTGCTCGACGCCGACCCCGACCTCATGAGGCGGATCGCCCAGCTCGCGAAGCGCAAGCACGAGGTGACCCTCTTCCACGTCCTCGACCCTGCGGAGCTGGACTTCCCGTACGACGACCCGACCCTCTTCACGTCGATGGAGGACGGCCGCTCGGTCGAGGCGACGGGGCGCGACGTCCGGCGCGGCTACCTCGAGGAGCTGGGGAGCTGGCTCGCCGGCCTCCGGCGCGCCGCCGCGGAGGCGGACGTCGACTACGCCCTCTGCCGCACCGACGCGCCCCTCGACGAGGTGCTGCTCCCCTTCATCGCCCGTCGCGCGCGAAGCGCCGCATGAACCTCCAGCTCGTGAACCCCGCCCTCCTATGGGGGCTGCTCGCCGCGACCCTGCCGCTGGTCGTCCACCTGCTCTTCCGCCGCCGCGCGCGGCCGCTCGCCTTCCCGGCCATCGACTTCATCCTCCGCGCCCGCCGCCAGACCGAGCGGCGGCTGCGGCTCAAGCGGATCCTCCTCTTCACCGCCCGGACGCTCGTCCTCGCCGCGATCGCGGCCGCCATCGCCCGGCCGAAGCTGGAGTCGCCGGCGGCGGCGGCCGAGGCGCCGCGCGGGCCGTCGGCGGTCGCGGTGGTCCTCGACGCCTCCGCCTCCATGGGCTACCGGCTCGGGGGCCGGACGCTCTTCGAGCGGGCGAAGGCCGACGCGGCCGAGGCGCTCGCGTCTCTCTCCGCAGAGGAGCCGGCGACGCTGCTCCTCTGCGGTCCGGTCCCCGCGCCGCCCGAGCCGCCCGGGTTCGACAAGGCCGCGGTGCGCCGCGTCCTCGACGCGGCCGAGCCGACCGCCGCCTTCGCCGACCTCACGGCCTGCGTCGGCGCCGCGGCGCAGGCGCTCTCAGGCAGCGAGGCGCAGGCGGCCATGGGGAAGCGGATCATCGTGGCGACCGACCTGACGCGCGCCGCGTGGCGGCTCGACCAGCCGCCGCCGATGGTGCGCGGCCCGGCCGGCCCGGTGCGCCCCGAGGTGGTGGTGCTCGACGCGGCCCGCGGCGCGGCGCTGCCCAACGTCGCCATCACCGCGGTCGACGCACAGCCAGATCCGTCGGTCGGGCCGCGCGGCTACAGGTTCGCGGTGGAGCTGTCGAACGCCGGGGCCGAGCCGCTTCGCGACCTCGCGCTCCAGGTCCGCGTCGGCTCCGGCGGCGACGCCAAGACTGCGCTCCGCGCCTTCGCCGACGTGCCGGCGGGGGCGTCGGCGAGGAAGTCGGTCGCCCACGCCTTCCCGCAGGGCGGTCCCACGCCCGTGGTCCTCTCGGTCCCCGAGGACGCGCTCCCGCTGGACGACACGCGGGCGCTGCTCCTCGACGTCCCCCGAGAGGTCCGGGCGCTCGTGGTGGACGGGGCGCCGTCGCCGATCAAGCTGCGCGACGAGGCCTGGTTCGTCGAGGCTGCGCTCGCCTCACCGGCGTCGCCGGTCCGCCCGAGGCTCATCGACGGCGAGGCGCTCGCCACCGAGGACCTGTCCGGCTACGACGTCGTCTTCCTCCTGAACGTGCGCGCGCCGGGGTCGAAGGCGGCCGAGCTGCGCCGGCTCGTGGAGCGCGGAGGAGGGCTCTTCATCGCGCTCGGCGACCAGGTCGACCCCGACGGGTACGGCGAGGAGCTGGGGGACCTGCTCCCGCTCCAGCTCCACCTCGTGAAGACCGCGGTCGAGCGCGGCGCGGCAGGTGCCGAGACGCGCGCCGCCCACGTCGGCGAGGTGGCGTGGGAGCACCCGGCCTTCGCGGTGTTCCAGGGGGACGCGCGCGAGGGGCTCCTGGGCGCCCGCTTCTTCCGCTACGTCCTGACCCGGCCAGCGAGCCGGAAGGCGGGGGGGTTGGAGGCACCGCGGGTGCTCGCCGCCTTCGACGACGGCGCGCCGGCGCTGGTCGAGGCCCGCCGCGGCGCAGGGCGCGTCCTGCTCTTCACCTCCTCCGCCGACCGCGACTGGAACGACTGGCCGATCCGGACGAGCTTCCTCCCGTCGATGCAGCGCTTCGCGGCCCTGCTCGCGGGGGCGCTGGAGGAGCGGCGCGAGCCCCCGACCATCGTGGGGACGGAGAAGAGGATCCTGCTCGGCGAGGGGCGCAAGGTCGCGGCGCTGGTCGGACCGGACGGGCGGGAGCGGCGGGGCTCGCTGCTCACGGCCGATGGGCTCGTCGGCGGCACGGGAGAGGCCCGGCTCCGGCCGCGCGTCCCCGGTCTCTGGCAGGTGAAGGTGGCCGACCGGACCGGCGAGCGGCTCGACCCGAAGCTCTCCTTCGCCGTCTGGGCCGACCCGCGTGAGTCGGATACGCGGAGGCTGGCCGACGGCGAGCTGACCGCCTGGCTCGGCGGCGCGAAGGTGGCGCGCGTCGAAGGGGAGGGCGGCAAGACCACCGGGGGGCCGGCCTTCCCGCTCTGGTCGATCCTGTTGCTGCTCGGCCTGGTCGCCTTCGTGACGGAGGGTGTGCTTGTGTCGACGTGAGCGTCACCCGGCGGCGATCCGGGTGCGCGCGACGGCCGCAGCGCCCAGTCGAACTGCCGCATGCCCATCCGGGCTCGGAGTCGGCGCGCTCGAGCACCACACGCGGGACGGAAGACGTCGTAGGATCCTCGCCCCGTGACCTATTCGCTAGACCGCGACGTCGCCGCGCTCCTCTGCGTAGGCTTCCATGGGAAGACCCCCTCGCCCGAGGTGCTGGAGCTGGTCCGGCGCGGCGTGTCGGGGGTGATCCTCTTCTCGCGCAACGTCGAGTCGGCCGAGCAGGTGGCCGAGCTGACCGCCGCGCTCAAGCGGGCCGCCGGGCGGCCGCTCCTCGTCGCGATCGACCAGGAGGGCGGCCGCGTGGCCCGGCTCCGCGCGCCACAGGGCTTCACCGAGCTGCCGCCGATGCGGGCGATCGGCGCGGCGGGCGACGACAGGCTCGCGTTCGAGGTGGGGGCGATGCTGGGCCGGGAGCTGCGCGCGGTCGGGATCGACCAGGACTACGCGCCGGTCGTCGACGTCGACACCA
Source organism: uncultured delta proteobacterium (assembly GCA_963845515.1). Lineage (GTDB taxonomy): Bacteria > Myxococcota > Myxococcia > Myxococcales > Anaeromyxobacteraceae > DATIVK01. Next base: position 43,934 of record CAWJSR010000045.1, read on the forward strand.
ACCCGGCGAACCCGGTCATCGGTGACAGATCCTTCTCGCGCGACCCCGGCGCCGTGGGACGGCTGGGCGCGGCGCTGGCGCTCGGCCTCCAGGCGGAGGGGGTCGCCGCCTGCGCCAAGCACTTCCCCGGCCACGGCGACACGAGCCAGGACTCGCACGTCGACCTGCCGCGGTTGCCGCACGCGCTGGAGCGGCTGCGCAGGGTGGAGCTGCTCCCGTTCCGGGCGCTCGCGCAGGCGGGCGTCGCCGCGGTGATGACGGCCCACGTCGTCTTCGAGCCGCTCGACCGGCTCAGGCCGGCGACGCTCGCGCCGTCGGTGCTCCGGCTGCTCCGCGAGGAGCTCGGGTTCCAGGGCTGCTGCGTCTCCGACGACCTCGAGATGAAGGCGGTGGCCGAGCACTACCCGCTGGAGGAGGCGGCGCCCGGCGCGATCGCGGCCGGCGTCGACCAGCTCCTGGTGTGCCACCACGCCGACCTGCAGGCGAAGGCCATCGATCTCGTCCGCGAGGCGGTGGAGGCCGGGACGATCTCCAGGGAGCGGCTCGCCGAGGCGCGCGCGCGCGTGGAGCGGCTGCTCCGCTACGCCGGCCCGCCCCCCGACCCCGCCGCCGTCCGCGCGAAGCTGCGGACCCCGGAGCACCTGGCGCTCGCCGAGAGCCTGCCGGCGCTGGACGCGGGGTCGGATCCGACGGCGAGGGCGTAGCCCAGGTGTGCAGCCCAGGCGAGCGGCCTTCAACGCCCCGGCTAGCGATCGAGGCGCGCCAACGCCTCGAGGCGCTTCATGACTAACAGCCGCCGCCGCTGACTCGCTTCGTCGGGTGGCAGGTGCCCAGGAAGTGCCTCGACGAAGTCGGGAGTCCGGAGAAGCCTTGCGAAAGAATCGGCGAGGTAGTTGCGGAGCGCCGGCTCAGCTCCCTTCACCTCCGCCGGAAGCTCCGGCCGACCGTCGATCACGGCCACGATGTCCTCGATGTCGCGACTGGCCATGTGATCGTTCTTCCCGCGACCCGCGAAGGCCTCCAGCTTCGTGCCAAGGAAGTACGGCGCGGATGCGACCCTGATCGCCACGCCTCCCGGTAACACCCTTCGATCGGCGTGGCGGAGCGTGCCGATGTACCAGCGGTTGGAGAAGCCCAGGATCGAGTCCTCCGGCGGCATCAGGTCGACCACGGTCCCCTCAATGATCCAGCGACACGCGGGTGCGTCCTCCGACCGGTCTTCGCGGAATCCGGCTGCGCGCAGCGCTTCGCAGAGGGCGTAGTACTCGCTGATGGAGGTGACCTCCACGACCGCGTCGACGTCGGCGGTTGCACGGGGATCCGCCGCTCCTGGCTCGGTGATGAGGAGCTCGACGACGGCGCCGCCGACGAACACCACCTGCTCCCTGAGGTCGCCCAGGCGCGCGGCGACCCGCAGGAGCATCTCGACGCTAGCGCTCGGCACCGGTCTCCCCCGTCGCGAGGGACTCCGTCAGGAGGCGCGCGGCGATCTCTCGCTCGCGGGCGCCACCGCCCCTGATCGCGTCCGTCAGCGCGAGAAGGGCGTAAAGGCGCTCGTCCTTCGCAGCAGCGCCGGGGACCGAGCGGTAGAGCGGCTCGAAGGCGCGGCCGCGGACGGAGCCATTCGGATCGGGCCAGACCGGCGGCAGCGACGACGCGGGCGCGAAGAAGGCGCTGAGCACGGGCGCGGCGTACCCCGTCGGCAGACCCCGCGTCACGCCGCCAAGGTCGGGAGGGAACGCGTACCTGACGCCGTGAAGGACGAACTCCAGGATGTTGCGCCGAATCGGTGCGGCTCCAGGGAACGTTGGCGAGCGGCAACGCGCATCAGGAGCTTCGCGTTGACGGCCCTCGAGACGGCCGCATGCACCTCGGACCTGCTCAGGCCCAGCTCGGCCGCAACGGTCGCGAAGCGCATGCGGCCGCCGGTGGGCAGCAGCGTCGCCTTGAGGGCGACGAGCAGATCCTGCGGTTTGAGCACCAAGCGACCAGACACTACGGTCCGTCAGGTCTACAAACGTCAATTAGAACTACGTGATGCTGACGCGCACAGCGTAGCCGCGGTTCGCGAACCGCGAACGCACGTGAGGCCATATTACGTAAGCTATATAAGGCAGCATAGGCGCACTATGTTCGTGGTTCGCGAATGGACACCGCGAGGCGGGGCGGCACGGGCCGCGGCGTCAGGATCTTTCGAGGATCTTCAGCGCCACCATCCCGTAGAGGAAGCCGTAGACGGCGTGCTCGGGACGCTGGGTGAGGGCGATCAGCTCGGACATCGTGCGCGAGCCGTCGAGGTTGGGGAGCAGCTCGGCCTCCCAGCGCTCGAGCTCCACCTCGTGGAGCGAGTACGCGGGCTGCTGGGTCGGCGCGAGCCGGTCGTCGGGGCCGAGGAGCCTGTAGAGCCGCTCCGGCTTGTAGAGCTTCTTGATCCCACGGATGATCAGGTGGGCCGGGTGGAGGTCGATCTTGATCGCCTCCTTCGCCGCGCGGTCGGTGAAGTGGAGCCGGTACTGCCCCTCCTCCCAGCCGAAGACCGAGTAGATGATCGCCTTCACCTGCTGGGCGACGTAGTAGAGCTTCTCGGTGTCCTTCAGGAGCCCCATCTCCACGAGGACGTCGCCGGTGCGGCGGCCGGTCTTGTCGGCGGCGGCCGCGCAGAGCTCGAGCTGCCCCTGGGTGAGCTTCCCGACGCGGACGAGGAACGGCCCGAAGCGGTCGGTGACGAGGTTGGAGATGGCGAAGACCGGCCGTCCCTTCTCGAAGTAGATCGACTTCTTCACCTTCCCCTTCTGCACCGTCAGCTCGCCCGTCTGCTGCGCCAGGTAGAAGGCGGTGATCAGCTCGGGGAGGTTGTCGTGCAGCGCCCCCTCCGTCCTGGAGAGGTCGGTCGCCTGCTCGCGGACCGCGGCGGCGGGCGGAGGTGGGCTGGGGCGCGGCGCCGGCCGGGAGGGGGCGCCGATGGCGCCTGCCGTGACCGTCTCGCCCTTCAGGACCGCGGAGACCTTGCCGTCCTCGGTCAGGATCACCTTGCCGGTCAGCTCCATCGCGTCGACCGGCTCGTCCGACTCGACGCCCAGGTCGACGTCGAAGTCCTCCTGGTCGAGCAGTGGCGGCGGTGGCGGGGCGGAGGAGCGGGGCGCGGCGATCGGCGTCCCCGCCGGGACCATCGCGCGGAGCGTCTCGACCAGCTTCTTCGAGTCGAAGGGCTTCTCGAAGTACCCGGAGGCGCCGTGCTGGGCGCGCGCCTCGGAGGCGGCGCGGCTGCCCTTGAAGACGCCGGTCATGAAGATGAACGGGACGTTCGCCTTCCGCAGCGCGGCGGCGACGTCATAGCCCATCATGTCCGGGAGGAGCACGTCGACGACGGCCGCCGAGGGCTGCTCGACCGGGATCGCGTCGATGGCCGACTTGCCGCGCGCGACGGGCACGGGCGTCCAGCCCTGCTGCTCGACGAGCCGGGACAACAGCACGAGGAGCTCCTGGTTGTCGTCGACCAGCAGGATCTTGACGCTCATTCAGGGGGGACGATACCGGCAGTACGGTGCACGATCAACGTGGTAAGAAATTGGCGTCGAACTCTCTCCAAAGGAGGCCCTGATGCGCCCCACCCGTGCGCTCGCGCTCTTCGCCGCCGCCCTCTCCCTCGTCGCCTGCGAGAAGAAGCGGGCACCCCAGGCGCCGCAGGCCGCGGGCGCGCCCCCCGTCACCACCGTCGGGGACGTGATCGTGCTCGGCCACGTCGGCTCCCTCACCGGCGCCGAGGCCACGTTCGGCGACTCGACCGACAAGGGGCTGAAGCTGGCCATCGAGGACGCCAACGCGAAGGGCGGCGTCAAGGGCAAGCGGATCGAGCTCAAGACGTACGACAACCAGGGGAAGCCCGAGGAGGCGGCGGTCGCCGCGACACGACTCGTGGTGAACGACCACGCCTCGATCCTCATCGGCGAGGTCGCGTCCCGCCGCTCGCTGGCGATGGCGCCGATCGCCGACGAGCACAAGGTCCCGATGATCTCCCCCGCGTCCACCAACCCCAAGGTGACCAGGGATGGGGACCGGGTGCGCCCGTACGTCTTCCGCGTCTGCTTCATCGACCCGTTCCAGGGGACGGTGATGGCGAGGTTCGCGCGCGAGACGCTCAAGCTGAACCGCGTCGCGGTCCTGCGCGACGTGGGCAACGACTACTCGGTCGGGCTCGCCGACTACTTCCTCACCAGGTTCAAGGGGCTGGGCGGTGCGATCGTCGACGACCAGAGCTACAAGGCCGGCGATCAGGACTTCAAGGCGCAGCTCACCGCGATGAAGGGAAAGAGGCCGGACGGGATCTACATCCCGGGCTACTACACCGACGTGGCGCTCATCGCGCGGCAGGCCCGCGAGCTCGGGCTCCGCCAGCCGCTCATGGGCGGCGACGGTTGGGACTCCGCCAAGCTCTTCGAGATCGGCGGCAAGGCGCTCGACGGCTGCTACTACTCCAACCACTACTCGCCCGACGACCCGAGCCCGCGGATCCAGGAGTTCGTGAGCCGCTTCAAGGCGAGGTACGGCGCGGTCCCCGACACGATGGCCGCGCTGGGCTACGACGCCGGGCTCGTCGCGGTCGACGCGATGACCCGCGCCCCCGACCTCTCCGGTCCGGCGATCCGCGACGCCATCGAGGCGACGAAGGGCTTCCCGGGTGTCACCGGCGTCATCACCATCGACGCCGATCACAACGCCGCCAAGGCGGCCGTGGTCCTCGCCATCCAGGGCGGCGCCGCCAGGTGGGTGGCGACCGTGCAGCCCGATGCCACCGCGGCGCCGGCTCCCGCCACGCCGCCAGCGAAGTAGCCGGCGCCCGGCACGTGACCGAGTTCCTGCAGCACCTCGTCAACGGCCTCTCGCTGGGGACCATCTACGCCCTCATCGCGCTGGGCTACACGATGGTCTACGGCGTCCTGAAGCTCATCAACTTCGCCCACGGCGACGTCTACATGGCCGGCGCCTTCGCCGGCTACTACGTCGCGGGGGCGCTCGGCGCCGCCGAGCGCCCGTCCCTCCCGAAGGCGGTCGCCGTCACCCTGGGGGCGATGATCCTCTGCGGCCTGCTCGGCCTGGTCATCGAGCGGGCGGCGTACCGGCCGCTCCGGACCCGGCCGCGGCTCACCGCCCTCATCACGGCCATCGGCGTCTCCTTCCTGCTCGAGTACGGCTTCCAGCTCCAGCCCATCGAGGGGCTCTCGGTGCCGTTCCCGCCTGGACCGAGCCCCCGCTTCTTCCCGGCGATCATCGAGCTGGGGCCGCCGGTGGAGCTCCTCGGCGTCATCGTGCCGCGCATCGACCTCGTCGGCTTCGCGGTCGCCGTGGCGCTGATGGCCGGGCTCCAGTACATCGTCTACCGGACCCGGTTCGGCACGGCGATGCGGGCGGTCTCCTTCGACCCGCGCGTCGCCGGGCTCATGGGGATCCCGGCCGACCGGATCATCGCCGGGACCTTCTTCCTCGGGAGCGCGCTCGCGGCGGCGGCGGCGATCATCAGCGCGAGCCGCATGCCCCGGATCGACCCGCTCTTCGGCCTCATGCCCGGGCTCAAGGCCTTCGTCGCCGCCGTGCTCGGCGGGATCGGCTCCGTGCCGGGGGCGATGGTCGGCGGGCTCCTCCTCGGCCTGACCGAGGAGTACGTCGCGGGCTACACCTACTCCTCGTTCCGCGACGCGATCGCCTTCACGGTCCTCATCCTGGTGCTCCTGCTCCGTCCGCAGGGGCTCTTCGGGCGCATCACGGTGGAGAAGGTCTGATGGCGATGAAGGGCGCGCGCGTGGTGGCGGGGGGCTTCGTCCCATTCGCGGCGGCGCTCCTCGTGCTCGCGGCGCTGCAGCCGCTCCTGCCGCCGACCGCCACGATCGTCCTCATCAACGTGGCCGTGAACGTCGTCCTCGCCGTCTCGCTCAACGTGGTGAACGGCTTCACCGGCCAGTTCTCGCTCGGCCACGCCGGGTTCATGGCGGTGGGGGCGTACACCGCCGCGAAGGTCACGCTCGGCTTCGCCGACGTGCAGCTTGCCTTCCTCCCCGAGGCGGTCTCGGACCAGCTCGTCTTCACCCTGGCGCTCGTGGCGTCGATGGCCGTCACCGGGCTCGCAGGGCTCCTCGTCGGCATGCCCTCGCTGCGCCTTCGCGGCGACTACCTCGCCATCGTCACGCTCGGCTTCGGCGAGATCATCCGCTCGATCATCGAGAACGTCCCATGGCTCGGCGGCGCGCTCGGGCTCTCCGGCCTGCCGCGCAGGACCAACGTCGTCTGGGCCGGCATCGCGGCCTTCGCCACGGTGCTCATGGCCCGCAGGCTCGCCGACTCCACGCAGGGGCGCGCCCTCTTCGCCATCCGCGAGGACGAGATCGCCGCCGAGGCGATGGGGGTCGACACCACGGGCTACAAGGTCCGCTCCTTCGCCATCTCGGCCGCGTACGCCGGGCTCGCCGGCGCGCTCTCGGCCCACCTCATCCAGCTGGCCACGCCGGGATCGTACGGCTTCATCCGCTCCATCGAGGTCGTGGTGATGGTGGTGCTGGGCGGCCTCGGGTCGATCACCGGCTCGGTCCTCGCCGCCGCGGTCCTCACGGTGGCGCTCGAGGCGCTGCGCCCGTTCCAGCAGTACCGGATGGTCGTCTACGCCCTGCTCCTCGTCGTCATGATGCTGACGCGGCCGCAGGGGATCTTCGGCTCCCGCGAGCTGTGGGACCTGTGGCGCTCCCGCCGTCCCCGCTCCCCCACGAATCCTCCCCTCTCCCCACCGGGGGAGCAGGCCCTCCCACGAATCCTCCCCTCTCCCCCACCGGGGGAGAGGGCAGGGGTGAGGGGCATCCTGATGACCCCCGCGCTCGAGCTGCGCGCCGTGGGCATGACCTTCGGCGGCCTCAAGGCGCTCTCCGCCTTCGACCTGGCGCTCCAGCCGGGCGAGCTGGTCGGGCTCATCGGCCCGAACGGCGCCGGCAAGACGACCGCCTTCAACGCCATCACCGGCGTCTACGCGCCGACGCAGGGCGACGTCCTGGTCGGCGGCGAGCGGGTCAACGGCCTGCGGCCGCACCAGATTCTGCGCGCGTGGAGTCGCCCGCACCTTCCAGAACATCCGGCTCTTCCGCGAGCTCTCCGCGCTCGACAACGTCCGGGTCGCCTGCCACGCGGGGGCGAAGAGCGGCTTCTTCGACGCCCTCTTCCTGACGCCGCACCACCGCGAGGAGGAGGGCCGGATCGTCGCCCGCGCCGAGGAGTTCCTCGCGGTGATGGGGCTGTCGCACCGGCGCGACGAGATCTCCAGGAACCTCCCGTACGGCGAGCAGCGGCGGCTCGAGATCGCGCGCGCGCTCGCCACCGGCCCCCGCGTCCTCTGCCTCGACGAGCCGGCCGCCGGGATGAACGCGTCGGAGAAGGTCGAGCTGATGGCGCTCATCCGCTCGATCCGGGACCGGTTCGGGATCGCCGTGCTCGTCATCGAGCACGACATGCGGCTCGTGATGGGGGTCTCGGAGCGCGTCGTGGTCCTCGATCACGGCGTGATGATCGCGCAGGGCACGCCCGAGGAGGTCCGGCGCGATCCGCGGGTCATCGAGGCCTACCTGGGCGACGCCTACCTGGAGGAGCGGCAGATCGAGCTGCCTCCGAGGGATTCTCCCCTCTCCCCCACCGGGGGAGAGGGCCAGGGTGAGGGGGACGCACGATGACCACGCCCATCCTCCAGGTCACCGACCTCCGCGTCTCGTACGGCGCCATCGAGGCCCTGCGCGGCATCTCGCTCGAGGTGAGGGCGGGCGAGGTGGTGGCGCTCATCGGCGCCAACGGCGCCGGCAAGACGACGACGCTCCGCGCGGTCTCTGGGATGCTCCGTCCGGCGGGAGGAGCGGTCCGCTTCGACGGCGAGGACGTGACCGGCCTCCCGTCGCACAAGCTGGTGGCGCGCCGCATGGCCCACGCCCCCGAGGGGCGCGGCATCTTCCTCAACCTGACCGTCGGCGAGAACCTCGACCTGGGCGCCTGGCTGCGCCGCGACCCCATCGGCGTGCGCGGCGACCTCGCGCGCGCCTTCGCGCTCTTCCCGGTCCTCGCCGAGCGGCGCAAGCAGGTGGCGGGGACGCTCTCTGGCGGCGAGCAGCAGATGCTCGCGGTCGCCCGCGCACTCATGAGCAGCCCGCGCCTCCTCCTGCTCGACGAGCCCTCCCTCGGCCTCGCGCCTCAGGTGGTCGAGCGGATCTTCAGCGTGCTCCGCGAGGTGAACGCGGCCGGCGTCGCGCTGCTCCTCGTCGAGCAGAACGCCCACAAGGCGCTGCAGCTCGCCCACCGCGCCTACGTCCTGGAGACCGGCGAGGTCTCGATGACCGGGACCGGCCGCGAGCTGCTGGCGTCGCCGGAGGTTCGGAAGGCCTACCTGGGCGAGTGACGGCACCTCCTACCTGGGGCGCCAGTGCCAGCGCTGGGGATCCCACGTCGCGTCCAGGCCGCCGGCGAGAAGGGGATCGAGGAACTCCCGCGCGGCTCGCGTGACGTCGGTGAGGGTGGTCCAGGTGAGCTGCTCTTCCCGGGCCATCGCAGCATAGGGCGTGGCCCACGCGGACGGGGCGTCGGGCAGCTTGCCGGGCACGGGATGGGTCTTTCGGAAGGCGAAGGTCTGCTCGAGGGCCGTACGCAGGCGCTTCGCGTCGAGGGCCTGCGCGCCGGCAAGCAGCGCGATGTCGGGAAGGTCCTTCACGCGGGAGTTCACCCGTGGGCGCGGCATCGTGAACGCATGGAGCTTCTCCGCGATGTGCGTCTCGATCGGGTAGAGCCGGAGGCTCGGGGGCGCGATGCCTGCGAAGGCGAGATGGTCCTCGGCGACGACGACCTCGGGCTCGCCGAGGATCGGATCGCCGAAGGCGACGTCGACCCCGAAGGGCTGGCCGTAGAGCTTCCCCGCGAGCATGCACTCGGCGCGGAAGCGGAGCCCCTCGTACTGCATGCCGGCGTTCTGAAGCGCAGGGTGGTGCTCGTCGAGCCCGACCTCGAAGGTCATGAAGTCAGCCAGGTTGAGACGGCCAGCCCCCTGCAGCTTCGGGAGGAGGTCGTCCGGCGAGCCCGTCATGCGCAGGTCGACGTCCTGCGTGGAGCGGGCACGCTCGAGGCGAAGCTCGAGCGCGAGGCCCCCCTTGAGCGTCGCTGCGCTTCCGAGCACGGCGACGACGCGAGCGAGAAAGCGATCGAAGACGAGCAGTTGCCGCCTGCGCGCGATCTGGTCGCCGCTCTTCGCTACCGCACGGAGCCGATCCTCGACGGCTCGCTTGAACGCTTCGGGCGATGCGTACGTGCGAACGGTCATGCAGCGATTCCTCCGTACGGCGCCAGCGCTGCATCGACCTCGGCCAGCTCATCCTTCGTGACCAGGCCGCGGCGAAGCGCCTGCTGCGCGCCCTGGCGCAGCAGGTCGGGCGACAGTCCCTCTCGCGCGCAGTCGTTCAGCGTGCGCCGCGCGCTGGTCATTGGCACCGCACCGAACCAGGCCTGATCCTCCGGCGGCACGTCCGCGTGGTGGAGGACCACGCCGGGAGGCGCTCGGAAGCGGCGGTGGCGCCAGGCGCTCGGAAGCGTCAGATGCGCCTTTGCGGGCAGCACGTCCGACAGCCCGTGGAGGGAGAGGGCCGTCTGATGTGAGATGACGGCGACGCGCCCCGACCAGAGCCAGGCGGCGACGAGCTCCTCATGCTCCCCCGTGGGGAAGTTGACGAGACGGTAGATCCCGCGGCGGACGCGAACGACTCGTCCGCCGTGAAGGTGGTGCACCAGGAGCTGGGGCGAGCAGCCCGCTTCGGCCGCCTGCTGGGTCGTGAATAGCCCTTCCTGGCACGCGGCCGTTGCGTACAGGAGGTTCCAGTCAGGCCGGCTTTGCGGGGCTTCCGTCACGCACACACATTAAGCGCGACTTTAGATTCGTGCAATATGGAGAGGGAGTTCACCAATGAGAACGGCCGCCCTCTCGGGCGGCCGTCGGTGCTTCAAAGGAAGGCTCGTTCGCCTAGATATCGAAGTACAGCGCGAACTCGAGCGGCGACGGGCGCATCCGGACCGGGTTCACTTCCTTGTCGTACTTGTACTGGATCCAGGTCTCGATGACGTCCTCGGTGAAGACGTCGCCCTTGAGCAGGAACTTGTGGTCCTTGCGGAGGCACTCGAGCGCCTCGTCGAGCGAGCCCGGCATCTTCGGGATGTCCTTCAGCTCCTCCGGCGTCATGCCGTAGATGTCCTTGTCGAGGGGCTGGCCGGGGTTGATCTTGTTCTCGATGCCGTCGAGGCCGGCCATCAGCATGGCCGAGAAGGCGAGGTAGCCGTTGGCCGACGGGTCCGGCGACCGGAACTCGATCCGCTTCGCCTTGGGGCTGGGCGAGTACATCGGGATCCGGATCGACGCCGAGCGGTTGCGGGCGGAGTAGGCCAGGTTGATCGGCGCCTCGAACCCGGGCACGAGCCGCTTGTACGAGTTGGTCGACGGGCAGCAGAGCGCGGCGAGCGCCGGGCCGTGCTTGAGGATGCCGCCGATGTAGTGCATCGCCAGCTCGCTCATGCCCGCGTAGCCGTCACCCGCGAAGAGCGGCTTGCCGGCCTTCCAGATCGACTGGTGGACGTGCATGCCCGAGCCGTTGTCGCCGTAGAGCGGCTTCGGCATGAAGGTCACGGTCTTGCCGTGGCGCCGCGCGACGTTCTTGATGCAGTACTTGAACCACTGGAGGTTGTCCGCCATCAGCGTCAGCGGGGCGAACTTGATGTCGATCTCGGCCTGGCCGGCGCTGGCGACCTCGTGGTGCTGCCGCTCGACGTGGATGCCGACGGACTCCATCACGCGGCACATCTCGGTGCGGAGGTCCTGCTGGCTGTCGGTGGGGGCGACCGGGAAGTAGCCCTCCTTGTAGCGGGGCTTGTAGCCGAGGTTGCCGCCCGCCTCATCGCGGCCGGTGTTCCACTGCCCCTCGACCGAGTCGACCTTGTAGAAGCCGTGGTTGACGCCCGAGTCGTACCGGACCTCGTCGAAGATGAAGAACTCGGGCTCCGGCCCGAAGTACGCCGTGTCGCCGATGCCGGTCGACTTGAGGTACTTCTCCGCCTTCATCGCGATGTTGCGCGGGTCGCGGGAGTACGGCTCCTTCGTGATCGGGTCGACCACGTTGCAGATGAGCGAGAGCGTGGGCTCCGCCATGAACGGGTCGATGACCGCGGAGGTCGGGTCGGGCATCACGAGCATGTCCGACGCGTGGATCGCCTGCCAGCCGCGGATCGAGGAGCCGTCGAACCCCAGCCCTTCCTCGAAGACGGCCTCGGTCAGCTCGTAAAGCGGGATTGAGAAGTGCTGCCAGGTGCCGATGAAGTCCATGAACTTCAGATCGACGTAGGTGGCCTTCTTCTCCTTGGCCAGCTCCAGGACTTGCTTCGGGGTGAGGTTCGCCATCGGTTCTCCAGAAGAACGGGGGCCGCTTCGCGGCGTGGTCGGCCGCTCAATTAGCACAGGCCGTGCCACGGCGGAACGGACCAGATGCGTGCGAAAACGCCGCAAACACAGCGGTTTCAGGTCCACGGATCGACGCAGATCGGGAGCCAAGGTGCCCATCTTTCAGGCAGATCCGGCGGCGGGTGCTGCGTGCTCCACGATCGGGGTCGGAGGCGGTCACTTGGGGATGGGGGACGGGTGCCCGGAGAACGGGCAGCGGGGTGATCGGTCGGCGGGCATCGCGCGCACGGTTTCGTCCACCGCCCTCACCCCAGCCCTCTCCCGCAGAGCGGGAGAGGGAGTGTCCGCCTATCGGCGGACTGTGAGCCCCAGCGCGCGGATCCGCTCCCGGAGCGTGTTCCGGTTCATGCCGAGCAGCTCGGCCGCGCGGAGCTGGTTCCCGTTGGTGCGGGCGAGGGCAGCCGCGAGGAGCGGCGCCTCGAGCGCCTCCAGCGCAGCGCGGTAGCGTCCCTGCTCGGGCTCGGCGCCGTCGAGCACCGATTCGACGACCGCGCCGAGCCCACGCTCGGCGGCCGCGACCGCTGGCAGGAGACCGGTGAGGTCGGTGGGCGCCACGCGGTGGCCGTTGAGCTTCAGGAGCGCGCGCTGGATGACGTTCTGCAGCTCGCGCACGTTGCCGGGCCATGGGTGTGACGCGAGCAGCGGCTCCGCCTCGCGCGACAGCGTGACGGCGCGCCCCTTGAGCTGCTGGCCGTACTTGGCGACGTAGTGGCGGGCGAGCAGCACGACGTCGCCCTCGCGCTCGCGGAGCGCCGGGAGCCGGATCGGAACGACGGCCAGCCGGTAGTAGAGGTCGCGCCGGAAGCGCCCCTCCTCGACGGAGCGCGAGAGGTCCGCGTTGGTCGCGGCGACGATGCGGACGTCCACCGCGAGGGGGCGGCTTCCGCCGACGCGGTCCACCTCGCGCTCCTGGAGCACCCGGAGCAGCTTCGCCTGCAGCTCGATCGGCATCTCGCCGATCTCGTCGAGGAAGAGCGTGCCGCCGGTCGCAAGCTCGAACTTGCCGGGTCGCTTCTCCACGGCCCCGGTGAAGGAACCCTTCTCGTGACCGTAGAGCTCGCTCTCGATGAGGTCCTTGGGGATGGCGGCCATGTTGACCGTGATGAACGGCCCGCGCGCCCGCCCGGAGTTGGAGTGGATGGCCCGCGCCACCAGCTCCTTGCCGGTGCCGCTCTCGCCCATGAGCAGCACGGTCATCTCGGTCTTCGCGACGCGCCCGATCTCCTTGAAGACCTCCACCATCGCCGGCGACCGGCCGATGAGCGTGTCCGGGAGCGCGACCTCCTTGAACCGCCGCGCGTCCGCGCCTGCGTCCCCGCGCGAGTCGCCGCCGTCGGGGCCGGAGTCCACCTGCCCGCCGGCGAGGTCGCTGATGATCCGCTCCACGCGCGGGAGGTCGAACGGCTTGCCGACGTAGTCGGCGGCGCCTCGCTTCATCGCCTCGACCGCGGAGCTCATGGTGCTCTCGGCGGTCATCACGACGACGAAGGGAGAGTCAGGCCGGCCGCTGATCTCCCCCAGGAGCTTCAGCCCGTCGTCGCCCGGGAGCCGCACGTCGAGGAGAAGCAGCCCGATGCCGTCCCGCCCGGTGCCGTGGCGCCTCAGCTGCTCCCGCGCGGCCTCGGCGCTCTCGGCCTCGAGGCGCGGGACGCCGATCCGGTCGCAGGTGCGCGCCAGCACGAATCGGACGGAGGGCTCGTCATCGACGATGAGGACCTTGCGCACGGCATCTCCCGGGGGGGCCAGCGATCGATCCAGCCGGCGTCGCCCATTGTTCGAGCGGCAACTGAGCAAGATCGGGGCCAGCGCAACCCCTTGAAGTCTATAGATGGGAGACGAAGGCGGTGCCCGTATATTGGGCACCGGCCCCTACGGGTGTCAGCCGGCGTCCAGGGGGAGGAAGAGGACGACCTCCGCGCCGGCGCCGGGACGATTCCTGATCTCCATCCGCCCGCCGTGGGCGTGGACGATCCGCTGGCAGATCGGCAGCCCGAGCCCGGTCCCCTGCGGCTTCGACGTCGCGAACGGCGTGAAGATGCGGGAGAGCATCGAGAGCGGTATGCCGGGTCCGGAGTCGACGACGCTGATCCGTGCGAGCGGGCGGGTCTTCCCGCCGCCCTCCGACCTGACGCGCAGGTTCGCGACCCCCGTCTCCATGATCACGTGCTTGTCGGCGACGTCGGCGACCGCGTCGAGCGCGTTCCTGACCACGTTGAGCACGACCTGCGTGAGCTTCTCGGCGTCGCCGAGCACCGCCGGGAGCGACGGGTCGTACCGCTCCGTGAACACGACCCTGCTCGCCCCCGGGATCCCCCGCGCGAGCACGATCACGTCGCGCAGCACGTCGTGGATGTTGACCGGGCCGGGGTTGAGCCGCGCCGGGCGCGCGAGGTCGAGCAGCTCGCGCACCAGCCCGTCGACGCGCTTCGCCTCGCGGGCGATCACCTGGGCGTACTCCCGCGTCCCCTCCTCGGCCTCGCGCGCGAGGAGCTCGGCCGAGCCTTGCAGCCCGGCGAGCGGGTTGCGGATCTCGTGGGCGAGGCCGGCCGCCAGCGTCTCGAAGTCCAGCGCCTGCTCACCGGCGCGAGGTCGGCGCAGGAGCAGGACGGCACCGGCGCACGTCCCGCCGTCGAGCAGCGGGCTGGCATCCACCTGGATCACTGCGTCCGGGTCGGAGGGGCTCGGCATGTCCGAGAGGACCGGCTGCAGCGCCTTGCGGACGCGCTCGCTGGTGGCGTCGAGCTGCTCGCCCCCGGGGAGCGCGCGCAGCGGGTTGCCGGCGGCACGGTCCCGGCTGCGGCCGAAGAACTCCTCGGCAGAGGGGTTCAGGTGCAGCACGGTCCCGTCCGGCCCGACCACGACGACCGGGTCGACGATCGAGTCGACGGTCGCGCGGGCGAGCGCTGCGGGGAGCGCCGGCGCTGCGGGGTGGCGAGACGAGGGCGAGTCGGTTCGAGCCACCCTGGTCTCCGAACCCGGTGCTACAGGGCCTCTTCGCCGCGCTCGCCGGTCCGGATCCGGATCACCTCGTCGATCGGCAGCACGAAGATCTTGCCGTCGCCGATCCGCCCGGTCTTGGCCGCGCGCTCGATCGCCTCGACGACCCGGGTGACGAGCGCGTCGGCGACGACGACCTCGACCTTCACCTTGGGGAGGAAGTCCACGACGTACTCGGCGCCGCGGTAGAGCTCGGTGTGCCCCTTCTGGCGCCCGAACCCCTTGACCTCGGTGGCGGTCAGTCCCGCCACGCCGATCTCCGACAGGGCCTGCTTCACCTCGTCGAGCTTGAAGGGCTTGATGATGGCCTCGACCTTCTTCACGGCGCACCCCTGTCTGAGAATTGAGCGTTGACGCTACGTCCCGTCGCCGCGGGCGGTCAAGCTGCGACCGCGTCGTGACGCCGGGTTCCGAGCCGAAGGGTGCAAGCGATGGGCCGCGACCCCGGCGACCTCCAAGCATCCGATCTGCCGCTGCCGTGCGCAAGCGAAGACGCGGCCCTGCCCGGGAAGCGGGCAGCGAGTGGCGCGGATCCGGACATTCACGTGGCCGCGCCGACGCGGTATGGATGCTCGGGATGCCGATCGGATCAGCGCTGCTGGCCGCGCTCGCGCTAGCGCTAGCGACATGGGCCCACTTCGCCTATTGGCGGAGGAGGCTCACGCTTCGGCCCGAGGTGGATCAGCTCCTCTTCGCCCAGACCGGTGATGGGTGGCGCATCGCGCTCGCTCGCCGCCGCCCGCGGGGCGCCGCACGCGGTCCCCCCGTCCTGCTCTGTCACGGCCTGGCGGTCAACCGCCACTCGATGGACTTCGCGGTGCCCGGCCACTCGCTCGCCCTGACCCTGGCCGGGCGCGGCTTCGACTGCTACTCCATGGACCTCCGCGGCCACGGCCTCTCCAGCCCCGGCCCGGGGGCGCGACGGACGTGGACGCTGGACGACTACCTGCGGGAGGACGTCCCGGCCGCGCTCGCGGCGATCCGCGAGGAGACGGGGAGCGACCAGGTGCTCTGGGTCGGCCACAGCCAGGGGGCGCTGCTCGGCCTCGCCACCGCCGCCCTCCACCCCGAGCGCGTGGCGGGCGTCGTCGCGATCGCGCCGCCCGGGATGTTCGGCACCACCCCCGCGATCCGCAAGCTGGTCAGGATCGGCAGCCTGGGGCTCGGAGGGCTGCTCCGGCCGCTCGCGCGGCTCTGGGCGCCGTTCGGTCCGGTCTGGCATCCGCAGCTCGCCGAGGTGGCGATACGCCGGGCCAACGTCGAGCCCGAGATCTACCGGCTCTTCCTCGCCAACGGGGCCGAGTCGGTGAACGCGGGCGTCCTCGCCCACTTCGCCCACTGCGTCGAGGCGGACCGCTTCCGCTCCTTCGACGACGCGGTCGACTACGGCGCCGCCTTCGCGCAGTGCAAGCGCCCCGCCCTCTTCATCTCCGGCGACCGCGACGGCCTCGCCCCTCCGCGCGCCGTCGAGGCCAACTGCGTTCAATGGGGTGGGCCGAAGCGGTACTGGAGCGCCGGCGCCGCCTACGGGCATGGGGACCTGCTCATCGGGCGGCGCGCGGGGCTCGACGTCCACCCCGTGATCGCGGGCTGGCTCGAGGAGCACTCCTCGGTCGCCTCCAGGTGAGCTGAGGAGCCATGCGCCGCCGCTTCGCCCTCGCCGCCGCCATCCCCGCCTTCGTCGCGCTGCTCGCGATGGCGCTGCTCGCCGATCGCCTGGCGCGGCGCGCGCTGGAGGAGGAGCTCGGCGTCCGGCTCGTGGCCGTCGCCCGCGCCGCCGCCGCGACGCTGCCGGCGGACAGGGTCGCCGGGCTCGCCCCAGGCGACGAGGGGACGCGCACCCTCGCCCACGTCCGCGCACGGCTCGACGCCCTGGCCCGCGCGACCGACACCCGCCTCTTCGTGATCAGGCCGGACCGGACGGCGCTCGCCGACTCGGCCGGCCAGCACCGGATCGGCGAGTCGCCGCCGGCGCTCGAGCGCGACAGGCTGGAGATCGCCGAGGCGGCGCGCGGACGGGCGCTCCCGTCCCAGGTCCTCTTCGAGGGGCGCGACGGCCGGCTCTACAAGACTGGCTATGCCCCGCTCGTCTCCGAGGGCGGCACGATCGTGGGCGTGGTGGGGGCGGACGGCACGGCCTCGTCCTTCGCGACGCTGCGCGGGTTCCGTCAGCTCCTCGTCGGCCTGGGGATCGGCGGCGCGCTCGTGGCCGCGGGGCTCGCCGCGCTGGCCGGGCTCTCGCTCACCCGCCCGCTGATGCGCCTCACCGAGGCGGCGGATCGGATCGGCCGGGGCGACCTCTCGACGCCGCTGTGGCGCCGCGTCCGCAAGGACCAGATCGGCCTGCTCCGCGACACGCTGGAGGAGATGCGCAGGTCGCTGCGGGCGCGCGACGAGGAGCGCGAGACGCTGCTCGCGGGGATCGCCCACGAGATCCGGAATCCGCTGGGGGGGATGGAGCTCTTCACCGGCCTCCTCGCCGAGGAGATCGCGGGACGCCCCGAGGCGGCCCACGTGGAGCGGATCCGGATCGAGCTGAAGACGCTCTCGCGGGTCGTCGACGAGTTCCTCGACTACGCGCGGGCACGCCCGCTCCAGACCGAGCCCTGCGAGCTCGACGGCCTCCTCGCAGAGGTGGCGGTGCTGGTCCAGCCCATCGCCGCCGATCGCGGGATCAGCGTGGTCGTCTCGGCGCGGGGGCGGTGCGCCGGCGACAGGGAGAAGCTGCGGCGGGCCCTCCTGAACCTCGCCCGGAACGCCGTGGAGGCCTCGGCGGATCGGGCGACGGTCGAGCTCGTCGCGCAGGCCGATGGCGGCGGGCGCGCGGTGATCGAGATCCTCGACCGCGGCCCGGGGATCGGACCGGAGGCGCAGGAGAAGCTCTTCCGCCCCTTCTTCACCACCAAGGAGCGCGGCACGGGGCTCGGGCTGGCCCTCGCCAAGAAGGTCGCTGACGCCCACGGTGGCACGCTCGAGCTGCTGCCGCGCGAGGGTGGCGGGACGGTCGCGCGCCTCACCATCCCACCGTAGTCACCGGATCGAGGGCCTTGCGCCACCCCCGGCGGGGGCCGATGATTCACCCGTCGGCCCAGGGGGGGGCCTCGGAGGACACCTGCGAGATCACGATGCGCCTCGCCGTCGCTGGCCGCTGGTCGCTGCGTTTGGCTTCGTGGCGGCGGCGCTCGTGGCCTCCGCGTGGGTGATGGTGGTGTCGATGAGGGCCGACGCCGTGCGGCTCGCGTCGAACCAGCTCGAGTCGGTCAGCGCGCTCAAGGTCGCCGCCATCGAGGCGTGGATCGCGGACCGCGTCGTCGCCGCGCGGTACGTCTGCACCTATCCCTCCGTGGTCGGCGCGGGGCGCGCCGCGGTCGCCGGCCGCGCGGACCGGCGCCTGGTCGGCCACGTCCAGGAGGTCTTCGACCACTTCGTCCGGCGCTGGGGCTACGAGCTCGTCGGGCTCCTCGACGGCGCCGGTCGCCCGGTCGCCGTCGCCGGCAGGGAGCCCTCCCTGGCCGTCGACGTCCCGGTGGATCGCTGGTTCCTGGAGTCGGCGCTGGCCGATCCATGGGGCGCCACCACCCGGCTCACCGTCGCCGCAGATGGACGCGGGAGGCTGGACGTCGCGGTGGTGTCCAAGGTCGGCGATGGGGCCTTCGACTTCTGCGTGCTGCGCGCCGACGCCACGGCGCTCGTGGAGAGCGCAGTGGAGACGTGGCCCGTCCCGAGCGCCTCGGGGAGCGCGGCGCTCGTCCGCGTCGACGGTGACGCGGCGTCGCTGCTCCTGCGGCGGCGCGAGCGTCCCGCGGAGGGCTTCGTCCGCGTTCCGCTCGCCGACCGGAGCCGTGCCATCGTCCGCGCCGTTCGCGGCGAACGGGGGCTCATCGAGGGGCGCGACAGCTTCGGCGTGCCGATCGTCATCCGGGCGAGGCCCGTGCCGGGGACCGACTGGACCCTCCGGACGCGGCTCGATCGCGCGGAGATCTTCGCGCCGCTCCGGCGGGCCACGATCACCATCGTCTGGCTGGTGGTCGCCTTCCTGCTCGCAGGCGCCGCCATGCTGGGCCGCTGGTGGCGGGACGAGGGGCAGCGGGCCGAGGTGGAGCGCGAGCTGAACAGGAGCCGCGTGCGGCTGGAGCTCTCGCAGCGGATGGCGGGGCTCGGCCGGCTCGCGGCCGGCGTGGCGCACGAGGTGAACAACCCGCTCTCCTCGGTGGTGGCGAACCTGGTGTTCGTGGCCGAGGCGCTCCCCGACGCTCCGCTCGAGGTGCGGCAGGCGCTCCGCGAGGCGCGCGACGGCGCCGGGCGCGTGGCAGACGTCGTGCGGGGGCTCAGGAGCTTCTCACGGCCCGGGGACTCTCCCCGCGGTCCGAGCGATCTGAGGGAGGAGCTGGCGGCGGCGCTCCGCCTGGCCAGCCACGAGCTGCGCCACCGCGCGACGCTGCAGGTCCGGATCGACGCCGTTCCGCTGGTGGCCGCCGACGCCCATGAGCTCGGGCAGGTCTTCCTCAACCTGCTGGTGAACGCGGCGCAGGCCTTCCCGGAGGGGGGACGGGCCAGCACCGCGTGACGGTCTCGGCGGGAACCGACGTGGAGGGGTGGGCGCTCGTGGAGATAGCCGACAACGGCATGGGGATCCCGCCCAACGTGCTCAATGGGATCTTCGAGCCGTTCTTCACCACGAAGCCGCTCGGCGTCGGGACCGGGCTCGGGCTCGCCATCGCCCACGGGATCGTGACCACCGCCGGGGGGAGGATCGAGGTCGAGAGCCAGGTCGGGCAGGGGAGCACCTTCCGCGTGCTGCTGCCGCCGGCCCAGGGCTCGCCGGCGCCGACGCCACCACCGGCTGCCACGCCGCCGGCCGCGTCGGCCACCGCGGCGCCGAAGGAGGTCGCGGCGGCCCGCGTCCTGATCGTCGACGACGAGCCGATCGTCGCGCGCGCGGCGGTGCGGGTGCTGGCCGGCTACGACGTCCTGGTCGTCAACTCGGGGGCCGAGGCGCTCCGGCTCTTCGACTCGGGGGAGCGGTACGACGCGGTGCTCTGCGACCTGATGATGCCCCAGATGACCGGGATGGAGCTGCACGCCAGGGTCTCGGCCTCGGCGCCAGACCTGGCGGCGCGGTTCGTCTTCATCACCGGCGGCGCCTTCACCGACGCCGCTTCGGAGTTCCTGCGGACGACGCCGAACGGCTGGATCGAGAAGCCGTTCGATCCGCGCGGCCTCCGCTCCGCGGTGGCGCGGGCGATCTCGGGCAAGGACGCGGAGGCATAGCTCGCCCGGCCCGACCCGGCTATCCTCCGCGCACGATGTCGTCCCGCCTCGCGAAAAGCGCGCTCCTCGTCGGACTGGGAGCAGGGCTGTTCCAGCTCGCCAGGCTCGGCCTGCTGCTGCGCTACCCGGAGCAGTTCACGGACCTGGCGTGGCACCGGGTCCTCGCCGCGTGGGCGTCGGGGCTCCGCTTCGACCTGTCGATCCTCCTGGCGTTCATGGCCCTGCCGCTGGTGGCGCTCAACCTGCCGCTGCGCGTGGCGCTGAGGCCCGGCTGGCAGCGCGCCTGGGGGTGGGTCGCGTTCGCGCCGCTCGTGGTGCTGGCGCTCATGCTCGGCGGGGACGTCCTCTACTTCGGCCACGTGCAGCGCCACATGGCCGGCGAGCTGCTGACCATGGAGAACGACTGGGGGTTCCTGGTCGGCATGGCGCTCGGGCCGGGGCTGGCGGCGCTGCTCGGCGAGACAGTGGGGCTCGTCGCCCTCGCCCTCCTGTGGCGCCGGATCCTCGCGGCGCCGATCGAGGCGCTCCTGCGGCCCGGCCGCTTCGCGCTGCTCGTGGTGCTGCTCGCCGCAGGCATCCGCGGCTCCCTCGGGCACAAGCCGATCAACGCGATCGACGCGTTCGGCAGCGGGAGCCAGGCGGAGGCGCAGCTCTCGCTGAACGGCGCGTTCACCGGCATCCGAACGATGATGCACGGGCGCGCCGTGAAGACGCGCTTCTTCCCGGACGACGAGGTGCGGCGGATCCTCCGGATCCCGGACGTGGAGTACCCGGTGGAGCGGAGCGTCCCGGCGCGGGAGTGGCGGCGCAACGTGGTCTTCGTGCTCCTGGAGAGCTGGAGCGAGCGCTACGTGGACGCCTTCGCCCACCGCGGCTACGGCGCGACGCCGCGCCTGGACGGCCTCGCGGCGGAGGGCGCGAAGTTCACCCGCTTCTACGCCGCTGGCCAGCGAAGCTACGAAGGGCTGCAGGCGACGCTGACCGGGCTGCCGGCCCTGCCCGGGGTTCCGACGATGACCTCCGGGTTGGCGACCCGCGTCTCCGGCCTCGGCGCGATGGCGCGCGACTCGGGCTACCGCACGATCTTCATGCAGGCCAGCAAGCGGCGCTCGCTGCGCATGGACGCGATCGCCAGCTCGACCGGCTTCTCCGAGTACTACGGAATGGAGGACATGCCGGTCCTGCTGGACTACCCGGACCCCGGCGGCGCGTCGTTCGGGTGGGACTACGAGATGTACCGGCTGCTGCTCCAGAAGCTCCACGGTGAGTCGCGCCCGTTCATCGCCTACCTGTTCACGGGCACGACCCACACCCCGTACGCGCGCGTCCCCGCGCGCTTCACGACCCGTCCCCACGGCGACGACACCGAGGACGGCTTCCTCAACTCGCTGGCCTACGCCGACTGGTCCCTGGGCGAGCTGGTGGACGCCGCGCGCGCGGAGCCGTGGTTCGAGAACACGGTCTTCGTCCTCGTCGCCGATCACACCAGGGGCGAGACGCGCGAGGTCGACTCGTTCGACCAGATCTTCCATGTGCCCCTGGTCGTCTACGCGCCGGGGCTCGTCGAGCCGCGAGTGGACGACACCGTCGGATCGCACCTCGACGTCCTGCCCACCCTCGTCGACCTGATGGGCATCGGCGCGACCTACTCCGCGATCGGCTCGAACCTCCTCGCGAAGGACCGGCCCCAGGCGTCGGCCCAGGTCATGAGCGGCCCGCTGCTCGGGATGATCGGCGCGCACGGCTTCGTGTCGCACACGCTCCGCGGCCGCCTGGAGGGGCACGCCGATCCGGGCGCGCCTCCAGGCTACCTGGACGAGCTGGAGCGCCGCCTGCTCGCGACCTGCCAGCTCGTCTACTCGCTGCACGACAAGAACCGCTGGGCGTCGCCGCCACCCGGAGGAGGAGCCCCGCGCGTGGGGGTCGATTCGGCCCCCGCCGGGAGACCCCCGGGCTGACTCAGAGGTAGGGGGAGAAGAGCCGGGCGATGCCGTCGCGGAGCCGGATCGGGAGCGCCCGGCCGTCGACCTCGGCCAGCGTGACGGGGCGCGCGCTGGCGATCCGCGCCCCGATCAGCGAGTCGATCTGTCCCGCGAGCGCCTGGTCGTAGCACTCGACGTCGAGCTCGAAGTTCAGCCGAAGGCTGCGGGGATCCCAGTTGGACGAGCCGAGGAGCGACCAGCACCCGTCGATCACCATCATCTTCGAGTGGTCGAACGGCGGCGGCGAGAGCCAGACCCTGCAGCCCTGCTGCAGGACCTGCCAGAGCTGCGCGGTCTGCGCCCAGCCGACGACCGGGAGGTTCGACCGCTCCGGCAGGACTATGTCCACCTCGACGCCGCGGAGCGCGGCCGCGTCGAGGGCCAGCACCAGCGCCGGGTCGGGGAGGAAGTAGGGGGTCACGATCCGGATCGAGGATCGCGCCGCGCTCAGCGCGCCGAAGAGGAGCCACCTGATCGTCTCGAAGTCCTCGTCCGGGCCGTCGGGGATGGCCCGGCCCATGACGGTCCCTGGGCTCTGGAGCCCGGGGAAATACTCGACGCCGTCGAGGAGCTCGCCGGTGGCGAAGCGCCAGTCCTCGGAGAAGGCGCTCTGGATCTGCGCCACGAGCGGCCCCACCACCTTCAGGTGGAGATCCTGGTACGCCGCCGGCCTGGAGGCGCTCGTCGCGAACTCGTCGCGGATGTTGAAGCCGCCGGTGAAGCCCACCTTGCCGTCGGCGACCAGCACCTTGCGGTGGTTGCGGAGGTTCAGCGTGGGGAGGAGCCACGCGCTGATGCGCGGGAGGAAGAGGGCGACCGGGACGTCGGCCTTCCGCAGGGCCGAGTGGGCGGGCGGCCACGCGTAGCGCGCGCCCACCGCGTCGACCAGGACGCGGACCTGCACCCCGCGCCAGCGGGCGCGCGTCAGGGCGCCGATGAACGCGTCGCCCACCGTCCCCCGGTCGAAGATGTACGTGGAGAGCGTGACGGTCCGCTCGGCGGCGTCGATCGCCGAGAGCATCGCAGGGTAGGCCTCGTCGCCACCGGGCAGGAGCGTGATCCGGGAGCCGGTCACCAGCGGGTTGCGGACGATCTTGTCCCCGAACTGCGCGAGCCGGTCCAGGTGGTGCGCGGCCGGCGGGAGCCGGAGCGGCTGGAGCGGCGGCTCCGCCGGGCGGGCCCGCAGCCCTCCGGGACCCAGCGCCAGCGCGCGCCGCCGGATCCGGTTCACGCCCAGGAGGAAGTACGCGGTGGCGCCGAAGGCCGGGGTCAGGAGGATCACCGCGACCCAGCCGATGGCGGCCCGCACGTCCCGTTTGTGCAGGATGGCGTGGCCCGCGGCGGCGAGCGAGGCCGCCAGGATGACGGCGCCTGCGATGACGCTCAACTGGTCGAGGGGCACGCGCCTTGGAGTGAAGCACCGTCTCACCCCTTTAGTCGAGGGCGGCGCGGTATGCTCCCCATCCATGGCGCGGATCCTGGTCGCCGACGACAACGACGCGATGCGTGACGGGATGGTCCTCTCCCTCACGCGGCTCGGCCACGACGTCCAGGGGGTCAAGGGCGGGGCGGAGGCCATCGCCGCCTACCGGAAGCGCCCGTCCGACGTCGTGGTGACCGACCTGCGGATGGTCCCGGTCGACGGGATCGAGGTCGTGCGGCGGCTCCGCGAGCTGGACGCCGAGGCGACGGTGCTCGTCGTCTCGGCGCACGGGACCATCGGCGCGGCCGTCGACGCGATGCGCGAGGGGGCGATGGACTTCATCGAGAAGCCCTTCCCGCCAGAGGTGCTCCGCGCGCGCGTCGAGAAGGCGATCGAGATCGCCCGTGAGCGGCGCGTCGCCCGGACCGTCCGTGGGCGGGCCGAGGCGCTGGACGCCGACCGCGCGCGGGAGAGCGATCCCGCGGGGCTCGTCGGCGGCTCCGAGCCGATGCGCCGGGTCATGGATCAGCTGCGGAAGATCGCGGCGTCGGACACGACGGTGCTGGTGCTGGGCGAGTCGGGCACCGGCAAGGAGCTGGTCGCGCGGGCGCTCCACGCGCAGGGGCCGCGGCACGACGGGCCGTTCGTCTCGGTCTCCTGCGCCGCCATCCCCGAGGGGCTGCTGGAGAGCGAGCTCTTCGGCCACGAGAAGGGCTCCTTCACGGGCGCCATCCGCCGCAAGCTCGGGCGCTTCGAGCTGGCCCACGGCGGCACGCTCTTCCTCGACGAGGTCGGCGAGATCCCGCCGGCGATCCAGGTGAAGCTCCTGCGCGTGCTGCAGGAGCGCCGGTTCGAGCGCGTGGGCGGCGAGGAGACCATCGACGTCGACGTCCGCGTCGTCTCGGCGACCAACCGCGACCTCAAGGCCATGGTCGAGACCGGCGGGTTCCGCGAGGATCTCTACTACCGGCTGGCCGTCCTGCCGGTGACCCTCCCGCCCCTGCGCGACCGCACCGGTGACGTCGAGGAGCTCGCGCACTTCTTCATAAGGAAGCTCTCGCCGCGCGTCGGGCGGCGCGTGACCGGCTTCACCCCGGAGGCGCTCGCGCTCCTGAACGCGCACCGCTGGCCCGGGAACGTCCGCGAGCTGGAGAACGTCGTCGAGCAGGCGCTCGTCTTCGCCGAGGCGGCGCTGATCGGGCCCGAGGACCTCCCGGACGGGCTGCGGGCCGGCCCGCGCGCGGCGGCGGTCGAGCTGCCCACCGGCGACCGGACCCTGACGGACGTGCTCGAGGACCTGGAGCGCCAGCTGATCCTCGCCGCGTGGGACAAGGCGAAGGGAGTGAAGGCGGAGACCGCCCGGCTCCTGGGGATCAAGCCGAGCGCGCTGTACTACAAGCTGGAGAAGTACGGGATCGCCAGGGGGGACGAGGGGGGCGGGGACGTGGAGGGGCAGTAAAGCGGTCTCGCCGCGGTAAGATGGCGGCAGTTCGATGATCTTCGCCGCCCTCGCTCTCCTGCTCGCCGCCGCTCCCGTCGCGGACCCAACGCGCGCCGAGCTCGACCGGGTCGCGTCCCGGATCGAGCTGTTGAAGGGGCGGCAGCTCGCGGGGGAGGACGTGGCGCTCGAGCTGGAGCGGCTCCTCGTCCGCGCGCAGGAGCTCGCGCAGCGGATCGAGCAGGAGCGGTCCCGCCGCGGCGCCGCGCTGCCGCCGCCGGTGTCGCCCGGCCTGCCTCCCGAGGAGCTGAAGGAGCGGGCGGACGCCCTGCGCGACGAGTCGGACAGGATAGCGATGCAGCTCCGCGAGCTGGACGGGCGCATCGACGCCGTGCGGCGTGAGCGGCGGGTCGAGGCGGGGCTCGAGTCGCTGGCGCAGGAGCGCTCCCTCTTCGGCGAACCCGGGCCCCGCCGCGCCTCCTCCGACGGCGAGCGCGGGGCGCAGCCGGAAGTCCTCATCGGCCCGGGCGCGGGCGGAAGCACCGACGAGACGAGCCAGGGCACGGCGCTGCAACGGATCGACCGGCTTCGCGCCGAGCGGGCACGGCTCGCTGCCCGGCAGGCGGTGGTGGACGCCGAGGCCGCAAGGCTCGACGCCGAGGCCCGGCGAACCGCTGGAGTACGGTAGAACGCACACACACCGAGAGAAGAAGACCACCGTGCGCAACCTCACCCTACGAACCCTGGCGACGCTCCTCTCCTTCGCCCCCGGCGCCGCCCTCGCGGTCGAGCCGGCGCTTCACGCCGAGGCGACGCTCGGCTTCGACACCAACCCGCTCCGGGAGGCCGAGGTGAAGCCGGGGTTCTACCCGTTCCTCGGCGCGATCGTCGACGCCGGCCTGGCGCACGGCGGCGAGCAGACGCGCCTGCGCGCCGCGTTCACGGAGGGGGCGCGGCTCCACCCCACCGCGCCCGACGCCGACCTCCTGGCGACTCGCGTCGACCTCTCCGGTGCGTGGGCGTCCGGGGACCAGGGCGAGGTGGGGGCGACGCTCGCGTTCCGCGACATCTCCCAGCGGGGCGGCGTGCGGAGCGAGACCGGTGGGAGCCTCCGGATCGACACGCGGGTCCGGCTGGCCCGCTTCGACGTGGAGTCCGGCGCCGGGCTCTCGGCGCTCTACCCGCGCACGAGCCGGCTCGAGGACTTCGCCTCGATCGGACCCGACGCCGGGATCGAGCTCGGGTTCACGCCGGCCCCACGGCAGCGGGTGCGCGCCGGATGGGAGCTGCGCATCCGCAATCACCCCAAGTGGAGCGAAGAGCGCTGGGACTGGGCCAACGCGCTGGTCGTGGACTGGAGCCGGCGCGGCTCCCCGATCGTGGGCGGAGGCGTCGAGCTTACGTGGAACCAGTCGACCGTGCCCGGCAACGCCTACTTCCGCAACCGGCTCTGGGCCCGCGCCGCCGGTGAGCTGCCGTGGGACGTGACGCTCGCCGTGCTCGGCTCGCTCCAGTGGTCGAACTACCCGGGGGGGGTCGCGAAGGACGGCGAGCGGCTGCTCGCCGAGAACGACGAGAGCGAGAACGCGCTGGAGCTGCGCCTCTCGCGCCCGCTGTGGCGCGACTTCGAGGCGGTGCTGAAGCTGGCGGCCTACGGCGGCGAGTTCTCGCGCGGCGACGGGGGCATTCGCCAGGGGTACAAGCGCCAGGTGGTCCAGCTCTCGATCGGCTGGAGGCCGGAGTAGAGGCCGACGCAGGATCGCGGCTGCGCTCAGGTCGCCTTCGGGGCCGTGCGGCGCGCCTCCTGCGCCTCCAGCCACGCGTCGAACGCGGCGGACGGCACCGGCATCGCCAGCCACGTCGCGATGACCTGGCCGTTCGCGAGCGGCGTCGCGTGCTCGACGCCGGGGACGAGCTGCACCTTCCCGCGCGTGGCGAAGGCCCTGTCTGGCAGCCAGAGTGAGTAGTCGAGGGCGATGTCCCCGGAGGGCTCGCGCGTCGCCTCGACGCGGAAGGCCACGCGGACGTCGTCGGGCCGGAGCGGGTCGTGGAGGACCAGCTCGGCGCGCCGCCCCTGCGGAGCGATGAGGCGCGGCCGCGCGATGAGGGCGCCGTCGCCGTCGTAGAGCTCCAGGGCCACCAGCTGTCCGGCGGAGCCGACCTCACGGTCCGCCTTGGCGCGCTCGACCGCGGCGTGAGTGCGGACCGCGACCTCGGCGGACCCACCGCCGAACAGGAAGGCACCTACGAGGAGAGCGATGAGCCGGAGTGGTTTCATGGAGGTTCCGGAAAGTCGTGCAATGTCCGTGCCTTGTATCACGTCTTGGGATTCCGGGGGCTTCGGCCGGCAGGAAACGCGTCCCCGACGTCAGTCCTTCACACGACCGTGGCAGATCTGTCGACTCCTATCCCCGCCGTGGCGCCCTCGCCACCCGCAATACCGGCGCGCTATAGGTCCATGGATGAGCGCTGCCCTCGAACGCCGGCTCGCGAAGCTCCAGTCCATTCTAGAGGTCGCGAAGGCGATGACGGTCGAGCGGAACCTCGACCGGCTGCTCGCCCTGATAAACGACGAGGCGGCGAAGGTGGCCGAGGCGGACCGCTGCAGCATCTTCCTCGTGGATCCCGAGCGCGCGCAGCTCTGGAGCAAGGTGGCGCACGGCACGCAGGAGATCAGGATCGAGCTGGGCACGGGGATCGCCGGGGCCGTGGCCGCCCGCGGCGAGGTGGTCCGCATCGCCGACGCGTACGCTGACCCCCGCTTCAACAAGGCGGTCGACGCGGGGACGGGCTACCGGACGCGGTCGATCCTCTGCGTCCCCATGTGGAACACGAAGCGCGAGGTGGTCGGCGTCCTCCAGGCGCTCAACCGGCGCGACGGAGCCTTCACCGAAGAGGACGCGGAGCTGCTCGTCGCGCTCGGCGGCCAGGCGGCCAGCGCCGTGGAGAACGCGCTGCTCAACGAGGAGATCGAGCGGCTCTTCGAGGGGTTCGTGAAGGCCTCGGTGCTCGCCATCGAGCAGCGGGACCCGACCACCGCCGGCCACTCCGGCCGCGTCGCGACGCTGACGGTCGGGCTCGCCCATGCGGTGGAGAAGGCTCCACCACCCGAGTGGCGCGACGCCCGGTTCGACGCTGCCGCGATCCAGCAGCTCCGGTACGCCGCGCTCCTGCACGACTTCGGCAAGGTGGGCGTGCGAGAGCACGTCCTCGTCAAGGCCGACAAGCTCTACCCGCAGGAGCTGGAGATCCTGCGCGCGCGCTTCGACGTCATCCGCGTCCAGCTCGAGCGCGAGGGGTTGCAGCACCGGCTCGAGGGGCGTGAGCCTGCCGGCGTGGCCGACCGGATCGCCGAGCTCGACCGGTTCTGGGAGATCCTCGTCGCCGCGAACCGCCCCACCGTCCTCCCCGCAGAGGCCTCGGCGGCGCTCGGGGAGATCTCGAAGCGCTCCTTCGTCGACCCTCGCGGCGAGCGGCGCCCGTACCTGACCGAAGGCGAGCTCGGGATCCTCTCCATCCCGAAGGGCTCGCTCTCCGACGCCGAGCGGCTGGAGATCGAGAGCCACGTCACCCACACCTTCAACTTCCTGCGAGCAGATCCCCTGGACCCGCGCCCTGAGGCGCGTGCCGGAGATCGCGTACGGCCACCACGAGAAGCTCGACGGGAGGGGCTATCCCCGCCGCGTCCCCGGCTCCGGGATCGCGGTCGAGACGCGGATGATGACCATCAGCGACATCTACGACGCCCTCACGGCGAGCGACCGTCCCTACAAGAAGGCGATGCCGGTGGAGCGGGCGCTCGACATCCTGAGGGACGAGGCGAAGCGAGGGCAGGTGGACGCCTCCCTCCTCGACGTGTTCGTCGGCGCCGGCGTCTGGAGGGAGACGGTCAGGTCGTGAAGGCTGCCGCCCCGGGGCAGCGACTCCCGCGGGCGTTCTACGCGCGCGACGCGAGGACCGTCGCGCGGGCGCTGCTCGGCAAGGTGCTGGTCCGGATCGACGGCGGCGTCCGCCGGGCGGCCCGGATCGTCGAGACCGAGGCCTACCACGGCGTCCGCGACGGGGCGTCCCACGCCCGCTTCGGCCCGACGAAGCGGGCGCGCGTCATGTTCGGGCCACCCGGCGTCGCCTACGTCTACCTGATCTACGGGACGTCCCACTGCATGAACGTCGTGACCGGGCGCGAGGGGGAGCCCTCCGCGGTGCTGATCCGGGCGGCCGAGCCGATCGAGGGCTGCCTCCACTCGACGCGTGGTCCGGGCAACCTGTGCCGGGCGCTCGGGATCCGGCGGGAGGCGGACGACGAGCGCGATCTCTGCGGCGCGCGGCTCTTCGTCGAGGACGGGCCGCGTCCGCGCGAGCGCGTCGTCCGGACACCGCGGGTGAACGTCCACTACGCCGGGCCGTGGGCCGAGAAGCCCTGGCGGTTCGTGCTCGAGGGGAGCGAGTGGGCGACGCGGCCGCCGAAGGGGGCGTTCGCTCGTGGTCAAAGGCTCGGGGCGCGCCCGCGAGCGGAGGCTCCAGACGGCCACGATCCGGATCAGGTCCGGCGCCGCGACCCGGTAGTAGACGTGATACCGAGTCTCGGGCATCAGGAGGCGGCGGTGCTGGCGCTCGGCCATTGCCTGGTACGCGCTGCCGATTCGTGGAAAGGCCCTGATCCGGTCGAGTGCCTGGCGCAACTCCACCTCGAACAGGTCAGGAGAGTCAGGGCGGTTCTCGTGCCACCAGCGCGCACATCGCTCCGCTTCGCGGAGTGCGCGTGGGGCGACTTCGATCCTCAACGGATCGCCCGCAGCCGCGACCAGAGCCGTCCTCGCCGACGCCCTTCCCGGCGTCGAGCTCGACTCTCGGCTTCGGTGAGCGCGGCGTGAAGCCTGGCGCGCTCGGCGTCGTCGAGGTCGTCGTCGTCGACGAGCGCCACCCGGACCTCGGCCCCATCGGGCAGATCGGTCGGTTCGTCGAGCAGGAGACGGCCGCCCTTCACGTGTGCCTTGAGGGCTCGGTTCATGACGTTCATCATACCGATTCCCATCCGGCGCCGCAGCCTCGGCCCCCGCCGAGCGTCACGCGAAGCCACCACTCCGGGTGGACCTCCGTTAGGATGGGCCGGTGACCGTCAGGACCTCTCTCGGCCGCGTCGCCACGACCCTGTTCGCCATCGCCGTGGCCCTCCCGGTGCTGGCTGAAGGCCGCTCCGGGCATTCATCACGGAAGGCAAGCCCGGACCGAACATGGAAGGAGCACGAAGCGGGATGGATGAGCGTCAAGCTTCCCCCCGGCTGGACCTTCGAAGCGAAGGTGGATGGGGGCGCTTGCCCGCTCGCCCACGTGCTGCTGGAGGACGGCGCCGGCGCGTGGGTCTTCTTCGGGCTCGACATGGAGTGCGGCGGGGAGTGGAACGACGGCCAATGGAAGATCCGGTTGGGGGATGACGGGCGCGTCGTCGTCACCGACGCACCGGCACCCCGGGAATGCAGGACCGAGATTGACATGCCTCCGGAGTGTGGACACGTCGACTACCTCATCGCCGCGGGGTCGCGGTTCGCTGGGACACGCTACCTCACGGTCGAAGTTGGCCACCGGAAGCGGCGGAATCCGAAGGACCTTCGGGTCCTCAGGGCCATCGTGGAGTCCGCGCTGGTGCGCCCACAGCGCCTGCCTGCCCCGTCCCACTAGTAACGAGCGTGCCACCCGCCGCTCGCCCGGGGGCGGCTTGCCGGATCGCGCGGCGCGCCCTAGTCTCCGCGCGCGTGCTCCACCTCGCCGGACAGGACAGCGCGGCCCTCGCCGCGGCCGCCGGGATCACGCTCGCCGACGCGCGGCGGATCCTCGGCGCCGTCGTCGGGCGCCAGCGTCCGCTCCGGGAGGCTCGCAACGTCCGGCGCGAGGTGCTCGACAAGGTCGAGGCGCTCGCGTCGCGTGACCAGCTGCGCGAGGTCGAGCGGGTGGACGCGAAGGACGGGTTCCGGCGCTACCTCTTCGAGCTGCCCGACGGCGAGCGGATCGAGTCGGTCCGGATCCCGCTCTTCGACACGCATCACTCGGTCTGCCTCTCCTCGCAGGTGGGCTGCGCCCTCGGCTGCGCCTTCTGCGCCACCGGCCGGATGGGGCTCGCCCGGAACCTCGCCTCCTGGGAGATGGTCGCGCAGCTCCTCCACGTGCGGAGCGACAGCCAGCGGCCGGTGAAGGGCGCGGTCTTCCAGGGGCAGGGGGAGCCGTTCCACAACTACGACGCAGTCATCGCGGCGGCGTACGCGCTCTGCGACCCGGCGGGCGCGCGCGTGGACGCGCGCCGGATCACGATCTCGACCGCCGGCGTCATCCCGGCGATCCGGCGCTTCACCGCCGAGGGGCACAAGTTCCGGCTCACGGCCTCGCTCAACGCCGCGATCCCCGAGAAGCGCGCCGCGCTGATGCCGGTGGAGCGCGGGCAGCCGCTGGAGGAGCTGGTCGACGCGCTCCACGAGCACGCGGCGAAGACCGGCCGGGTCAACGTCTCGTACGTGATGATCTCGGGCTTCAACGTCGGCGACGAGGACGCCGCGGCGCTCGGCCGGCTGCTGCGCGGCCTCCCGCTCCGGCTCAACCCGATCGCGGTGAACGACGACAGCGGCAGGTTCAGCCCGCCCGGCGAGCAGGAGTGGAACGCGTTCCGCGACGCGCTCGCGCGCGAGCTGCCTGGCCAGCCGATCGTCCGGCGCTACTCGGGCGGCCAGGACGAGCACGCGGCCTGCGGGATGCTGGCGGCGCGATCGGCGGGCGTTGCCCCCTCACCCTGACCCGCTCCCCCGGTGGGGGAGAGGGAAGGAGAAAGGGTCAGCCGACTGCCGCCACCAGCATGTGGGCCAGGAAGTAGCAGACCGCGGCGACGGCAGCTGACGCGGGGATGGTGATGACCCAGGCCCAGACGATCTTGCCGGCGACCCCCCAGCGGACCGCGCGGGTCCCCTTGGTGGAGCCGACGCCGACGATGGCCCCGGTGATGGTGTGGGTGGTCGAGACCGGGATGCCCCAGTGGGCGAGCGCGATGATGGTCACGCCGCCGCCGGTCTCCGCGCAGAAGCCGCCGATGGGGGCCAGCTTCGTCAGGTTGTGCCCCATCGTCTTCACGATCCGCCACCCGCCGAACATCGTGCCCATGCCGATGGCCGCGCCGCAGGCCACAGCGACCCAGAACGGGACGATCAGCGGCGCGTTGGGGTCCGCGGGGAGCCGATCCGACCAGATCGAGCCGTAGAGGATCACCGAGATGATCCCCATGACCTTCTGCGCGTCGTTGGTGCCGTGGCTGTAGCTGAAGATCGCTGCGGAGAGCAGCTGGAGCTTCCTGAACCAGTGGTCCACGGCCCACGGCGTGCGGCGGCGGACGATCCAGGCGGTGAGGACCATCATCAGCGACCCGAGCGTGAAGCCGATGAGCGGGGAGAGGACGATGAAGGCGACGACCTTCAGGATCCCCGAGGCGATGAGGCCGCTGGGACCGAGCGAGGGCAGCGTCGCGCCGATGAGCCCGCCCGCGAGCGCATGTGACGACGAGGACGGCAGCCCCCAGAGCCACGTCAGGAGGTTCCAGACGATTGCGCCCATCAGCGCGGCGAAGATGACGGTGAGGACCTCCGCCGAGCCGTGCGCCCGGAGCATGTCGAAGTGGATGATCCCCTTCCCCATGGTGTTGGCGACCTTCGGGGTCACCCCCCAGAGGATCGGCGCCACCGCGACGAAGTTGAAGAAGGCGGCCCAGATCACCGCCTGGAGCGGCGAGAGCACGCGCGTCGAGACGACCGTCGCGATCGAGTTGGCCGCGTCGTGGAAGCCGTTGATGAAGTCGAAAGCGAGCGCGAGGAGGACGAGGAGGACGACGACGGCGGTCAGCATGTGGGCGGTCTCTGGCGCGGCGCGGGGACCGGCTACGCGTGCTCGAGGACGACGCCCTCTATGATGTTGGCCACGTCCTCGGCCCGGTCGGTGGCCGTCTCGATGAAGTCGATGATCTCCTTCCACTTCATGACGTGGAGCGGGTCGTTGCCGCGCTTGAAGAGCATCGCCATCGTCTTGCGCGTCAGCGTGTCGGCCTGGTTCTCGATGACGTTGATCTCCTTGCAGGCCTCGAGGATGCGGGTCGGGTCCTTCTTCATGTCCCGCAGCCCCTTCACCGCCTCCTCCATCTTCCGCGTCTGCGCCACCAGGATGCCGGCCAGCTCCCGGGACTCGGGGATCGACTGGTCGAGGTCGTAGAGCGAGAGCCGCTCCGCGGCGGCGTCGGTCAGGTCGAGGACGTCGTCGATCTTCGAGAGCAGCTCGTGGATCTCCGACCGGTCGAAGGGGGTGATGAAGTTGGTGTAGAGCTTCTTGAAGGCCTGGTGGGTGATGTCGTCGGCCTTGTGCTCCACGTCCTTGATGGCCTGCGCCTTCCTCTGGACGTCGGTGAAGTCGTCGAGCATCGCCTTGAGCAGGACCGCCCCCTCGACCGCCGTGGCCGCCTGGGCCTCGAAGTAGGTGAAGAAGTCGTCGGAGCGCGGCATCATCTTTTCGAGGAGCGTCATGGCGGGCTGGTCTCTTTCGCGGTCGTTTTGCCGCGGAGGATACGAATTCGTGTCGCTGAGTCAAAGGGCGACGGTCATCGAATCGGGGGCGTTCGTGTGACGACTCGGTGACGGCGCCAAGCGCGCGATAGTCCGGGGGAATCGCGCCGGTGGTAGAGTCGGGCAGTGAACTCCACGCGCGCACTTGCCCTCCTCGCCCTCCTCTCCGCGCCCCTGGCCCGCGCCGAGGGGCCCAGGCCGCTCGAGTACGACCTGCGGCTCGACCTCCCCCTGACCGTGGCGGCGACGGCCGCATGGGTCGGCTCGGAGCTGGCCAAGGAGCGGCTGGCGCCCGACGCGTGCCGGTTCTGCGAGCCGAACGGGCTCGACACGGCGGTGCGGAACGCGGTCGTCTGGCGGAACCCGGCCGCGGCGCGCCACGCGTCGGACGCCCTCGTCTTCGCGCTGCTGCCGGCAGGCATGGTCACGCACCAGCTCCTCGCCGCGCGCGCCGATGGGGAGCTCTCGGAGGGGTTCGTCGACGTCCTCGTGGTGGCAGAGGCGGCCGCGCTCGCCGCGGACCTGAACCAGCTCGTGAAGTTCGCCGTCGGGCGCGAGCGCCCGTTCGTCCACTACGGTGACCCGGCGCGGCCGCACGAGGCGGACGACGACCTGTCCTTCTACTCCGGCCACACGTCGATGGCCTTCGCGGTCGCCTCCTCCGCCGGGATGGTGAGCACGCTGCGTGGTTACCGGAGCGCGCCGTGGGTCTGGGGCGTCGGCATGTCTCTCGCGGCCACGGCGGGCTGGCTGCGGATGGGCGGGGACATGCACTGGTTCAGCGACGTGCTGGTGGGCGCGGCCGTCGGCACCGCCGTCGGCGCCGGCCTCCCGTGGCTCCTGCACAGGGACCGCGACGAAGGGCCCGACGTCGCCGTCACGGCGTCGCCGGCGATGGTCGCCTTCTCCTTCGCCTTCTGACGCCCGGCGTCCCGTTGAACCTGGTCGAGCACCTCGATCGGCTGGCCAGGCTCCTCGCCGCGGAGCGCGAGGAGGAGCGGGCGCGCTTCGAGGAGGCCAGGGGAAGGCTCTCGATCGTCGAGCAGGAGGGGCGCGGCATCGCGCTGGCCGACCTGGAGCCGGAGGCCGAGGGGGTGCTCGCCGGGAGGGCGCTCGTGACCTACGGCCGCGGTGGCCGGCCGCTGGCGGGGGGACGGATCGGCGTCGGCGCGATCGTGCGGGTGGACTCCAGGCGCGAGGCGCGGCCGGACGCGCCGACGGGCGTCGTCGCGCGGCGGAGCCGCATGCGCGTCACCGTCGCGTTCGACGAGCCGCCGCCCGAGTGGGCGGTCGGTGGACGCGTGGTCCTGACCCTGGAGCCCTCTCCCGTCACCTGGGACCGGCTCGACTCCGCGATACGGCGGATCCGCGAGGAGCAGGCGGGGAAGCGGTGGCACGCCGCGCTCTCGGGCGCGCCGCTGCGCTTCGCGGCGCGGCCGCGGGCCGCCCCGACGCCGGAGGGGCTCAACGCCGAGCAGCGTGGCGCCTTCGACCTGGCGGAGCGCGCAGACGACCTCGCGCTCGTCCACGGTCCGCCCGGGACCGGCAAGACGACCGTCCTCGTGGAGATCGTGCGGGCGGCGGCGGCGCGTGGCGAGAGGGTCCTGGCGACGGCGCCGTCCAACCTCGCGGTCGACAACCTGGTGGAGCGGCTCGTGGCCGCGGGGCTCGACTGCGTCCGGCTTGGCCACCCGGCGCGCGTCCTCCCCTCGGTGCTCTCCCACACGCTCGAGGCGAAGGCCGAGGAGCGGGAGGAGGCGCGGATCGCCGCCCGGCTGGTGGAGGACGCGCTGGCCTTGCGGCGCGATGCCGCGAAGCGGCGCGGAAAGAAGGGGCCCGGCCGGTTCAGCCAGTCGCGCGGGCAGGAGCGTGAGGCCCGGGCGCTCTTCGCGGAGGCGCGCGCGCTGGAGGACCGCGCTGAGGCGGCGGTGATCGACCGCGCGCAGGTGGTCCTGGCGACGCTCACGGGGCTCGACGCCGGACCGCTCGCCGGGCGGCGCTTCGACCTCGCGGTCGCGGACGAGGCGACGCAGGCGACGGAGCCGGCGCTCTATCTCGCGCTCCTCCGCGCCGACCGGGCGGTGCTCGCAGGCGACCCGCTCCAGCTGCCGCCGACGATCGTCTCGGACGAGGCGCAGGCGGGCGGCCTCGGGATCTCGCTCTTCGAGAGGCTCGCCGGGATGCACGGCGACGCCGCGCGCGTGACGCTCGCCGAGCAGCACCGGATGAACGCACGGATCATGCGCTTCCCGTCCGAGGCGCTCTATGGAGGCGCGCTGCGCGCTCACCCGGCGGTCGCAGACCACGCGCTCGACGGCGAGCCGCTCCTGTTCGTGGACACGGCGGGCGCGGGTCACGACGAGGACACGCCCGAGGGGAGCGACTCCCGCCAGAACGACGGCGAGGCCGCCCTCGCGGTCCGGGAGGTCGAGCGGATCCTGGCGCTCGGGGTGGCCCCCGCGGACGTCGCGGTGATCTCTCCCTACGACGCGCAGGTGCAGCGGCTCCGCCAGCTGCTCGCGCCATATCTCGACGCCGGGCTGGAGGTCGACACGGTCGACGGCTTCCAGGGGCGCGAGAAGGAGGCGGTGGTCGTCTCGCTCGTCAGATCGAACGATGCGGGCGAGGTGGGCTTCCTCGCCGACGTCCGACGGATGAACGTGGCCATCACGCGGGCGCGCAAGAAGCTCGTGGTCATAGGCGACTCGGCGACCGTGGCGCGCCACCCGTTCTACGAGGCTTTCCAGCGCCATGCCGAGCAGGCGGGGGCGTGGCGCAGCGCCTTCGAGAGGGAGTAGTTGCGGCGCATTGTCGCCCTCCGCGGGACGGCAGGTGCTTCACCTTCCGTACGCCGGGCGGTAGGCTTCGGCTGGGAGCGGTCATGAGGGAGCGAGACGAGACGCGCGCGTCGCGCCAGGCGGCCGAGCTCGAGGCCGTGCTCGACTCGATCGCTGACGGGCTCGTCATCTTCGGCCCGCGCGGCGAAGTCCGCAGCATGAACGAGGCGGCGTTCCGCTACGTCGTGAGCGACCCTTCGGCCGACCGCACCGGCGCGCCGCCGCCGGGCGGCCCGCAGTTCGTAGACGCGGAGGGAAAGCCGCTCGCGGGAGGGAGGAGCCCCGTCGACCGCGCGCTGGCGGGTGAGACCGTTCGCGCCCTGCACCTCAGGACGGTGCATCCCGAGACCGGCCGGTGCGGCTGGGTGGCGGCGAGCGCGGCGCCGATCCGGAGTGGCGACGGGCGGATCGAGGGGGCCGTGCTCACCTTCTCGGACGAGACGAGCGTCTACAGGCTGCAGGAGGAGCGGGACGATCTCCTGAGGGCCATCACCCATGACCTCCGGACGCCGCTGAACGCGATCTACATGCAGGCCCACCTCGTCGAGCGGGGGTCCGGTGGGCCGGACCGGGCAGCCGAGCGAGGTCGCTCCATCGTGAAGAGCTGCGAGCGGATGAGCGAGATGCTCCAGGAGCTGGCGGACAGCGCGATGCTGGAGGCCGGGCGGCTCCACTTCGCGCCGCAGCCCGTCGACGTCGCCGCGTTCGCGGCGGAGCTGCTGGAGCGACTGCGTGGCGGGCTCGACGTCGACCGCGTCAGGTTCGCGGCGGAGCCGGGCCTCCCGCCGGCGATCGCCAATCCCAAGTGGCTGGAGAGGATCCTCGTGAACCTCGTCTCGAACGCCCTCAAGTATTCGCCGGCGCAGACCGAGGTCGAGGTGCGGACCGTCGCGGTGGAGGCTGGAGTCGAGCTCCGTGTCGTCGACCACGGCGTCGGGATCACGCCGGAGGACCAGGTCCACCTCTTCGAGCGCTGGTTCCGCTCCAAGGGGACGCGGCGGCCCGAGGGGCTCGGACTCGGGCTCTACATCACGCGGCTCCTGGTCGAGGCACAGCACGGCCGGATCCGCGTGGAGACCGCCCTCGGCCAGGGCTCGACGTTCCGGGTCTGGTTCCCGTCGCACCCGCCGGCGGGGCGCGCCTCCCAGGGGTAGCGATCTCCGGCCTTGGGGGCTCGTGCGCCGGCCCTGCTTGGGCTAGCTTGCGCAGGTGATCCGCTCCACTTTCCGGCTCGTCCCCGGCGTCGGCCCGTGGGCCGAGGGTCAGGTCTGGAAGGCGGGCATCCGCTCCTGGGACGAGATCCCATCCGCGCCCGGACGGATCCTCTCGACCAGGCTGGATCAGCGACTGCGCGAGGCGGTGGCGCGCGCCTCCGACCTGATCGCCGCCCGCGACGCCGATGGCCTCGCGACGCTCGTCCCGAAGGGCGAGCGGTGGCGCCTCTTCGCGGCGTTCGCGGCCGAGGCGGCCTACCTCGACATCGAGACCGACGGCGGCGACACGGTGACCGTCATCGGGATCCTGGACGCGAGCGGGCCGAGGGTCCTGATCGCGGGGCGGGACCTGGACGACTTCCCGGAGATCGCGGCGCGCTGGAAGCTGCTCGTGACCTACAACGGGCTCTCTTTCGACGTCCCGATGCTGAAGCGCCGCTTCCCGGGCTGGAGGCCTCCGCTCGCGCACGTCGACCTGCGCCACGTCTGGCACCGGCTGGGTCACCGCGGCGGGCTGAAGCTGCTCGAGATCGCCAACGGCATCGTCCGCCCCGACCGGCTCGCCGGCCTCGACGGTCGCGACGCCATCGTCCTCTGGGATCGCCACCTTGCCGGGGACACGGGCGCGACGCGCCTCCTCGCCGAGTACAACCTCCGCGACACCGTCGACCTCCAGCCGCTGATGGAGCGCGGCTACAACAAGCTGGTCGAGCGGCTGGGAGCGGCGGCGCCGAAGCTCGCGGAGTCGTCCTTCGGCGACCTGGGCTACGACGTCACGAAGGTGCTCCTCGGGCTGCGCTGAACGCGGCTCCCGCTACGGAGTGCAGCAGGTCCCGGCCGTGCTGCACCTGGGCGAGACGTCGAAGGTCGTGTTCGCGTACAGGCTCGAGCCGCCCTGCTGCGCCTTGAGGATGCCCGAGATCCCGCCGGCGCCGTCGGCCCGCGGGTAGCACCAGCCGGGCAAGCAGGTCACCGTCGCTGGTGTCGGCGACGCGCCCGAAAGGTACAAGGTCACGAGCGAGGGATCCCCGTCCGGATCGGTGATCAGGGCGGGGATGGGGACTCCGCTGGTGGAGAGGGCGTACTTCCAGCAGGGGAGATCGCTGGCGCACCTGCAGCTCTCGACCGACGTCACGGGGACCGTGACCGTCGCCGGCCGGTCGAGGATGGTGATGTTCGTCGATGATTTGATGTTGCTCCAGCCGTCCGCCACCTCGACCGCGACCGGCTGAAGCGTGGCGAAGGCGGCGAGCGGCGGCAGGCCGCCGAGCGAGTAGTCCCACGCCAGCGCGCAGTCGATGACCGCGCGGCCTGCCACGAGCGCGAGCGCGTCGCAGTCGCCGGTCGTGAAGCTCGAAGCGTCGAGCGGGTCTCCGTCCGGATCCTCGAAGAGCGCCCCCTCCGCGGTAGCCACGTAGCGACGAGTCGCGGCGTCGTAGGCGTGAGGGACCTGCACCGCGGGCGCGGCCTCCTTCACGACCGGCGGTCTGTTTCCGATCAGGAGCTTCAGCGACGCGCTCGCGGTGGCCCCCCAGGGATCCTGAACCGTGACGTTGAGGCTGAAGCCGCTCGCGCCGGTCGTCGACATGAACTGTAGAGGGAGGCTCGTCGGCGTCTCGAACCGGAAGCCGTACTCCTCGCCGTCCAGAGCGATCGTTCCCCTCGACGACGTCCGGTCGGCGGCCACGGTAGCTCCGAGCTGGTAGTGGCTCAGGGGGTCGCCGTCGGGATCGTGGACCACGAAGGGGTCGGTGCCGTCGGCCACGAAGCAGGCTGCGCCGGTGGCCAGCGTGCAGGGCTCGACCCTGTGACCGACCGGCATGAGCCCCAAGAAGCTGGTGCGTGAGGTGACGATGGCCGGCGGCTCGTTGGAGATCGTGATCGGCGCCGACGCAGAAGCCGTGGCCCCGTTCACGTCCTCGACCGTCAGCGTCAGCATCCGGACCGCGTCGCCGATCAGCTCAGAGGCGACCGGGCAGGAGATCAGGAGATGCACGGCCTCGACGGACGCCGGAGCCGCCTCCTCGGTGCAGCCGGCAGCCGGCGCGGGTGTGATGGCCGCTGACACGATCAGGGCGTCTCCGTCGGGGTCGAGCGCCCCGGTCGCACGCTCGCCCTCGGCGAGGAAGGTGCCGTCCAGGTACCTGTGCCGAAGCACCGCCGGCGGGAACGCGACCGTCGGCGCCGTGTTTGCGACCACCACCTGCTGGACCGCCTGACCGATGAGCCCCGAAGGGCCCTCCGCCCGTATGCGGAACCGGTAGAGGCCGGCGATGGCGCCGCCCGTGTTCGAGATGTTGGCGGTGACCTGCGCGGCGTCCGCGCCCGGCGCGAAGGTCACCGAGAGCGACGGATCCTCCGCCACGCCCGCCGGTGGAAGGGCACGCCATCCCCAGGTGAGCGGCGCTCCATCGGGCTCCGTCCCGACCGCCCGGAGCTCCAGCGCCGGCGAGCCTGCTGGCCCCAGGACCTGACACGCGAGCGGCGTCCCCTCGCAGCGGTGGGTGGCCGAGATGGCCGGTCCGGCCTCGACGGTGGGCGCGCCGGTCGCAGCGGCGACCTCGAAGGTGGCGACCGCGGGGGCGCCCTCCAGCCTGAGGTCGTCGACCGGAACGACCGTGGCCTCGTAGGTTCCGGGGCACCAGAAGATCGCGTTCAGCGCGCCGCCGGCGGCCGGCTCGACGTCGGGCTCGCAGCCGCCGACGGCAGCGAGGATCGTCCAGCGGTGGGTGACGGGGCGCCCTTCGGGATCCATCGTCTCGGGCGCCAGCGTGACGAGCCGGTGCGTCGTAGGCGCGACCGGCGCGGGGAGGTCCGCGACCGGCGGCGCGTTGGCCGCGCAGGCTCCCTGGTGGCAGAGGCTTCCTGCACCACAGTCGGAGTCCTGCGCGCAGTCGCGGATCGAGGGTGAAGAGGAGCAGGCGACGCCGAGGAGCAGCGCCGCGACGGCGAGCGCCGAGAGGTGGTTCATCAGGGCCCCCAGGGAGGACATACACTCATAGTCGGTGTTCACGATCAGCGCAACCGTTGCATGACTCGCTCCACGCGCCGCGACGGGAGTGCGCGGGGTTGCCGGTCCCGGTGGGTCCGCGGATCGGCCGATTGGGACGCGGCGCGGACCGTCCTGGCCGCCGGTGCCGCGTCTCCACGGGCCCTGCCGTCCTCGCACGGGCGTTGCATCGGACACGCACCCATGGTGTTCTCGCCATTCACTTCCGGTGCGCCTTCGGGAGGCACGCCATGTTGCCTGCAGCGGCAGCGCTCGTAGCCGTGATCCTCGCCATCCCGCCCGGGGAGCGCGTCCTGGCCTGCCGCGCCAGGATCGCGGGCGATCCCGCGCTCGCGCGGGGCGAGGCACACACCGAGGCCGTGCGCGCGCTGTCCGATCGGCTCCTCGACTACGGCATTCCGTGCGAGGCGACCGCCGAGGCAGCGCGCGCGGCGCGCCGCGCAGGGCTCTCCCACGCCGTCTTCGCCACGGCAGAGGGGCGGACCGATGGAAGCGTCGTGGAGCTGACGTTGGTCGACTCCGACGACCGCGTGCTGGCGGTCCGTCGGCTGCTGATCCCGCCGGGGGAGGAGATCGTGCAGCCGATCTCCTCGAGCCTGGACGGGCTGGCAGCGGAGATTCCGCGCCCCAGGGCGCGGAGCGTCCGCAGGCGGGCGGCGGTAGGGGTGGCAGGGGGAGGCCTCGCGCTCGTGGGGGTGGGCGCGGTCCTCGCGGCGATGGCGCGCGGCGAGGCCGACCGCGCGAACGCCGCGGCGACCCCAGACGAGTACACCGGCGCACGGCACTCGTGGGAGCGGGCTCGCGGCTGGAGCGGTGCGGCGCTCGGGGTAGGGGCGGCTGCGCTGGCGGCCGGCGTCATCTGGCGCTTCGAGCTCCATGGGGAGGACTGACCGTGCGTACCCACCATGGAACGGCGCACGCCGTATCGCGGCGCGCGCTCCCTCTCCTGGCCGCGCTGGCTCACTCGCTCGCGGCCCTCGCGCCGGCGGGCGCCAGCGCGGAGACGCTCGCAGTGGTCGCGGCAGGCGATCCGGCGCACGGGATCGACCCGGGGCTGGCCGAGCTCACGCACCAGCTCAGGGCGGCGTGCCGCGACCGCGTGGGAGGGGTGCTCGACGTGCCGACGATGCAGGCCCGGCTCCTCGGTCAGTCGGCGGGGGCGACCGTCTCGGAGCTGGACCGCGCCTACGGGGGCGCGCTCGCCGTCTTCCAGAACGG
This sequence comes from uncultured delta proteobacterium, assembly GCA_963845515.1. Classification (GTDB taxonomy): domain Bacteria; phylum Myxococcota; class Myxococcia; order Myxococcales; family Anaeromyxobacteraceae; genus DATIVK01. The sequence goes on from CAWJSR010000045.1 coordinate 85,415, forward strand.
CGAGTTCGAGAGCGCGCTGCGGACGCTGCGGGCCATCGTCGAGGACATCGAGGCGCTTCCGGAGGGGCGCGAGCCATACCGGCAGTGGATCCGGGCGCAGCTTCGGCTCGCCCACGCGGCGTCGACGATCGGACGCTACGACGAGGCGGACGGCGCGCTGACGAGGCTCCTGCGCGTCGAGCCGAACCTGCGCGCGGATCCGGACCAGTACTCGCCGACCTATCGCCGGAGGATGGACGAGATCCGCGCGCGGGTGCAGGCGCTCCCGCAGCGGCGCGTCACGGTTGTCGGCGCCGGCAGGCCGGGGAGCGTCTTCGTCGACGGGCGGCCCTCCGGGACCACGCCGATGACGCTCTTCCTCCCCTCCGGGCGCTACCGGATGGGGGGAGCGGCGGGGGCGCTCCGCGTGCCGAGCTTCCTCGTCGACCTGACCGACGAGGATCGGACGGTCGTCCTGGACTTCGAGACCGCCGACGCAATCCGGATGGCGTCGGGGCCGGGGCTCGTGCTCCAGGCCGCGCGCCGCGGCGAGGGGCTCATCCGCGCCGGCGCGTGGCTCGACGTCGACAAACTGATCGTGGCCTCGCGAGGGGTCGAGGGGGACGCCCCATTCCTCGTCGGCGCCATCTACGACGTCCGCCGTGGATCGATGCTGCGCGAGGGGAGCGTCCGGACGGTGGCCGGGACGGTCCCCTCGGTCAACATGGGTGCCCTCGCGGCCTTCCTGCTGACCGGCGCCCAGCAGCGCGAGGTGCGGGCCCGGACGCCGGACGCGATCGTCGGGGCCGAGCCGCCGGTGGCCAGGCTCGCGTCGACCTCGGCGCCCGCCGCACTCCCTACGGCGGAGCCACGGCCCGAACGGATCAGCTCGTCACCGCCTGCGGCGGCGGTGGCGCCGGGGCAGCTGGACCTGCGCCCGGCCCCTCCCGCCGCCCCGATTCCAGGCATCTCCACGGCGTCCCCCGTCGTCTCGGGGAGCGGGACGCCTTCGGGGAGCCGACCGTGGCCCGGCGGGCGTCGGTGGGTGCGTCCTGCTGCGTGGGTCGCGGGCGGCTGCGCGTTCGGGTTCGCGGCGCTCGCGGTCGACCGGCGACTGGCCGCCAACGACGCGTACGACGAGGCGCAGACGCTCCTGGCTCCGGACGAGGCCCTCATCTCGTCCACGGCCCGAGCGCGCTTCGATTCCCTGACCGCAGACGGGGACGCTGCGGTCCGTCACTCGTGGATCTCGGCGGGCGCGTCGGTGATCTTCGCTGCCGCAGCCGGCTTCCTGGGCTGGACCTCCAGCCAACCGACGGGGCCCGCCGTCACCTTCTGAGCTCACCGCGCCGTCGCGCCGGCCGCGGCTCGGATGGCCGCCTCGAGGCGTGGCGCCAGGTCCGGTCCGTAGTAGGTCCGGACCGACTCCCCGACGCCGAGAGCCGTCCGCTCGGGCGTGTCGACGTAGCCGGCGTAACCGCCCACCAGCGAGACGATCTCGGCGTCGTCGCCCGCGGCGGCGCGCCAGCCGGCGCCCACCTCCGCGGTCGGCTCCGCCGGGACGGCGACGAGCAGCAGCGGCCCGATCCGCAGCGCGGTGACGCGGGCGGTAGCCGGCACATGGCTCCAGCCCAGCGAGGAGGCCGCGCGACGCAGCAGGCTCGGGACGGCGCCCGGCGAGACCGCAGGCAGGTCGACCGACGCGGCGGCGGTGGCCAGCACGGTCGCGGTCGCCTCCGGGAGGGCGGGGAGCGCGTCGTCGCGCTCGATCACCGCGGCCGCGTAGCGCTCGGGGGCGCTGGCCTCGTCGACCCGCTGGACGCGCACCGACTGGTCGCCGAGCGCTCCCTGGACGAACACGCGAACGCCACGACCGGGCTGGGCCGCGACCCGCCCCGGCCACTCGGCGGAGAGCAGCCGGTTCGCCTTGCCGAGGATCGTGGGATGGGCAGCGAAGACGAGGAGCTCCCCGATCGCCTCGCCGTCTTCCGCGACGAGGCGGACCGACGCCATGCGGCCGTCGACGCGGCCGCCGGAGCGCGCCTTCACGAGCTGCTCAGCGGTCCCGCGGGCGATCGTGAGCCGGGCGGGTGCAGCGGCCCCGGCGGCGAGGCGAACCGCCTCGGCCATGCGCCGGGCCAGCAGCTCGAAGATGCGGGCATCGTAGGGACCGAGCGCGCCACGCTCGAAGGCGACGTCATCCCGGAAGCCACCCGGTCCGGCGTGGGTGTGCGTGGCGCCTACGAGGAGCGCGTCGAGGCCGAGATCGGAGACGAGCGCCTCGATGCGCTGCACGAGCGCCTCGGAGACGAGCAGGACGTCGGCCGACACCACGGCTGCCCGGCAGCCGGGCACCTCGAGGTAGACGGCCCGCGCACCCACCGGGTCCCGGATCCCCTCGCTCCTCCAGGAGAGCCGGGCGTAGCCGCCGATGGGAGCGCCGGGGGGCAAGTCGATGCTCACCGCGGCGGCGCCCGCGCGCAGCGGTCCGCTCCCCCGTGAGGTGGGGGCGAGCCGCGGTGGCCCCGCCGGGCGGCTCCCGTGCCACGGGAGCGACAGTGCCCCGATGGCGATAGCCAGTCCGGCGACCGCGATCGCGACCCCGACGACGAGCTTTCGTATGGGGAGCTTTTTCAAGGCCGGATCGTTATACTCCGCGCGCCTCATGGGCTACGACAGCGTCAGCGACAAGATGAAGGACGAGTGCGGAGTCTTCGGAATCTGGGCACTCGGCCAGCACGAAGAAGCCGCACATTTCACCTACCTCGGCCTGCACGCGCTGCAGCACCGCGGGCAGGAGTCGGCCGGCATCGTCGCGACCGACGGCGAGACCCTCCACGTCCACCGGGCGATGGGGCTGGTCGCCGACATCTTCGACGCCGACGTGCTGGCGCGGCTCAAGGGCGGCTCCGCCATCGGCCACGTCCGCTACTCCACCACCGGGGCGAGCCACCTCAAGAACGTGCAGCCGATGGCCGTGCAGTACGCCGGCGGCGCGGTCGCGGTGGCGCACAACGGGAACCTCGTCAACGCCGAGGCGCTCCGCGCGGAGCTCGAGGGGGCGGGCTCGATCTTCCAGTCCTCCTCCGACACCGAGGTGATCATCCACCTCATCGCGCGGGCCAAGGTCGGCGCGGACGGGGCCTCTGCCGCCGGCCTGGTCCCGGCGATCCGCGGCGCGCTCGCGCGGGTCTCCGGCGCCTACTCGCTCGTCTTCCTCACCCCCAAGACGCTCGTCGGCGTGCGCGATCCGCTCGGCGTCCGTCCACTGGTGCTCGGCCGGCTCAAGGGCAGCTGGGTCCTCGCCAGCGAGACGACCGCCCTCGACCTGATCGAGGCCGAGTACGTGCGCGAGGTCGAGCCCGGCGAGATGGTCGTCATCGACGCCACCGGGATGAGCAGCGAGCGGCTCTTCCCGGATGCGCCGCGCGCCGAAGCGCTACGGACGTTGCGTCTTCGAGCACATCTACTTCGCGCGCCCCGACTCGGTCCTCTTCGGCAGGTCGGTCTACGCGGCCCGCCAGTCCTTCGGCCGTCAGCTCGCGCGCCAGCACCCGGTCGAGGCCGATCTCGTCATCCCCGTGCCCGACTCGGGCGTGCCGGCGGCGATCGGCTACGCCGAGGAGAGCGGGATCCCCTTCGCGATGGGGCTGGTCCGCTCGCACTACGTCGGCCGCACGTTCATCGAGCCGTCGCAGTCGATCCGCCACTTCGGGGTCAAGCTGAAGCTCAACGCGCTGCGCGACGTGCTCAAGGGCAAGCGGGTCGTCGTCGTCGACGACTCGGTCGTGCGCGGGACGACCAGCCGCAAGATCGTGAAGATGATCCGGTCGGCCGGCGCCACCGAGGTCCACCTGCGCATCAGCTCGCCGCCCACGGCGTGGCCCTGCTACTACGGCATCGACACGCCGACCCGGCAGGAGCTGATCGCGTCGAGCCACTCGGTCGACGAGATCGCGAAGTACGTCACCGCCGACTCGCTCGGCTACCTCGCGCTCGAAGGGCTCTACGAGGCGCTCGGTGAGGATCGCAGCCGGTTCTGCGACGCCTGCTTCTCGGGCGATTACCCGATCGAGTTCCCGGCCCGATCGCCGTCCGCGCCGGTTCGCGTCGTAGGGGCGTAAGGCGCAGCAGGAGCCCCGGCGGCCGCCCGTTTGGGCTAGGCTTGGGCCATGCCAGCGCCCGGCCCCCGCGTCGCCGACGGCCAGCTCTTCGTCTACCGGCTCTTCGACGTCGCCGACTCGATCGACCTGGCGCGCGCGGAGAGGGTCGCCGCCGCGCCCAAGTCCCGCCTCGCGCTCGAAGGGGCCGGGTCCGGCACCGCCTTCGACTTTCCGCGTCCTCCCCTCCACCTCGTCCTCGGGCGGCGCGAGATCAGGATCGGCGGCGACCTGCACGAGGCGGAGGCGAGCGCGCACGTGATGGACACCGGCGTCGCCAGCATCCTCTACAAGATCGCGATCGCGCCAGGCACGACGCTCGGGGAGCTGCTGCCGCTCTCGGAGGCGCTGCTCGCGCGGGCCACGCCCGAGCTCGACGCGGCCGCGCGGAGGGACGCCGAGGCGCTCTGCCGCGACCTCGCGCCTGCGCTGGAGCGGCCGCACGAGTGGGAGGGGCTCGAGACCTATCACGTGGTCTTCGTGCGCCGCTTCGAGGAGGGGGAGATCACGGCGGACCGGCTCCTCGCCGAGGCCCCCATCGCCGAGTTGGTCCTCGGGGAGACGAGCAACGTTCCGCTCTCTGCCGCAGAGCGTCAGGACGTCCTGGCGCACAACTTCACGTACCAGGTCGACGATCTGGCGCTGGTGCACTGGAATGGGGCGTTCGTCTACGAGTCCTCGGGGGTGGAGGACATCCCCGACCTCCTCGAGTTCGCGACGGCCCACCTGCTGGAGCTTCGCTACTACGACGCGCTCCTCGACCGCGAGCTGCACCTGCTCTACGACGAGATCGAGGCGGGCGGCAGCCCCCTCACCAACATCGTCACGCGCAAGTACCGGACCCTGGAGCGGCGCGTCGCAGGGCTGCTGCTCGAGATCTCCGAGATGATCGAACGGCTGGAAAACGCTGTGAAAATCGTCGGGGACTTCTACCTCGCGCGCCTGTACCAGGGGGCGGTCCGCCGCTTCCGCCTCCCGGCGTGGCAGGAGTCCGTCCTCAGGAAGCAGCGCCTCCTCTCCGAGGTGAACGATCTCATCGGCCACGCGGCCGACACCTCCAGGGCCGAGCTGCTGGAGCTCATCATCATCCTGCTCATCGCCTACGAGATCATCGCGGCCTTCAGCTGAGGTGCGATCCGTCCCCACTGGCGCGGGTTCGCGCGCTGCGATCATCACGGAAGGCCCATTTTTCAGGCGATCGAAAGCCATGAGAAGTTGACGGCGCGATCCTGAAGCGATATCAGCAATGCCATTCACCGCTCGGCAGCCCTGATTTACGGCGGTTTCCACACGGAGGGATCCACCAAATGACGCAGGCCCAGTTCTTCCAGGCGGTCGCCGAGGCGGCCGATCTTCCGAAGGCGCAGGTACGCGCGGTCTTCACCGCGGTCGAGGCGGTCGTCAGCAAGCGGCTCAAGGCCGAGGGGAAGATCCCGCTCGGCGGCCTCGGCAACGTGAAGCTCGTCGACCGCAAGGCCCGCATCGGCCGCAACCCGATGACCGGCGAGCAGATCAAGATCCCGGCCCGCACCGCGATCAAGATCGCGCCTGCCAAGGCCCTCAAGGACATCTTCAACAAGAAGGCGAAGAAGTAGCCGACGCCGTCTTGCTGCACCTCGCGCCCGCCCGGCACCTGCCTGGCGGGCGCTTCGCGGTTCATGAACCCTCTCCCCGGTTCCGGCCGGGGAGAGGGCAGGGTGAGGGGTGGCTCAGCTCTTGAGCTTCAGCAGCGTCCGCACGGTCGAGATCACGTCCACGAACTGCACAGGCTTCTGGAGGTAGACGTCGATGCCGAGGCTCTCGGCGCGGGCACGCGCGTCGGGGCCGCCCGCGCTGATGATCACGGTGGGGATCCCGAGCAGCGCCGGGTCGGCCTTCATCCGCTCGACGAGCGAGAAGCCGTCCATCACCGGCATGTATAGGTCGGCCATGACGAGGTCGATCCGCGGCAGGCGCTTCAGCCGGAGCAGCGCCTCGTGGCCGTTCGATCCGTACTCGATGCCGATCTCGGTGGAGCCATCCGGCGACCGCAGCTTCCGGAGCGCGTACTCGTACATCTCGATGACGTGCGGGTTGTCCTCGACCACCAGGATCCGGAAGCTCCGCTTGACCTTGCCGATCCCGATGCCGGTCCGGGCGATCTCCGCGAGCGACGCCAGCTTGTGGCGGTCGTCGATGTGATCGACGGGCACCTTGACCGCGACGCCTGCAGGGCCGGCGTCGCCGCCCTGGCGGCTGCGGACCACCTCGACCTCGATCTCCACCGGGTCGAGCAGGGAAGGGAAGCTGATCTGGAGCGGGACGCGCTCGCCGTCGCCGAGGGCGCGATCAGTGCGGATGAAGAGGCCGCCCGCCGAGAGGTTCTCGGTGACGTCGCGCGCCTTGGCCGCGTCGCCGGGGTAATCCACCCGAAGGACTAGGGGAACACGCGGATCCCTGCGCTGGTCCTGACCGCCGCTCATCTGGAGTGCCGAAGTCTATATCACGGTGGATTCACTTGACAATCCGGGGGTCCGCCAATAGCCTGCGCCGGCATTTCAACCCCCCGCAGTCTCAGCTGTCTTCATCGGACCGTCATGACCGTTCAGGCGTCTGTGGGTGCCGCCGAAACATTGCCGCGCGACAAGGTCGAGCACTTCGACAGGGAGCTCGTCGAGATCCTGAAGAGGTATCCGCCCGACAAGAAGGCCGCCGCGATGATCCCCGCCCTTCGCCTGGGCCAGGAGATCTTCGGGTGGGCCTCTCCCGCGGTCAAGAAGCTCTGCGCCGATCGGCTCGGGACGACTGCGTCCCGTGCCGAGGAGGTGTCGACCTTCTACGTGATGTTCCACAACGAGCCGGCGGGAAAGCACGTCGTGGAGATCTGCACCAACGTCTCCTGCTGCCTGACCGGCGGTGAGAAGATCTTCGAGCACCTCAAGGCGAAGTGGGGCGTCAAGAACGGCGGCACCACCGCCGACGGGCGCTACACGCTCCGCGAGGTGGAGTGCCTGGGCGCCTGCGGCACGGCCCCGGCGATGCTCGTGGACGAGGAGATGTACGAGCGGCTCGACGTCCAGAAGGTGGAGCAGATCCTCGGAGGCCTCAAGTGAGCGAGACGCTCATCCTGACGAAGCGCTGGGGCAAGCCCAATAGCGCCGCCCTGGAGACCTACCGTGCCGACGGCGGCTACGGTGCGCTCGACAAGGCGCTCTCCATGGAACCCTCCGCGATCGTCGAGGAGGTGAAGAAGTCGAACCTCCGCGGGCGCGGCGGCGCCGGCTTCGCGTGCGGCCTCAAGTGGACGTTCCTGCCGAAGGACATCCGGCCCCGGTACCTCACGGTGAACGCCGACGAGTCCGAGCCCGGCACGTTCAAGGACCGCTACATCATCGAGCATGACCCGCACATGCTCGTCGAGGGGATCGCGATCACCTGCTACGCCCTCGACATCCACGTCGCCTACATCTACATCCGCGGTGAGTTCGCCAAGCAGGCGCGCTCCCTGGAGAAGGCGATCGGCGAGGCGCGGCTGGCCGGCATCCTCGGCAAGCGGCTGGGCGACAAGAAGGACTTCGACCTCGACATCTTCGTGCACCGGGGCGCGGGCGCCTACGTCTGCGGCGAGGAGAGCGCGCTGCTCGAGTCGCTCGAGGGCAAGCGGGGCAACCCGCGCCTCAAGCCGCCGTTCCCGGCCGTGGTCGGGCTCTGGGGCAAGCCGACGATCATCAACAACGTCGAGACGATCTCCAACGTCCCCTGGATCATCCAGAACGGCGGCGACGCCTTCGCCGCGATCGGGATGGGCAAGTCGGGCGGCACCCGCCTCTTCGGCGTCTCCGGCCACGTGAACCGCCCGGGCATCTACGAGCGGCCCGTCGGTTACAACATGAAGAAGTTCGTCATGGAGGACGCCGGCGGCATCGTCGGCGGTCGCAAGCTCAAGGCGGTCATCCCGGGCGGCTCTTCGTGCCCGGTGCTCACCGCCGACGAGATCGACATCCCCATGGAGTTCGACGCCCTGAAGGCGGCCGGTACGATGGCCGGCTCGGGCGGCCTCATCGTCTTCGACGAGTCGACCTGCATGGTCCGCGCGCTCGCCCGCATCTCCAAGTTCTACGCGGAGGAGAGCTGCGGCCAGTGCACCCCCTGCCGTGAGGGGACGGCCTGGATGGAGGCGATCGTCGAGAAGATCGAGCACGGCCACGGCACCGCCGCGGACGTCGAGAAGCTCGAGCAGATCGCCAACAGCATCGGCGGCAACACCATCTGCGCCCTCGGTGACGCGGCGTCGATGCCGGTCCAGTCCTTCCTGAAGAAGTTCAAGCCCGAGTTCCTGCGCCACGTCGAGGAGCACCGCTGCCCCTACGGCGAGTCCGGCTGGGGGCTCACCCAGACGTCCCGCGACGCCCTCGTGGGCGCGGTGAGGTACTAGCGATGAGCGCGAACGCCGAGCTCGTCACCTTCTTCGTCTTCGCCGTGCCGCTGCTCTTCACCGCGGCCGGCGTCGTCATGGCCCGCAACCCCATCTACGCTGCGATGAACCTGGTGGCGGCCTTCTTCTTCCTGGCCGGCATCTACCTCCTGCTGGTGGCGCACCTGATCGCCTTCATGCAGATCCTGGTTTACGCCGGCGCGGTGATGGTCCTGTTCCTCTTCGTGATCATGCTGCTCTCGATCCACGACGAGAACATCGAGGCCCAGATGCCCCGCGCGGTGCAGTGGATCGGGGCGGCGGGCGCGCTCGGCCTCTTCGGCCTCCTGATCGCCGCGGTCTGGGACGTGGGCGCCGGCAACCCGGCGACCCTGACGGCGGACTTCGGCACCGTGAAGGCCGTGGGAAAGATCCTTTACTCGCAGTACCTGCTCCCCTTCGAGGCCACCAGCCTCCTGCTGCTGGTCGCCATCGTGGGCTCGGTGGTCGTCGCCAAGGAGAGGATCTGACCATGGTCCCGGTCTCCTACTACCTCGCCCTCGCAGCCGCGCTCTTCGCCATCGGCGCCGTCGGCGTGATGATCAAGCGGAACGCGCTGATCGTCATGATGTGCCTCGAGCTCATGATGAACGCGGCCAACCTCACCTTCCTCGCCTTCGCGCGGCAGCATGGGAACGTCGGCGGCCACGCCGTCGCCTTCTTCGTGATCGCCGTCGCGGCCTGCGAGGCGGCCGTCGGCCTCGCCATCGTCATCGCGGTCTTCCGGACGCGCGGGGACGTCGAGCTCGAAGGGGCCAGGGTGCTCCACGAGTAGGAGCCTCCCCAGCGCCACGCCCGCGTCGACGCGGGAGCAAAGCGCTCCAGCCTCCCGGCTGGGGCGCTTTTCCACGACGGGGCGCCGGACGAAGCGCTAGATTCGCCGCATGCTCGCTCGCTGCGCCCGTTGCCAGGGCACCTTCCAGGCCGAACGCTTCGGTGTCCAGACGTGCCCGATCTGCGGCGGGGAGGTGCTCCTGTCCGATCCCAATGCTGCGCAGGGATCCGGTCCCGGCGCCTCGCCGCCGGAGGTCCCGGCGCCGCCACCTGCGCCGCCTGGCCCTCCCTCGTGGAGCGCGCCTCCGGGCGGCGAGCCACCGCCGCCTCCGCCTCCACCTCCGCCCGCCGGGTTCGGTCCTCCCCCCGGCGGCTTCGGTCCGCCGCCTAGCGGGTTCGGCCCCCTCGCGTTAGGGCCCCCCGCGCCGGGCGGGCCGGAGCTGCCGGCCCCGTTCGCCGACCGGTCCAGGCTCGGCTTCTTCCGCGCGTTCTTCGAGACCTGGAAGAAGACGGCGATCGAGCCGAACGACTTCTTTCGCCGCGTTCGGATCGACCAGACCGGCTCGGCCATCCTCTTCGGCGTCATCGCCTCGACCCTGGGCGGATGGGCGCAGGCCTTCTGGGCTTCGCTGACCGCGGTCAGCACCCGTGCGCAGATGCAGGAGCTGGCCGGGAGGATCCCGCCGGAGTGGGCGGGGCTGGCGAAGGCCTTCGGCGAGTACTCCCAGCACGCGACCAGCACGGCGACGCTCGTGGCCCAGGCGGTCTTCGCGCCGCTCGGCGCGGTCGTCGGGATCTTCGTGAGCGCGGCCATCATCCACGGGCTCCTGCTGCTCGTCCGTGGCGCGACGCGCGGCTTCGACGCGACGCTCACGGTCGTCGGCTACGCCATGGGGATAAGCCTGCTGCAGCTCATCCCGGAGTGCGGCGCGCTGGTCGCCCCCTTCTGGATCGCCGTGGTGCTGATCATCGGCCTCTCCGAGGTGCACCGGTGTGGCGTGGGCAAGGGGGCGGCCGCCGTGCTCCTGCCCCTCGTCCTGCTCTGCGCTTGCCTCTGCGTCGTCGTCGCCATGGCCGTCGGCGCGGCGGGGATCGGCGCTGGGTTGGGGGCCGTCACCGGCACCGGGGCCGCGAGCTTCTAGTGGACCTGCCGGGGCCCAGAGCGTGATCGCGTGGCGCAGGGTGGCACGGTTCGGCGTGCCGGAGGTCTTCGCCCTCATCGGGCTCCTCTCGTTCGTCGTCGCGCGCTTCCTGCCGGTCCTGGCCGTCCCGTACACCTGCCCGATGAAGGGGATCTTCGGGATCCCCTGCGCCACCTGCGGGATGACCCACGCGTTCGTCGCCCTGTCCCGGGGCGAGGTGGGCGCAGCCGTGGCCGCGAGCCCGCTGGGGGCGCTGCTCGCGGCGGCGGCGTGGCTCTACGCTGCGGTCGACCTCGGCCGGGCCGCGCTCGGCCTGCCCTTCCCAGTGCTCGACCTCAGGCTCCAGCGGGCCGCAGTCGCGGCGGCGGTCGCCGCGCTCGCCCTCAACTGGGCGTGGCTCCTCTCCACCGGATCCCCCACATGAACGACTCGATCTTCGGCGCGCTGCTCGTCGTCGCCGGCTACCTCTGCGGCTCAATCCCGTTCGGCGTCATCCTCACGCGGCTCTTCGTCGGCGTCGACGTGCGGCAGGTGGGCTCCGGCAACATCGGCGCCACCAACGTCGCGCGGGTCGGCGGCAGGAAGGTCGCCATCCCCGTCTTCATCCTCGACGTGGCGAAGGCGGTGATCCCGATCCTCGTCGCGCGCCGGCTGCTCGCGGGGACGCCGAACGGCGAGCTCTGGACGACGCTGGTCGCCGTCGCCGCCCTGAGCGGTCACGTCTTCCCGGTCTGGCTGGGGTTCAACGGGGGCAAGGGCGTCGCCACCGGCCTCGGCGTCTTCTTCGTGCTCGAGCCGTGGGCGGCGATCGCCGGCTTCTCGGTCTGGATCGGCGTCTACCTGACGATCAAGGTCTCCTCGCTCGGCTCGCTGGGCGGGACCGCCGTCTGCGCCATCACCGTCTTCATCCTCAGGGGCGCGCACAGCCCCATCTCCTGGGCCGGGCTGGCGATCGCCGCGATCATCTTCTACCGCCACAAGGAGAACATCCGGCGGCTCGTCACCGGGGAGGAGAAGAAGGTCTGAGGCGCCCGAGCCTCGCCCTGGGCCTCGTGCTCGCGCTCGCCTCTTCCGGCTGCGAACGGGAGCGGAGCCGCTACGCCACGCTCGCGGAGGCGCGGCAGGCCGGGGCGGTGGAGCGGGGCTGGATTCCGGCCTGGGTGCCGCAGGGCGCGACCGAGCTCGAGGAGGCGCACGATCCCGAGACGGGGCGGCAGCGGCTCAAGTTCAGGGCGCCGTCGGCGGAGCTCGCGGCGCTCGGAGGCGCGCTCCCGCGGCTCCACGTCTCGCGGATCTGTCCGTCGCGCGGCGCGCCGGCGATCGAGGGGAGCTGGCCCGAGGCGGTGGAGGAGGGCTCCGCCGCCTGGAAGCTCCGCTACCTGAGCGCGACCTCGCCGGAGGGTCGCTCGCTGGCCGTCGCGATCGAGGGGACCAGCTCGACCGTCTACGCCTGGAGCTGTGCGGGGCCGGCGGGCTCCAGGTCGCCGTAGGACGCCCGGCGCGGCCCTAGACGTTCGGGATCGGCGACGCCTCGCCCGGCGTCGCGCCGCGCATCAGCACCTGGCGCGGCTTCACGCCGTTCGCCGGGCCGACGAGCCCCTCGCGCTCCATGCGCTCGACGATCTTGGCCGCCTTGTTGTAGCCGAGCCGCATCTCGCGCTGGAGCTTCGAGACCGAGACCTCGTCCATCCGCGCGACGAGCTCGATCGCCTGGTCGTAGACCGGGTCCTCGTCGTCCTCGTACCGGCCGCCGTCGGCGCCCTGGTCGCGCGCCTTGAGGATCGACTCGTCGTAGACGGGCCGCCCCTGCTCCTTGAGGAACCCTACGACGCGGTGCAGCTCCTCCTCGGAGACGAAGGCGCCCTGCACGCGGGTGAGCGCGGCGGTGGCGGTCAGGAGCAGCATGTCGCCGTTCCCGAGGAGCGCCTCCGCGCCCGGGCCGTTGATGATGGTCTGCGAGTCATGGCGGCTCCCCAGCCGGAACGAGATGCGGGCGGGGAAGTTGTTCTTGATGGTGCCGGTGACGACGTCGGTGGACGGGCGCTGCGTCGCGACGATGAGGTGGATGCCGGTGGCGCGGGCCTTCGCGGCGAGCCGGGCGAGCGAGGTCTCCACCTCGCGCGGCGCGGTGATCATGAGGTCGGCGAGCTCGTCGATCACGACCACGATGTAGGGCAGCTTCTGCGGGAGCTTCTTCTCGTCCCGCGCGGCGACGGGATCGGCCGGCGGCGGCGCCGTGGGATCCTCGAACTCCGGCGTGGCGGTCACGGGCTCCGGCGCCGGCTCGGCGGCGGCCCTGGCGACCGCCTCCTCCTCGGACTCGCCGGCGGCGACGTCGACGATCACGAGCTTCTTCGGGGGGAGCGCGTCGTCGCGCTCGGCGAAGGTCTTCCCCTCGGCGCGCAGCTTCTCCGCCTTCTGGTTGTAGCTCTTGAGGTCCTTCGACCCGGTGTCGGCGAGGATCTGGGTGCGCCGCTCCATCTCGTCCACGGCCCACTGCAGCGCGCGCGCGGCCTTCTGCGGGTCGGTCACGACCGGCAGGAGGAGGTGGGGGATGTGCTCGTAGGGGGAGAGCTCGGTCATCTTCGGGTCGACCATGATCATCCGCACCTCGGCCGGCGTCTGCCGGTAGAGCATGCTGAGGATCATCGTGTTGAGCCCGACCGACTTCCCGGAGCCGGTGGTGCCCGCGATCAGGAGGTGCGGCATCTTCTGGAGATCGACGCAGTACGGGACCCCTTCGATGTCCTTCCCGAGGCCGAGCGGCAGGAAGCCGCTGGCCTGGCCGAAGGACTCCGACTCCAGGATGTCCCGCAGGAAGACGGTCCCGCGGTCCTTGTTGGGCACCTCGATGCCGACCACGCCCTTGCCCGGGATCGGCGCGATGATCCGGATGCGCGTGGTCGACAGGGCCATGGTCAGCTCCTTGTCGAGGTTCTCGATCTTGGCGAGCTTCACGCCGGCGACCGGCGAGAACTCGTAGAGCGTGACGACGGGGCCCGGCCGGATGTGTCCGATCCGGCCGTCGACGCCGTGCTGCTTGAGCGTCGCGACGATCACCTCGGCGGTCCGGGTGAGGCCGTTCTCGTCTACGGCCTTCGCCTTCTCCTCGTGGGCGTCGAGCAGGTCGATCGACGGGAGCTGGAAGACGTCGCCCGCCTTCGTGAACGTGAAGGAGGGGGCCTCCTTCTTGCCGTCCTTCTTCCGCTTGCCCCGCTCCAGCATGGCCTGGCTGACGACGATCTCGGGCTTCGCGAGCGAGAGCGGCGGGACGATCATCGGCGAGGCGAGCGGCTCGGCGGCCGCCGAGGCGTTGGGCTGGGCCAACGCGCCGTCCACCTCGGGCTTCGGCTCCTCCTTCGCCTTGCGGCGTCGCCTCGGCGTCTCCAGCACGACCTCGGGCTCCTCGTCGACGTCGACGAAGGCGCTGGCGGCGAGCGCGCCGACCCAGGCCGGCTCGTCGAAGGTCCGGCGCACCTGCTCGAGCGCGAGCGCTCCCGCGACCGCGCGCCCCTCCTCGCAGTCCTCCTCGCTCTGCCCCTCGACCACGGCCGAGGCTGCGAGCTCCTCCGCCTGCCGGACGCGCTCGGCCGCCTCCTCCGCGCGGAGCTCGGCGATCGCCACCCGGTGCTCGTCGACCGCGCCGCGCAGCTGGTCGTGGGCGAAGCCGCCGAGGGAACGGGCGCTGCCGGCGAAGGCGGCCGCCACGCGCTGGATCTTGAGATCGGTGGCCACGATGAGCGCGACCGTCGTCGTCGTGCCCAGGGCGAGGACGGAGCCCCAGAAGCCGAGGAGCCGCTCTGCGCTCGTGCCCAGCGAGGCCCCCACGGCGCCGCCGACGGGGAAGCTCGGCGTGACGTGGCCCGTGAGGAGGAGCTGGCAGAGCGTCGCGAGCGAGAAGGTCAGCGCCGCGTACGCGGCGGCCGAGAGGATCGTCACCCGGCGCGGCTCGTCCCTGAAGAGCTTCCAGGCCGCGACCCCCATGCCGATCGGGAGGACGATGGCCGCGAAGCCCAGGACGCCGAAGACGCCGCCGGCCACCCAATGGCCGATCCGGCCGACGAGGTTGGCCGGCGAGAGGCCGCGCGCGATGAGCGCGCCGTCGAGCGAGGTGAAGGTCGTGAGGGCCAGGAAGAGACCGACCGCGATCGCCAGCAGCGCGACCGCGTAGATGTCCCGCTTCATCCCGGTGGGGGCGCTCTCGCGCGACCGGTTGGGGGGCGGCTTCTCGCCCCGCCCCGCCCGCTGCCGCTCCGAAAGTCGCCGATTCCCCTTGGGCTTGCCCATGGCGCTGCACACCTCGTTCCCGAATCGCCCCCGCCCCAACGGACGGGAGCCCCCGACATCCGAAAATATCGGTGGGTAGCGGGTGGTCAATTTTTCGGCGGTGCCTGGGGAGCTGGCATAGTATCGCGGAGATAGAGGGGTTTTTCGGATCCTGCATGGACGTCCGCTGCGAGCGATGCCGGGCACAGTATGTGTTCGATGACGATCAGGTCACCCCCGGTGGCCTGACGGTCCAATGCACCAACTGTGGACACGTCTTCAGAGTGAAGGTGAAGGGGCTGGTCGTCACGGTCCCGGTGAAGCCCGGCGAGCTGGACGGCGTGCCGGTGCCCGCAGACTCCGCCTCCCTCAGGCCGGGCGGAGCCCCGCCCGCAGCGGCCCCGCCCGCACCGGCCGCGGAGCCGTCGGCGACGCCCGGCCCGCAGGCCACCCCGGTGCCGAGCCCGGCGGGTCCACCCCCGAAGGAGTGGCGCGTCCGCCAGTCGAACGGGAACGTCTTCACGTTCAAGGAGTTGACGACGCTCCAGAAGTGGATCGTCGAGCAGAAGGTCGCGCGCGACGACGAGATCTCGCTGTCGGGCGACCAGTGGAAGCGGCTGGGAAACATCGCGGAGCTCGCCAGCTTCTTCCAGGTCGTCGAGGCGGCCGAGAGCGCCAGGGCGCACCCGGCGATGCCCGCCGTCACGCCGATCCCGATGCCGAACGTCTCGGTCTACCCCGTGATGCAGGCGCCGCCGGGTTATCCACCGGGCTACCCCTCGGCCTACCCGCAGTCGTCCTATCCACCGCCGCCGCCGTCCTTCGCCGTTCCCCCGCCGCCAGCGGTCACCCCGCCAGCGCGCCCGCTCCCCGCGCCCACGCAGGCCGCGCCCGTGCCGGCGGCCGCGCCGGCGCGCAGGTCGGTGGGCAGCTCCATGGACTCGAAGCTCGACGAGGCCGACCTCTCCGCGGTGAAGCGCGGGAGGGGATGGGTGGTCCTCCTGACCCTGCTCGTGCTGGCGGCGGGCGGGGCCGGCGCCCTCTACGTCTGGAGGCCCGCGCTGCTCGGCCTCGCGCCTGGGTCAGCCCCGGAGACCCACGAGGTCCCGATCACCTTCGAGCTGAAGCCGTCCGTCGCCGCCCCGCCCGCGGGAGATCCCGTCAGCGGTGCCGCCGAGGGCGAGCCGCCCGCCGACGCAGCGCCCCCCCCTCTGGACTCCACGCCGATGCCGGCGCCGGTCCAGGTCGGAGAGGCACCGCTGCCGGTGGCGCCCGAGCTGGTCGTGAAGCCCGAGCCGAGCAAGCCTCCAGTGGCACCCTCGAGGGGTCCCAAGCAGCTCCTGGCCGACGCCCAGCGGCTGCGGGAGCGGGGGTCGATCGACAAGGCGCTCGACCTCTACGATCGGGTCATCCAGGCGCAGCCGGGCAACGCTCGCGCGCTCGCGGGGCGCGGTTTGTGCTATCTGGATTTGCAGCAGTATGCCCCCGCCGAGCAGAGCTTCCGGGCGGCCCTCCGGGCCGATCCAGAGGAGGAGGATGCGCTCCTCGGGCTCGCGGAGGCCGCCCGGTACCAGGGCAAGCGGCCGGAGGCCATCCAGCATTACGAGAGGTACCTCGCCCTCCACCCGGACGGCGAGGACGCCGTGGCGGCCAGGAACGCCATCCAACAGCTCAAGGAGTGAAAATGTCGGACCGCGGAGCCCCCAACAAGCCGTCCCAGACCGAGGATGAGTACTTCGTTCGCGAGGACGCAGAGAAGAAGCGCCGGATCGCCATCCAGGTGAAGCGCGAGACCAAGGACAGCGAGCTCAAGGCGCTGAAGGACCTGCACTTCATGCACTGCCCCAAGTGCGGGCTCGGCATGCAGGAGGTGAAGTACAAGGGCGTCGACGTCGACGTCTGCTTCGCGTGCGGTGGCGTCTTCCTCGACAGGGGCGAGCTGGAGCACATCGCGCAGAAGGACGAGACGAAGGGCGTGATGAGCGCCATCCTCAACTGGCTCAACCCCGAGGCGAAGCCTTAGCTCGATGGCACTCTCGCTGGAGGAGGTCCGCCGGATCGCCCAGCTCGCGCGGCTGAGGCTCGGGTCCGAGGAGGAGCAGGCGTTCGCGGTGCAGCTCTCCGCGATCCTCGACCACGTCGCGGAGTTGTCCAAGCTCGACGTCACCGGCGTCGAGCCGATGACGCACGCGCTCGCCGCGGGGGAGGGCGCCCCGCTGCGCGAGGACGTGGTCCAGCCGAGCCTCGCCCCGGACGTCGCCCTCGCCAACGCGCCGGCGCGGGAAGGGACCTGCTTCAAGGTCCCGAGGATCATCGAGTGACCACCGCCAGCAAGGAGCTCACGGCCCTGGGCCTCCGCGAGATGGGGGACCGTCTCGCGGGGCGCAAGGAGTCGTCGCGCGAGCTGGTCGACGCCTCGCTCGCCCGCATCGAGGCGACCGACGCCCGCGTCGGGGCCTTCCTCAAGGTGACGCCGGAGCGGGCGCGCGCGCGCGCCGCGGAGTCGGACGACCGGATCGCCCGCGGGGAGCGCCGCTCGGCGATCGACGGGGTCCCCGTCGCGGTGAAGGACATCTTCCTCACCAGGGGCGTGGAGACGACCTGTGCGTCGCGGATCCTGGAGGGGTTCGTCCCCGCCTTCGACGCGACCGTGATCGAGCGGCTGGAGCAGGCCGGCGCGGTCATCGTCGGGAAGCTCAACATGGACGAGTTCGCGATGGGCTCGTCCAACGAGAACTCCGCCTACAAGCCGTGCCACAACCCGCACGACCTCGCCCGGACCCCGGGCGGCAGCTCGGGCGGGTCCGCGGCGGCGGTGGCGGCCCGGCAGGTGCCGGCCTCGCTCGGCACCGACACCGGCGGCTCCATCCGGCTCCCGGCCTCCTTCTGCGGCGTCGTCGGCCTGAAGCCCACGTACGGGCGCGTGTCGCGCTACGGCGTCATCGCCTTCGCGAGCTCGCTCGACCAGGTGGGCCCGGTGGCGCGCTCCGTCGAGGACGCGGCGATCCTGCTTGGCACCATCGCGGGGCACGATCCGCGCGACATGACCTCCTCCACGCGCCCGGTGGACGACTACCTCGCCTCGCTGGAGCAGGGCGCCAAGGGGCTGAGGATCGGCGTCCCGAAGGAGTGGTTCCAGGGGGGCGTCGACGCCGGCGTCGAGCGGCTCGTCCGCGACGCGCTCGGCCGGTACGAGAAGCTCGGCGCCAGGCTCGTCGAGGTGTCCCTCCCACACACGCGCTACGGGATCGGCGCCTATTACCTCATCGCGACGGCCGAGGCGTCGTCGAACCTCGCGCGCTATGACGGCGTCCGGTTCGGCCTGCGCGCCGCGGGCGACCGCGGCCTCAAGGAGATGTACTCCGAGACCCGGGAGCGAGGGTTCGGTCCGGAGCCGAAGCGCCGCATCATGCTCGGGACCTACGCCCTCTCCGCCGGCTACTACGACGCCTACTACCTGCGGGCCCAGAAGGTCCGCACGCTCATCCGGCGGGACTTCGATCAGGCGTTCGAGCAGGTCGACGTGGTCGCCGGGCCGGTGGCTCCCACCTGCGCCTTCAAGCTCGGCGAGCGCACCGCGGATCCGCTCCAGATGTACCTCGCCGACATCTTCACCATCACCTGCAACCTCGCGGCGCTGCCGGGCATGAGCGTGCCCTGCGGGCTCCACGCCGAGAGCCGCCTGCCGGTCGGCCTCCAGCTCGTCGGGCGCCCCTTCGACGAGGTGACGCTGCTGCGCGCCGCGAGGGCGCTCGAGCGCGAGGTCGGCCCCGGCCCGGCGCCTGCCGCGCTCGTGGGAGACGCCTGATGGCCTTCCAGGACTTCCAGGTCGTCCTCGGGCTGGAGGTCCACGCCCAGCTGCTCACCCGCAGCAAGATCTTCTGCGGCTGCTCGACCGAGTTCGGCGGCGAGCCCAACACCCACACCTGCCCGGTGTGCCTCGGGATGCCGGGCGTGCTGCCGTCGCTCAACAGGCAGGTGGTCGAGTTCGCGGTCCGGACCGGCCTCGCCCTCGGGTGCGACGTCCGCCCGAAGAGCATCTGGGCGCGCAAGAACTACTTCTACCCGGACCTGCCCAAGGGCTACCAGGTGAGCCAGTACGAGGCGCCGATCTGCCTCGGCGGCGGCGTCGACATCACGGTGGACGGCGTGGACAAGCGGATCCGGCTGACCCGGATCCACATGGAGGAGGACGCCGGCAAGAACCTGCACGACATCGCGGCCGACGGCTCGTCCGGCGTGGACCTGAACCGCGCCGGCGTGCCGCTGATCGAGATCGTCTCCGAGCCCGACCTCCGGTCGGTCGACGAGGCGATCGAGTACCTGAAGGAGCTCCGCGCGATCCTCGTCTGCCTCGGCGTCAACGACGGCAACCTCGAGGAGGGCTCCTTCCGGTGCGACGCGAACGTGTCGATCATGCCGCTCGGGGCCACCGAGCTGGGCACGCGGTGCGAGATCAAGAACATGAACTCGTTCCGCTTCCTCCGGCAGGCGATCGACTACGAGGTCCGCAGGCAGGTCGAGATCGTGGAGGGCGGCGGGAAGATCCGGCAGGAGACGCGCCTCTTCGACACCGCGCGCGGCGAGACCCGGTCGATGCGCTCCAAGGAGGAGGCGCACGACTACCGCTACTTCCCCGAGCCGGATCTGCCGCCGGTGCTCGTCGAGCCGGCGCTGGTGGAGCGGGTCAGGGCGGCGCTCCCCGAGCTGCCGCGCGCGCGCGCGGCGCGCTACCAGCAGTCGCTCGGCCTCTCGGCGTACGACGCCGGCCTCCTCGTCTCCGACGCGGCGGTGGCCGGCTTCTTCGACGCGACGCTCGCCGCCTACGGCAAGGGGCCCGAGGCGGCCAAGAAGGTGGCGAACTGGCTCGTGGGCGACGTCGCGAGGCTGGCCAACGAGACCGGGCTGGCGCCCGCGGGGTGGAGGCTGACGCCGGCCCACCTCGCCGAGATCCTCGGGCTCGTCGACGCCGGCACGATCGGCGGCCCCGGCGCGAAGCAGGTCGTGGAGGCGGTCTTCAGGACCGGCGACGCGCCCGCCTCGGTCGTCCAGGCGAAGGGGCTCGCCCAGGTCTCCGACGAGGGGGCGATCGAGGCGGCCGTGGACCGCGTCCTCGCGGCGAGCGCGGCCGAGGTGGAGCGCTACCGCGGCGGCAACACGAAGCTGATGGGCTTCTTCGTGGGGCAGGTGATGAAGGAGACGAAGGGGAAGGCCAACCCCGCCGTCGTGAACGCGCTGCTCAAGCGAAAGCTGGGGGGCTAGCATGCCCGGTCCGATGCAGCGAGAGCCCCTCCGTCCGGTCCTCTACGACGCAGCGCGCGACGTCGTCCGACTCCTCGACCAGCGACGCCTGCCGCTCGAGGAGGCCTGGCTCGAGCTGACCAGCGCCGACGAGGTCGTCCAGGCGATCAAGGACCTGACGGTCCGGGGCGCGCCGGCCATCGGCGTCGCGGCGGCGTACGGCCTCGCCGTCGAGGCGCGACGAGGCGCGAACCCGCACGCGCTGCGCGAGGCGGCCGACCGGCTCGCGCACGCCCGTCCGACCGCGGTGAACCTCGCGTGGGCGGTCCGTCGGATGGTCCGCCGCCTCGGGCTCGGCCCGGCGGAGATCCTCGCCGAGGCGAACGCCATCCGTGACGAGGACGAGGCCAGCTGCCGCCGGATCGGCCAGCTGGGGGCTCCGCTGGTGCCGCCGCGGGCAAACATCCTGACGCACTGCAACGCCGGCGCGCTCGCGACCGCAGGGTACGGGACGGCCCTCGGCGTGGTCCGGGCGGCCGTCGAGGCCGGCAGGGCGGTCCGCGTCTACGCAGACGAGACCCGCCCCTTCCTGCAGGGCGCGCGGCTCACGGCGTGGGAGCTGAATCGCGATGGGATCCCGGTCACCGTCCTGACCGACGCCATGGGGGGCTGGCTGATGGCGCGCGGAGAGATCGACTGCGTCATCGTCGGCGCCGATCGGATCGCCGCCAACGGCGACGTCGCCAACAAGATCGGCACGTACTCCCTCGCCGTCCTCGCCGGTCACCACGGCGTGCCGTTCTACGTGGCCGCCCCGTGGAGCACGGTCGACCTCTCGACCCCGAGCGGGCGCGAGATCCCGATCGAGGAGCGCCCGTCAGACGAGGTGCTCGTGATCGCCGGTCAGCGGATCGCGCCGGAGGGCGTGTCGGCGCGGTACCCGGCGTTCGACGTCACCCCGGAGCGGCTGATCACGGCGATCATCACGGAGCGCGGCGTGGTCCGGCGCCCCTACGACGACGGGCTGAGGGCGCTCGCCGGCGAGTCGACGTGAGCAGCCTGGGCTCGACCCGCGTCTTCGGCCACTCGCACGGCGGCGTCGTGGAGGTCGGCCTCAGGCGCCGCCCGCTGAAGGACCTGTACCACTGGCTCGTCACCGGCCCATGGGCGCGGGTGCTCGTCGTCTACGGCCTCGTCTACTTCGCGACGGAGGGGATCTTCGCCGCGATCGACTTCGCCATCGGGGAGGTGCCGGCCGGCCGCGGCGTCTTCGCCGCGGCGCTGGTGGAGGCGGTCCGCGCGCCCGTGGAGGGGCGCGACGTCGCCGAGCCGCTCCGGACCGTCCTGGCGGGGGTCGTCGGCAGCGTCGAGGGGTTCATCCGCTGGCTCGAGCTGGCGCTCGGCGCCGGCATCATCCTGACCAAGTTCTCGCTCCTCCGGGCGCGCATCATCTTCAGCCGGGTCGCGGTGATCGCGCCCGGCGACGACGGCCCGGCGCTCATGTTCCGCATGGCCAACGAGCGGGTGAGCAACATCATCGACGCCAAGGTCAACGCGCTCCTCGTCTGGAACGAGAAGGACGAGCGGGGGGAGCTGGTGCGCCGGGCGCACGACCTCGCGCTCGCGCGCGGCGGCTCCGCCCTCTTCACGCACGCCTGGACCGCCAACCACCCGATCGACCGGGAGAGCCCGCTCCGCGGCTGCGACGAGACGGCCCTCCAGCTGGCGGAGGCGGAGCTCATCGTGAGCCTCTCGGGCTACGACGAGGCGCTCACGCGGGTCATGTACGCGCGCCACGTCTACCCTGCCGAGAAGATCCTTTGGAGCCACCGGTTCCGCGAGATAGTGAGGCCGCTCCCCGACGGGCGCAGGCGGATCGACTATCGCCGCTTCCACGAAGCGGAGCCGGTGGCGCCCGAGGAAAAGGGCTCGAGGGCCCGGAGACGCTAGAGGAGGGTCAGCGACCCTTGCCCTGGTGCTTGCCGCCTCCACCGCCACCCTTGCCCGGCTTCATGGCCTTCCCGGGCTTCCCGCCGCCGCCGTGCCCCTTCCAGTGCTTGTACTGGCCTGGGGGGAGGCGGGTGAGCCCGGGGGGGACGTGGCGGGGCATGAGGACCCAGCCAGCCCGCGGGCTGGAGGACCGGTACCAGCCGCCGTCGTGGCGGGTCCAGTAGAAGCCGTCGACGTGGAAGACCTCGTAGGGGAGGTCTGGAACCACCTGGATTCCCGGCTGAATGACGATCAGCGGGGGGAGGATCACCGGCAGATCCAGCGTGAACGAGGCCGAAGCCTGAATCTGCGCCGACGCGAGGGCCGGGGCGAGGACTGCGAGCAAGATCAGTCTTTTCATGGGCTGTACCTTAACACCCGGACATCGGGTGGCATCCTTAACACCCCAACCCGGGATCCATCTTTGGGATTCCTTGACAGTTCAGGGGGGGCGATCGTATAGAACCGCCCCTCCGGAGGACCCGCCGGGCGCGCCCGTATTTCGCCAGCAGCACCGGGCAGCGTCGGCAAGAACCTCCCAAGAGATTATCGAGGAGCGTGCGATGTACGCGGTGATTCGGACCGGCGGAAAGCAGTACCGCGTGGCTCAGGGCGATCGGCTCAAGGTCGAGAAGCTCGAGGGCGACGTCGGCGGCAAGGTGGACTTCGACGTGCTGATGCTCGGCGGTGAAGGTCCCGCCAGGATCGGCGCGCCCGTGGTCGGCGGCGCGGCGGTCGAGGGCGAGATCGTCGCCCAGGGCCGTCACAAGAAGGTCATCCACTTCCGCAAGAAGAAGGAAGGCTGGACCAAGAAGCGCGGTCACCGCCAGCCTTATACCGAGGTCCTGATCAAGACGGTGCGCGCCTAGCGGCGCGACCGGCGCGACCCGGCAACAGGAAGGATCGAACATGGCTCACAAAAAAGGACAGGGCTCTTCCCGCAACGGCCGCGACTCGGCTGGCCAGCACCGCGGCGTGAAGATCTACGGCTCCGAGAAGGTCGTGGCGGGCAACATCATCGTCCGGCAGATCGGGACCCTCTTCCACCCCGGGCAGAACGTCGGGCTGGGGAAGGATCACACCCTCTTCGCCAAGATCGACGGCACCGTGAAGTACTCGCGGCACCGCGGCGATCGGCGCGTCGTCTCGGTCCTCCCCGAGGCCTAGCTTTCGGCGCAAAGCCGATCTGAGCGCCGCGGCCCCCCAGGGCTCGCGGCGCTTGTCATTTAGAGCGCGAAGCGCAGCACCCGAGGCGCGATGAAATTCGTCGACGAAGTCCGCATCTACGTGAAGGCCGGCGACGGCGGCAACGGCGCCGTGGCGTGGCGGCGCGAGAAGTTCATCCCGCGCGGCGGGCCGGCGGGCGGCGACGGCGGCAACGGCGGCGACGTGGTGCTGATCGTGGACCCGCAGCTCCTGACGCTGCTCGACTTCCGCTTCGTCCACGATCACAAGGCGAAGAGCGGCGAGCACGGCCGCGGCAGCGACATGAACGGCCAGAACGGGCCGGACCTGGAGCTGCGCGTCCCGCCGGGGACCGTCGTGAAGGACGCCGTGACCGGCGCGCAGGTCGTGGACCTCTCCGAGCCGGGCCAGCGCGTCGTGATCGCGAAGGGCGGGCGGGGCGGCCTCGGCAACATGAACTTCGCGACGTCGACCAACCAGGCGCCGCGGTACGCCGAGGACGGGACGCCGGGGGAGGAGCGCAACCTCCAGCTGGAGCTGAAGCTGCTCGCGGACGTCGGGATCGTCGGCTACCCGAACGCCGGCAAGTCGACGCTCATCTCGCGCATCAGCCGCGCGCGCCCCAAGATCGCCGACTACCCCTTCACCACCCTCGCGCCGAACCTGGGCGTCGTCGGGTGGCGCGACGGCCGGAGCTTCGTCGTCGCAGACATCCCGGGGCTCATCGACGGCGCGCACACCGGCGCCGGGCTCGGCCACCAGTTCCTGCGCCACGTCGAGCGCTGCCGCGTGCTGATCCACCTCGTGGAGGGGGCGAACCCCGAGCCGGGGCGCTCCCCCGCCGCCGACTTCAAGGCGATCAACGAGGAGCTGGCCCTCTACTCGCCCGAGCTGGCGAAGAAGCCGCAGATCGTCGCGGTGACGAAGGTCGACGTCACGGAGGCGCGCGAGGCCGGCGAGAAGTTCGCGAAGACCCTCGCGAAGCGGAAGAAGCCGGTGAAGATCCACCTGATCTCCTCGGCGACCGGCGAGGGGCTGGATCCGCTCCTCGACGCGGTGGGGAAGGCGCTCTTCTCGAAGGGCGGCCCCGACCGCGAGGGGCACGGACGGCGGCTCGGCAAGCCCAGGCACGTGAAGTGACCTCGTCGCTCGGCGATCCGGACTTCCTGCTCCCCGAGCGGAAGGCGCGCATCGACGAGGTCGTCGCCAACCGCACCCGCACCCTGACCGTGGTCATGGAGTCGCTCTGCGATCCGCAGAACGTCAACGCCGTGATCCGCACCTGCGAGGCCTTCGGGATCCAGGCGCTGCACGCGATCGAGGGGCCGATGAAGCGGTACGACCCCAACAAGAAGATCAGCCAGAACGCCGACAAGTGGCTCGACGTGAGGCGCTGGTCCTCGACGGGCGAGTGCCTCGGGTTCCTGAAGTCGGAGGGGTTCCGGATCTACGCCACGCACCTCGGGCAGGACTCGGTCGGGCTCGCCGACCTCTCCTTCGCCCCGAAGGTCGCGCTCGTCTTCGGGAACGAGCACCGCGGCGTGTCGGACGAGGCGGCGGCGCTCGCCGACGCGAACTTCACCATCCCGATGCTCGGCTTCGTCCAGTCCTTCAACGTGTCGGTCGCGGCCGCCATCACGCTCGCCCGCGCGGTGGACCGCCGCGTCGAAGAGCGCGGCCGCCACGGCGACCTGCCCGAGGCCGAGGCCCAGGCGCTGCGCGAGCGGTTCTACCTGCTCGCCGTGAAGCAGCGCAGCCGGATCGCCAAGGCCGAGCGCGCCGACGCGCGCCGGGAGCGGCACGCGAAGCAGGGCGGGGAGTAGCGTTTCCTTCAGCGCGGTGCAGGGTGCAGCCGATCGCGTCCGAGGTGGGCGCGGCGCTCGATGGTACGCACCGAGTCCGTGAACGCCCCCTCACCAGCCTCTCCCCCGCGGGGGCGGGGGAGAGGTGTATTTCCATGGTGCCGGACGACGAGCATGACCGCGCCCCAAGTGTAGCCGAGGGTCGAGGCGACGGTGAGCGCGGTGGTGCGGGTAGCGGGAGTGGTCACGGGGATGTACCCATGGCAGCCATCACCGCCCAGGCGAAGACCGCCAGCCCGATTCCGCCCAGGACGCCGGCAGCGACGAGCACCAGCCGCGCCAGGCGCACGATCCGGTCGGTCGGGGGCAGCTTCAGCCGGAACAGGATCACGAACCCGGCGACCGTCGCTGCGAGGACGGCGAGTCCGAAGAGCGCCGTCCCCGCGATCGCCGCGAAGCCGCCCGCGCCGTCGCTCATCACTTGCACCCCTCCCAGAGCCCCGCGAGGTCGGGCGGCAGCGGCGCCTCCAGCGAGACCGGCTCGCCGGTCGCCGGGTGCGGGATCGTCAGCCTCGAGGCATGGAGCGCCTGCCTCGGAAGCCGCAGCGCCGCGTGGTCGTCTGGCGTCAGCGCCTTCTTCGTGAACCGGTCGAAGATCAGCTCGTCCGGTCCGTAGATCTTGTCGCCCACGACCGGAGTCCCGGCGTGGAGGAGGTGCGCGCGGATCTGGTGCTGGCGGCCGGTCCTCGGCTCGCACGCGACGAGCGCTATGCGCGCGCCGTCTGGCGCCGTCCGACGCTCTAGCACCTCGAACCCGGTCCGGGACTGCTGCCCGTCCGGGTGGACGTGCATCCGCACCCGCACGGCGCTCTGGAGGGTCAGGGCGAGCGGGGCGTCCACCTCGAAGCGATCCTCGGCGGGCCAGCCGCTGGTGAGCGCGAGGTAGCTCTTGTGCACCCGCCCGTCGGCGAAGGAGCGCTTGAGCGCCTTGGTCCACTCCGGGGCGGTGCCGCACGCGAGCAGCCCCGAGGTCTCGCGGTCGAGCCGGTGCGCGGGATCGATCTTCCTGTCCGGATAGCGGGCCCTCGCCACCGACGTGAAGGTGTGGGCGAAGTAGCGGGCCGTCGGGTGGATGGGGAGGCCGGCCGGCTTGTCCACCACCAGGAGCATCCCATCGTCGTGGATGACGCCGAAGTCGAGCGGGGTGTCGGGCTCAGGCTCGACGTCCTTCAGGAGCGCGAAGGCGAAGCCCGGGACCACCAGGGAGTCGGGCGCGACCAGGGAGCCGTCCTCCGTCTCGAGCCGCTCGGCGATCAGCCCGGGGATCTTCTCGGCGGCGAGCCGGCGGAGCTTCTGCTGGAGGTAGGCGTCGAGCCTCCAGCCTGAGTAGTTGCGTTCGACGACGAACCGGATGCGGACTACCTGCGACATTCAGTGTCCACGCGGCCTGGGTCGGTACATCTGCGGAAGATATCACTTGAACGGCCCGCCTCCGTTGCTACCATCCACGCTCCTTGCACCCCCTACTCTCAGTCGCCGCCGCGCTCGTGTTCGTAGCAGGGCCCTCGCCCGCCGCGCCGCCCGACATGGGCGCGCCAAATGGGGAGCAAGCAACCGTTCCGGCCTCCGCCACCGCGCCTGCCCCCGCGGCGCCTGCGACGCCGGCGGCGGAGCCCGCCGCCGCGCCGCCATCCGCCGCCGCGGAGGTGAAGGCGCCGCCCCCCGCGCCACCGGCGCTCGCAATCGTGCAGCTCGACGCCCCGACCGATCTCGCGCTGCTGGGCAGGAGCCTGTCCGAGGCGGTCGCCCAGGAGGCTGCGAAGCTCCCCGGCCTCATGGTGCTCGCGCCGTCCGCGGTCCTGGGCAGGCTCGGGGCCGACGCGGCTCGGCAGGCCTCCCACTGCGGTGAGGCCGCCGCCTGCCTCATGTCGGCCGCGAGGCAGCTCGGCGCGGAGCGCATCGTCGGCGGCTGGATCGACCGCGTAGGTGCCAACTACAAGTTCGGCCTCGTGCTCGTCGACGTGAAGACCGGGACCGCGCTGGCCCGCGTCGCCCGCGAGGTGCCCATCGCCTCCCGCCGCATCCGCGCCGACGTCATCGCCGCGGCGGGTCCGCTCCTGAGAGGCGAGGCCGCCGGGACGGGGGTCCTTGCGCTCCAGACCGAGCTCCCCGGGGCAGAGGTCCGGATCGACGACAAGGCCGCGGGGACGACGCCGCTCGAGGCGCGGCTGCAGGCCGGGAAGCACAAGGTCGAGGTCTCACAGCGGGGCAAGGTCCGCGTCGAGCCCTTCTGGGTCGACGTGCCGGCCAGCGGCCGCGCCGAGCAGCGCGTCCGGCTCTACGACATCCCCGTCGCCGAGAGGCGGCCCGGCGAGGTCGAGACGACCACCTTCGAGATGGGCAAGGCGAAGAAGCGCAAGAAGTAGGCGGCCTTCCGGGGCGCGCGCCAGGTGTGCCGCTCGCCCGACGAGCTCTCTCCAGCCGGGGGAGAGCGGATGCTGCCAGCCGGGTTGACGGCAGGGATCGCGCAGCGTACTTAGTGGTCCCGGCTTGATACGCGTCGCTGTCATCATTCCGGCCCGGTTCGGAGCCACCCGGTTCCCCGGGAAACCACTCGCTGATCTCGGCGGTAGGCCCCTCATCGCGCACGTGGTCGAGCGCGCGAAGCTGGCGCGCGGCGTCTCGATCGTCGCGGTGGCGACCGACGACGAACGGATCGCGGCGGCGGCCAGGCAGGCAGGTGCCGAGGCGATCCTCACGGGCGACGCGGCGACCGGGACTGATCGGGTGGCGATGGCGGCGAGGCGGCTCTCGCAGCCACCGGACCTCGTGGTGAACCTGCAGGGCGACGAGCCGTTGATCGAGCCCGGCGCGATAGAGACGCTGGTGTCCGCGATGGAGTCCAGCGGCGCCGAGATGGGGACGCTCGCCCGTCCACTGGAGGAGGGCGAGCTGGAGAGGACGCAGGTGGTGAAGGTGGTGACCGACCTCCAGGGGAACGCGCTCTACTTCTCGCGCGCCCCCATCCCGCACCGCCGGGCTGGAGGGACGAGCCGGATGGCTCGCGCCCACGTCGGGATCTACGCCTTCACCGCCGCCTGTCTGCAGCGGTTCGCGGCGCTGTCCGCGACGCCGCTCGAGCAGGAGGAGTCGCTCGAGCAGCTGCGCGCGCTCGAGCATGGAGTTCGGATCCGGGTGGCCGACACGGCGTACCGCGGCTTTGGAATCGACACTCCCGAGGACCTCGCGCGCGCGCGGGCTCTCCTCGGGACGGCATGACGGAATAAGGGGTCGGGCATGGTCAAGCGAGGCAAGAAGACCAAGTACCTGTTCGTTACGGGCGGCGTGGTGAGCTCCCTCGGCAAGGGGCTGGCGGCCGCGTCCATCGGCGCGCTGCTGGAGAACCGGGGGCTCGAGGTGAGCCACCTGAAGCTCGACCCGTACATCAACGTGGATCCGGGCACGATGAGCCCGTTCCAGCACGGTGAGGTCTTCGTCACCGACGACGGCGCCGAGACCGACCTCGACCTGGGCCACTACGAGCGGTTCACGACCGCCAAGATGACCCGGAAGAACAACTACACCACCGGGCGCATCTACCAGAACGTCATCCAGCGCGAGCGGCGCGGCGAGTACCTCGGCAAGACCGTCCAGGTCATTCCGCACATCACCGACGAGATCAAGGCGGTCATCCGCGAGGCGGCCGGGGGCGCCGACATCCTCATCGTGGAGATCGGCGGCACCGTCGGTGACATCGAGTCGCTGCCGTTCCTCGAGGCGATCCGGCAGATGAAGTACGACGTGGGCGAGGAGAACGCCGTCTACGTCCACCTGACGCTGGTCCCCTACATCGCGGCTGCGGGCGAGCTGAAGACGAAGCCGACGCAGCACAGCGTGAAGGACCTGCGCGAGATCGGCATCCAGCCGGACATCCTCCTCTGCCGCTCCGACCGCGAGATCCCGCGGGACATGAAGGAGAAGATCGCCCTCTTCTGCAACGTGGACACGACGGCGGTCTTCACGGCCATCGACGTCAAGTCGATCTACGAGCTTCCGCTCGAGCTGCACCGCGAGGGGCTCGACGACAAGCTGGCCGAGATCTTCAACATCTGGAGCCGCGCCCCGCGCCTCGAGCGCTGGGAGACGATCGTCGACAAGATCAGGAACCCGCGCCACGGAGAGGTCCGGATCGGGCTCGTCGGCAAGTACGTCGAGCTGCAGGAGAGCTACAAGAGCCTCAACGAGGCGCTCGTGCACGGCGGCATCGCGAGCGACGTGAAGGTGAAGGTCGTCTTCATCGACTCGACCAAGCTGGAGGAGGGTGACCTCTCCGAGCTCGACAAGGTGGACGCCATCCTGGTCCCGGGCGGCTTCGGCATACGCGGGACCGAGGGGAAGATCCTCGCCGTGCACCATGCGCGCGAGCGGAAGATCCCCTTCTTCGGCATCTGCCTCGGGCTGCAGATGGCCGTGATCGAGTTCGGCCGCAACGTCCTGGGGCTCGAGCGGGCCAACTCGCTGGAGTTCGACGAGCAGACGCCGCACCCGGTCGTCACCATCATGGAGGAGCAGAAGGGGGTCACCGACAAGGGCGGGACGATGCGGCTCGGGACGTACCCGTGCACGCTCAAGGAGGGGACCCGCGCGCACGACCTCTACGGGGCCGACGTCGTCCACGAGCGCCACCGCCACCGGTTCGAGTTCAACAACGCGTACCGCGCCAAGTACGAGGCCGCGGGGATGGTCTTCTCGGGGCTCAACGTCGAGCTGGGGCTCGTGGAGATGATCGAGCTCAACAACCACCCGCACTTCGTCGGCTGCCAGTCGCACCCCGAGTTCAAGTCGAAGCCCTTCGCACCGCACCCGCTCTTCGCCGGCTTCATCCGCGCTGCGCGCGAGTACCGCGATCAGCTCCAGCAGGCGCCGTCGGCGGCGGTGACCAAGCTCCCCGTGGGGAAGAACGTCTAGGAGACTGCCTTGTCCAGAGTCCTTTCCCGCATCGGCGGCTACGAGGTCGGCGACGGCCGGCCCCTCCTGCTCATCGCCGGGCCGTGCGTCATGGAGGACACCGCCCATGCCCTCGCCCATGCACGCAGGGTGAAGGCGCTGGCGGCGAAGCACGGCCTGCCGGTCATCTTCAAGGCCAGCTTCGACAAGGCGAACCGCTCCTCCGGGAAGAGCTTCCGCGGGCCGGGGCTCGAGAAGGGGCTCGCCGCGTTCGAGGAGGTGAAGCGCGAGACCGGGCTCCCCTGCCTCACCGACGTCCACGAGACGTCGCAGGCCGAGCCGGTGGGGAGGGTGGTCGACGTCCTCCAGGTCCCCGCGTTCCTCTGCCGCCAGACCGATCTCGTGCTCGCCTGCGCGCGCCACGGGAAGGCGGTCAACGTGAAGAAGGGGCAGTTCCTGGCCCCGAAGGAGATGCGCCACGCCATCGCGAAGTGCCGCGAGGCCGGGAACGAGCAGATCATGCTCACCGAGCGCGGCAGCAGCTTCGGCTACGGGAACCTGGTCGTGGACATGCGCGGGCTCGTGCAGATGCGCGAGCTGGGCGTGCCGGTCTGCATGGACGCCACCCACTCGGTCCAGATGCCCGGGTCGGGCGGTGACACGACCGGCGGCGACCGGCAGTTCGTGGCGCCGCTGGCCCGCGCCGCGGCGGCCGTCGGGATCGACGCGCTCTTCCTGGAGATCCACGAGGACCCCTCGGTCGCGAAGAGCGACGGTCCCAACTCGCTCGACTTCGCGCTGGCCGACGCGGTCATCGCGGAGGTCCTGGCGATCAGGCGGGCGCTGGGGCAGCCGTGAGCCCCGCGAAGCGAAGGCCCCGTCACCGCACCGCAGCGCCCTTCGGCGCGCCCCCTCGCAGGGCCGGGGCCAGGGAGCAGAGCTCGCGCTGCAGGATCTCGCCGCAGCTCCTCCTCGCCCGGGCCGCGAAGGTGAAGCTGCTCGCGCTCGACGTCGACGGCGTCCTGACCGACTGCCGGATCTGGTACGGACCGGATGGCGAGGCGCTCAAGGCCTTCCACGTCCGCGACGGCTTCGGCCTCGTCCTGCTGCGCAAGCACGTCGACCTCGCCATCATCTCGGGGCGTCCGGGCAAGGCCACGCAGGCGCGGGTCGAGGAGCTGGGCTTCAAGCACGTCGTCTTCGGGGAGGCCGACAAGCTCGCCGGCTACGCGAAGCTCGCCCACCTAGGCTTCGCCGACGACGAGGTCGCCTACATGGGCGACGACGTCAACGACATCCCCCTGCTGCAGAAGGTCGGCCTCTCCGCCTGCCCGGCGGACGCCCACCCCGAGGCGCGGAGCCGCGTCCACTTCGTGGCGGAGAACGCCGGCGGCTTCGGCGCGGTCCGGGAGCTCTGCGAGCTGATCCTGGCCGCGAAGGGCATCAGGACGTCCTAGTGGCTCCCCCCCTCCGAAAGCGCATCAAGCGCGGCGTCCGGTCCGTCGTCGTGGTCGCAGCCATCCGGGCCCTCTCCTACCTCCCGCGCCGGCTCGCCTGGCGCCTCGGCACGCTCCTCGGTCGGCTGGCCTGGCCGCTCGCCGCGAAGACCCGCCGGCTCGCGCTGAAGGGGCTCGCGACCGCCTTCCCGGAGAAGACCGACGCGGAGCGCGAGGCGATCGCCCGCGCCATGTTCGTCAACCTGGCCCACTCCGCGATGGAGGTCGTCACCATCCGGAGCTACGACCACGACCTCGAGTCGTACGTCGAGCTGAAGAACCCGGAGCTCCTGGACGAGCTGATGGCCCGGGGGAAGGGGCTGATCTACGTCCCCGGCCACCTCGGGAACTGGGAGCTTCACGCCCGGCGCGTCGCGTCCACGGGGCTGGACAACGCCACGGTCGGGAAGGCGAGCCACGATCCACGGCTGAACCGGCTGATCGAGGAGTTCCGTGCGTCGGGCGGCGTGAAGACGCTCTGGAGGGAGTCTCCGGACTCCGGCCGCGTCATCATCAAGACCCTGCGCAGCGGGAAGGCGCTCGGCATCCTGATCGATCAGGACACCGCCGTGCAGAACGTCTTCGTCCCGTTCTTCGGACGGCTCGCCGCCACCCCGCGCGCCGCCGCCGACCTGGCGATCCGTTTCGGGACCGCCGTGGTGGTGGCGACGATCCACCGAAAGGGAGAGGGGCCTGACGCCGGCCACCTCCTGGAGTTCACGGAGGTCGGGTACGACCCCGAGCCCCCCGATCGGGAGGCAGAGGTCGTCCGGCTGACGGCAGCGTGCAGCAAGGTCCTGGAGGATTCGATCCGGCGCTACCCCGCCGAATGGGTCTGGATGCACGAACGCTGGAAGACGCCTCCGCCCGCCCGCCCCTAGCAAGTTGGGGGCCCGGCGATTCGGGCCATTACAAAACCCCTCTGGACCGTGGTACAGCAAAGGTCGTGCCTAGCACGTTGGCACGATAAAGAGCGCCATGGTTCTGAGGAGTTCCATTCACATTTCGGGATGGATTCTAGCGGTTTGGGCCGCAGCCCTCACGGGTTGTTCGCAGCCCAGGACCGCCGAGGACCGCAGTGCCGTGCCCGAGCTTCGGCTCGAAGGGGTGCGGTTCCGGCTCTTCCGGGGCGACGCTGCTTCGTGCTGAGGGCACCGCCTCCGCAGTGACCTACCTGCGCGAGACCACCGCGCTGAGCGCGGCCGACCTCGCCCTTCGCCTGCACGAGCGGCAGGACGTCGTCCTGCTCACCTCGCCCGCGGCTGACGGCGTGGTCTCGACGCGTACCTTCCAGGCGGGAGGCGGGCTGCGCGCGGTACGCGGCACGGACACCGCCGTGACCGATTCGGCTCGCTTCGATCCCGCCGCGGGGAAGGATGGTCAGGTGGTCGGCGACCTTCCCGTGGAGCTCGCCGGGCGCGGCTACCGGCTTCGCGGCAACGGCTTCACGCTCGACCCGGCCGTGGGGCAGATCGCGCTGCGCGGCGGCACGCGGCTCGTCGCCGGGCTCCAGGGGGCGCGGTGAGCCTCGTGGTCGCCAGCCTCCTGCTCGCGCTCGGCGCGGAGCCGGCCGCCGTCAGGCGTCCCCCCGTCCGCATAGACGCGGAGGAGGTCCGGTACAGCTACAAGGAGCGGACCGTCACGTTCGTGGGCAAGCCCACCGTCAAGCTCACGCGCGAGGACGCGACCCTCCTCTGCAGCCAGGTGGTCGGCGAGAACGACGCAGACGGGAAGATCGTCCGCGCCACCTGCACCGGCGACGTGAAGCTCGTGCGTGGGACGCGGATCGTGACCTGCGGGTCGGCGGTCTTCGTCGAGGCCTCGGCCCTCGTCACCTGCCGCGGTGCCTCGGGGCGGCCGGTGCTGCTGACCGACGGCCCGTCCACGGTGGCCGGCCAGGAGCTGGTCTACGACCTCGACCGGGACCTCGTGACCCTCCGAGGCCAGGTGGTCGGCGACATCGTCCCGCAGGGGAACCTCCAGCCGCGCCGCAGGGAGGGGAAGCGATGAGCGGCCCACTGCTCCAGGCCCGCGGGCTCGAGAAGAGCTACCGCCGCCGCAAGGTGGTCCAGGGGGTCTCGTTCGAGGTGGCCCCGGGCGAGGTGGTCGGGCTCCTCGGGCCCAACGGCGCCGGCAAGACGACCAGCTTCAACATGGTGGTCGGGCTCGTGCAGCCCGAGGCCGGGAAGGTCCTCCTCGGCGACCTGGATCTCACGCGCCTTCCCATGCACCGGCGGGCGCGGCTCGGGGTCGGGTACCTCCCGCAGGAGGCCTCGATCTTCCGGAAGCTCACCGTCCGGCAGAACTTCACCGGCGTGCTCGAGGCGCTCGGCGTCGCGAAGAAGGAGCGGGAGGCGCGCGCGGACGCCCTCCTGGCCGAGTACCGGCTCGAGAAGGTGGCCGACAGCCTCGGCGAGACCCTCTCCGGCGGCGAGCGGCGGCGTGCCGAGGTGGCGCGGAGCCTCCTCTCGAACCCGCGCTTCATCCTCTTCGACGAGCCCTTCGCCGGCGTCGACCCGATCGCCGTCGGAGAGCTGCAGCGGCTCATCGGGGGGCTCCGCGATCGCGGGATCGGCGTCCTCATCACAGACCACAACGTGCGGGAGGCGCTCGGCATCTGTGGCCGGGCCTACATCCTCTCGGCGGGATCGATCCTCGAGGCCGGGACACCGGCCGAGATCGCGTCGAGCGCGAAGGCGCGTGCGGTCTACCTCGGCGACAAGTTCCGCCTCGAAGACGCGAGCTAGCGGAGAAGGACAGGAATGGCGCTCGAGCTGAAACAACACCTCCGGATGTCGCAGCAGCTGGTCATGACCCCCCAGCTGCAGCAGGCGATCAAGCTCCTCCAGCTCTCGAGGATGGAGCTGGTCGACCTCGTCCAGACGGAGATGACCGAGAACCCCCTCCTGGAGGCCCCGGAGGAGGGCGAGGAGGAGTCTGCCGCCCAGGCCGCCAGCCCCGCGGAGGCCGCCGAGATCGACTCCCAGCCGCTCCCCAAGGAGTCGGACCGCTCCGAGGAGGTCAAGGGCGAGGAGGGGGCCAACGAGATCGACTGGGACCAGTACCTCGACCACTACCAGCTCCAGGGCCACACCGCCCCGTCCAACCGCGGCCTCCTGGACGAGGACCTCCCGGGCTACGAGGCGACGCTCTCCAAGAAGACCGATCTCGTCGACCACCTGGTCTGGCAGCTGCGGCTCTCCAACTTCACGCCGGAGGAGGAGCAGGTCGCGATGCTCGTCATCGGCAACCTCGACGACGCCGGCTACCTCAAGATGCCGGCGGTCGAAGGTGAGGCCGAGGACTCCGCGCCTCGCGATCCGCTCGTCCGCATCGCCTTCGAGGCGGCCGTGGGGATCGAGTTCGCCGAGTCGGTCCTGAAGAAGGTGCAGACCTTCGACCCGATCGGCATCGCCGCGCGCGACCTCCGCGAGTGCCTCATGCTCCAGGTCCGGTACATCAACGCCGACACCCCGGAGATCGTGGCGATCATCGAGCGCCACCTGAAGCACCTCGAGACCAAGAACTACCAGGCGATCGTCAAGGACCTGAAGATCCCGGTCGAGGAGGTGGTGAAGGCGGTCCGCGTCATCAGCCGCCTGGATCCCAAGCCGGGCCGCGCGTACACCGGCGAGGACGCGCAGTACATCACGCCGGACGTCTACATCCACAAGATGGGCGACCGCTACGTGGTGGTGCTGAACGACGACGGCCTCTCCAAGCTGCGCATCTCGAACACCTACCGGCAGGCGCTCAAGACCGGCCAGGCGGGGCAGGCCAAGGAGTACATCCAGGACAAGCTCCGGTCCGCGGTCTGGCTCATCCGGTCGATCCACCAGCGGCAGCGGACCATCTTCAAGGTCACCGAGTCGATCGTGAAGTTCCAGCGGGACTTCCTCGAGAAGGGGATCGCCCACCTGAAGCCGCTGATCCTCCGCGACGTCGCCGAGGACATCGGGATGCACGAGTCCACCGTCTCGCGCGTGACGACCAACAAGTACGTCCACACCCCCCAGGGGATCTTCGAGCTCAAGTTCTTCTTCAACTCGGGGGTCGGCAAGACCGGCGGAGACGAGATCGCGAGCGAGGCGGTCAAGGACTACATGAAGAAGATCGTGGCCCAGGAGGATCCCAAGAAGCCGCTCTCCGACCAGCAGATCGTAGAGCAGCTCGCGAAGCAGGGGATCGAGATCGCCCGGCGGACAGTGGCCAAGTACCGCGAGGTACTGGGGGTTCTTCCCTCGTCCAAGCGCAAGAAGTACTTCTGACGGTCGGGGCCTGCAGCCCCCCCTCCGCTGGCGGAGCCCGCAGTGGCCTCCCCCTCCGCAGCTCTTCGCTGGAGTCCCTCCCTCCGATTCTACGGGTTGTGGCGGGATCGCGGGGCGGCGGAGGGCTATAGTGAGAACCAAGCATGTTGCCCTCGGCGGCATCGAAGTCGGCCGCGGTCCCCCAGGGAGTCACTCCCCTGCAGGCCGCGGCCGATGCATTTTCAGCAGTCCTCGCAAGGAGGCGGTTCATGCAGCTGAACATCACCTTCCGGCATCTCGAGCCCACCGAAGCCCTCAAGAGCCACGTCCGTGGCCGCGTCGAGCACGTCCAGCGCTACATCGACAGGCCAACGGAGGCCCATGCGGTGCTCCATGTCGAGAACCTCCACCACCACGCGGAGATAACGATGAAGGCGGGGCGCTACCTGCTCCGCGGCACGGCGAAGTCGCAGGACATGTACGCGTCGATCGACGCCGCCGCCGAGAAGATCGAGCGGCAGCTCATGAAGCACCGGGAGCGGATCCAGGACCGCCGGACCGCCGCCCGCGAGTTCGAGCCCGTCGAGGTCCGCCACGACGTCCTCGACGTGCTCGACCAGTCGGGCAAGGCGAGCCACAAGGTCGTCAAGAGCGAGCAGTTCCAGGCGAGGCAGATGTCGGTGGACGAGGCGGTGGTGCAGCTCGAGCTGATGGACGCGAAGTTCTTCGTGTTCCAGAACGCGAAGGACGGCGCGGTCAACGTGGTCTTCAGGCGCGACGACGGCAACGTCGGCCTGATCGAGACCAGGACGAGCTAGGCGCCCGCGATATCTCCCTCTCCCCCGTCCCTCCCTCGACGAGGGAGAGGGTAGCGGCGCCGGGCGATGCCACCGCCGCTCCTTGCCGTCCCGACGGCACCCATGTAAGAACGACCGACAGGTGCCATGAAGATCGTCGAGTTCCTCCGGCCGGACGCAGTCATCGCCACCCTCGGCGGAACGACGGCCCAGGCTGCGCTCGCCGAGCTCTGCCGCCCCCTCGGCGCGTCCTACAAGCTCGAGCCGCAGCGGCTGCTCGAGACCCTGCTCGACCGCGAGAAGCTCGGCTCCACGGGCATCGGCGAGGGCGTCGCCATCCCACACGGGAAGGTGGCGGGGCTGCCGGCGCTGATCGCGAGCTTCGGACGATCGCAGCAGGGGATCGACTTCCGCGCCATCGACGGAAAGCCGACGCACCTCTTCTTCGCGCTGGTCGCGCCCGAGAACAGCGCTGGCGCGCACCTCAAGGCGCTCGCGCGCATCAGCCGGATCTTCAAGAACCCCTCCTTCCGGGAGGCGATCATGAAGGCGGCGGGCGCCGACGAGATCTTCCGGCTCATCGAGGCAGAGGACGGCCGGTACTAGGTCCACGAAGGTGAAGGAGATCGTGCCTTGAAAGACGTGGTGCGAATCGACTGCTCCGGGATGCGGTGTCCGCAGCCCGTCCTCAAGCTCGCGGTGGAGACCGCGGACACGCCGGTCGGCACCATCGTGGAGATCCTCGGCGACTGCCCGACCTTCGAGAAGGACATCCGCACCTTCTGCGATCGGCGGCGCAAGACCCTCCTCTCGGTCCGCCCTGACGGGGCGAAGACGGTAATCCAGATACAGTATTGAGCGTTTGAGCGAACGGTCCACGAGCAGGGGGGAAGGCGCCGGCGAACGCGTCGGGCTATTCCTCTGCCGCTGCGGCGAGAACCTCGGCCGGATCGTCGGCGTGGACGAGCTCTCCGCGCCGTCGCGCTGGCCTGGGGCCGCCTTCGTGGGCGTCCACGGGCTCCTCTGCGCGCCGGAGGGGGTGGCCTGGCTCCGCGAGCGGATCCGCGAGCAGGGGCTGGATCGCGCCGTGATCGGCGCGTGCTCCCCGCGAGAGCACGAGGCCACGTTCCGCCGGGCCGCCGCCGACGCCGGGATCTCGCCGTGGCTCGTCCAGCTAGTGAACCTGAGAGAGCAGGTCGAGTGGGTGGGTGGCGATCCTGCGGCGGCGACGGCGCGAGCGGAGCGGCTCGTTCGGGCAGGGCTCGCACGCGTGCTGCTCCACCGCGACCTGCCGCGGCGCGAGGTCGAGGCGTCCCCGGACGTCGTGGTGATCGGCGCGGGGGCGGCTGGCCTCTCCGCGGCGCGCTCGCTCGCCGGACGCGGGCGGCGGGTCGCGCTCGTCGAGCGCAGCTTCGCGCTCGGCGGGTTTGCGGCCCGGACCGGCGCGCCCCTCCCCGACGGCGCGTGCGGTAGCTGCGTCGTCTCCCCCGTGATCGACGAGCTCCTCCACCACCCGGCCGTCGACGTCCTGATGGGGGCGGAGGTCACCGCAGTGCGCGGCTCCTTCGGCCGCTTCGACGTCGAGGTGAGGCGCAGGGCGCGCTTCGTGGACCCGGAGCGCTGCCTCGGCTGCCCCGCCTGCGTGGAGGCCTGCCCCGTCGAGCGGCCGGACGCGGGCGAGGGTGGCGCCGCTCTCCGGCGCGCCATCAGCCTGCCCTGGGAGGGCTGCCTCCCGCACGTCCCCGCGATCGATCCGGAGCGGTGCACCGCCCTGCAGGGCGGCGCCTGCCGCGCCTGCGCCGACGCGTGCGCCGTGGACGCCGTTCGGCTCGACGAGGCGGCCCGGGTCCAGGTGCTCCTCGTGGGGGCCATCGTCGTAGCCACCGGGTCGATCCCGGAACCCGCCCCGGGGCCGCCACGGGAGCGCCCCGCCGAGGGGAGCGGCGCGCTCGCGGGGATGCTCCGAATCGGCGTGGCGGACGACGGGTTCCTGGACGACGCCGGGCCGAGCTACTTCGAGCCCACGGCCACGCGCGCGCCCGGCGTCTTCGTCGCCGGCGCGGCCGCGGGGCCGCGCAGCCTGCGCGCCGCCATCCGCGACGGTGTGGCCGTGGCCGGCCGGATCCTCTCCGAGCTGCAGCCCGGCGTGAAGCTGCTCGTCGAGCCGCTCGCGGCAGAGGTCGACGGCCTGCGCTGCTGCGGCTGCGGCGCCTGCGTCACGAGCTGCGCCTTCGGGGCCGTCCGGCGCGATCCCCAGACCGGCAAGGCGCTGGTGGAGCCGCTCCACTGCCGCGCGTGCGGGAGCTGCGCGGCCGGCTGCCCCACCGGGGCGATGCGCGCTCCCCACTACACCCGGGAGCAGCTCGCCGCCGAGATCACCGCCCTCCTCGCGCAGGAGGGCCGCCCGTGAGCGCCGGCGAGCCACGGATCGTCGCGTTCCTGTGCGAGGCGTGCGCGTACGCCGCCGCCGACGACGCAGGGCGCGGCAGGCACGAGCACCCCCACTCGCCGCTCGCGATCAGGGTCGTGTGCACGAGCCGGGTCGAGCCGTCGCTGGTCGTCCAGGCGCTCCGCGAAGGGGCCGACGGCGTGCTCGTCGGCGGCTGCCATCCGGGCGACTGCAAGTTCGTGGACGGGAACCTCCGGGCGGCCGCGCGCATGACCCTGCTCGGCCGCGCGCTCGCGCAGGCGGGCCACGCGCCAGAGCGGGTCCGGGTGGAGTGGATCGGGGCGAACGAGGGGGAGAGGTTCGCGCGAGTGGTCCGCGAGCTCTCGGAGACGCTCCGGTCGCTCCCGCCCCTGGAGAAGGAGAGCTCGCCCCCTCACCCTGCCCTCTCCCCCGGTGGGGGAGAGGGGACGATTCCGTGGAGGGGCTTCTCCCACGGTGGGGGAGAGGGGAGAGACCCGGGCGGCCGGCCCCGGATCGCCTTCTACTGGAACGCCTCCTGCGGCGGCTGCGAGGAGGCCGTCATCGATCTCGGCGAGGGGCTCCCCCGGCTGATGCAGCGGGCGGAGGTGGTCCTCTGGCCGGCCGCCATCGACGCCAAGCGTGCGGACGTCGAGGCGCTGCCGGATGGCTCCATCGACGTGGCGTTCGTGAACGGGGCGGTCCGCCTCGACGAGCAGGCGGAGTGGGCGCACCTGCTGCGGCGAAAGTCGCGGCGGCTGGTCGCCTTCGGCGCCTGCGCGCAGCTCGGCGGCATCGTCGGGCTCGGCGACCTCGACGGCCCCGAGGCGATCCTGGAGGCGGCGTACGGCCACGGCGTGGCGTCGGTCTCAAACCCCGGTGCGCCCGGGGCCGCCGCGAGTGGCGACGCCATCCCGCTCCCGACGCTGCTCCCCCGCACGCTTCCGCTCGACCGCGTCGTCCCGGTCGACGCCGTCATCCCCGGCTGCCCGCCCTCGCCGACGATAGTCGAGCGGGCGATCGCCGCGCTCCTCTCGGACTCCCCGCCGGGCGGGGGGATGGTCCTCGCCCCCGACGCATCGCTCTGCGAGACGTGCCCGCTGCGGGACAGCCGCCCGGAGCGGCCGGAGCTTCGCGCGCTGCGCCGGCTCGCGACCGAGGTGCCCGAGCCCGGGCGGTGCTTCCTCGCGCAGGGGATCTCCTGCTCCGGTCCGGCGACCCGGCAAGGATGCCAGCCGGGCTGCGTGGAGGTGGGGATGCCATGCCGCGGCTGCTTCGGCCCCGTCTCCGGCGCCGGTGACGAAGGTGCGGCCACCCTGGCGACGTTCGGCTCGCTCCTGTGCGGAGCCGCCGGTGAGCGCGAGGCGCTGGCCGCGGCCCTGCCGGACCCGGCCGGCACCTTCTGGCGCTACGGCTGGGCGGCCGGGATGCCCGCGCGCCCGAAGCGGGGTGGCTAGGATGACGCGCCGGATCGTCATCGACCCGATCACCCGGCTCGAGGGGCACGGGAAGATCGAGATCCTCCTGGACGAGCAGGGGAACGCGACGACGGCGCGGCTCCAGGTCCCGGAGCTTCGAGGCTTCGAGCGCTTCTGCGTCGGGCGTCCGGTGGAGGAGCTCCCCCGCCTGACCTCGCACGTCTGCGGGGTCTGCCCGGCAGCGCACCACCTCGCGTCGGTGCGCGCGCTCGATGCGCTCTACGGCGCCACCCCGCCGCCCGCCGCGCTCGCCGCGCAGGCGCTCTACTACAACCTCTTCCTCTTCGAGGACCACCTCCTCCACTACTGGTACCTGGGCGGCCCGGACCTGCTGGTCGGGCCCACCGCCCCGGCGCCGATGCGGAACGTGCTGGGCGTCGTCGCGAAGGTGGGGGCCGAGCTCGGCGGCCGGATCATGGCGGTCCGCAAGGAGGCGAGGGAGATCATGGGCGCGCTCTCGGGCCGCGCGGGCCATCCGGTCTTCGCGCTCCCGGGCGGCAACTCGCGGCCGGTGCCCGCCGAGCTGATCGCGCGCGCGCGTGCGGCGGCCCCGCGGCTCGTCGCCTTCGCCGAGGAGTCGCTCGCAAGCTTCCGGCGCGCGGTCCTCGAGTCGCCGGACTGGATGGCGATCGTGGAGAGCGAGCCCTTCCGCGCCCGCACCCACTCGATGGGGATGGTGGACGCCGAGGGGAGGCTCGCCTTCCTCGACGGGACGCTCCGGGTGATCGATCCGGCCGGCGAGCCCGTCGCGGCGTTCGCGCCGCGCGACTGGCTGGAGCACCTCGCCGAGCGCGTGGAGCCCTGGAGCTACGCCAAGTTCACGTTCCTCAAGGCGCGGGGCTGGCGCGGCTTCGAGGAGGGGGCGGAGAGCGGGCTCTACCGCGTGGGGCCGCTCGCGCGCCTGAACGTCGCGAAGGCGATGGCGACCCCCCGGGCGGAGGCGGAGCGCCAGCTCCTCTTCGACCGGCTCGGGTGGCCGGCCCACCAGACCCTCGCGTTCCACTGGGCGCGCCTGGTCGAGGCGCTGCAGGCCGCGGAGACCGTCGAGGAGCTCGCGTTCGACCCGGCGCTCGCCGGCACGGAGGTGCGCGCGCCGCCGGCGCCGCTCGCCGGTCCGCGGGAGGGGGTGGGGGCGGTGGAGGCGCCGCGCGGGACGCTCATTCACCACTACGCCGCGGACGCCGCGGGGATGGCGACGCGGGTGAACCTCGTCGTCGCGTCGCAGCACAACGGCGCGGCGGTCCAGATCTCCATCGCCAAGGCGGCGCGGTCGCTCATCCGCGGGGGCGTGGTAGACGAGGGTGTCCTCAACCGGCTGGAGATGGCCTTCCGGGCGTACGATCCCTGCAACGCCTGCGCGTCCCACGCGCTCCCCGGCGAGCTCCCGCTCGTGGTGACGGTGAGGGACGCGCGCGGAGCGGTCGTCGACGTGGTGCGGCGGCGAGTGGACT
The DNA here is from genome assembly GCA_963845515.1 of uncultured delta proteobacterium. Classification (GTDB taxonomy): domain Bacteria; phylum Myxococcota; class Myxococcia; order Myxococcales; family Anaeromyxobacteraceae; genus DATIVK01. The sequence goes on from CAWJSR010000045.1 coordinate 127,229, forward strand.
ACCCTCTCCCCCTGCCGGATGTGCTCCCTCTCCCCCGCCCCCGCGGGGGAGAGGGCAGGGGTGAGGGGGAGTGATCCCGATCCTGGTCCTCTGCCTCGGCAACCCCCTCCGCAGCGACGACGCGGTCGCGCTCCACGTCGCCGATGCGCTCGAGCGGCTCCGCCTGCCCGGCGTCGAGATCCGCCGGAGCGCCCGCTCCGGCCTCTACCTGCTCGACGACATGGAGGGGTTCGACCGGGTCATCGTGGTCGACGCGATCAAGACGGCCGGAGGCGTGCCCGGGACCATCCACTCGCTCCCGCTGGAGGCGATCCACTCGCCGGGTGGGCCGTCGCCGCACGCGATCGGGCTGCCGAGCGCGATCGCCGCCGCGCGCGCGGCGGGGGCGCCGGTGCCCTCGCACCTCCACGTCGTCGCGGTGGAGGTCGCGCGAGCTGGAGGAGATCGGCGAGGGGCTGACGCCCGCGGTGGAGGGCGCGATCCCGCTGGCGGTCGAGGCGGTCAGGGAAGCGGTGGAGTCGCTCTACGCGCTCTGATTCGACCGCCGACGCAACACCCCGCACGCTCCGGCCGCGGGGCGTCGGCGTCACGGCACCTTGTGCGGACGGGAGATCTGCTGCACGCGCTGGTGCGACACGCCGAGCAGCTCCGCCGCGTCCCGCACCGAGAGGCCGACGCGCCTCGTCAGCTCGCGCGCCGCCGCGTCCGTCGTCTGCACCGCCTCCGCCTGCGCTTTCTCGATCCTCGCTCGCGCCGCGGTCGCCTTCATCACCAACTCGGTCGAGGTCGGTGGTAGCCGGACGTCGTCCACCAGGTCCGCCTTCATGGCCGCCTTCTCGTCGATGAACAGCGCCAGCGCCTCCCGGATCCGTCGCCGTCCCTCCACCAGGCTCCTCCCCTGCGTCAGGCACCCCGGCACGGCGGGCACCGTCACCACCCACCAACCCGACTCCGCGTCCTTCTCGAACCGCACCACGTAGCTCTTCTTCATCGCGTCCTCCTACCTCCCCTCGCTGAGGATCTTCTTCAGCCAGCCCCTGCCGAGGCACGGCTCCAGGCTGGCCTCGATCGCGTGGAGTGTCCCGGTCTTGAGCTCCTCGCCCTTGTGATTCGGGACGGTCGTGTTGCACGCGCCGAGACTGAACCGGATGTGCGAGCCCTTCCCGGGGCGCTCCACCGCGCCAAGTTGCCTGAGGATCCGAATCAGGTCGCGCGACTTCATGATCAGAATCTACCCAGACCCGTCGCGCCTGTCAACCAGGTTGACGGAGGTGTCCGCTACCTCTTCCTCGTGGGGGAGAGGGATGAGCGGCTCACGCCCGCCGTGGAGGGCGCGAGCCCGCTGGCCGTGAACGCAGTGCGAGCAACTGCAACACGATTCGAGAGACGTCCGTAGGACCTGAATCCGACGAGGTGCGCGTTGCGGGCATCGAAGGGGCCCCCCTCCCGCGAAGGGCAAGGGCGGGAAGAAGAAGTAGCCGGCCACCGCGCCCCTTCGACCGACGCGGGCTTCAGGGGTCACACGTCGATCTTGAACCCGAGCTGCACGTCGGTGGCAGCCTGGCCGCCGCGGATGCCCCAGTTCTCGAGCGGCGGCTCGCGGAGCACGATCAGCACCCGGTCGCGCGCGACCCCCGCCGCCTCCAGCCCCTCGACGATCAGCCTGTAGAGCCTCCGCTTCGCGTCGAGCGAGCGGCCGGGGAAGACCAGCCCCTCGACGAAGACGGTCTCCAGCCCGTAGCGCGCCTCGAAGTCCTCCGCCGCGTACTCGTGGAGGAGCTGGTTCCGGTCGGTGGCAGGGAGCTTCAGCGCCTCGACGAAGGCGGCGTGGAGGGCGTCGAGGATGGCTTTCTTCTGCGCCGCCGTCCGGCCGGCGCGCATGTGGACGTGCACAAGGGGCATGCCGCGGAGTGTACCCCGGCGGTCCGGCGCTGCGGCGGCGCCTACCGGGTGGCGCTCGCCTCCTGGGCGCAATCGTGCGCGGCGCCGTTTTCCCTCCAGCCAGCTCGCTCATGCGCGTCCCGCACGGTGCGCTCTTCGCCGCCTTCGGCTGAGGAGGGCGACCTCTCGCGACCTCTCGCGCGCCCGGTCTCTCGGGCGGGGCCCTGCGTCCGTTGACATAGTTGACTCACAGAGTACCATCCCAGGTTCACTATAAGACGAGCGCTCCGCTCGCTACCTGGAGGTCACTTATGGTCAGAGAAGTGCGCATGATCCTCGCGGCCGCGGCACTCGTGTGCGCCGTCAATCCCGGCGCCGCTGGCGCGGTCCAGCAAAAGCGAGAGCGGATTGTCGCGCAGGACGGCTCGGGCGACTACGTCACGATTAACGCGGCGCTCGTCTCGATCACCGATGCGAGCCCGGAGAAGCCGTACCGCGTCACCGTGAAGCCGGGGACCTACGCCGAGCAGGTCACGATGCGGCCTTACGTGGACCTCGTGGGCAGCGGACAGGGCAACACTAAGATCACGTCGAGTGGCAACGGCGCCCCGACGGTCATAATGGCCACGGGCACGCGGCTCACGGACTTGTTCGTCGAGAAGACGCTCAGCACGGAGGAGATGCCTTCGGCGATCTTCGTCGGGGAGAGCGACGGCGCCGCGATCGAGCGGGTGCGCGCGGAAGGGAGCTACGGCGCGATCATCTTCAACGAGACATACCGTACTCCCCGTCCACTCTCCGTGTCGACGATCTCCGATACGCTCGCGGTGGGGCACCAGAACTTCGGAATCCGGATCGGGTCGTACGGGAAGTTCGACGTCATCGTGGACCGCGTGACCGGGATCTGCGAGGGCGTCGGCATCGGTCGAGACTGCCACGGCATCGCGCTCTACCTCGGCAACGGGGCGGTGACGCTGCGCGCTTCGAACAGCACGTTCCGCGGATTTCCGGATTCGTGCATTGGGGGAATCAGGGCTCCTCCGCGACGTTCACGAACTGCGCGTTCGAGGCGTCCGGCGGTGGCGCGCAGAGCGTCGGTATCTTTGCCCACGAGGGGCAGACGGTCGTCTCGAACAGCCGGATCGCCTCCGTTGCGATGGACTCACCCACTGGGCAGTCGTCGCTTCGGATCGACGGAAGCGACATCTCTGGAACCACGCTCGTGCTCAGCGCAAGCGGTCCTCAAGATCGGGGTATCGCGGGTCGTCGTACCCGGTCTCCGGGGCCGCGCGGCTCGTCAACTGCTTCGACGCGGACTACAACGCGATCGCGGATCAGTAGGGAGAATCGAGAGCACGTGCTCGGCGCGCGAAGGGGCGCACCGGGCACACCGGGCACACCGCGCCGGAAGCGCGCCAGTCGCCACTCGTTCGCGAGGCGACCTCTCGCGCCCGGTCCCAACGCCATTGCCCGCCTGCCGCTCGGTACACCAGCCTCTTCTACTTCCTCCACCGCGAGCTGAAGCTCTCGGCCGGAGCTGCCTTCCACCGCAGGCCTCCCCCGTGATGAGCCGCTTCTGGCTCGGGAAGGAGCCTGGCGGGAAGCGTCGGGACGCGGATCGGGCGCGTGCTGCGGCAGGCCGGTGAGCGCCATGCTCCGGCCAGGACTAGCGCGAGCGCGAGTCGGCCGAGTGCTGCCAGAGGCGCACCCCCCGCGTCCCGCGACGTGGATGATGCCCAGGGGAGATCGGCGCGACTCCGCCGATCTGGCTCGCGCTCCCGGTCGCGGCGCTCGCGCTCGATCCTCTCGATGATCCACGGAGGCAGCATCTTGACCTCCCACTCGGCGACGGAAACCTTCGCTTCCACTCGAGGCTTCCATAATCGGGACGACACCCGTCGCCCCTTGTTCACGCGTCCGGTGAAAGGAGGTCACGAGGGGCAGCCTTGTGACGGAGCGTACGCTTCACCGCCCCGGAGAGGTCGCGATCGTTCGAGAGGATTGAGACCTGAGGCATCCCCTCATATGGGACCGAAGACTTCGCGGGTCGCAGCGGCAGGACGGTGGAGGGCGCGATCCCGCTCGCAGTCGCCTCAGTGCTTCACGCCGTGGAAGAGCCGGTTCCAGCGCGGGCCGCTCGGGCCCCATGACGCCAGCGCCATCCATGCGCGCCCCTTGATCCTGCCGACCGGGACCGGGCCGAAGACGCGGCTGTCCGCCGAGTGGTCGCGGTGATCGCCGGCGAGCCAGACGGTGCCCGCCGGGACGACCGCGTAGGAGACGTCCCCGCACGGCATCCAGGGCGTGCAGTGCGTCTCGTAGGTGTGGCCGTCGACCTTCTCCTCGAAGGAGACGCAGGGCTCCTCGCGCCACGGGGTGCCGTCGCGCTTGTCCCAGTAGCGGCACGCGCCGTCGAGGCGGCGGCGCGGCACCGGCTTCCCGTTCAGCACGAGGTGGCCGTCGCGGATCTCCACGGTGTCGCCCGCCACCGCGACGACTCGCTTGATCAGGTCGTCGGTGGTGGAGTTTCCGGGCGGCGCCAGCAGCACGACGATGTCGCCCCGCTTCGGAGAGGACCAGGTCGCCTGGGCGGTCGACGTGAAGGGGAGGCGCGCCCCGTACGCCCACTTCTCCACGATGACGTAGTCCCCGATCTGCAGCGTCGGGATCATCGATCCGGAGGGGATGTAGACCGCCTCGTACAGGAACGCCCGGAAGGCCAGGACGCCGACGATCGTGTAGGTCCAGCCCCGGACTTCGCGCCAGAACTTCTGCTTGTCCACGTTATGACTCCAACCCGTTCCCGAGCCGCGCCGCGCGGGTCGGCGGGGGCGGTCGTGCGGCGGCGGAGACTATCACTCCGTGCACCCCGGGGCGTGCCGGAATCAGCCCCCGGCTGCGAGCGTGACGAGCCGCTCCGGGTTCTCGCGGATCCTCAGCAGCAGGAGGCCGGAGACCGGCCAGCCGGGGTGCGCGCGCTCCTGGCGACGGAGGAACCTGTCGAGCGGCTCCTCGATCACGCGGGTCGTGCCGACCGAGGCGGTGGCGTGGCGCACGCGCCGTTCGCCGCGGGCGCCGACGACCACCAACCCGGCGTGGGTCACGCGCGTCGGGTGGCACGGGGAGTGGGTCCGCACCACCCACGCGATGGTGCCGTCGGGGATCCGGCTGGCGTGGGCCAGGATCCGGTCCGCGGGGACCATGCGCGCGCTGAACGTCCCGCGGGGCCAGGCCGCACGCGGGAGGTTGGGGATCGTGGCGCGCGCGCCAGAGAGCTGCCTCCAGCCACCTTCGTCGTAGCGCTCTACCGCATCGACGGTGTCGGGGCCGGCGACGGCGTCCGCTATGTCCTCGATCCAGCCGTGCGCCACGTTGGCGGGGATCCACTGGGGGATGACGTAGTGGTTCCGCCGCTCGAACGCCGGCGCGCCGTCGTAGCGCACGTCGTCGAGGACCAGCGCCGCCTCGTCCAGATCGCGCGACGCCCCGAGCGCGATGGCGGTCTCCACGAACGTGACGCAGTCGAACGCGTCGAGCCGGAAGCGCGGGTCGCGGTCGGGCGCGGTCCCCTCCCCCAGCGCCGACAGCACGTAGCGCCGCCCGAGGAGCGGCGCGGTCGCCGCGACGGCCCGCTCGGCACCCGGCGGCGAGCCGGCCAGGGCGCGCAGGAGTGGGGTGGTGTCGGGGGGTCGCGCTGTGAGCGCGACGAGGAGCGCGAGCCATGCCATCGGGTAGCGAGCCTATGTGCGGGCAGGGGCGGCGGCAAGCCCGGGCGGATCACCTCGACCGTGAGCCGCCGCAGGGTAATATCCGCCGTGGTCGGGGGAGCTCCGCCGGCCACCCGCGGACCGCGCCTTGGCCTCTCGACCTCCAGTGAAGATGGTGAACCTAGACGGCCTCCTGCCTCCCGCGGGGGACGAGGCCCCCACGCCCGACGAGCTGGTGGACTTCGGCTGGCCCGGGGAGGAGCCCGAGCCGGTCGCCGGCTCGCCGGAGCCGAGGCCGCTCGCTCCTGGCGAGCCGGTGCCCGTCTTCCGGACCGACCTCGCGATCGGCAAGGGGGCCTCCGGCGGCACCTTCGAGGTGACCGACCCCGCCAGCGGGCGTCACTTCACCCTCTACGAGTTCGAGCTGTCGATCGCGCGGATGCTCGACGGCCGGCGCCACGCCTCCGACGTCATCGAGAACGGCGTGCGGCTGGGCATCCCCGTGGATCTCGACGGGCTGCAGAAGTTCGTCCGCCAGCTCTGGCGGTACGGCTTCATCGCCCCGCCGGGGACCCCCTCGCCGGTCGACGTGACCGACGAGGAGCATCGGCCGGAGCGAGAGAAGTGGGACGAGGCGACGCGGACGCTCTTCCAGAGCGGGCTGCGGCTCGTCCGGCAGGGGCGACCCCAGGACGCCGCGAGCTACTTCCAGGCGGTCCTGAACGCCGATCCGGACAACGCCGAGGCGGCGGAGCGGCTCGCGGAGATCGAGCGGGGCGAGACGATCGCAGCGAGCCCCATCGGCCGGCGGGGTGCGGGGAGCGCACCCGCTGGCCGCGGCAGACCGAAGGCGGTCCTCGTCGCCCTCGGCGCGCTCCTGCTCCTGGGCGCCGCCGCGGCGCTCGCCTTCGTCATCCGACGGCCGGCTGTACCCGCGCCGGCTCCTGTCGTGGCTCCGACCCTCACGAAGCCGCCTCCAGCGCCGCCCCCGGCGTGGCGGACGGCCGCGGTGCAGCAGCGAGCCCACCCGGTGCTCGGGAGCGTCGCGGCCCCTGCCGACGGGACGGTGGTCTGGAGCGTGCCGACCGGGCGTCAGGTGAAGGCGAAGGAGCGGATCGGCACGCTCCGGGTGGAGGTGGCCGTGCGGGGCGCAGCGCCGATCGACCCCGCCGCCGCGGCCCGGATCCGGGAGCTGGAGGCGCTCGCGAAGCAGGATCCGGTCTACCGCGACTTCCTCGAGAAGGAGCGTCGCGCAGCGCAGCGCAAGCGCAGCGGGAAGGCGGTGCGAGCGCTCCCCATCCTCGCGCCGGAGGCGGGGATCCTGGCCCTCGCCGCCGAGAACAAGGCCGGCGTCGTGAGCGGAGCGGAGGTCGCGACGATCGTCGACGACCGCGCCTGGGTGATCGACGCCTTCGTGGACGGCGAGCCCCCGCAGGCCGACGCCGCGTGCGAGCTGCGCGGCGACGCGGTCCCCGAGCGGATCGCGTGCCGTCTCGACGGCGCTCGTCCGCAGGAGGGCGGGAGCCAGCTCACGGTGACCGTGCTGGCCGCCGACGCCCCGTGGGTGGATGGCTCGCGGTCGCTCAGGATCCGCGTCGCGCCGCCCGGCACGCCGCTCGACCCCTCGCTGGAGCCGCAGACGCAGGAGACGCGATGATCTCGAAGGTGATGCGGTCGTGCTGTGCAGGGCTCCTGGTCGCCTGGGCGGTGACGGCTGGGGCGGCAGCTCCCCCGGCGCGGACCGCGAAGGGACGCGCGGGAGGTGCGCGCAGGATCGCCTTCCTGGGGCTGCGCCCCACCGCGGACGCTGCGCTCGGCCAGACCGCCATCGCGCAGCTCCCGGACGCGCAGCGGCTGCGCTCGGTCGCCGAGAGCGTCGTGGAGGTCCTCACCGGGGCGCACGTCCTCGGGCACGACGACCTCCGGGCCGCGCTGGGGCGCACGTACCTCGTGGATCTCTTCGACTGCCGTGGCGACGCCGCCTGCCAGCTCCGGGTCGCGGCGCCGCTCGCCCGCGACAGGGTGCGCACCGCGGTGGTGGGCGACTACCACGCCGACGGCGCCTCGCTGCGGGTCCGCGTCAGGCGGCTGGACCTGGCGGCGATGCGCGTCACCGAGGAGACCTCGTTCTCCCTGGACCGGGGCGCCGCCGAGAGCCTCGCCCCCTGGCACGAGGCGCTCCGGCCACTCTTCCAGGACACCGGGAGGCTGCGGATCGTCGCCAACGTCGCCGACGCGAGCTGCGCGCTCGACGGACAGCCGTGCGAGCCGTCGCCCGAGGGGCTGCTGGAGGTGCAGGAGGGGGAGCACGTCATCGAGCTGACGAAGGAGGGCTACCGGCGCGCCAGCCGCGTCGTGGTCGTGAAGCGCGGTGACGAGAGCCGCGTCGCCATCGCGCTAGAGGAGCTGCCGGTGCAGCTCCAGAAGGCGCCGGATCCCTCCGCGCGCCTCCCCACGTTCGCCGCCCCCACCGAGGAGACGCAGGTCCAGCCCTTCGGGTCGATCCGGCTCGCGATGCTCGTGGACGACGTGAACGACGGCGAGAGGGAGGACATCTGGGTGCCGCCGGAGGGCACGACCAGGGAGCGCTCGGTGGTCTTCTACCCTCGCCCGGCGGTGATCGGGCTGGGGATGCAGGCCCCCCGCGGAGAGAGCGGCTGGGACCTCCGCGGCGGCTTCGGGCTGGCGCTCGTCCGCGGAGACCTCCCCGAGTTCGACAGCGCCTTCGCCGAGCTCGTGAAGCCGGAGGCCGGGTTTCGGGTGATGCTCGGCTGGGGCGCGCCGATCGTCAGCGGGCTGACGGCAGGCACGCTCACGCTGCCGGAGGGCTTCGGCGACCTCGCGCCCGGGATGGTCGGCGTGACCTTCTCCAAGTCGTTCGGGCCGGTCGTGCTGGAGGCGTTCGTCGGCAAGCACAAGGGGATGTTCAACGCGGACCCGGAGGAGCGCGCCGCCACGCCGCTCCCGTTCGGTGCCGCGAGGATCGCCTACGTCGACGAGGCGATCTCGGGGCGGCTCTATGGCGAGGACTACCCGCTCACCGTCTCGCTCTCCGGCATCTACGGAGAGGAGCGGGTCGGGCTGTCCGCGGAGCGGGAGGCCGTGGCGGGCGTCAACAATCGGGCCGATCCACCGCCCCCGTCACCGCAGTGGGTCGAGCCGATGCTGGAGGACCTCCCTGTCTGGCTCGCGAGCGCCGAGCTCTTCGTGCCGTTTGGAGAGGTCGCGAGCTTCGCCAGCGAGGCCTGGTACGGCCAGAGCGTTCACCGGTTCGAGGGGGCGCTCTGGCAGGTCCCGCGCCTGGACCCCGCGACGGGGCGCCACACCGCGCTCAGGTCGGCCGGCGGGTGGGCGCAGCTCTCGCTCAACATGGGGGAGTCTTTCGAGTTTCGGCTAGTCGCCGGAGTCGACAGGATCGTCGACGGAATGGGCTCCGGCGTGGCCCCAGATGACGCTCCGGGGATCCTCGAAAACCGGCTCGCGGCGCTGAACGGTGTGTGGTACCTCCTCGGCCACCTCACGCTCGGGATTCAGCTCCACGCCGTTCAGACCGTCTACGACGATCCGGCACTGGGGACGCCGAGGGTCGTGGGTGCGGCCCTGACGAGCCGCCTGACTTTCTGAGAAGGCGGCACCCCGCCGAGGTCAACCGAGGATCCAAATGCACGCTCATCGCATCCCTGCCCCGCACCGTGCGGGTGAGAAGCTCGCCATCCTCCTCCCTGGAATGGGGGCCGTGGCGACGACCGCCATCGCCGGTGTCGAAGCCGTGAGGCGCGGCCTCGCGAAGCCGGTGGGCAGCGTCACGCAGCTCGGCCACCTGATCGGGCCCGAGGGTGACGTCGGACCGCTGGTCCGCGAAGCGCTCTCGCTCGCACCGCTCGGGGACATCGTCTTCGGGGGCTGGGATCCGATCCCGGACAGCGCGTACGCGGCCGCGGTGCGCGCGGGGGTGCTCGAGCGGCGCCACCTGGACCCGATCCGCGACTCGCTCGAGGCGGTGAAGCCGATGGCGGCCGTGTTCGACAAGGCCTGGGTCCGCCGGCTGGACGGACCGAACGTGAAGCAGGGGTCGCTCCGGCAGAAGGCGGAGGCGCTCGTCGAGGACATCCGCGGCTTCATGCAGCGGAACGGCTGCGCCCGCGGGGTGATGGTCTGGACCGGCTCCACCGAGGTCTACGCCGAGGCAGGCCCGGTCCACCAGACGATCGAGTCGTTCGAGGCAGGGCTCGACAGGAGCGATCCCACGATCGCGCCGTCGATGCTCTACGCCTACGCCGCCATGAAGGCGGGGATCGCGTACATGAACGGCGCCCCCAACCTCTCCGCGGACATCCCGGCGCTGCGCCAGCTCGCTGATCAGCGCGGCATCCCGACCGGCGGCAAGGACTTCAAGACGGGCCAGACCCTCATGAAGACCACCATCGCGCCGATGCTGCGCGCGCGGCTCCTCGGGCTCGACGGCTGGTTCTCCACGAACATCCTGGGCAACCGCGACGGGCAGGTGCTGGACGACGCCGACAGCTTCAAGACCAAGGAGGTCTCGAAGCTCGGCGTGCTCGACCAGATCCTCGACCCGCACCTCCACCCCGAGCTCTACGCGGAGATGGACCACAAGGTCACGATCCACTACTACCCGCCGCGCGGCGACAACAAGGAAGGCTGGGACGCGATCGATCTCTTCGGGTGGCTCGGCTATCCGATGCAGATCAAGGTCAACTTCCAGTGCCGCGACTCGATCCTCGCGGCCCCGCTGGTCCTCGATCTCGCCCTCCTCGCCGACCTCGGCCAGCGGGCGGGGGAGAAGGGGCCGCAGGAGTGGCTCTCCTTCTTCTTCAAGAGCCCGGTGACCGCCGTCGGCAACGACCAGATGCACGATCTCTTCCAGCAGCAGACGGTGCTCTACTCGCGGCTCCGCGCCTGGGCCGATCGGGCCGGTGCTCCCGCGCAGCTGCGGGCCACGTCCAAGACCGCATGATCCCGGGCGGCCGCGCGGCGGTCCTCGTCCACGCGGCGCTCGCCGTCGGGACCCTCGCAGCCTTCGCCGTGGTCCGCCCGCCGCCGCCCGCGCGGCTCGCCGGGCGGACAGGCGCCATCGCGGCGGCCGGCCGGTGGGCCTACTGGGCCTCCCGGCCGCTCGTCGTCGCGGCGGGCAAGGTCGGCCTCTCCGCCGACGCGATCACGCTCCTCGGCCTCGCGCTCTCGATCGTGGCCGGCCTGGCGGCCGGGCTCGGGGCGTGGGGCTGGAGCGCGGTCCTCCTGGTCTGGGGTGGGCTCTGCGACATGCTCGACGGCGAGATCGCGCGCCTCCGCGGGCGCGTGACGAAGGCGGGCGCCTTCCTCGACTCCAACCTGGATCGGCTCGCCGAGGTGGCGCTCTTCTTCGGGCTCGCCGCGGGCTTCCCGGACCGGCGCGGCGGTGTCCTTGCGATGGCGGCGCTCGTCGCCTCGATCCTCGTCTCGTACGCCCGCGCGCGCGGCGAGGGGCTGGGCGTCGACTGCCCGCCGTTCGGCCTGGAGAGGCCGCACCGCCTGGTGCTCGTCCTCGCCGCCCTGCTGGTCGCCCCCTTCCTTCCCGCGGTGCGCGCCGTGATCGTGCTGGAGCTCGTCTGCGGCGCCGTCGCGGCAGGCGCTGGCCTGACGGCCCTGGGGCGCATCGTCGTCATCCGCGGGATCCTGCTGCGGGGCGAGTCGAAGCGGCCGGGATGAAGGTCGGCATCTTCACCCCGTACGACCTCTCCCACGAGGGCGGCGTCAACCGGCACGCCCGGGCGCTCGCCCGCGCGCTGGAGCGGTGCGGTCACTCGGCCCGCGTCATCGGCCCGGCGAGTGGAGCCGTCCCCGAGGGGTGCGAGGGGATCCGCGGTGTCGTCCCGATCCGCGCGAACGGCTCGGTGGCCCGCATCGGCCTCTTCGCCTCCAGCGGTGCGGTGGCGCGGATCCTGGAGCGCGAGCGGTTCGACCTCCTCCACGTCCACGAGCCGCTCGTCCCCGGGCCGGCGCGGATCGCGCTGCGGCTCGCCAGTGTCCCGGTGGTCGCGACCTTCCACGCGAACAGCGAGCGGGAGCTGCCGCTCCAGGCGCTGGCGCGCCGGATCGGGGCGGTCGGGCTCTCCCGGATCGCCCACGGCATCGCGGTCTCGCGCCAGGCGAAGCGCTTCTCGCGGGTCATCTACCGGGGCCGGACGGCCGTGATCCCGAACGGCGTCGACCTCGCCCACTACGCCGCGGCGATCCGGCCGGTCGACCCGCGTCGCCGGCGAAGGGCGCCCTGAAGATCCTCTTCGTCGGGCGGTTCGGCGAGCCGCGGAAGGGGCTGCCGGTCCTGCTCGACGCCGCGTCGCGCCTCGTCGCCTCGGGGCGGCAGGTGGAGCTCTCCATCGCCGGCGACGGCCCTCGCGAGAGGTTCGAGGCGGCCGCCCGCCGCGCCAACGCCCGCTTCCTGTGGCGCGTCGACGACCGCGAGATCCTGGACGCGCTCGCCGGGTGCGACGTCTTCTGCGCGCCGTCGCTCCACGGCGAGAGCTTCGGGATGGTGGTGGTCGAGGCGATGGCGGCCGGCTGCCCGGTGGTCGCGAGCGACATCCCCGGCTACGCCGAGGCGGCGCGCGGCGCGGCCGTCCTCGTGCCGCCAGGCAGGCCCGCGGAGCTGGCCGAGGCGCTCTGGCGCGTGGGGCAGGACGGGCCGCTCAGGGCGCGGCTCGCCGAGGGTGGCCTCGCGCGCGTTCAGGTGCTCGACTGGTCCCGCGTGGCGGAGCAGGTCCTGCGCATCTACCGGCGCGCCGGCGCCCCACCGGAGGGAGCTCGGTGACCGAGACGAAGCACTTCCCCAGCCACCCGCTGACGCAGTGGCTGCTCCTCACGCCGCTGCGCCCGTTCTTCCGGGTCTGGTTCCGCCCGCGCGTCAGCGGGCTGGAGCTCGTGCCGAAGGACAGGCCGGTCGTGTTCGTCGCGAAGCACCCGAGGAGCTTCCTGTACTTCGAGACCATCCTGCTCGGCTTCATCGTCTACTGGGTGAAGCGCGACCGGCCCCTCATCCGGCCCATGGAGCAGCGGAACACGTCGATCCACCGCGCACCGATCCTCGGCTGGATCCGGCGCAACGTGAACTCGGTGGAGGCGACCGAGGAGGCTGGCCTCGCCACGCTCGCGGCCGGCGAGTCGGTCCTCATCTACCCCGGCGGTGGGCGAGACCTGTACGGGCCGCCCGACCGGCTCGACTGGAACGGCCGCCGAGGCTTCGCGCGGCTCGCCGCCAGGGCGCGCGCGCTCGTCGTGCCGGTGGCCATGGTCGGGGCCGATCGTCAGCATCCGTGGCGCATCCCGCTCGGAGGGAGGCGGAGCCTCTGGTTCCCGCCCTTCCCGCTCCCGGTCCGGATCGACTACGCGTTCGGCGCGCCGCTGGAGCCGCCACCGCCCGACGATGCCGACGCCGTCGCGGACTTTGCCGAGAGGGTCGCCGAGACGACGCAGGCGCTCATCGACCGGACCGCCGGCGAGCGGGGGAGGAACGGATGAGCGCGCGGCTGCCGGAGCTCGACCTGATGCACCCCGGCTACAGGGTCCTCGCGGTCCTGGCCGAGGCCTCCACCCGCTACCATCGGACCCGCCTTCGCGGCACGCCGCCCGCGGGGCCGTGCATCTACGTCGCGCTCCACGGCGCGGGCTACTTCGTCTTCGACCTGTGCATCGCTGGCTACTGCGTCGCCTGGCGGGAGTTCCTCCAGCGCAGGGGCCCGCGCATACCGCTCCGGATCGTGGCCGCGGAGAGCAGGATCGAGAAGGCGCTCCCCGGCCTGCCGCGCGTCAAGATCGCCTTCGGCCTGATCGATCGCAGCGAGGAGAGCTGCCTCGAGGCGCTGCGTGCCGGCGAGCAGCTGCTCGTCACGCCCGGCGGCTCGCGCGAGGCGCAGCCGTCGCGCGACTTCTACCGGCTCCGCTGGGATGGGCGGTACGGCTTCGTCAGGCTGGCGCTCCAGACGGGCGCGCCGATCGTCCCGCTGGCGGTGGTAGGCGGGGCGGAGGCCTACCCGGGCTTCCGCTTCGGGAAGCTCAGCTTCTGGTCGCCAGTCCCGCTCCCCGCCCGCTTCGACGTCGCCCTGGGCGAGCCGATCCTGGTGGAGAAGGCCCCGGAGAAGGCGCGCGACGTCTCGGTGCTGAGGCCGATCCAGGAGCTCGCCTGGAGCCGCACGCAGGCGCTCATCGACCAGCTCCGGTCGGAGCGGCGCTGACGACCCGCGTTCGCGGGACTTGCCGAGCGCTCACGGATCGGATCTTCTCGTCACGGGCGAGGTGCGACCTCGCCACCCTGGGGGGGTAACGTGATTCGATCCAAGCAGGCAGCTCTCTCCGTGGCCATCGCCGCTGGACTCTCCGCGGCCTGCGCCCACGCCGCTCGGCCGGCCGTACTCCAGGTCGAGGGAGCGCACGAGTCGGTGGTCCGTGCGGCCGCCGCCTACGCGGCGCTGGAGAAGCAGGAGGTGGAGAAGCTCTCGCGACTCCTCGACGGCCTGATCGCCGACCCCGTCGTCGTCGCCGCGTACACGGCGCGGGACCGCGAGAGGCTGCTCGCCAAGACCCGCGGCAGGTTCGAGAAGCTGAAGGCCACGCAGGGGATCACCCACTGGTACTTCCTCGACCAGGCGCCTGCGCGCACCTGCTTCCTGCGCGTCCACGCCCCCACGCTCTTCGGCGACGTCGTGGGGCGGGAGACCTTCTCGCGGGCGATCGCGTCGAAGGAGATCGGCTTCGGCAAGGAGCTGGGGAAGACCGCCTTCGCGCTCCGCGTCGTGAAGCCGATCCGCGTCAAGGGCGCGATCGTCGGCTACATGGAGCTGGGTGAGGAGATCGGCGACTTCCTGGTCGAGATGAAGAAGAGGACGGGGGACGACTTCGGGCTCCTCGTGGACAAGAAGCGGATCGACCGCAAGGAGCTGGCGAAGGTTCGCGGTGAGGACCACTGGGACGAGCTGGCGTACGTGGCGCTCGTCGACAGCACCGTCTGGAACGATCGGCTGGTCGACATCCCCGTTCCCCCGGAGCAGATCCCGGACGCGGGCATCCGCACCGGGGAGTGGACCGATGGTACCCGGAAGTTCCTGGGCGGCGCTTTTCCGGTGCGCGACGCCGGCGACAAGGTCGTCGGCGCCCTCTACGTTCGCCACCCGCTGTAGCGGCGCGGGGGGCGGGGCGGCGGTCGAGCGCTTGCTCCGGGCCGGCGGGCCCGCCATCCTCGCGCCCCGATGACCGACCTCTGGATAGCGAGCGACTGGCACCTCGGCCCGGACGGCCCACCGGACCACGCCCGGCTGGCGCTCGCGTTCCTCGAGCGGGCCCGGGCGGCCGGCGTCGAGGTGATCCTGAACGGCGACGTCTTCGACGACCTCTTCGCCGGTCCCGGGCGGGCGCAGGCGTCGCACCCCGGAGTCGCCGCGGTCATCTCCATGATGCAGGACGCGGGCCGGCTGCGGCGCACGTGCGGCAACCACGATCCAGGCGCCGGCCCCGAGCGGATCGTCCTGGATCGGCCGGGCGTCGGGCGCATCCTCGTTTCGCATGGCCACGCGCTCGATCCGATCAACGCCTCTCCGGTCGGCCGGCTGGGCGATGCCATCTCGCGTCACTTCGGGCGGACCCCGCTGGTGCGCGGGGCCGCAAGGCTCGCCGAGGTGGTGGCGCGCTCGCTGGCCGAGGACCAGATGATCGCGGTCTTCCGCGCACGCTGCCTCCGCGCCGTCGCCGCGGGCGGCTTCGGCCTCGGCGTGTTCGGTCACGTCCACCGCGCACATCTCGTGGCGGGCGATCCGTACGTCAACGCCGGTTGCCTGGACGATGACGGCCTCGCCTACGTGGTCATGGATGGGCACGGCGCCCGGCTGGAGCGGCTCGCCCCCTGATCTCGCCCCCCATACGGGACGTGCCCTTGGAGGTATCGAGGCGCATATTCGGGGCTCCCGATCACGAACCCTTTCACCCCCAGGGGGAAGAACCATGCCTACGACCAACGAGAATCTCTCGACCGCCTTCGCCGGCGAGAGCCAGGCCAACCGCAAGTACCTCGCCTTCGCGAGGCAGGCGGAGAAGGAGGGGTTGCCGCAGATCGCCAAGCTCTTCCGCGCCGCTGCCGACGCCGAGACGATCCACGCGCACTACCACCTCGGGAACATGGGCGGGGTGGGGAACACGCTGAAGAACCTGGAGGAGGCGGTCGGCGGCGAGACCTACGAGTTCACGTCGATGTACCCCCCGATGCTGGCGCAGGCGCAGGCGGAGAACCACAAGTCGAAGATCGCCTTCAACTACGCGCTGGAGGCCGAGAAGGTCCACGCCAGGCTCTTCACGCAGGCGCTGGAGGCGATGAAGGCCGGGCAGGACCTCTCGAAGATGGACGTCTACCTCTGCCCGGTCTGCGGCGACGTCGAGTTCGGCGAGGCGCCGGACAAGTGCCCGATCTGCGGCGCGCCGAAGGCCAGGTTCGAGAAGATCTGAAATTCGGCTACAAGCTCGGAGCATGAGCCTCTCCGAGAAGTGGGTTCGGTTCTCAGATCGGTGGCGCCTGGCGGTCCTCCTGACGACGGGCGCCATCGCGGCCCTGGGGCTCTGGGGGACCGTCCGGCTCTACTCCGACCTGCGGCCGGACATCGCCGAGCTGCTCCCTGCGCGCAGCCGCAGCGCGCTCGACCTCGACGAGGTCACACGCCGCGTGGGCGGCTTCGCGGAGGCGACGATCGTCCTCCACGGCGCCGACAAGGGGACGCTGGCGCTCTTCGCGGACGACCTGGCGGAGAAGCTCGCCGACGCTCCGCCCGACCTCGTCCGCTGGGTCGAGTATCGCGTCGACGGCCTGCGCGACTTCTACCAGCGGCGCGTCCTGCTCTTCCTCGCCCCCGAGGAGCTCGTCGCGCTGCGCGACACCCTGACGGCCAGGTTCGCGTGGGAGCGGGACGCGGCGAAGGGGCGCGCGCGGGGGCCAGCCCCCGAAGTCGAGGCGCTGATCGAGACGCTCTCCGCCCGCGCGAAGGGGGCCGGCGGCGGAGCGCTCGAGCGCTTCCCCGACGGCTACTACGTCGGCGAGGTCCCCGGGCGGAGGCCCGGAGAGACGATGACCGCGCTGGCGCTGCTCGTCCGCGTGGCCGGGGCGCAGGACGACTACGCGAAGGTGCTCCGGCTCGACCGCTACCTCAAGGAGACCGTCGCGGGGCTCGACCCGAAGGGCGCAGGGGTGGAGGTCGCCTGGGGCGGCTTCGTCGCCTCCAACATCATGGAGCACGACGCGCTGGCGGAGGACCTCGTCCTCGCGACGCTCCTCGTCATCCTCGCCGTCGCGGCCTCGGTCTGGATCTACAACCGGACCTGGCGTTCGCTGTTCGGCGTGGGCATCCCGCTGTTCGCCGGCGCCTTCGCGACGTTCGGCGTGGCCGAGCTCCTGGTCGGTCACCTCAACTCCAACACCGCCTTCCTGGGATCGATCGTCGTCGGCAACGGCATCAACGTCGGGCTCATCCTCTTTGCCCGCTACCTGGAGGAGCGTCGCCACGGCCGCGCGCCGCAGGAGGCGATGGTCGTGGCGGTCTCCTCCACCTGGCTCGCGACCCTCACCGCCGCGCTCGCCGCGGCGGTCGCCTACGGCTCGCTCCTCTCGACGGACTTCCGGGGCTTCAACCAGTTCGGCCTGATCGGCTTCGTCGGGCTCTCCTTCTCCTGGATCTTCTCCTACGCCGTGACTCCGGCGCTCGCGCTCGCCTGGGAGCGGCGCGGCCCGTTCGTTGCGCCGGGCGAGCCGCCGGCGCGCCCCATCTTCACCCGCGCCCTGGCTGGCATCGTGGAGAGGGCGCCCCGCGCGATCGTCGCCATTGCGGCGCTGCTGACGGTCGCCTCGATCGCGTCGATCGTCCTGCTCGGCCGCGATCCGATCGAGTACGACTTCCGGAAGCTGCGCGACCTCGGCGCGCTGGAGGAGGGCGGGCCGGGCTGGTGGGACCAGCGCGTCGACGCGATCTTCGGCGATCACCTGACGCCGACGGTCCTCCTCGCGAGGGACGAGGCCGAGGCGGCCGAGATCGCCCGGCGCATCGAGGCACACCGCGCCGCCAACCCCGGGTCGACGCTCGGCCAGGTCCTCTCGGTCGGGGCGCTCGTGCCCGACAGGCAGGCGGAGAAGCTGCCGATCCTCCGGGAGATCCGTGCGCTCGCGACCTCGGAGAGCCTCGGGTTCCTCCCGCCGGACCGGCGGATGATGGTCGAGGCGATCCTCCCGCCGCGGGACCTGGAGCCGTTCGGAGCGCGCGACCTCCCGCTGGAGCTGCGGCGGCAGCTCACCGAGGTGGACGGACGGGTGGGCACGCCGGTGCTCGTGTACGCCGCCGGCGCGATGGACGTCTGGAACGGGCGGGACGTCCTACGGTTCGCCGAAGAGCTGCGCTCCATCGAGCTGCCGCGGGAGGAGATCCCGATGGCGAGCGGGATGCTGGTCTTCGCCGACGTCATCCACGCCATCCGGACCGACGGTCCGCGCGCCACCTGGCTCGCCTTCGTCGGCGTGGTGGCGCTGCTCCTCGCGGCGTTCGCCGCCGGGAAGCGGAGCGCACGCTCGCTCGGCGACGCAGGCTGGGTGGTCCTGGCGCTCGTCGCGGGGGTGACCTGGTTCCTCGGGCTCGCCTTCGCGCTGAAGCTGCGGCTGAACATGCTCAACTTCATCGCGCTCCCGATCACCTTCGGCATCGGCGTCGACTACGCGACCAACTTCATCCAGCGCCGGCGCGTCGACCACGCCCGGTCGATCGCCGACGTCGTCCGGACCACCGGCGGCGCCATCGCGCTCTGTTCGCTGACCACGATCCTGGGGTACTCGTCGCTGCTCGTGGCCCGGAACCAGGCGCTCATCTCGTTCGGGCTCCTCGCCGACCTCGGGGAGCTGACCTGCCTGGCGGCCGCGCTCCTGGCGCTCCCGGCGCTGCTGCGCTGGCGGGAGCTCGCCGTCGAGCGCCGGCTCCGCTGACCTCGCCAGCGCCCCGCGGGGAGCGCGCCAAATCCCGCACCTCTGCGTGCTTTGACTGACTCCGCACGGGGAATTGGCGCGAAATGCGCGAGACCACAGCTTGAGGGGTCGGCCCCGTCGTTGCACGGTGCCCGCTGTGCGAGGCTCGCATGTGGCATCTGGAGAGGCTGTACCGCGCCGTGGCCGTGACCTGCTCGGGGTTGGCCCTGCTCGCGCCGTTGGCGCGGTGGGCGCTCCGCGCCCTCCACTCCGAGGCTATACCCCCTGTTCGGAGCCGCGCGCGGGCACGCCCGCTGGCGCGCCCGCGGCGCGCTTCTCCCGGGCTGCGGAGGGTCGGGCCCCGCCTGAGTCGTCGCGTGATGCGGCGGAGCGGCCGGCGTCACGGCGCGCTCCGGCCCCGCGGTTGGTGACCGCCATCAGACCGACAGGTGGACGGTCCCCTCCTCCTCGGCGAGGATCCGCGCGGCCGCGAGATCCTCCAGAGAGGGGAGGACGCCAAGCTGGTGCAGCAACCCGAGGCAGTCGTAGAGCGTCCACTGCTCGGCCAGCCGGCTGTCGTGGAACCTCATCTCGCTGATGCCGTCGAAGGACACCCGCTTGCCGGTCGGGGCGAAGCCGAGGAACGGCCCCTGGTGCGTACCCGTCATGCGCCAGCGACAGACTACGCGGCTCCCCTCGGTCACGATGTCGTTCACCGAGCAGCGCAGGTCCGGGAAGCCGGCGCGGAAGGACTCCGCGATCTGCCTGGCGTCGTCGAGCGATACGCTCCTGGTGCGCACGGGGTCGTGGCCCACGTACGAGAGCTCCGAGACCTCCTGAAGGAAGTCCGTGCGACCGCGATCGAAGAGCTGCTCTACGCACTCTCTCGCGAGCGTCTTGATGTCCATGGCCATGGATGCCTCCTGAGGCCCGCGCGCACGATGCGGTGCCCGGCGCCTTGACCTGTAGCGGGCCCGGACAGTCGATGCTCGCCCCGAGCGCCGGGGGCGCCTCCCTTTCGGAGCGCGCCCCGACGATGGGGGAGCGGCTGCTTGGGCTAGTATGAGCGGGCATGGCTCCCGCCCTGACGCACCCGAAGGTCGAGCCCACCCGCACCGTCCACTGTGCGGATGGCGTCGCCTGGCTCCGGGAGCACGATCTCGCCGCGGATCACGCGGTCGTCACCTCGCTGCCCGACCACTCGGAGCTGCCGCAGCTGGGCATCGACGGCTGGCGACGCTGGTTCACCGTCGCCGCGACCGCTGCGTGCCGCGCGGTGGCCGACGACTCGGTCGCGATCTTCTACCAGACCGACGTCAAGCTCGACGGACGCTGGATCGACAAGGGCTTCCTCGTCCAGCTCGGCGCCGAGGTCGCGAAGAGTCACCTGCTCTGGCACAAGGTGGTCTGCCGCGTCGCGCCCGGCTCCACCACGTTCGGCAGGCCCGCCTATGCGCACCTGCTCTGCTTCAGCCGCGGGCTGCGCCTGGAGACCGGCCAGTCGCTGCCCGACGTCATCCCGCGGCCGGGCGCCATGACGTGGGCCCGCGCGATGCCCACCGAGGCCTGCGGGGCGGTCGCCCGGTTCCTCCTCGCCCACACCGGCTGCAGGACGGTCGTCGACCCGTTCTGCGGGATGGGGACCATGCTCGCGGTGGCCAACGCGCACGGGCTCGACGCGATCGGCGTCGAGCTGTCGCGCAAGCGCGCGGAGAACGCACAGAGCCTGGTGCTCGGGGGCGAGCGCACGCTCGCCGTCTCCCGGAAGGCATAGCAGGCCGTTGAAGAACGGGCGCTGAGGGTCGACCGACCGCATTCTCCCTCTCCCCCACCGGGTACGACCATGCTGCCTCTCGCGTATACCTTTGACGCCATATGGCCAGGCGCTTATATTAGGTCCGTGGCCAGAACCCGGCGAGGGGGGAGCGGCCCTCGAAAGGGATCGCCGCATGGCCACCAAGGTTCTCCACACCGACGAGTTTGAGACATGGTTAGTCAGCCTCACGGCCCGCGAACGAAAGGACGTCCTCCGCGTCGTAGACCTCCTCGAACTCCAGGGTCCCCGCCTCGGACGGCCGCACTCCGGCGCGCTCCTGGGCACCAAGCTTCCGCTCCGCGAGCTTCGGCCGAGGGCCGGCCACAGCCCCCTTCGCCCGATCTACGCCTTCGACCCCAACCGCGACGCCGTCCTCCTCATAGGAGGAGACAAGGGCGCCGACAAGAAGATGTACGCCCGCATCATCCCGATCGCCGAACGGCTTTGGGAAGGCCATCTCGACGACGTGAAGCACCAAGAGGAGAGCGCACCGAAGAAGAAGAAGTAGAACGTGCCAATGCAACCGCCCCACCAACCACCACCTGGGGGCGGATTACGGAGGGCCCGTCGTAGCTCGCGGCGCGACGGCCGATTACCATGACGAAGGTCCGGACCAAGAATTGGGCAGACCTCAAGAAGAAGCACTTCACCCCAGCGGAAATCGCGGAGTCGCGGCGCTACGCCGAGAAGGAGGTTCTCCAGATGAACCTTCGCGAACTCCGCTGCCTCACGCGCACCACCCAGGTCCAGCTCGCCAAGGCTGCCAGGATGAAGCAGCCTGAGCTCTCTCGCATCGAGAAGCGCCAAGACCACCTTCTATCGACGCTCCGTGCGTACGTAGAGGGCCTCGGTGGAGAGATTGAAGTTCTCGCCCGCTTCGACGGCAAGACCGTCAAGCTCGTCGGCGTCTAGCCACGCCGCTACGCCACTCCGAACAGCCTCGCCTCCCGGCGGGGCTGTTCCATTTCCACCCTTCGCCGACCGCGACACGCCCGCGTCCTCGTCGGCGAAACCTTTTCCCCGGCACCCCTCCCAGGCGGCCGCGACGTCTAGACGCCACGCTGTCGCTTCCCAGCGTCGGCGTTCGACTGGCCTCCGCGGGCCAATGACCTCGTCATCATCAGGGCATCTGGCAAGGTGAAGGTCGGCGCTTGGACCGGCGAAGTCGGCCCCGCCGGCGCCACAGACGGCAACGGCACCCTCGCAATCAAGGTCGGTACGGGCACGGTGATCCCCGTCGGCCAGAAGTGGTTCGGGGCGTTTGAGGAAGACGGCGGCGCGCTCAAAGTTCGCGTCCACGACACCGCCTACGGCGATAACTCCGGCTCGTTCAAGGTTGTCATCATCGTCATCCCGGGCGCCGCTCTCCCGGAGCCGGAGTTGGTGCAGGCTGAGTAGTCTGCCGATCGCTTTGCTGCCGAGCGAAGCCCCCACGCCCCTTAAGGGCGTGGCGGGCTCCAACAGCCTGGCCCTTGGCCTAGTCCAGGCCTAGCCGACGCCAGCGAGGTGGCCCCAGCCGGCGGCCACCGCCCAGCCGATCCAGAAGTAGATCGTGCCCCAGAGGATCCCCGCGAGGAGGGTGCCGATCACGAAGGTCGAGCGCCTCATCCCGAGCGCGCCGGCCACGACCGTCATGACGATCCGCAGGCCGGGCACGAGCCGGCCGATGACGACCGCCGGAGATCCTCGCCGCGCGAGCCACTGCTCCACGCGGTACTCGCGCTCCTCGGTGTAGCCGAAGCGGCGGGCGAACCTGCGCAGGAGCGGGCGCCCCCCGCGCTGCGCGAGCGTGAAGAGGATGGCAGCGCCGAGCACGGTGGCGACTGTCACGACTGCGACGACGGCTGGTCCCGACGTCTTCCCCTGGTACGCGAGGAAGCCGGCGGCGGCGATGAAGAGGTCGCCCGGGATCGGGAGCGGCACGCCCGCTTCCTCCACGAAGATGATCCCGAAGAGGCCGGCGTAGTGCCACTTCTCGATGAGCTCCTGGGGGGACACGGAAAGGTGAGATAGCACGGCCGTGAGCGGGGCTGAGGAGGCGAACTGCAACAGCCGGCTCGCCCAACGTTGAGATCTTCATCAATAGGCGAAGATCTCAACAGTCGGCCGTAAGCCACCGGGATCAGGCCGGATCCCGTTGGCCTACCAGCGCCGCCCCTCCACAAGCTGTTTACGTATTCGACAGCGACAGTTCCGCGCAGCTGCTTGAACCCTCGCAAGCCTGCGGATCCACACGCACCGCCAAAGGGGCCCATCTGGCCTGCTACTTGCCCTAGTGAATGAGCGTGCGGGACCCCAGACGCCCCGCAATCGACGCCCGGACGGGGCGGCCAAGGAGAGCGCGATGACGACCTTCAACGAGATCCTCCAGGTGATCGGTGCCTTCGCAGTCGGCCTCACAGCTCGCGCCCTGCTCTTCATCGTGGGTGCCGCGCTCCTCGTGATCCCGGCCGCGCTCATCGCGGTGGGGATCAACGCCGTCCGCGCGCGCCGGGAGCGCCTGCTCTCCCGCGTCGGCAACCTCGTCTATCGCGAAGGTGCCTACTACGCCCCCAATCACACGTGGCTCTCGCCCCGCGCGAGCGGCGACTTCGACGTGGGCATCGACGACATCGCCCGGAAGATCATCCCCGGCTCGTCGTCGGTCGAGCTCCCGAAGGCCGGCGCCCGCTTCCACAGGGGCGATCCGATCGCGATCGTCCGCGCCGGTGAGCGCGAGGTCATGATCAGTGCGCCGCTGGATGGTGAGGTGACGCGAGTGAACTCGGCTGTCCGCTCCGATCCGTCGCTGGTGCGGGACGAGGCCTACGGCCGCGGGTGGCTCTTCTCCTTCGCCCCGTCCGACGCCGGCTACCTGCGCTTCCCGTCCGGCTACGAGGCCGCAGGCTGGCTCGCGCGCGAGAAGGCTCGCCTCGCGACCTTCATCGAGGCCGAGCTGGGCATCGCCGCAGCCGACGGCGGCGAGCTGACGACGCCGGTGCCCGCCGCGCTCGGTGAGGAGGGCTGGCGGAAGGTGGTGACCAACTTCCTCCACTCCGCCTGACCCGCAGCCGCACCCCTCCTTCGGCCCCGGCCGCCCGATGCGACCGGGGCCGAGCCATGCTCGCCGTGAAGATCGGGGCGTCCCGGTGCGCCAGGAGCTCCGCGAGGACCGGCGGGAGCTGGACGAAGGCCACGGGCGGTAGCGGCGCCCCTCTCCCCCCTTGCGGGGGCAGGGGCGAAACCGGGGTGCCGAGGGGTTGCCTCCCTCGGCACCTCGATCTAACTTCGAGCCATGCGGGAGGCCCTGCGACAGGTCGTTCGTCGGCGGATAGAGGACGCGCTCGCGTTCCGTCCGTGGATGCTCGGCGCCGCCGTGCTCCTCGCATGCGCCATCGGCGTCGGGATCATGGAGCTGCGCCGCCCGGTCATGTGGGCGCAGGCCGATCAGCAGACCTCCGCCCGGCCGTAGCCCGGATCCCTCGCCCCTGGCGCCGGTCAGCGAGCCCCGCACGCGGCGAGCGCGCGCCGGAACGCCGGCCGCTCCGTCGCCCGCTCGCGCGCAACCTGGGCGCGGACGGAGGCACAGCCGGTCGACGGCGACGCGCTGACCAGGACCTCGGCAGCGTTCGCGCGAATCCGCCTGTCCGCGTCTCCGGAGAGCAGGTGCCCGAGCGCCGTCTCCAGGCGCTGGCTCGGCAGCAGCCGCCCCAGCGCGCGGAGCGCGCCGTGGCGGACGGCGAAGGGCGCGGCGACGTCCGCGGCGAGCCGCTCGTGGACCGCGCCGTCGGCTCCCAGCGTCGCGGCTCCCTCCAGCGCGCGCGCGCGCGCTGATGGGAGGCTGCCCGGGTCCTGGGCGATCCGCTCCAGCAGGGGAAGCGCGCCCGCGGGGAGGCGCCGCCAGGCCTCGACGGACACCGGCCGATCGATCGCGCCGAGCAGCGGCGAGATGAGCGCGAGGAGGGCGGCCTCGTCTCCGGGGAGGCAGACCGAGCCACTCGGCGCCGACGGTGGGCTGCAGATCGGAGCGGCGGCGAGGGCGAACGACAGCGCGAGCGTGGCGATCAAGGGATCCTCACTTCACGGCCGGATTCAGGCGCGCGATGTGCGACTGCTGGGCGGTGAGGCGTCCGATCGATTCGGACGGGTCGATCACCCAGAACATGAGGTTGTCGCCACCGGCGCAGGTCGCGCCATCGGACCTGCAGACCTGCGGGAACATTTCGAAGGCGCCGTCGCACGTCCGGCTGCCGCACGCGGAGCAGGAGCAGGTGCCGGTGTCCTCGAGCGGATCGAACGTGTCTCCCGACGACTCCGTCGTGTGGTAGAGCCCGAGCCAGTGGCCGATCTCGTGCGCGGCGATGTAGCCCGCGCGGTCCGAGCCGCAGCCGGCGAGGTCGGGGGCAGGGTTGCCACAGCTGCCCCAGCCGATGTCGTCGAGCGTCATGGCGGCGCCGCCGCTGTAGGCGCCGGGCAGGCCGGAGGGGCCGGGGATCGAGCCGTCGATCCCGACGATGCCGCTGTCGCAGTTGCCCCCGTAGCAGAGCGCGTCCACGAGGAAGAGGTGGACGCCATCGGCCGGGGCCGCGAGCGTGAAGAGCTGGGAAAGCTCACCGCAGGGGGCGTCTCCGTCGATGGCTGGCTGCGTGAAGCGCGTCTCGATACGCGCCCAGGCTGGCACCTCGCGGAAGGTGACGCTCCCGAGGCAGATGCCGCCCTGGCCGAGCAGCCGGCCGATCTCGGCGATGAAGCGGAGCATCCCCGGGTCGCTGACGGCGGTGTCCGCCCGGAGCCCGGCTCCGCCTCCGACGAGGTAGAGGTTCAGGTCGAGCGTCCCGGTCGAGACGTAGGGTCCCGGGCGCGCGACCACGGTGACGTCATAGGTTCCGGCGGAGCCTGGCGTGCAGCCACCACCCATGGCAGCGCACTCGGCGTTCCAGTCGTTGACCGTGAAGCTCCAGGTGCCCGGGGGGACCTCCCCGTTCGCGAGCGCGAGATCGGCCAGCCGCGACGTATTCGGGACGCCGAAGCTGCCTGACCACGGCGTGAAGCCGCCGTAGTAGGCCGGGAGGTAGAGCGGCTTCGGCGGCGGCATCGCCATGTCGTCGTAGAGGACGTGGCCGTTCGGCAGCGTCACGCCGGTCGGTACGACCGAGTTGGGGATCTGCTGCGAGCCGTACCAGAAGAAGTCGGCCGCCACGGTCGCCTGGGAGTGGATGGTGACGCTGGAGGTCCCTGGCGGCACGGGGAAGCTGACGCGTGTGCCGACAGCGTGGACCCCGTCGTAGGCGATCCAGCTCCCCGGCAGCACGGGGGTCGCGACGATGTCCCTTCGACAGCTCGCGTAGTCGGTCGAGGCGGCCGGCGAGGAGACGCCAGGTGCGGCGGTCGGCAAGATTCGACCCCGGCAGCGCGCAGAGCGGACTCGCCGGCAACGACGCGACGCAGCGCCCCTCGAAGCAGAACGTCCCCTCCTCGCACAGCGCCGACGACTCGCAGGAGCCGCCGGACGACGGGCAGCCCGACACGGAGAGGGCCAGCGCAGACAGCGCCAGGGCCGCGGCTCTCGACATGGACGTGGAGTTCACGGCGGCCATCCTCTCACACCGGTGGTGCGGAGCGCCCCCCGAAGGTGCGCTCCAGCAGCACCTTGAGGATGTGCGCCGTCAGGCCCCAGATGTTCCGGTCCGGCCCGGCGTCGAAGGACCAGATCCGGTGGTGGCCGGTGACCGGGTCCAGCTCCTCGAAGGCCAGCCGCGCGAGGCGCACCGCCGTCCGCAGCGCGTCGGGTCCGGTCTCGGGATCCCACAGCCGGAAGCTCCGGTTGGCAGGGTCGAGCAGCAGCGCCAGCGGGACCTCGAAGGGCTCGTGGACCTCGAACTCCTCGGCGTGGAAGGACGCGGGTGGATCGGCGACGGAGGCGACGACCGGCGTCACGACGTAGTACGAGACGCTCGGGAGGTCGTCCATGATCCCGACCACCTCCACCGACCCCGGCTCGAGCCCGACCTCCTCGTGCGCCTCGCGCAGCGCCGCCGCCACCGCGTCCTCCCCGTTCTCGGCGCCGCCGCCCGGAAACGAGATCTCCCCCTTGTGCTGGGGGACGCGCGTCGTGCGGCGCGTGAAGAGGAGCGTGGGTCCGCCGGGACGCTGCAGCAGGGGGACGAGGACGGAGGCGGGGCGAAAGCCGTCGATGCGGAGCGTCCGAGGTGCGCGCGTCGCCAGCGCGGAGCGGAGGCGCTCCCTGGCCTCTGCGAAAGTCGGCGTTTCCAGCGGTGGCATCGGATCGGACCTAAGGGGATTGTACGGCAACCGCCGCCGGACTACTTTTCCCGACCCCCCCCACGGAGGCCAACGTGCGCAGCGACGTCATCAAGAAGGGTTACGAGAAGGCTCCCCATCGGAGCCTGCTCCGGGCGACAGGGCTCAAGGACGAGGACTTCGAGAAGCCGTTCATCGGCATCGCGAACAGCCACATCGACATCATCCCTGGCCACTTCTACCTGCAGGAGTACGGCCGGGTCGCCAAGGACGAGATCCGGAAGGCGGGCGGCGTCCCCTTCGAGTTCAACACCATCGGCGTCGACGACGGGATCGCGATGGGGCACGGCGGGATGCTCTTCAGCCTGCCGTCGCGCGAGCTGATCGCCGACTCGATCGAGACGATGATGCAGGCGCACCAGCTCGACGCGCTCCTCTGCATCCCCAACTGCGACAAGATCGTGCCGGGCATGCTGATGGGGGCGCTCCGTGTCGACGTCCCGACGGTCTTCGTCTCCGGCGGCCCGATGAAGGCCGGCCGGCTCTCGGACGGCACCTCGATCGATCTCAACACCGCGTTCGAGGCGGTCGGGAAGCGCGCGCTGGGGCAGCTGACCGACGCGCAGCTCTACGAGATCGAGTGCAAGGCCTGCCCCTCGGGCGGCTCCTGCTCAGGCATGTTCACCGCCAACTCGATGAACGTCCTCTGCGAGGCGATGGGGATCGCGCTCCCGGGCAACGGGACCATCCTGGCGCTGACCCCGGAGCGGGAGGCGCTCGTCCGGAAGGCGGCGCGCCGCGCGGTGGAGATCGCCGCGGACGAGCGGTTCAGGATGCGCAGGATCGTGAACGCCGACGCGATCCACAACGCGATGGTGGTCGACATGGCGATGGGGGGCTCGTCCAACACGGTCCTCCACATGCTCGCCATCGCGACGCGAGGCCGGAGTCGAGTTCGGGCTGAAGGACATCGAGAAGATCGCGAGCCAGGTTGCCCACATAGCCAAGGTCGCCCCGTCGCTCGCGACGGTCCACATGGAGGACATCCACGCCGCCGGCGGCGTGCCGGCGGTGCTCCACGAGGTGGCGAAGCGCGGCGGGATCGTCCGGACCGAGGCGCTCACCGTCACCGGCGAGACAGTCGGCCAGCGGATCAAGGACGCCGAGATCAGGGACGCCGCGGTGATCCGGACGTGGGACACCGCCTACTCCCCGGTGGGCGGCCTCGCGGTCCTCCACGGCAACCTCGCCCCCGAGGGCGCCGTCGTGAAGACCGCCGGCATCCAGCCGTCGATGCGCAAGTTCACCGGCAAGGCGATCTGCTTCGACTCGCAGGATGACGCCATCGCCGGGATCATGGGCGGCAGCGTGAAGCCCGGCCACTTCGTCGTGCTCCGCTACGAGGGGCCGAAGGGCGGCCCCGGCATGCAGGAGATGCTCACCCCCACGTCGCTCATCATGGGGATGGGGCTCGGCGAGAAGGTGGCGCTGGTCACCGACGGCCGCTTCTCCGGCGCGACCCGCGGCGCCTGCGTCGGCCACGTCTCCCCCGAGGCGGCAGAGGGCGGTCCGATCGGCCTCGTCAAGAACGGCGACGACGATCACCATCGACGTCGAGAAGCGCAAGCCTGACGCTCGGCGTCCCGGACGCGGAGCTCGCGAGAGCGCCGCGCCACCTTCGACCCGAAGAAGAAGACGATCACGTCGAAGTGGCTCAAGCGCTACTCGCTGCTCGTCTCGAACGCGAGCAACGGCGCGGTGATGAAGACGGAGCTGTAGCGGGCTTCACCCAACGGAACATCCCCTCTCCCCACCGGGGGAGAGATCCACGCGCCTCGGCCATGATGCGCGACCTCGCGAGGCGTCGCGATGCTCTCGTCGGTCCTTCGGAGCCCCCGGGCCGTCGAGGTGAACATCGAGATCATGCGCGCCTTCGTCCGCCTGCGACGATTGCTGCTGGAGAACGCCGACCTCGCCCGCAAGCTAGCCGAGCTGGAGCAGAAGTACGACGGCCAGTTCCGCGTCGTCTTCGAGGCGATCCGGGAGCTGATGGAGCCGGCGGAGGGGCCGGCGCGGCGGATCGGGTTCGGTAGTGACGAACAGTGCTAGTCTCCTTGGTTCGTGTCGAACGCGAGCAACGGCTGACCTCGCACTCGGAGGAACAATGGCGGAGAGAGTGAGCGCAGAGGAGCGCGAGCACCTGCTCGAAGAGCTGCGGTCCCTCATCGAGCGGCGCGGGGCGGAGACCTTCCTCGCCGCGCCGATCCGCGAGCCGACCCCGCAGGACTTCCCCGATCCGTTCGAGCCGACCGCCGGCGGTGTCGAGGTGCTGCTGCGCCGCGTGATGGCATACGCAGGGCTCGGTGCGCTCCCGTTCCGGCTGCACCTCTTCTCGGCGCCGGAGGAGATCCGTGAGCTGAGCGATCGCGGAGAGCGAAGGAGGTGGGGGCATGACGGCGCCGCGGCCTGGTTCGCCGGGATCGAGGATGGCTGCTGCCTCTTCGGCGTTCGGGAAGAGGGGATCGGGGAGCCCGTGGCGCTCGTGGCCACGCTCTGCCACGAGGTGGCCCACGCGTGGCGGCACAACCACGGTCTCGTCGAGGAGGATCGGGAGCTGGAGGAGATGCTCACCGATCTCACGACCGTCTACATGGGGTTCGGTGTGCTAACGACCAATGGGGCCTACGTCTACCGCCAGGGCGGCGAGTACACGGGCACCGTCGCGATCAGCCAGTGGAGCCACACCCACGCCGGCTACCTCTCGCCGGAGTCCATGAGCCTCCTGCTCGCGGCGCAGGTCAGGGCGCGCCGAATGGGATGGTGGGCGCGGCGTCGGATCCACGGAAGACTCGAGGCCAACCAGGCGTCGCACTTTCGCTGGGCTCTCACGCGGCTGGGCTCGGCCGAGGAGGTGAGACGGGCGCTCGGGATCGATCGCTCCCGTTGACGGCGGCCACATGGTCACTATGATATGACCATGGTGCACGGGCGGCGGACCGTCTCCGCGGCGGTCTTCAAGGCGCGTTGCCTGGCGCTGATGGACGAGGTGAACGCGACCGGCGAGACCCTCGTAGTCACGAAGCGCGGCCGGCCCGTCGCCAGGATCGTGGGGGGCGAAGAGCGCCCGCAGCGGCCGCTTCGGGGCAGCGTCCGGTGCAAGGGTGACATCGTCGGTCCCGTCGACGAGCCCTGGGACTCCGACCGGTGATCGTCCTGGACACGCACGCGTGGATCTGGCTCGCGAGCGATCCGGCGAAGCTCGGCAAGGAGACCCGGCGTCTCCTCCGGCGCGAGCGGGTGCGCGGCGTCGCGGCGATCAGCTGCTGGGAGGTGGCGATGCTCGCCGCCCGCGGGCGGATCGAGCTTGACCGGGAACCGGCTGCCTGGATGGACGACGCGCTGCGAGAGGTCGGCGCGGATCTCCTGCCGCTCACCCCCGCGGTTGCGGCCGCGTCCGCCCAGCTCGGGACCTTCCGCGGCGATCCCGCGGACCGGCTCATCGTCGCGACGGCGCTGACGCACGGCGCGGTGCTCGTCACGAAGGACGAGCGGATCCGCGAGTTCGGGGCGGTGCGGACGGTCTGGTAGCTGGGCCCGCCCGCTCACCTCACGCACGCGGACTGCTCGCACTCGTGCTGCTGCTGCAGGGAGCACGCGCGGCGCCAGTCCTTCAGCTTCGTCACGACGAACTCGGCGTAGAGGCAGGCGCTCTTCGCCCGCTCCGCCTCGGGCTGGAGCGCGAGCGCCTTCTGGTACGCGGCGTCGGCCTGCTTGAGGCGGCCCATGTAGTCGAGGACGCGCGCGAGGTTCCAGGCGTCCACGGGGTCCTTCGGCGCCGCCTTCACCGCCCTCTGTGCCCAGGAGAGCGCCTCGCCATCCCGCTTCAGCATCCCGTAGACGGCGGCGAGGTTCCCTGCGACGCGGTGGTCGCCCGGGTGACGCTTCTCGAGGGCGAGCAGGAAGGCCTCCGCCGCCTTGAGCGCGCGCCGCTGGAAGAGCTCCGCCGAGAAGGCGAGCCAGGCGTCGAGGCCGTCCTTGCCGGGATAGAGCAGGTCGCTCTCGAGCAAGGCGGGGATCATCCGCTCGTACATCGCCGCGAGCAGGAGGACGTGGAGGCGCCCCTGGTGGATCGAGAGGTCGCCAGGCGCCAGCAGCGCCGCGGCGTCGAGGTGGGCGAGCGCACGGAGCGCCGGGGCCTCGTCGTAACCCGGCGCCGCGAAGCCGCCCCCGTCGTCGCCACCGAGCCGGACGGCGTGCTCGCCGTGCGCACCCAGCTCGACGTTGGCGAGGCACTTGTGCGCCTCGGCCTTCGTCGCGGCGTCGGGGGACGAGAGCCACCCATCGCACAGCGCCCGGGCCTTCTCGAAGTCGCGCGCCTGGACGAGGGCGGCCCACTCGGCGGGGCGCGCCGTCGCTGCGGGCTCCACCGCGAGGACCACCGTCAGTGCACCCATGATGATCGCGTACATGCTCACCTCCCGCCTGCGGGCGCTACGCTCGCACGCGCGGCGCGGAGGCGGCAAGCTCAGCGACCGTATCGCGCACCGTGCGTCCATCCGGCCGCAGACGGTTACTCTCCTGCCAGCGGACCGGGGCCGTGTATCTTGCTCTGAAGGCCGGTGCCACGACGGCGGCGGCGACTCAGGGTGGTTGTCCGGTTCCAGTCTCCGGGGGCTTCATGGCGAAGCGCAGCTACGCGCTCGAGCGCGGCGGACCGAAGGTGCTCGGGCTTCGCTGGGGCGGGGAGATGCGGGACTTCGAGGTCACGCTCGGCGCCGCTACGTGGAAGCTTGATCGCGCAGCGCTCGCGGCGGGAGCGACGCTCGCGCTCCCCGACGGCTCCTCCCTGCTCGTCAAAAAGCCCGACCGCGCCTGGTACATGCTGTTCGAGTCGCGCAACGCGCTGATCGTCGAGTGCGACGGCGTCCCCGTCCCCGGCAGCGACGGCGAGCCGCGCGTTCTCGGACGCCGCGTCGGGGGGCTCATCCTGCTCTTCGGACTGGCTCGGTCCGTCGGCCTCGCGGTGCTCGTCGCCCAGCCGGGCGTCCAGTCGCTCGCGCGGTCGTTCCTGGTGGTCGCGGCGGAGGGGGCGATCCTGGTCGCGCTCGGGATCCTCGCCGTGGCCGGCCGCCGCCTTCCGGTCGGCCTGGCCGCCGGGCTCATGTCAGTCGAGGTGCTCTTCACGCTCGTGTGGGGGGTTGCGCCGCATCCTCTCGGGGTCCTCTTCGAGATGCTCGTCATCGTGCACCTGGCCCGGGGGTGGAGCCGCATGAGGCCGCGGGAGAGGCGCCCCTCGCTCGCTCAGGTCTTCGATTAGGAGTCAGTACCCGACGATCAGGGACGCCCCGGCGCCGCCCGGGAGCGGCATGGGCAGGAGGGCCGCCTGCAGCGATCGCGTGGCGGATCGCTCGCCGTTCTCGGGCCGCGAGGTGCGGTGCGCGACGACCCACTGTCCCACGTACCAGCCCATCGCGCCGCCCCAGATCAGGTCGGAGGCGTAGTGCTTGTGATCGATCGCGTGGAAGGTGACGAGCCCCCCGACGACGGCGTGCCCGGTGACCTGGAGCCAGACGGGCGGTTCGAAGTAGGCGAACCCGGCCGAGAGCAGGGAGTAGAGCGTCGCGGCGTGTCCCGACGGCGCGCCCGACGGATACTGCTTGAAGCCGACTCCGGGGCCGAAGACCCCCGGCTCCGTGCCGTCGCTTCGCGGCCCCTCGCGGCCGAGCAGGAGCTTGAGGCCGACGTGGTAGGCCTGTGCCACGGCGAGCGACTCGCCCATCAGCGACAGCCCCTGCGCGAGGCCGGTGCGTTCGGTCCGATCGGCCCACCACCAGGTGCCTAGCCCCCCCACGGCGAGGCTGCTCCAGAGCGTCGCCTGCATCGGCACGGTCCAGACCATCGGGAGGTGCGGGTCGAGCTCGCTGCGGAACCACCCGTCGAGGCGGGAGTCGGCCGAGCGCGGCGTGCGGACCATCAGCGAGGCGATGCCTCCCGACCAGAGCGCCAGCCGCGACCAGTCCGACCGGGTCCAGTCCCCGACGCCGGCGGGAATGGCGACGATGTCGTAGAGCGCGCGAACTGGCGCGTCCATCCGGTCATAGCGGAACTCGTCGCCGTGGAAGGGGCCAGCATGCTCGACCGGGCCCGCCGCGTCCGGCGCGCTCTCCTCCGGGGACAGCACCCCGCGGCCGGTGGCGCAGCCGAGGCAGGCCGCCAGGAGCGCCGCCGCGATCTCAGGGCGGGAGCTCTGATCCATTCAAGTGCGTTCTTAAGGACTCACCGGAGCGGCGCGCCACGGCCCGGGGAGGGTTGCGCGGGTCGGCCGCAGGGCGCGCCATCCGCCCATGTGACGCCCCGCGCCATCACCCTCGGCAGATCCAGGAGTCGGACATGTCGGGGCAGGTGAACCCGCACCCTCCTTTCGGCTATGCTCCGTCGCTCTCACCCGGAGGGGCTCGTGGCCGTCGATCAGATCTCGGTCTTCCTGCAGAACGAGACGGGCGGCGTCGCCGACGTCGTCGACGTCCTGGCGCGCTCGGCCGTCGACATCCGCGCGCTGTCACTCGCCGACGAGAGCGACTTCGGCATCCTGCGGCTCATCGTCAACGAGACTGATCGCGCGGTCGCGTCACTCAAGGACGCGGGCTTCCCGGTCCGGCGCACGCCGGTGGTCGCGGTCGAGATCCCCGATCGTCCGGGCGGCCTCGCGACGACGCTGAATGCGCTCCGCGGCATCGCCGTCGAGTACATGTACGCCTTCGTCCGGAAGAGCGGCGAGCAGGCGATCGTCGTCTTCCGCTTCGACGACGCCGAGAAGGCCATCGACACGCTCCGCAAGGCCGGAGCCCGCATCCTCGAAGCCGACGACATCCAGAAGCTCTGACCCACCAACCGTTCGAGACCGCAGCGCCCCCTACGTCGCAGAGGAGTCGCCCGATGAAGATCCCCGTCAACCTCGCCGCCCTTGCAGCCCTCGCCGTCGCCTTCTCGGCCCCGGCCCACGCGGCCGACGACACCATCAAGGTCGGCGCCCTCCTCTCGGTGACCGGCCCGGCGTCCTTCCTCGGCGCCCCAGAGGCGCGGACGCTCGAGATGCTCACCGAGCAGCTCAACGCGAAGGGCGGCGTCGCCGGGAAGAAGATCCAGCTCATCGTGAAGGACACCGCCGGAAGCCCGGAGAAGGCGGTCTCCTTCGCGAAGCAGCTGATCGAGGAGGAGCAGGTCTTCGCCATCATCGGTCCGGCGACCAGCGGCGAGACGATGCAGGTGAAGGGGATCGCCGAGGAGGCGAAGACGCCGCTCCTCTCCTGCGCCGCGGCCGAGGCGATCGTGAACCCGGTCGCCCGCTACGTGTTCAAGACCGCGCAGAAGGACAGCCACGCGATCGCCCACATCTTCGCGCAGATGAAGAAGATGGGCGCCACGAAGATCGGCGTCCTCTCGTCGAACACTGGCTTCGGCAAGGCTGGCAAGGAGCTGATCGGCAAGCTCGCGCCGGAGGCCGGAATCCAGATCGTCATCGACGAGACGTACGACAAGGCGGCGACCGACCTGACCGCCGAGGTGACCAAGCTGAAGGCGGCCGGCGTCCAGGCGCTCCTCAACTGGTCGATCGAGCCGGCGCAGTCGATCGTGATCAAGAACGCCCGGCAGATCGGGCTCAAGGTGCCGATCTTCCAGAGCCACGGCTTCGCCAACATCAACTACGTGAAGGGTGCTGGCGCGGCGGCGGAGGGCGTGATCTTCCCCGCCAGCGCGATCATCGTCGCCGAGTCGCTGCCGGCGAAGCATCCGCAGAAGAAGCTCCTCCTCGAGTACAAGAAGGCCTACGAGGGCAGGTACAAGGAAGACGCCAGCGCCTTCGGCGCCTATGCCCACGACGCGTTCGGCATCCTGGTGAAGGCGATCCAGGCGGGCGGCGCGGATCGCGAGAAGGTCCGCGACTCGATCGAGACCCTCAAGGGGTGGGCTGGCGCCTCGGGCGTCTTCACCATGTCGGCCGCCGACCACAACGGGCTCGGCATGGACGCCTTCGAGATGGTCACCGTGAAGAACGGCAGGTTCGTGCTCCTGGGGAAGTGACGCCGGCGCGTCTCATCGGAGATCCCACATGAAGAAGCTCCTGTTCCTCGCTGCGTTCCTCGGTCTCGTCCCGGCCTCACCGGTGGCGGCTGCAGACGCTGCGCCGCTGAAGATCGGCGCGCTCCTCGCCGTCACCGGCCCGGCCTCGTTCCTCGGCGCCCCCGAGGCCCGCACCCTGGAGATGCTGGTCGAGGAGGCGAACGCGAAGGGTGGCGTCGACGGTCACAGGATCCAGCTCATCGTGAAGGACACCGGCGGCAGCCCCGAGAAGGCGGTCTCCTTCGCCAAGCAGCTGATCGAGGAGGAGCAGGTCTTCGCGATCATCGGCCCCGCGACCTCCGGCGAGACGATGCAGGTGAAGGCCATCGCCGAGGCCGGCCAGACGATCCTCATCTCCTGCGCCGCGGCCGAGGTGATCGTCAACCCGGTCGCTTCGCACGTCTTCAACGTCGCGCCGAAGGATCGCTACGCGGCGGAGATGATCTTCAGGCGGATGAAGAAGCTGGGGATCACGAAGGTCGGCCTCCTCTCCTCCAACACGGGCTTCGGGAAGGCCGGCAAGGAGCAGGTGGAGAAGGCCGCTCCCGGCGCGGGCATCGCGCTGGTCGCCAACGAGGTCTACGACAAGGCGGCCACCGACCTGACGGCCGAGGTGACCAAGCTGAAGGCGGCCGGGGTGCAGGCGATCCTCAACTGGTCCATCGAGCCCGCCCAGGCGATCGTGATCAAGAACGCGCGCCAGATCGGCCTGAAGGTCCCGATCTTCCAGAGCCACGGCTTCGCCAACATCCAGTACGCGAAGACCGCCGGCGCGGCGGCCGAGGGCGTGATGTTCCCCGCGAGCCGCATCGTCGTCGCCGACTCGCTCCCCGCGAAGCATCCGCAGAAGCAGGTCGTGACGGCGTACAAGACGGCCTACGAGGCGAGGTACAAGGAGGACGTCTCCACGTTCGGTGGCCACGCGTGGGACTCCCTCAACATCCTCGTCCGCGCGGTGAAGGAGGCCGGGCTCGACCGCGAGAAGGTGCGCGCGGCGATCGAGAACATGAAGGGCTACGTCGGCACCGCCGGCGTCTTCAACTACTCGCCGACCGACCACAACGGCCTCAGCATCGACGCCTTCGCCATGCTGACCGTCAAGGGCGGGAAGTTCGTGATGCTCGCAGAGTGATGTCCCTAGAGCTCGTCCTCCAGTACCTCGTCGCGGGGCTGACCTACGGCACGATCTACGCGGTCGTCGGCGTGGGCTTCAACATCATCTACAACGCCACCGGCATCATCAACTTCGCCCAGGGCGAGTTCGTGATGCTGGGCGGGATGACGGCCGTGACGCTCCAGCGCCTGGTCCCGCTGCCGCTCGCCATCGCCGGCGCGGTCGTCGTGACCATGGCGGTGGGGGCGCTCATCGAGGTGAGCTTCATCCGGTGGCTCAGGAAGCCCTCGGTGCTCCGGATGGTCGTCATCACGATCGGGATCTCGATCGTGGTGCGCGAGGGGGCCCTCATGGTGTGGGGCGAGTCGGTCCGGGCGCTCCCCTACTTCACCGGGGACGAGGTCACGTCGCTCGCCCTCGCGGGCGTCCACGTGTCGCCCCAGGTCCTGTGGAGCCTCGGGACGTGCCTCGCGATCGTCGGGTTCCTCTGGTTCTTCTTCCAGCACACCTCGGTGGGGCGGCAGATGCGGGCCTGCGCCGCGAACCGCGACGCCGCCGCGCTCTGCGGGGTGCCCACCAGGAACCTCGTCACGCTCTCCTTCGTGCTCTCCGCCGGGATCGGTGCGCTCGCCGGCTGCGTCACGTCGCCGATCACCTACACGTCGTACTCGATCGGCTCCGGCCTCGCCATCAAGGGCTTCACGGTCGCGATCCTCGGTGGGCTGGGGAACAGCATGGCGGCGGTCGGCGCTGGCTTCCTCGTCGGCATCCTGGAGGCGGCCAGCGTCTCGCTCCTCCCGGCCGCCTACAAGGACGCCGTCTCGGTGGCGCTGCTCCTCGCCATCCTCTTCGTCAGGCCGAGCGGGATCTTCGGGTCGGGCGAGGTGGAGAGGCTCAGGGCGCATTGACGATGCTCCGCTCCCGCTACGCCCGCATCGCGCTCTTCGGCGCCGCCGTCGTGGTCGTCCAGGCGGCCACCCACCTCGGCGGGAAGTCCTTCTTCCTGACGCAGCTCACGATGTCCGGCTACTACACGCTCGTCGCCGTGGGGCTGTCGGTGCTGATGGGCTACGCGGGCCAGCTGTCGCTGGGCCACGCGGCCTTCTTCGCGATCGGCGGCTACGCGAGCGGCTGGTTGACGACCGCCGATCTCGCCCCGCTGCGCGGGCGGGGGCTCGTGGCGCTCCTGGATCGCGCGGGGCTCCTCGTCACGCGGGCCGACCTCTACGGCGGCGAGACCCTCGTGGTCCACCCGTGGGCCGCCTTCGCCGTCGCGATCGCGCTGGCGCTGGCCATCGCGTGGGCGATCGGCGTCCCGGTGCTCAGGCTCAAGGGGCACTACCTCGCGATGGCGACGCTCGGGTTCGGCACGATCGTCTACAGCGTCGTGCTCGGCACGGCCAGCTTCGGCGCCGCCGACGGCCTGTCCGGCGTCCCGCCGTTCCCGCTGCCCGCGGGGTTCTCGGTGAGCGGCGCCCGCGCCGACCGCATCTCGAACTACTACGTCGCGTGGGGGCTCGTGGCGCTCGCGCTCCTGCTGCTGGTCAACCTGGTCGAGTCCCGGGTCGGCCGGGCGCTCAGGGCGATCCACGGCGCGGAGGACGCCGCCGGCTCGATGGGCGTCGACGTCGCGCGCTTCAAGCTCAAGACCTTCGTCCTCTCCGCGGTCCTGGCGGCCGTCGGCGGCTCCTTCCTCACCCACTACAGCGGCGGCATCGGCCCGGGCGAGGCGGCCGTCATGAAGTCCGTCCGCTACGTCGCGATCGTGGCCGTCGGCGGGATGGGCAGCCTCTGGGGCACCGTGGCCACCAGCCTCGCCCTCAACTTCCTGTCGCTGCGGGGCTACTTCGGGACGCTCGACGACGCGGTCTTCGGCGTCGTGCTGCTCGTCGTGATGCTCTTCTCGCCCGACGGGATCCTGCAGCTCGACGTGCGCGGGTGGGTGGTGGCGCTGGTCGCGCGCCTGCGGAAGCCGGCCAGGCCGGCGAAGCCCGAGGAGCCGGCGTGACGGCGCTCCTCGAGGTGAGCGCGCTCTCGAAGCGCTTCGGCGGCCTGCAGGCGGTGAAGGAGGTCTCCTTCAAGGTCGAGAAGGGGACGGTCAAGGCGCTCATCGGGCCGAACGGCGCGGGCAAGACGACGCTCTTCCACCTCCTCTCCGGCGTCCTCTCACCGGACAGCGGCTCGGTCTCACTCCGCGGGGCGCCGATCCACGGCCTGCCGGCCCACCGCGTGGCGGCGCTCGGGCTCTCCCGCACGTTCCAGCACATCAGGCTCTTCGCGCACATGACGGCGCTGGAGAACGTGAAGGTCGGCTGCCACGTACGGAGCCGCGCCGGCTTCCTGGCGGGGATGTTCCACCTCCCCTGGACCTGGAGTGAGGAGCGCGAGATCGCCCGCCGGGCGCAGGTCGAGCTGGAGTTCCTGGGCATCGGGGAGCTGGCCGACGCCGACGCGACGAGCCTCTCGTACGGCCAGCAGCGATCGGTCGAGCTGGCGCGCGCGCTCGCCGCCGGGCCGGAGCTGCTCCTGCTCGACGAGCCGGCGGCCGGCCTCAACATGCGCGAGACGGTCGAGCTCGCGAAGCTGATCGGCCGGATCAAGGAGCGCGGCGTGACGGTGCTCATCGTCGAGCACGACATGGGGCTCGTCATGAACGTCTCCGACGAGGTGGCGGTGCTCTCCTATGGCGAGAAGATCGCCGACGCCGATCCGCGGTCCGTGCAGAAGAACCCCGAGGTCATCCGGGTCTACCTGGGTGAGGACGATGCTTAGGCTCCGCAACGTCGACGCCGGCTACGGCGCGCTCACGGTGCTGCGGCGCGCGTCCCTCCACGTCAGCCAGGGCGAGATCGTGACGATCGTCGGCGCCAACGGCGCGGGGAAGACGACGCTCCTCAAGACGATCGTCGGGCTCATCCGCGCGCGCGGCGGCGAGGTCGCCTTCGACGGCGCCCCGGTGACCGCGCTCCCCACCGAGCGGATCGTCGCGCTCGGCTGCTCGCTCGTGCCCGAGGGACGGCAGGTCTTCGCGCCGATGCCGGTGAAGGAGAACCTCCTGCTCGGCGCGCACGTCCAGTACCTGCGCGGGAAGGGGCACGAGGTCGCCGGGGACCTGGAGCGCGTCTACGGGCTCTTCCCCATCCTGAGGACGCGCGAGCACCAGCTGGCGGGCACGCTCTCCGGCGGCGAGCAGCAGATGCTGGCCATCGGCCGGGCGCTCATGGCGCGGCCGCGCCTCATGATGCTCGACGAGCCGTCGATGGGGCTCGCGCCGCTCGTGGTGAAGGACATCTTCTCCATCATCCAGCGGATCCGCGCCGAGGGGACGACGGTGCTGCTGGTGGAGCAGAACGCCCGCAGCGCGCTCAAGATCGCGACGCGCGGCTACGTGCTGGAGACCGGGCGGATCGTCCTGCAGGGGACGGCGGAGGAGCTGCTCGCGAACCGCGACGTGCAGCGTGCCTATCTCGGCAGCGATCTCGACGCGGAGAACCGGATCCCATGAGCGAGGGGGCGAAGACCATGATCTGGCAGCCCGAGAACGAGTGCATGGATCGCGCCGAGCTGGAGCAGCTGCAGCTCGAGCGGCTGGAGGCGACGCTGGTCCGCGTCTACCGCCACGTGCCGTTCTACCGGAAGCAGCTGGACGAGCTCGGGTTCGACCCGGACGACTTCCGGTCGCTCTCGGACCTCTCCAGGCTCCCGTTCACGACCAAGGACGACCTGCGCGCGAACCACCCGTACGGCCTCTTCGCCGTGCCGCTGCGTGACGTGGTCCGCGTGCACGCCTCGTCCGGAACCACCGGCCACGCCACCGCGGTCGGCTACACCCGCAACGACATGCGCACCTGGGCGGAGCTCACCGCGCGGGTGCTCGTGGCAGGCGGGGTCACCAAGGACGACGTGGTCCAGATCGCGTTCGACTACGGCCTCTTCACCGGCGCGTTCGGGCTGCACCAGGGCGCGGAGCGGCTGGGCGCGTCGGTCGTCCCGGTCTCGTCGGCCAACGCCAGGCGCCAGGTCGGCATCATGCGCGACTACCGCACGACTGCGCTCGTCACGACGCCGAGCCACGCGCTCAACATCGCCGACGCGATGATCGAGATGGGGCTCAACCCCGCCGCCCTCTCGCTGAAGCACGGCCTCTTCGGCACCGAGCCCTGGTCGGAGTCGATGCGCAGGGAGATCGAGGAGAAGCTGGAGATCACCGCGACCGACAACTACGGCCTCTCCGAGGTGATGGGGCCGGGGGTCGCCTGCGAGTGCCTCGAGAAGAACGGCCTGCACCTGGCGGAGGACCACTTCATCGTCGAGGTGATCGACCCGGAGACGCTGAAGCCCGTGGCGCCCGGGGTCGTGGGAGAGCTGGTCATCACGACGCTCACCAAGGAGGCGATCCCGGTGCTCCGCTACCGGACGCGCGACCTCAGCTCCCTCGTCGACACGCCGTGCCCCTGCGGGCGGACCCACCGCCGGATCACGCGGGTGAAGGGTCGGACCGACGACATGATCATCGTGAAGGGGGCGCGCTTCTTCCCGTCGGAGATCGAGGCGGTCCTGTTCGAGGTCGAGGGGACCGAGCCCCACTACCAGATCCAGCTCGATCGCGAGGCGGGGCAGGAGAAGGTGACGGTGCTGGTGGAGGTCTCGGAGTCGACGTTCTTCGACGAGATGAAGAAGCAGGCCGTGGTGAAGGAGACGATCGTGAAGCGGCTCGCCGCCGAGGTCGGCGTCACCGTCGACGTGAAGCTCGTCGGCAGGAAGGTGCTCGAGCGCTTCGACGGGAAGGCGAGGCGGGTCGTGGATCGTCGCAAGGTGGAGTAGGAAGGAACGCGGAACGACAGGGAGGTCACAGGCTCATGGGCTCGCTCCTTCAACTCATCGTCGTCGGCTTCATCGCCGGGTGGCTCGCCCGCTACTACATGGGGGCGCGGAGGCGGGGGGCGGTCGTCGACATCGCGCTGGGGATCGTCGGCGCGGTCGCCGGCGGCTTCCTCTTCGGCATCCTCGGCTTCGGCGCGCACGGGCTCTTCGCGAAGATCGTCGTCGCCTTCATCGGCGCGGTGATCGTCATCGCCGCCTACCGGGCGTTGACCAGGCGCTGAGGGGTCACCCGCGGCGCTCCCACGCCGCCGCGAAGAACGCGTCGCACCCCTGCCGGTGCGGCCACGTCCTTAGGAAGCCGTCGGGCGTGACGCAGTCGGTCGGGGCCGCGGGCCGCACGCGCTCGAACGCCGGGTTCCGGACCTCGAACGCCAGCGCCACCTCCTCGTCCTCCTCGCGCCTGAACGTGCAGGTGGCGTAGACGAGCGTGCCGCCCGGTCTCACGTGGGCCGTCGCGCGCTCGCAGAGCGCAAGCTGGAGCTTCGGCAGGTCGCGAAGGGAGGCCGGATCGAGCCTCCACCGGAGGTCGGGCCCGCGTCGCAGGGTCCCCAGCTCCGAGCACGGCGCGTCGACGAGGACACGGTCGACCGCGAGCCCGGTCGGCGGGGTGGCGCCGTGGACCGAGACGTTCGCGGCGCCGGCGCGGCCCGTGCGGTCATGGAGCCGTCGAAGCCTGTCGCCGTCCGGATCGGCCGCGTGCACGCGACCCTCGCGGCCGACGTCGGCAGCCAGCGCCAGCGTCTTGCCGCCGGCGCCGGCGCACAGGTCGAGCACCTCCTCCCCCCGGCGCGAGCCGACGATGGCCGCGAGCAGCTGGCTCCCCTCGTCCTGCACCTCGAAGAGCCCGTCGCGCCACGCGGCGGAGCCGAAGAGGTTGGGGCGCTCGCTCTG
The DNA here is from genome assembly GCA_963845515.1 of uncultured delta proteobacterium. Classification (GTDB taxonomy): domain Bacteria; phylum Myxococcota; class Myxococcia; order Myxococcales; family Anaeromyxobacteraceae; genus DATIVK01. The sequence goes on from CAWJSR010000045.1 coordinate 168,859, forward strand.
GACGAGGAGGGCATGCGGCGCGAGGGCGCCCGTGCGGGTGTCGATGCCCTCGGCGCGCAAGCGCTCCGCCAGGGCGTCGCGACCCACGCGCGCGGAGTTGGCGCGCAGGGCGACGGGTGCCGGCAGGCAGAGCGCCTCGGCGAGCGCAGCGGCCTCGTCGGCGCCCGCGGCCGAGGCGAGCTCCGCGGCGAGCCAGTCCGGGAAGGACCACCGCTCGGCGAGCGGCTCAGGCGCCGGCCGCGTCGACGGCAACGAGCCGGGGGGCAGGCCGACGAGCCGCTCCGCCTCGGCACGTCCGGCGAGATCCCGCAGCAGCGCGGCGAGCAGCAGCCGCGGCCCGGCCGTCGGGCCAGCGTGCCACCGGAGCCGCCGGCGCCAGAGCCCGACGCCGAAGGTCGCCTCGGCCACCGCGCGCCGGCCGTCGCGGTCCAGGTCGCGGTGCGCGCGGAGGAAGCGGTCGAGCACACGCTCAGCCGCGGCGCCGCCGAGGATCTCTGCGAGCGGCGCGTCCAGGGCCGGCGCGAGCCCCGAGAGCCGCTCCCACGGGACGGCGCGGAGGCGGGCGTCGACCCTGGTCGGAGGCTGGGTCAGGGGCCGATCCGATCGAGCTTGCGCAGCGCAGGGGCGCGCCAGGCGACGGTCGCGACCGTCAGGAGCGTCATCAGCCCGCCGAAGACCACCGACGGGACGACGCCGATCAGGCGGGCGGCGACCCCGCTCTCGAAGGCGCCGAGCTCGTTCGAGGACCCGATGAAGAAGCCGTTCACCGCGGAGACGCGCCCCATCTTCTCGCGAGGCGTGTAGGTCTGGACGAGCACGCTCCGGAGCACGACCGAGACGTTGTCGAGCGCGCCGCCGAGCGCGAGGAGCGCGAGCGAGAGCAGGTAGGACCTGGAGACCGCGAAGGCGATCCAGGTGACGCCGAAGACGGCGACGCTCCAGAGGAGCGTCCGGCCGGCCTTGGGGAAGTGGCCGAAGCGAACGAGGGAGAGCGACATGATCACCGAGCCGACGGCCGGCGCCGCGCGCAGGAAGCCGAAGCCGATCTCACCGACGCCGAGGAGGTCCCGCGCGAAGACGGGGAGGAGGGCGGCGGCACCTCCGAAGAGGACCGCGAAGAGGTCCAGGCTCAGCGCGCCGAGGATGAGCGGCTGGCCGAAGACGAACCGGACGCCGTCGGCGAGATCGTCGAAGAGGCCGCCACCCGGGGGGGCCTCGACGGGCCGGCGCTTCACGCCGGCGAGCGCGAAGAGCCCCCCTGCCGCGAGCAACACCACGACGGCGTAGGCGAGCCGCGGCCCGCCCAGCGCGATGAGGAGGCCGCCGAGCGCCGGACCGAGCACCATCGCGGCGTGGAAGAACGAGGAGCGCCAGCTCGCCGCGTTGTGGTAGTGGGCGCGCGGGACGATCTCCGCGCCGAGCGCGCTGGTGGCGGGACGGAAGAAGGCCCGGCCCAGGCCGGCGAGCGCCTGCGCGGCGTACAGGGGCAGCGTGGAGCGCGGGCTGCCGAGGCTCACCACGAGGAGCCAGGCGCCGCTCGCGCCGATGGCCGCCAGCCCGGCGATCGAGAGCAGGCGGCGGTCCCGGCGATCCGCTGCCCAGCCGCCGACCAGGGTGAGGGTGAGGAAGGGGACCGCCTCGGCCAGCCCGACGAGGCCGAGCGAGAGCGGGTCTCCCGTCAGCGAGTAGATCTGCCAGCCCAGCACCGCGCTCTGGATCTGCGTGGCGACGAAGACGGCCACCATCCCACCGAGGAAGGCGCGGTACTCGGGGAAGCGCAGCGAGGCGTACGGGTCGGGGGCCACCGGCGACGCATGCTGCGCCGCGGCGTGCCGGGCGGTCAAGCGCGGCACGGGGAGCGAGGCCGGGCCTCCGGACCCACACCGCCGCCTTTACCGCGAGGGTGAAATGAGGTCGGATCGAGGTGAACCCATGGGCCGCATCCTGATCATCGAAGACGACAGCGCCATTCGCGAGATGTTGCGGCGGCGGCTGGAGCTCCGCGGCTTCGAGGTCGAGCAGGCGCCCGACGGCGAGTCGGGGCTCGCCATGATCCACGCGTCCCTGCCCGACGTCGTGCTCCTCGACCACGGGCTCCCGGGCATCAGCGGCTGGGAGGTCGCCCGGGCGCTGCGCGCAGACCCACGCTTCGCGGCGCTACCCATCATCGCCCTCACGGCCCACGCCGGCCCGCTGGCGCGGCGCGACGCGCTCGACGCCGGCTGCACCGCCTTCCTCACCAAGCCGGTCGACATGAAGGCGCTCGAGAAGGAGCTGCGAACCCACGTCAAGCCCGGGAAGCCCCGGTGATCGAGCCGCGACTCAAGCCGCGCTCCGTCCGGCGCTTCAAGCGTGGGGCCGTGGTGGCCGCCTGCTTCGCGGGCTACGCGGCCGCCTTCTTCCCGGCGTGGAGCCTCCTCGGCGACAACGCCGGGACGCTCACGATCGTCCCAATCGTCGCTGCCGGGTGGCTCTTCGGCGTAGGCGCCGGGGTCGGCGCGGTGGTGGCCGGAGTGTTCCTCACTTACGGGCTCCTCGTGCAGGTCGCTCCCGACCCGCTCCGCGTGCTCCTGGAGAACAGCCTCAGCATCGCAGCGGGGTTCGCCGTCGGCGGCGCGACCGGCTGGGTCCGCCAGGTGCTGGCGCAGCTGCGGCGCCAGACCCGCCGGCTCGAGCAGCGCCACGCGCGGGCGCTCCTGGAGGCCGGGCTGAGGAAGGCGGCCGAGGAGGAGCTGCGCCGGGTGAACTCCACGCTGGAGGCGGCCTGCGACGCCGCGGTGCGTGCCTCGGACGAGAAGAGCCGGTTCCTGGGACGGGCGAGCCACGAGCTGCGGACCCCGCTCGCCGCCATCCAGGGTTACGCAGAGCTGCTGCTGGAGGAGAGCGCCGCCAGGGGAGCGCCGCCGCAGACGCTTGCGCGCGACCTCGGCAGGATCGTCGAGGCGTCTCGCCACCTGGCTGGGCTCGTGGACGAGCTGCTGGACATCTCGAAGATCGAGACCGGCAGGCTGGAGGTGAAGCTCGCCTCCGTGGATCTGCGGTCGCTCGTCGAGGACGTCGCGGCGATGATGCAGCCGGCAGCGGTGGCGGCCGGGACCAGGCTTCGGGTCCGGTGCGCCGCTGACGTCCCGCGCGTCCGGACCGATGCCCGCCGCGCCCGGCAGGTCCTGCTCAACCTGCTCTCGAACGCCATCAAGTTCACTGGCGACGGTGACGTCGAGGTGGTGGCCGGTCCCGCGGTTGGCGCGCCGGATGAGTGGGCCGAGATCGAGGTGCGAGACACGGGGCCCGGGATGAGCGCGGAGGAGCAGCAGCTCGCCTTCGACGAGTTCTGGCGCGGCAACACCGACAAGCCCGGCGTGGGGCTCGGGCTCTCCATCGCGCAGCGGCTCTGCGTGGAGCTCGGCGGCAGCATCGCCGTCAGCGGCGTCCCCGGCGTGGGGACGGCCTTCGTCGTCAGGCTGCCGGTGGTCGGGGCGAGGGAAGCCGACCTCCCTGCGCGCGCATGAGCAACCGGGGCGAACGATGAACGTGAGACAGGTCCAGGTCCGAGGGTGCCTCCCGACGCTGGTCGCCCTCGTGGTGGTCGGGGCGATCCTCGCCTTCGCCGTGACGACCGGCTTCGCGCTGCTCGCGGTCGCGGCGGTCGCTGGGCTCGTCGCGACGCTCGTCCGGCGGGCGCTCGGCGCCGCGAAGCCCGCAGACGAAAGGACGCCCGAAGCGCGCCGGCGCGCAGCGGACGTCACGATCGATGCGGAGGTGGTCGAGCCTTCGGAGGGCGGCGACCACCGCCCGCCGAAGTTGCCCGAGTGAGGCGCGCCCTGCTAGGCGCTGCGCTCGTGCTGCGCCGCCATCATGGCGATCACCGCGACGACGATCGGTGACGCCAGCACGGCGACGAGGAGCGCGAACGCGAAGATCGGTGTTCCGAACGCAAAGACGATCGGGACGAGGAGCATCATGGGGATCACCCTGCTCCAACGGATCGTTCCTCCGGCCGCCTTCGAGCCCACCACGACATCCGCGTACGAGATCGCCTGATAATCGCTCGCCATCGCCGTTCCTCCCCCTGCGTTGTCTAGGCGCGCAGGTACTTCGCGTGGAACGTTAAGGCGCCCGGCGAACGGCCGCATGACCCTTCGTGGCTGCAAACTCCTGCAATATCAGCATGTTAACGTGTCCCACCTTGCGCCAGATCAACCTCGTCCCGATGGATGAGAGGGCGCAAGGCCAGCAAATGCGGCGTACTCGACTGGCGCGGTCAACCTTGACGGCGCCACTCCAAATACGACCTTAGGGGGAACCCATAAACCTTCGGGAAGGCCAGCGGCGCGAGCGACGGAAGGGTGGGGCGGGCCGCTCGTGAAGCGGTTATCGAGCGGCTGAGGTCGATCTCCCGCGTCGGAGCCCACCATGGAAGATAGCTCCAGAGCCCTGCTCTTCCGGATCCTGCCGCTCGCCCCCGCGCTGCTGATCCTCTCGCTGCTCGCCGCCGCCGCGGCCTCCGGGATGGCGCGCGGACCTGGCGCGGGTGCGTGCGAGCCCCAGACCTGGCTCGACTGGCACGTGGCGGTGAAGACCCAGTGCGTGACGCGCACCTACGTCTGCCACAACATGACCCCCTCGAAGCTCCTCCGGGACCCGCGGGTCGTCGACGCGTACGAGGACGCCCTCGCCTCGAACGACAGGGAGCGCATCGCGGAGATGGACACGCTCATCGGTCAGATCCGCTCGGCCTATGGCTGTGGCTCGGCGCCGGATCGGCTGCCGCGCGCCGCTCCAGGCCGCGCGCCGTGGGTCCCCCCAGGGCACCCCCCGATGCACGACCTGTCGCCGCGGGCAGATCCTGCGCTGGGGCTCGACAAGACGATCTGACCCGTCGAGGTCGGCCCGAGCGGGCGCTCGCGGAGCCCGGCGGCCTGCCTCGTCTCCGAGCGCGATCGCCGGTGGCCCCCTCCCCGTGGCTTGACTAGTAACGGTACCTTGCGATAACAAGGTACCGACCATGCCGCCAGACTCCGACCGCTTCGGCGCCATCCGGAAGGGACTGCTCGAGCTCCTGGTCCTGAAGATCGTCGCCGCGGACAAGGTCTACGCGGCCGACATCCTGGCGAAGCTGGGGGGCACCGAGTTCGCGACGCAGGAGGGGACGCTCTACCCGCTCCTGAGCAAGCTGCGGCGCGCCGGGCTGCTCGACTACGAGTGGGTCGAGTCGGAGGCCGGACCGCCGCGCAAGTACTACGTGCTGACAGCCAGGGGGCGCACCTGGCTCGCCGAGCTCAACGCCTACTGGAAGACGCTCCGCTCCACGGTGGAGCGGATGGGAGAGTAGCCATGCAGAAGGTCATCAACGCCAGCCTTCACGGCAACGCCTACGCCATCGAGGAGGGGGGCTACGAAGCGCTGCGCGCCTACCTGGACGCCGCCGCCGCCGGCCTCGCGGCCGATCCCGACCACGAGGAGATCCTCGGCGACATCGAGCAGGCGATCGCAGACAAGTGCGCCCGCCACCTCGGGCCGCACAAGTCGGTGGTCACCGAGGCCGAGATGAAGCAGGCGCTCGAGGAGATGGGGCCGGTCGGCGCGACGCCAGAGGTCGGCCCCGCCGCCGCCGAGGCGCCGCCGTCGCCTCCCGCGGCAGAGCCGGTGCGCCGCCTCTACCGCATCCTCGAGGGCGGGATGGTGGGCGGCCTCTGCAACGGACTCGGCGCCTACTTCGCGCTGGACGCGAACGTCGTCCGGGCCATCTTCGTGGTGCTGACGCTCGTCACGCACGGCGCGTGGCTCCTGGTCTACCTCGTGCTCATGTTCGTGGTCCCGGCCGCCGGCACCCCCGAGGAGCGGGCCGCGGCGAGCGGCCTCCCCTTCAGCGCCCAGGGGCTGATCGACGAGGCCAAGCGCCACTACGCCAACCTGGAGCAGGAGCTGCGCGGCCCGTGGGGCGCGTGGCGCCACGGCGGCGGTGAGCGTCGCGAGCGCCGCCGCGAGGCCAGGCGCGCGGCCCGCGAGGCTCGACGATCCTGGCGCGAACACCGGGCCGAGGCGACGGTCGAAGCCTCCGGCGTCCCGTACGCACCGGCCCACTACGCGCAGCAGGTGGCAGCCGGCCTCACCGTCCCCGTGGCCGCCTTCGCGAGCGCGCTCCTGACCGTCGCCTGGCTCCAGCTGTCGGCACAGGTCATCGTCACCGGCCGCCTGTTCGGCTGGTCGCCCGGGCTGCCGCTCTGGGCGGGGCTGGTGGTCCTGCTCCTCGTGACGGTCGTGGTCGGACGCCCGATCAGCCAGGTCCGCGCCGCGCTCCACCGGGCGCCCTATCCGGGCGGCGTCGCCTGGCTCGCCGCCTGGGACGGAATCCTCTGGCTCGGCTTCATCGCCCTCCTCGGCTGGTTCGCGTGGCACGCCCGCCCCGAGCTGAGCGCGCTCGCGCACGATCTCCCCGGCGCGGTCGAGAAGGTGCGGGCCTCCTGGCCGGGGGCGCGCTGACTCACCGGCCGCCGGCGCCGTCCGCGCCCGCCGTGAGCCTCGCGAGCGCGCGCTGCGCCAGCGCGGCGCTGCTGAACGGGCTCCAGCGCTTCGCCTCCCCGACCCTCCGGTAGGCCGCGATCGCCTCCTGCTTCTCGCCGTACGCCTCCGCCACGAAACCGACCACGAGCCAGTCATGCGGCTCGATCGTGTCACCGTAGAGGCCGATCGAGTCGCGCAGGGCCTGCATCGCCGCCCCCGGCTCGCCGGTCCTGGCCAGGACCGCCGCGAGCGAGTGGAGGGCCACGCGGTCCCGGTGGTGGTCCAGCTCCGAGGCGCGCTGGGCCTCCTGCACCGCCGTAGGGGGCGTCGGCTCCTGGAAGAGGCGCGCCCACGCGAGGTTGTTGAGGTCCAGCGACCGCGGCTCCCCCTGGGTGACGCGCGAGACGAGGGCGATGCCCTCGTCGATCTCGCCCACGAAGAGGGCGGCGTGGCCGACGGCCCGCAGCATCGGGACCGGCGACGAGCCCTCGGCCACCGCGCGCACCGCGCGCCGCACGTCCTCGCCGCGGCGAAGCCCCCCGAGCGCGCGGATGCGGTAGGCGGCGGTGCCGTTCGGGGCCGCGTCGCGCAGGGCGTCCGAGAGCTCCAGGAGCCGCGGCCAGCGCTCGAGGGTCATGCAGGCCTCCGCGAGGGCCGCCTGCACGGAGCGGCGCGTCGCGTCGGGGAGAGGGCCGGAGAGCGCCTCCTCCAGGAGGGCGGCGGCCGGCGCCGGCGCGTCCGCGGCCGCGCCCAGCAGGGCCGCCAGGAGCCGGAGGTCGGCGACGGTGGCCTTCGCGGGGTCCGCGGAGGACGTGTCGACGAGGGAGTAGACGTAGTCCGCCTGCGGCTCGCGCGGTCCGCGATCCTCATTTGCCCAGCGCAGGAGGACCCGCGCGCCCTCGACGTCCCGGCGCTCGAGCCGGCGGAGCGCCTCGAGCGCCAGCTCGCCGCTCTCCTGCTGGGCCGCCAGGAGGCGCCACGTCGCCCCCGCGCGGAGCAGGTAGAGCTTCGCCGGCAGGGAGCCGAAGGTGATCGACACGCGCGCGAGGTCCCGGGCCGTCTCGTCCTCGCGGAGCTCCAGCGTCGCGGCCGTCAGGTCGGGCGCGGCGATGGCGGCGAAGCCCTCGGGCCCCCATCGGAGCAGCCTGTCGCCGAGGGGGCCTGCGGCGCGCTCAGGGGCGCTGCGCCCCGCCGCGACGGTGTCGCGGATCGCCCCCACCCCGTTCAGCGCCTGGATCCAGCGGACCACGCCGCGCTGGGGCGAGCCGGCCGGCGCCGTCTCCTCGAGCCGGCTCGCGTCGTGGAGCAGGCGGCCGAGCGCCCGGAGGCCGGCGACGTCGTCGGCGCCGTCGCCGGCCCGGTCGATGAGCTGCGCGGCGCGTCCGTACTCGCGGCGGTAGGAGAGGCTCCTCACCGCGACGTGGAGCGCGGTGGCGCGATCCTTCGGCGGCAGCCGCCCCGCCTCGCCGACGGCCTGCTCCAGCCGGCCGTCCATCGCCAGCGCGGCGAGCAGCGGCCCGTCGCGCACGGCCCCCTGCGGGAGCTCGAGCGCGGTGCGCGCAGCGTCGGCGTAGCGTCCTGCCGCGACCAGCGCCCAGAGCAGCTGGGAGTCGTACTCCCGGTAGTCGAAGTCCTTGCGGGCCTTGAGGAAGAGCTCCGCGGCCTCCTCGGGGCGCGCCCCGCGGCCCAGGAAGCCGCAGTCCTCCCCGTCGAGGAGGAACCCCCCGAGCATCGCGAGCGTGCCGGGGACCTTCGGCTCGAGGATGGCAGCCCTGCGCGCGGCCTTGACCGCGCCCCCGACGTCGCACCCGCGCTTTCGGCGGCGGGAGACGAGGTCCTCCTCCAGCACGATGGCGAGCACCCGGTGCGCCCACCCGGACTCCGGCGCGAGCGCCACCGCGCGCCGGGCCGCGGCGCGCGCCGCGTCGCCGAGCCCGAGCCGGCGGTAGCCGAGCGCGAGCCGGAGCTGCGGCTCGTGGTCCCTGGGCGCGGCGGCGGCGAGGCGGCGCAGCTCGCTCAGCGCCTCGCGGCCACGCCCCGCCTCGAGCAGGCGCGTGCTCGTCCTGCGGAACTTGAAGCTCGGGCCGCCGATCCCGAACCTGGAGAGGGCGGCGCGGATCTCGTTCACGTCCTTCGCCGCGAGCGGACCGCGCGGGAGCGAGAGCGAGAAGCGTGCGGACAGCGCGTCACCGCGCTCTCGCGCGTACGCCGCTGCGAACCGGAACGGTCCGACGGCCACCTTCGTCTCCACGGGCAGCGGCTCGACCGGCTCGAACCCCGGGGGTGGCACGACGCGGTAGTCCAGCTCGCCGCTGCACGGGCGCTGGATCGCGAGCGCGCGCTCGCGCGCTGGCTTCCTGGAGGCGCCCCCCTCCGCCGAGGAGGGCGCCTCGGGCACCAGCTCGGAGGGGAGGCACGCCAGGACGCGAGGATCGAGGCGCGCCTCGGCGTCGTCGTCGAGCGTCCTGCCGAGCTTCGAGCCCTTCGCCTCGCCGCGGACGACGAGCTGGCCGTCCTCGCGGGTCTCGGCCGAGACCGTCGCCTCGTCGGCCTCCAGCCGCTCCTTCACGTCGGCGACGCGCGACCGGGCCACCTGGTCGGCGGTCCGGTCGCGCGCGAAGTCGCGGAGCTCCGCGGCGAGGGCGCCGTCGTAGGTGCGCACCTCCGTCACCTGCGTGAGCCCGCTCGCCTGGAGGCGGACCTGCCGCTCGACGTGGGCCTTGTAGGCCGCGGGCGACGTCACGGGGAGGGTGACGAGCGCCTTCGTCCCCCTTCGGGCGACGAGCGCGAGCTTCCCGTCGACGCCGGGGGGGAGCACGCCGAGCGGCAGCTCGGGCGCGAGCGGATCGAGGAAGATCGGCCGGGCGCCGCCGAGCGAGACGATCGCGTGGTCGAAGAAGCCGAGGCCGGGGAGGTTGGGGTCGAGCTCCGTGGGGCCCGTCCGGAGGAGCGCGACGTCAGCCTCGTGGCCGAGGGCGCGCATGAGCGCGACGAAGAGCAGCGACACGTCCTTGCAGTCGCCGTAACGCCGGGTGAGCACCTCGCGCGGCTTCACCGGGACGATCGCCGCCATGCCGAGCTCGAGGCCGGTGTAGCGGACCCGCTCGCGGATGTGGCGGAGGACGCGGACGGCCTGCGCGTCGCGACCGGATGCGCCCGCCGTGAGCTCGCGCGCCAGCGCCCCGAGGTCGGCCCCCGCGAGCTGCGGCTCGAGGAGCGCCGCATAGCCCTCGGCGACCGCCTCCCAGGAGGCGCCGCTCGAGAAGGCGAGGTGCGGCTCGGGGGAGAGCACGGCCGGCTGGCCGTCCTCCGTCGACGGCGAGGCGGGGAGGTTCTTCCAGTCCCAGCGGAGGACCCGTCGCCCGCCAGCGGTGCGCTCCTCGTGCGCGGGGGCCAGGCCGCGGACCACGAACTTCAGGGGGAGGCTCGCGGGCGCGTCGAGGCGGACCCGGAGCCGGCGCAGCGCGGGGTCGCTGAGATCCACGAGCCAGGACGACCCGGAGCGGTGGTACGGCTCGCGATCCCGCTCGACGATGAGGATCTCGACCACCGAGCCGTTCTGGACCCCGGGGAGCGGCCCGCGCACGACGCGCCGGTCAGTGACCATCCCCTCCGGCGGCTCGACGGCGGCCTCGGAGAGCGTCGCGGGATCCAGCGGGTACTCCTGGCCCGAGGGCGAGATGACGCGCGCCCGGATCACCGGTCGGTCCTGGTACCGCGGCTCCCAGGACGCTGAGACCACGCCGCCCGACCGCACCGCCTCCGCCGAGAGCGGGCGGAAGACCATGTGGCGTTGCGCGGTGAGCCGCCCGGCCTCGTCGACCACCAGGTCGATGTCCCGGAGCAGCGGCTCCCAGTGGGCGTCCTCCGCGGCCCTCAGCGAGGCCGACGCGCGCGCGACCTCCGCGGCAGGCGCGACGAAGGGTCCAAGCTCCCAAGGCAGCCCGGGCGAGCCCGCGGCGATGAAGGCGGAAAGGATGAGCGTCAGCACGGGTCCCCCGATGACCGATGGTGTCGGCACCGGGAGTGTTCCACAGGTGCGCGCGACGGGCGGACACCTTTCTCACCCGGGCAGGTGGGTCGAGGTGGGTGGCCGCTACGGCGGCGCCACGGGGGGCTGGCTCGAGACCAGCTTTCCCCCGGCGCTCACGACGGCGGTCCAGGGCTGCTCGACACCCCGCGACACCCGGACGATCCCCTTCAGCAGCACCGATCCGTCGGGGCGGAGCTCGAGCCCGTCGTTGGCGTACGGCGAGTTGGGGGCACCGTCGCCGGCGAAGTTGAGGTCCCAGAGGATCTTCCCCTTGGCGTCGAGCCGCACGAGCCGCGCGCTGGGGTTGGCCGCCGGGTTGGTGTACGAGAGGAAGTAGGCGACGCAGCCGTCGTCCGTCGTCGGGGCGAGCACGCCGCCGGCCTGCTCCTTGAAGCGCTTGTTGGGCAGGACCCGCTCCCAGAGCCGCTTCCCGGAGGGGCCGACCTTCGCGATGACGGCCGAATTCTCGCCACGGACGCCCGCGACGAACGCCTCGCCCTTCTCGGAGAGGGCGGCGGACCTGAACTGGCCCATGGGATGCTCCGAGAGCTCGATCCCGGAGCCCTTGGCGTACGCCTGGCCGTTGGCCAGGGTCTCGCCCCGCGCAAGCCTGGCGGCCGCCTCGCTGCCGGTGGAGGGAGGCGTGATCCGCTCCGGCGGTCTGAGCACCCAGAGCCCCGAGGCGCCCCCGGGGCGATCCTGCCGGCAGCTCCCCGCGAACAGGTGGCGGCCGTCCATCGTGCCGTGGAAGCCGGGGCTCCCCTTCGAGCAGCCGGGGAAGAGCTCGTCGATGGGGATGGAGGTGATCAACCTCAGATCTTCCGTGCTCCGCACGTCCACCACCTTCCGCGGCGAGAGCTCGTAGTTGTTGACCACCAGGAAGTAGTCACCGACGGGCGCGACGTGGAGCTCGTGGATGGTCTTCGTGGCCTGCACGGAGTGGGTCTGCTTCCGGCCGACGACGTCGATGCGGAGCACGGTGCCGGTCTCGTGGGATCCGATCAGCAGGAAGCGCGAGTCGGGCGTGAAGGCGACGCCGTAGGCGCTCAGGGGGATGGGGTAGGTGTCGACGCGGCGGCTGGCGACGTCCACGACGTAGACCTGTGCCTGCGGCCGGGCCGGCGCCTTGCGCGCCCCGGCGCGGTCGTCGTACTCGACCAGCGCCAGCCGGCTCCCGTCCGGGCTGAAGCGGGCCGAGTCGATGTTGAGCCGCCGGGCGCGGCGGGGCGGCTCCAGCGTCAGCTGCCAGTCGATCTCGACGGACGCGAGGTTCACCCGCGCGAGCTCGTAGCGAACAGGGCCGTCGGACATCTCGGCCCCCTCCGCCCGCACGGCGTACGCGAAGTACCAGTGCGCGTCGGTGGGGTCGTAACCGATCGGATGGAGGTAGCCGCCGGGCACGACGTCCGCGAGCTTCAGGAGCTTCGAGAACCGGCGGGACCGCTGGTCGTACTGGACGAGCCAGACCGCGACCCGCTTCCACCCGTTCATCTGGTCGACCTGCATCGTCGTGACGTTGCCGTCGTGGTGGAGGAGCTCCGCCCCCTGCAGACGGTCGATCCCGAGGGTCGCGAGCTGCTCGCGCGGGAAGTCCTGGAAGGGCACCTCGAAGTCGACGATCGCGAGCGTCGAGAGATCGAGCAGGCGGTAGCGGACGGGCCTGCGCGCGCCAGCGGGCGCGTCCTCGCGGACGGTGCCGAGGAGCCGGTACCGGCTGGCGCTCAGCATCTTCCACTTGGCCGAGAAGGACGGGCCGTCGCCCATCATCTCCGGCGTGATCTCCTTCGCGAGCCAGAGGGGCTCCGCGGTCAGCGAGGCGGCCGAGAGGAGCGCTGCGGCGATGAGGTGGCTCATGGTTGCTCGCCCGGCTTCGAACCGCGAGGGAAGTGCGACTCCTGCAATTGGAGGCCGCGCCCGTGGGAATCCGGGCGCGGCCCCTGCCTACACGTTCGCGACGTGGCGGGTCCCACTCGGGACCCGGCCGTCACTGGTTCAGGATCGGGTTGTAGCTCTCGTCGTAGCAGCCCACCACCTTGTCCGTTCCGGGAATGAGGCTGTGCCCGCCGGCCAGCCGCGAGTTGCCCACGAAGACGCGGTCGTCCGTTCCATTCTCCACCTTCGTGATCGCCAGGATTCCGCCCGAGATGCTGGAGTTGTTGATGGCGTACGGACCGGAGCCTCCCTGGGACGAGTTGTGATCCCTGGTGATGAGCCCGTACGCCGGGCCGCTCAGGACTGAGCCGTCGACCGTATAGTGCGAGCCGGTCAACGCAGCGGCGTCGACCGGGGGCGCAGCGAGGGTGACCTCCACCCGTGACCCACGGATCGTCGCCGACGTGTTCCAGTAGGTGAGGACGCCGAAGTTTCCGTTGTCGACGCTTGCGGTGGAGCGGACGGTGATCTCGCTGTTCACGATGAGCGCGCTGCCACCCTCCACCATGACGCCATATCCGGAATTCGCCACGTTGACCGAGATGACGCTGTCCCGAATCGTCGGGCTGGACGTAATGATCGCCTCGGCATCAAAGGCGCCGCTGATCTCGATGACGCTCCTGGACAGCAGTAGCGAGCCGAAGCTGTAGAACGCGATGTCCATTCCGGACGACACGAGCTTAGAGTCCTCGATCTCGACCGGACCATCGCCGAACTGGACGATGCCGCGGCCCGAGGTGCTCGGCATCTGCAGCACGACCTTGCGGAGCGCGACGACGCCGCTGTGGGTTCCGAGCCGGATGCCATACATCGCGCGCTGCTGGATCGTGAGGTTCCGAACCGAGAACCCGGCCACCGCCGCGGTCCCGTTGATCGCGGGGTTCGTGCCGTCGTCCTGAAGGATCGTCCCCTCGCCAATCCCCTCGATGTCGACGAAGTCCTTGGCGGTGATCGACTCGGTGTAGGTGCCGGGCATCACTTGCACGACGAAGCGGTTCGTGGCGCTCGCCCCGGTGATCGAGTTGATCGCGCCCTGGATCGTGGCGAAGGTCCGGGCGTCATCGACCGGCGCCTTCTGCACGATCCGGACGTTGTCCGGAATGTTCCACGGGTACTTGGTCAAGGGAGCGGCGACCGTCATCGCCGGCACGAGCGCGGCAAGAACTGCGGCACTGCGTGCGGCGCGCGTCACGAAGGCGCTGGTTTTGATCATGTCGATGTAGTGCATTGTCCCCTCCTTAAGGGAGGTGCGACTCGACCACACCCGTATGGACCCCTCAATGCGACAATACGCCGCAGCCGATATTGGCTCGGGATAACAGGCTCTTAGGCTGCAGTGGCGGCGGGTTGGCGGACCCAGCGTGTGTGTCGTACCGTGAGCAAAGCACACACGCGCCCCCGCGGGCTGACGTTCCGTTATCTGCGGAATGGCCCGGAAGGTTACTCGAGGGAGAGCTTGCCTGGACGGAGGTAGGTCTTCCGCTCCTGCATGTCGTTCCGTCCTTCCATTCCAGGATCGACGCAGCTCACGCGTGGGTCCGCTCCAGGGGTAGGCCGAGCGCCGCCCAGTCGAGCACCCCCTCCTCCAGGCGTACGGCCTTGAACCCCTTGGCCCGGAGCTGCTTCACGGCCTCGATGGCCAGCACGCAGTACGGGCCCCGGCAGTAGGCGACGACCTCGCGCCGCTTCGGGAGACTGGCGAGCTGCCTGGCCAGCTCGGGGAGAGGGACCGAGAGGGCCCCGGGGATGTGGCCGGAGGCGAACTCCTCGGGCGGCCGCACGTCGAGCAGCGTCACCTCGCCCTTGCGGACCCGGGCGCGGAGCGCCTTCTCGTCGATGGGCTCGGTCTGCGCGTTCTCGGCGAGGAAGGCCCGCGTGATCTTCTCGACCTCCGCGAGGCGCGCCTCCGCGACCTTCCGCACGGCGAGCAGGAGATCGCCGACGGACGGATGGGCGAGGCGGTAGGTGACGAAGAGCCCCTCCTTGGTCGACTCCACCAGCCCGGCGCCGCGGAGCACCTGGAGGTGCGCCGAGGTGTTCGCGACGGACATGTCGGTGAGGCGCGCTAGCGCCTCGACCGTGCGGGGCCCCTGCGCCAGGAGCTCGACCAGCTCGACGCGGTGTCCGCTGCCGAGCGCCTTGGAGACGCGGGCGAACTGCTCGTAGATCGCGGTCTTGAAGCGGCGGCCGGGGGTGGTCACGGGATGCTCCGGTGTTCGTGGAAGTCCTTGAATATGGACGCCCGCCGGGTGCGTCAAGCCCCGACCGAGGCGCGAGCCAGCACGCCGACCTCGACGACGGCTTGACGGACTACGCTACTACTCAATAGAGTAGGCGATTAGTCTCCGAGGAGGTCGCATGAAGAGAAACAACGTGAATCTCGCGGCGGTGGGCGCCCTGGCGGAGCGCGCGAAGGCGGACCCGGGCGCGGCGAAGCTGCTGAAGCGCGTCGAGGGGGGCTGGAGCCTCCGTGACGGCTCCCCGCAGTTCACCGCGACTGTCGCCCACGGTGAGGGTGCGTCCGTGCTGGCTGCCGACATGGCGGCCACGTTCGGCGGCGCCGGGCTCGCCCCGGATCCGCTCCAGTACATGCTCTTCGGCCTCGCGGCCTGCTACACGGCGACGCTCGTCATGATCGCGTCCATGGAGGGCGTCGACCTCGGCGAGGTGAGGTCCGTCGCGGAGAGCGCCGTCGACGTCTCTCCGGTGTTCGGCCTCGGAGAGCGACCGCTCGTCGAGCGGGTCTCGGTGCGCGTCACCGTGAGCGCGGCCGTCGATGACGCCACGCTCGCGCGCTGGACGGAGGGCGCGAGGGCCAAGTGCCCCTTCGCCTTCACCGTCGCCAACGCGATCCCGCTGGAGACCCGCGTCGAGCGGGCGTGACCGGCGCCAGCCTCGACCAGACCCGCACCGCCCCGTCGACGGGGCACCACTCTCTAAGGACCCCTCCGATGAGCGTCCTCATCGTCTTCAACCACGAGCCCTACGACGGCACCGACGTCACCTGGAACGGCCTGCGCCTCGCGGGCAAGCTTCGCGAGAGCGGCCAGGAGGTGCGGATCTTCCTCATGAACGACGCGGTCGACATGGCGCGCGACGCCCTGAAGAAGCCGGACGCGTACGATCAGGATCTCGTCCAGATGCTCAAGGATCTGATCGCGCAGGGAGCGACCGTCAAGGTCTGCGGCACCTGCATGGCGCGGTGCGGGATTCACAAGAACCAGCCGTACTTCCCGGGCGCCGAGAAGTCGACGATGGCCCAGCTCGCGAGCTGGGTGGTCGAGAGCGACCGCGTCATCTCGTTCTGACGTCAGTAGGCGAGGAGGAGGTCGCGCAGCGGGACCACGAGCAGCCGGTCGTCACCGAGGTCCGACGAGTCCCGCGTGACGAGGAGTCGCCGTCGGCAGTCAGCGGCGAAACACGGCGGCGAGGCGGCGGCGAAGCTCATCGCGGACTTCACGGAACGCCTGGAGCCGTGAGGGCTCGTCCCCGGTCACCGCCCCTGGATCGGGCAGCCCCCAGTGGACGCGGAGCGCCTTCCCCAGGAAGACCGGGCAGACCTCCTCGGCGCAGAGGGTGATGACGGCATCCACGTCGTCGGGCGGGATGTCGGCCACGCTCTTCGAGTAGTGGCCGCTGATGTCGATGCCGATCTCGGCGAGGGCGCGGACCGCGAGCGGGTTGAGCCGGGACGGAGCGGAGCCCGCCGAGGAGACCTTCACGCTCGCGGGCGCGAGTGACCGCGCGATCCCCTCGGCCAGCTGGCTGCGCGCCGAGTTGGCGACACAGAGGAAGAGGAGGTGGCGCGGCCGTGCGGCCCGGATCGTCTCCGCGTCCCGCTCCCAGCCCTGGCTCACGGCGCTCTCCGAGCGGCCGGTCCGTCGACCGCGACCGTGCAGTTGGCCACGCGCGCGAGCTCGCCCGTCTCCCCTGGGAACCAACGGTCGCGAAGCCGGAGCGCGACGTTCACGAGCCCGATGAGGACCGGCACCTCGACGAGCGGGCCGATGACGGCGGCGAAGGCGGCGCCGTGGTGCATTCCGAAGGTGGCGACGGCGACGGCGATGGCCAGCTCGAAGTTGTTGGAGGAGGCGGTGAAGGAGAGGGTCGCCGTCTGGCCGTATGTCGCCCCCAGCCTGCGGCTCATGAAGAAGGAGACGAAGAACATGACGACGAAGTAGATGAGCAGCGGGATGGCGATCCGGACCACGTCGAGCGGGAGCTGCACGATCGTCTCGCCCTTGAGCGAGAACATGACGACGATGGTGAAGAGGAGCGCGACGAGCGTGATGGGCGAGATCCGCGGGATGAACACCTCCCGGTACCAGCCCTCGCCCTCGAGCGCCCGCAGCCCGAAGCGGCTCGCGATCCCGGCGATGAAGGGGATGCCGAGGTAGATGAAGACGCTCTTCGCGATCTCGCCGATCGTGATGTGGACCTCGGCCCCCTGGAGCCCCAGCCACCCCGGCAGCACCGTGATGAAGACCCAGGCGTAGACCGAGAAGAAGAGGACCTGGAAGATCGAGTTGAAGGCGACGAGCCCGGCGCAGTACTCGGTGTCGCCGCCGGCGAGGTCGTTCCAGACGATGACCATCGCGATGCAGCGGGCGAGGCCGATCATGATCAGCCCGACCATGTACTCGGGCTTGTCGCGCAGGAAGACGACCGCCAGCGCGAACATCAGGATCGGCCCGACGATCCAGTTCTGGACGAGCGAGAGCGTGAGGACGCGCACGTTCTTCAGGACGCGCGGCAGCTCCTCGTACCGGACCTTGGCGAGGGGCGGGTACATCATGAGGATGAGGCCGGCCGCGATCGGGAGCGACGTCGTCCCGACGGACATCCGGTCGAGCAGCGGAACGACGCCCGGCGCGAGGAAGCCGAGCGCGACGCCGGCCCCCATGGCGACGAAGATCCAGAGCGTCAGGTACCGGTCGAGGAAGGAGAGGCGGCGGGCGACGCCGGCGACGGGCTGGTTCACTCGTGGCTCCCTGAGGCTAGAGGCTTCCGATGAGCGCCCGTAGGCGCCGAAGGGCGCGGGGCTCCAGGCAGTAGCAGACGCGCGGGCCGTCGATCTCGCCGCGGATGAGCCCGGCCTCCTTGAGCACCTTGAGGTGCTGCGAGACGGTGGACTGCGCCAGGGGCAGCTCGTCGACGATGTCGCCGCAGATGCAGGCGGTGCGCCGGCCGAGGAGCCGAAGGATCTGGACACGCGCAGGGTGGCCCACGGCCCTGGTGAGGAGCGCCAGCTCCTCGTCTGCGGCTGGTCCCTCCACCGGGCGGACGTCCGGCCCCTCGTCAGGTGGAGGTGGCGGCTCGCATACGACCTTCTTGAGGGGAGTGACCATGGCTATCGGTGGTCTACGATAGGCCGGGTTCTGACGCAAGGGCGGGCTTGACCGAAGCGCCTGTTGGCGCCGCGCATCATCGGTGCTAAACGATGAGCCTCCACGTCGCCCGCGCCGCGCTCACGGCGCTCCTGGGAGCCAGACAGATGAGAACGAGCCGGACCATCCTGCCCTGGGCCGCAGCAGCGGCCCTGGTCGCCTTCGCGTCGGGCTGCGGCAACGGGCGGGCGAGTCCGGGCAGCGGCGCGCCCGCCGACTGCACCTCAGCGGCTGCAGGCCAGGCCTCCTGCGCGCCCACTGCCGCCGCCCAGTCGGTGCCGAGCAGTGCCCGGACGCCGCGCCTCGTCGACGTCGGCGCGGGGAAGTGCATCCCGTGCAAGGCGATGGCGCCGATCCTCGACCAGCTGCGAAGCGACTTCGCCGGGCGCATGCAGGTCGAATTCGTCGACGTCTGGGTGAACCCCGCCGCGGGCGAGCCCTACGCCATCCGCGTGATGCCGACGCAGATCTTCTACGGCGCGGACGGGATCGAGCTCAGTCGCCACGAGGGGTTCATGTCCCGTGAGGAGATCCTCGGGCGATGGAAGTCCCACGGGTTCGCGTTCTGAGGGTGCGTCGGTGGTAGAGCTCCTAACCGCGTTCGGCCGCGCGTTCGAGGCCTCCGCGGGGCTGGCCCTCCCCGCGGCCTTCGTGTGGGGGCTGCTCTCGGTCGCGCTGAGCCCGTGCCACCTCTCCAGCATCCCGCTCGTCGTCGCCTACATGAGCGGAGGAGAGGAGCTGCCCACCAGCCGGCGCGCCGTGCTCCTCTCGAGCAGCTTCGCGCTGGGGATCCTCGCCTCCATCGCGGTCATCGGCGCAGCGACCGCCGCTGCCGGACGGATGGTGGGAGACGTGGGGAGGGCAGGGACCTGGGTGCTCGCCGGGGTCTTCCTTGCCGTGGGGCTCAACCTGATCGGCGTGCTTCCGCTGCCGGCGTGGTCGACTCCATCCGGCGCACCGGCGCGGCGGGGACCATGGGGCGCGCTCCTGCTCGGCCTCCTCTTCGGCGCCGCGCTCGGCCCCTGCACCTTCGCCTTCATGGCGCCGCTGCTGGGGTTGGCGTTCCGCGCCGGCGCGGAGCGGGCCCTCTACGGCGTGCTGCTCGTCGCGCTCTACGGGCTCGGCCACTCGCTCGCCATCGTGGCTGCGGGGGCCTCCGCCCAGAACGTGCAGCGCTGGCTCGCGTGGAAGGGCGGCGCCCGGGCGGTCTCCGTCCTCCGCGTGCTCGCCGGCCTCGCGGTCATCGCCGGCGGCCTCTACTTCGTAAGCACGGTCGCGCGCTGGTGACCGCCGCACTCCTCGCGCTCGGGCTCGCCGCCTGGCTCGCCGCCTACTCGGCCGTGAAGCCACTCTCCGAGTGGCTCAGCTTCAGCGTCCTCGGCTTGACCCGCGGCTCGCGCCTCGGCGAGAGCGTCGCCTTCTTCCTCTACGACACGCCAAAGGTCCTGCTGCTCCTGACGCTGATCGTCTTCCTCGTCGGGATCGCGCGGTCCTTCTTCACGCCCGAGCGGACGCGCGCGATCCTCGCCGGGAAGCGGGAGTCGGTCGGGAACGTCCTGGCAGCGCTGCTCGGCATCGTGACCCCCTTCTGCTCCTGCTCGGCGGTGCCGCTCTTCATCGGCTTCGTCGAGGTCGGGATCCCGCTCGGCGTGACGCTCTCGTTCCTGATCTCGGCCCCGATGGTGAACGAGGTCGCGCTGGTGCTCCTCTTCGGCCTCTTCGGCTGGAAGGTGGCCGCGCTCTACCTCGGCACCGGCCTCACGATCGCGATCGCGTCAGGCTTCGTCCTCGGTCGCCTGAGGCTGGAGCGCTGGGTCGAGCCGTGGGTCTACGAGTCGATGAACGCGAGCGCCGCCTACGAGAAGGAGCGGCTCGGCTTCACAGGGCGCGTCGCGAAGGGGCTCGACGCGGTCCGCGAGATCGTCGGCAAGGTCTGGCCCTGGGTGCTGGGCGGGATCGCGGTAGGGGCCGGCATCCACGGCTACGTGCCCGAGGGGTTCCTCGTGAGCTTCATGGGGAAGTCTGCGTGGTGGTCGGTGCCGGTCGCGGTGCTGATCGGCGTCCCGATGTACTCGAACGCCGCCGGGATCATCCCGGTGGTCGAGGCGCTCCTCGACAAGGGGGCCGCGCTCGGGACGGTGCTCGCCTTCATGATGGCGGTGATCGCCCTCTCGCTGCCGGAGATGATCATCCTGCGCAAGGTGCTCCGGCCGAAGCTCATCGCGACCTTCGTCGGCGTGGTGGCGGGCGGCATCCTGCTGGTCGGCTGGCTGTTCAACGCGGTGCTGTGAGGAGGCGACAGGCGATGAAGATCCAGGTGCTCGGGACCGGCTGCGCGAAGTGCAAGCAGCTCACGGCGAACGCGGAGAAGGCGGTGGCAGCGCTGGGGCTCGGCGTCCCCGTCGAGAAGGTGGAGGACGTCCGCGAGATCATGAAGTTCAAGGTGATGTCCACGCCGGCCCTCGCGGTGGACGGCAAGGTGGTGTCGGCGGGGAAGCTGCTCGCGCCTGCCGAGGTGATGGAGCTGCTGAAGGGCTGACCGAAGGGGTCCCACGCCCTCGTGGACCCCTCGGAGAGCCTTGCCTCCCTGACGCCTGCGCCACCCCGTGGGGTGAAACGCAGGCGCCTCGAGACGGACCACCGGTCACCTGTGGAGGCACGTGCTCGCGACCATGACGGCATGGCTCGGGTCGCAGTGCGGCGCAGCCTTGGTGGGCAGCGGGACATCGATCGGGTACTGGACGTCCTCGTAGGCCGCCACGAGGCCGCGGGCGGGCCCCGGAGAGTCCTTCACGACCACCGCGTGAGCTCCGAGATAGGTCACGTCGGACGTCACGATCGGCTCCGAGTCGAGCCGGGTGGCGAAGACCTTCTCCTGCACGGGGTACTCCACCTCGTCGGCGCGAGCGGACGTCGCGGCGAGGGCGATGGCTGCAGCGAATGAAGCCAGGAAGACGTTACGCATTTGATGCCTCTTGAAGCCGGTTGGCGTGTGGACTCGGCGTCGGACCGGATGCCGCCGTCGCGTCTCCTGGTTCAATTGCAGCTCGCGTGCCGTCGCCACGACTTGCGCAATTCCGCTGGCATAGGCTCCTGACGAGCCTCCTTTCAGGCTCAGCGGCCGTCACCACCCTGGTTACGGTGTGATCGATCGAGGGCGTGGAGCCGACCGCCGGGAGGAAGGCTCACCGATCGGCCGGGCTCAACTCTCCTGCAGCTCCGGCACCGGGTCGCGAAGCGCCCAGACGAGCGCGGTCGGAGTGGCCGAGGCGATGCCGAGCCCGAGCGCCGCGGCGAGGCACGAGAGCGCGAACGGCCCGCTCCGCGCGATCGCCCCCGCTACGCCGGGGTCCTGGGCCGCGGCGAGCGCGCCACCGGCGATGACGCCAGCGGTCGCGCCGGCCACCGCCACCAGCGCGGAGCGGGAGAGAAGCAGCCCCAGGAGCGTCGCCCGCGATGCCCCGATCGCGGCGACGTCGCCAGCTCGATGCGCCGCTCCGAGGCGTCGAGGTGCGCCGCGATGACGAGGCAGAGGGCGGCCACGATGCCCATCACCGCGTAGGCGACCATGCGATGCTTCGCCAGGGAGGCGTGCGTGTCATGGTCGGCGACCCCGCCGCGATCCGTCCGGATCGCGCTGGCGTCGTGCAGTGCCGCCGCGAGGCGCGCCTGGGCGTCCCGCGGCTCGACTCCTGCACGCAGGAACACGCGAAGCTCGTTCACCGCTGGAGCGCCGAGGAGGGCCTGCGCGGACTCGAGCGGAATGAGCACCGCCAGGTCCTCGGCGCTGCCGGTGGACGGCATCACCGCGTCCACGTCGAACGGCCTTCCGTCCACGTCGATCCTCCGTGGCGTCCCCGTTCGGCGCGCGAGCTCGGACCCGAGCGCTGCGACATCGCGGCCTCCCGGCCCGGTGCGCGCCGGGAGCGAGGTCCAGTCCAGCCCGACCACGGGCGAGAGGAGTCCTGCGATCGGTCTCGTCAGGACGAGTCGTGCTTCGACCGCACGGACGTCGGAGCCGAGCGCCGCCACGACGGTGTCGGCAGTGCGCGCGGGCAGCGAGCCGTCGCCGAGCGCGAGCCTGACGAGCGCGCTCGCGGTCGTACCCGTCGACACCACGGAGAGGGCGGGCCCGATGGCGTCGATCTGCGTCGCGATCGCCTCCTCCCGGGCGCGAGCGACGAACTCCACGGCGGTGACCGCCGCCGTGAGCGCGGCGACCACCGTCGCCGCGAGGACGACGGATCGGCGCCTGACCGCCACGTCTCGCACAGTGAGCCAGAGGGCAGGGCCCGTCACGCGACCGCCCCGTCGCCGGTGGAGCCCCGGGTGTCGATCGCGCCGGCGCGGAGCCGCATGATCCGCCCCGCCTGCTGGGCGAGACGCTGGTCGTGCGTGACCATCACGATCGTCTGGCCGCTCGCGTTCAGCTCGCGAAGCAGCTCCATCGTCTGGTCGGCGGTCGCCGGATCGAGGTTTCCGGTCGGCTCGTCGGCGAGGAGGACCTGGGGCCCGTTCACGATGGCCCGCCCGATGCCTACGCGCTGGCGCTCTCCCACGGAGAGCTGCGCGGGCCGGTGGTGGCGCCGCGCGGAGAGCCCCAGTCGGTCGAGGATCCGGTCCGCGTCCTCGTTGGCCTTCGCCCGGGGGCGGCCTGCGAGGATCGCGGGCAGGACCACGTTCTCCACGCACGTGAGGTAGGGGACGAGGTTGAACGTCTGGAAGACGAAGCCGATCTCGGTTCGGCGGAGGGCGGCGCGGGCCTCGCCGCCGAGATCGTAGACGCGCCTCTCACCGAGGTAGACATGGCCGCCCGTCGGGGCGGCGAGCCCTCCCATGGCGAAGAGCAGCGTGGACTTCCCGCTGCCGCTCGGCCCGACCACGGCCAGGAACTCGCCGGGAGCGACGTGTGCCGTGACGCCGGCGAGGGCGAGGACCTCGCCCCCCTGGGGTGCGGTGAAGGACTTCTTCACGTTCTCGACGCGGATCATGATCAGGACTCCCGAAGGACGACGGTGGGATCGAGCGCGGCGGCGCGGTTGGCTGGGACGGTGGCGGCGACGGCGCTGACGAGCGCGGCGAGGCCGACCACGGGCAGCAGCAGCTCTGGCGTGGGCACGAGCGGGCTGCCGAGCAAGGCCGAGCCGAGGCGCCAGGTCAGCGGGAACGCCAGAGCCCAGCCTGCGGCGCCGCCGAGGGCTCCCGCCGCGGCCGCCTGAAGGGTGAAGAGGCGCGCGAGGGCGCGGGGCGGCACGCCAATCGCGACGAGCAGCCCGAGCTCGCGAGACCTGCGCCGGGCTTGCGAGGACGCGAGGGCGCCCACGACGAGCGCGACGACCGCGAGCCCCGTCAGGTTCAGGACGGTCGAGTATCGCTTCATCGTCTCGACGCTCCCCTTCTGCGCCTTCACCATCCCCGCGACGGTGATCGCGCGGGAACCGGGAGGATTCTCGACCTCGGCGGCGAGCGTCGCGACGTCGACTCGGCACCAGCAGCCGCCCAGCGTCAGCGCGGACAGCGCCCCAGGCCGCCCGAGGACGCGCTGCGCGGCGGCGAGCGGCATGAAGACTGCGGCGTCGAGTCCGTCGGCAGGCGCGTCCGAGACCTGGAGCACCGAGAAGGTCCGATCGCCCAGTCTGAAGGTTCCGCCCGCCGACGCGCCCAGGGTGCGGGCAGCCGCCGGGCCGAGGACCGCCGGCTCCACCTCGCCCAGCGAAGGCCAGTCGACGTCCTGGCCAACGACGATCACCTCGCCGTCGCCCGCCTTCACGTTGCCGTAGAGCCGTGCCTCTACGGAGCGGAGGTGCTGCGCCACTGCAGAGGATCGCAGGGCGCCGGGAGAGCTGTCGGGCAACGCCTCGGCCCCGTACCGCTGTCCGTGGAAGGCCGCGAGGTCGGTCGCCTCGGGGACCACGAGCATGTTCCGCCCGAGCCGATGCGCGAGGTCGTGCACCGCGTCCTCCGCCGACGAGGTCACGGCACGGTGAGTGACGAGCGCCGCGACCACGAGCGTCGACGGCCACGGTCCCGAGCAGGTACTCGACCCAGCGGCGTCGAAGGTCACCCATGAAGAGCATCCACATGCGCGGTCTCTGCCTCCGTTGGCTGCGTGAGGTGCGAGGTGCGGGTTGAAGCAAGGGGCGCGCCACGTGCGGGGCTCGAGCCAGCGCGGAATCCATCGACATTTCGCGCGCTCGAACGACGGAGACGGCAACAGTGTGATCGGATCGGTTACCCGCGGTCCGAGGTGCGGCCCCCTTCGCGCTCAGCATCGAGAGGACGTCGGCGAGCTCCTCCCAGGTCGTCGTTCTCCCGAGGCTGAAGCGGACGGCGCCCATGCCCTCGCGCTCCGAGACGCCCATCGCCGCCAGGACCGCGGAGAGCTCGACCGAGCCGGCATGGCAAGCGGAGCCGGTCGACGCCGCCACGCCCGGGAGCCCCGCCAGCACCTCGGCGCCCACCCGTCCGACGAAGTTCACGCTGGAGGTGTTGGGGAGCCGCTCGGCGCCCCCGCCGTTCACGGTGAGGTCTGCGCCGAAGATGGCCTTCAACTCCGCCTCGAAACGGTCACGGAGCGCGCGGACCGCGTCCATCCCGATCCACCGGCCAGCGACCTCGCAGGCCGCGCCGAGCGCCACGTCGAGGAGCACGTTCTCGGTGCCGGCCCTGCGCCCCGACTCGTGCCCGGCACCGTGCATGAAGGGCTCGAGCCGCGTACCGCGCCGGACGTAGAGGGCGCCGACTCCCTTGGGCGCGTAGAGCTTGTGCCCCGCGACCGAGAGGAGGTCCACACCGAGGTCGTCAACCCGCGTCGGGACCTTCCCGGCGCTCTGCGCGGCGTCGGTGTGCATGAGCACGCCGGCCGCGCGGGCGATGGCAGCGATCTCCTCGATGGGCTGGATCGTCCCGACCTCGTTGTTGGCGTGCATGACGCTGACGAGGATGGTGCGCGGGGTGATGGCGCGGCGGATGGCCTCGGGATCGACTCGTCCCTGGCTGTCCACGCCGACGACCGTGACCTTCGCGCCCAGCCGCTGAAGGAACTCCAGCGGCTTCAGGACGGCCGGATGCTCGACGGCGCTGGTGACGAAGTGGTCGCCGCGATCACGGTTGGCGAAGAAGACTCCCTTCAGCGCATGGTTGTTCGCCTCGGTGCCGCCGCTCGTGAAGACGATCTCGTCCGGTGCGGCGCCGAGCAGCTCGGCGACCTGACCACGCGCCCGCTCCACCGCCGCCTTCGCCGGCGCGCCCGCCCAGTGGCCGTTCGACGGATTGCCGAAATGGTCGGTGAGGAACGGCCGCATGGCCTCCGCGGCCTCGGGAGCGAGCGGCGTGCTGGCGTTGAAGTCGAGGTAGGTCTTCGTGTTCTTCATCACCTTGCGCCCTCCTGACCTCGACCTGGCGGTGTCTTGCATCGTGGACGTACATCCTGTATCACGGAATCGACGGCGGCTCGCCACGAAGCCGAGGCGAGCAGCATCCACAAACCCGGGCGAACGCGTACGGCCTCGTGGCCGATCGAGGCCGCATGTCCAACGACGCACACCTAGACCCCACCGTCCCCGGTAACCCTGCCTACCACTTCACGATCGTGCCCCCCGGGTCTCCCGTGAGGGCCGGGTGGGGCGCCCGTGGCCCGCTCGTGCCCAGCGCCAGGCTCGGGACCCAGTGTGTCCACGCCGGCGTGCAGCCCGATCCCACCTACGGCGCGGTCATGCCGCCGATCTACCAGTCGTCCACCTTCGCGTTCCGCGACGTCTGCACGAACGCCGGGTATGACTACACACGCAGCGGGAATCCGACGCGGGCGGCGCTCGAAGAGGCGCTCGCGCTCCTGGAGGGTGGCGCGGGGGCAACGTGCACGAGCACCGGCATGAGCGCGGTGATCGTCGCGCTGAACCTCCTCCCTGTGGGCAGCCACCTGCTCTGCACCGTGGACTGCTACGGCGGGACCTTCCGCGCCCTCGAGCACGCGAGGGCGACCTACGGGCTCGAGGTCACGTACCTCGACCTCGCCGATCTGGACGCCGTCGCCGCTGCCTTCCGGTCGAACACGCGGATGCTCTGGATCGAGACCCCGTCCAACCCGCTGCTGCGCCTCACCGACGTCGCGGCGGTCGTTGCGCTCGCACGGAGCCACGGCGCGCTCACCGTCGTCGACAACACGTTCCTCTCCCCGGTCTCGCAGCAGCCCTTCCGGCACGGTGCCGACCTCGTGGTCCACTCGACCACGAAGTACCTGAACGGACACAGCGACGTCGTGGGCGGCGCGGTCGTGGCGGGGCCCGGCAGGACCGCGCTGGTCCAGCAGATCCAGAGCGTCAACAACCTGCTGGGCACGTCGCAGAGCCCCCACGACTGCTTCCTCGTCCTCCGCGGCCTCAAGACCCTGCTGCTCCGGATGCGCGCGCACGAGGCCGGGGCGCGCGCCGTCGCCGAGTTCCTCGCCGCGCACCCGGCGGTCGCGAAGGTGCACTACCCGGGGCTCGCGACCCACCCCCAGCACGGGCTCGCGCGCAGGCAGCAGTCCGGCTTCGGCGGCATGGTGAGCTTCGAGCTGGCCGACGGCAGCCGCGAGCGCGTCGATCACGTCCTCAGGACGCTGCGCTGGTTCACGCTCGCCGAGAGCCTCGGGGGCGTGGAGAGCCTGGTCGCTCACCCCGCCTCCATGACCCACGCGTCGATGACCCCCGAGGCCAGGGCGCGCGCCGGCATCACCGACGGCGTCATCCGGCTCTCGGTCGGCATCGAGGACCCCGCGGACCTGCTCGCCGACCTCGACGCGGCGCTGGCCACGCTCCCCGTCGGTTGAGACGACCCGATGATCCACGACGACATCCTCTCCCTGGTCGGGCGAACCCCGCTGCTGCGCCTGAGGCAGCAGGCGGGTCAGGTCGCGGTGGTCGCGGCGAAGCTCGAGTCGTTCAACCCGGGCGGCAGCGTCAAGGACCGCATCGCGCTGGAGATGATCCTCTCGGCCGAGCGGGACGGGCGGATCGCGCCTGGCCGCACTACGCTCGATCGAGCCGACCTCGGGCAACACGGGCATCGGCCTCGCGCTGGTGGCCGCGGCCCGAGGCTATCGGCTGATCCTGACGATGCCCGACTCGATGAGCGTCGAGCGCAGGAAGCTGCTCGCCGCCTATGGCGCGGAGCTGGTGCTGACGCCAGGCGCGCTCGGCATGCGCGGCGCCGTGCGCAAGGCGGAGGAGCTCGCGCGCGAGAGCGCCGACGCCTTCCTCCCCCAGCAGTTCGCCAACCCGGCCAACGCCGCAGCGCACCGGCGCACCACCGCGGTCGAGATCTGGGAGGACACGGATGGCCGCGTGGACGTGTTCGTGGCCGGCGTTGGCACGGGCGGGACGATCACCGGCGTCGGCGAGGCGCTGAAGTCGCGCAAGGGCCAGGTGCGCATCGTCGCAGTGGAGCCGGACGACTCGCCGGTCCTGTCGGGCGGCATGCCGGGGCCCCACGCGCTGCAGGGCATCGGCGCGGGGTTCATCCCGGAGGCGCTGAACGTCGGCGTCATCGACGAGATCGTCCGCGTCACCGCGGCGCAGGCCTTCGAGGTGTCGCGGCGGCTGGCGCGCGAGGAGGGGCTCCTCGTGGGGATCTCCGCCGGCGCGGCCGCGCACGCGGCCATGGAGCTCGCGCGGCGACCGGAGAGCGAGGGGAAGCTCGTCGTCGTCCTCCTTCCCGACACCGGCGAGCGGTACCTCTCGACGAGGCTATTCGAATGAGACAGCACCTGCCGATCCTCAACGTCGACGTCCCGGACAAGGCCGAGCACGTCGCGCTGACGCCGAACGCCGCGTCCCGCGACCTCCTGCAGCACCTGGAGGGGCTCGGCGTCGAGACGCTCTACGACCGCTTCGAGCAGCAGAAGCCACAGTGCACGTTCGGCCTCACCGGCCGTTGCTGCCGGATGTGCCAGTGGGGGCCGTGCCGGATCGGCCCGAAGGCCGAGCGAGGCATCTGCGGCAAGGACCAGAACGCGATGGTCATCGGCAACGTGCTGCGCTCGCTCGTCGCCGGGCTCTCGGCGCACGGGCGCCACGCGCACGAGGCGATGTTCTCGGTGCTGGCGGCTGCGGACGGCAAGGCGCACCTGAAGATCAAGGGCGAGGAGCGCGTGCTGGAGCTGGCGCGCCGCTTCGGCGTCGCGTCAGAGGGCAGGCCGCTCGAGGACGTGGCACGAGAGGTGACCGGGATCCTCATCCAGGACCTCGGCAGGCTCGAGGCGGCGCCGCTCCGGACGCTCGAGGCCTTCGCTCCGCCTGAGCGCCGGGAGACGTGGCGCGGGCTCGGCATCCTCCCGCGCAGCGCCACGTACGAGGTCATGGAGGCACTCCACATGACCACGCTCGGCGGCTGCACCGACTGGACCGCGCTCGCCGCGCAGGAGCTCCGGGCGGCGCTCGCCTACTGCTACAGCACGCTCTTCGGCTCCTCGTTCGCGACGGAGATGCTCTTCGGCCTTCCGCAGCAGCGCGTCACGACAGTGAACTACGGGATCCTCAAGGCTGACCACGTGAACGTGCTCATGCACGGCCACTCGCCGGTGATGGTCGAGGTCATCCTGGAGAAGCTCCGGACGCCCGAGCTGGAGCAGCTCGCGCGCGACGTCGGGGCGAAGGGCATCGTGGTGGGCGGGCTCTGCTGCTCGGGCGAGGAGCTCCTGGCCAGGCACGGCGTGTCGACCGTCACGAACATCGGCGGCCAGGAGCTCGTGCTCGGCACCGGCGCCGTCGACGCGGTGGTCGTGGACATGCAGTGCGTCATCCCCGGCATGAAGATCCTCGCCGACTGCTTCGGGACGCAGATCATCACGACCTGCAAGTCGAACCGGATCCCCGGGGCGCTGCACGTCCCGTTCGATCCCGAGCAGCCGGAGCAGCTCCAGGCCGACGCGGACCGCGTCGCTCGCGCCGCGATCGAGGCGTACCGGCGGCGCGATCACTCCAAGACCCACATCCCGCAGGTCACCACGGCGGCGCAGGTCGGGTGGAGCTACGAGAACATCCTCGAGACGCTCGGTGGCGCGGAGCGGATCGTCGAGCTCCTGCGCAGCGGGCGGCTCGAGGGGATCGCCACCATCGTCGGCTGCAACACCCCCAAGGTCCCATACGAGTACAACCACGTGACGTTGGCGCGTGAGCTGATCCGCTCCGACGTGCTCCTGCTCACGACGGGGTGCTGCGCCCACGCGCTCCTCAACGAAGGCCTCTGCGGGCCCGAGGCCGCCGACCTGGCGGGGCTCGGTCTCGCGGGGCTGTGCCGCGAGCTGGGCATCCCCCCCGTCCTCGCGGTGGGCGGCTGCGTCGACAACACCCGGACGCTCCGGCTCTTCGCCGAGATCTCGCGGGCGAGCGGCGTCGCGATGAAGGACCTCCCGTTCATGTTCATCGGACCAGAGCCTGGGAACGAGAAGACGGTGGGGCAGGGGCTCACGTTCCTCGTGCACGGGGTCAGCAACCTGGTCGGGTTCCCCGCCCCCATCCCGCCGGCGATTCCGCGCCCGAGGGCCGACGGCTCCGGCGAGCTGGAGCGGGGCAGCAACGACGTGGTCGACTTTCTCGCCGGCTCAGAAGGCGTCCTGAAGCTCCTGGGCGCCAAGGTCTACACGGAGCCCGAGCCGAAGCTCGGTGCCCAGCACGTCCGGATGCACCTCCACCGCAAGCGGCTGGCGCTCGGCTGGGCCGGCCAATCCTCCACGGAGACCTGAAGATGCGATCGATCACGCGTAGGGACGTCCTGAAGCTCGCGGGGGCCGGGGGCGCCGCGGCCGCGCTG
Source organism: uncultured delta proteobacterium (assembly GCA_963845515.1). Taxonomy (GTDB): domain Bacteria; phylum Myxococcota; class Myxococcia; order Myxococcales; family Anaeromyxobacteraceae; genus DATIVK01. Next base: position 198,508 of record CAWJSR010000045.1, read on the forward strand.
GGGGGCCTGCTCCCGGCGTGCCGTAGGCAGGCGGGCTCGAGGACCAGGGTACGGCTGGGGTACCTACCGCTCACGGATCACCTGACCGTGATCGCGGCGGCGCGGACGACCTTCGAGACGCTCGACGTGGAGCCGGTGAAGTTCGCGAGCTGGCCCGAGCTGGCGGAGGCGGTGAAGGGCGGCGCGCTCGAGGCGGCCTTCGCGCTCACGCCGATCGGCCTGACCCTCCGCGGGAAGGGGGTCCCGGTGAAGCTCGTGCTCCTCGGGCACCGCAACGGCAGCGTGCTGACCGTGAAGGTGGGCGACGCGGTCACGTCGGTCGCCGACCTCAAGGGGAAGACGATCGCGATCCCGAGCCGCTTCTCGACGCACAACATCCTGCTCAGGCGAATCCTCGCCGCCGAGGGGCTCGAGCCGGGCCGCGACGTGGAGATCGTGGAGATGCCGCCGCCGGAGATGGTCCAGGCGCTCGGGACGGGCCGGCTCGGCGGGTTCATCGTCGCCGAGCCGTTCGGTGGCCAGGCAGAGCTCCAGCACGTCGGGAAGGTGCTCAAGTACTCGAAGGACGTGTGGCCGAACCACATCTGCTGCACGCTCCTCGCCCGGGAGGATCTCATCGCGGCGCGCCCGGAGAGCGTTCAGGAGCTCGTGGACGCGCTCGTCGCAGCGGGGAGGTTCGTGACCGAGCACCCGGACGAGGCCGCTGAGCTCTCCACGAAGTACCTGGGGCAGAAGCCGGAGGTCATCCGTCACGTCCTGACGCACCCGCGCGACCGCGTCACCTTCGACGACCTCTTGCCGACGCTGGCCGATCTGGAGGCCACGCAGGGGGACATGCTCAAGTTCGGCATCGCGAGCACACCCGTGGACCTGGGCGCCTTCCTCGACGACCGGTTCGCCAAGCGCGCCTACGCGAGGTGAGCATGGATGTACGGCCAACGAACGGCGTGGCCCCGGGTTCGCCGCCGCCGGTCGACGTCCCCCGGCGCGTGGTGCGGTGGCTCGATCGCTGGCTGGTGCCGGCCTCGGGTATCGCGGCCGTCGTCCTCGCCTGGGAGGTGGCGGCGCGGTCCGGGCGGTGGACGGCCGATCAGCTCCCCGGCCCGGTCGCGGTGCTGCGCGCGGGCGCGGAGATCCTCGCCAGTGGAACGCTGTTCTCGCACGTGGGGGCGAGCCTGGCCCGCTTCCTCGTTGCCTACCTGATCGCCACGACGTCGGCGGTGACGTTGGGGCTCCTCTTCGGCTGGCGCGAGCGGCTCTGGCGGGCGGTGGACCCGGTGGTTCAGCTGCTGCGGCCGGTGTCGCCGATCGCGTGGTTTCCCCTGGCGGTGCTGTGGCTCGGGATCGGGGACGCGCCCGCGATCGCGATCATCTTCCTCGCGTCGTTCTTCCCTGCGCTCCTCACGACGGTCGCCGCGGTGCGGCGCGTGGACCCGCTGCTGCTGCGCATCGCCCGGAACTTCGGTTCGAGCGAGCGCGACATCGTCCTCAAGGTGGTCGTGCCGGCGGCCTTCCCTCAGGTGGCCGTCGGGCTGCACATCGCGCTCGGCGCGGCGTGGGTCTACCTGGTCGCCGGGGAGATGCTGGGGGCGCGCTCGGGGCTCGGCTTCCTCGTCATGGACGCGCGCAACTTCTTGCGGACCGACCTGCTCCTCTTCGCGGTCCTGCTCATCGGACTCATCGGGCTAGCGCTCGACAAGACCATCGCGGCCGCCGAGCGCCGGATCTACAGGGCGTGGGGCGCGGTGCCGGCCGGCGAGGAGCTCGGATGAAGCCGGCGCGCATCGTGCTTCGGTCCGTCGAGAAGCGCTTCGTGAATCAGCGGGCCACGACGACGGCGCTCTCGGCCGTCGATCTCGAGATCGGCCAGGGCGAGCTCGTGTGCCTCCTGGGGCCGAGCGGTTGTGGCAAGTCCACGCTCCTCAACATCGTCGCGGGGTTCGATGCGCCCTCGAGCGGCTCCGTGGAGATCGACGGGGCGGTCGTGGGCGGTCCGCAGCGGCGGGTCGTGACGCTGTTCCAGAGCTACGGGCTCTTCCCCTGGCGCAGCGTGCTGCGAAACGTCGAGTACGGGCTCGAGGTCTCCGGCGTGCCGAAGCGCGAGCGCCGCGAGGTCGCGACGCAGTGCCTCGAGCTCGTCGGGCTGTCCGCGTTCGCGGGCCACCACCCCCATGAGCTCTCCGGCGGCATGCAGCAGCGCGTGGCGCTGGCCCGGGCGCTGGCCGTCGACCCCGAGTGCATCCTCCTCGACGAACCGTTCGGCGCCCTGGACGCGATCACGCGCATCAAGCTGCAGGAGGAGCTGGTCCGCATCTGGGAGGAGAAGCGCAAGACCATCGTCTGCGTCACCCACGACGTCGAGGAGTCCGTCTTCCTGGCCGATCGCATCGTGGTGATGGCGGCGAGCCCCGGTCGGGTGAAGGCCGTCATCGACGTGCCGCTGTCGCGCCCCCGGACGCGGACGAGCTCCGACTTCGACGCGCTCCGCCGGAAGGTGTACGCGGAGCTCGAGCTGGTGCACGAGCTGCAGCCGGAGTACACGATCTGATCGCGGGCACCTGGCTGTCTCCCTCCCTCGGCCTCGGGGCGCCGAAGGGGGGGCCCTCGAGCGCGTCGTTTGACGACCGCGACCGGACGCGCGTAGCATCTCCTCGCATGAAGAGTCACCTCGGCCATCGGCAGACCCGCGGCGCGGCGGAGTACGCGCCGTGCATGTGTCGCCAGCCGGGCGCCTCCTCCCGCGGCTAGTCGCGCCCGGCCCGCTCCGAGGACGTCAGTTCCGGAGCCCTCATCCAGAACGATTCACGAGGGGAGCTGCACGCTCCGAACGCCGCCGCCGCGGCGGCGCGACGATCACGGGAGGAGAACCAATGACGCCGCCGCATGCTGTGCTCGACCTCGTCCGCCGAATCGATGTCCGGAAGATCCCCGCATGGCTGTGGGGCGCGTCAAAGCCCCTCCTCAGCGCGAGCTGGCGGCGTGGTGACCGGCCCTTCAAGGCGCTGAGCGCGCTCTCGCCGCCCGCGAAGGCGTTGCTGCGACGGTACCTGGAGGAGGACACGAGGACGCTGCGTGTGCCCAAGGTGCCCAGCGTGGCGATAGGGCTCGAGCTGGCCGACATCGTCGCGATCTACCGGGCGCCGGAGCTCGCAGGGACCGGCGACGCCTTCGTGCTCCCCATCAATGCCTGGGCATGGGACCACCTGCACCGCCACCCGGAGCTGCTCTCCTGAGCGGACACGCCGGGAAGCGTCGAGGAAGGGGCCGACGCGACCGTTCAGCCGAAGAGCGCCTCCGGGTGCTTCTTCGCGACCGAGAGGAGCTTCAGGGCGGCGTCGGAGGGGCGTCGCGCGCTCGTCTCCCACGCCTGCACGGTCCTGGGGCTCACGTTGAGGATGCGCGCGAAGGCCGCCTGGGAGACGCGGAAGCGTGCCCTGACGGCGAGGACCTCCTTCGCGCCCATCGGGTGCGGGGGCGCCAGTTCGATGTCCCTGACGGTGAGCAGGCGCGTCCCGCGGTGATACGCGATGGCGTCCTCCAGTCCGGCCTTCACCTTCGAGAAGGCGCTGCTGCGTGCCTTGTTCTTCATGACGCTTCCTCCTTCAGCACCTTGACCAACTCTGCGACGTCGCGCCGCTCCGCGGGAGACAGGTCGGACTTCTCCCGCTTGCCGAAGATCGCGACGAGATGCGTGATCGAGCGGCGGGGAAGGTCGAGGTAGTAGACCCTGACGCCGCCCTGCTTCCCGCGGCCCACGCCCCGCTGGGCCAGCCGCACCTTCCGGAGCCCTCCGGTTCCCGGGACGAGATCGCCCGCCTGCGGGTCACGCAGGATGCTCTGCTCCAGCGCGACTAGATCATCGTGGGCCAGCTCGCGTGCCCGCTCGAGCCGCCTGCGATCTTCGGTGAAGCCGGACGATTCCACGAACTTCCGTCTCACCGAGTCATACTACCATGTAGGTCTACTACAGGGTAGTACTGCGATAGCCGAGCGACCTCAGAGCTTTGGGAAAGTCCGGGCCGGACGAGACGGATCGCTAACTTGCGGAGATCACGAGGCCCGTTGGGCTGGTTGAGTCCCGTGAAGTCCCGCTTGGCTGGCTGGATCTTGTCCGAACCTTGTCCACCTTCCTCAGGGGTCTTCCATGTCTCGGCGGGCGACGTCGTCCGTCGAGGACGTCACCACGTAGCTGCCCGTGGCGAGCAGCGAGACGACGAAGCCGCCCAAGATGGCAAAGGGCATTGGCTCACCGGACACGCGGAGAACCAGGACGCCGAGGATCGTGCCGATCAGCGACGCCATAACACTGGCCCCGACGCTCCGTCTCGTAGGCCAGACTCCGGCCATCACCGACGCCAGCACGACGGCGGCGGGCATGACCAAGCCGCCAACGGCGAGCCAGTACATCCAGGAGCCGTTGAAGGCACGCCCATCCACGGCGAGTCGGGCCATGACGAACCACGCGGCCACGGACGCGCCCCAGGGCAAGCCGACGCGGATCGAGGGCCTGCATCGGCGGCCGAGGGTGCTGGGCCAGAGGTCAAACACGCGTGAAGTTAGAGCACGGACTGCGACAGCCAGTGAAGCAGTTGATCCGACCCGTGCAGCTCCTCAGTCGAGCGGCTCGTAGTACTGCGGCATCCGCTGGCGCGTGACGACGAAAGTCTTCCCCTCACGCCCCTTTGGCCGAAGCAGCCCGTACTTCTGGTTGAGCGAAGTCGAGGGGAAGGAACCGAAGGCGACCTCTCCCTCACAGGGCACGGCAGGACAGACGAACAGGGTGACCTTCTCGGCAGGCGGCTTCCCGCAGGCGCTAGGGTACCGGCCGCAGATGGCGGCCACGATCTGGCCCGAGAGGTCCGCTTGGACCGGCGCCTCCCCGACGAGGACGTACTTCCTCGTTGGGTGCCCCGGCGTCTCGAAGAAGTCCTCCGCAACCGTCAGGAGCACGGTCTCGGAGCCCGATCGAATGCTCAACTCGATCGTAAGGTCGTGATCGATGGCCCCAAAGCGCTCCGCGTTCGCCTGGACCAGGGACGCCAACGCGAAGAGCACGGAGCGGGGATCCTTGATTGCTCGGTCACTGCCGTCGGGGTAGTCGAGCACGACGCTGTAGAGGACGTGCAGCGTGAACTTGCCGACCGTGACCCGGATGCCGGCCTCGCTACTGGCGCGCGCAGCGGCAGGCGCGCCGGCCAGCGCCAAGGCCACCGCGAGCGCAGCCGTCTTGGAGCAAAGGCTCATGCTCGGTCAGTGTAACCCGAGCCGAGCGCCACCAACGTCGGCGCGGCCTCCACGCGGAAAAGACGAAGGGGCTCCGCCGGATGACGGAACCCCTCGTAATTTGGAGCGGGAAACCGGATTCGAACCGGCGACCCTCAGCTTGGGAACGTGAGCGGCGAGGCCCGAACCTTCAAGAATCCCAACGAAACGGGGGCTCGCTGGGCTGGTTCACTTACGCAGAATCCCATTCGGCTGGGACGACCTTGCCCGGACCTTGCCCGGAAGTAACGTCAGCCGTGGGCGAGCTTCGCGCTCACGAGCCGGTTCAAGGAGACGTGGGACTCCGCGGCCTCGATGGTGAGCTTCCGATGCACCTGGGGCGGAATCCTGACCTTGAACTGGCCGCTGTACCGGCGGATCGAAAGCGGCCCCGGCACGGCCTCATGCTGGCGGGTCATGTCGGCGAGCGCTTCGCGCGCCGCGTCGACGATGCCGCGCAACGCCGCGGTCTGGGACTTGTCCAGCCAACTGAGGCTCGGAAGCTCGGCGCAGAGGCCGACGTACTCCCGATCCTCGTCCGACCAGATGACACGATAGGTGTACTTCTCTGCGATGGAATGCGTCTTCATGGCTTCCTCTCGTCCAGCAGGCGGTCGATCGCTTGGAGGACCTGCCGGACCTGATACGGCTTCGCCTTTCCCCCCGCGCCCGGCTGAAGGTTCACCCGAGGGTCGCCTGCCCAGGGCATCTTCCAGACGTGGTGGCTCGATCCCTTCTGCCGCGGGGGTCCGAAGTAGTGGGTCGCAACCTTGCACGCGTCGGCGAAACGGATCGCGGCGGGGCTTGCCCTCATCGCCGCCAGGAGTTCGTCGATACCCTTGCCCACGGACATAGTGGTGTCACTAATGACCCCACTCGTCAAGCCGCCGCCGGGCGGTGCCCCACATCGTCAGGCTGAGGTTCGCAGCAGGAAGCTGCGCAATGGCAGCGGTTCCACGAAAGCACCATCTGCGCGGGCAAGGTCCGGGCAAGGAATCCACGGCCCAAAGAAACGCCGAAGGGCTCCCGGCGGTCACCCTGGAAGCCCCTCGTGATCACTTCGGATATTGGAGCGGGAAACCGGATTCGAACCGGCGACCCTCAGCTTGGGAATATGACGAGCGGCGCCGGGATGTCGCGAAAAGGCCGGAAAACGGGGTCGGAACCGCTGGTTCAGTCGCGGCAAAACCGGGCAGTGCGACGACGACCTTGCCCGGACCTTGCCTGTCACGGCAGACCGGGATTCACGCAGGCGCAACTTGATCAAGGAGATCGCGGAACTCGTGGTGTCCGTTAGCGCCCAACTGATCGACCAGCCTCCGAGCTTCTTCCTGCGTCGAAGGATCGCCGCTCGATAGAGCCCCAGCCAGGACCACTCGAATCCGCTCCCTGATCGCGAGCACGAGCCACGCGTCGCGGCTGCCATCAATGAGTGCCTTCAAGCACCTGGTGGTCTCGAGCGCATGCGTAGGCGAGAGGCGAGCGAGCTCCTCGGCGACGAACGGTTCAGGCTCGACGCGCCCGCCGGCCCGGAGGATGGACCCGAGCTGATCGAGCGCCCAGCCCGAATCGAACTTGGCCGACGCAAACCACCATCCGAACGCCGAGATCTCCTCCGAGTGGGAAGCGAGGTCCTTCGAGGCGACGTTCCACCGGTACAGCCAGAGCTGCTGCATGTGTTCCGCTTCTTCGCGTGAAAGCGTCTCCTTCATCTCGTGGAGCGAGTGACCGGCGTACCCCAGCGCACGACCCAGAACGCCATCGGGCGCGACTGCAAAGAACCGCTCCAGTAGACCGCCGGGTTCGAGGGTGAGTCGCCGCAGCCAGTAGAGCGCCATCAAGTGCTCAGCGAGGTGCCGAGATGGATCGCGAGGATCGCTCACGGTGATCTCCCGCATCGCGAGAGCCTCCACCGCACGCCGGTACTCAGACTCTAGGAGCGGGAACACGTCGTTGTATGCCCGACAGAACGTCACGTAGGTATCCCACGCCGCATCTCGCAGTTCTGCCAGGCTGCTGTCGGCAGGAAACAGGGCCGGGACATGCTCCAGCGCCCAATCGCGGTCGAGAAGAGCGATCCACGGGAACCATCTTCCGAGGACGGAGCGGATCGCAGGAGACGGGTCGACGGCCGGATCGAGGTGCCTCTCCAGCGTCTCACGGATCTCCGGGATTTCGTCGAATCCGCGCGCCGCTCGAGCGGACGCGTCGGCTTGGTCCATGCCCCGCCTCACCCACAGCCCGAACTGAATGGTCGTATCAAGCGCCTTCCCGCGAACCGAGTTGATCGCGACATCCAACGGATCCCCGTTGTTTCCAGAATAGGCGTCCGATTCTCGTCGTGGACTGGGATCCAGATCATCGGTGAGCGGCTTGAGCACCTGCCACGTCGCGTGACGGAGCGCTTGGGGTGAGCACGGGCAAGCACCGCGATGGCGAGAAGGGCGGCCTCCGGTCACGGTAGCCGAGGGACGGTGGCCGCGCACCACCAAGTATCGTGGCGCTGAAGTCAGCGCCCGCAGCAGCGCTTGAACTTCTTGCCGGAGCCGCAGGGGCAGGGATCGTTGCGGCCAACGCGCGGCACGGCAACCGCGGCCTGTGGAGCTGGCCCGGGGGGCTGTGAGCGAGGGAGCATGGCTCCGATCTGCTGGATGCGCCGGTTGCGATCGCCAAGGTGTACGGCGACGAGATAGCGCCGCTGGAATGCGGCCCAGAGATACTGGAGCAGCTCTGCGTCGCGGCGCGACGCATCGAACTCGCGCGCCTCGCCGCCCGGGAGTCCGACGAGGATTGAGCCGACCTGGCGAAACTTTCCGTTGTCCTTCACCTCCATGAACACGAGGCGCACCTGGCTGCAGGGGCATGCCGGCTTCCTGCAGTAGTGCTCCGACGCGAAGAAGACGCGCTTGTCCTCGTAGAGGAAGTGATCGACCCGGTCGTCCGGGAACATCTCTTCCCAGAAGACCATTTCATCGGGATCGCGCTTGCTCCAGTCGATCGTTTTCCAGCCCCGCGTTGATTGAAGCCCCTTCGCCCGGATCCAGCGCTCGTGGAGGCTGTCGAGAAGGTCCCCGTCCATGCGGGTGCGAAGGTAGGCGAGCCACTCATCACTGAGCGTGGTTCGAGTGTCGGTAGCCCGAAGAGGGCCGACGAGCCCGAGGTCAAGGTCGACCATGGCGACCTTCTTCTCGCCATCGTCGAGCATCCGGCGGAACATCTCGTAGTCTTCGGGAGGCCGGTCGAGTTCGAGCTTCGACCGCCTCCAGCGTCACCTCGCGGCACGTACACCCCGGCTGCGTGCAGACCTCGACGCGAGAGACGAGCAAGCGTGACGGGCCATTCGGGCCGAGGACTCGTTCGAACACGAGCAGACCGTTGGGAAAGAGCTGCCAGGATTGACTGCTCTTGACCAAGGCGGCGTCGGACGCCGGCGGCTCGTTCAGGGGCTGGACGGTTTCAGCGCTCAAGGAGGTCCTCTTGTCGTGGCAGAAGCTGGTGTGCGATCCGAGGTTGTACCTGCTCCTCTACCGTTGTGACGAGGACCGGGCGGCCGAGGTCAAGGCTGCGGGCTGCCTGGTCTGCGGCGGCGTCCTTCACTCCGCCGCGTTCCGCCGAAAGCCCCGTGGTGAGCCCGAGGGGCTCGGCGAGGATCGCGAGCGACGGTGCAGCTTCTGCTGCGCCGAGGACGGCTGCCGCAAGCGCCATACGCCTTCGTCGCTGCGCTTCCTCGGGCGCAAGGTCTACCTCGGCGCGGTGGTGGTGCTCGTCTCGGCGATGCGGGAGGGGGCGACGCCGGCGAGGATGCGGACGCTGCGCGCCCTGCTCGGCGTGAGCCGGCGGACGGTGGAGCGCTGGCGCGAGTGGTGGAAGACGACCTTCGCCGAGACGCGGTGCTGGCGGGAGGCGGCCCAGGGCTTCGTTCCCTCGGTCGAGACCGGGCGCCTCCCCGCGTCGCTCCTCGAGCGCTTCCTGGGCAACGACGAGGCGCGGCTTATCCTGCTCCTGCGCCTCCTCGGCCCGATCACCGGCGGGTCCCCCGCGCACGCTCGCTGACGGGCCGCGCCGACCCGCAGAAGATGCCCGTCGATCCGGCGACGGGCGGCCGACTACGGTGCGCGCTCCTTCAAGTTGGAGCGCCGTGTGACGAAGAGTGAAAAGCCGAGAGTCCACGAGTCCTGGGCCCACCTGCGCTTCTCGGTGGTGGGGCAGCTGCTGGCCGCGCCGCCGGAGAAGGGCGAGCTGCGCGGGGAGTTGGAGCGGCTCGCCGCGCGGACGTGGCGTCACCCAGCGACGAGCGAGCCCGTCCGCTTCGGGGTCTCGACGATCGAGCGCTGGTACTACCGGGCGCTCCGGGAGAAGCGCGACCCGGTGGGCGTCCTGCGGCGCAAGGTGCGCAAGGACGCGGGGAACCAGGCGTCGATGAGCGAGGCGGTGCGGCAGGCGCTGCTCGCGCAGTACGCGGCGCACAAGAGCTGGAGCGACCAGCTCCACCACGACAACCTCGTCGCGCTCGCCGAGACGAAGCCCGAGCTCGGGCCGGTGCCGTCGTACTCGACGGTGCGCCGCTTCATGAAGGCGAACGGCCTCTTCCGGCGGCGGCGCGTCACGTCGCGCCGGACCGAGGGGGCCGAGCGCGCCGAGGCACGCCTCGACGATCGCGAGGTGCGCAGCTACGAGGCCGCGTACGTGAACGGCCTGTGGCACTGGGACTTCCACCACGGCTCGCAAGAAGGTGCTCACGCCGCGCGGCGAGTGGGTGACGCCGCTCCTGTTCGGCGTCCTCGACGACCGCTCGCGACGTCGCCTGCCACCTGCAGTGGTACCTCGCACGAGAACGCCGAGAACCTCGCCCACGGCTTGTCGCAGGCGATCCAGAAGCGCGGGCTGCCGCGGGCGGCCATGAGCGACAACGGCGCCGCCGATGATCGCGGCGGAGATCGCGGAGGGGCTCACCCGGCTCGGCATCGCCCACGAGACGACGCTGCCCTACAGCCCCTACCAGAACGGGAAGCAGGAGAACTTCTGGGCCCAGGTCGAGGGGCGGCTCCTCGCCATGCTCGAGGACGTCCCCGACCTGACGCTCGCCCGTGCTCAACGAGGCGACGCAGGCGTGGGTGGAGCTCGAGTACAACCGCAAGCGTCCACTCCGAGATCGGACGAGACGCCGATCGCGCGCTTCCTCGCCGGCCCCGACGTCACGCGACCGAGCCCGGACAGCGCCGCGCTGCGGCTCGCCTTCACGCGGGCGGACCGGCGCACGCAGCGCCGCAGCGACGGCACCGATCGTCATCGAGGGCCGCCGCTTCGAGGTCCCGGGCCGCTACCGGCATCTGCGAGCGCGTCGAGGTCCGCTACGCGAGCTGGGACCTCACGGCCGTCCACCTCGTCGACGAGCGCACCGGCGCGGTGCTCTGCCGGCTCTATCCGCAGGACAAGACCCGGAACGCCGAGCGGCCAGCGCCGACCGCTCGACCCGATCGTCGCCCGACGCGCGTCCGGCCGGCCGCCGGCGACCGGCATCGCGCCGCTGCTCGCGCAGCTGCATCGCCGAGCAGGCCGCCACCGGCCTGCCGCCCGCCTACCTCCCCAAGGACGAAGGAGACGAACGCGTGAACAAGAAGCTGCTCGCGCTCTACGGCCTCAAGTGGAACCCGTTCGCCCCCGACGTGCCGGTCGAGGCGCTGCACGTCTCGCCCGCGCATCGAGCGCTTCGGCTGGCGCGTCGAGCAGCTCGTCGGCGAGGGCGGCTTCGCCCTCGTCACCGGCGCACCCGGCACCGGCAAGTCGGTGACGCTGCGCATCCTCGCCGAGCGGCTCGCGCAGCCAGCGCGACGTCAAGGTCGGCGTGATCAGCCGCCCGCAGGCCGGCCTCGCCGACTTCTACCGCGAGATGGGCGACCTCTTCGGCGTCGAGCTCGCACCCGCACAACCGCTGGGCCGGCTCCAAGGTCCTGCGCGAGCGCTGGCAGACCCACATCGACGCCGCGCTCTCCGGCCGGTGCTCCTCGTCGACGAGGCGCAGGAGATGCTGCCCGCCGTCCTCGCCGAGCTGCGCCTGCCTCGTCCGCGCGAGGCTCGACTCCCACATGCTGCTCACCGTCGTGCTCGCCGGCGACGGCCGCCTCGTGCGAGCGCTTCCGCTCCGACGAGCTCCTGCCGCTCGACAGCCGCATGCGCGTCCGCCTCGCGCTGCGAGCCGCGCCACGCCCGAGGAGCTGGCCGAGACTGCCTGCGCCACGCGCTGGCGCAAGGCCGGCGCCGCGAAGCTGATGACTCCCGAGCTGATCGCGACGCTCTGCGATCACGCCCAGGGCAACCACCGCGCGCTCATGAACATGGCCGGCGAGCTGCTCGCCGCGGCCGCGCAGCGCGAGCGCCCGCCAGCTCGACGAGAAGCTCTTCCTCGAGATCTTCGCCGCGCCGCCGCCGCACGCGAGGCGAAGGCCGCGGCGGCGCCGCGGCGATGAGCCTGCTCCCGGTCGAGCCCGCCCACCGCCTCGCCGCCCGCGCCGAGGAGCAACGCTGGCTCATCACCGGCCTGTGGGCCGAGGAGGCCGTCGGCATCGTCGGCGGCGAGCCGAAGTGCTGCAAGTCCTTCCTCGCCCTCGACCTCGCCGTCTCCGTCGCCGCCGGCACGCCCTGCCTGCGCCGCTTCCCGGTGACCGCGCCCGGGCCGCGTCCTGCTCTTCGCCGCCGAGGACGCGCTGCACGTCGTGCGCCGCCGGCTCGACGGCATCTGCGCCGCCGCCGGCATCGCCTCGCCGATCTCGACATCCAGGTCATCACCGCGCCGAGCCTGCGGCTCGACCTCGACGCCGACCGGGCGAGCCTCGCCGAGACCGTCGCCGAAGCTGCAGCCGCGCCTGCTCGTCCTCGATCCCTTCGTGCGCCTGCACCGCATCGACGAGAACGCCTCCGGCGAGGTCGCGCCGCTGCTCGCCTACCTGCGCGAGCTGCAGCGCCGCCACGGCGTCGCCGTCGTCGCTCGTCCACCACGCCAGGAAGGGCGCCGGCCGCGCCCGCGCCGGCCAGGCCCTGCGCGGCTCCTCCGAGTTCCACGCCTGGGGCGACTCCAACCTCTACCTGCGCCGCCACGGCGACGACCTCACGCTCACCGTCGAGCATCGCGCCGCGCCGTCCGTGCCGGCGATCGCCCTCGCGCTCGACCCAGCGCGGCGACGCCCTCGCTCTTCAGCGTCGCCGAGCGCCGCGCGGAGCCCGAGCCGCCGCCCACCTCGGTCGGACGAGCGCATCACCCGCGCTCTCGCCGACGCCGGCCGGCCTGTCCCGCTCGCCGAGCTGCGCGCCGCCTGCCGCAGTCCGCAACGCCACGCTCTACGAGCGCCTCGCCGCCCTCACCGCCGCTGGCCGCCTCGTCCGCGCCGGCGACGGCTACCGCCTCACCGCGCGCTGACCGCCTCCCCGTTCCGCTTCCCGCACGCCCTACAGCGTGCGGGAACGGGAACCGGAACGTGAGCCATCAAACAGCCTGGTCGGGATGCCATCGGAGAGCGCGCTCACGCTCAGGGGATACAGCCAGGTCTATCGCGCAGACCCGCTGCGATGAGATCGACAGTCGCACTGCGAGTCCACGAGCCTTCCGTGCTCTGGTCGGCCCGCTGAAGGGCGGACGCAGCGAGAGCGAGGACGGGATCCCAGCGAAATGTCTTGCCTTGCGTCGCCGCGTCGCGCCATCCGTGGAACAGCGCTCTGAGGAGTGGCGAGCTGATCGCCTCGAGTGCGGCGGCACCGTCCGCGAAGTGTTGCGGGTCTGCAACGACTGCGACGGTGCAGCTCGCGCGCAAGGCCATCCGTGGACGGCTCGAAGACCTTCGGATCGGGCGTCCAGCCCGCCAGAAGCCTCGCCAACTCCTCGCGGGACATCTCGCGGAGTTCCGCGGCCGACTTGGGGCTCTCGGAGTGGACCCACTCTACCATCTCGCGACGAGGCTCATCCTGTTGTGGACCGTACTTGGCGACGAGCGAGTTGTACTGCTCCTGCATTTCGAGCGGGAGCGCTGCGGCGACCGGCGCCATCCGCGCGCGGCGCCAGAGGTCGACATACTGGGCTCTCTCCTCGGCCGTCGAGGGACGGCCCAACGCCTCTTCATAGCTCCGCGCGTATTCTTCGACATCAGGTCCCGCTCTAATCCAACCGATGACGGCTTCCCTCGTTGCTGCCTCGACACCTGCGAAGCTCGCCTTCGCTAGAGCCGCGTATTCGTGCCGGGAGTGGCGGTCGTCGCAGAGGCTCACGACTAGCAAGCTTGGTGGCCGCCAGGTCGGGGACAGCTCGCCAGACTTGCGCAAGAACCCGCAGCGAAATCCGGCGAAAGACGCCCCAGCTACATGCCTCAAGTAGATGAACGACCTTGCGCGCACGCTCAGCACTCGTGCCCGCAAGTTCGCAGGCCGCGTCTCGAACAGCCGAGACTAGGAGATCTCGAACATCCGACCTTTCGGTTCCGTCAATGCGCGGACGCCAGATCCACGAATAGTCCTCTGCGCCATCTGGGTTTGTCTGGGAGAGCTTGATCGCCGTGGCGAGGAGGTCGCACAGGAGTTGCAGGGCATCTTCGCCGATGGCGCGCACGAGCGCCGGCGCGCACGACTTAAGAGCCGCCTCGTAGTGATGGATGTGGAAGCGGCCACGCGGTTCGGGCGCGACCATGGCTACCTCTCCACCTGCCGGCGCTCTCGATGGGTCTGGATCGACTCTCAGGAGGTTCTTCGCCAGGCGCAGGCCTGCGGAAGTCTCGCCCCCGGCCACCAGGTGCCGCACCAACTCCCCGAGCTTCTCTGGGAGCAGCATCTGGAAGGGGCTCTCAAGCCAATCCTCAGCCTTCCGGGCCAGCATCACCCCTTGCGCGGGAGGAAGCGCGAGTGCGACATCGGCCAGGTCTTCGTGAATACGAACGTTCTTCGTCTCGATGGCCAAAGCGACCTTCAGCACCAACTCCTGCGCCTCGGGGTTCTTCGCCACGCGAGCCAGGAACCTGGACTGAGGCCAAAAAGGAAAGCCGATGGTGCCCCGGCTCGGGTCCTCGTCCGGCGGCAGAGGCTTCTTGAAGAAGCCCTTCTCGTACAGCGGCCTCAGCCACCGAGGGTCATCGAGCTTGTCGAGGAGATACCTGACCTGCTCGGCGTGTCCCAGCATCGCAACGACCCGGTCCACATTCTCCGGCGAAGGCTCCTTCAGATTCGCGTCGAGGTCAGCGACCGTCTCGTAGAAGCTCTGCGCCATCGCACCGAGCGCGGTCTCGAAGAGGTCGAACTGCCGCCGCAGTTCGTCGAAGTCGCCGTCTGCATCGGACTTGCTACCCACGTGGGCTTTGCCGGCGAACCACGCCCGAACCTTGACCCATTGCAGAATCGCGGGGCGCAACTCCTCGTGGCGCTTGGCGTTGGTCGGCGTGAAAGCGGCATACAACCTCGCGGCTGATTCGCCGGGGCGCTCTCGGACAGCTTCGTGCTCGGCCAGCAGTCGCCCGATCTGCGCAAGTAGCCGCGAGTCGACCGGAATCGCACCCCCAGCGGGCGAGGGGCTAGTCGCGGATCCGGCGAGGGTCGCTCCGGTGATACCGGCGTTCCGCCAGGCCGTCGCCAACCCGTCCATCTTGTTCACATAGTCGAGACGCTCGCTCTTCACGCCCGACACCGCTTCAGGGAGTCGGTTCGCGATGTCGCGCACGGCATGAGAGATGAGAACGACTCGCCCGGGGAGGGACTGGTCATGAAGGAGGCGCACGGCCGCCTCGTACATTTCCGCGAGTGGCTGAGACTTCTCGGAAAGCCATTGGCGGATCGCCACACGGCGCGCGTCCCAGACGCCTCCCTGTGCGGCGTCCAACGGAGACGGGGGCGGTGGTACTTCGGTGCCCGCTGTCGCGTTCTCCATGACTCCCGGCCCCCTACACCCCCAGCAACTCCCTCGCATCCACCCCGAACGCCTCCGCCAGCTTCTCCAGCGTCGTGAGCGTCGCCGCCACGTCCGCCGTCTCCAGCTTCTGGTAGTGGCGCAGGTTCATCCCGGCAGTCGCGGCGGTCTTCTCCTGGGACCACCCCCGGCGATCTCGCTCCGCGCGTAGGCAGCGGGCGAGCCGGTCGGCGAGGGAGGGGGTCTTGGACGCCACGGACGGAGGCTACGGGGCCGCGCCCTTGCGGACCACGCCAAAGATGGCGTATACCCGAAGACGCCAAAGATGGCGCAAGCGCGCCGAGGAGCGTCCATGGACCAGATGCCCGAGTGCCTGAAGCCGTTCGCGAAGTGGCTCCTTCCCGCGTCGGCGGTGCCGCCAATCTTCCCGCCGCCGGCGGTCTACTTCGTGGTGAAGGGGGGCGACCTGACCTACGTCGGCCAGTCCATCGCCCTCGACACCCGGCTCGCTTCCCACACCATCGGCGGGAAGGGATGGGACACCTTCTGGTGGTGGCCGGTCGCGGCGCAGGCGCTCGACGACCTCGAGCGGCTCCTCATCCGGGTGCTCGCGCCGCCCCTCAACCTTCGCGAGGACCCGCCCGACGCGGAGAGGGCGGAGGTGATCGCGAAGGCGGCCGGCATCGGCTCGGTGCCCGCTCCCGACCGGCGCCCGGGTCACCTCTGGAGGCCGGCCGAGGTCGGCGACCTCGACCGGGTCTGGCCCATCCTGTCGCGCCAGGGGAAGGAGTTCCTCGCCGCGCTCGCCGAGGACGCGCCGGTCGTGATGGGCTCCTTCAGCCAGCGGCTCCATGCCCGGGGCGCCATGCCGTACCTGACCCGGGTGTTCCGGAGGCAGGCAAAGTCGCGGTCGCCGGTCCACTTCGAGGGGCAGGGCCGGCGGAGGAAGCTCTGGCTCGATGCGTCGGTCGCCGCACGGGTCGTCGAGCTCGGCGCGGCGGAGTAGGACGCCCGGGTTTCGCGCTTCGAATCGCGTTTATAAAGTGCTTCACCGTGACACCGGGATTCAAACACGAAACCCCGGCGGCGTGGCGCGGGTCGGAGGAGGCGGCGCAGGGCGGGATCGGTCGCGCTGGTCTGCTCAGGCGCGGCCTGCCGAGAGGCCCTCTGGGACGCCGACGGAGCATCCTGGAAGAGCCCGGACCGCGTCGCGACGGCCGCGATTTCGCGACACATTTCGTGATTTTAAAGCGTTACGTGCTGTTAACACCGTTGTGTCACGAAATGCTTCGGCGGCGATCGGGCCGGGGGCGTCCAAGTCCTCGAATTTCCACCCTGCCCCGGGTTTCGCGATGAGGCCGCGTGACGGGGGTTTCGTGATTCCGTTTTCCCGACCCCTCCCCCCCAACGACTGGGTGGAGGGGTCGGGAAAACAGAATCAGAGGAGAAGGAATCAGGAGGAGAGGGGCAGGGTGGAAATGGGATGGATGGAGAGAGTGGAGATGGAGATGAGTGGAGTGAGTGGGAGATACAGAGAGTGAAGTGGAGTGGATGAGTAGAGAAAGAGAAGAAGAAGAAAAAGGAAAAGAAGAAGAGGAGGGGGCGCGGGGAAGGTGAAGGGGGTTGGGCGGGGTGGTGGAGGTGGCGATGGGGGCGCGGGATGGAGGTCGAGGGGAAGAGGGCGAGGACGGAGGAGGCGGACGATGGACAGGTACGGAGCGGTGACGAGGTGAGGTCGGAGGGGGGCTCGGTGGGGCGGCTATCGGGGTGGTCGAGGTGGGGCTGCCAGAGGGAGGCCGGTCAGGACATCGCTGACAACCGTCGAACCTGGTCGAAGTCCGAAGGGGCCGTCCCTGAGCGGCGGGCGGCCGGGCTCTTGCGGCCGCGAACGGTCGCCATGCTAGCCTCCGCGCCAAGCGCGGAGGACAGGTCGACGCAGGGGGATGAGCGATGACACTTTGCGCCAAGCCGGTCGCCGAGAAGTGCGCCCTGGACGACGGCCACACCGGCGAGTGCCGCTGCCAACACGAGCGCGCCGCGGCCGGTCTCGGGAACGCCCTCGACTCCCTGGTCAGGGAGGTCGAGGCGACGGACGCGAACTTCCACCTTCGGAAGGCGGCGAGGGTCGCTCGCCGCGCGCAGGAGCGGGAGGTCGTCACCGCCGAGGATTCTCGCTCGGAGCGACGCGGAGAAGGCCGCTGGGCGGGAGCGCCGGCGCGCAACCGACGAGCGGGACCGGAAGTACGAAGGCGATCCGGGCGCGTTCGATCGAGGCGAGGATGGGCGCGGGGTGGTCCAGGTGCTCTTCGCGAACCTGAAGGCGGCCCTTCCAGAGCTGGAGAAGCTGCTCGCCAGATGCTCAGGGGAGTGGGGGTACGACGACCCGCTCTACCGGCTCTATCACCAGAGCTACAAGGTCTACTGGCTCCAGGACGCGACCCGCGAGATTGTCGCGGCGCTCCAGGCGCTCGCGCCCGATCGCGAGCTCGACGAGTGGTTCACGCAGATCGTCCGGGACGGGACCGGGCGCACCTTCCAGCTGGGCGACAACCAGCGGTGGCTCGCGTGCACCCGTCCGATCGTCGAGGCCTTCTTCCACGCGCGCTACTTCCTCGAGATGGCCGTGCGGCAGGGGCAGCAGCTCGACGCGCCGCCGCTCGTGCTGCCGAGCGGGTGGGCGGCGTTGCTGTGCCTGTATGAGTTGCGCTGACAACGGACGTTGCGTCGACCTGCACCGATGTCGTGGCCCCGCGGGACCGTAACCTCGTTCACTGCGCAGGGCGACCACGGCGGCACGGGCGGCGACGGAGCGAAGGGAGAACTCCTGGCGTTGCCCCATGGCTACCAAGCCACGAGGGCGAGGGGCCCGGCCCTCGCCGACGTCGACGGACTTGTCAGTCGGGATAGGGAGTTCGCGAACAACCCGCGCTGGCCGCACGAGCCGCTGAAGCAGGGGCGCGTGTGCTCCTTCAGCTCTGCACGGCGTTGGACGGGATGGGCGACACCGAGTGGGCGCCTCCCATGCCTCCGGCGAGCACGCATCGGGCTACCAGCCTCTGGAGTGCTGTACCTGGCACACTATGGGTTCTTGCAGGCGACCAACATTCAGCAGGATGCCGCGCCCGCGATCTGGTCCTTCCTCGGTATCAGGCCGGCTCGATCACCTCGGCACCATCCCTCCTGCCGACGAAAACCGAGGAGCGTGAACGGTTACGCCTAATGAAGGCCGGTCCTGCTGCTCCGCTGCGTCCACAACAACAGAAGACTAAGGCGAGGGCAGGATTCGAACCTGCGTACACGGCTTTGCACACCGTTGCCTGACCGCTCGGCGACCCCGCCAAGAATACTCGATTGATGGAGCGGTTCAGTACGTGCGCCGCCCTGAAGACATTCATCACGTCACCAGTCCTGCAACGAGCCCCAGCCCAATACCGAAGGAGACATGATTGAAGGCGCTCGTCCGGAGGGGTGCCATGGACGGCGGACCGAGCGCGCCGCAAAGACCGAACCCGAACGACGGGAACATGACGAACCACGCCAACACCGTTGTGAGCGTGCCGTACGCGACGGCCCAGCCCAGTCGGTCGGGGGAGACGTCGATCAAGCTCGAGAGAAGGACGTAGATAGTGCCGAGAACCCCACCGATGGCGTAGTGGGTCACCTCGCCGAGCGCGAACTCCCGCCAAACCGGCATGGCGTCACGTATGTCACGGTGCACGAACCGACCCCGAAACATGTGACCGACCCAGCGCCCGAGAAGCGCTGGCCGGAACAGGCCGACCGCGAGCGTTCTCGAGGCCGCTAGGTTGAAGACATCCATGAAGAGCGTGGAGAGTAGGCCGATCAGGAATCCCTGAAGCATCGTTGGCGTAGCCACGGTGAATGCCCCCCACCCAGGTACTGTTGCTTCGTTCAATGGCGTTTGACCCCACCTAGAAACCGTCTCTCGGTGCCCCGTACAGGCCGTCGAAATAGTCGCCCGGGTGGCTTCCGGAAGACCTAGGCTAAGAATGGATTGAGATCCTCAACGCGATCCACGAGGAGCGGCGCACCAGCCGCGATGAGCGCCGGGCGCGGTGTCAGCCCCCAGGTGACAGAGACCAGCGGGATGCCGATCGACCGCGCGAGTGCGATGTTCGCGCACCCGTCGCCGATGAGCACCGCGTCGGCCGGGCTGCCCCCGAGGCGCGCCAGGATGCCGAGGGTCCCGGCGGGATCGGGTTTGCAGGGAGCCTCATCCCCTCCCACCACCGCCTCGAAGTGACTACCGAGTCCCAGATCACCGAGCATGCGCCTAGCCAGCGCTCCAGGCTTGAATGTATGGACAGCGAGCGTACGCCTCGCGTTGGCGACGACCTCGACGATACCGGGATAGGGTCGACTATGGTCAAGACAATGGATCTCGTAATGCGCCCACCATGCAGCGCACGCGGCGTCGGCGAGGTGTGCGTGCGGCGATACTGCACCCTCCACGAGGCGTCGAATCCCGCCTCCAATGAGCCCTCGAACCTCCTCTGGCGATCTGGGAGGCAATCCCACCGATCGCAGTGCGGCCGCGACCGCAAGGACGAGGTCGTCGAGCGTGTCGACTAGGGTTCCGTCGAGGTCGAAGATCGCGATGCGCTTCACTCGCCCCCTCCCGTGCGAGGCACGGCGCACAGCGTAATGGTTGGGGTGGCGGAGGGATAGAGTGCGCTCCGAACGGTTGCCGGGGGCTCGTTCTCACCGCCCGAGCGCGAGCCCTCCCGGCGCTGCGCACAGCGTGGAAGGACGGAGTCAGTCGAGGCGCACTTTCGTGCGGCAGCGAAAGGAACACGAAAGGAGGTTGACACACGCGTAGTGTATACGGTACCCGAAGTGTATGTCACGCGTCGTGGAAGCGTCGCGGGGCCCGGGGGGGTCGGCAAGCTTCGGCTGGACGTTGCCTCCTCTCCGAGCGCCTGCGTCCGTCAAGTCCGTGCCCCGGGAGGCCGCATGCCGGTGAGGGAAATCCAATCGGACTTCCTCGGTGCGGCGACGGAGTATGTCCTTGGGGACGGGCGTCGATTCTCGGAGGCACTATCTCGACTCAGCGGCGACCACGATGATGATGGGGGTAGCGTTCGACGTCGTTAGGGAATTCCTGCCGCACTATGGAAGCACGCACAGCACTGCCCACGTCTCGGCGCGGATTGCATCGGAGGCGATGGAGTGGGCGCACGGCCGTGTACTGGAGTTCGTGGGTGCGGAATCCCGACGAGTACGTCTCGGTCTTCCATGGGAGCGGCGCGACGGGCTGCATCAACCGTCTCGCGAGGATGTTCGCAGCACTCCGCGCCGAGAGACCAGAGGTGCTCGTCTCCCTCATGGAGCACCACTCGAACGATCTTCCCCACCGGCGACACGCGGGAAGCGTTGCGCATGTCCCTCTTGTCGGAGAGTCGCCTGCGCTCGGGGCAATCTCGCTGCCGAAGCTCGAGGAGATGTTGGCCGCTGCTGCTGGACGGGTGAACTACGTCGCGGTCACGGGCGCCAGCAACGTGACGGGACTCGTGAATCCCGTGCATGACGTCGCCGAGATCGCGCACCGCCACGGCGCGTTCGTCCTCGTGGACGGCGCACAACTTGTCGCGCATCGGCGCGTATCGGTTTCTCGCGGTGTCGCCCCAGAACGACGAATCGACGCTTTCGTATTCTCGGGCCACAAGATCTATGCTCCAGGCTCGCCGGGCGTGATCGTCGTCCGCAAGGACCTTCTGGCGGCCAGCGAGCCCGGGGAGTTGGGCGGCGGCGTCGTGCATGAGGTCCAGCGCGACTCCTACCGGCTCGTCGAGAAGCTCCCGGACAGGGAGCAGGCCGGGACCCCGAACGTCGTCGGAGCCGTGGCGCTCGCTGCGGTGCTGGACGTCCTAGAATCGCGTGGGAATCGAGCGCCTCGTAGCGCGGGAGGAGTCCCTGGTCGCCGAGGCTCTCACTCGGCTCAATGCGCTGCCCGGGGTGGAGGTCTATGGAGAGACGGACGTTGAGCGGGCCGCTCGTGTGGGCGTCGTCTCGTTCAACATACGAGGACTGGACCACGGCCTCGTGGCGGCTGCGCTGAGCGACTATCACAACGTCGCGGTGCGCCATGGGTGCTTCTGCGCGCATCCGTACGTGCGTGAACTCCTCACCCCGATGCTCTGGAACCTCGACGTGGACGGATTGAGCAATGCCGAGGCTGAGGTCTACCTTGCCAAGAAGCGTGGCATGGTGCGGTCCAGCTTCGGGCTGTACTCGACACCCGAAGACCTGGAGGCGTTGCTCCGCGGCGTCGGCGACCTCACGCGGAACGCAGAGGAATTCCGGGCGAAGTATGTCGCTCAGCCTGACGCAACCTACAAGCACATGGGTGAGGCGAGCGCGACGCCCGTGTTTCATCCGGGAGACGTCGTCGCCGCCGCGCTCGCCTCGCGGAAAGCGAGCGCTCGCACGTCGGCCGCGGGCGGGCCCAGAGCGTTGACGTTCTGGCCGAGGGGAGCGATCCCATGAGGCGCATCCTGATCAGCGGCCTTGTGCGAGGGGCCGCCGCGACGATCGTCATGGATTTGCTGAATGCGGTCGCCGCCTGGGCGGGCGCCGTGGAACGCATGAACCCGCGGCTCACGGGGCGGCTCGCCGATGGCTGGGTGCGCGGCAAGTTCCTGTACCGCGGCTTGGCGGAGGTAGCGGACGTTCCGGGTGCGCTCCTGAAGGGCATCACCGCGCATTACGTCATCGGAGCGGCCTTTGGTCTCTGCTTCGCGTGGTTCCTCGCGGTCCTCGGTCGAGCCCGCGCCGGTGTCGCACTTCCGCTCTTCTACGGACTGTGCACGACCGCGGCATCGCTGCTCGTTCTCTTCCCCTCCGTCGGGATCGGGTTCTTCGCCGCTCATGCCCCGGACCCCTACGCGTTGGTGGGCGCGAGCACGCTGAACCACCTGTTCTACGGGCTCGGACTTGCGCTGGCTTTTCGGGGCTACGCGGCAGTGCGAGAGACCGGAGACCTGGGACTTTCCAGTCGCCTCGAGGATCTCGGGTGAGCGGCCTAGCTCGAGGCGGGGAGACGTTGGGATTCGCGGGTGGGGAAACGGCATCCCCCGTTGCGCGGAATCTCTGGCTTCTCCATGGGGCGGTCGCCGCTCATTTCGCGGCCGGGCTCATGGGCACCACGATCGGCCCCGTCCTCTTCGTGACGATGACCGGTCGACCCGAGCTGGCGGGCGTCGCGCCCGCGACCTTCATCGTCGCGGGTGCAGTTGCAGCCCAGGTCGGCGGGTTCCTCATGGATCGCCTCGGCCGGATCCCGGTCCTCTTCGCGGGGTTCTTGGTGGGGGCACTAGGGTTTGCTGGTGCAGCGATCGCAATCCGGCAGGATACCCCCGCCATCCTCGTTAGCAGCTTCGCCCTCCAGGGAGCTGCGACAGGGGTCGTCATGCTCGCGCGACTCGCCGCGGCGGACATGCGACCACCCGAGCTTCAGCCCCGGGCCGTGGCCACCGTCCTGTCCGGGGCCATTCCCGGAGCGATCGCGGCCGCCGTAGTCTTCCCGCTGATGGACCGCATGGGCGCGTGGCCCTGGATCGTCGGGGCCTGCGTGATGCTCCTGGGCGCGCTCATCGTCCTTGGAGTTCGCCCGGAGCCGAAACTAATAGCCGAGGCGTTGGTCCGCGTTGGCGGCGGGCGACAGGCGCCGATGTGGCAGAGCCAGGTCGACACGCGCACGACTCCGGTAGGCGGCGAGATAGGGGCGACGTTGTTGGGGTGGCTCGGCTGTCACGCGCCCAAGATGGCGCTCGTTCCGTTGGCAGGAATGATCGCAATCCGCACGGGGCACTCGCCGCGCGATGCGTATCCGATGGTGGCCGCCCATATGGTGGGGATGTTCCTCTTCATTCTCTTCGTTGGGGAGATCGTGCAAAGAATGGGCTCTCTCCGAGCTTCTCCGCGTGGGGCTGGCGCTGACCATCCTGAGCGTCGGGGCGCTCGGCCTTGCCCGATCGGTCTTCGCCCTCGCTGCGACCTACTTCGTCCTTGGCGTTGGGTGGAGCCTGGGAAACGTGGCAGCAACCGCGAACCTGGCACGGCTCGCAAGACCAGCCTCACGCGGGCGTCTTCTCGGTCTCGCAGACTTCGCGGGGAACGGCCTAGGCGCAGCGCTCGCGCTTGGCGCTGGCTACGCTCTCGCCAGCAGGAGCGTCGCAGCGGTTGCGCTCGGCGCGGCGACGCTCGCCACGGCGCTTGCCGCGGCTCACCTGAGCGCTAAGCAAGCTCTATGACAGACCAGAACCCC
Organism: uncultured delta proteobacterium; assembly: GCA_963845515.1. Lineage (GTDB taxonomy): Bacteria > Myxococcota > Myxococcia > Myxococcales > Anaeromyxobacteraceae > DATIVK01. Next base: position 221,934 of record CAWJSR010000045.1, read on the forward strand.
GGGAAGACTCAAACGGACGTGGAAGTGGACGCGATGGGGCTGCGCTGCCCACTCCCGCTCCTTCGGCTCAAGGCGGCCCTGGCGAAGATGAGCGCGCACCAGGTGGTCCTAGTGCGTGCGAGCGACCCTCAGTTCCGTCGAGACGTCGAGGCGTTCACCAGACACGGGCGCGCAGAGATCATCTCTTCGGGCTGGGGCCCAGGCGCTCGCGTACTGGATCCGCAAGCTCGCCGACGATCCTCGGAGGTGAGCACACGATGGAATTCGTGACCATAGCGTCGGGCCTCCACGATCAGGTTCTGCGGCGGTGCCGCGCATCCTATCCAAACCAGGAGAGGGGCGTGTTCGCGTCGGCGGGGAAGCAACTCTCCCCGACGTCCTTCCATTTCTTCGAGTCCAACGCTGCGAGGTTGGAGGTCGAGAGCAAGCGGCTCTTCTCCCAGTATGGCCCCTACTACCAAGACCATAAGGGCTTCGTTGCCGATCCCGCCGAACTCATCGCGCTTGATCAGCGGCTCCGGTCCACGCGTGAGCGCATGGTGGGGCTCTTCCATGTCCACGTCGACTTCCCAGCGGTGCCGAGCCGCCTCGACGTCAACGCGTTCATGCGGACGATGCCGAGCCACGCGAACATCTGGTACGCGATCCTATCCTTCCTCGATCCGGAGAACCCGGATCTCCGCGCCTTCTGGATTCGGGAGGGGCTCGTGAACGAGGTGCGGATCGTCATCGTAAAGGAAGAGACAGGTGTTGCCCGGGAAGGAGCGCCAGCGTGATCTCGGTCGAACCCATACTCAACCTCAGGGACCTCGTCCCCGACGGCGCCGCGCTCCGCTTCGAAGCGGTGCCGACGTTTGCGGACCTCCGGGGACGCCTCCGAACCGACTGCCCGGGACTGTACGAGGGCGTCTTTAACGGCGACGGAACGCTTCGGGACAGCGTGCTGCTGTTCGTCAACCAGGTGAACGTCGGCTCCGACGCGGACGCAATTCGGCTCTCGGATGGCGACACAATCGCGCTCGTCCCAGCCATCGTTGGCGGCTGACGCGGCAGGAGGTGGCAACGCATGTTGGACGGCCAGTTCATTCGATACGAGAAGGACGAGCTCCATGTCGAGGGCGTGAGCGTGGCTGAGATCGCCGAGCGTGTGGGCACTCCATTCTATGTGTACAGCAGCGCCTCGTTCAGGAATCAGGTCTCCCGGATCGAGCGCGAGTTCGCAGGGGTGTCGCACCTCACCTGCTTCTCGCTCAAGGTCTGCCACAATGTGAGCGTCGTGCGCCTCTTCGTTGATCAAGGGTGCGGTCTCGACATCGTCTCGGGTGGAGAACTGTTCAGGGCGCTGCGCGCCGGTGCCGATCCGGGGCGAATAGTCTACTCGGGGGTGGGAAAGACGGAGCGCGAAGTCGCCGAGGCGCTCGACGCGGGCATCCTCTTCTTCAACGTCGAGTCCCTGCAGGAGTTGGATAGGCTCGACGCGGTTGCAGGGCGGGTGGGACGGCGGGCGCCGGTCTCGATTCGCGTGAACCCGAACGTCGATGCGAAGACGCATCCGTACATCACCACGGGACTGCGCGACAACAAGTTCGGGATTGACGCGAAACTCGTCCCCGAGGCGTACCGGATCGCGCGGCGGCTTCGCCACCTCGAGGTCGTCGGTATCGACTTTCACATCGGCTCACAGCTTCTCGACGCGTCTCCATACGCGGACGCCGCCGCGAGGATCGCCGAGATGATCGAGGCGCTCCGCTCAGACGGGTGTCAGCTCCGCTACGCGGACGTCGGCGGTGGCCTCGGGATCCGGTATCGCGAGTCGGATTCGGAGCCGCCAATCGGCGAGTACGCGCGAGCCCTGGTTGGGGCGCTGGGCGGGTTCCGGAACCTGACGATCGTCCTCGAGCCAGGACGGTTCTTGGCCGGTCCGGCCGGGGCCCTCGTCGGTTGCGTCCAATATGTGAAGCAGAACAGCGCCGGAAAGACGTTCGTCATCGTCGACACGGGCATGCACCACCTTATCCGGCCTCCGCTCTATGGCGGCCATCACGAGAATCGTGCCGGTCCGTCGCTCCGGGGCCGTGACGTCGAACGTCGACATCGTGGGGCCCATCTGCGAGAGCACTGACTTCCTGGCGAAGGAGCGCCCGATGGAGCCCGTGCGCCAGGGGGACCTCCTCGCGGTCCTGAACGCCGGGGCCTATGGAGCTGTGCTCGCGTCTCACTACAACTCGCATCCCATCGGCGCCGAGGTCCTCGTGGACGGCGCCCAGTTCAAGACCATCCGAGAGCGCGAGTCGTACGAGGATTCTCGTGCGCAGTGAACAGCTCGCATGACCAGGCGCGCCCGCCACCGCTTCCTGCTCGTCAACTACAGCGGGTACGCGGAGTACATGGAGTACCTCTACATGGAGAACGGCCTAGCCTACCTGGCCGGTGTTCTCCAGCGTGACGGCCACGACTGCCACATTCTCGACTTCATGACGCTGGGAATGGCGGAGCGCCTGTTCCCGATGGAATACAAGGCGGACATCGATCGGTTCAGGGACCGAGGGCTCGCCGACATCGTCGCAGGGCAAGGACTCGAGCGGGGGTTCCTGGATGAAGTCCGCGCGCTCGAGGCGCAGATCGGGGAACGCAACCGCCGGGTCGCGCGCTCCGTGGCTGCGGACGTCGTTCGGACCGTTCGCGAACGGGGAATCGAGTGTGTTGGCTTCAAGCTCTGGAGCCAGCCTTCACTCGGGGATGCGCTCTTCATCGCCGACGAGGTACGGCGGGCCTGTCCGGGCGTCCTCATCGTCGGCGGCGGACCTCACGTGGACTTCTTCATGGAGCGGGCCTGCTGGACCGCTCCGACGGCGTTCGACCTCTTCGTCTACGGCGACGGCGAGGTGGCAGTACGGAAGCTGCCCGCGTTGCTGGACGGCAAACTCCGGAAGGAAGACATTCCGAACGTCATCTTCCGCGGTCCGAGTGGTGTCGTGGTCAACCCTCCCGAGCGCGTGTCGAGACTGGAGGGCGGCATCGACCTCGCGTTCGACAGGGCGAGCTACCCTGCTGCCGAGCGGGACGACGAGAAGGTGAAACTCGTCCCGGTGGAGAACGCCCGGGGATGCAACTACCAGTGCGGGTTCTGCATCCACCCCGTGAAGAGCGGGCGGTACCGCGAGAAGTCGCCCGAGGAGTTCTTCGACGAACTGGTCCGGCTCAGGGAGCGTCACGGCTTCGTCAACTTCTACGCGGCCGGGTCCAACACGTCGCACAAGAACTGCACCGCCAACCTGACGCTCGTCAACGAGCGTGGTGGCGGGTTCTTCCTGTCGTTCTTCCAGTCGGCTCGAGATTTCGACTTCAAGAGCGAGGGCCTGCTGCGCCAGTCCAACGTCGGCTTCTTCTGGATTGGCGTTGAGACCGGCTCCCAGACGCTGGCCCAGGAGTCGATCCGGAACAACAAGTCCGTCTCCCAGACGAAGGCCGTGTGTGCGCTGCTTCGCGAGATCGGAATCCGAACGTACACGAGCTACATCTTCCCGCTCCCTGGCGCGCCGAGCCACGCTGCCGACGAGACGCTCGGGGTCATCGAGGAGCTGGGGTCAGAGTGGGTGGTGATCTACCCGCCGCTCGTGCAGCCCAGGACGCCATGGTTCCTCGGGGCGAACCCCCACGTACAGCTGGTGGACAGGGAGGCATACCTGGACGCGAGCATGTTTGGGATCGAGGAAGTCGACAACAAGGTCCTTCCACGGGTCGTCACTGACGAGGCGCTCGCCGGATCGCTACTCGTGAACGGGAAGCCATACCGCGAGGCGTACTACGAGTACTTGCGGTTCAAGCGCCGATACGAACCGGAGAACCCCTTCGTCTCCCACTGCTATTCGAAGCGAGGCGCCGCAGGGGAGACCCCGCGGGACCGGCTGTACGCAATGACGGACGAGATGACGCGGGCGGTGATGGGGGGTCTGACCCTTGGCCGCTTTGAGGAATCGCGCCCCGCCCTGCGTCGATACAACGAATTCTGTACCGGTGGGGGAATCACGTCGTGACAGGAGATGCGTCAAGATGAGCGGGAAGATCAACTTCATGAGCCCCGACTACGCGAAGATCGGGGAGCCCCTGAACCTGCTCGACGCCGGACAGAGCTGGTTCCGGGAGCAATACCGCGCTGTTGTGAAGGCTCCCGGCGACGCAGCGCTGGTCTTGGGCGCGACGCCGTGGCTCGGGCGCCTGTGCGGTGAGAATCACCGGGTGACGTACCACGTTGACAGAAGCCCGGCCATGTTGACCTTCTTGCGGCGGTCCCTGGACGCGCCCGGCGCCGTCCGGCCTGGAGCGGAGTTCGAACTGGTGCAGCGGGACTGGGTCGATCTGCCGCCCTCGCCTTCCCGGTACGACGTGGTCGTCGGAGACAACTCGCTGAACTTCCTGCCCTTCCCGGATGGGTGGCGTTTCCTCCTCTCGGCGCTTGCCGACCGGATGAAACCGGGAGCGATCCTGGCCATGCGCGTATTCCAGCGCCCGATCGATCCTCGGGCGGCGACTCGACGAACGAACGAGGCTTGGCTGAAGGAGTGGTCGGCGCGAGCGGCGATCAACCCCACGGCGAATTCCGAGCGTCGATGATGTTCTCCTGGATCGATCCGATCACGTACGGAATCGATACCGAGGCCGTCGTTCGCCAGTACGAGGAAGGCGAGCAGGTGTTCGCCCGACTGATGGAGCACCACGGCGCGGGGCCGGAAAACGATCTGGGGACGATCCGGAAGTACAAGGGGACGGACCTTGTCCTCTACGCGCCGCCTTTGGAACGGACCTTGGCCCTCGTGAGCGAGCGTTTCCGGGTCGAGCGCGTAGCGTACGGCGCCTATGCGATGGCCGAGTGCTTTCCGCTGGTCCTCGCAGAGCGGACATAGGCGGCCATGGACTTCGAGACCGCGCTGGTTCACGCCGGTGCCGAGCACGAGACGGTCGAGCCCATCGCCTCGTCCATCTGCCTATCCAACACCTTCTGCCAGGACGACGCGGGCGGGTACGTCTACGGCCGCCGAGCCAATCCGGCCCGAGGCGCACTCGAGCGTGCTGTCGCTACGCTGGAGGGGGGAACGGAGACCATCTCGTACGCCTCCGGGTGTGCCGCGATCTTCGGGCTCTTCCTCGCTCTGGATCCGGGCGACCACGTCATCGCGTCCGATCGCGGGTTCTTCCTTACGCGACGGATGCTCGAGAACACCTTCGCCAGAATCGGCGGGGTCGATGTCACCTTCGTCGACACCCAGTCGCCAACAGCAGTTCGTGCAGCGCTCCGCGAACGGACGCGACTGGTCTTCGTGGAGAGCATTGCCAATCCGCAACTGACGGTTGCGCCCATCTGGGAGCTCAGCGAGGTAGCGGCGGCCGGCGGGGCACTCCTGGTATGCGACAACACACTGGCGACGCCCGTCTACCTGCGCCCTCTGGAACTCGGGGCGAGTGTGACCCTTGCGTCCACGGCCAAGTACCTGGCAGGGCACTACGACGCGATGTGTGGCGTCACCACTTGGCGCGAACGTTCCGCGTTCACCGAGCGGGTGCGCCAAGCCCAGGGCGACTGGGGGGCGATACCGTCGCCCTTCGACTGCTGGCTCACCCTTCGCGGACTGAAGACGTTGTCGGTCCGGGTGCGGCAGCAGTCGGAGACCGCACTCAGAATCCTCTCCGTTCTTGGGAGGAACGACCAGGTGGCGCGGCTCGCATATCCGGGCTGGTCAACGGGCGATCCCGGCAGGCCGCGGCCAATGGGCGGCCTCGTCTCAGCCGTGATGCGCGGCGGAGAGCCCCAGGCTCGCGACGTCGTTCGAAGGGTCCGGCTCTTTCAGCGCGCGACGTCCTTCGGCGGTCCTGAGAGCCTTATCGACCACCGGGCGGCGACGGAGGGGGCAGGATCCGAGGTCTCCCCAGGGCTCGTCCGGCTGTCGGTTGGGCTCGAGAGTGCGGAGGATCTCATCGCGGACCTCCAGCAGGCGATGGCAGGCGAGCAATGACGGAGGCACCGGGAGCGTTTCAGGGCGAGGCCGCGTTGCAGGATCCGGATCTCGATGAGGTCGCACGGAGCTTCGTCGCCTTCGCGGGGGCAGCGCGCCCGCGGACGATGGTCATCGCGGGCCACTACAGCGTTGCTCCTGGGCTGGAAGAGGTCTCCTACGATGGAGTCGTCGAGCAGCGCTGCTTCGAGCTGGGGATCCGGACCGTGATGAAGCAGCGCGCGCTCGGGACGCCGAGCCGCCTGCTCCTCTGGGTGAATGACATCGGAATCGACCCGAAGGCGCGTTCGCGGCTGAAGGCAGAATACCAGCTGCCAGCCCCCTACCGGCAGCTCGGAGAGGGACTGGGATTCGATCCGGGCCTCATAGACGTCCGGTTCGAGAGCACGATGCGAAACAAGGGATCGGTCTGGGTTCGAGAAAACGAGGAACGGCTCGGGGATCTCGTCTGGCGAACCGATGCGACACGTCCTGGGCTTGTGCGCTGCACGGGCGACACTGCCTGCTCCGTGGGGGATGGCGAGAAGAAGCAGGTCATCGCAACTCGCGGACCCTATGGAGAAGAACTGGTCCTGAAGGAGGGGAGCCATCCCAAGTGCTGTCTCATCCTAGGAATGCTTTTCCGCGAGACCGCGCGATCCCTCGGAGCCGAACGAATCATCAACATCTTCAATGGCATCTATCTTTCACGGATCGACTACGGGGTGTTCGTCAGCCGGCGCCTCTTCGGAAACGCGGTCGCGATAGAGAACATGTTCCTGGACGAGACGACCGTGCATCGGGGCCTGCCAAGGGAGGACGCTGCATGAACGCGCCGCACACGGGTTCGACCTCGTTATCGCGAACATCGACTGGCTCGTGACGATGGACTCATCGCGCCGGATCTTCCGCGACGCCGCGATCGGCATCCGTGATGGCAGGATCGTGGCGGTGGCGAGATCGGCGGAGGCCGCGGGTTGGACCGAAGCCCGCCGCATCAGCGGGAGAGGGATGGTCGTCACGCCCGGCCTCGTGGACGCGCACGTCCACACGACGTTCCAACTCGCGCGCGGCCTCGCCGACGACGTTCCGGCGCGCCAGTTCCTGCTGGAGCGCATGTACCCCTACGAGGCGGCGCTGGAACCGGAGGACCTGAAGCTGAGCACTTGGCTTTGTGTGGCCGAGCTCGTCCGAAACGGCGTGACGACGTTCGTCGACGCAGGCAACTACTCCCCGGAGATCACCGCGCGTGTTGCCGGAGAGGCTGGGGTGCGCGCGGTGGTCGCGCGCTCCACATACGACAAGCGTGATTCCCAGTTCGGTCGTGTTCCGGAGGCGTTCGTAGACGATACGGCGCAGGCACTTGATGCGGCCGAAGACGTGGTGGCGACCTGGAACGGCGCGTACGATGGGCGAGTCCGCGCTTGGTTCCAGTTTCGAGGCCTGAACAACGCGACCGACGACCTGATTCGGGGGCTCTCGAATCTCGCGGACCGATACCGAGTGGGAATCCAAACGCACGTTGCGTTCTCCCGGACGACGGTCGAGTCCTCGCAGCGGATGCACGGCGCCAGGGAGGTCGAGCGGCTCGCCAGGATCCAGGCGCTCGGACCACGGACGGTCTTGACGCACGCCGGCTGGATCACGGATGAGGAGATCGAACTCCTCGTCAGCCACGACACCAAGGTCGTTGCGGCGCCCAGTTCCAGCTTCCACAACGGCTACGGCAACATTGCGAACGGCCATGTGCCGGAGTTGCTGGAGCGTGGTGTGGCCGTTGGGGTGGGATCGGATCACGCGTCGTCCGGGATCGTCGACCTCCTCCAGGAGCTCTTCCTCCTGAGTTGCGGCTTCAAGGAGGCGCGGCTCGACCCGTCCGTGATGCCGGCGGAGCGGGCCTTGGAGGTCGGGACTATCACCGGCGCGCGGTGCGTGCTCCACGAAGAGGAGATCGGGAGCATCGAGCCGGGCAAGTGCGCGGATCTCGTCCTGTTCGACGCGCGCCGGCCCGAGTGGCAGCCGCTGTACAACCCGGTGTCGAACCTCGTCTACAGCGCGACCGGAAAGAGCGCACACACAGTCATCGTGGGTGGCCGCGTCGTGGTCGAGGGCGGGAAACTGCTCACCGTTGACGAAGACGACCTCTATGACGCGATCGAGAGCCGGCGTGGCGCTCTTCTCGACCGCGCAGGGCTTCGCGCAGCGGCGGCTCCGCGATGGCCCGTGATCTCGTGAGGCAAAGGAGAGGCCGATGCATTTAGTACTGGTTCATCAAAAGACGAACTTTCCGTTCATCTTCGACGACGCCGAGCGGCTCGGTGTCGAGCTGACGCTCGCACATGATCCGCGGGATCCTCCCCCGCCCCGCCTTCCCGCGGTCCGGCGGACGTTGCCGCTCTCGCTCGAGGACGAGAGGGCGGCCATCGAGGCGCTGAAGCAGTTCCGTCGGGAGCATGGCTTCGATGGACTGCTGACCCTCTGGGAGGGCGCCGTTCCGTTCGTCGCGCGGGCGGCGAGGGAGATGGGACTCGCCGGGATGGATCCGGCGGCGGCTGAACTCACTCGCGACAAGCTTGCCGTGTTGCGTACCCTTCGCGACGCCGGACTCAACCACCCGCGGTGGATCCGGTGGACGGTGGGCCAGCCGCTCGACGGGCTCCAGACCCTGACGCTGCCGGTGGTCATCAAGCCGGCGGCCGGATTCGGGAGCATGGGAGTGGTGCGCGCCGACGACCAGGAGGAGTTGGAGCGCCGTCTGGAAGAGGTGGGCCGCATCTGCTCCGGGCGCCTCTCCCGATGGGCCCACGGGACGGACGTGATCATCGAGGAGTACGTCGACGGCCCCGAGTACGTCGCGGAGACCTACGCAGTGGACGGCAAGGTGCACGTCCTGTCCATCGGTTACAAGGGAGAGCCGCGCGGTCCCTACTTCGAGGAGAGCGTCTACGTGGCTCAAGCTGCGCTTCCGGGGCCGGTGGGGCGAGCGGTCCAGGAGCAGGTGGCGCGGGCGACGCTTGCGCTGGGAATTCGGAATGGCCCCACGCACACGGAGGCTCCGGCTCCGCGGCGGGACGGAGCCGTTCGTGCTCGACGTGGGGGCGAGGATGGGAGGATCCGGTGCCGTCGCGGATATGGTTCGCATGAGCACGGGCGTGGACTTCGCCCGCGTGGTGTTCAATGGGGCCGCAGGCCGGCTCACGGAGGCGGACCTCACGCCTCCCGAGGGGCGCCAGGCGGTCGCGGTCTTCTACATCGTCCCCGTGGGGAAGGGCGGGATCCTGGAAGCGATCGATGGGTTCGAGGAGGCGCGCCGCCTTACCGCGACCAGACGGCTGGTCCAGTTCACGCCGAAGGGCGGGCGCCTCACGCCGTACCCGGACTTCAGCGGCTACGCCGGCATGGTCTACGCGCGGCTCGACAGCCACGGCGAGGCGGATCGCTACCTGGAATGGGCGAAGGAGACGCTGCGGGCCCGCTACGCGCCCGAGGTGGCGCAGTGAACGACGACGGGCTCATTCGCTACAGCCGGCAGATCCTGCTGCCTCAGGTGGGGATCGCGGGCCAGGAGAAGCTCGCCGCCGCCACAGTCCTTCTTATCGGGGTCGGTGGACTCGGCTCGCCGATCGCGCTGTATCTTGGCGCGGCGGGCGTCGGCCGCCTCGTTATGGTGGATCCCGACGTCGTGGACCTGTCGAATCTCCAGCGGCAGGTGGCGTTCGACGAGCGAGACATCGGCCGCCCCAAGGCGGTGGCCGCTGCCGCTCGGGTGCAGGCGCTGAACCCGAGCGTCCGCACCGAGACGGTGGTCGCGAGGCTCTCCCGCGCCGAGTTGGCCGCGTGGGTTCGGAATGCGACCGTGGTCGTGGATGCCAGCGACAACTTCGAGACACGCAACGCGGTAAACGAGGCCTGTGTGGCGGCGCGACGTCCGCTTGTCTCTGGCGCGGCCATCCGGCTCGAAGGGAAGGTGGCGGTGTTCCGACACGATCGGCCAGGGATGGCCTGCTACGGCTGTGTCTTCGATGGCGGCGGAGACCTGGGCGAGAGCTGCAGCGACAGCGGCATCCTCGGTCCGGTGGTCGGGCTCATCGGATCCATCCAGGCGATGGAGGCGATGCGGGTGATCCTCGATCTTGAGGGGGACTCTCGGGGCGGCTGCTCGTGTTCGATGCACGACGAATGGTCTGGCACGACCTGGAGGTTCGCAAGCGGGCCAACTGCCGGTCGTGCGGGACAGGCGGACCACGACTGCGGCCGCGCGAGCACGAGGGTGAGAGCACAGCCGTTGGCACGTCGCCGGCTCCCTGCTCCGTCGCGCGCGCCCACGTCCGTGGCGAGAAGTGAACGCATCCCACGATGAGGGAAAGGACATCATGAAGCCGGTCATTCAGTTCAGGTGGAAGCTCGAGAGGGATTCGGCGACCCAGCGGCTCTTCTACTACGGGCTGCGGAACTACCCGAACCACACCCGGCGCGTTCTGCCGCTGGCGAGGGAGACGGTCGACGTTCTCGAGAAGCTGGATGGAGCGAGGTCACTCGAGGAGGTGCTGGCGGGGGCGGGCGCGGAGACGCGAGCCCAGTTCCAGGTCCTCGTCACCGAAGGCGCCGTCGTCGACGCGGCTTGCCGCCGGCAGCCGAGCGAGGCCGGGCGGCACAGGACCTGCGTCCGCTGCGTCAACAACGACTGGGTGCTGCCGGGACTCGAGTTCGACGACCACGGCCTCTGCGCCTTCTGCCAATGCCTCGAGAAGGTCCCCGATACGAAGGGCAGCTACATGGTGGGAGGTGACACCATCAGCGAGGACGAGCTGCGTCAGCGTCTAGCGCGAAACCGCAGTCGATTCGACGCGCTCGTGCTGTACACCGGCGGGAAGGACTCCTCGTTCCTCCTCTGGTACCTCGCGAGAAAGCTGGGGCTCAGGGTCCTCGCGTGCAACTGGAACCTGCCCTTCGCGAGCGACTCGTCCCGCCGGAACATGGAGGCAGCGCGCCGTCGCCTCCACGAGGTGGAGTTCGTCGAGCGGACCGTGGCGTGGGACGACATGAAGCGAACGATGCGAGCGCTCGTCTCCCAGTACGGGATCCCCTGCATCTGCCCATTCATTTCGTATGCGCTGTTCTACCCGCTTGCAGTGACCGAGGGGATCCCGCTGATCATGGACGGGATCGAGGCCTCACAGACGGCGCTCGCAAAGGCGTCGGCGCCGCTCACGGCGACCGAGGCCGGCGCCCAGATGTCGGAGCGCGACCTGACTCTTGCCTACTTCCGCAACCTGGCCCTCCCGTCCGACGGGAAGCCCAACACATACATCGACGAGTATGTCGCGTCGCTCCGGGAGCAGCTGCCGCGGGCGTTCGATCCGGTCCGTGCCATAGTGACGGAGGCTGAGCGCTGGACGCTCCCGGTGATCAAGCGGCTCCAGACCGACAAGCTCTACAGGCGTTGGGAAGACGTGGCGGAGCTGCTCGCGAGGGAGCTCGACTGGCAGATGCCGCCGGGCCAAGTGGGGATGTTGCACACGAGCTGCTCCATCGAGAACGTCAAGGACTTCGTCCAGTTTCGCGGATTCGGGGACATGACGCGTCCCTTCTTCCCGATGTCGATGATCGAGCTGAGCTCGGCCGTGACTTTTGGGCACGTCACGAGGCGCGAGGGGCTGGCCGAGATGTCTGAGCGCGGCTTCCGCAACCCCGAGCCAGCAGTCACCGAAATGCTCCAGGTCCTCGGCTTCACGCGGGCGGACCTCCCGAAGATGCATCCCGACGTCCAGCGGATGTTTGAGCGCTGCGAGTTCCCGGGAGACTGAGCCAGGTCAGGGCGCGGATAGCTCTACGCGGCAGACCTACTGGTCGCAACGCTCAAGCGGCTCGGCGTGGGTGCGGCTATCGCCATGGACGACCACGTTCTCTCGACTGGCGTCGGGCGTAGGCTCGGCGTCGCCCCTCTCCCACGCGCGCTACATCCTCGAGATGGCCGTGCGGCAGGGGGCAGGCAGCAGCTCGACGCGCCGCCGCTGGTGCTGCCGAGCGGGTGGGTGGCATTGCCTTGCCTGTACGACCTCAGGTGACGGGAACGCGAATGACCGGCACCTGACTTCTATCGGGATGGCGGTCGCGCCGGCGCTTCGGGCGTGCGGGACGGCGCACCGGCATCGAGCCGCAACTCAACCACCGGCACCTGGGT
>CAWJSR010000046.1:0-21057 GCA_963845515.1 uncultured delta proteobacterium
GCTCGAGCTCGACGCCGCGGAGCCCGAGGGCTCGGTTCCAGCGAGTCCATTGGGTCCACGGAGTCCGCCATTTTCCACGGGCGCTGTTACACCGGTGGGACAAATTGAACTCGTGGTGGACTGGGGCGCGGGGAGCATCGGGACGGCGCGGGAGACCGCGAGCGCCAGCTGCTCGGTCCGCTGTCGGCCGTAGACCCGTTCGAGCATCCGGGTGTCCTTGTGGCCCATGAGCTGGGCGATGACGAAGAGGGGGACCCCGGCCTCCACCATCCAGTTCGCGAAGGTACGCCGCAGGTCGTTCGGGCTGCACGGGGCGATCTCGGCGCGGCCGCAGGCGTCGAGCAACCCCCTCCGCACGTTCCCCCACGGGCGAGGAGGAGGCCGGCTGTCCCGCCGGCGTGCTCGACTGCGTAGGCGAGCAGCGAGCGCTGGAAAGGGAGGACCATCGGGACGTCGCGGAGGCGCGTCTCCCGCTTGGTGCCCGGGATGTGGACGGTGTTGAGCCCCTCGCCGACGTCCTCCCGTCGGGCCTTCTCGACCTCGCCCCAGCAAGCCGACGTGGCGACGATGAAGGCCACGCAGGCGGCCCGGTCGGGGGTCAGCTCGGCGAGGAGGTCGGAGAGCTCCTCGCTCGTGAGGGCGCGCTTCCGCGGCTCGTAGTCGGGCGAGAAGGCGATGGGGAAGACCTCGTCGACCCGGCCGCGCCAGAGCCCCGCGCGGACGGCGAGCCGCAACGCATTACGGAGGACGATCAGCTCCTTCGCGACGGTGTGATCCGAGACCTTCTCGGACCTGCGCTTCGAGACGTATGCATCGATGTGACGCGGCCGGAGTCCGCCGGCGGACGTTGAGGGCCATCGCTACGGCGCGAAGATCAAGATACCGGGAGTGATCGTCAAGAACGTTTCGCACACGAACCGCCCTCGAGAGTCGAACGGAACCTCGATCAAGGTGGATGCGGAGGCGTTTCGAGCCATGAGAGTGGAGCGAGACGTCGCTCCCGTTGCGTTCGCAGAATGGGTCCTGAATCTGGAGTTCAGCCCATTCATGCCGTCGCGGCTAACGAAGCGGGAAGACACGCTGCACTACAGGCGGACACGAGACGGCGGAAAGCCATTCGAACTGGACTTTCCGTCGCAAGCATCGAGTTGGGACCACTGCCGAGTGGAGCTCGAAGAAACGGACAAGCGCCGAATCGTGGTGCGATTCGGGAAGGTGCAGAAGGGCGCAGGCCCCACGCACCTGAAGCCGGGTTTCATCGAGTACGAGGGCGTGCCCTCTGAGGACACGGCAACTAGCGTCCGAGAGGTGCTCGCGTTCGTGTTTGGTCGTTCGTTGGCGTCGGTCGGCGGTTCCTGGCTTGCGGCTGACGGCTCACCCGTCCGTCGTGAGGCTGCGTCTCCAGGCGGGCTCTTCGCGAAGCGCACGTGTGCCCAGCCGTCGTTGCCGCCAACGCGCGACATCGCGAAGCGAGAACACGGGTTGTTCATCGCGGAGGATGCGTTGGGGCTCCTCATGACCCGGCTACTCAGCGTGACAAGGGAACTCGACCTCGTACATTCGTTCAGGCGGTACTGGCTGGGGAAGAGTTCCCTGCTAGATGTTGCTGCGGCTCACCTCGGAGCAGCTCTTGAGTCTCTCCGAGATGGATATGCGGTCGAAGCGCGAGCGCTTGGTCGCTCGTTGTTGCCGGACCACGAGTGGCTGGCCCTTCGTGGACCTGTGGTGGCTGCCTTCGATGGCGCGGCACCGGCAGGTACAGGCGCTCAAGATCCCAAGACTGCGGATCCTCCGGAGCAAGCTCAACGGGCTAAACGAGAAGAGCTCAAGCATGAAGTACGACGAGTTCTTCATGGCGCTCGAGCTGACCATCGGCGAAGTGGAACGCGTTGCGCTGCGCGAGCGGAATGTTCCGGCGCACGGGACCAAGTACTCGGCGGACAAGTATCCAGCGCTGCTGTCGCGAGTGCGTGCGCTCGAGACTCTGTTCAATCGATGCGTCCTCAAGATGTCGGGCGGAGTTGAGACCTACGTCGACTACCCGACCCACGGCCATCCGGACCGGCTTCTGACGGACCCGCTGGGAGGTCCAAGGGGGGACGGGAAGTCCGGCTAGTTGCTCGTGCTGGTGTTCTTGGCTCGTTGGGTCGGCGACCGGTTCCCGGACCTGGCCCCGGGTTCGGCGTCGACGAACGATCCTGGCCGCCCAGGTAACCGTCGGATCTCACAGTGGGTTTGGCGTGCAGTGCGGAGGTGAGGCTCCCGCAGTAGACGACGAAGCAGCTTGAGTACCCCTAGGCATCATCTGTCTGTGGCCCCCTACAAATCCTTGCCAGTGAAAGCTCATAGGCCTAGCCTTTCATGTGCAAGGCGTGTTACCTCAGCGCCCGAACTCACGGGGGTAGGCAATGCGACCCAAGCTCCGGTCCTTCTCGCCCGATCAGGCCGCCGTTCTGACTAAGGCGACTCGCCGCGCTGCTGAGAACCTCGGCCTTTCCGATGCAGCGCTAGCCGACGTGCTGGGCGTCAGCCCTTCCACTGTCTCCCGGCTCGGCGAAGCGCGTGCTATCGACCCTTCCAGCCACGAGGGAGAGTGTGCGCTTCTGCTCCTTCGGGTCTTCCGCGGTCTCGACTCGCTCCTCGGTGACGTCGGAAGCTGCAAGAAGTGGATGGGGGCCAACAACACCCACTTGAGGGGCGTACCGGCGGAGCTCGTCCGGTCCGTCGAGGGGCTCGTGAATGTCACCCGGTATCTGGATGCAATGCGGGGGAAGCTCTAACCTCCGCACCATCGAGAGCAAGCCTTGGCGGGTCGTGGAGTCGCAGCAGCGGATCTCCACGAGGCAGCTTGTCGATTCTGACGCCGAGCACTTCATTCTCGAACAGCTCATCGAGGACAGCAAACCGCCCGTCCCCGACGAGGCGAATGGGTACGACTTCCTCCTGTTCTCACCCTTCCGCTACCCGCCACTAAGGAATGGTTCGCGGTTTGGGAGCCCGGATGAACCGTCGCTCTGGTACGGATCCGAGCTGATCGAGACGGCGCTTGCGGAGATGGCCTACTACCGGCTCCTCTTCTTCGAGGGGACAGCGGCCGACCTTCTTCCGAACCAGGTTCCGATGTCGGCGTTCAGGGTGGCCGTTCGGTCGGCCGCGGCAGTCGACCTGATGGCACCTCCCTTCGTCGATCACGTCGAGACCATCGCGTCGAAGACGAACTACGGCGAGTCGCAGCGGCTTGGCAGCGACATGCGGGCAGCCGGCGTGGAGCTCCTTCGGTTTACGTCGGCGCGCGATTCGAAACGCGGCGCGAATGTCGCGCTCTTCACGCCCAAGGCCTTCGCCATGACGAAGCCTCTCGATCCACCGACCACGTGGACGTGCACTGTGACCGGACTACGCGACGTCTCGTGGATCCGTGATGGCGTCGGTGGCCAGGAGCGGTTCGAGTTCCCGCGCTCCACCTTCCTGGTGGATGGAACGCTCCCGGCGCCTGCAACGTAGGGCGTCCGAGCTCCGCATCGCAGCCTAGGCGTGCCGCCGGCACAGGCCCGGTCCCCCGCTACGCGGCCGACGGGCATGACCCGTGGAGCGTGGCCCAGTGAACGAGCGGCCCCACGTGGGGAGCAGTTCGAGAGTGAACGGGTCCTTGAGCCTCGACTCGGCGTAGCCGGTCACCTCGTACGCGAGCGCATGATCGGCGGTGTCGGCCCGCTCACGGGAGGCTCCGAGGGGAGAGTTCGACCGTGAGGCGGACCGAGGTCGACGGGGCTCCGAACGGAGCGGGAGGGACGACCAGTCCCCAGAGGAGCGACCGGACGCAGGCCGCTTCGTCCGCGTCGAGCCCGGTCACGGAAATAGCCGTGGGCAAGCCGGTGGACGCGACGTCGAGGGACAGGGTCACGGAGCGCGGTGCCTCGCCGCCGTTGCACGGACGGAAGGTCAGCTTCTGCTTCACGGCGCTGGAGATGGCGCCGGCCGAGATGCCCTGAGCGACCGGGGCGGCGGGGCCGCGCTCCGATCGGCGGAGGACCTTCCCCGTTGGCTCGAACGCCTGCGCCGGGCCAGAAGAGGGCCAGCAGAGATCGTCGACGGGGGTTACCGGCTCGATGCCATCGGCGCGTACCACCCACAGGGGCCCGCCTCGGGGCTCCCGAAAGCAGACCCGGAGCACGTCCCCCTCGCAGCGCTCGAGGCAGAGCTGGACCTGAACAACCCGCGTGACGTCGGCCCTGGTGAGGCCCTTGGGGCCAAGCACGATCTTCGAGTCGCCTTCTCCCCAGGCGCCGGCATGCCGGGCGAGCTGGTCGCGCGTCCACTTCGAATCCCACTGCCGCGCGTATTCGCGAACGGGCTTGGGGATCCATCGCAACAGGGAGGGGTCGCTCCGATAGAGAAGGTTCGTCCGGACGCGGCCGTCGGCGAGCACGATCCAGTCCACGGACTGCCAGCCGGGGGCGCCCGTTCCATCGACCTCGATCCCTTCCTTGGCGCGTCGCCAGCGATGGGTCGACGCCTCCATGACCGCGTCCAGCACGACCTCGCGCTCCGTGAAGCGAACGGAGGGGAGCAACAGGTCGGTGCTGGTGCACACTCCGCCGGTGATGCACTCGACCGTCTCCGCCGAAACGTAGACGCCGGACGTCTTCGGGGTGGCGAGTAGCGTGAGCCCCAAGGCGCCGGCCAGGGAGAGGAGCATGCATGGATTGTAGAGCCCGCCGGCGGGTCTCCCAAGCGTGAGGCAGGAGCGCCCAGTGCCGAAGCGTGGTCGGCTGGCAAGGCTCGTTGACGGGTCGGACGCCCCCACGGACAATCCGTGCATGCTCCCTCTGCTCGCGCTGAGCGTGGCCGTCGCGATGGCCACTCCGTCGTCTGTTGCCGAAGCCAAGCCAGCGGCTGTGCCGGCAAACGCGCCCTACACGCTCGCGCTGCCGACCGGTTGGCGGCTCGTCTCGTCACAGCCGCCCGAAGCCGGAGTGGGCTGGCCGAACGACCGGTACGAGGACGGAAAGGGGAACTGGTTCCACGTCATGGAGTGGGGCGCCCCGGACGGCTCCCCTGCTGACGTCCTCTGGTGGCTGGAGTGGAACGCTACGGAGCGGCGCTACAGAATCAAGACCGAGGGGAAGCCGTGCAAGAAGGAGCGCTGCAACGAGCCGCCGGGGTACCAGTGCGACCTTTGCGAGATTGGCGACGGGAAGTTCCACGGGTACGCGAAGGCAGATGAGGACGGGCCGAACATCAGCGTCCACTTCGGGAACGATCGCCAGGAGAGCAGCGTGGACCTCGCGCCTTTCCGCATGCTCATCGCCGCGTTCCGAATGAAGCAGAAGTAGACAAGGGCCTCTACCTGATGGCCTCCCTAGAGGAACTCCGGGCCGCCTTCTCCGAGAGCTGCACCACGCAGTTCCAGCGCCTTGTCGACGACCACGAGGCGATCCATAGGTCCGGGTTCTCCGCGTTCGACGGCCAGCCGCCAACGCTCCACGCCGGGGCGGTACCCGCGAGCGGACTCTTCTGCTTCATCGAGCGCTTCGAGCTCCCGAACGTGACCCTGGACGTGGAGTTCGGCGATCGCGAGTCGGTCGTAGAGGCGAAGCTTCACTACCAGGGCGAACCCTCGTTTGCGCCGTGGGAGTTCGCTGACGCGGGGGCGGTGAAAGATTCGGGCGGGCTCGCAGGGTCGATGTGGGTCCTCGACGTCACCTTCATGCACGAGGTGATCGCGGCGATGGCGGCGTCCCTTCTGGAGAGTTGGAGCCTCTTCTCGAATCCGGGAGCGGCCGTGCTTCGCCGGGTCGCCCAGCGGCGCCGTGCCCGGGAAGAAGCCAACCGAAAGTCCCAGCGTGGTCGGGAGATGGAGAGAGCCGTAGCCATCGCGGCTGGCCTGTTCCACCGGAGCAAGTACGTCGAGGTCGAGCGCCTGCTGGCTGAGTTCGCGGAGGATCCAGAGTTGCCCCCCTCGGCGAAGAGGATGGTCGCGATTGCGCGCCGGGAAGTGGGGAAAACCTCGGCGGCGGGAGAGAGAGATGAAATGGCGCAAGAGATCGAGCGGAAGTTCCTGGTGAGGTTGGATGCCTGGCGGCCTCGTAGTCCGGGAACCCTCCATCGGCAGGGCTACCTCAGCTCGCAGAAGGAGCGGGTGGTCCGCGTTCGTATTGCGGGCGACCAGGCGATGCTCACGATCAAGGGTGTCACCGTCGGCCTGACCCGCTCCGAGTTCGAATACCCGGTCCCCGTCGAGGACGCAGTGGCCATGCTCGACACCCTCTGTGAGCGGCCGCAGATCGAGAAGCACCGGCACATCGAGGTTCATGCCGGGAAGACCTGGGAGGTCGACGTCTTCCACGGAGAGAACGAGGGACTCGTCATCGCGGAGCTGGAGCTCTGTTCAGAGGGCGAGGCGTTCGAAGCACCGGCATGGGTGGGCGAGGAGGTTTCCAGCGATCCGCGCTACTTCAACTCGAACCTCGCGAAGAACCCGTACTCTGCGTGGGGCCGCTGAGGTCGCGGCAACGTCATGAACATCACCGTCACCGAGCTGCGCCGAATCACCAACGCGATCTTCGATGAGTGGGAAGCGTTCGGTGAGGGCTCCGTCGAGCTCACCTCGGACTCCTACTGGAACATCCCCGCCGATCGGCTCTACGCAGCCGAGCCGCCCCCCATCGACTCGCTGGACCTCGGTCAGCTGACGAGCGACTGGGAGGAGCTGTCGGCCGTCGGACGCGCGATGGACCCGGTGCCGAGTCACGACCTCGCGCATCTCAGCGCTGTACTCCGCTTCGTTGCGTCGAAGGTTCTCCCCTAGCGCGATGGCACCCATGTGGAACGTCAGGCGGGCAACACTCGCCGCGCTCGCGAGCCTACTGGGCCTAGCACTCCTCGGTCCGCCCATCGCTGCCGAGCTGCTCTACCGCTACCAGCTTCGACAGGTCGGCACGCCCCCTGCGCCCACGCCGACCGCCCTTCCACCGAACGCGCTCGCCGCCTTCTGGGTGGAGGCGGGCGAGAGCCTGCCGATGAGGAGCAAGGCGATCTGGAAGTGGCACTGCCCATTGACGTTCGTCCGGGCAGAGGGCCTCGGCCAGCGGGTGCCCGGCGAACGCATGGCGTCGCGCGCCGCGCGCGGTTGGCTGGGCCAGCAACCCAGTCCGCAACGAGGTCTGAGTTGGCAGCTGGCTTGGGGGGCTGCCACCGTCTGGATGAGCCGCAACTTGAGTGCCGAGGAGATGACGAGTGTATGGCTCTCGGTCGCCTGGTTCGGTCGCGGCGCGCGCGGGCTCGAGGCGGCGGCCGACGTCTACTTCGGGAAGCGGGCCGACGCGCTCCGCCTCCACGAGCTCGCCCTGCTCGTGGGACTCACCCAGGCGCCCAGTCGCTTCGATCCGGACTGCCGGCCGGAGGACGCTCGGGCAAGGCGTAAGTACGTGTTGGACCGGCTGCTTGACGCTCGGGTCATCGCGGCCGAGGAGCACGACGAGGCGGGGGCCCAACCGCTTGGTACGGCTCCGCGTGAATGCAGGCCAGAGTGACCAACACTAGGCGTGTTGCTGCGCCGCTCCACTCCTAGTCGCCGCGTCGACGCCAGAGGAAGATCGCGACGGCGATCGCCGCGACGAGCAGGAGTTCCGCCCCGCCGAAACCGAACATTCCGCGACTCTAGCGCCTTGCAGCCCGCGATGCGGCACGCGGTGGGGTAGAGCGACGCGTCAAGAATCCTCCAGCTCCCCCCGGCGCGCCCCCTCCGTCCGCCCAAGTTCAGCCCCAGAGGTCCCAGCCTCTCCTTGGCGGACGATCGGTCGGGCCGTTCGGCGGAGGGGGATCGTGCAGGACCGCGTATGCGATGAGCCCGACGACGGGGACCAGCGTGAGCAGGATCCAGGCGAGGCGCGACGTCCGTGAGCGCCCCTTCTCCCTCCAGATCCTCACCGCGGCGACGACCGCAACGAGCTCGAGCGCGCCCAACAGGACGAAGGCCGCCGCGTCCGAGAGCGAGATGGGGGTGGGCGAGCTCGCGATGTACCGGTGGGGAGGGATTTCGCGCATTGGACTTGGCCGGGACCCCTAGCGGTGTGCTCCACAGCCGACGACATCGTCATCCCCGGGCACCCGCATGAGCGACGCGCGGACGTCCCTTCGCAGCCACACGGCGCCGAACGCGCGATGCAGCGGCCGCAGTCGGCGGTTCTCCGCGAGCAGAAAGGCCGGCAGCTCCGGTCGCCGCCTTCTCAGGCGCAGGTAGTCCTTCTTCGAGACCTCCTCGTCATCCACGAAGAACTGGGGATATCCGGGCTCCAGCTCCGAGCCCTTCCAGCGCCGGAAGACACCAGCCCGCAGCCCTCGCAGAAAGTGCGACTCCTCGTAGGGGAGTCTCGGATGCCCCCAACGCTCCAGACCGTGTCGGTGGTTGTCCGCGACCTCGCGGAACTCGACGAGCTCGCTGCCCTGCACCCAGAGGTCGACGCCCGTGCCCGCTTCGAATCGGCACCGGTACAGAGCCCGCCCATCCTCATCGAACTGCCGGGCCAGTCCACTCATCGCGCCACGCACCCAAGGAACCTGCCATTCCGCAGCACCGCTCTCGAATCGCGAGACCTCCAGGCCATGGCGCCTGCCGTGTCTGTCGAACGGGCACTCCCAGAGGACCGCGCCATCCGGAGACCAAGTCACCTGGGTCTTTCCAGCTTCGTAGAGAAACTCGCCACTGACGCATGCGGCGTGCCGCACCGTCTCCGCATAGCGCGCGTCAGGAGGTACGCGGCTCGGCCACGCCAGTCGGGTTCCCTTCACGGCCTTTGGTCTTGCGCTCTTCATCGGGAATCTCGGGAGAGGATCGTCCGCCTGCGCGTCACCGGGTGCATGCCCTTGCAGAAGGCTCGGCGTCGAAAGGATTCAGTCAGCGGCCGCCCGTCCACCTCGCCCGCATGTTGGCGGCCACGGCCAGCGTATCGGCATCCGAAGATGCCCTCGCCATCGTTTCGGCGCTTTCCAGGCACGAGGCCGCGCGGTCGGTCTGGCCCATCCGCCAATGGATGTCCGCGAGAGCAGCCAGGGTGAGGGGCTCGAGCTGGCCAGCGGCCTCCTCGGCGGCAACGGCTTCCTCGTAGTAGCGCGCTGCCTGCGGCAAGGCTCCCGTCTGCTCACAGTAGAGCCCAGCCGTCTTGGCCAGGAGGGGCACGTTCGCGGGTCTCTCCATGCCTGACCGAGTGCGGGCCAGCTCGTGCTCAAGGCAGGCGATGGCTTCTGAGGTCCTGCCCGCGATGGCGTGCGCGGAGGCGATACGCAGAGGATTCCCGGGAGCCATAGGGGACAGGACCTCGTGGTTGGAATCAGGTGGGTCCCAGGTGGCGCGCGACGACGAACACGTCTACTCCGCTCATCGAGCACTCGGAGCTCGATGCGTCGCTGACGGTGATGACCTCGAGGCTCGCCCCGGACTTCTCGAAGAAGCGAACGCGGTGGACCTGGCGATGAAGATCCTTGCCGATCCGTTCCGATGCCAGCCGGGTGACGCTCGTCTTCGGGAAGTCGATACGATCGTTGTTGGTCAGCCCAGCGTTCTTCAGGTGAACAAAGGCCATGGAGGCAGGCCAACGTTCAGGTCCGGCGCAGTCAGGGGGTGGGGACGCCGGAGCCGCTGCCGGTACCGCACTGCTGGAGAGCAGGACCGCCATCAAGAGGGCAGGACTCATGGGCAAAGAAGACCACGCTCAGTGGACCCGGTCGAGAGAAGCAGCGCGATGACGGTCGCACCCGGCCCCCGCTGTCACAACTCCGTCCCACCCGCCCCGCCGCGCCCCCTCCTTCCCGAAGAGTTCCGCGGCCTTGGCCACTCCCGCGCCAGGATTGAAAATCCTCGTGTCCATTCCGTCGGGGGCGCCTTGACCGCCGTATCCATATGGATACACTTGCGGCGTGTACTGGGCCCGCCTCACCGAGAGTTCCAGGACTGGCTCGACGACCTCACCGACCGGCGCGCCCAGGTTCGAATCGCAGCGCGCCTCCGTCATACCGAGGCGGGGAACCTGGGCGATTGGGCGGAGAGGTCTCGGAGATGCGGGTCCACTTCGGCTCCGGGGATCGCCTGTACTTCACGCGGCGAGGCGGGGTGCTGATCGTCGTGCTGGCAGGCGGGGACAAGGCCTCGCAGCCGGGACATCAGGCGGGCACGGCGCATCGCCGCGGAGTTGGGAGAACCATGAAGAAGACGAAGCCTCGGCGGAAGCTGCTGCCCTTAGACGCAGCCCGGTACCTCACCGACGACGATGCGGTGGCGGAGTACGTGAACGCCGTCCTCGAGACCGGGGACACCGACCTCCTGCTGATGGCGCTCGGCGATGTCGCGCGGGCGCGGGGCATGGCGAAGGTGGCCGAGGAGAGCGGTCTCGGTCGGGAGAGCCTCTACAAGGCGCTGGCCCCCGGAGCGAAGCCGCGGTTCGACACCGTGCTCAAGGTGGCGCGGGCGCTCGGCGTGAAGCTCACGGCGCGGGCGTCGTGAGCGGATCCCGCCCGACTTCGAGCTACACTCCTCGTCCCATGGTCGAGAGGCACGCGACCCCCGAACGGTTCGAATTCACGGAGCGCCACTCGACCGGCGCGATCACGTGCCGGAAGGTCGCCGATGGGGCGCCGATCCTCTACGTGTCGCACGACGAGGACGGGGCCTGGCAGTTCCTTTGCGGCGGAGAGCACCCCGATGGCGGGTCAGATGGCGGGCTAGTGACATGCCTGGGCTGCGCCGTGGCAAAGGATCCGTCGTTGAACACCACGGCCGGGCTGGGCTGGGGACAGCAGGCGTTCCGGGACGGGCCCGACGTGCCGTGGAGGAGCACGCAGGAGGACCCGCGGTGGCAGCGGGTCCTCGGCCGCAAGTGGTCCTGCCGGGCGTGCGGAGGGGAACACGACGGCCTCTTCGATCTCGCCTGCGGGAAGCCGGACCCGTGGACCGGAAGCGAGGACAAGAAGCCCAACTCGGAGGCGCGTTTCTCCACCCACTTCCTCTCCGACGACTTCTGTGTCCGGGAGGGAGAGGACTTCTTCGTCCGGTGTGTGCTGCTCCTGCCGCTCAGCGGCACGGTGGGGAAGCCCTTCGGTCTCGGCGTGTGGTCCACGTTGTCCGAGAAGAACTTCAGGCTCTACGCGGAGACCTTCGACTCCGGCGAGCAAGGAGCGCTCGGCCCATGGTTCGGCTGGTTCTCGAACCGGCTCAAGGGGTACCCGGACACGGCGAACCTCAAGTGCCAGGTCCATCCGAGAACCGGGCGGCAACGCCCCTGGATCGAGATCATGGACGAGGATCACCCGCTGGGGGCGGAACAGCGGAAAGGGGTCTCCTTCGACCGGCTAGCCGAGATCCTTGCCCTGTACGGGCACACCCTCGACGCCGACCCGTTTGACTGTTCGTGATGCCGCCGCGACGCTCGGTGCGTGGATACCCTCGTGCTGCTCCTTGTTCAAGGATCCCTTGAGCGGCCAGCGCGCCTGCCAGGGGTGAGAGGCGTGGCGGTCCTCGGAAGGGGCGTCGTTCGGGGAGCGCCAAGGCGCGAGGCGGAGCGGCCTCCGCTGATCCACCGGAGCATCGCATCGCGAACAAGCACCCGTAACTACGGGCGAGTGGGATCAGGAGGGACGGCCAGCAGATCGCCCCTTGCCGCCGTGTCCGCCCCCAGAGGAAGCTATCCATCACGGCAGAAGTCGCAGCCGCGGCCGGACACTCTTCAGGCCATCGCGCGTGCCCTCAAGGTAGGCCTCGGGGACCTCGTCGTTCCCGTCGCGCAGCTCAAGCACGTTCGCTTCCGTTCGAGGAAGCGTCTCAACTCACGCGAGCAGATCCTGGCGGATGTGGCGCGCCGGCTCGGCGACTTCAACGACCTCGAGGAGATCCTGAAGGAAAGGCGAGGACCAGTCGTCGCGACCGTCTCCGACGGGCGCCGCGCCGGAACCGGTCGCGCCCGGGACGCGGCGAAGGCAATCCGGAAGAAGTTCGGCATCGGCGACGACGAGCCTGTCCGCGACATCGCGGGCCTGCTGGAGGCCCGCGGGTACAAGGTGCTGCCGGTGAAGATCGCCAACGACGGGTTCTTCGGTCTCTCCGTGGCGTCGGGCGACGGCGGTCCTGCCATCGTCGTGAACACCCAGGAGCGCATCTCGGTGGAGCGCTGGATCTTCAGCGCTGCACATGAGCTTGGTCACCTCCTCCTGCACCTCGACTCCTACGACGTGGCGAAGGCGACCGAGGAAGCCGAAGAGGAGAAGGAGGCGAACGTCTTCGCCTCATACTTCCTCATGCCCGAGCAGCTCTTCGTGAAGGAGTGGGAGGAGGCGCGCGGACTTTCGCTGGTCAACCGAGTCCTCAAGGTGAAGCGGATGTTCCGCGTCAGCTACCTGACCGTCCTGCACAGGGTCGTCGAACAGTACCCAGAGCACTACTCTAATGACCGCACCTACCTGAAGTTCGCGACCGAGTACAAACGTGAAGTGGGCCGAAGCCTCGCCGGGCACGTCGAGCCGGAGAGACTGGGTCCCGATTCGTTCATGGCGCCCGAGTCGCGCAAGGGCCGCGAACCAGAGGAGCTGAGGGCGTGCGACTTCCAGGAGGACAAGCTCTCCTGGCTGGTCAGGCGCGGCATCGAAGAGGGCGTGATCTCCCTGTCACGGGCTGGCGAGATCCTCGGGAAGACCGTCACCGAGATGCGCGAGCTCACGACGGCGTGGGTGGCCTGAGCCGGCGCATGCCACGGGGAGCGCTGCTGGTCCTCGACGCGAACGTCCTTATCGATTACGTCCACGCTGAGCGCTCGATCCTGAAGCTGGCGGTTCGGCATCTTGGAGACATCTTCGTCCCCGAGGCGATACGCGGTGAGCTGGGGCCGACGAGCCGCCTGCTCTCATGCGCCCTACCCCGACGAGTGGCCCACATCGTGGGGCCCCCATTGGCGACCGGCGCGCCGGGGCGCGGGCGAATATGTCGGCGCACGGTACGTCGGGCCGACCGATGATCGGCACGCAGCCGTTTGTCGCTGCACGTCGGCGGCGAAAGGGGCATTCCGGTGACCAGCAAGAACACGATCTGCCTCTGGTACGACGGCAGCGCTCTCGAGGCCGCGCGGTTCTATGCCGCCACGTTCCCCGACAGCGAAGTGGGGGACG
Source organism: uncultured delta proteobacterium (assembly GCA_963845515.1). Taxonomy (GTDB): domain Bacteria; phylum Myxococcota; class Myxococcia; order Myxococcales; family Anaeromyxobacteraceae; genus DATIVK01. The sequence continues at coordinate 13,153 of CAWJSR010000046.1, forward strand.
TCTACCGCGCGCCCGCCGACTACCCCTCGGGCAAGGAGGGCGACGTGCTGACGGTGGAGTTCACCGTGATGGGCATTCCGTGCCTCGGGCTGAACGGTGGCCCGGCGTTCAGGCACAGCGAGGCCTTCTCCTTCCAGGTGGCGACCGAGGATCAGGCCGAGACCGACCGACTGTGGAACGCCATCATCGGGAACGGCGGTCAGGCGAGCGCCTGCGGCTGGTGCAAGGACAAGTGGGGGCTGTCGTGGCAGATCACGCCGCGCGCGTTGACCGCCGCAATCGCCGACCCCGATCCGGCGGCCGCGAGGCGCGCCTTCGAAGCGATGATGCAGATGACGAAGATCGACATCGCTGCCATCGAAGCGGCTCGCCGAGGTTGATCCGCGACGGGAAGGCGCGCCCCTCGAAGAGAGGGTCTAGAGCTGCTTTCGCATGATCTCCAGGCGCGAGAGGAACGGGTCTGCCCGCGCGAGCAGCCAAAAGCCGATGCGCTCCTTCACCTTCTGGAGGAAGGGTCGCGCGCGCCAGGCGCCAAGCTCGATCCGCTCCGCCTGCCCGAGATCCGTCTCGAAGTCCGCCCTGGCCGCCGCCGCGAGCCCCGGGTCCCGCACGACGGCGACGACCTCGTAGTTGAGGCGCCCGCTCCGGATGTCGAGGTTCGCCGAGCCGGCGACGACGGTGTCGTCCGCGATCGTCAACTTCGCGTGCAGCATCGCGGGCTGGTACTCCCAGACTTCGACCCCCGCGCGCAGCAGCCGGCCGTAGAGACCACGTGCCGCCCAGGTGGTGGGCTCGGCCCAACCGGCAGTGAATGCGGCCGAGCCCCGATGCCCTGCCTCCATCGGGGCACCCCACGTGGCCTCGCGACCGCCGTTCACGGGGGGTCATAGTTGCCGGGCGCGCTCTGGGTGAATCGCGCGCAGCGGGGGGTGCTCTATGGCGAATACACCGCCACCGGAAGCGGAGAAGCCGCTCCCAGGGGACGAGTTCAAGCCCGGGCCGGCGGCCTCCACGGTCGTCTCGCTGTCGCAGATCCTGTTGGCGCCGCTCGACGCGATCTTCAAGGCGCAGGTTCACGCCGCACGCTCGTTCGTGAACCAGATCCTGCAGCTCTCCTACCCTCCTCGCAACGGAAACGGTGGCGGCCCGGAAGACGCGCCGCTTCCTTCGGAGGACCTGGTCGCCAACGAGCCTGGGGACATGTACGTCCAGAAGTTCCGGTTCGCCGGCACCGACCAACAGGGCAACCGCGTCCAACAGCAGGTGGAGATCCCCATCCTCGCCCTCGTTCCGATCACCCCGCTTCGCGTGCAGGAGGCGCAGTTCTCCCTGCGGATGACGGTCTCGCACGTGGGTAGGCATCGTCAGATGCGCAAGAAGGAGCGGGATGCGGCGGCGAAGCCTCCGCCCTGGTACCTCGTCGATCAGCCGATCAGCGTGCGCGGCGTCCTTGCTCCACGGGCGAGCAGCGACGACGCAGATGCCGAGAACAGGCAGCAGAGCAGCATCGACATCCAGGTGCGGGTGGGCGCGGCCCCGACTCCAGTGGCCCTCGAGAAGCTCCTGACTGCACTCAGCCAGAACTCCACTGTCGTCGCTCCGTCGAAGGGTTCGACCGGCGCCGGCAGTGGCGAGAACCCGTGACCCGCGGCGCTGCCGCAAGGGGAGGTAGCACATGCCGGATCAGACTCTTCAACCCGCCGCGGAATTCCAGGCCCTTCCGCTCGAGTTCATCATCGCCGCCCCGCTCACCGCGGCGGTGAAGGCCCAATACGTGGCTGCCCAGGCCACCCAGGCCTTCATCAACGCCTTCATCGACCCGACGACCAGGACACCCATCACGGTCGATCTCTCGACGGAGAGCTCCACGGCTCCCGCAGGAGGAGGAGCGGCGGGCGCGGGCGGAAACTCCAGGACCACGATCAAGGCCCCCCTTCTCGCGATGGTCCCCATCCCCCATCTCCGCATCGACTCGCTGACCGTCAACTTCAAGTACGAGGTGAGCCAGTCAACGGTCAGCAAGGAGGACATGAAGAAGGAGGGCGGCTTCGACGTCGCATCGGGCGCGGCGCTGAGCCCCTGGGTGAAGGCATCCCTTCATGGTTCGATCGCATCCACGAGCAGCGACCAGAACACGATCAATCGAAGCGGCTCCCTCGACATCACGGTGCGCGCGAGCGAGGCCGAGATGCCCGATGGTCTGCGGCGGCTCTTGGCGGTCCTCTCGCGCGGTCTCCCCGCCGAGACGACATAGAGATTCCGTGGAAACGACTGGGGCGGTGCTCCCCGACCTCATCCGAATCGGCGACACGACGTTCGCCGAAGCCACGGAAGCGATCCTGCGCCAGGTGGTCTGGGCAAATGCCACCTTCAAGCAGCATCAGCGCATGGCGTGGATCGACATGCAGCGGACCTTCCACGGCGCGGAAGGCGAGTGGCTTGGCGACGCCGCGATGGGGCTGTCCGACCTCGTCGTGCAGGACATGACCGTGAGCTTCGTTCTCGAGGAGCGCAGGCCCGGACTCGCGAGCCGGCTCGCGAGGTTCCTGCGGCGGGCCTTCGGGCGCAAGTCGGGCGCCACGGGCCGCCTCTTCCGGTTTGCGCGGCCGGACGCGAAGGACTCCATCCGCGTTCGGCTCCACGTCACCCATGCGCCGGGCGGCAGGTTCACCGTCCGAAGCGAGATCGATCCGCCGGAGGCCGCAGCACGCCTTGCATGACGCGCGCGGGTGGGAGGACACATGCGCCTGCTTCGATACGGGTGTAGAGGACCGGACGTCACGGAGTGGCAGGGGTTCCTGGCCTCCTGCCGCCTGTTGCAGGATCCGGCAGACGGAGTCTTCGGCAAGCTGACGCGCGAAGCGACCGAGCGCTTCCAGGGCAACCGAGGGCTGGTACGCGACGGCGTCGTCGGGCCAGCGACCCGGCGCGCGGCCTCCCCCTGGACCTTCTCCTCCGAGAAGGAAACGGCCCCAGCCCCGTCGACTGCGACGGGCCCTTCGAACGGGTTCTACCCGCCGGCGCCCACCTTCAAGCCACTCGGGCCCGAGGGTCGAGCGAGACTCTTCGGCGCGTTCGACTACCGGCCGGCGCCTACCGCCGATAACCCGGAGCGGATCGAAGTCCTCGGTGACTGGGCGGCGCGGAACCTCGTGGTCGTCGACATCCCCGAGCTGAGAGGTATCCCCGCCGGCGAGCGGCCGTCGTCGGGACGCGTCCTATTCCATCGACTGGGTGCCGCGCCGCTTCGCGCGCTCTTCCGCGAATGGGGTCGCGCAAACCTCGTGAGCAGACTGCTCACCTACGACGGCTCGTATGTCGCCCGGTTCGTACGGCGCAGCCGCTCTGTGCTGAGCCCCCACGCGCACGGCACTGCGGTGGACTTCAACGCCCCGGATAATCCACTGGGCGCTCCGCCCGCCCGGTCAGGCAGTCGGGGATCCGTCGTCGAGTTGGTGGAGATCGCCAACGAGCACGGCTTCTACTGGGGAGGTCATTTCTCCCGCAGGGATGGAATGCACTTCGAGCTGGCTAGACTTCCCTGAAGCCGGAGCTCATTCCTGGCCCGATGACCGCTGCCACATCGGGACGTGACGATCGAGAGCGGCGGAGTTCCGGAGGGCCGGCACGCCGCCTGCTGCTAATCTCGCCGAGTGGATCCCCTTCACCCGAAGGGCTCGCGCCGATCGACCCGCTGGCCGTCCCGCTGCCGCACGGGACCGAGGTGACGACCCGCGTCGAGCGGATCGCTCGGGGAGCGCCGCGTCCCGCAGGGCGTCGTCGGCCGCGTCGTCGCGATCCGCGACGACGGCTTCGACGTCCAGGTCACCGGCGTCGGCGTCGTCCGGTACGCGCGCGACGAGCTCCTGCCGCGGCGACCCGGGCAGGTGCGCTTCGCCGAGCAGCGGGCGGCCGACTGGGACGCGCTCCGGCCGTGCGTCGTGCTCGAGGCGACCGTCGGCTCGCGCGCCTGGGGCCTCGCCGACGAGGGCTCCGACACCGACCTCCGCGGCGTCTTCGCGCTGCCGTTCTCCTGGACCTCGGGGCTCGTCGACCCGCCGCACGCGCTCGCGAGCGCCGACGGGAGCGCCACCTACTGGGAGCACCGCAAGGCGATCCACCAGGCGCTCCGCGCCGATCCGAACACGCTCGAGCTGCTCTTCGTCCCGACTGCCCGCGCGGTCGACCCCATCGGCGAGTGGCTGCTCGAGGCGCGCGACGCCTTCGTCTCGGCCGACCTCTTCGGCAGCTTCGGCCGCTACGCGGTGAGCCAGCTCGGGAAGCTCGTCCCGGTCGGCGCGGCTCGCCGAGCACCGCGGGCTCGTGCTCGACTGGCTCAGGGAGGAGCCCGCGCCCGGGCTCGACGCGGTCGCCGCGCGGCTCGCGGCGATCTCGCCCCGCCCGGCGCCGCACTCCGGCGGACGGCGCTCCTCGCGGCGAAGGAGTACGTGAAGCAGCTCTACCGCTCGCTCTTCGACCAGGGGCTGCTCGACGCGAACGACTTCGCCGCGCTGGTCCGCTTCGCGCGGGGCGGCGGGAAGCAGCCCGAGCCCGCGCGCGAGCTCCGGCCGAAGAACGCCTACAACCTGCTGCGGCTCATCCACGTCGCCACGGGCTGGCTGCGGACCGGGCGCCCGGAGCTCGAGATGAAGGGGGCCGTCCGCGAGCGGCTGCTCGAGATCAAGCGGGCGCCGTCGATCTCGACTCGGTGCTCGCGGAGGCGGAGCGGCTCGTTCCGGCGCTCGAGGCCGCGCGCGACGCGACGCACGCTGCCGAAGCGACCCGACGTCGCGCGCGCCGACGCGCTGCTGCGCGGATCGGCGAGGAGGTCGCCCGGCGCTGGGTCGCGCGGCACGCCCGGCCCGTTCGGCGCCGACGCGCCGCCACCGCCCAGAGCTCCGCGAGGAGTCCACGTGACCGACGTCCTCGATCCGCAGCAGCAGCGGGCCGTCGCCGAGCGGGTGCTCGCCGAGGAGTCGGCCGCCCGGCGCCACCTCGTCGTCGCCCTCTCCGGCGCGCCACGCCTACGGCTTCCCCTCGCCCGACAGCGACCTCGACCTGAAGGCGATCCACGTCGCCCCGACGGAGCGGCTCCTCGGCCTATCGCCTCCGCAGCGAACGCCCCGGAGCGGATCGAGGTCATGGACGTCGAGATCGACTACTCGTCGAACGAGCTCCAGCCGGTGCTCGTCGGCATCCTCCAGGGCAACGGCAACTTCATCGAGCGGGTCCTGTCGCGCATCGTCCTGCGCTCGTCCCCGGAGCACGAGTCGCTGCGGCGCTCGTCGCGCGGAGCCTCTCGCGGCGGCTCCACCGCCACTACCGCGGCTTCGCCACGGGCCAGCTCCGCGAGTGGGAGAAGGACGGCTTCCGCTCCGCGAAGAAGCTCCTCTACGTGCTCCGGACCACGCTGACCGGCACGCACGCGCTCCTCACTGGCGAGATCGAGACGGACGTCACGCTCCTGCTCGACGAGCACGGCTTCGGCAGCGGCGCGTGCGCTCGTGGAAGCGAAGCGGCGCGGGGAGCGGTCGGAGCTCGCGCCCGAGGTCGCGGAGCGCTGGCGGAGGGAGGTGCGGCCACGCCTTCGACGTGCTCGATGCCGCCCTGTCCCGCTCGGTGCTCCCCGAGGAGCCACCCAACGTCGACGAGATCGAGGCGTGGCTGGTGGAGCTGAGGCGGCGAGGCTTCAACAGCCTTAGCTGAACATCTCGCCGGCTTATCCACAGGGCTACACGCGCCGCCATCCCCTGCCGTCCGCCCCAGCGAATCCGGAGTGTTAGCGGCCGTGGCCCGTTGGCACGGCGGCTGCTCTCTCCGTCTGCGTCGCACGCGCCCCGCCGCTCGGCCCGAAGCACCGGGCCGAGCGGCGGTGGGGACGGAGGGGACGTCATGGCCAACAAGTCGCTCTTCAGCTCGATCGCCGGGAAGCTCCTGCCGCGCGCCGCCGCCGTCAACGAGGCGGGCGGGAGGGCCTACGCGCGCTCGCCGAAGGGGGCGCTCGCCCAGTACGCCGCGACCGGGTGCCTGAACGGGACCTACTACGCCACCGCGGGCGAGCAGCTGGAGAAGGCGCTCGCCCTCGCGGTCGCCGTCGACGCCGACTTCGTGGCGAAGACCGCCATCTACGCCCGTGAGCGGGCCTTCATGAAGGACATGCCGGCGCTCCTGCTCGCCCACCTCTCGGGGCGCGCGCCGGACGCCTTCGCGGCGGCCTTCCCGCGCGTCGTCACCGACGCCCGGATGCTCCGTACCTTCGTCCAGGTCGTCCGGTCCGGTGCGACGGGGCGCAAGTCGCTCGGCAGCCGCCCGAAGCGGCTCGTGCGGGACTGGCTCGCCGCTCGCGACGGGGATCAGCTCTTCCGCGCCTCGGTGGGTCAGGACCCCTCGCTCGCCGACGTCGTGAAGATGGTCCATCCGAAGCCGGCGTCCGACGAGCACCGCGCCTTCTACGGCTACCTGCTCGGGCGGTCGCACGATGCGCAGCACCTCCCGACCACGGTGAAGGCTTTCGAGGCCTTCAAGGCCGGGGCGTCGGCAGAGGTTCCGGACGTCCCGTTCCTCCTCCTCACCGCGCTGTCGCTTGGGCGCAAGGAGTGGGCGGCCATCGCGCGGAGCGCGAGCTGGCAGACCATGCGGATGAACCTCGCCACCTTCGCGCGCCACGGCGTCTTCGAGGAGGCGGGAGCGACCGAAGCGATCGCGGCCAGGCTGCGCGATCCCGAGGCCATCCGCCGGGCACGGGTCTTCCCGTACCAGCTCCTCGCGGCGTGGGCGAAGGCGGACGACGTGCCGCGCGCGGTGAAGGAGGCGCTCGGAGACGCGATGGAGCTCGCGACCGGAAACGTGCCGGCCATCGACGGCAAGGTCTACGTCTGCCCGGACACCTCCGGCTCGATGAGCTCGCCGGTGACCGGACACCGGCGGGGCGCGACCTCGAAGGTGACCTGTCTCGACGTGGCGGCCCTCGTGACCGCAGCGCTCCTGCGCAAGAACCCGGAGGCGGAGCTGCTTCCGTTCGCCGAAGGGGTCAAGAAGGCGCGGCTCGAATCCGCGCGACACGGTGACGACCAACGCGGCGGCCCTGGCGGCGCTCGGCGGTGGCGGGACCAACTGCAGCGCGCCGCTCGCCGAGCTGAACCGGCGCAAGGCGAAGGGAGAGCTCGTGGTCTACGTGTCCGACAACCAGTCGTGGATTGACGTCCGCGCGGGGCGCGGCACCGCGACGATGGAGGAGTGGTCGCGCTTCCGGGCGCGGAACCCGAAGGCGAAGCTGGTCTGCATCGACCTGCAGCCCTACGGGACCACGCAGGCCGCGGACCGCGACGACGTGCTGAACGTCGGCGGGTTCTCCGACCAGGTGTTCGACCTCCTTGCCGCGTTCCGACGCGGAGGGGACCACGCCGACCACTGGGCGAAGGCGATCGAGGAGGTGAGGCTTTGAAGGGACTCTCGTGGAACGGACGAAGCGCCGGATGCAGCCGGGACTACACTCACACGTGCCGGGTCGCAGGTTCGAGTCCTGCCGTGGGGACGTCTGCCCCCGCGTAGCTCAGCTGGCAGAGCAGGAACGTCTCGGCAACCCTCGCCGGCGCTTCGTCGGTCCCACGATCTTCGGTAGCAGGACGGCCGCGGAGATGAGCGGCGGATGCAGCGGGGACTACATGGTACGGACCGCAAGGTCTCACCGGGGTTCAAACCCCCGGGCAGGCGAAGCCGCCTGCGGTCTCCGCGCCTCTCGCCGCCGCTCTTCTGCGTGGCCGTCCAGAGCCGTCGCGTGACGCAAGAAGACGGTCGCTGGCGCGTCAGGACCTTCCTGTCCACGCCCTCCGGGAAGGCAAGGTGGCTGGACCGGGCGCCGCTTCGTCGGTTCCACGACCTCAGTCGCCGGAGCCCCCCGGCCGC
>CAWJSR010000047.1:0-41644 GCA_963845515.1 uncultured delta proteobacterium
CCTCCGCATCAAGGAGGCCTTCACGCGCAACGCGGCCCTGCGCTTCCGGCTCCAGTCGCTGCACGCGCGGTTCCTCGCCTACGAGCGGATGTGGCTCAGGTCCGCGCGCGAGAAGGAGGAGGGGACGTACCACCGCGACGTCTTCAAGGCGAAGATGCACATGGAGCTGCGCGCGCGCAGGGAGCGTGAGGCGCAGGCGAAGGAGGAGGCCGCCGCCACGCCGCCTCCCCCGCCAGCCAGCGGGAAGGTGCCGGCCGCCCAGCCGAAGGCCGCAGCAGCCCCCCCCGCCGGCGCCCCACGTCCCCCGCCCGCCGCCACGGCCGCCGGCGTCGCCGACAGGCAGATGCGCGAGCTCTACACGCAGTACATCTCCGCGAAGAAGCAGTGCGGCGAGGACGTGTCGCGCCTCACCTTCGACGCGGTCGCGAAGAGCGTCCAGAAGCAGGTGCCGGAGATCCTGACCCGCTTCAACGCGAAGTCGGTCGAGTTCAAGGTGGTCGTCAAGGACGGCAAGGCGACCCTCAAGGCGGTCCCCAGGACGTAACGAACGGGGGGCAGCTAGACTGTTGCCTTCCGCGGCCGGGGATCGTAAAAGACCCAACCCCGGCGGTCTCCCCGCCGGTGGCGCAGAACGCCTGGATAGCTCAGCTGGTAGAGCAGGGGACTGAAAATCCCCGTGTCCCTGGTTCGATTCCGGGTCCAGGCACAGACATCTCGTCCGACATCAGAGGCCCCGCTGACTGCAAAGTCCGCGGGGTTTCATTGTTTTTGGGGGGCGAAGCGGAAGGGCCGGCGGAAGGTGGCTTCCTCTCACGAGACCTCTCCTGAGTCAGGGGCGCGCCCGAATCTGCTACCGTTCTGCTACCGCTCGAAAGGCCGGGGAGCGTCACCGCCGGCAGCGTCGAGGTCGCGCTGACGAGGTTCTCGTCGGCGAGCCGGCCGTAGACGAGGTCCACCATGCGAGTGGAGGAGTGGCCGAGCAGCTTCGCCACGACCGCGGAGTCCTCGCCGGCCTGCTTCATCCACGAGGCGTAGGTCCGGCGCAGGTCGTTCGGTGTCGCGCGGGCGATGCCGGCACGCGCGCACGCCGCGGGCAGGTCCCTGCCGACGTTGCCCCAGGGCTCGACGAGCGGCCCGGCCTTGAGCGGCGTGCTCCGGAGGTACTCCGCGAGCGGCCCAGGCAGTGGAACCTTCCGGTGGGAACCAGCGGTCTTCGTGCCGGGGATGAAGACCCAGCCGCTCTCCAGGTCGATGTGGTTCTCCCAGCGGAGCGATTCGACCTCCGACCGGCGAGCGCCGCTGTAGACCGCGACGGCGACCCAGCGCGAGCGATGAGGCTGGAGCGCGGCCAGCAGGCTGGAGAACTCGGCGACGGACAGGAAGCGTCGCCTCGGGTTGTAGGTTACGCGGAACTTCGGCACGACCGAGCGCGGGTCCCGGAGGAACAGCCCGCGCCCCTTCGCCTCCTCCAGCGCCTTGCGGAGCGTCGAGAGTTCCTTTCGGACCGTCTCGCGTGCCGCGCCTTCATCGAGTCGCTGGCGGATGTACCGCTGGACGTCGTCGATGTGGAGGTCGTTCACACCGGTGTTGCCGAGGAGCCGCGCCACGTGCCCGGCCTTCTTCGCGTACATATCCCAGGTGCTGGGCGACGCATCCTGACAGCCGACCTCGACGATGAAGCGGAGGGCGTCCTCTACGCTGTGCGCGGGCGCGTTCGCGGACGGACCAGCCGTAGGGTCGGCCTCGGCCTCGAACTCCCGGAGGCGTCGGACGGCCTCCCGGTAGTCCTGGGTGTCGAGGGAGCGGGTGATGCGCTTCCCACTGGCGAGAATCCGGTAGCCGTACCAGCGAGGGTTCCCAGCCTTCTTGTAGGGCTTCGACATGGCGCCTCCGAGTTCTTGGCGATGTAGCGGCGGACGGCGTCCTCCGAAAACCTGATGCTCCTGCCGACACGAATGCTCGGGAGGTGCGTCTTCGCGAGCCGGTACACGGTGGGTTCGGAGACGTTGAGGAGCGACGCGACGTCTCCGGCGGTCCAGAGTCGTTCGACCTGCGGGACTCGCCGCTCCTCCCGCCCAGGTGCTGCACCGCCGTGCTCAAGCTTCGAGACGTGGCCGCCCGGGTCGTCGTCACGCGCGGCACTCCGAGCCGCCCGTGCCGCCAGCTCCCGGACCTTCGGAGTGGGAGCGGCGATTAACGGCCTTCCCGGCGAGTTTCGAGCGGTCAACCGGGCGGCGGGGCGGTCCAGCCAGTCTTCGGTCGAGCCCAGGGTCGCCGAGGGGACGACGAGCAGCAGGGGCAGCCGCTGGTCGTCCGCGTCCCGCGAAAAAGCATTCCCCCCAGCAAAGTGGGAGCAACCCGCAGCGGGAGAGAGGTCGTGCATTCACCAAGAAGTGTAGCCCTTCTCGTCGCGGCCTCTCCGTGTCTACGCCGACCACTTTGACCGTAAAGGAGTTCACGGGGCCGCTGACCGCCCCGCGAGAAATCGCTGCAAGGTCGCACGGGCCACGCCCGTTCGACGAGCTGCCTCTGCGACAGGGACGCCCTCGGCGACGAGGTCGCGCGGCGGCGTGCAGCAGGAGAGGGGAGGCCGGGGGGCGACCGATGCGCTTCCCCTCGCGCCGCGCCCGCTCCAGCCCCGCCTTCGTCCGCTCGATGAGCCGCGTCCGCTCCTGCTCCGCGACCCAGCCGAAGATGGCGACGAGCAGCGGGCGGACCGGGCCGCTCGTGTCGAGCCAGCCCTCGCGGACCGACAGGACCGGGACGCCCAGCCGGTCGCAGCTCCAGGACCGTGTTGATGGCGCCGGTCATCGAGCGGTGGAGCCGGTCGAGCGCCCAGACGGCGACGGCCTGGACGCGGCCGGCGCGCACGTCGGCCATCATCCGGTCGAGGACGGGACGCGCCTTGGCGGCGCGACTCGACCTCCTCGTAGACGACGGGCTCGTACCCGCGAGCGCGAGCAAGCTGGTTCACCTCGGCGACCTGGTTCTCGGCGGTCTGCCGGTCGGTGGACACTCGGAGGTAAAGCGCGCCGCGTCTCACGAGTCGCTAGCTCCCCTTGCCCGGCACCAGCCTGGCGTCGAGGTGCCACGCTTCGAGATTCCTCCGGAGCTTCTCTGCCGCGGCGGCGTCTTCGGCCGGGATGTCGAATACTGCCCCGCCGTCGAAGTCGTTGGCGCTCACCTCGATGAGGCCGGCAGCGCCGAGCGTCTCGATGATGCCCACCATCGCCGTGGTCATGTCGTCGTCGGCCAGGACGACCCGCACGCGGTGGCAGCTCAAGGTTGGCTTCGGGGCTTCCCGGAACGCTGCGGGAGGCGCTCCCGTTGCGGTGCTGGCCTCCTCCTGGCCCTCATCGGGCGAGCCCCTGGCAGGCTCGGCTGCGTCCGCTGCCTTCTTCGGGTCGACCACGTCGCGCATGTCGATGTCTCCTCCAGATGGCTTGCGAAGAACGACCGGGACCCCGTCCCAGCGGAGCGGGAACACGGTCGGAAGAGGCGCGGAGGGAGCCCACCTGATGAAGACGCGCGCCACTGGTACCCCCGTCTGGTCCAGCCCGACGCGGGCGAAAACGAACCACGGAGAGCCGGCGCACCACCGCCCCAAGGCCTCGGCCGAGCGATCTGGGCCTGCCGCCACTCGGCAAGGTCGGTAACCTTGCGGGTGGAGCGAGAAGGCGCGCTCACTCGCGACCGGCGGTAGCTCTCGGGGGTGATGTGCATGTCGGTGCGCCCGCCTACGCTTCGCCCCACGCCGACCGCGGAATGGCGTTCCAGCCGTCCTCCTTGCGGACGACGCTGCACCGGCCAGCGGCCTCGGAAGCCAGCTCCTCGTTGCCGAGAGCCTGCGCTGCCGCCCCGACGATGCGCCACGCTTCGGCCTGCCGAGGGTTCAGTAGGGCGACCGCCTGAGCGACGGCGAGCGCCTCCTCCGGCTTCTCGTAGTCCAGAAGGTGCTGCGCGTAGTTGAGGCGGCAGGTGTCGTCGGCGAGGCCGTTGTCCGCGAGAGCCTGGTAGAGCGCCATCCCCTCGTCCGCGTCGAGTTCCCCTTCCAGGAGCTTCTTGCGGCACCTGGTCACGATGATGTCCAGGGACGTCTGTGCGGGAACCATCAGCGGGTCGAGCGCGATGCACTTGAGGATGGCGGCGAGCGCGTCGCGATGCCTGCCCGAGTAGTCGCTCATGACGGCAATGGCCCAGTAGACGTGGGGGCTCTCGAACTTGGAGGGGGCGCAGGCCGCCTCGATACTGCGCGCGAGTTCGAGTGCCTCGTCGTACTTGCCGGCTTGGGACAACTCGCTCGTCCGCCGGAGCTGGTCGAGCAGGTCATCGCGACGCGGGAGCCAAGGGAATTGTAGGGACACGACGGCGCCTTCCTGCCGACCGTGTGGCCGGCGGCATGAGGAAGCGAGCTGGCCAGCACGTTCGAGCGCAGGGCGCACGAGTAGCTGGTTACGAAAGTCGGTCCATCAGGCTCCGCGCTGGTCCATGGCTACCGGCCACCTGAGTTCCGCCTGGATGGCGGTGGTTGGCAGGGCTGCCGGATGCTTCTGCTCCGACGGCCACACTCGGCATGGAACAACGGGAATTCGTTGAGGGCCTTGGCATGCCCATCAACGTAAGTAATTATACTACATCGCGCGGACCCGTACAATGGGTCCTTGCTGACTCATGGGCCGGCGCGAGAACTCGCCGCCTTCGGGGACGCGCTTCGCGGGAGTAGCCATTCCACTTACTCGCCAACCACTGCGCACCGGTGTCGCAGAATTCGATTAGCGATGTCAGAACTTGAAGGGGAACTCGACCCTGGACCGGCCGCTGACGGAGAGCGGGAAGCGGATCCCCTCGATGACCGAGCCTATGCACGTGGCAAGCGGCTGGCTGGCACACGGGGCGGCGCACTTCACGTCGCGCGCGCCGCCCTCCGGCGTGACGCCCCAGCGCATGACGACCACCCCATCAACGCCGGGGTTCTTCTCCCCGCACGCCGCGAGGGACTCGAACCTGCCCTTGATGCGCTCGGTGATTTGGGAGTCGCTGACCTGCTCCGGGAGCGCGGCGGCGCTGCCGCCCGGCTTCGGCGGGAGGTAGACCGACCCGCCGGAGCCACCGCCGAGGGCCTCGTTCAGTGCGTCGTCGGCGACATCGCCACCGCCGCCCACCTTGTCGGGGTCAGCCACCGCTGTCGAGCCCAGTGCCTTGTTGGGCGCGTCAGGCGAACACGGCTCTAGGGGGACAAGCCGAGCCTTTGCCCCGTTCGCCGGTATCACGACCATCTGAATGAGAGAGACGTGAAGGTTGCCAGAAAGAGGGAAGTAGCCGAGCCCCACCATCGCCGTCGTGCCCCTGTGAGGACCGCGCCTGTACGTGTACTTCCAGACGTCGTAGGAGCAGGGCAGCCCGTCACAGACGTCCCCTGTGTGCGTCCCCAAGGGAATACTGTTCCTCTTCTTCATCTCGGCCCGAATCTCGTCCACGTCCTGCCCCTTGCAGAATTCGGCAAGTTCGTCGACCCCAGCCGCACCCCCGCCTGCCTTTCGTTGACGAACCGGCTCTGTTTGGCTCCACCCGAAAGTGACGACCTTTCCATCCCTAAGCTGGATGTTGAACCGCTTCCATGCGCCATGCTGAACCGAGTAGGACCAGCACTCCTCGCCCTTCGCGATGCTCGTGCACTCATCGGCCGCGTGGCTATGCGGGGCTCCCAACTTCTGTCGAACGACACTGCCCTTATCCCCGAGGTGAACCGCTTCAGTCCGGGAGTACGGAACGGGAGTATTCCGCGAAGAAGACTCTGCAATTGCGGATGTCAACAGTGGAATCAACATGGCAGCTGCGCCGCACAGCGTTCGGGTGACCCGAGAGTTCGTCAAGGTGCGCTCCTGTGTTAGCGAAGCCCGGTCGATACAGCCTCTTGCGCAGACTGCCTCTTCGGAACCCCATGAATTCCCCCTTCCAGAGATGATGCGCCCCGTCGCCGCATGGTGAACCTGAACGCTCTCGGGATGGCCCTTCAACGATATGGAAGGCAGCCCTCGATATACGCCTTGTACCTACGCGGGAGCGCGTAGCAGCAGTCGTCATCTCGAACATCCCTGGCCAGCTGGTTCTCGGCCTTCTCTCTTGCCTCGCTCATCGCCTCGCTGAATGAGGCATCGATGTCCATCGAAGCCATCCCGAAGTCAGTCTGACAGTTCATCGAATCCGGTGACATCGTCGAACCACACATCGCGTTTTGCCGCCGGCTATTCTCCTGGTGAGCGAAGTAGCGTCTCGCCCCCAGGTCGCAGAGCGCTCGTAGCGCACCGCTCTTGGCCGCCGCATTCGCTTCAATGCGCCGCTTCGCGTCAAGCCTCCGCGCTTCTTCTTGGCGAAGACGCTCGGTTCGGCGTTCCTCCCCTTGTCGAAGGCGCTCGCGCGCTTGCGCCTTTGGCGTGGCCGCGATGAGCATGCGCAGTTCGCCCTCCAGGCCACTCAGGCCATAAGATTCGGCGCGAGCCACCTCCTCAAGCGCAGCGTCGGGGTCGTTGCGCTTGATTGCTGCTTCCGCCCGCCGGATGCGCTCCGCGTACTCCGCCCGCTTGACTGCATCCGCTCGCGCTTCTTCAACCTTCGCCAGCGCGGCAATCTCCCGCTCAAGGGCGTTCACTGCTCAGCGACAATTACACTTCCCCACCGGCGACAATTACACCTCCCCATCCTGAGGCCCGCCGGCCAGTAGCTCCGCCCTCCCTCCCTCACCGGAGAGGATGGCGGGGTGAAGACGACGGACGGGCAGGTGAGGAAGCTGATGGAGGAGTTCGGGAAACACGGCCAGGTCGGCCTCGCAGCGATGCGAGCCGGCGTGGATCGCAAGACGGGCCGGAAGTACGTGGAGGCCGGCAAGCTGCCGTCGGAGCTGGAGCAGCCGCGAACGTGGCGGACGAGGGAGGACCCGTTCACGGAGGACTGGCCCGCCCTGGCCAGGCGGCTTGAGGACGAGCCGGGGCTGGAGGCCAAGACGCTCTTCGAGCTGGCCTGCGAGGAGCATGCCGGGCGCTACGAGCCCGGCCAGCTGCGGACGCTGCAGCGGCGCGTGGCGCTCTGGCGTGCCCAGCGGGGGCCAGACCGGGAGATCTTCTTCCGGCAAGCTCACCGGCCGGGCGAGGCCGGCCAGACCGACTTCACCGAGACGGCATCGCTGGCCGTGACCATCGTCGGCGAGGTCTTCGTCCACCTGCTCTGCGTGCTCGTGCTGCCGTTCTCGAACTGGCAGTGGGCGACGGTGTGCCTCTCGGAGTCGATGGCCGCGCTCCGCCGAGGCGTGCAGGCGGCGCTCTTCCAGCTCGGGCGGGTGCCCGAGTTCCACCAGACCGACAACTCGACGGCGGCGACCCACCGCATCCCCAGCGGCCAGGAGGTCCTCGTGGAGGGCCGGCAGCGGCCCTTCAACACCGAGTACCTCGCGCTGATGCGGCACTTCGGGATGAAGCCGCGGACGACCGAGGTAGCGGCCAAGGAGCAGAACGGCGACGTCGAGGCCGGCCACCGGGCGCTCAAGGCCCGGCTCGAGCAGGGCTTGCTGGTGCGAGGGAGCCGCGACTTCGAGAGCGTCGATGCGTGGCAGGGCTTCGTCCACCAGGTGCTGCGCAAGGCCAACGCAGCCCGCGGGGCCAAGGTCGGCGAGGAGCTGGCCGCCATGAAGCCGCTCACCGCCACCAGACTGCCGGAGTTCACCGAGGAGACGACCCGGGTGAACGGCGGCAGCACCATCCGCGTGCGCCACTGCGCCTACTCGGTCCCGTCCCGCCTCATCGGCGAGGTCGTCCGGGTGCTCGTCTTCGAGGACCGGCTGGAGGTCCGCTTCGCCGGCGAGGTGCAGCTCGCCTGCGAGCGCCTGCGCGGTAACCGCCGCCACCGCATCGACTACCGGCACGTCATCTGGTCCCTGGTCCGCAAGCCGGGGGCCTTCGATCGCTACGTGTACCGGGAGGAGATGTTCCCCTCCCTCGAGTTCCGCCGAGCCTACGACGGCATCCGCGAGGCCCAGCCCAGCGTCCGCGGCGACCTCGAGTACCTGCGCATCCTGCACCTCGCCGCGAGCACCATGGAGGCCGACGTCCAGGCCGCCTTGGAGTTGCTGCTCGCCGAGGGGCGGGCGATCACCGTCGACGCGGTGAAGGCGCTCGCGAACGGCGCCTCGCGGCCGGAGGTGCCCGATCTGGCGCCCGAGACGGTCGACCTCGGGATCTACGACGCTCTCCTCTCGCAGGTGAGCGCGTGACCGCCACCGCCAAGGCCGAGGCGGCTCGCCTGGAGTCGATGCCGATCCTCATGCGAGCCCTGAAGCTGCCGGCCTTCGTCCGGTACGCCGCCGACGTCGCCGCGCAGGCGCAGTCCGAAGGCTGGACCTTCCAGCACTACGTCCACCACCTCGCGGAGATCGAGGTCGAGGAGCGGCGGCGCCGCCGCATCGAGCGCAACCAGAAGGATTCCGAGCTGCCCGGCGAAAAGACGCTCGCCACGCTCAAGAAGGCTCGCCTCCCGGCCAAGGTCCAGAAGACGCTCCCGGCCCTCTGCGAGGGCGGCTTCGTCGAGCGCGGCGAGAACCTCCTGGCCTTCGGCCTCCCGGGCCGCGGCAAGACCCACCTCGCCTGCGCCCTCGGCCACGAGCTGCTCCAGCACGGGTACCGGGTCTACTTCACGCCGACTTACGCCCTCGTGCAGCGGCTCCTGGTCGCCAAGCGCGAACTCGGGCTCGAGAAGGAGCTCACCCGCCTCGACCGCTTCGACGTCGTCATCCTCGACGACATCGGCTACGTCCAGCAGAGCCGGGAGGAGATGGAGGTGCTCTTCACCTTCCTCGCCGAGCGGTACGAGCGGCGCAGCGTCATCATCACCAGCAACCTGGTGTTCAGCGAGTGGGATCGGATCTTCAAGGACCCGATGACCACCGCCGCCGCCATCGACCGCCTCGTCCACCACGCCGTCATCCTGGAGATGAACGGCACCAGCTACCGCAACGAGGAGGCCAAGCAGCGAGCAGAAGCTACGACCGCTAGTGAATGAAGTTCAACCGCAACCGATGGGGAAGTGTAGTTGTCGCCACCGGGGAGGCGTAGTTGACGTCGAGCACCAGGACGACGATCTCGTCGGCCTCGACAATGAAGGCGATGGCGAACGGGAAGCGCGCCAGGAGGAATCTTCGAACGCCGACCTTCTCTCCGACGCCAGGCCAAAGCGACCACGTCTCGGGGCGCTCTGCGATGGTGTCCAGCGCTCGCTCGAACTCCTCGACGAGATTGGTGCCGAGACCCGGAACCTGGATCTCGTACCAGTCGCCGGCCGACGTGAGGTCGGCCGCGGCTCCCGGATGAAGGCGGACCCGCACGTCCTACCGGCGGCGCCAGCGATTGACGAGCCGCGAGCGAACGGTCGCCCAGTCTTCGGTCGTCACGGTGCCGGCCCTGACCTCGCGGGCGCGCTGCTCCAACTCGGAGACCCACGCCTCGGCGGCGTCGGCATCGCCGCCAGCGTCGAGGCTCAACAGCAGCTCGTGAGCGATCCGCGCGCGATCTCGGACTGGCAGCGCGAGCGCGGTGGAGAGGACGTCGGTGGGCTCGGTCGGCATCACGCGGATTATAGCCACCTGTGGCTGACGACGCAGGGACCCGCTCCCGGGTCCAACGAAAAAGCCCCCGGAACCCGGGGGCTTCTAAGTGGAGGCGCCGGGAATCGAACACGCCTTCCGCCGAGTACAAGGTTCAAAGGCGTTGGCGTTTGTGGAGCTTAGGTCGGGCGCGACTTCGGTCGGGTTCGCTCCGGTGCGGGCCCGGGGCAGGAGTCGTAGGGACCTCACTACTCGGCTCAGCCGCCATCTCCAGTCGGGGCCGGCGCTCGCTGCACCGCCACGATTTTGACCGCGTACGTCTCGCCAAACGGGGTGAGGCTCCAGTAGGTCTGCTTGTCTGACGGGGCTCGTTTGCGCTGGCTCTTCCGGATGAGACCGAGGGCAAGGAACTGCGTCTTGATCGTCTGGAAGTCCTTTGAGTCGATCTCCACCTCGAAGGATGCGCCGTCGGCGAAGCGCCCAAGCTGCTTCTTGGTTAGGAAGCTGAAGATCTGCCTGTTCAGTTCGTCCCGAAGCCCTTTCTCAGAGCACTCGTCGAACATCCGAGGGCCGAGGATGCTGAATAGGTCGTTCCACGAGAGCACCGCCGAGTCGTACGCGTCCGTTCGGTACTGGGTTAGCTGGGGGAAGCTGTACCCAATCGAGAACTTGTCCTCGCCCTGAGCGAGTTGCTCGGTGCCCTCCGGTCGCGCTACGCGGGCCGATGCTAGCTCGGTCTGGAGCGACTCCACTCGCGCTTGAAGGTCGGCCATGCGCTCCAACATCTCCGACGATGCGGCATGGCGCGCTCGGATCCACCCCTCTGCGGGCTTCTGCTTGATGAGCTGGACGTAACTCCGCGAGACGGCACCCCCCAGATTCTGCGGAGTCTTCCAGAGCTTGCACATCCGCTTCTTGGCCTTCTCGCGGAACGCCTGAAGCGCCTTCCGCTTCTCGGCGTCAAGTTCCGCCCGGGAGACAACAACGTCGTCCGGCGACTCGTGAAGGAAGGCGATGACCGGCTTCTTGGTCTCGAGCGCGTAATCGAATTCCCGCTCAGTGAAGCTGAGCCCCTTCTCGTCTGTCGAGCCGTACCGCGCCCCGATGATGAGGAGGTAGTAATCGCAGTCGTCGATGACTCGCTTGATCAGGGTCCACTGATCGTCATCAGACGCGGGAAAGAGTTCCATTCCGGCGGGGATGCAGTCCAGCTCCAGCAGCGCGCGGATGACCTCCTGCCGCTCCTGCTGGAGGTCCGTGTACGTCGAGCTGACGAAGACCTGGTAGCGCTTCTCCACCGAGAGCCCCTCCGTCGCGCAGCATACAGGAGGAGCCTGACCTCAGGTTGGGTCCCATTTGACGCCGCTCTCGACTTCGAGAGCCTTCTGAACGGCGTGGGCTAGCCTTTGGAGAAAGCCAAGGTCCGTGTCGACCGGCTGCGTCTCATGGATGTACCGCCAAGTCTCAAAAGTCTCGCGGACCAGGTCGAGGTCGGAGGCGAAATGCTTGGGGAACCCGGCGTCCGAGATGATCCGGGCCTGCAGGGCCGGCGAGAGCGTATCGAACAGCTTCCTCAGGTCGTGTCCTCGGGGAGCCTTGCCCGCCTGGAAGAGCGCCAAAGCCTTGAGCCCGAGTTCGACGGAGAAGGCGTAGCAGACAAGGCTGGGCACTTGGAGGAACTGTTGGCGGCCGGAAGGGAGCTGGCGGAACTCGTTGCATCGCCGGGCCGCGAGAAAGAACACGCGTGACTGTAGACGTGCGCCGTCGCGAATCCTATTTGAACCCGGGGTCAATATGACACGCTCGGGCCGGTCCGCACCGAAACGGGCCACACTGTCACTTCCGCGGCCAGGGGGTCTCCGGCTCAACGTGAGCTGGGATGCTCCGCTCCCTATGCTCCGGAAGAGGCTGGGGTCTCGGAGGAGGCGGAGGCTGGCGATCAGGCTGTCGCTTCGGCTCAGGCGGCGGGCGAGGCTGCGGTGTCTTCGGGTCTCCCATGGCTCACACCTCCGGGACAAAGAACGCTTCGGACGGAAACTCCGACAGGACTTCCAACTGACATGCCCGTAGCAGCTTGCGGTTGGCGCAGAGGGTGGGCTCCTGGCTGACCAGTTCCCGCTCCTTCTTGATCGCCTTCTTCAACTCCGCTTGGGCAGGCGCCGCGTACTTCCGCTCCTGTTCAATCGTGGTCCTGAGCTCTTGAAGGTCGTATTCGAGAAGCCGGTATCCAGTCACCAGCCCCTCGTACTTCTTGATCTTGGAGGGGAAGGCGAGGGAGGGCTTGAGGACCGCGGCAACCGCCGCAACGGCGCCAAGGTAGCGCCACGCCAACGCACCCGCGTCTGACTTCCAAAACCAAAGTGCGGCAACGGCCGACGTCGGGGCAGACACGACGAGCACGAGTTCGATGGCGGTGCTCCAAAACTGAAGCCGCTTGAGAGATTGGCTGTAATACTTGACGTTCAGTCGAGCCGTACGGAGGCGGTCGTAGACCGCCCAAACGGGGTGATTCGAATCGCGATCCGCCAACTGGCCTCCTTTCGCGGCCTGCCTAGGTCCGCCAACTACAGAGACGAACATGGAGTTCCCGCGACGGGGCCCTCCTTGGCGCGGCAGGCCGTGCACCAGCTCTGAACACCATCGGGGTGCTCCTCGGTGACACGCTTCTCGCTGGCCCCGAAGTGGTCGGCGGGGTGGAAGACGTGCTCCCGGGCCGAGCTTCCCTTGGAGCAGTTCGGACACGACTTCAGCCGGCCGTTGTCGCGAGTCTGGCTTCTCCTCAGCGGCTTCCCGCAATGAATGCAGGTCATGCGCGCCCCCTCCCCGGTTGTAGTGTCCCCCCTCCGTCAAGACAGTGCCGCCGGCGGAAATCGGGCGAGTTGAGCGGCACGGTCTTCGCTTCCTACGCAGCCATCTCGACGGCGAGGCCGAGCTTCTCGGCTCGGTACTCGGCCGGCGTCTTCCAGCCCAGCGCCTGATGCGGCCGCCGGGTGTTGTAGCGAACCTGCCAGGCGAGGAGCGCCTCGCGCAACTCGTCAGCGGTGTCCCAGTCCCGCAGCCAGACGACCTCCTCCTTCATCGTTCGAATGACGCGCTCGGCGACGGCGTTGCCCGTCGGCCGGCCCACGGGGGCGAACGTGTGGAAGAGGCCCCACTTCTTCACGAGCGCTGCGCAGTCTGCTCCCGTGTACTGCGGACCGTGATCGCTCCGGTACTCGACAAGGAGTGGAACCCGAGTCGGGTCGCCGAACGCCTCGCGGAGGGCCTGCTCGACGGACTCGAGGATCGCCGGCCCGTGCTGGTCCTTCGTGACCGTCAGCCCGAGTACGCTCCGGCAACCGCAGTCGATGGTCGGTGCCACGGCCACCCAGCCGTCCCGCTTCGTCCAGACGGTGGTGAAGTCGCCGCCGAAGCGGCGGTTCGGCTCGGGCACCACGACGTGGCCACGGGCGGGTTCGCCCGGCTCCGAGTCGCGCGCCAGAACGAGCCCGTTGGCCTTCATGATCGCGTGGACGCGCCGCCGGGAGACCTTGAGCCCCTTGCGCTTCAGCGTCGCCCAGGCCTTCCGGACGCCCCAGGCCGGCTCGGCCTTGATGACCTCACGGATCGCGTCGAGCACAACCTCGTTCGGCGTGTGGGGAGGCGGTCGCCGGATCGAGACCACCTTCGCCGCCGGCCGGGGCTTCTTCGCGGCGTAGTACGCGGCGCGGGAGATCCCGAACGCCTCGCAGAGCTGGGTCACCGTTGCTACGCCCGCCGAGGTCTCCCTGCTCATCTCCGCGACCTCGCGGGCCGAGAAGGGCGGGGTTTGATCCCCATCGCCTTCTGCAGCAGCGTCACCTGCATCGTCGCGTTGAGCGCCGTCTCGCGGAGGATCTCGACTTCGGCCTCCAGCTCGGCTTCCCGCGCGGACTTCCCGCTGCCCTGCTTCAGCGCAGCGTCGATCCCAGCGAGTGCGTCGTCGCGCCACCCCTCGACCGTCTGCGGCAGGACACCGAACCGCATCGCGATCTGGTCCATGGTCGCCTTGCCGCCGAGGAGCTCCAGGACGGCACGGCGGCGATCGTCTGCGCTCCGACGACCCGGGCGACCGCGCACGTTCTCCGGCACCGGTTCCGCAGGCGGAGCGACCTTCAGCTCAACCTTCTCGTTCTTCCTCACGAACAACCTTCTACCCGACCCGCTCTGGGATTTTCGACCCCAGGAGTGTCAACCTGGGCAGGGGAAACACCGTAGCGCCCCCTCCCCGGTGGCATTGCCGCATCGTCTCAAATCCTGGGGTGGGGCGGCCTTGACGCAGAGCAAACCGCGCGCTTCAGCCGCGCCGGCCAAAGTGCCCGAGCAGCCGCTCCACGACCTCGGCGAGCGCCTCGACATCGCCGGCAGAGCCCCGACGCGCCGCGGCGAGGAGGCGGTTCAAGGCGCGGTCCTTCTGGCTCTCCCGGTCGAGCGTCCGGAACAGTTCGTGCGTCTCGACACCGAGCGCTGACGCGACCGCCTCCAGCCGGGCCAAGGACGGAATCGCCGAGCCGCGCTCAAGCCGGCTCACGGTCTCCGTGGCGACGCCAACCCGCTCGGCCAACTGCGCCTGGGTGACCCCCGCTCGCTTCCGCTGATCGGCGACCCGCCGGCCAAGCCTCTTCTCGACAGCCCATGAATTCCTCGGGCGCCATCCGCGTCGAGCCGTGACCATTTCCGCCGATTCAAGCCCACCATGGAGGTCACCGCCCAAGACCGTCCCCGGGGCTCCGCGACGGTTGACCTTCAGTCGACCGGGCCCTCGTACAGGGGCGCCTTGGACCGGAAGGTGACGAGGTCCCCCTCGACTGCGCGAATCCCGTACCCATGCCGATCAACGATAGTGTCGGCAACTTCGACCATGCCGGTCGCGTCGTAGTCGAACGCCACCCTTCCGACGACCAACTCCAGGCCGCGCGCAGGAAATTCGCAACGCCCAATGATTTCCACTCTGCCGAACCCGCAGGAGAGCTTCCGGTCAATGAGGAGATCGCCCCTCTTGACCTCGCCCGCGGCGACCTGACGGACCGAAAGGATCTTCACTGTCATGGCCGCAATCATGCACTGCACTCTGACACTCGGGGCGCCAACCTCTCAGGCCTCTCACGGAGGGCTGGAGTCCAGCCACCGGCGGGGCCTCGTCTACGACTCCCACCAGTTCTTGCCGAGTTTGCCGGCCATCATTCTTTGGAATGCCGCCCGATCCGGCGCGCGCAGCTTGTCGGCGTGCTGACCGGCGGCCTCCACCTTCGCAGAGAACGCGCCGAGGTCGCGGGTGTTCCAGTACATGACCGGGAACGGAACGGACCTCGGGACGGCCGGTAGCCGCGGTGGCGGCGAGATCGGGTCGGCCTGCCCCATGCTGGTGACGTGATGGATGTAGACACCGAGCAGCCCGTTCTTGTTCTCGATCGACTGCTCGATCTCCCACGCAACCCAAGGCCGCTGGTGCGTCTCCTGTCCGATCAGAACGACGGTCACACTCGTCCCCTTCATCTTCTCGCGCAGGCGGCGGGCGATCTCCTCCGGGTTCTTGCGCTTGACCTCCTCGTACTCGGACTTGTCGAAGAAGCCCGAATCCGTCGTTCCGAGCACCACGTTGGAGTTCCGCACCACGTTCACGCGGAAGATGTCCCTCTCGTAGTGGAAGGCAAAGTAGACCCGACGCGCCATGCGCTACCCCCTGAGAGCCCTGATCCCGACAGCGACGACGGTGATCACGTGGACAGGCCAGACCCCCAACGCGAAGGCGAACGCGAGGATGCTCTTCACGCCGTCGGCGTGAGGGGCAGTGTTCATGGAGTAGGTCGGCGCCTCGCCGCGGACCGCCGCGTCGTACAGCCGCCGGAACAGGTACTCCTGCCTCAGGAAGTACGCGTCCATCCCCCAGAACAGGAGCAGGGGAACGACCACGATCCCCGAGCCCTTCGACCCGTTTGCGAACGCGGGGCCAAGGGCGAAGACGGCGGCCATCACGGTGACCGCCCAGGTCTTCGCGTTGAACGCGTTCTGCCCCATTCGCCCAATGACACCCTGAAGCATCTGCAGATGCGCGGGGAGGTCCGCCCCCGCGCGGTCACGGGCCCCAGCCTGTTCCGCTGCACTGCTCACGTGAGCACCAACCGCCGAGACGTACGCAGCACATGAACCATAGGCGGCATCATGTACGCGGGTCTGACATCAGGCCCGCGAGGGCGCACGCCCAACCCGAGGGATTGTGAGCTGCGCGGATCCGCTACTCCCTAGCGCCGCCCATGAATGCGAGTGGTTGAGCGGAGAGGCCGATCCGGGCGGAGAGCTCGGTACCCGCTCCCGCGACGTGCGAGTATCGCCACGACGGTGTATGGGCACGGGAGGGCGGCCGCGTGACGGAGTGGGTCTATGACATCGGAACGCAGGGCATCGCCGGTCTGGTTTCGGGGACCGTCGTGGGCAGCGTGCTTCTGTACTCGCAGTTTCGCATGGAGCGGCGTCTGGAACGCGAGCGCCGTCTGGTGGAAGACCAGCGCGAACTTCTCGGTGCCGCCATCCAGATGCACCAAGTTATCGGAAGGACGTTCGCGGGAACCGGGAGCGCAGAGCGCGTCGCCGCCGGATGGAACGAAGCGGGCCGTGCAGGGGCCGACTGGGCTGCCATCGAGGCGGCCAGAGACTTCTCCGCTGACGTGTTGAAGGCGTCCCGTGCTGCGCGCGACGAGCTCAATTTCGACCTGCTCGGCATCATGGCGATGTCGCCAGCGGGGGGCGGGGGCGAGCCCTCTCAAGAGGAGCGAGCGCGCTGGCTCGCAATCGGCAAGCGGCGGCACTTGGAGGTTCTTGAGCCGCTCATCGCGGCGTGCAAGCGAATGCCGGAGGCGGAGCGGTAGCGCGCCGCTGCGCGCCCACGGACGTTCACCATCGCAGCAGCGCCGCTGCCACGGCGATGCAGGTCGCGCCCGACGCACGGATGCTTAGGAGGCTGGTCCTTGAAGCTGCGACGTTCCAGAACCACGTCGCGAGCCGATTCCGGGGCCGCCCCATCATCCGAAGCCCCGCCTTCTGGATGACATACTCTTAGCTCCGGTCGTTCGTGGCCGAGGGCGGCGGTCGTGGGCGATGGCGTCCCCAGCGGGCACAGGCCGCCCAAGCTGCTGTGGGTACGATAATCGGACCACCCCACCACAAGAGGTCGGCAGCAGGCGAGGTCACCGTGCTCACGACCAGCGCATAGTTGACGCCGACCATGGCGGCGCTCGTCCCGACCACGGCCGCCCCAGTCACCATCTTCGTAATGCGGTCCGCCCGCCACATCAGCAGAGAAAGCACAAGCACGCCCGGCACAACCAACGATGGAAGGCATAGTCCGACGACGAGCGCCTCGAAACCGTGGGCAGGAGCGACAGCCGGTGGGGCGAGCCCAACGACCGAGATGACCAGCGGCAACCGAATCTTCACGCTGCGACCGTACCATGAGTCATATAGGAGACGTGGACTCCCCCGGGCTGGAGACCAAACCCCGGAGACCACGGGACACCAAGCTCGGAAAAGAAAAAGCCCCCGGAACCCGGGGGCTTCTAAGTGGAGGCGCCGGGAATCGAACCCGGGTCCAGAAGACTTCCGTCATCAGGTACTACGTGCGTATCCCGGAGTGCGTACGTGGGCGGCAACCTCCGGGCCTGCAACCGTCCACGTTCTCGCCCTTACATCTCGACCCGGTCTAGGCGGCTCGCTTCCCGCCCGGGTCCAGCCGGAGCTGACGTCCACACCCAGTACCCGGCGCTTCTGGGGGAACGCACGGCCTATATTTAGGCCGCGAGAGCCATGGGCTCGTTCGCGTTTCTGCTTGGTCGGCTTTTTACGAGGCCAGCTGACCAACCTCGGCACGCACCTGACGCCTTCCGTCCTCCGTCGAAGCCAGTTCGCCCCCATGACGAACTGAACGACTTGTAACACGAGGGTGAACGCGGCGCATGACCCCGGGGGCTGCCCCCTCACCCATCCTTCTATGAGGGCCTTGGGGTCAAGGCTCCCTGTCGGGTGGTTGTTGTTCATCGTTCTCTGGACGACGTCGGCTTCTCTGGCCGGTTCGTTCGTGGGGCCGGGTGTAGTGTCCCCCCGTCGTCAAGACAGTGCCGCCGGCGGAAATCGGGCGAGTTGAGCGGCACGGTCTTCGCTTCCTACGCAGCCTTCTCGACGACGAGCCCGAGCTTCTCGGCTCGGTACTCGGCCGGGGTCTTCCAGCCCAGCGCCTGATGCGGGCGGCTGGTGTTGTAGCGGACCTGCCAAGCGAGGAGCGCCTCGCGCAGCTCGTCAGCGGTGTCCCAGTCCCGCAGCCAGACGACCTCCTCCTTCATCGTCCGGATGACGCGCTCGGCGACGGCGTTGCCGGTCGGCCGGCCCACGGGGGCGAACGTGTGGAAGAGGCTCCACTTCTTCACGAGCGCTGCGCAGTCGGCGCCCGTGTACTGCGGACCGTGATCGCTCCGGTACTCGACAAGGAGCGGAACCCGAGTCGGGTCGCCGAACGCCTCGCGGAGGGCCTGCTCGACCGACTCGAGGATCGCCGGCCCGTGCTGGTCCTTCGTGACCGTCAGCCCGAGTACGCTCCGGCAACCGCAGTCGATGGTCGGTGCCACCGCGACCCAGCCGTCCCGCTTCGTCCAGACGGTGGTGAAGTCGCCGCCGAAGCGGCGGTTGGGCTCGGGCACCACGACGTGGCCACGTGCGGGCTCACCCGGCTCCGAGTCGCGCGCCAGGACGAGCCCGTTGGCCTTCATGAGCGCGTAGACGCGCCGTCGGGAGACCTTGAGCCCGTTGCGCTTCAGCGTCGCCCAGGCCTTCCGGACGCCCCAAGCCGGCTCGGCCTTGATGACCTCACGGATCGCGTCGAGCACAACCTCGTTCGGCGTGTGGGGAGGCGGTCGCCGGATCGCGACCACCTTCGCCGCCGGCCGGGGCTTCTTCGCGGCGTAGTACGCGGCGCGGGAGATCCCGAACGCCTCGCAGAGCTGGGTCACCGTTGCTACGCCCGCCGAGGTCTCCCTGCTCATCTCCGCGACCTCGCGGGCCGAGAAGGGCGGGGTTTGATCCCCATCGCCTTCTGCAGCAGCGTCACCTGCATCGTCGCGTTGAGCGCCGTCTCGCGGAGGATCTCGACCTCTGCCTCCAGCTCGGCTTCTCGCGCGGACTTCCCGGTGCCCTGCTTCAGCGCGGCATCGATCCCGGCAAGCGCGTCGTCGCGCCAGCCCTCGACCGTCTGTGGCAGGACCCCGAACCGCGCCGCGATCTGGTCCACCGTCGCCTTGCCGCCGAGGAGCTCCAGGACGGCACGACGGCGATCCTCTGCGCTCCGACGACCCGGGCGACCGCGCACGTTCTCTGGCGGCGGTTCCGCAGGCGGAGCGACCTTCAGCTCAACCTTCTCGTTCTTCCTCACGAGCAACCTTCTACCCGACCCGCTCTGGGATTTTCGACCCCAGGAGTGTCAACCTGGGCCGGGGAAACACCGTACGTTCGTGGGGCCGGGGTCCTCGTGACGCCGGACCACCTTCTATCCGTGCCCGGCTCTGGCCGGGTCACCCGATGCTGTATGCGCCGCTCCTGGCGCCGCGAACCGTTTAATGACGAGCCCCCTCTCTCAATCGGTCGTCTCCGACCCGGGATGGGTGCGGGCTCGCCAGACCTGGGAAACCTTCGCGCTCCTTCATCCTCCTGTGTTCAGTGTGGCTCCAGTCGTCACGACAACTACGCTCGCGTCAGTGCTCCGTCCGGAACGATCCCCTGCGTCGCGAAGCGCCAGAGCGCGACGAGTAGTTTCCGCGCGAGGGCCACAATGCCGACGCGCTTCATCCTTCCGGTGGCCGCCCCGAAGCGATCGGACCACCACCGCGAGAGCCGACTCCCTGGCTGGTACCTGAGCCAGAACCAGGCGAGCTCGACCATGACGGCTCGGACTCGCCAGTTCCCCGCTTTGCTTATGCCTTGCTCGCGGCGCACGTCTCCGCTGTCGTACGGCGTCCCCGTCATCCCGGCACAGGCGCCGACCTGCTTGCCGTTCTTGAAATCGCGCCACGCGAAGAACTCGCAAGCGAGGATCGTGGCCGCGTTGGCCCCGACGCCCAGGAGCGACATCAGCATCGCCGCCATCTCCATCGCCTTGCTGGGCCTGGCCTTCAGCGCGGTCGCCCGCGCGCGCTCCACCTTCAGGATCTGGTCGCGGACTAGATCGAGGCGTGCGGCCTCGCGCTTCAGTTCTTCGCGTACCTTCTCTGGTAGCAGTTCACCGTCCGCGCTCCGCAGCGCGTCCACGAGCAGGTGAAAGCCCCTTACTACCCTGAGCCCCCCGAGACCGTGCAGCGTAAGCAGTCCGCGGATCCGGTTGGAGTGCGCGCCACGCTCCTGCTTCAATCGACCCAACTCCCGGACCGGCCGCCGGGCGTCCTCTTCATCTACCGATGGAATGCGCACGGCTCGCAGCCGGTCGCCCCGCTCGTCGTGCCGCACGAGTTGCTGCACCAATTTCGTCGCGTCGAGCCGGTCCGTCTTCGCCCTCCGCGCGCGCCGGTCAACTTCGATGCTGGATGGGTCCACGACGAGATTCTCGACTCCGGCCGCCGCCAGCAGTCGATGGATCCAGAAGCCATCGCGCCCGGCCTCGTAGCAACTGAGCACGCGGGCGCCGTCGGACAGACCGAGCTTCGATTTCGCCTTTTTCACTTCGTCGAGCACGCTCGGAACCGATCCGCCGTCCACAGCTACGGTTCGAATCTTCTTGCCGCCCGCCGAGAAACCAAGCTTCCAGGTCTTCCGGCTAAGTTCCAGCGCGAGGTAGAGCGTCCGCTTCGCAGTAGTCGTATCCTCTTCAAGGGCCGTTCGGATCATCGCGAGTCCTCCTTGTGGGTCGCACCCAGGAGTCTCGCTCCGAACGGCCCTTCATAGGATCTCTCCCCCGCCGGAGCGGGGGAGAGGTGTTGAACTTCAGGTGCGTGCATCTCCGTCCGCCTCGCCGCGCGACACGATCACCGCGAGCGCCAGGTCGCCGGTCACGTTCACCGTCGTCCGGCACATGTCGAGCAGCCGGTCGACGCCCGCGATCAGGCCGACGCCCTCCACCGGGATGCCGAAGACGAGGAGGAGCGTCGCGATGGCGAACGTCCCGCCGCCTGGCACGCCCGCGGAGCCGACGCCGGCCAGGACCGAGATCGCCAGGATCCCCGCCTGCTGGAGCAGCGAGAGGTCGATGCCGTACACCTGCGCGAGGAAGAGGACCGTCACCCCCTCGAAGAGCGTCGTCCCGTTCTGGTTCATCGCCGACCCCGCCGTCAGGACCAGCCTGGCGACGCTGGGCGGCAGCCGCAGCTCCTCCTCCGCCACGCGCAGGGTCGTCGGGAGCGTCGCGGCAGAGGAGGCAGTCGAGAAGGCGGTCGCCATCGCGGCGCGAGCGCCGCGGAAGAAGCGGGCGGGGCTCATCCCGCCGAGGAAGCGGACGGCGAGCGCATAGACGACGCCACCGTGGAGCAGGAGCCCCACGACCACGACCGCTACGTAGGCGAACAGCGGCCGGATCGCAGAGCTCCCGAGCCTCATCGCCGTCGCGAAGAGGAGGGCTCCCACGCCGATCGGGGCGAGCCGCATCACCCAGCCGGCCACGCGGGTCGACAGGCGATGGAGCGCCTCGACGCGCTTGCGCAGGGCGGCGCCCCTCGGCCCCTGGGCCCTGGCGAGCGCGAGCCCCGTCGCGGCCGTGGCGAGGACGAGGCCGACGATCGGGAACGTCGCGGCGGCAGGGCGTGGGGCCGCCGCGCTCGGCACGTCGGGCGCGGGTGACCGCAGCGCCGGTGCGACGCCGCGCCCGGGCCCGACGACGGTCACGAGCAGGAGGCCGATGAGCGCGGCGATGACCGATGACCCGGACGCGTACAGGAGGAACCTGGCGCCGAGCCTCCCGAGCGCGCGTGGGTCCAGGTCGGCGAGCGCAAGGATCAGGGAGGAGGCCGCGAGCGGGATCACCGTCGCGACGAGCAGCCAGACGAAGAGCTGGCCGACCGGCTGCGCGACCTGCTCGGCCAGCGCGGCGAGCCCCTCCGCTACCGCCACGCGCCCGGCCGCGCGTAGACGCTGGCGAGCGGCACCTCATCGAGCTGCGCGCCCGCCACGGGCCGGGCCGTCTCGAAGGCGGTCCAGACCTGGAACTCCAGGTCACGCCGGGCGTCGTCGTGCTCCACCACCGCGATGTCCGCGTCGGCCGGCGACGTCGCGATCCGGAGATCGGCGCGGAGCCGGCCGTCGTGCCGGAGCGCCTGGAGCGCGGCCGCCGGGAGCTGCGGCCACCAGATCCGCTGCCCCGGGGCCGCGCGCTCACGGAGCTCGTCGAGCATGGCAGCGCCGGCGCCGGCCTGGCCGCGGGGGAGCCCCCTGGACGCTGCGCCGGGCGCGCCGCCCACCCACTCGCTCCAGGCGGCGCCGCCGTGCGGGAAGGTCCGGATCGTCGCGCGGAGCGGGGGGTAGAGGGTGAAGAGGACGACCGCGACCACCAGCTTGCCGGCGGTCGATGGCCACGCAGCGCGCGCGGCCGTCGCCAGCGCTCGCGCCGCCAGGAGCGAGAGGACCGCCAGCGATGGAAGCACGGGCCCGATCCCGGCCCCTGCAGGCGTCACGCCCATGGCGGCGAGGACCAGCGGGGCGAGGGCGCCGAGCAGCAGGAGCAGCTCGTCGGAGAAGGAGGCAGCCGCCTCGCCGCGGGCGCCGAGCACCAACCGGCGCAGCGAGTGGGCGAGCCCCGAGAGGTAGAGGAAGCCCATCGCCGCCGGCGGGAGGAGCAGCGCCGCGAGGAGTGGCGCGTGCCACGGCGGCGCCGTGCCCGTGACCACGGTCCCGAGGTGGACGAAGGGGGGCGCGGCGAGCGTCGCCCACGCCGCCGGGAGCCGGCCCAGCGGGTCGAGCCAGGCCCACGGCGTGAGCGCGAAGAGGACCAGCGGCCCCAGCACCAGCATCGCCGGGAGCGAGGAGGGCAGGCCCGCCAGCAGCGAGCGCCACGCGCTCCGCCCGGCGGGGTGGCGCGGAGGCTCCTCGGAGCCGAAGGACCTGATCCCGCCGCGCGCGCGGACCGCGATGTAGTGGAACGCCAGCAGCGGCAGGAGGACCCAGGCCTCGCGCCGCGTGGCCAGCGCGGCGCCGAAGAGCAGCCCCGCGACGGCCGCGCGCCTGACCCGCTCGCGGTGGTCGCGGCTGCGCAGGCCGCGGTGGTGCGCGAGCAGGACGCCGAGCCAGAGGGCCGCCGCCGCGACGTCGACGCCGGCGGAGACGGCTGCGCCGAAGGTGGCCGGGACCAGGAAGAAGAGCGCCGGCGCCAGGATTGCGGCTGCGACCCCCGAGAGCTCGGCGGCGAAGCGCGAGAGGACGTAGGTCAGGAACGCGGCGAAGAGCACGGCCGCGAGCCGGTAGGAGTGCACCTCGCCGCCTGGGAGGCGCGCGCCGAGCAGGGCGTGGCCGACGCCCGCTGCGGAGAGCGGGAGCTGGGCCGCTCCCGCCTCGGGGCCCAAGGCGGCGCCCACCGACGAGAGCGAGTCGAGCGGCCGCACCGGCAGCCCGGTCCACCAGGAGCCGTGACGGCGGGCCGCCTCGAAGAACCGCCCCTCGGCCTCGCCGAGCCCCGAGCGCGATCCGGCGAGCACGAGCGCGATCGCGACGCCGAGCGCCCAGCCGAGCGCCACGCGCCGGGAGCGTCCCTGCGGGAGGAGCATCGTTCGGGTGCGCGCGGCAGGGCCCGTCTTCGTCATGGGAGCGTCCAGGCGTCGAAGCAGACGACGCGCCCCGCCGGCAGCGGAGATGAGAGGACGATCGTGACGGCGTGCGGCTCGGCCGCCAGCGACCCGGTCCGGACCTCGAACGGCCTTCGGACCGGCGCCCCGGCCGGCAGCTCGATCACCGCGACCTCCTCGCCATCCACCTGCACCGCGAACCTGATGGGCGCGGCATCGGGCCACGGGATGCGGCCGACGACCCCCGCGCTGCCGCGGAGCTCGAGCCCGAACGGAACCCTGGGGAAGGTGAGCGTCACGGGGCCGCTCGCGCCGGACCCGGGCGGTGCGGAGATGCATGGGCGTGGCGCGCCCGCGATCTCGCGCACCTCGCGGGCGATCCGGAGGGACGGGGCGCCCGGACAGCGGAAGGCGTTGGGGCCGTCGCGCTCGCAGGGCCGCTCGCCGACCTTCGCCTCCGCCTCGGCGAGCCAGTCCGGCAGGTAGGCGATCGGCCGCGCAGGCTGGGCGAGATCGTACCGGGTGACCGCCAGCGCGCCGATCCGCTGCGTGCCGCCGTCGGTCGAGGCCCGCGCGGCGATGTCCCGTGCGATCCGGTCTCCCGCCAGGCGGACGCCGGAGAGCGAGAGCAGCCAGACGCGCCGGACGCCGACGAGCGGCTCGTCCGCGTAGCGGGTGAGTGCGAAGACCGGTACGCGCGCAGGCAGCTCGGCGCGTGCGCGCTCCGCCCAGGGAGGCGTCACGACGACGACGTCGCCCGGTCGGAAGTCACGGTCGAGGAGCGCGCCGGCCGCGCGCCAGTCGAGCGACGAAGGGAGCCGGGCGTCGAGCCCCGTCTGGGCGAGCAGGCTGGCGGCGCCGACGAGCGCCGCCACGACCACGAAGACCCACGCGGTGAGCGCCCCGCGCGGCGGACGCCGGTTCCAGGCCGAGCGGAGCTTCCACCGGCTCGTGTCGACCAGCCGCCGGCCGGTCGACGTCAGGTCCTGCCACGCCGCGTCGGCCGCGACCTTCGCGGCGCGGCGCGGCCACGTAGGCGTGTGCTCGCTCGTGGGCTCCGGACGCGATTCGGGCGGCGGTTCGTGACCGCCGGGGATGGGGCGCTCCTCGGTCACTGGACCTCGGACCTCTCCCCTACGTCTTCGCCGCGCGGATCCGGTCCTCGCTCTTCTCGCGGCAGAAGGTGCAGAGGTCGGCGTCCGGGGTGGGTGAGAGAGACTGTGACCACGACGGGTGCATCGCGCACCGGGCGTCGCAGCAGTGGTGCAGTCCCCAGAGGTGGCCGAGGAAGTGGATCGACTCGCGCGCCAGGCGGCGGCGCCAGGTCTCGATGGAGCTCTCGGTGACGCCGCGGGCGGGGAGCCTGGCGAGCGTCACCACCGCGTTGCGCCCTCCGTACTCCGAGAAGCCGAAGGCGGGGGGCTCGCCGAGCGGTCCGGCCGGTACGGAGAGAGGCGCGTCGGTGAGGAATAGGACCTTGTCGTCGGCGAAGGCGCGCACGGGCGGCGCGGCGGCGACGAGCCCGACAGCGTCGACGCGCCCTTTCGGCCCGCTGGCGGCTGGCGGCTCCCCGTCACCGGAGTGCTCCGTGCCGACCCCGAAGGCCCGGTAGAGGGTCTTGGTGAGAGCCATGAGGTCGGCGGGATCGAGCCTGGCGAGCGTGACGACGCGGATCACTTCTTCTTCCCTCCGCGCGCCGGCTTCGCGTGCTTCTTCGGGGCAGCCTTCTTCGCCGGGGCCTTCGCCGGCGCGTGCTTCTTCGAAGCGGCCTTCTTCGGCGCCGCCTTGGCCGGGGCGCGTGCGCGGCCGCCCGGCTTGTGTGCCGGCGCCGGCGCCGCACGCGCGGCCTTGACCGGCGCATGCTTCGGCAGCTCGGGCACCACCTCCTCGGCCTCGCCTTCGCCTTCCTCGCGCGGCTCGGCTTCGACCTCGACCTCCTCGACCTCCTCGAGGTCGAGGTCGGGGAGCCCGAGGTCGGCGAGGTCGTCGGCGAGCACGGCCCGCTTGGGCTTCGGCTTCGCCGGAGGGAGGATCGGTGGTGGCGGGGGCCTGAGGACGAACTTCACGCCGGCTGGCGGCATGAGCGCGTAGTCGACGTAGTCCTCGGCGATCCCGGCTGGCACGTCGAGCGCGGAGGAGATCTCGGCGACCAGCAGGTGGCGCGCGTGATCGTAGAGCTCGCGCTCCTTGGTCGGCAGTGGGCGGAGCTGCGAGAGGCCGTTGAGCCCCTTCACCACCTCCGCGACGCCCAGGAGCCCGCCCAGGAGCAGCCGGTCGGTGTTGTCGCGGTGGCGGGTCTTCCAGTCGAGCTCCGGCGCGTCGTAGGAGGCGCCGAGGTAGTGGAAGACCCCCTCCACCTGGTCCGCGGACGGGAGCTTGCGCAGCCCGATGGACGCGACCTTTCCCCGGGGGACGAGCACGGCGGCGCCGTCCTCGATCCGGCGCATCCGGACCATCTCGAGCTGCTGGCCGGCGATCTCCTTCACCTCCATGCCGGTGATCTCGCAGACCCCCTGGCCAGGGTAGATGACGCGCTGGCCGGGAACGAGCGAAGAGGCGTCGGTGACGGTCCCCTCGGCGGCCGGGAGGTCGTCGCGGGGTGCATCGGGGCGGTGCATCATTGGCCCTCTCACGGGCTTCGGAATATCACGCGCCTCCAAGGCGGGCCACCGGGGCCCTACTTGCCCGCGCCGCGCGTCTTGATCTGGGCGAGGAAGTCCCTGGCCTGGGCTCCGAAGCGGCCGGCCGGGTCGAGCTGGATGACCTTCTCCAGCGCGGCGACGGCCTTGTCGGGCTTCTTGAGATCGGAGTCGTAGACCACCGCGATGTTGACGAGGCTCTGGAGGTGGTCGGGCGCGATCTTCTGGGCCTTCTCGAAGTTGGCGATCGCTTCCTCGAACTGGCCGACGGCCCGGAACATGACTCCCTGATCTGTCAGGACGTCCGGGTTGTTGGGCTGCAGCTCCAGCGCCTTGGCATAGGCCTCGATCGACTTCTGGTGCTGGTTGGTGTCGAAGAAGTCGTTGCCGAGCTGGATCCAGGCCTGCGCGTTCTTGGGATCCCGCGCGACCAGCTGCTGGGCCATCGCGATCCGCCCGATCTTGTCCTCCGCGCCCTGCTGGGGCATCGGGGGCGCGAAGCCGCCTGGCGCGGTGCCTGGGGCGGCGATGGCCGGAGGGGCAGCCGTCGGGACCGTCTGACGCGAGCCGATGAAGATTCCGGTGAGCAGGCCGGCGGCGAAGATCACGATGCCGAAGAGCATGTCCTTCGTATTCACGTCTAGTCCTCCGTAGGGGGGGCAGCGACTATAACCCAGGTAGCCGCCAGCGTGTTCCTGCGTGCGTCACCGCGCCGGGCTAGGCTGCCTCGCCGGCGGGGAGCAGCTCGGCCATCCGGAGCCGCTTGGCGCCCAGCTCGACGTACTCGGGGTTCAGCTCCATCCCCAGGAACCGGCAGCCGGCCTGGACCGCCGCGACCCCGGTCGTGCCGGAGCCAGAGAAGGGATCGACCACGAGGTCGCCGGGGGCGGCGCTGGCTGCGACCACCCGCTCCAGGAGCGTGAGCGGCTTCTGCGTCGGATGGCGCCCGTGGATCTTCTCCTTCGGGCCAGGGGTGGGAACGGACCAGACCACCTGCTCGCCTCCCGCCTCCGGCCGCTCCGCTATCTGCCAGAGGTCGCGCATCTGCTTGCCACCGTTGCGCGCCTTCATCTCGCGGTAGTTGAAGCGGTGGGCGAGCGGCTTCCCCTTGGAGGGGCTGGCCCAGAGCAGGATCTCGGTCGAGTGCGTGAACATTCGGCACGCGAGGTTGGGGGAGGCGTTCGGCTTGTACCAGGTCACCGTGTTGAGCAGGTGGAAGCCGAGCTCCTGCATCGCGAAGCCGATCGAGAAGATGACGTGCTGCGTGCCGGAGACCCAGATCGTCCCGGACGGCTTGAGCGCCCGGCGGGCGGCGCTGAGCCAGGCGCGCTGGAAGGCGTGGTCGGTCTCCAGTCCACGCGACGCGTCCCAGCCCCCCTTGTTCACGCTCACGCGCTTGCCGGACTGGCAGGAGTAGCCGCCGTTCGAAAGGTGGTAGGGCGGGTCCGCGAAGATGAGGTCGACCGACTGCGGCGGGAGCCGCTCCAGCGTGGAGATGCAGTCGGCCTGCACGAGCGCCCAGCTCCGGCCGCTCTCCGCGATGCCGGGCAGGGTGTCCCAGGAGTGAAGTTCGAGCCGTCTCGCCATGAACCAGCATCGTATTTGCGATATCGGATCCGTCCATTTTTCGGCCGGATCCCGCGATCGTTCGGCTGCGGGGCGAGGCGAAGTACACTTCGGGAGTGCCGCTCCCGCTCGACAGCGCCTTCGTGAAGACGTGCGCCCTGGAGGCGGGGTTCCACGAGGTGGGGATAGCGCGGGCCGAGCCGCTCGACCCCGGTCCGCTCGACCGGGTGCTGGCAGCGGGGGCCGAGGCCGGCATGGACTGGCTCGCGACGCAGCGGGACCAGCGGCTCGACCCCGCCAGAGTGCTCCCGGGAGCCCGCTCGGTCATCGCCGTGGCCCTGTCGCACGCCGTGCCCGAGGGGACCGGCCCAGCGCCCGGCTTCGGCGAGGTGGCCCGCTACGCGCGCGGCCGCGACTACCACACGGTGGTGAAGCGCCGCCTCGCGGCGGTCGCCGGCCGGCTCCGCGAGCGCGATCCGGGGGTGGCCCTCTTCGCGTCGTGCGACGCCGCGCCCGTGATGGAGAAGGCATGGGCGCAGCGGGCCGGGCTCGGCTGGGTAGGGAAGAACGGCTGCTTCATCACCCCGCGCCACGGAAGCTGGGTGGTCCTGGGCTCCATCCTGATCGACCGCGAGCTGGAGCCCGACGCGCCCTTCCGGGAGCGCTGCGGAGGCTGCGCGCTCTGCATGCCGGCCTGTCCGACGGGAGCGATCCCCAAGCCAGGCTTCGTCGACGCCCGCCGCTGCCTCTCCTTCTGGACGATCGAGCGGCGTGGGGCGATCCCTGCGGAGATCGCGGAGCGGCTCGGGAGCTGGGTCTTCGGGTGCGACGACTGCCAGACCGTCTGTCCGTGGAATCGCCAGGCGGCCTCCACCGCCGAGGTGGACCTGGTGCCGCGCCCGGGGCAGCTGGCGCTCTCAGTAGCAGGCCTGCTCCTCATGACGGCCGAGGAGTACGGACGCCGGTTCAACGGGACCGCGATCGCTCGCGCGCGGTACGACGGTCTGGTGCGCAACGCCTGCCTGCTCGCAGGACGCGCGGGCTGCGCGGAGGAGATCGAGCCGCTCCGCGCGCTCGCGGGGAGCGCCTTCCCGGGGGTCCGTGAGGCCGCGCTGTGGGCGCTCTCGCAGCTGGGTCGATCTTCGGAACGTGATCCCTCGTCGTCAGGGTAGGGTGGAAGGCGCATGGAGCCCGAGCAGACCCGGTGGATGGAGCTCGAGCTGGTCGAGCGCGCGCTGGAGTCCTCAGGGACCGCCATCGCGATCACCGATCCATCCCTCCAGTTCACCTACGTGAACGGCGCCTTCCTTCGGCTCTGGGGCTACGCGCGCCGCGAGGAGGTCGTCGGGCGGCAAGCGGGTGACTTCTTCCAGGATCCCGAAGGGCCGGGGATGGTGGCGCGGGAGCTCGCGTGGGCCGGCGCCTGGGCGGGTGAGCAGGGTGCGAAGCGCGCCGACGGGAGCGAGTTCACCGTGCGGGTCACGGCGAACCTCTTCTCCGATCGCCCTGGCACGCCGCCGCGTCTCGTCGCCACCTTCATCGACGTCACCGAGCGGGTGAGGCTGGAGGAGCAGCTCCGGCAGTCGCAGAAGATGGAGGCGGTCGGGCTCCTGGCTGGCGGGATCGCCCACGACTTCAACAACCTGCTCACCGTGATCCTCAGCGGCGCCGAGTTCCTCGAGGACGCGCTTGGTCCAGGCGATCCACGGCGAGCGGACGCCGAGCAGATCCTCGCGGCGGCGCGGCGCGCTGAGTCGCTCACCAGGCAGCTGCTCGCCTTCAGCCGCCGGCAGGTCGTCCGCCCCGGGCTCCTGGACGTCAACGACGTGGCGCAGGGCATGTTCAAGATGCTTCGCCGGCTCATCGGCGAGGACATCGAGGCCTCGCTGTCGCTCGCCCCGGCGCCGCTCTTCGTGCTCGTGGACGGCGCGCTGCTCGAGCAGGCGCTCATGAACCTGGTTGTCAACGCACGGGACGCGATGCCCGACGGCGGCAAGCTCGAGCTCCGCACCTCCATGCGCGAGCTGCAGGGGACCGCGGCCAACCAGCTGGAGCTGTCGGCGGGCCCCTACGTGGCGGTCACCGTGAGGGACACCGGGCGCGGGATGGACGAGGCGACGATCCGACGGATCTTCGAGCCCTTCTTCACCACCAAGCCTCACGGGCGCGGTACGGGGCTCGGGCTCTCGACCGTCTACGGGATCGCCCGCCAGGGAGGCGGCGCCGTCGAGGTCCGCTCCCGCCCCGGCGAGGGGGCATCCTTCTCGATCCTGCTGCCGGCGCACGCGGCGCCGGCGGGCGCCGCTGCCACTCGGGAGCGCCCGTCGATGACCCCGGCCCCGGAGACGCCGCCGCACGTCCTCATCGCCGAGGACGAGCCCGCGGTCCGCGCGGTCGCCGAGCGCTGCCTCGTGCAGCGCGGGTACCGGGTCTCCGCTGCGCCGGACGGCGAGGGCGCGCTCAGGATCGCCCGTGAGGCGAAGGAGATCGATCTCCTCCTGACCGACGTGGTCATGCCCGGGATGAACGGGCGCCAGCTCGCCGAGGCGCTGATGGCGGTCCACCCGAACACGCCCGTCCTCTTCATGACCGGCTACACCGACGACACCGCCCTCCGGCTCGGGCTCGAGACCAGGCAGGTCCGGATCCTGTCGAAGCCGTTCACGCCGGATGGGCTCGCCGCCGCGGTCGAAGAGGCGATGAGGCGCCGCCCCGGCAAGTGAGGATCACCCGCCGGGGGGCGCGCTGCGGAGCCCGCGGGGCGTGTTAAGAGCAACTGGATGAACCTGGCAGAGCGGCTCGGATGTGCGCGCACGGGGCTCGCCGCCGGTCCGGTGCAGGCGAGAGCGTTCCTGCGCGCCACCGGATCCGACGCACGGGACTTCCTCCACCGGATGTCCACACAGGACCTCAACCAGCTCGCCCCCGGTCAGGTCGCGTACTCCGCGTTCCTGACCCCGCGGGGGCACCTGCTCGGCGAGGGGCAGGTGCTGGTGCGCGAAGCGGACGTCGTCATCGCGCTGGAGCCGGCCGCGTTGGCCGGGACGCGCGCGCACCTCGAGAAGCTCGTGATCATGGACGACGTCGTGTTCGACGATCTCTCGGGCGCGTGGAGGGCGGTGCCGGTCTTCGGGCCGGACGCGCTGCACCGCCTCTCGGGCCTGGGAGGGGACGCGCCGCGCGTGCCGAACCTCCGGCGCGGGGCCCCATGCGTCGAGCTCTGGCTGCCCCTGGAGGCCGCCGAGCCGCTGCGAGCCGAGCTCGTCGCAGTGGGCGCGGCCGAGCTGACCGACGCGGACCTCGAGGCGCTGCGCGTCCTCGCGGGAATCCCGCGCTACGGCCTGGACATGGACGACTCGCGGCTGCCGATGGAGGCCGGGCTGACCCGAGAGGCGATCTCCTTCAGCAAGGGGTGCTACGTCGGCCAGGAGACGGTGATGAGGGCGACGGCCCGGGGGCACCTCCAGCGTGGGCTGGTCCAGCTCGCGCTGCCGCCGGGGGCGCCGCGCGGTGCAAAGCTCCTCTCGGGTGGACAGGAGGTGGGCTCGGTGACGAGCGCCGTCGACGCGCCCGAGGGGCGCGTCGGGCTGGGCTACGTCAAGCGCTCGTTCTGGCCGGAAGAGACGCGCCTCGCCACCGAGGGTGGCGAGGCGCGGGTGCTGCGCCAGATCGTCTGGGAGCCGGACTAGTGCCGCGACCCAGGCGTGGTGATGTGACGAGAGCGTCGAGACCGAAGCGAGGCGGGCGCCCGAGGAGGGAGCAGCGGAGGCGTAGCAGCGCTACGTCGAGCAGCGCACCGACGAGGCCGCCCGCCGCAGCGAGGGGATCGGCGCTCGCAGTAGTCACTATGCCTGGGCCGCGGCACTAGGGCGCGTCGGTCGTCATCGGGGCCTGCGCGTAGAGCCCACCGGCCAGCGCGGCGGAGGTCCCCGCCCCGCCCAGGTCGAGCGCGATGGTGGCCGAGGCCCCGTCCTTCAGCTCGATCGGCGTCGGCTCGGCGCGCGCGCCGTACGCGTGGACCTTGTAGGGGCCGGGCCGGAGCCCCTTGAGCGACCAGCGGCCGAAGGAGTCGGTCTTCGTCTCCCCGCCGTCGTACACCTGCTCGGAGAGGGCGACGACGCGGACGCCGGCAGCCAGTCGGCCGCCGGCGTCGCGGACGACGCCGCTCAGTGAGGCCGGCTTGTGGAGCGTCACGACGGGGAGGCGCTGGCGCGTGTTCACCGGCACGAACTCGGGCAGGAAGTCCCGGTGGCGAACCACGAGCAGGAGGACGCCGCGCGGCACGCGGGACAGCATGTAGTAGCCGCCGACGCCGGTCTTGGAGACCTCCGCGAGCCGCTCGGGGCGGACGAAGCGGAGGCGCTCGATCTTGGCGGGGTCGGCGAGCGAGACGGAGGCGTCGGGGACGGGCATGCCGGTCTCCGCGTCGACGACCTCGCCGAGGATCTGCTCGCCCTGGCCCAGGACGATCTCCGGGAGCACCAGCTTCTTGCCGGCCGCGCCCTCGATCCCGATGAAGTTGGGAGCGAAGCCCGGGGCGCGGATGACGACACGGAAGTGCCCCTCCGGCGGCACGAGGATCTTGAAGTTCCCGGCGCGATCGTTGAAGCGCATGCCGTTGACCGTGAAGGCGGTCACGGGAGTCCCGTCGCGGCGGGTGACCTGACCGCGAAGCTCGCCCGGGGCCCCTGGGACAAGCAGGAAGTCCCCGGCCGCGAGGGCGGCGAGGGGCAGCGCTGCGGCGACGGTTGCGAGAAGAGCTCTTAAGGCGCGCATCAAATGACCCTCCGACGGGGAGGAGTGGTGCAAGGAGCGCGCCCGAATCGGCGCACCGGCGGCGCTCCCCCAGGATCCGGCCTCTCCTGTGAAGCTACCGTTATCAGTACGCTTTCGGATGAGTCGCCGCTGTCCCGGGAGCGGGGGACGGGTCCCCATGGGAACGGGTCGCCGTGAGCCACGGGTTCGCGCCACTCCAGACCGGAGGTGCGTCCCGGGGCTACCCGCAGGGCTGGGGTCGCAGCGGTGCCCACACCCGCGTCAGCCCCCGGGCGTAGCTTCGGGCGGTGCCACTGTTCTGCCTGGTCCCGACGGCGCTTCGCGCGAGCCGAGTCACGCGCCGGCTCTGCGACGCGCAGGGCGGCGTCCTCTTCGGCCGGCAGGCCACCTCCTTCGACGCGCTCGCGGCAGCGCTCGTGGCGGCGTCGGGAGACCGGCGCCCCGTGCTCGGTCCGGTCGGCGAGCGGCTCCTGGCGGCGGACGCCGGGCGCGCGGCGGCGGGGCGCTTTGCGGCGCTCACGCCCGAGGACGGGCTGGCCGCCTCGCTCCACGGCGCGCTCACCGAGCTGAGACGTGGCGAGGTCACCTCCGCGGACGCGCTCGCCGCGGCCTCGTCACTGGACGGCGCCCCGCGCGCGCGGCTCGAGTCGCTGGCCTCGGCGCTCGGCGCGTGGGAGCGCGGGCTCGAGGAGCACGGACTGCTCGATCGCGCGGGCGCGCTGCGCGCCGCGGCGGCCGCGGCGCGGCGGCGGGTCACCGTTCCGGAGACCGAGGAGGTCTCGCTCCTGCTCCTCGACGGCTTCTCCTCGCTCTCGCCAGCAGAGTGGGATCTGTTCGGCGCGATCGCGGCGCGGGCTGGTGCCGTCCGCGTGCACCTCCCGCACTTCTCCGACTTCCCGGCGGCAACCGCCGCAGCCGAGCCGCTCGCCAGGAAGCTC
Organism: uncultured delta proteobacterium; assembly: GCA_963845515.1. GTDB lineage: Bacteria > Myxococcota > Myxococcia > Myxococcales > Anaeromyxobacteraceae > DATIVK01. Next base: position 33,266 of record CAWJSR010000047.1, read on the forward strand.
GAGTCGCTCCACGAGCTGGCGGCCGCGCGGAGCTTCGAGCTCCTCCTCGACAGGGCCGAGAGCCCGGAGCGTGCCCCGCCGATGGCAGCGCTCCTCGTGGCGATGGCGGGAGGAGAGCCGCCGCAGCCGACGGTCGGCCAGGGCAGCGTCCGCGCGCTCTGCGCCACCGGCGAGGGGGCGGAAGCCAGAGCCGTCGCCGCCGTCGCCGCCGAGTGGATCGAGGCCGGGATGGCCCCCGAGGAGCTCCGGGTCCTGTCCCCCTCGCCAGGCGAGGACGGTGCGCGGCTGGCGCGGGCCTTCGCGGAGGCCGGCATCCCGTTCGCAGCCGGCCGCGGGGCGCCGCTCTCGTCCGTGCCGGTCGTCCGGCTCCTGCGCGACGCGTTGGGCGCGGCCGCCGGGCTCACGCGCCGGTCCGCGGAGCGGCTCGGCCGCTCGAGCTACCTGTCGCTCGGCGAGCCGGTCGAGCGGCTCGCGGCGCTGCTAGATCGGTCCGGCGCGCTGGACGGCCGGTCCCGGCCCGCGGAGGCGCTGCGCCGTCGCGCGGCGTCCCTCGGGGCTGGAGGCGGGCGCGAGCGCGCCGGCCTCGGCCGCGCCGCCGGGCGGCTCGACAACCTCCTCGCGCTCCTCGCGCCTTTCGACGAGCCGGGGACCGCGCGCCGGCACGCGACCAGGCTGGCGGCGTTCGTCGACTCGGCCGGGATCCGCCGCCGGGCTGCCCGCGCGGAGCGGCCGCTGGCGGTGCGCGACCTCGCCGCGATCACGCGGTTCCTTGACGCGGCCGAGGAGGTGGCACGTTCGCTCGCGCACCTGGGGCGCGGCGAGGCGCCGCTCGCGAGGGAGGAGTGGCTCGCGGTCCTCGACGCGGCGCTCGGTGCCGCGACCATGCCTGCAGCCGAGGAGCCGTTCGGAGGGGCGGTCGAGCTGCTGGGGTTCGACGACGCGCCGGGCGAGTCGGCTCGCGGCGCGCTCCTCGTCGGCTGCAGCCGCGCTCGCTTCCCGGCACCGGCCAGGCCCGAGCCGGTGCTCCGGGAGCCGGAGCGGCAGGCGCTGTGCGCCCACCTCCGGCGGCAGGCCGTGGCCACCTCGGCGGGACGGCGGGCGGAGGGGCGTCACCGCGCGCTCTGCGCCGCCGCCGTCGGGCGCGAGGCGGTCCTCTTCGCGTGGCGCACGGAGGACGGGCCGCTCGCCCCGCTCGTCGAGACGGGGCTCGCAGCGGCTGGGGTCCCTTCCCCCGACGGGCCGTCGACAGGCGAGGGCGACGCGGTGGCGCGCTCGCCCCGCGAGGCGCTGCGCGCCGCGGCGCGCCGTTCGCGGTCTGGAGCGGCGCCGGTCACGCTCGCGCCCGGCGCCGCGCACGCGGAGCGGGCCGAGAGCGTCCTGGCGCGCGGCCGGATCGAGGTGGAGCGGCGCGCGGCGGTCGACTGCCGGGCGCCTTCGCCATTCGCGGGGGCTGCGCCTCCCGGGGACCTGGCCGCTTCCCTCCCGGCGGAGTGGACCCCGACGCAGCTCGAGGAGTACGCGCGCTGCCCGTACCGGCTCTTCCTGTCCCTGGGCGCAGGGCTCCCGCGAAAGGAGGCGTCGGGCGTCGACATCGACCTGCGCGACGAGGGGAGCCTCCTCCACGCCGCGCTCGAGCGCTTCGTCGGGGCGCGCGTCGCCCGCGGCGCGTGGCCGCCCGCGGGCGGTGAGGAGGACCGGGCCGAGGCGCTGGCGGTGGCCGACGAGATCTTCGCCGGCTTCGAGCGAGCCGGGCGGACCGGCGACCCCGCGGTCTGGGGCGCGAGGCGGCAGGCGGTGCGGGCGCGGCTCGTCCGCTGGGTGGAGGCCGAGGCGCGCGACGCCGACGGGTGCATCCCGCGCCTGCTGGAGCACCGGTTCGGCGGCGACTCCGGTCGCCCGCCGCTCCGCTTCGGCGAGGGGGCCACGGCGGTCGCGGTCCAGGGGCGGATCGACCGCGTCGACGCCGACGGCCGGCGGCTCCTGATCCTCGACTACAAGAACTCCCGCGCGAGCAAGGACCGCAAGGCGCTCCTCGCGCCCGAGTCCTTCGGCGTGACGAGCTTCCAGATCCCCGTCTACCTCGCGGCCGCGGCGCGGGAGCTGCCTGGGCGCGAGGAGCTGGGTGCGACGCTCGCCCTGCTGCGCGACGCGGAGCGGCTCGAGCCGTTCGTGGGGGGCGCGGCGGAGCTGCACGCCGGTCCGCTGGGGCCCCAGCTGGAGCGCGCGATCGTCGAGGCGGTCGGCCGCGTCCGCGCCGGCAGCTTCCCAATCGTCTCCCGCGACTGCGAGCACTGCGACTACGGCGCCGTCTGCCGGTTCCAGGGGGTCGCGGAGGTCGAGGAGGGGGAATGAGCGGGCGGGGATCCGCCCCTCACCCTGCCAGGGGCCGCCAGCGCTCGACGACGACCGATCCCGTCACCTCGACCGGGTCGGGGAGCGCGTTCGCCCTGGTGGCGAGCACCTCCCCGGTGGCGTGGCGCGCCGCGGGGCCCATCCCTGCGAGGGCGAGCACGTCGGCGCGCGGGAGGCGCATTCGCCACCGGAGCGCGCTCGAGGAGAGCCGCTCGAAGCAGGGTGAGAGCGCGTCCGAGACGCGCCGCTCCTTCTCGGGATCCACGTCGAGCAGCCCGAGCACAGCCCGCAGCTCGCCGAGGTGCTCGCGCGCCGGCGTCACCACCAGGAGCAGCCCGTCGTCGCGCAGGATCCGGCGCAGCTCGGGGCCGTTGCGCGGCGCGAAGACGTCGAGCGCGATGGCCGCGCAGCCGTCGGCGAGCGGGAGCGGCGCGCGGGCGTCGGCGACGGCGGCGACGGCGCGGGGGTGGGCGCGCGCCGCGCGGCGGGCGGCGAACTTGGAGAGATCGACGGCGAGCCCCGGGCGGGCGGGGGTCGCGTCGAGCACCCGCGCGAGGTACCAGCCGGTGCCGGCGCCGACGTCGACCACCAGCCCCGCGCTCGCGGTCACCTCCGCGGCCGAGGCCGCGAGCGCCGTCGCGATCGGCTCGAAGTGGCCGGCCGCGAGGAAGCGGACCCGCGCCTCCACCATCGCGGCGTCGTCGCCGACGAGGCCGCTCGGCCGCCCGACGAGGAAGCTCACGTACCCCTGGCGCGCGACGTCGAAGGCGTGGCCCGCCCCGCAGCGGAGGCCGCGCTCCGCCTCGGAGAGAGCGCCGCGGCAAAGCGGGCAGCGGAGTGCGGCGAGGACGTCAGGGAGCATCGGTCATCAGGTGCCCCTACGTGCGGGCCGGACGCAAGGGAGATCAGCCCTTCGCCGATCTGGCGCGCAGGAACCGCGCCATCTCGCCATCCACCTTCCGGATGTGATCGCCCAGCCATCCGGTGAGCCAGTGGGAGAGATCGACGACGAGCGCCGGGGTCGGTCCCTGCCTCGCCAGCCGCTCCCGCCAGCGCTTGAGGTCCTTCGCGAACTCGACGTGGCGCGCGAGGTGGTCCGGGAAGCCGGGGAAGCCGGCCTCGATCATCAGCTTCTCCTCCAGCGCGAAGTGCTCCGTCGCGTAGATCACCAGGTAGTCCGCGATCCGGCCCACCTCATCGAGGTCGTGCTCCCGCATCGCCGCGTGGAGGCGGTTGAGCTCGGCGTAGAGGGCGCGGTGCTGGTCGTCCACCTCCTTGACGCCGACGGCCAGCTCTTCCGGGAAGGCGAGGGGCATGCCGAAGAGGTAAGCCATCCCGGGTCGGACTGCACGGTCCTTGGGGCGCGGCTTGCTGCCGCGCGGTGTCGGCTATCCGTGCGAAGCTCGCGCCCTTGGCTCCCGCACCCGACCCCTCCCCACCTTCGCAGCCCCGGATCGTCTGGAGCGACGCCGCCCTGGCGCTCTTCGACCTCTCCGGCCAGACGGTGGTGAGCGCGGGGGCGGGCTCGGGGAAGACCACGGCGCTCGTGGAGCTGTGCGTCAGGCTCGTCGATGGAGGCGCGCTCGGGACCCCCTGCGACCCCGGTGAGCTGGCGGCCATCACCTTCACGGAGAAGGCCGCCGCCGAGCTCGACGAGCGGCTCCGGGCGGCAGTGCGCGACCGGCTCGTCCGCGCGCGCGCCACCGGGCCGGCGGCCGAGGCGGCGGCGTGGGCCGAGCGGCTCGCCTCGCTCGACCGGATGGCCGTCGGGACGATCCACGGCTTCTGCGGCAGGCTGCTGCGGGAGCACTCGGTCGAGGCGGGGCTCGATCCCGAGTTCGAGGTGGCTGACGAGGAGCGCTCCTCAGCGTGGCTGCGCGAGGCGGCGCTCGGGGCGGTCCTCGCCGCGCTCGACGCCGGCGACGAGGCCGCTGCGGCGCTCTGCGCCGGGATGGGGCTCGCCGGCGGGCGTGGCGCGCTCGCCGACGCCTTGATGGGGCTGGTCCGGGACCGCGCGTGGCGCGGCGACGCTCGACCTCCCGAGCCGGCGCCCGACCGCGTCGAGGAGGCGCAGGCGGCGAGGCGCGCGCTGCGCTCCGCGGCGGAGGCGCTCCTCGACGCTCGCGGCGACGCCGTGACCCCCGGGGCCCGCAAGGCCCTGGACGCCTTCGCCGCGGCGCGGGCGGCCATCGCACCTGCGGACCTGGACGGTCCGCTCTCCGCTGGAGCGACGACGCGGCTCGCCGGGCTCGCCGAGGCGCTCAAGGGCTGGCGCAAGGCGAAGGCGGATGGGGAGCGGCTCATCGAGCGCAGGGAGGAGCTCAAGGAGGCCGCGGCGCGGCTCCCGGGGCTCGTGGCGGAGGCGCTCGCCGGACCCCAGAAGCGCGCGCTCTGCGCGCTGGTCGCCGAGGCGGAGCGGCGCTACCGGGCACGCAAGCGCGCAGAGCGCGCCGTCGACTTCGACGACCTGCTCGTCCTCGCGCGCGACCTGCTCCGAGCCGACGCGCCGCTCCTCCGCGAGCTGCGCCGCCGCTACCGGGCCCTCCTCGTCGACGAGTACCAGGACGTGAACCGGGTGCAGCAGGAGCTGTTCGACCTGATCGGCGCCCCGGTCGAGCCAGGCGAGCCGGCAGGGCCGGTGCGGGTGGCCGTAGGCGATCTCAAGCAGTCGATCTACCGGTTCCGCGGCGCGGACGTGTCGGTCTTCGCGGGGCTCGTCGACTCGTTCGGGCGTGAGGGGGGGCGCGTCCTGGCGCTGACCGAGAACCACCGGTCGGTCCCGGCGCTGCTGGCGCTCGCCAACGCGGTGAGCGCGCGTGCGCTGCAGCCGGCCGATGGTTCGCCGCGGCCCTACGAGATCGCGTTCGCGCCGCGGGACGCCCTGATCCCGCGCCGCGCCGGGGGGCTCGCGACCGCCTGCGAGCTGCTGACGGACGCCGTGGACGCGGAGGCGACGGCCGCCGAGAGGCGGGCGCGCGAGGCGCGCGCGATCGCCGCGCGGATCAGGGCGATCGTCTCCGGCGCTGCCGGGGTCACGGTGAGTGACCGCGGCGCGGGCGGCGTGGAGCGGCAGCGCCGCCCGCGGTTCGGCGACGTCGCGATCCTCTTCCGCCGGCTGACGCAGGTGGCGGTCTACGAGCGGGCGCTGCGCGAGGCCGGCGTCCCGTGCCGGCTCGCCCGCGGCGGGGGCTTCTACCAGGCCCCGGAGGTGCGGGACCTCGGGGAGCTGCTCGCCTCCCTCGCCGAGCCGGGGGACGCCGTCGCGTGGGCCGCGCTGCTCCGCTCCCCCTTCTGCGCGGTCTCGGACGGCGCGCTCCTGCGCCTCGCGCGGCTGGGGCTGCCGTCCCTCCCGCGCCTGGGGGAGCCCGCGCTGAGGGCGGCGGCGGGGGAGCCTGCGGAGGCCGGGCGGCTCCTCCGCTTCCTCGATGCGTGGCGCGCGCTGCGGGGCGCGCGCGACAGGCTCCCGGTCGACGAGCTGCTCGCCCGGGCCGTCGATGCGCTCGACCTCGACGCCGCGCTGCTCGCGGCGCCGGACGGGGAGCGGAGGCTCCAGAACGTCGAGAAGGCGCTCTCCCTTGCGGCCCGCTTCGGGCGCGCCGGTGGGACCGCCGCCGAGCTCGCCGCCCACCTGCGCTCGCAGGCGGAGCGGCCGCCGCGGGAGCCCGAGGCCGACCTGGATCCGGGTGACGCCGTGGCGCTCCTCACGATCCACCAGGCGAAGGGGCTCGAGTGGCCCATCGTCCTCGTCCCGGACCTCGGCGCCCGGGCGCGCAGCGACGCCCGCCGGGCGGCAATCGGCGCCGACGGCCGGCTCTCGGTGGCGCGCTTCGACACCGCACGCGAGGAGTGGACGACGTCGACGTCGCTGGAGGAGGCGCGCGCCGAGGAGCGCCGCGCCGGGGCTGCGGAGTCGCGCCGGCTGCTCTACGTCGCGCTCACGCGGGCCCGCGACTACCTCGTCCTCTCGGGCGAAGGGAAGGGCAAGGGGGAGCCGACCTGGCGCGCGCTGGTCGAGTCGGCGATCGAGGCGGAGCCGCGCCTCGCCCGGCTGGTGCCGTTCGAGGAGGCCGCCACGGCGGCGGCTGCCGCGCCGCTCGCGAGCGCGGAGCCGTCGGCGATGGTCTCTGCCGCGCCGCCGTCGCCGGTGCACCTTCTCCCGCCGCTCGCGCCTCCGCCGGTCCGCATGCCGGTGACCGAGCTGGCGGAGTATGCGCGCTGTCCGCGCCGCCACCTGCTGGGGCGGGTCCTGGGGCTCTCCGAGCCGCGGGCGGAGCGGGGAGGGAGACCCGACGACGACCCCGCGCGCGCCACCGCGCGCGGGACGCTGGCGCACGCGATGCTCGCGGAGATCGATCTCGCCGCGCCGCCGCTCGAGCGGCGGGCGCAGCTCGAGGCGGCGGTGCTGCGCCGGGGGTACGATCCCCGCAGCCCCGGCGTCCGGAAGATCGTGGCCGAGGTGGTGCGCTTCGTGGAAGCCCCGGCGGGGCGCGCCCTGGCCGCGCTGTCCCCGAAGGGCGGGCTCCTCCGCGAGGTGCCGTTTCTGCTCCGCCTGGAGGCGGGCGCAGGGGAAGCCGCGGTCAGCTGCTACCTGGTCGGCGCCATCGACGCGCTGGCGGTCGACGCCCGGGCCAGGACCGCGACCGTGATCGACTACAAGTACGCCGTGCCGAGCGCGGGCGCGATCGAGCGGTACAGGGTCCAGCTGCTCGCCTACGCCCTCGCGGCGGCGCGGGCCCACCCTGGGTTCACCGTGCGTGCACGGCTCCAGTTCCTGCGCGGAGACGCGCGCTCGGTGGACCTGACCCCGTCCGACGAGGAGCTGCTCCTCTTCGCCCGGGGCGCCCCGGCCATGGCGATCGACGCGGCGCGCGGCGGGGGTGATCGGCCGCCCTCTGCGCTCGGGCGGCATGCGGAGCGTTGCCGCACCGAAGGGTGCGGGTGGGTCGGGCGGTGCCATGCCACCGGATTGGGCTTGCCTGCCGCGGGGTTGATTCCGTAGATTCCGCCCGCCCGCGGGGGGGCCACCCCTCGAGCACCCAACATCAACGCCACTGGAGGCTACGAGAATGGCTGCGACGACCGAGCGCGTGAAGCAGATCCTGTCCTGGTACGGCTCTGACAGCCCCGGGACGCTCGCCAACCTCCACCGGATGCTCATGCACGGGAGGCTCGGCGGCACCGGCAAGATGGTGATCCTCCCCGTCGACCAGGGCTTCGAGCACGGCCCGGCCCGTTCCTTCGCGCCGAACCCCGCGGGCTACGACCCGGACTACCACTTCCAGCTCGCCATCGACGCGGGCTGCAACGCCTACGCTGCGCCGCTCGGCTTCATCGAGGCGGGCGCGGCGAAGTTCGCCGGGCAGATCCCGCTCATCCTGAAGGTCAACAACTCCGACTCGCTGGCGAAGATGCCGTCGCCGATCAGCGCCGTCACGTCATCGGTGAAGGAGGCCGTCCGGCTCGGCTGCTCCGCCATCGGCTACACGATCTACCCGGGCTCCGCCGCCCGCAACGAGCAGTACGAGGCGCTCCGCGCGCTGACCGAGGAGGCCAAGGCGCACGGCCTCGTCGTGGTGGTCTGGAGCTACCCGCGCGGCGAGGGCGTCTCGAAGGACGGCGAGACGGCGATCGACGTCGCCGCCTACGCGGCCCAGATCGCCTGCCAGCTCGGCGCCCACATCGTCAAGGTCAAGCCGCCCAAGATCCACCTCGAGCAGGCAGAGGCGAAGAAGGTCTACGAGAAGCAGCAGATCCCGATCGCGACGCTGGCCGACCGCGTCCGCCACGTCGTCCAGGCGTCCTTCGGCGGCAAGCGGATCGTCATCTTCTCCGGCGGCGAGGCGAAGGGGACCGAGGACGTGCTGGCCGAGATCAAGGGGCTCGCCGACGGCGGGGCCTTCGGCTCGATCATGGGGCGCAACGCCTTCCAGCGTCCGAAGGCCGAGGCGGTGAAGCTGCTGAACGACATCCAGGACATCTACGCCAAGGCGGCGAAGTAGTCCGTGAGGTCATCCCCTCTCCCCCACC
>CAWJSR010000048.1:0-11205 GCA_963845515.1 uncultured delta proteobacterium
GGGTTCGCCGCAGATCAGATCGATGGACTGGTAACAGTGGCCGACGTCCTGATCGGTGCCGTGGAGAAGAAGAAGGGGCAGTGGACTCGCGCCGATGAGATGCGCGTCGCGAACATCCTGCGCCGCGCCGGTTATCAGCGCCGCTCGCTCCACAAGAAGCGAGTCTGGATTCCCCGGGCAGGGCTCGCGGCAACCGCGGCAACCTCCTCCCATAGGACCCTTGCCGAAGAGAAGACCGCTGGGGCTGCCGATTCCACCAACTTGGATGCCGCGGTTGCCGCGCCGGAGCTGGAGGTATCGACGCCGTGAGCTTCGACGCCGCCATCCGCGACCTCCTTCGCGACCTCGTCAAGACCGAGGTGCTCCCCGCGGTGCGCGAGGAGTTGAGAGCGGCGCTCGGCGGGAGTGTGCGGGCGGATTAGGCAGCGGAATACCTCACGGTGGCCGACGCGGCAGAAATCGCGAGCGTGGACGATGAAACGGCCCGCAAGTGGGTTAAGTCAGGAGCTCTTCCGGCGCGACTCCTGCCGGACGGGCGACAGTACCGGATCCGGCGCTCCGATCTCGACGCGCTCCTGTCGCCAGGTGGAGCCGCCAACTTGCGCGCCCCCGCCCCCGCCGAGGAGGCCGTTCGGGTCATGTCCATCGACCAGGCTAGGATGAAGAAGAACGGAGGACGGTGATGGGCTCGGTCTACGCGCGCGGGAACAAACTCTGGATCGCCTACGCAGGAAGGGACGGTCGCCGGATTGCTGTTTCCACCTCCTACGCGGTCGGGCAGGAGGCGCAGGCCCGCAAGACGCTCGCCGTCATCGAGGAGAAGCTCGCCGCGGGCGAGCAGTTCGAGGCGGACGATGGGCGCGTCACCGTCGCCTCCTACTTCAAGAAACGGCTCGTCAGCCGGAAGGCCACGCTCTCGACTTGGCGCAACGAGGAGTCCCGCTTCCGGCTCTACGTGGCGCCCCGCGTTGGCTCCATGGCGATGGACGAGGTTCGCCCTCGTCACGTGCACGACCTCGTGAAGCAGCTGCGCTCCCAGGGCATGGCCCCCCGCACTCTGCGGAACACCTACTCGATCCTCCGCGCGCTCTTCAGGGACGCGCAGATCGAGGGGCTGGTCGAGTTGAACCCATGCGTCCTGACGGTCCACCACCTCGGGAAGGTGGTGGACGCGGATCCCGACTGGCGGCGCGACGCAGTCTTCACGCGCGGGGAGGCGGAGACGATCCTCTCCGACGAGGGCATTCCGCAGGATCGGCGGGTCTTCTACGGCTTCATGTTCCTCGGCGGGCTCCGCTTCGGAGAGATCGCGGCGCTCCGCTGGAGGGACCTCGACGGCGCCGCCGAGCTGCTGGGTCGGATCCACGTGACCAAGTCGATCCACTCGGTCGAGAAGCGCGAGAAGAGCACCAAGACCGGGCGCACGCGGGAGGTGCCGGTCCACCCCGTCTTGGCGATGCTGCTGGCCGAGTGGAAACTGACGGGGTGGCCGCTGCTGTTCCGGCGGAGCCCCGGTCCCGACGACCTCGTGGCCCCTTCGCGCCTCGGAAAGCCCCGGTCGGTCAGCCACATGCTCAAGAAGTTCCACGAGGACCTGACGCGACTGGAACTGCGCGAGCGCCGCCAGCACGATGCCCGGCGGACCTTTATCAGCCTCGCTCGGGCGGACGGCGCCCGACCCGACATCCTGAGGTGGGTCACCCACGGGCCATCGGGCTCCGTGATGGACGACTACACGACGCTGCCGTGGGAGACCCTCTGCGGCGCCGTGGCCTGCCTCAAGATCGGCCTGCTGGAGGGGAGGGTGGTGCCGCTCAAGGCCGCCGTGGGGGCCCCGGAAGCCCGCGAAACGAGGGACGTTGACTCGCGGTCTACTACAGTCCTGCTACAGACGCAGCGCGCCAAAAACGAAACCCCCGCAACCAGGGCTGGTTGCGGGGGTCCGAAGTGGCGGGGTGTAGGGGACTCGAACCCCTGGCCTCCAGCGTGACAGGCTGGCGTTATAACCGACTTAACTAACACCCCAAGCTATGTGGTGGGCGGAACAGGTTTCGAACCTGTGACCCTCGCCTTGTAAGGGCGACGCTCTACCGCTGAGCTATCCGCCCGGAAGACGATGAAGCGTTGCGCTTTCTAGCTTGGCCGGTGAGGCGTGTCAACGGGCCCCGCCCCCGTCCGGGCACCCCCCACGGCGTTCATCACTGTATATGGATGGGAACGCCGCCCGGTGATAGACGGGCCCCCCCAATGAGCATCCAGGTCGGCAGCAAGGTTGTCCACCGAGCCCAGCGCGGGTGGGGTGTGGGAGTGGTCGTCCAGGTGGCCGACGATGGCCGCAGGCTCGTCGTCCGGTTCGCCGGCAGGGACGGCCCAACGGTGGTCTCCGGACGCGACCCGGCGGTCGTGGAGGTCCCACAGGAGACCCCCATCGACGAGGTCGGACCGGCCAGCCCCCTCCAGGCGCTCGCCGCCGGCACGCCGGGCTCCGCGCACGCCTTCGCCCTCCGCACCCGCGTCCTCAGGCTGGAGGCGCTACGCCGCGCCGACTCGCTCGGCGCGCTCCTCTCCTCGCGGGTCCACGTGCTCCCGCACCAGGTGGGCGCCGCCGGCCGGATCCTGGCCGACCGGGTCCCCCGCTTCGTCCTCGCCGACGAGGTCGGGCTCGGCAAGACTGTCGAGGCGGGGCTCGTCTTCGCCGGCATGCGCCAGCTCGGGATCGCCGAGCGCGTGCTGGTCGTCGTCCCCGAGCACCTCTCCTTCCAGTGGCTCGCCGAGCTCTTCCACAAGTTCAACGCCCTCTTCACGCTCCTGACCCGGGAGCGGATCGCCGAGCTGGGCGGGGCCGAGGCGGCGCTCGCGAGCCCGCTCGCCATCGTCTCGCACGAGCTCCTGGTCGATGACCCGGACCTCGCCCTCCTCGCCGCGAAGGTCCCGTGGGACCTCGTGATCGTCGACGAGGCGCACCACCTCGCCGGCGACCCGCTGCACGACGCGGTCGCCCCGATCGGCCGGGCCTCCTTCGGCCTCCTCCTCCTGACCGCCACCCCGGTCCGGCTCGATCCGAAGGAGTACTTCCGGCTCCTCGCGATGGTCGAGTCCGTCCCGTCCTCCTCGCTGCAGGAGTTCCTGGAGCGCGTGGAGCAGCACGAGGCCTACGCCGAGATCGCCCGCGCCCTCCTCGCCGGCGGGAAGCCGGACGCCGCGCTCGCGAAGCTCCGCGAGCTCTCCCCGGACGACGAGTTCTTCGAGGCGGACCGCGACGGCGAGGAGCTGCTCGGCTGGCTCTCCGACCGGTACAGCCTCTCTGGCCGGCTCATCCGCAACAGGCGCGTGAAGGTCGGCGCCTTCACCGCCCGCGTCCTGCGTCGCCGCGACGTGGGGGAGGGGGAGAAGGCGCGGGCCCTCGCGGAGGGCTGCGCCGCCCTCGCGCGCAAGGGGGACAAGGTCCTCGTCTTCGGCTCCTCCGTCGAGGCCCTCCGCGAGCTGCAGGTGGGCATCGCGGGGGAAGGGCTGGAGGCGCTGCTCTACGACGACGCCCCCTCCCTGGAGGCGCGCGACCGGCTGGTGGCCCGCTTCCGCGATCCGGAGGGGCCGATGATCCTCCTCTCCGGCGAGTCTGGCGGCGAGGGGCGCAACTTCCAGTTCGCGCACCACCTCTGCTGCGCCGACCTCCCGGAGTCGCCGCTCGTCCTGGAGCAGCGGATCGGCCGGCTCGACCGGCTCGGCCAGCAGCACCCCGTGGAGATCCACGTCTTCGCGGAGCCCGGCGAGGAGGCGTTCCTCGCCGACCTCTACGAGAAGGAGATCGGGATCTTCGACGAGCCCGTCGGCGGCCTCGACTCGGTCCTCGCCTCGCTCCCCGAGGAGCTGGCCTCGCTGCGGCGCAAGCGGACGGAGCGGACCCGCGAGGCGTTCCGCAAGGAGCTGGCGGCGCGCGTCTCCGAGGCCCGCCGCGCGCAGCACGAGGGGGACCCGCTCCTCGACATCCGCTCCGCCTCGCTCGCGCAGCTCGGGCGGCTCGTCGCCACCGGCTTCGAGAAGCTGGGGGAGGAGGCGCCGGAGGAGCTGACGGAGGCGCTCGTCTCGCTCTCCTCGTTCCTGGAGGAGGAGCTGGAGGAGGCGGTGGCGGACGTCGGGCGGCGCGTCGGCATGGACGTCGACACCGATCAGAACGTCCACCCGTTCGAGGTCGCCTTCACGTTCGGCACCGGGATGAAGATCGAGGCGCTCCCCGGGATGGTCCTCCCCGAGGAGCCGGAGACCTGGCTCGGGAGCTTCTGGCGCGAGACCGCCGTCGCGCGCGACGAGCTGCATTGGTTCGCCACCGGCCACCGGCTGGTCGAGGCGCTCCTCGGGCTCGTCCGGGACGGCGAGGCGGGCCGGACCGCTGCGCTGAAGGCGCCGTGGGCGCCCGGCGCGGAGGGCTCTTCGTCCGCTACGAGCCGCGGCTCGCCACCTCGGCCGACACGACGCCGGGCGCGCGCGTCGCCTCGCGCCAGGCGTCGCGCTACCTCGACCTGTCGCCGGTGTCGGTGGCGGTCGACCTCGACGCGGGCCACAAGCTGCTCGCCCGCGGCGGGCAGAGGGTGGAGACGGCGGCCGAGGACATGGGCGACGCCCGCATCGGCCCGGCTCCCGCGGCGCTGCTCCAGGCAGCCGAGGAGGCTGCGCGGCACGAGGCGGAGGCGCAGCTCGCCCGGCGCAAGAAGGCGGCCATCGAGCGGCTCGGCGAGCAGGCCGAGGCCGAGGAGGAGCGGCTCGCCGTCTCCTGGGCGACCGGCGCGGCGAAGAAGAAGGCGGTCGAGGCCGCGATCGGCGCCGTCCACCAGCACCGCGAGGTGACGGCGAGGGCCATCGAGCGGGCGAAGCTGGAGCTCGACTCGGCGGCGCTGCTGCTGCCGTAGGAGGATTCCAGGCGCTATCGCCGGCCCCTTCCGTGCGGCGCAGGGCGCCTTGGTCTAGGCTGGACGCACCATGGATCTCGTCGAGACCCTCAAGGCGCTCGTCGCCGTCGACTCAACGTCGACGCGCTCGAACGGGCCGATCATCGACCTCCTCGAGAAGGAGGCGAAGGCGCTCGGCTTCGAGACCCGCCGGATGAAGTGGAAGGACGAGGCGCGCGTCGACAAGTTCAACCTCGTCTGCCGGCGGGGCCCCGACCAGCCCGGCGGCCTCGCGCTCGTCGGCCACACCGACTGCGTCCCCTTCGACGCCGAATGGAAGGACGCGCTCGGCGCCGTCGAGACGGAGGGCCGGATCTACGGGCGCGGCGCCGCCGACAACAAGGGGTTCGTGGCCTCCGCGCTGGCCGCTGCCGCGCGCACCCAGGCCGGCGCGCACCCGCTCACCATCCTCTTCACCGCCGACGAGGAGGTGGGCTGCCTCGGCGCCAAGCAGATCGTGGCGGAGGGGCGGATCCACCCGCGCCACGCGATCGTCGGGGAGCCGACCAGCCTCGTCCCCATCCGCGCCCACAAGGGCTACTGCGCCGTCGAGGTGCAGGTCCACGGCTTGGAGGGGCACAGCGCCTACCCCGACGTCGGCGCCTCGGCCATCCACGCGGTCGGCAAGCTCTTCGTGGACCTCGAGAAGATCGGCGAGATGCTGAAGGAGGAGAAGGACCGGAGCTTCAGCCCGCAGTGGACCACCTGGAACGTCGGCGTCATCGGCGGTGGGAAGGCCCGCAACATCATCGCGGGCGAGTGCCGCTTCAGCTACGAGTGGCGGCCGCTCCCCGGGCAGGACCCGCGCAAGGCGCTCCGGCTCCTGGAGGACGCGGCGCGACGGCTGGTGGAGGCGAACGCCGGCAAGATCAACGTCTCGATCGCCCCGCTCCGGACCGACGCGGCCGCCGTGACCCACCCGGAGGCCGAGATCGTGCGGTTCCTCGAGGAGCACAGCGGCCACAAGTCCAAGACCGTGCCGTTCGGGACGGAGCTTCCTGAGGTCGTGGGGATGGGGGCCGAGGCCTGCGTCTTCGGCCCCGGCGACATCAAGCAGGCCCACCGGACCGGCGAGTTCGTGGAGATCGCCGAGCTGGAGAAGGCGGCGGCGGTGCTGGAGAAGGCGATCCTGAAGTTCTGCGGGTAGCGCCCAGATCGGCTCGCTCCCCGCACCCGTCACGGGGGGAGCACCGCCAGCTCCGTCGTGATCGCGATCGCCGCGCGGAGGCTGCGATAGAGCGGGCAGGCCTCTGCGAAGAAGCCGTGGACGCGCTCGGCGGTCTCGCGCTGCGCCGGCGCGCAGCGCAGCTCGAGCCGGACGTGGATCCGCTTGAGCACGAGCGTCTTCCCCTCCAGCTCCACCTCGCCGGTCGCCCTGGCGACCAGCCGATCCTTCGACGCGGGAACCTGGCGCGCCTCCAGCGCGCCTCCGAAGGTCCCGGCCAGTCAACCGGCCGTCGCCGCCACCACGTAGTCGATCGTCGCAGCGTGGGGATCGTAGGTGCCCGGCGCGCGCCCGTAGTGCTCGGCGATCCCGCCGTGGACGCCGAACCAGACTGGCTCCCGCTCGCCGGGGAGGGTCGCGCGGCGGAGCCCTCCCTCGAGCCGCTCGACTGTGACGTCGGACCTGTAGACCACGTCGCTCATGACGCCTCCTGCGTCCCGCGCCGCCTGCCGAGGGCGCCGTCGTGCCGCGCACGTCAAACGTACCGGCGGACAGGCGGGACCTCCAAGCCTTCACGGGGCGTCGTCGTCGCGGTCGACCCCACCTCACGCGCGCTTTCCCCACCGCCCCGCGCGGGGCTCCCGTGGGGGTCGCCTCCGACTCCTCCGGAAGATCCGCGTCGGCCGCGGAGCGGAGCCGTAGGGAGCCGCTCACCGACAGTCAGAACGGCGCCACCTCAGCCGGCAGCGTCGCGCACCCGTCGAGCGAGCCGACCGTGTACGGCGACGTCGGCGTGAGGCCGTTGAAGTTGGCGGGGTCGTACACGTAGACGAGGCAGCCGCTCGCGTCCCAACACTGGTCGAAGGTCCCGGTCGCGCCGTCGGAGAAGCGCGTAAACGTGACGCGCAGCCGGCCAGCCCCCACAGGGTCGAAGCCGGTCCGGACCCCGAGGACGTCCTTCGCGCCGTTGGTGAACTGGTAATCGAAGGCGCCGACGCCGCTCGCCCAGCCGGAGTAGAGGTATCCGAAGGCGACGACGCCGAAGCCCGCCCTCCGGCGCCGCCAGGAGGTTCAGGTCGGTCGTCACGGGATCGGAGGAGCGGGAGTAGCCGATGGTCATCGAGCCGTGGGGCGTGTCCGGGTTCGCGACGCCGACCTTCCAGAAGGCCTCGAAGTCGAGCGTCACGTCGCCGTCGCCGCGCGACGCCGACGCACCATGGAAGTTGCCGACGATGAGGGCGTGAAGGCAGCGGTCCCCCCACGCGCCCCTCGAAGCGGTACGCGTACCGGCGGCCTGCCGTCGACCCCGGCCGGCCAGGTGCGGTCGATCACGACCTGGATCTCGTGTCCGGGGTGTTGTCGTCGTCGAAGGGGCCCCAGCGGCGCGAGTCCTCGTGCGCGGGCGGTGGGCGGGTACTTGCGGACGTTGTCGATGAGCCCGACGACCAGGGCGACGCCGGAGTTGAGGCCGTCCGAAGTGCGCTTCGCCGTCCTGCCAGATGGTGGCGTCGCCCGGGGCCGCGCAGGAGGAGAGCGCGGCGAGCCCAGTCAGGGCGCCGGTCGCCGGCGCGGCCGTCGCGGGGACCGCGACGCGCAGGTCCTCCCGCTGCGGCAGCGCCGCGAGGAAGCGCAGGTCCTCCGTCGAGTAGTTCCCGCAGCCCGCGGCGAGCGCGGCGACGGCTGCCGTGGCGGCCCACCTATTCACCGAACGCATATTCCACTCCCAGGAAGCCCTCGGCGAAGCCCAGGCTCCGGTTCTCGTCGACGTTGTAGAAGAGGTAGTTGAGCCGCGCCCGCGCGATGGCCGAGAGGCTGGGCGTGATGCGCCACGCGGCGGCGCCGGTCAGGCCTGGCGTCACGGTGAAGAAGAACTGGGCCGGGAGCCCCTGCTCGGGCGGGAAGCTCCGCGCGAGCCAGGTGAAGGCCACGCGCGCCCCGGCGGACAGGGTCAGCCGCCTCGCGACGCGGAAGTCGCGCCAGAGCGACGCCCCGGCCGCGATCTCGCTGAACTGCACCGGGATGGGCTCGACCCCCGTCATCTTCAGCTCCCCGGCGCCGCCGCCGAGCGCCGCGTCGATGCCCCACGCGAGCCCGTGCCCCAGGTCGTCACGGAGCGCGAGCTCCAGGCCGAAGAGCGAGGCAGGGGGGAAGAGGCCGTCGCGCGCCGCCTCGTCGAAGAAGCGCTGCGCCCCGGCGCCGGCCACGAGCGCGATCCGCGCCCCCGCATACCCCTTCTGCGGATCGCGGTCGAGCGGCAGCCGGTCCATGCGCGCGTCGTCGACCGCGACGCCGCCCTCGCCGACGCCGAGCGAGGCGACGAGCAGCCCGGACTCGTCCGCGAGCCGCTTCTTCACCGTGTAGCGTCCGGGCCGGAGCGCGATCCGGCGCTCGTTGCCGGCGGTCTTCGCCACCTCGGCGACGGCCCGTCCGGCCTTGTCGAGGACGACGTAGAGCCCCTCGGCCTCGGACGGGAACACCAGCCCGCCGGAGATGGGCGTGAGATCCGAGAGCACCACGTCGCCGGTGCCGCCGAGGTCGTAGAGGAAGACCGGGTGCTGGACGCCGCCCGAGCTGCTGGCGGTCGAGCCGACGGTGCGCGCGTAGGCGTACGCGTACGCCTCGGCGAGCGTGACGCGCCGGTCGCCGCTCGTGTCGGCGCCGCCGAGCAGGCCGGAGGCCAGGTGGTGCGTGAACCAGCTGGCGCCGACCGCGTCGGACTCCTGCGAGTCCTCGTCCGCCGCGGAGGAGGCGATGAGGACGAGCCCGGCAGGCCCCTCGCCGGCGCCGGTGGCCACGTCGAACGCGGGGGCTGGCCGGACCCCCTTCGCGCGCGCGATGGCGCCAGAGCGGCAGGAGTCGAGCAGGCCGATCCGGACGTCGGCCGGCGCCTTCTCCAGCTCGGCGCGGAGCTCCTCGAGCGGAAGCCGCCCGGCGCCGAGCCGCAGCGCGCCGTCCTTCGCGTGGCCGGAGTAGTAGACGACCAGGATCGTCCGCTCGCCCCGCTCCCTGGCCGCGGCGGCGCGGACTCCGAGCTCGGAGAGGGCCCGCCGGAAGGCGGCGCCCCCCGCGCCGAGGAGCAGCCGCGCGTCGTCGGGGCGCACCCCCCCGACCTGCAGCAGGATCGAGTGGATCCGCCTGGCGTCCCGCTCTGCGTAGCGGAGCCGCACGGTCCCGGCCCCGCCGTCGGACTCGCCGACGACCAGCGCGAACCGGCGCTCCGACGCGGCGGCGGCCCCGGCCGTCAGGGCGAGCGTCAGGAGCGCGAGCGCGGCGGCGGAGCGGATCACCTGGCGCCCCTTCGGAGCGCCCGCACGATCACCTCGGCGCCGGCGCCGGGGGATGCGCCCTTCGGCCCTTCGCGTGAGAGGCGGGAGGCGAGCGCCTCGCCGTCGATCGGCTCGTCGGAGAGGACCGCCACGAGCGCCCCGTCGTCCGCGCCGGTCCACTCGAAGGCGCCCGGCAGCACGCCGGTGAGCGCCGCTCCGGCGAAGAGGATGGCGGCGCCGTCGGCGTCGACCAGCGCCACGGCTGCGAACTTGCGGCCGGCGGGGGCGAGGCCGATGCGGAGCGCGGCGCCGGTGGGGATAGGGTCGTCCGGGGAGAGCGCGAGCGCGGCCGCGCCGTCGCGCGCGTAGATGGTGAGCTCCGCGCCGCCGCCCTTCAGCCGGAAGCCGGGCGAGTCGCCGGAGGGGGCGCGCAGGAGTGTGGGCACCGCCACCGCCGCGGCGATCCCGGCGGCGAGGGCGAGGCCGATCACCCTCGCAGGCCTGCGGCGCGCCGACGGCCGCGCGAGCCGCTCCGCCACGCCGGCGGCGAGCGTCTCGAAGGGGAGGTCGCGCGCCAGCAGCGCCCGCTCGCGCGCCAGCTCCCGCCGGGTCGCCTGGCAGCGGCCGCAGCTGGCGAGGTGCGACTCGGTCCGCGCGCAGCTCGTCGCCGACGCAGCTCGCCGGCCTCGAGCCGCCTGATGCGCGTCGCGGAGCAGGCCACGCCGGGACCGCCGAGCTCGAGGTTCATGGAAGCTCCTCTGCGTCGGGGAGGTTCACGTCGGGGAAGGCCTCGCGCAGCGCGCCGCGCGCTGCGGCGAGGAAGTCGCGGAGCCGCTTGCGGACCGTCGGGAGGCTCCGGCCGGTCACCTCCGCGATCTCGGCCTGGGTCAGCTCGTCGACGAAGTAGAGCACCGCCGCCTCCTGCTCCTCGATCCCTGCGGCGCCGAGCAGCGCCCGCACCAGCTCCCGGGAGTCCGGCTCGATGGCGCGCGTGCTTCGCTCGCTCGCCATCCGGGCCACCTCCTCCTTCCACGCCGCCCGGGAGGCGCGGAGGAGGTTGAGGCAGTGATTCGTCGCCATCCGCAGGAGGAACGCGGTGGGCGACGCGGCGGTCCGCAGCTCCTCGGCGCTCCGCAGCGCCCGGACGAAGACGTCCTGCGCCGCGTCGCGCGCCGCCTCGTCCTCGCGGAGGAGGTAGCGGCAGCGCGCGAGCACCGCGGCGGCGTGACGCCGGTAGAGCTCCTCGAGGAGCCCGGCGCCACGCCCTTCCGCGGCGGCGGACGGGCCGGAGGCTCCTCCGGCCCGGCCGCCCGGGATGACCGCGAACCTCGTCATCCTACGGCAGCGGCTCCGGGAGCGTGGGGAAGGTCGTGACGTACCCCTCCGTGCCCCTGCAGGCCGAGACGTCGCCGTAGGCCGGGTTGCTGTCGTAGGTCTGCGCGTAGTTCAGGGCGGGATCGGTGGACTGGCCGGCCCAGCACTCGGTCTCCGTGTAGAAGGACGGTGCGACGTTGGCGTCGGTGTACCAGACGTCCGCGCGCCCCTCGCCCGACGCCTGCCACTGCGTGTGGAGCGTCAGGTGCTTGTCCTGCGCGTCGAGCGTCCGGAAGGCGATCAGCAGGTCGCGGAGGTTGGCGTTGAAGTCGAAGTAGACGTCGATGCGGGGGGGGTCGGTCGGATCGGGGGCGACGACGTCGTTGTTCCTCGCGTTCCGCCAGACCACCTCGTTCTGCAGCTCGCCGTGGGTGTCGTACCGGACGTCGAGCGCGCCGAAGTCCTTCTGCTCCCACGCGAACGGATAGTTCGGATGATCGAGCAGCGCCTCGTTGTC
>CAWJSR010000049.1:0-140721 GCA_963845515.1 uncultured delta proteobacterium
ACGGAGAGGCCTACGTCGAGCCCCGGGAGCGCGAGCGGCGTCGTCGTGACGCGGTCGGACGGCAGGAAGTAGCGGGTCTCGTCGAAGACGTCGTACGTCGGGAGGAGCGTCTTCCGCCCCACGGCCGCGACGCGCCCGCCCTCGACCAGCGCCAGGGAGTTGTAGATGCCGGGCGGTGGGGCCCCGGCGGCCGCCTCGGGGTACCCGATCAGGAGGGACAGCTCGGCGGAGAGCTCGACGTCCCCTGCCAGCTCCTCCAGCGTCGCGCTGGCGCGCGCGACGAACTCGGGCAGGTCCAGGAAGTCGCGGGGAGGGTAGCCGCAGAGCGTCAGCTCCGGGAAGAGGACCAACCGCGCGCCCGCGCTGCGAGCCACGGCAGCCGCGGCACGGACCTTGAGCGCGTTGCCGACGTAGTCACCTACGGTGGTGTCGATCTGCGCGAGCGCGATTCGGACGGGGCCGGACACGGCGCGATGCTACCATCAACGGCCTGCCGCGGCCGTCGGTCCGGGGCACCCGTCCGGAGGACTCGAAGTGCTCTCGCCTCGCCAATGCCTCCGGGTCGCAGCAGCGTCGGGAGTGACGCGCGCGCTGGCCGCACTCGCCCTCGCGGCCGCCGCCGGCTGTCACCGCGCGCCGCCCGTGGGGGTGGAGCCGGTGCGCTTCTACGTGGCCCCCGGCCTCCCTGGTGAGCTGGTCGCGGAGCTGGCCCGGGGCTTCGAGATCGCCAAGCCGGTGCTCGTCGACCGCATCGACGGCGCGGAGGTGGCGTGGCTCCCAGACCCGGCGGCGGCGCTCGCGCTCGGCGACCTCGCGCAGCCCGGAAGCGCGCCCGAGCAGCCGGGCCTCCCGGACGTCTTCGCCAATCCCCGGCGCCGGTTCGCGCCGGTCGGCGCCACCGCGCGCGTGATCATCTGGGCGTCGAAGGCTGCCCCCGCGTTCGCGCCCGACGAGCTGCGCGAGCTCGCGGACCCGCGCCTCAGGGGGAAGGTGGCGATGGCGCGGCTCGATCGGCGAGCCGGTGCGCTGCTGCTGGGCGCCCTGGAGCTCGGCTACGGTGAGCGCGGTGCGAGCGGCTGGCTGGACAAGCTCGCCGCGAACCAGCCGGTCCTCGCGGAGAGCGACGCCGAAGTGGTCGCGCGGGTCGAGGCCGGGTCGGCGCAGGTCGGACTCACCGACTCGTTGACCGCCGGCCAGGCGGCTGGGCGCGGGGGGCTGCGCATCGTCTTCCCCGACCAGGAGGGAAAGGGCTGCGTGGCGGTCCCCACGGCGCTCGTGGTGCTGCCGGGCGCAGGTACGCCGGCACGGAAGTTCTCGGCCTGGCTCACGGGGCCGACCGCGGAGCAGGTGCTCGTCGACCGCGTGGTCGGGTTGCTGCCGCTGCGCGCAGGGGCGACGGCGCCGGACGGGATGCTGCCGGCGTGGAAGCTCTCGACCCTCACCCTCGACTGGAGCGCGCTCGCCGAGCGGGTGGCGCCGTGGACGGCGCGGCTTCAGGGGTGGCCAGCGCCGGGCAGCAGCGGCGCGGGTCGTTAGGCGCTCGTCTTTGCTGGCCCCATCAGGGGTGTCCGTAGGGGCCAGGAGGGGCAAGTTCTGCCAATCGACATCAAATTCCCTTGTGAAAGTAGCCGCTTGCAAAAATTTTTGCACCGGGGGTGGCATCCGAGCGGGGCGTTGTTAATGTCGTGTGTGCCGAACGGGACGACCTCAGTGGGATGCATCGCCTCACGAAAAAGGGTCGCTCACGGGTCGGAGGTACGACAACCGCAGCTAGATGGGGGGAAGGAAGCGCCATGGCACAGATCGACATCGAGATCCTGACGCCGTTCGCTCAGAAGTTCATGGAGGGGACGTCGCTCACACCAGCGGAGCGAGCCGAGGTCCTCCGCATCGCGCAGGGCTTCGCCTGCAAGGACTCCGCAGCCGCTGCGGGCGTCTCGCCCGAGACCATCCGCGCCCGTCGCAAGCGCATCTACCGCAAGCTCGACGTCCCGGGCTCTGGCGAGCTCCTCGCCACGCTGCTCTCGATGTCCCTCGACATGCTGGCCCGCGGCGAGCGGATCGAGCGCCGCCCGATGCCGCAGGTCCAGGCCGGCATGCAGCAGGCCGTGCGCGTATAGCACCTCTCCACCCGACCTCCCCCGCGCGCCGTGAAGGCGCGCGGGGGAGGGGATTGACTTGACTCCAAAGCAGCGAGCAGGCCATCGCGAAGCGCTCGAGCGCCAGCGCGAGGAGCTGGTCCGCACGGGCCCGGCGAAGATCGAGCCCAACAGGACCGATCTGGCGAGCACTGGCGTGCCCGACGAGGACGCCCAGGCGCTCTCCGAGATGCTCCAGGTGCTCGCGTCGCAGCGGAATCGCGGGCAGGCGGAGCTGCTGGGCAAGATAGACCGGGCGCTGCGCAAGCTGCGCGAAGCCCCCGACGACTACGGGCTCTGCGAAGACTGCGAAGAGCCGATCTCGCCCAGGCGGCTCGTCCTGGTCCCCCACGCCCAGCTCTGCTCCGCCTGCCAGTCGAAGCGCGATCCTCCGCGCGGCGGGGCGCGGAAGAAGCTGACGGACTTCAAGTAGGTCGCTCCCTCACCCTGACCACTCCCTAGAGCAGCATCTCGATCGTGAGCCCGAGGATCGTGTCGGTGGCGACCTTGCCGGCGGCGGGCGTGCTGTCGTGGTTCAACTGGAACGAGGCGCCGAACGAGAGCGACTCGGTGAGGCGCGAGGAGAGCTTCGCGGTGCTGTTGACCACGACGCGTCCGGCCCCGACGACGTTCGGCATGATCTCCGCGTCCTCGGTGAACAGGACGTTCTTGTTGAGCGCGTACTTGAAGGAGAGGCCGAGCCGCGGGGCGTAGAGGGTCACGGTGTCCAGCGGCCCACTCTCCGCGGGCGGGACCGGGTAGTAGTCGAAGCGGTTCTCCTGCGCCCAGCGGAACCCGAGGTCGGTCCGGAGCGACGTCTTCCAGCCGGAGGGGGCGCTGGCGTCGACCCAGGTGATCGACGCTCCGGCCTCGGCCGTGTAGCGGATCTCGACCGCCTTCACGTGGTCGGTGTCGCCGGCGACCAGCAGGTAGCCCGTGTAGCGGTCGTGGAACTTCCGGTCCATCCTCGCCTGGACGCCGGCTCCCTGCGCGACCGTCTGCGTGGAGGTTCCGTCGGGCGGCCGGTTCTGGCCGTAGACGGCGCCCCCCTTCAGCCCGAGGATCCAGCCGTCGCTCTTCCGCTCCGCGGCCCCTGTGGCGTTGAAGGTGACGCTCCTCGAGTTGCCGGTGAGTGATATGAGGCCGACGCCGATGGTCCCGGTCCACTTCTTCTTCGGCGCCGCCGCCGCTGCCGCTGCCGCCGACGCCCCCGCGGGTGCCGGCCTCGACGCTCCGACGGCGGCGACGGCCGCCTCGGCCGCCTTCTGCGCCGCCTCCGCTGCCGTCTGGGCGGCGGCTGCCGCCCTCTCGGCAGCGACCGCGGCCCTCTCGGCCGCGTCAGGCTCTGCGATCAGCGACGAGGCGAGCAACAGCGCGAGCGAGACACTCATGGTGACCCTCCTCCGGCTCCGGGCTTCGCCGGAGCGATGCGGCCGCGTGCGCGGCGCGAGCTGAAGCTGGATTCTCTCTCGCCGCCTCGTGAGGTGGAGGATCGCGCGGGTAGAAATTGGGGCGTGCGCGCGCCGTCGCACCCCGCCGCGACGCGACCGGGACTAAAAGGGAAGGACGTCCACGGAGGGGAAACACCATGGCGGACTCGATGGCGCGCCATCGCTGGCGCTTTCACCGGCTCGGTGGGCTGGACCAGGTCTCGCTCGGCACCGGCGCCGATCTCGCCCACCTCGGCGAGCTCGACCCGAAGCTCTGGGTGGCGCTCGGGTGCCCCACGCGCGGCCTGGAGCTGGATCCGCGGACGCTCGAGTACCTCGACTCCGACAAGGACGCACGGGTTCGCGTCCCCGAGGTCCTCGCCGCGATCCGCTGGTGCTCCACCCGGCTCGGCGACCTCGGTTCGCTGATTCCGGGCGCCGACGCCCTGCCGCTCTCCGCCATCTCGACGGCGACGCCCGAGGGGAGGGCGCTCCTCGGCGCGGCGCGCCAGATCCTGGCCGCGGCCGGAAAGGCGGAGGCTTCGGAGGTCCGGGTCGCCGAGGTGGGCGACCTCTCCCACGTCTTCGATGGGACGCTCCTCAACGGTGACGGGATCGTGGCGCCCGACGCGGCCGGGGATCCCCAGACGCGGCAGGTGATCGTGGACGCGATCGCCTGCGCCGGCTCGGAGCCAGATCGGTCGGGCCAGCCCGGCATCGGCAGCGCGAAGCTCGACGCCTTCTGGGTGCAGCTGCGCGCCTACGCCGACTGGTGGGCCAGGGCGCAGGCGACCCCGGAGGTGCTCGCGCTCGGCGACGCGACCCCCGAGGCGCACGCCTGCTTCGCGCCGGTCCGGGCGCGGATCGACGACTACTTCGCCCGGTGCGGGCTCGCGGCGGTCGACCCCCGCGCCGTCGGCTGGCTCGGCCGGACAGAGGCGGAGTGGACCGCCCTCGGCGCGAAGGACCTCTCTGCGGGCAGCGAGGCCGCGCACTTCCCCCTCGCGCGCATCGAGCCGGGGAGGCCGCTGCCCCTCGAGGAGGGGGTCAACCCGGCGTGGCGCCCGGCGCTCGAGCAGCTCCGCCGGAACGTCGTCACCCCGCTCCTGGGCGCGGAGAAGCGGAGCCTCACCGCCGCCGAGTGGGAGACGATCAAGGCGAAGCTCGCTCCCTTCGAGGTGCATCTCGCGGCGAAGGCGGGCACGGCGGTGGAGGGGCTGGGGCTGGCCCGGGTGAAGGCGCTCCTCGCCGGGAACGGCAAGGCGTCGGTCGAGGAGCTCATCGCGCAGGACAAGGCGCTGGAGGCCGAGGCGAACGCGATCGGGGACGTCGCGCGGCTCGTCCACTACATGCGCGACCTGCACACGGTGCTGAGGAACTTCGTCTCGTTCGCCGACTTCTACGACCCGGATCGGATGGGGGTCTTCCAGGCTGGGACGCTCTACCTCGACGCGCGCAGCTGCGACCTGTGCGTCCGCGTGGACGATCCCGCCGCCCACGCCGCCATCGCCGCGAAGTCTAGGCTCTACCTGGCCTACTGCGAGTGCCGGCGGCCGGGCGAGTCGATGAAGGTCGCGGCCTGCTTCACGCAGGGCGACTCGGACTTCCTGGCGGTGGGGCGCAACGGGATCTTCTACGACCGCAGCGGGCAGGACTGGGACGCGACGATCGTGAAGGTCGTCGAGAACCCGATCAGCCTTCGCGAGGCCTTCTGGTCGCCCTACACGAAGTTCGTGCGCTTCATCGAGGACCAGGCCCAGCGCTTCGCCGCCGCACGCGACAAGGAGGCCGACACCCGGTTCGCCGCGGGCGCCACCGGGGCGGCGGCGGCGGTGACCGGCGCCGCTCCGCCCCAGGCGCAGCCGGTGGACGTTGGCAAGATGGTCGGCATCATCGCAGCCCTCGGCGTCGGCGTCGGCGCGCTCGGCGCGCTGCTGGGCGGCTTCGTCTCGGGCTTCATGGAGCTGGAGCCGTGGTGGACGAAGCTCGTCGCGCTGGGCGGCGTGGTGCTCGTCATCTCGGGCCCGTCGATGCTCCTCGCATGGCTCAAGCTGCGCCAGCGGAACCTGGGCCCGGTGCTCGACGCGAACGGCTGGGCGATCAACGGCCGGGTGAAGATCAACGTGCCGCTGGGGACGGCGCTCACCGACCGGGCGGTCCTCCCGCGCGGCGCGCAGCGATCGCTCGCAGACCCGTTCGTCGACAGGGCCGCGGCTGGTCGCCGGCGGCTCGTCTGGCTGCTCGCGATCGTGCTGGCCGCGGGGCTGGTCGTCGCGAAGCGGCAGGGGCTCTGGCCCTTCGCGCCCGCGCAGCCGCCCCCAACGCAGGCCGCCCCGGACACGAGGCCGCTGCCGCCGCCCCCGGCGCACGCTCCAGCCATCAGGCCGGCGCCTCCCAACGGGCGGTGAACACTCGTACGAGGCACCCATCCTGCAACCGAGGTCGCCAGCCGTTGCCGGCGCCCGGCCACGAGAGTATTACGTACGTATGGCCAAGCCAGCATCGAGGAGCGTGCAGACGTTCCGCGTGTCTCGCGACCTGCTGCGACGGGTGGCGAAGCTCGACGGCCTGAAGCCGGGTGAGTGGGTTCGGCTGACCGTGGAGCGGGTCGCGCGCGAGCGGCTCGCCGAGGCCGAGCGCGAGGCCGCGGCGGGGAGGATCCGGCGCGCCATCTACACGGGCGACTGGGTGGACGACGATCCGAAGGTCGCGGAGTGGGCTGACCGCATCCGGCACAAGGCGTGACGGCGCTCCGCGTCGTTTTCGACACGAGCGTACTGCTCGCGGCGGTCAGGACACCCAACCGACGGTCGGCCTCCTGCGTGCTGACCAGCATGGTGGGGAGCGGGGACCTCGAGGCGATCATCTCCGCGCCCATCGCGGAGGAGTACCTTCGGAAGGCCGCCGACCCCGAGGTCCTTGCCGCCTCGAACGTGCCCGACCCGGTGCGCTTCGCGCTCGACTTCATCACCCTGGCGGAGGCGGTCGAGCCCGTGCAGGTGCGAGCCGTGAAGCAGGATCCATCCGACGACATGTACCTCGGGACGGCGCTCGGTGGCCGCGCTGGCTACGTCGTCACGTTCGACAAGGCGCACCTGCTGCCGCTCGATCCGTTCCGGGGCGTGCGGATCGTGACGCCGGGGATGTTGCTGGCGGTGTTCCGCGAGAGGTGACGGCCTCGCACCTCACGTTCCCGCCAAGCCGCGGGCGGCGCGCGCCCGCAGCCATGGCCAGAGCGTCCACGCCGGCGCCGCCGCCCAAAGGATCCAGCCGAGGGCCGAGATCGTCCCGCCGATCCCGCGGCAGTGGTCGCGCACGCCCAGCATTCCGAGCATGTTCCACCAGTCGTGCGAGTCCTCGTCAAGTGCGAGGAGCGGCAGCACCCGGGCCGAGGCGTCGGCGGCGTAGCGCCCGACGTCCACCAGGTTGAAGCCGAGCCAGACGACCGCCACGGCGAAGGGGGCCGCGCGGCGCACGCGCGCGAAGCTCACCGCGGCCGCGATCGGGAACGCCGCCTGCGCGAGGGTGCCGCCGAGGTACGTGAGGAAGCGCAGGCCGAGGATCCCGAGGATCGGGTGGCCCGCCTCGTGGAAGACCAGGTCTGCGCCGGCGACGGCCGCCGCGAAGAAGCCGCGCGTCAGGTACGCACGCGAGGAACGCCGCGAGGAGTGCAGCTCCGACCGCCTCCGGGCCGGCGGGTGCGGGGAAGCGCGGCCAGCGCTCCGGGTCCGACCCCGACGGAGCGGGCGCGCTGCCCCCCGGCTCGGATTCGACGAGGAGCCCGTCGGCGACCAGGTCGGTACCGCAGCGCGGACAGTGGTGCGGTAGGGTAGCCGGCGCGCGCTCGCCGCCGTACACGCGGGCGAGGCCGCACGCGGGGCAAGAGACCCGGACCGGTTCGTCCTGCGTCATCGGCCGAGCGTAGCAGCTTCGCTGCGATGCTCGTCGCGCCGCGGATCGGGCTCCCTGCCGCGGTGCGCGGGCTGCGACGTCTACTTCCGCTCCGCCAGCCACCCCTCGACCTTCGCGGCCACCTTTGCCGGCGTGAAGCCGAAGAGCTCGACCAGCGCCTTCTCCGGCGCGCTCTCGCCGAACCGATCGATGCCGATGACGAGGCCGTCGCGGCCGACGTACTTCCACCACTCGATGCCGCGGGCGGCCTCGATGGCGCAGAGGGCGTGGGAGGGCGGGAGGACGGCGTCCCGGTACGCCGCGGGCTGGGCCTCGAAGCACTGGAGGCACGGGATCGAGGCGAGCCGCGCCTTGATCCCCTTCTGCGCGAGCAGGTCGATGGCCTGCGATGCGAGCCCCACCTCGGAGCCCGTCGCCAGGATCGTGACCCTCGCGGCCGCGTCCTCGCGGACGACGTAGCCGCCCTTGGCGAAGTCGGCGGCGTCGAATGGCCTGGTCCGGGCCACGGCCGGGATCTTCTGGCGGGTGAGGATGAGCGCGGTCGGGCCGTCGCGCCGCGTGAGGGCGTGCGCAAGCGCCGCCGCCGACTCCTCGCCGTCGAACGGACGGACGACGTGGAGGTTCGGGATGGCGCGGAGCGCGGTCAGGTGCTCGATCGGCTGGTGGGTCGGGCCGTCCTCGCCGAGGAAGACCGAGTCGTGGGTCCAGACGTAGATCGACTGGAGCCTGGCGAGGGCGGCGAGCCGGACAGACGGGCGCATGTAGTCGGCGAACTGCAGAAAGGTGGCGCTCATCGGGACGAAGAGCCCGTCGTACGCGAGCCCGTTGGCGATGGCCCCCATCGCGTGCTCGCGGATGCCGTAGTGGATGTTCCGCCCGCCGAACTTGCCGGGGGCGACCGAGCCGCCGCCCTTGATCTCGCTGAGGTTCGATTCGGCGAGGTCCGCGGAGCCGCTGACGAGCGCAGGGACGATCTGCCCGGCCTTCTGGATGGCCGCCTGGTTCAGCTTGCGCGTCGCCTCGGCGCCGGCGGCGCCGTCGAGCAGGCGGGCCGCGATGGCCTCGGGGACGTACCGCTCGACGTGCGCGTCGAGGAGGGCCGCCTTCTCGGGGTTCTCCTTGCGCCACTCCTGCTCGCGCTTCTTCGCCGCGGCGTAGACCGCCTTCTTGCCGGCGATCACGCCGGCCCACAGGTCGCGGACGTCCGCCGGCACGTGGAAGCGCGGCTCGAGCGGCCAGCCGAGGTTCTGCTTCGTCGCGGCCAGCTCCTCCTCACCCAGCGCGGCACCGTGGCTGGAGGACTTGCCCGCCTTGTTGGGCGAGCCGAAGCCGATGGTGGTCTTCACGCGGATGAGGCTGGGGCGGACCGTCTCCGCCTTGGCCGCCTGGATCGCCCCGTCGATCCCGTCGTGATCGCGGCCGTCCACCGACTGGACGTGCCAGCCCTGCCCCTCGAACCGCTCGGTGATGTCCTCCTCCGTGAAGGTGAGGTCGGTCTTGCCGTCGATGGTGATGCCGTTGTCGTCGTAGAGGGCGATGAGCCGGCCGAGCCGGTGGTGGCCGGCGAAGCTGGCCGCCTCGTAGGAGACGCCCTCCATGAGATCGCCGTCGCCGCACTCGACGAAGACGTGGTGTCCCTCGACCGGATTGCCGGGGCCGAGCCGCGCCGACAGCATCGCCTGCCCGAGCGCGAAGCCGACCGCGTTGGCGAACCCCTGGCCGAGCGGGCCGCTCGTGATCTCGATCCCCGGGAGCATGCCGAACTCGGGGTGGCCGGCGGTCCTGGCGTGGAGCTGGCGGAAGCGCTTCAGCTCGTCGAGGGGGACGGCGTACCCGGCGAGGTGGAGCATCGAGTAGAGGAGCATCGACCCGTGGCCGCCGGAGAGGATGAAGCGGTCGCGGCCGATCCAGCGCGGGTCCTCCGGGTTGAAGCGCAGGTGGCGCGTGAAGAGGACGTGGGCCAGGTCGGCCGTCCCCATCGGCATGCCGGGGTGGCCGCTGTTGGCCTGCTGGACGGCGTCCGCCGCCAGCATCCGGATGGTGTTGATCGCCTGCTGCTCCAGCTCGTCGTGGACCGTGGGCACGTGCGCCTCCATGGGAGGCGCGCAACATCGCGCAGGCGGGTTGGGAGATCAAGGGCGCCACTTGACCTGAATGAAGCGACCGCTTAAGGATGTTAAGCACATGCTCAAACCGACTCGGCGACGCGCGGCGAAGCGACCGCCCGGCAGGGCGCAGGCAGCCCAGGAGGACACGCGCTCCAGGATCCTCGACGCAGCCGAGCGGCTCTTCGCCGAGCGTGGGATCGACGCGGTCTCCGTCCGCGCCGTCCTCAAGGAGGCCGGCGTCAACGGCGCCCTCGCCAACTACCACTTCGGCGGCCGCGAGGGGCTCATCGCCGAGCTCCTGAAGAGCCGGGTCGGACCGCTGGCCGAGGAGCAGATCCGGTCCATCGAGGAGGTGGACGCGCGCGGAAGCGGGGCGACGCTCGAGGACGTGCTGCGCGCCTACGTGGCCCCCGCGATGCGGGCTGCGGGAGAGCGTCCCCGGTTCGGGAAGCTCTTCGCCCAGCTCCAGTTCTCGGCCAACCCCGAGCTTCGCGAGATGGGGCGCGACGCGATGCGGAAGACCCTCTACCGGCTCGGCGACGCGCTGCTGTCGCGGACGCCGCCAGGGATCGCTCCGCAGCGGCTCCTCCTGCGCTTCTTCCTCGTGTTCAGCGCGCCCGCCTTCTTCGCGTCCCAGTGGGACGTCGTTCAGCAGTCGGCCCGGAAGCGGTTCGACCCGGCGCGGCTGCCGACGACGGAGGTGCTCACCGAGGAGCTGGTGGCATTCTGCGCGGCCGGACTCCGGGCCGGCGCGGCTGGAGCGGGAGGGGGAAGAGATGACGCCGACTAGCGCTGACGCGGTGCTGGCGATGGATGGACCAGGGAGGCCGCCTGAGGCGGCTGGCGGGAAGGCGCAGGGGCTGGCGGAGATCGCCCGAGCCGGGTTGATCGTGCCGCCAGCATGGGTCGTGCTGCCCGGGGCGGACGACCGGCAGCTCACGAAGCTGACCGAGGCGCTCTCGGCAAGGGGGATCACCCGGGTCGCGGTGCGCAGCTCCGCCGCTGACGAGGACGGCGCACGGCACAGCTTCGCAGGCATCCACGAGACTGAGCTGGGAGTGGCGCTGGACCGGCTGCGAGAGGCGATCGCGCGCGTGGCTGAGTCGCCCCGCAGCGAGAGGGCGGCGTCCTACCGGCGCCAGCACGGCCTTCCGGCCGCCTCGGGCCGGTGCGCGGTGGTGGTGCAGGAGATGGTGGACGCCGAGTGGTCCGGGGTCGCGTTCGGGAAGGGCGGCGGAGTCCTCGTGGAGGCGGTCGAGGGGCTCGGCGAGGTGGCGGTGAACGGCGACGCGACGCCGGAGCAGCTCGAGCTCGTCCGTGAGGGCGGGAAGTTCCGCGTGACGCGGCGGTGGCCGCGGAGGCAGCCCTTCGCGGTGCGCGCGGTGGCGGCCGGGACGGAGCGGGTTGCCCTCACCGGCGCGCGGCCGGAGCTGGCCGAGCCGCTCGCGCTGGAGATCGCCGAAGGGGTTGCGGCGCTGGAGCGCTCCCAGGGCAGGCCGCTCGACGTCGAGTGGGCCACGCGCGGCGGCGCGGTCCTGTTCCTCCAGGCGCGGCCGCAGACCCGGCCCCTGGAGGCCGGGCTGCCGCCCGGCGAGACCTGGACCCGGACCAACATCCGGGAGCTGACGCTCGAGATCGGCAGCGCCATGAGCGGCTCCCTGAACCTGCGCGCGCTCGATCGGTCCGTGCGCGACTTCAACCGCAAGATGGGGGTCCCCACGCCAGACCGGGTCCCGCTGCTCACGATCGTGGCGGGGAGGCCGGTCGCGAACGAGCGGATGTTCTGCGCGATCGGGGACGCGCTGGGTCTCCCGCGCGCCTGGCTGCAGGTGCTCCAGGGGGCGGCGGGGGAGGGGACCAACGCGCTCCCGAGGATCGACGTCCGGAAGATGCTCCGGCGAATCGACGTGCTCCTTCGCCTGAGCTGGTTCGCGGTGGGGGCGGAGCGGATGGCCAGCCGCCACCTCGAGGCGGTGCGACGCCGGCGCGAGGCGCGGAGGGCCGCGCCGCCGTCCGGCCTGGCCGAGGACGCGCTCCTCGCGCGCGTGCGAAGTGCCACCGGCGAGGAGGTCGAGGATCGCTTCCGCTACGTCAACCGGGTGCTGGTCGCCTTCAACCAGAAGGTCTCCGCCGGGGCGATGGCGCTGGCTGCCCACCCCGCTCCAGCCGCGCTCCTCGCTCGCTTGATCGGTCCCGACCTCGCCTCGGTCTCGACGCTGCAGCTCGAGGAGCAGGTCGAGATCGCCCGCGCGATGAGGCGCTGGGACGGGGCGCGCGCCTTCCTGGAGGGGATCGGGCCCGCGCACGCGAGCCCCTGCGCCTGGGCGCGCTCGTTGCCGCCCGACCTCTGGGCGCTCATCGAGCGCTGGCTGGAGCGCTACGGCCACCGCTGCCCCTACGAGTCGGAGCTGGCGTTGCCGCGCACGGCCGAGGATCTCCGGCTGCTAGCTGGCGCGCTCCGTCCGCTCGTCCTGGCCAGCGACGATCCCGAGGCTCCGGCTTCGCGCAGGGCCCGGAAGCGGGCCGGCGCCGCCGCGGCATGGGAGGAGGCGGCCCAGCGGTGCGGTCGCTTCGCCCTCGCGCGGGTCCGGGGGCCGGTGCGCGACCTGGGCCGCCTCATGGCCATGCGGGAGGAGCTTCGGTCCGAGTGGATGCGGGACTGGGAGCTCGTGAGGCGCGACCTGCTCGAGCTCGGCCGCCGCCTGGCCGAGCGCGGTCGGCTCGAGGGGACGGAGGAGGTCTTCCACCTGACGATCGAGGAGCTGGAGCGCGCGCTGCGTGAGCCGGCCTTCGACGCGCGCGCGGCAGTGGCGCGGGAGCGGGCGCGCGTCGCCGCGTGGCGCCGGATCGAGGTGCCCAACCGCTTCACGAGCGAGGAGGCGGCGAGCCTCGGCCGGCGCGGGGTGACCTCGGCGACCTGCGACACGGTGCTGCGCGGCACGGCGGTGAGCCCCGGCGCGGTGGAGGGGCGCGCCTGCGTCCTCCGATCACCCGATGACGAGGCGAAGCTGGCGCTCGGCGGGATCCTGGTCACCTACGCGACCGACCCGGGCTGGACGCCGCTCTTCGCGCGGGCCGCGGGCGTGGTCGTGGAGCTAGGGGGAGTCGTGAGCCACTCCGCGACCGTGGCGCGCGAGTACGGGCTACCGTGCGTCTCGAACGTGGACGGCGCCGTCGCGAAGCTGCGCGACGGCGATCTCCTGCGCGTCGACGGGATGCACGGGACCGTGGAGATCCTGGAGCGCGCCGCGATCGGATGACGCAGCCGCTCGCTACGCGACCCGCTCCCTCACGGGCTCCGCCGCCGGCTTCAGCGTCAGCAGGTCCCAGGCGATGACGACGACGCCGACCAGCACCAGGACCCCGTGCGCGAAGACGACGGCCATCCAGAACCTGATCGGCTCCTGGGAGACGATGTAGGGCTCGCCGCGGATCCGCTCGAGATACGCCTGGAGCACGCCGGCCACCGCGAAGGCGAGGCTCATGCCCAGCAGCGCCAGGCTCGCCGTCCAGAAGCCGAAGCGCCCCCTGCCCTCCGCGAACCTCCCGCCCGGGAGCCCCTTCAGGCGGGGGAAGGCGAAGTAGAAGAAGGTGAGGTTCACGAGGGCGTACGCACCGAAGAAGGCGAGGTGGCCGTGCGAGACCGTCACCTGGCTCCCGTGCGTGTAGTAGTTGATCTGCGGGAGGGTGTGGGCGAGCCCGAAGACGCCGGCGCCGACGAGGTGGAGCACCGCCATCCCGATCATGAAGGTCCAGGTGAGCTTCGGCTCCATCTTCCGCCCGCCCTCGCGCTCGGCGCGGAAGGTGTCGACCAGCATGAGCGCGATCGGGAGCGGCTCGAGCGCCGAGAAGACGCCGCCGATCCAGAGCCAGTACTTCGGCGTGCCGAGCCAGTAGTAGTGGTGGCCGGTCCCGGCGATGCCGGTGAAGAGGAAGAGCCCCAGCTCGACGTAGAGCCACTTCTCGATGACCTTCCGCTCGACGCCCGTGAGCTGGATGAGCATGAAGGCGACGAGCGCTGCGGTGACGAGCTCCCACGCGCCCTCGACCCAGAGGTGGATCACCCACCACCAGTAGTACCAGTCGGTCGCGACGTTCCGGTAGAACGGGATGCCGAAGAGGTACATCAGCGCGAGGAAGACGAGCCCGGCGAGCAGGCTCCCCTGCGTCGCGGTGAACCTCCGCGCCTTCCACATCGTGGCCGCGACGTTGGCGAGGAACATCAGCGCGCCGACGACCACGAGCAGGTCGAGCGGCCTCGGGATCTCCAGGAGCGGCCGCCCCTGGGTCCAGCCGAAGAGGAACCCCACGATGGCGGCGACGCCCGTCCCCACCAGGATGACGAGCTGGACGATGGCGAGCTTCGGCCACGCCAGCTCGCGGCCGGTCTCCTCGGGGACCATGTAGAAGGTCGCGCCCATGAAGCCGAGCAGCATCCAGAGGACCAATAGATTGGTGTGGATGGCGCGCGCGGTGGAGAAGGGGAAGAGGTCCACGATCCCCTGCGGCACGGTGACGAAGTAGGAGAAGGCCAGGAAGAGGCCGAGCAGCAGCTGGGCCACGAAGAGGAGCAGGGCGACCACGAAGTACGGGTAGGCGATCCGCTGGGTCTGGTAGGTCATGGCATCCTCCCGCGCGCGGCGAGGCTCACGATCGTCTCGCCGATGGTCCGGCGCTGCGCCTCCGAGAGGTGGGCGTAGCCCGGCATCGGCGAACCGGGCTGCCGCAGCTGCGGATCCTGGAGCAGCTCGGCGATCCAGGCGGCGTCGCGCTTCCCGCCGATCCACTCCAGCCGCGGGCCGACCCGCTCTCCGCCGTCGCCGAGCGCGTGACAGCCGATGCAGCTCTCCTGCTTGAGGAGCGCCGCGCCGGGGGAGAGGAGCGCGCCGGCCAGGAGCCGCTCGGTCGAGCGCTTCCAGCGCCGCTGGGAGTCCTGCGGGGGCCAGTCGTTGTTCTCGATCCCGTCCACCCAGCGCAGAAAGTGGGCGATGTCGGCGATCTCGGCCTCGCCCAGCCGCTGCTGCGGCATCTTCCGGTAGGAGGCCCGGAAGGCCTGCTCGGGGTTCTCGAGCCGCCTGCGGATCCCGTCAGCGCCGATCCGCACGAAGGCGCGGGTCAGGTCCGGGGCGTAGTAGCCGCCGAAGCCGAGGATTGTGTGGCAGTCGTTGCAGTTGCGCGCCTCGAAGGCGCGCTTGCCGGCCACCACCTGCTCGTCGAGCTGGTCGGCGTGCGTCAGGCGGTCGAACTCGCGCTGCGTGTCGAACGTCAGCCCCAGGAAGAGTGCGGCGGAGCTGAGCGTTCCGATCCAGAAGATCGCCTTCGATTGCCCTTCCGTCATGACAGCGCCCCCCCTGCGAACGGCCGGGATTCCGCGCCAGCGTATGGAAACCGTCACGTGACGGTGAAGGTCACGCGGGGTGTATCCCCGTAAGGGGCGGGCACCCCGTTGGGCCAGCGTGGCGCTTCAGCGCCAGCGCCGGCCGCCGAAGAGGAGGCGCAGGAGCACGGCGAGGATCCAGCCGCCGAGCCCGAGCGCGCCGTGCCGGCCCCTTCCCCAGCCGCCGCTCCAGCCCGTCCCATCCCAGTCGGAGCCCCAGCCACCCCAGCCGCGCGGCGCGCTGCCGAAGCCGCCGAGCCCCTCGGCATCGAGCCGTCGCCGCTCGGTGTCGCCGACCTCGCGCGCCAGCGTCTCGGCCATCGTCCGGTTCGCCTTCGCGGCGTCGTCGGCCGCCTCGCGCTGCGACCGCTCCCGCTCCGCGACCTGCGCCTCTTCCACCGCGGCCTGGGCACGCCGCTCGCCCGCGAGCCGCGCGTTGAAGGCGCGCTGCTCCTCCGTCAGTAGATCGGCGCCGCACTGGGAGCAGACGCTCGCGGTCCGGTTGTGATCCATCTGGCAGGAGGCGCAGCGGATGAAGGGCAGCTCCCCCTCGACGGACGTCGCGACCTCCAGCGGCCGCTCCTCGGCGGGGCGGAAGCGGTCGAGGTGGCCGCCTGCGACCCGTGCCGGAGCCTGCCCTGCGTCGTCCGGTGCCTTGCGCTCCTCGAGCGCGCCGAAGCGTCCCTGGGTACCCGGGCTCTGGTCAGGCGACCCGGCGCCACCGCCCTGGCGGGGGCGCTCGAGGTGCCGGAAGCGCTTGAAGCGGTCGTCGGCCACGGCTCACCCGCTCGTGCGCTGTGCTGCCGAGGCCGGGCGGGTCCTCGTCCGCGCCCAGTCCCGAACGCGGTCGATCTCCTCGCCCATGGTGACCGAGAGTGGCTTCGTCTCGCCCACCGCCTTCACGAGGTGGCGCTGGGTCAGCTCGGACTTCTCGGCGAACGCGTCGTACAGGGCGGAGACGATCGCCTGCTCTATCTCGGCGCCGCTGAAGCCGTCGGCGGCGTGGGCCAGCGCGTCGAGGTCGAAGCCGGCAGGGTCGCGGCGGCGCCGGCGCACGTGGATCTCGAAGATCTCCCGCCGCTCCGGCTGCTCGGGCAGGTCGATGAAGAAGATCTCGTCGAACCGTCCCTTGCGCAGCAGCTCCGGCGGCAGCGCGTCGATCCGGTTCGCCGTGGCGACGACGAAGACCGGCGCCGTCTTCTCCTGCAGCCAGGTGAGGAGCGTCCCGAAGACCCGCGCGGTGACGCCCGCGTCCGCGCCGTCGGAGGACCGGACGCCGGAGAGCCCCTTCTCGATCTCGTCGATCCAGAGGACCACCGGCGCGACGCTCTCGGCGACGTGGATCGCCTTGCGCAGGTTCTCCTCCGACGAGCCGACGAGGCCGCTGAAGATCCGCCCCATGTCGAGCCGCAGCAGCGGCAGCCCCCACTGCGCCGCCACCGCCTTGGCCGTCAGGCTCTTGCCGCAGCCCTGCACGCCCAGCAGGAGGAGCCCCTTCGGCTCGGGCAGGCCGAACTTCCTGGCGGCCTCGCCGAAGGCGGCAGCCCGCCGGTCGAGCCAGCCCTTCAGGAGATCCAGCCCGCCGACGTCGGCCAGCCGCTGCTCCGCCGCGAAGTACTCGAGCAGGCCGCTCTTGCGGATCACCTGCCGCTTCTCCTCCAGGACCAGCGCCACGTCCTCGCGCTTGAGCCTCCCGTCGTCGGCGATCGCCTTGGCGAAGGCGTTCTCCGCCTCTGCGAGCGTGAGCCCCTGCGCCGCCTTCACCATCGCCTCGGCGTCGGCCTGCGTCAGCTCCACCTTCGCGAGGTTCCCCTTCCGGACGACGTTGGCGATCTCCTTGAGCAGCTCGAACAGCTCCTGGAACGTCGGGAGCGGCACGTCGAGGACGGAGATCTCCTTCTCGAGCTCCGGCGGGATCACGAGCGACGGGGAGAGCAGGATGACCGTGGTGTAGGTCGACTTGAGGTCGTGGGCGAGGTCGCGCAGCGCCCGGACGACGGTGGGGTCCGACAGGAACGGGTGGAAGTCCTTGAGCACGACGAGCGACGGATCCGAGAGCTTCCCGATGGCCGCGAGGACGGCCGTTGGCTCCGTCGCCCCCTCGCTCTCGGGCGTTCCGGTCCGCGCGCCGCCCGCGCGGCGCAGCCCCTTCGTGATGGTCCAGCTCCAGAGCGCCTTGCCGTGCTGCTGCGCCAGCTGGTCGAGGTGGGCATCGAGGCGCTGCTCCTCCCAGCTCACGAGGTAGACGAGCGGGTAGCGGGCCCGGACCAGGGTGTCGAGCTCCCGCGCGAAGCGGGGCGGCGGCGCGACCGCGGCGGCGGGGGAGTCGGTGGCGGCCATGGTGGGAGAGCATAGCAGCGTCCTGCTGCCCCCTCACCCTCCCCTCTCCCCCGGTGGGGGAGAGGGAAGTAGAGGTGTGTTTGCTAGATTCCGCCCCCGATGGCGGCGAGACGGCGACTGCTGGTGGCGATGAGCGGCGGGGTGGACTCCTCCGTGGCGGCGGCGCTGCTGCGTGACGCGGGGCACGAGGTCACCGGCGTCTTCCTCTGCCTTGGCCGTGGGGGCGATCCGGACTCCCGCGGCTGCTGCTCCCCGCAGGACGCCGCCGACGCCCGGCGCGTCGCGGGGAAGCTGGGGATCGACCTCTACGTCCTCGACGCGGCGGCCGACTTCGAGGGGATCATCGACGGCTTCGCCGCCGAGTACGCGGCCGGTCGCACGCCCAACCCGTGCGTCCGCTGCAACCGCGACGTCAAGCTGGCGCGCCTCCTGCGCCACGCGGAGGCGCTCGGCTTCGACGGGGTCGCCACGGGCCACTACGCCCGGGTGGTCGAGTCGGGCGGCGCGCCGGCGCTCGCCAGGGCCGCCGCGCTCGCGAAGGACCAGTCCTACGTCCTCTTCGCGCTGCCCCGCGAGGCGCTCGGGCGGCTCGTCCTCCCGCTCGGCGACCTGCCCGGCAAGGGCGAGACGCGAGAGATCGCGCGCAGGCTCGGCCTGCCGGTGCACGACAAGCCGGACAGCATGGAGATCTGCTTCGTCGAGGAGGGGGACCACGCCAGTGTCCTGGCCGCGCGTGCGCCGCGCGCCCTCACGAAGGGGCCCGTGGTCGATGGCGCGGGACGCGTCCTCGGCCGCCACGATGGCTACGGGCGCTACACGGTCGGCCAGCGGCGCGGGCTGGGGATCGCCTCGGCCGGGCGGCTCTACGTCACCGGGATCGATGCCGCCACGGCGACCGTCCGGGTCGGGCCCCGGGAGGCGACGCTGGCCGTGGGCGTCACCGTGGCCGAGGCGAACTGGCATCGGGACGTCCCGGAGTCCTTCGAGGGGACGGTGCAGATCCGCTCGATGTACGGCGGGGCGCGGGCCCTGATCCGTCGCGCGGGAGACGACCGGTTCGAGGTCGACTTCCGCGAGCCGGTCCACGCAGCCGCGCCGGGGCAGGCGGCGGTCCTCTACGTCGACGGCATCCTCGTGGGCGGTGGCTTCATCGAATCGGCCCGCTGACGCCGTCGTCGCGCCCACATCGCGCCCACATCGCGGCACACCGCGGCCAGCAGGCTCAGCGGCGAGGTGCCGCACGCGCATCGAGCGGGAGAGCGTTCACGGCGCCGCCGTCCAGGGCTATCGTCGATCGCCTTCAGTGAGCGGAGCCACGATGGATCGCCGACAGCCACGCGGTGGGATGGGGCTGACTGCACGCACCGCGTCGGCGGTCGCGGCGGTCTTCATCCCCTTCGTCGCCGCGCTGGTCTATCTCTCGCTGGAGTACTTCGAGCGCCAGTTCGAGGCCGGGATCGCGGGCCAGCAGCTCGTGCTCACCTCGCGGGTCGCGACCGACCTCGATCAGCGGCTCGGGGCGATGAAGGACACGCTGGACACGATCTCCCGTGCGGTCGAGCCCCGCTTACTGAAGGACGCC
Source organism: uncultured delta proteobacterium (assembly GCA_963845515.1). Taxonomy (GTDB): domain Bacteria; phylum Myxococcota; class Myxococcia; order Myxococcales; family Anaeromyxobacteraceae; genus DATIVK01. The sequence goes on from CAWJSR010000049.1 coordinate 18,888, forward strand.
GCGGCCGGCCAGCGCTTCCTCGACGACCGGATGACGCTCCACCTCCTCTTCGACGAGGGACTCCGCCTCGTCTCGACCGACGGGAAGGTGCTGGTCCAGAGTCCGACCGCTCCCGGGGCCCGCGGAGCCGACCTGCGGGAGGACGACGCGTGGAGCGGAGTCGCGCGCACCGCGCGCCCGTTCATCTCGCAGCCGTTCGCGTCGGCACACAGCCCCGGCTCCGTGGCGATCACCGTCGCCGTTCCGGTCCGCGACGGAGGCGGCGCCGTGGTCGGCCAGCTGCACGGGGCGGTCCGCGTGGATGGCGCGAACGTCGCCGGCGACCTCGCGAAGCTCGCGATCGGCAAGGCGGGCTACTTCGTGATCGTGACCCGCGCCCGCCTGCGCGTGAGCCACCCCGATCCGACGCGCGTGCTCAAGTTCGTGCCCCCTGGCGGCAACCCCGTGGTGGATCGGGCGATCGACGGGGGGTTCGAGGGCTTCATGGAGACGACCAGCACGACCGGGCTCCGCCTGCTCGCGACAGTGAGGCGGCTCTCCGCCGCCGACTGGTTCGTCTTCGCCAACATGCCGATGGAGGAGGTCCGCGCCCCCTTCAGCGCGGCCCGAGCGCTCTACGCCTGGGTGGTCGCGGCGGGAGCGGCGCTCCTCGTGGTCGCTGTCTGGCTCTCGCTCCGGCGCGTGACCCACCCTCTGGTCGAGATGACGGAGGCGGTCGAGCGGATCGCGGCCAACCCGGCGGTTGGACAGCGGATCGGCCGCGCAGGCGCGGGGGAGGTCGGGCGGCTCGCAGGCTCGTTCGATCGCCTGCTCGAGGGGCTCGACGCCCGCGACGCGGACCGGCGCCAGGCCGAGGCCGAGCGGCGGCTGCTCGAGGAGCGGCTCCAGGCGCAGCAGCGGCTGGACAGCCTCGGGGTCCTCGCCGGCGGCATCGCGCACGACTTCAACAACCTGCTGACGCCCATCATCGCCAACGCCACCCTGGCCATGGAGGATCTCCCTTCCGGCCACGCGCTCCGCGCCGACATGCAGGAGATCGTCACGGCCGCGCGCCACGGCGCCGACCTCGCGCGACGGATCCTCGCCTTCAGCCGCCGGCAGGTGCTCCAGACCCAGGTGATCGACCTCAACGCCGAGCTGCGCGCGCTGGAGAAGACGCTCCGCAGCGCGGTCGGCGAGGAGGTGGAGCTGCGGGTGGAGCCGGTGGGGGTCGCGGCGTACGTCCGGGCGGACCCGACGCAGCTGCAGCAGGCGGTGCTCAACCTGGCGGTCAACGCCAGGGAGGCGATGCCTGGCGGGGGGAAGCTCACCGTCACCGTCGCGGTGCCGGGGCTCGACGGGAAGACCCCATGGGTCGCCCGGAGGCGGCCGGAGGGGCGCTACGTCCTCCTGACGGTCTCCGACACCGGCGTGGGGATCGACGCGGCGACCCTGCCGCGGATCTTCGAGCCGTTCTTCACGACCAAGGGGAGCGCGAAGGGGACGGGGCTCGGGCTGGCCACCGTTCACGGGATCGTCCAGCAGCACGGCGGCGACGTGGAGGTCGCCAGCACCCCCGGCGCCGGGACCACCTTCCGGCTCTACCTGCCGCTGGCCGCTGAGGCCGCCACGGCCGCGGGGGCGGAGGGCGCGGCCGCGCCGCAGGTGCGCCTGCGGATCTTCCTCGTCGAGGACGAGCCGACGGTGCGCGCGCTGGCCGGGCGGATCCTGCGGCGCGCCGGCCACGACGTCGCCACGGCGGCGACGCCGGCCGAGGCGCTGGCGGCGACGGGCGGGACGCCGCCAGATCTGCTGGTGACCGACGTACTGCTCCCGGAGATGGACGGGATAGAGCTGCACCGCAGGCTCGCCCTGCGGTGGCCCGGCCTGCGCGTGCTCTTCATGTCGGGCTTCCCCGGCGGCCACGCCCGGCTCGAGGAGGCGATCGCACGCGGCGAGCACTTCCTCCAGAAGCCCTTCGGTCCCGGCGAGCTGCTCGAGAGGGTGCGCGCCGCGGCGGAGTCGCCGCCGGTCACCTGATCCAGGCGAGCCGCGGCCAGCTCCCCTCGTCCTCGACGTCCAGGCAGGCGACGGTGCCGGGTGGCACGGGCACCTCGCGGCCGGCCAGGAACGCCACCGCGTCCGAGATCTCCGGGTTGTGGCCGACGATGAGCGTTCCGTCGCCACGAACCCTGGCGATCCGGATCAGCTCCTGCGCGCTGGAGCGCCCGGAGCCGAGCGCGTCCTCGGCCTCGATGGGGGCGCCGGTCGCGGCGGCGAGCAGCTCGGCGGTCTCACGCGCCCGGGCGTAGGGCGAGGTCAGGATCCGCGAGACCCTCGCCTCGGCGGCGAGCGCCGCCGCGCGGGCGCGGAAGGCGGCGCGCCCCTCTGGCGTCAGGCGGCGCGCTGTGTCACCCAGCGGGTGGCTGGCCTCGGCCTGTGCGTGGCGCACCAGGAAGAGCCTCAGGGGGGCGCTCATGTCGAGGGGACGCGGTCGTGGGAGAGCGCGAGCGCCCGGAGCCGGGCCGCGATGCCGGCGTCGGCGGCCAGCTCCGCCAGGCTGGTGGACATGCGCCAGGTCCAGTTCAGCTCGTTGACGGTCCCCGGGACGTTGATCCGGTCGCGCTCTCCGAGGAGGTCCTGGAACGGGAGCAGCAGCAGGTCGGAGCCGGCGCCGTACACCAGGTCCAGCAGCGCGTCGCGCACCCCATCGTCGAACCGGGAGGCGCCGCGTGCCTTGAGCGCCGCGAGGGGAGGCAGGTCGAGGAGCTGGGCGCGCTCGCCGGGCTCGAGCGCGTCGAACCAGTCGGCGCTCGTGTCGGTGTCGTGGGTGCCGGTGGTCGCCACCGAGAGCGTCGGCCACCGCGCGGGATCGCGGAAGTGGTCCCCGCCCGTCTCCCAGCTCTTCTCCCAGCGCAGCACGCGATAGCCGGGGATGCCCACGCGACCCAGCGACGCCCGCACGAAGTCGGGGACCGTGCCGAGGTCCTCGGCGATCACCCGGGCGCGCTTCGCGAAGATGCCGAGGACCGCCTCGCCGTTCTGCACCTGCGCCGGCTCGTCCGCGGGGACGAACGCGGGCGGGCCGCCGTCGTTCGGGTAGAAGTAGGTGCGGTAGAGACCGACGACGTGGTCGACGCGATAGGCGCCGTAGAGCTCGGCCATCCTCCGCGCCCGCTCACGTATCCACGGGTGGTCCTCCTGCTGCATCAGGTCCCAGCGGTACACCGGGAGCCCCCAGTCCTGTCCCGTGGCGCTGAAGGCGTCCGGGGGGACGCCGACCCGCGCGTCGAGCCGGAAGTCGCGGCGGCGCGCCCAGACGTCGGCCGAGTCGGCGGCGACCATGAACGGGAGATCGCCACAGAGGTCGACGCCGGCCGCCCGGCAGAGGCGGCGGGCGTCCTGCCACTGACGGTCGAGCACCCACTGGGTCCAGGCGTGGAAGAGGACGCGGCGCGAGAGCCGCCCACGGTGGTCGGCGAGGACGCCAGGCTCGCGGTCGCGCAGCTCCTTCGGCCAGGCGAGCCAGGGCTCGCCGCCGAAGTGGTCGTCGTGGAGCGAGACGAAGAGCGAGTAGTCCTCGAGCCAGCGGGCGTTCGCCTCGGCGAAGCGGGCCAGGTTGCGCGCACGGTCGGTGCGGCGGGACCACTCGCGCCTGTGGAACGAGGCGAAGGCGAGCTCCAGCGCGCTCTGCTTGAGCCGCCGCGCGTCGTCCCAGCGGACGGTCGGGGCGTCGCGGAGCTCCTCGACGAGCCGCTGGTCGGCGGGCGAGAGCGCGCCGATGCCCCCGGCGGCGTCGAAGTCCTCCAGCGCCTCCACCGCCGCGTACACGGGGTCGATGGCGAAGGCGGTGAGGGCGGCGTAGGGGCTGTTCTGCCCCCGGGAGACCTCGTTCACCGGGAGGACCTGGAGCAGCGAGAACCCGGCCGACGCGCTCCAGCGGGCGAACGGGGCGAGGTCCGGGATCTCCCCGACGCCCCAGCTCGCGCCGGTGCGGATGGAGAAGAGGGGGATGAGGACGCCAGCCTGCCGGGCCATCGGCCGCAAGCTACCGGGTATCCGGGGCCGTGACGAGTCTTTGCCCGCGCCCCGCCGAGGTGCCTGGCGTCCGGGGGGTCAGCCCCCCGCGAGCAGCGCGTCGAGCGCCGCGCGCGACGCTCCGTCGACGTGCCCGCGCGCCAGCTCCGCCGCGGTCCGCTTGGCGATTGCGATGGAGCCGGAGTCGTCGAGGAGCTCGTGCGAGGTTCCGTCCCCGAGCCGGCACCGGCAGACCCAGCCCTTCGAGCTCTGCTCCAGCTCGAGCCGGGGGAGGGCGAAGCCCGACGCGACGCTGCCGTCGAGGTTCAGCGCCCAGCCGGTGGGAGTCCTACCCCACGCCGGGCCTGCAGCGGTGGCGGCGTGCGGGCTCAGGCGTCCTCCTCCACCACCGCGTTCGCGGCGGGGCGGACCGCCGCGCGCGTCGTCACGACCGTGAGGAACGACTCCACGTCGATCAGGTCGATCGCGCCGATCGGGCGCAGCTTCTCGAGGAGCTGCTCGCCGGACTTCAGGAGCGTGGAGTAGGTGGTCCAGTTGGGATCGGCGGCGAAGCGCAGCTCGAGGCCGAGGCGGTGAGCCGCCTGGCTGGTGAGCTTCGGGCGGAGCAGCATGTGGCGCTCCGGCTGCGCGATGAACGGCAGCAGCGTGACGAGCTGCCAGCCTCGCGAGCTCTCCTCCGCTGGGAAGGCCGCGACCGCTGCGGCGAGCGCTTCGAAGCCGGCCCGCTCCGGCGTCGCCGCGGCCAGCGTCTCGAAGAGGGCGGTGAAGAACGGCTTCGCGACGGCTGCATCCTCCAGGCCGCCGGAGAGCGTCGCCTTGTCCGCGCCCGCCTGGTTGGCGCCCGCCAGCTTCTCGATGGCGAGCGTCTCGGTGACCAGCTTCGCCACGTCGTCGGCGGCGAGCAGGCGTTCCCCCTCGCCGTTGCCGAACGCCTCTACGAAGGCCGTGTGCGCCCGGCGGATCCTGGCGGGGCGAGCCTGCCGCCCCTTCCCGTCACCCGTGTAGAGCGGATCGGCGAACCCCTTGGGGTAGGCCTCCAGGAACCGGGAGACCGCCTCCTCGTGGGGGATCCAGGTCTCCGCGAAGCCATAGCGACCGGTCGCCGCGTCGAGGGAGAAGGCGGAGACGCCGCCGAGCCACACCCGCTCGCTCGGGCCCGCCGGCTTGAGGAGGGAGGCGGCGGCTGGCAGCCGCAGCTTCGCAGCGAAGCGGCTGTCCCGGCCGACGAAGAAGACGTGGACGGCCTTCGGCTCCAGCGCGACGACCTTGCCTAGCCCCAGCGAAGCGTGCTGGACCAGCATGCCCTTCTCGAAATCGCTCATCGTTGACCCCTTCGGGTTCCTGCGAAGTGGACGCGACCGGGCCGGTAGCCCGCTGCGATGAGCGCGGGGCCGCCTGGGGATGCGGACGGGATCGTGGGTGGAAGCGCCGAGGGACTAGCGGCAGAGTGAGCGCCCAAGACCGTCGCTCGGGCAATGAAGCTTATACCCCCGGATCGCGCGCCGCGCCTGCCCCGGTCGAGCCGGGCCCCTTTCGTGCGCGCGCCGGGCGGGCTCGGTAAGGGATCTTTGGCTGCCGGGGGCACGGAGGGCGGCCGGAGGGAACCGGATGTCGATCCCGCTCGAGATGAGCCGGCCGGTGCCCGGGCATCCGCCCTGGCTCAAGGTGATGGCCGGTGCTGGCGAGCGCTACGAGCGCGTGCGAGCCACGCTCTCGCGCCTGCGCCTGGAGACGGTCTGCCGGGCAGCCCGCTGCCCGAACGTCGGTGAGTGCTGGGGCGGGGGCACGGCGACGGTGATGCTGATGGGACCGGCCTGCACGCGCGGCTGCCGCTTCTGCCAGGTGACCAGCCTCGCCCGACCCCCGCCGCCGGATCCCGACGAGCCGCGCCGGGTGGCGGAGGCCGTCCGGGAGCTGGGGCTCGACTACGTGGTCGTGACGAGCGTCGACCGCGACGACCTCCCCGACGGCGGCGCGGGGCACTTCGCGGAGACGCTACGGCGGCTCGCCGGCATCCCGCGGCTCCTCGTCGAGGTCCTGACCCCCGACTTCCGAGGCGACCCCGAGGCGGTCCGCGTGGTGGGGCGCGCGGCCCCCACCGTCTTCGCCACCAACCTCGAGACGACCCGGCGCCTGACGCCCCGCGTGCGGGACCCCAGGGCCGGCTACGACCAGACGCTCCGGGTGCTCGCCCAGGTCCGGCGGGAGTTCCCGGCGATCGTGACCAAGTCCTCCCTCATGGTCGGCCTCGGGGAGACGGACGCGGAGGTCGAGGAGACGCTGCGCGATCTGCGCGACGTCGGGGTCGGGATCGTGACGCTGGGGCAGTACCTCCGGCCATCGGCTCGGCATCTGCCGGTGGCGGAGTACGTCACGCCGGCGAAGTTCGAGGCGTACCGCGAAGCGGGCAGGAGGCTCGGCTTCCGGTACGTGGCGAGCGGGCCGCTCGTGCGGTCCAGCTATCGCGCCGGGGAGCTCTTCGTCCGGGGGGAGATCGGAGCGCCACATGCCGCGGGTGCTTGACCTCGACGCGCACAGGCGCGGGCGCGACCTGACGCCGGCGTCGCCGTCGTCGGCTCCGCCGGGACGCTTCGCGCAGGAGCTCCCGATCACGTCGGTCATGCGCGAGGACGGCACCGCCGCGCCCGGCGAGCTCTCCCTCTCCGACGTGGAGATCCTGAGGCTCTACCGGCTGATGCTCCGTGAGCGGCTCCTCGACGAGCGCATGGTCAGCCTGCAGCGCCAGGGGCGGCTCGGCTTCTACATCGGGTCCTTCGGGGAGGAGGCCGCCGTGTTCGGCTCGGCCGCCGCGATGGAGGAGCGCGACTGGATCTTCCCGTGCTACCGCGAGCACGGCGCCGCGCTCCTGCGTGGGATGCCGCTCGCCACCTTCGTCTGCCAGCTCCTCGGGAACGCGGGCGACCCGATGAAGGGGCACCAGATGCCGTGCCACGAGGCGTGGCCTGCCGGTCGCTACGCGTCCGTCAGCTCTCCGATCGCCACCCAGATCCCGCACGCGGTGGGGCTGGCGCTGGCGGCCCGGCTCAAGAAGGACGACGTCGTGCCGCTCGTCTACTTCGGCGACGGGGCGACTAGCGCCGAGGGCTTCCACGTCGGTCTCAACTTCGCCGGCGTGCTGAGGGCCCCCGTAGTGCTCCTCTGCCGCAACAACGGCTGGGCCATCAGCGTCCCGGTGGAGAGGCAGACGGCGTCCGAGACCCTCGCGCAGAAGGCGCTCGCCTACGGCGTCGCCGCGGAGCGCGTCGACGGGAACGACCTGCTCGCGGTGTACGACGCGACGCGACGCGCGCGGGCCCGGGCGTCGGCCGGGGAGGGGCCGACCATGATCGAGGCGGTCACCTACCGGCTCGAGGGGCACTCCACCTCGGACGATCCGCGCGTCTACCGCCCGGAGGCGCTGGTCGAGCCGTGGCGGCGCCGGGACCCGCTGCTGCGCCTCGGCGCCTTCCTCGAGAGGCGCGGCGCGCTCACGGCGGCCGCGCGGGGGGCGCTCGTGGACGAGGTCAAGGCGGAGATCCAGCAGGCCGTCGTCGAGGCGGAGGCGCTTCCCGCCGAAGCCGGCGGTCGAGACGCTCTTCGCCGACGTCTACGCCGAGCCGCTCAGGCAGCAGCGCGAGCAGCTCGACGAGCTCCGCGCCGCCATCGCGGCGGATCCTCGCGTGGCCGGTGGGCCGGAGGGGGGCTGATGCCGACCCTGAACGTCATCCAGGCCGTGAACGACGCGCTCCGCACCGAGATGCGGCGCGACCCCGACGTGGTCGTCCTCGGCGAGGACGTCGGGCGGTTCGGCGGAGTCTTCCGCGCCACGCAGGGGCTCCAGGAGGAGTTCGGAGGCGACCGCGTCGTCGACACGCCGCTCACCGAGGGGGGGATCGTCGGCACGGCGGTGGGGATGGCGCTCTACGGGCTCAAGCCGGTGCCGGAGGTGCAGTTCGCCGACTTCATCTTCCCCGCGCTCGACCAGATCGTGAACGAGGTCGCGAAGTACCGCTACCGGTCCGGTGGGGGGCTCGGCTGTCCGCTGGTGATCCGCGCGCCTTACGGCGGCGGGATCCGCGGCGGCCACTACCACTCCCAGTCACCGGAGGCGCACTTCATCCACACGGCCGGGCTCAAGGTGGTCGTCCCGTCCAACCCCTACGACGCGAAGGGGCTCCTCATCAGCGCGATCCGCGACCCCGACCCAGTCCTCTTCTTCGAGCCGAAGCGGGTCTACCGCGCCGCCCGCGGCGAGGTGCCGGAGGGCGACTACACCGTCCCGATCGGGAAGGCGCGCGTGACCAGGCGGGGGGCGCAGGTCACCCTCCTCGCGTGGGGAGCCATGTGGCACGAGGCGGACCGCGCGGCCCGCGAGGCGGAGGCCGAGGGGATCGACTGCGAGGTCATCGACCTGCGGTCGCTCCAGCCGCTCGACCTGGACGCCATCGTGGAGTCGGTCGCGAAGACCGGGAGGGCGGTGATCGTCCACGAGGCGCCGCGCACGTGCGGGTTCGGCGGGGAGCTCTCCGCGCTGCTGCAGGAGCGCTGCTTCGTCCACCTCCAGGCCCCGATCACCCGGGTGACCGGCTTCGACACGCCCTTCCCTTACGCGCTCGAGCAGGAGTACCTGCCCCGCGCGCCCCGCATCCTGCAGGCGGTCCGCGAGACCGCGAGGTTCTGAGGGGGACCAGCGCCATGACGTTCTCGATCGACCTGCCGGACCTGGGCGAAGGGATCGTGGAGGCCGAGGTGCAGCGGTGGCTCGTCCGGCCCGACGACGAGGTGGCCGAGGAGCAGCCGGTCGTGGAGGTGATGACCGACAAGGCGACGGTGACCATCCCGTCCCCCCGCCGCGGGCGGGTGACGAAGCTCCTCTGGAAGGAGGGAGAGATCGCGCCGGTGCACGCTCCGCTCCTGGAGCTGGAGGGCGCCTCGCCGGCTGCCGTGGCGACCGCGCGGACGGCCGCAGCCGCGACCCCGGCGGTACGCGCGGCGGCGCGGCAGCGCGGGATCGAGCTCGACACGGTGACCGGCACCGGGCCGGGCGGCCGGGTGACGATGCAGGATCTCGACGCACGCGCGGCCGGGGCCCAGGCGCCGGCCGCGCCCGCGCCCGCGCAGAAAGTCGAGGTGGTCCCGCTCCGCGGGCTCCGCCGCCGGATCGCGGAGCGGACGGCGCTCTCGGTGCGGACGGCCGCCCACTTCACGTTCGTCGAGCAGGTCGACGTCACGGAGCTGACCCGGGTGAAGGAGCGCGCCGCCGCCGCAGCGCAGGAGCAGGGGGTCAAGGTCTCCTTCCTGCCGTTCGTGGTGAAGGCCGCGGTGGCGGCGCTGAAGGAGCACCCAATGCTCAACGCGTCGCTCGACGAGGCGAAGGGCGAGCTGCACGTGAAGCGCTGGTACGACATCGGCATCGCGACGGCGACCGACGACGGGCTCATGGTGCCGGTGGTGCGTCGCGCCGACGAGCGCGCGCTCCTCGACCTCGCCCGGGAGATCGACCGGCTGGCGACCGAGGCGAAGGCGCGCAAGGGGCGGCCCGAGGACATGGGTGGGTCCACCTTCACCGTCACGAGCCTGGGCGCGCTCGGCGGCCTCTTCGCGACGCCGGTCATCAACTACCCTGAGGTGGCCATCCTGGGCGTGCACCGGATCAGGCCGACGCCGGTGGTCCGGGACGGCCAGGTGGTCGTGAGGGACGTGCTGTACGTCTCGCTCACCAGCGACCACCGCGTGGTCGACGGCGACGCCGCGGCCGCCTTCACCCACGCGCTGATCCGATACCTGGAAGACCCGTCCCTCCTGTTCGGGGAGTACTCGTAGCCATGCGCACCCTCGAGGTCCAGAGGACGGGGCGCATCGCCTACGGCACGGGGCTCTCGCTGATGAAGTCGGCCGCGGCGCGGGTCAGAGCGGGCGACCCGCCGCAGACCGACCGGCTCCTCCTGCTCGAGCACCCTCCGGTGCTCACCCTCGGCGGCGGCGCGAGCAGCGCGGACGTCGTCGCGTCGCCGGAGTGGCTCGCGCGCAACGGGTTCGAGGTCCACGAGATCGACCGCGGCGGCGCAGCGACCTACCACGGCCCTGGTCAGGCGGTCGGGTACCCGGTCGTCGACCTGCGGGACCGGCCGGACGTCCGCCGCTTCGTCCACGATCTGGAGGAGGCGATGATCCGAGCCTGCGCCGACTTCGGCGTCGAGGCGGGGCGCCACCCCGCCCACCGCGGCGCGTGGGTGGGTTCGCGGAAGATCGGCGCGGTCGGGGTGCGGCTGGAGGGCTGGCTCTCGACCCACGGCTTCGCGCTGAACGTCGCGCCCGACCTCTCCCACTTCGCCGCCATCGTGCCGTGCGGGATCACCGACCCGGGGCTCGGCGTCACGAGCCTCGCCGCCGAGCTGCGCGGCCGGGGGCGGCCCGCGCCGCCGCTGTCGGACGTGCAGGAGCGGCTCGCGCACCACCTGGCGCGGATCCTGGGGCGCGCGCGCTAGTCGACGCCGCGATCCCGACTACCTACGCGATCCACGGACGCGTCGCACATTGGTAGAGGAAGGCGAGTAGCGGTCCCCCCCGTGTCCTACGCCGGTGTACCCTCCCTTCCTCGGGGTGGGACGGTGCGTACCTCATCATGGAGACCTATGGGACGACGGGAAGGCCCACTGCGGCGCCTACCGGACGAAGGTCGACATCCTCAGGATCTGAGATGCGATGGCGGAGGCCATCCGATCCGCGGGAGGCGCATTTGGAGGGGCCGCGGCCGAAGGAGGCCGGAGTACAGGAATCAAAGGGGGGAAGGTCATGCGTGAAGCCGATGTCCCTGGGCGCAGCCAGCGCAGAGCGAACTGGCGCGCTTTGGCCGTGCGCGCGACGGCAAGCGCCATACTCCTGTGTTGCGCGACCAGGGTGGAGGCGCAATTCAAGGTACCCGCGATTCCGGGGTGGACGGATACGTCTCCCGGTGTGACGCTTGGGCCACTCCCCGCTCTTTCATTGCAGCAACTGACCGCTCTGCGCGGCGACAGCATCGTTGCGAGCGGGATAGATCTGCGCGACCCTAGTGCCGTCTTCAGGCCCAACTTCACCGTCCTCGTGATCTCCGGCGCAATGCCGCTGACCGTGAAGAGTGCAGGCGAGCTAGCCGACTCACTTCGGTCGCGGACGAACGCTCCCGTGCGATCGGCGAGAGTCGTGACCCGGCCTGGACTGCCCAGGCTTCGGGCTGACTACGAGCCTGTGATGAACGGAACTGTGATGCGGCAAGTCATGCATGTGATCGCCTGCGATACGCACACGGCCTTCGTGGGCTACACGTTTCCGAGGGAGGTGTCCGAGGCAGCCATCGCGCGGGCCGATGCTCATGCGGCGTCCATAGGTAGAGATCCCAGCTTCGTCGCACAGCCTGCTGAGCTACCGAAGAAGGGAACGGATTTGGAGGCGCTCCTCGCTACGGGGGCAAGGAACGGAAACATTGCGATGATGCGGGCGGCCCTCTCAGCCGGGGCCGACATCGACAACGCAGAACAGGGGCTCATGACGCCGCTCGGATGGGCGGCGATGAAGGGGCAAGTTGGTGCGGTGGACTTTCTGTTGCGCAACGGGGCAGGCATCAACCTCAAGTATGGCTTGCCCAGGCGCACGCCTCTTCACGAAGCCGCGCTGCGGGGACACCTCGAAGTGGTGCAGTTACTCGCCGAGTCCGGGGCGGACATCAACGCGCGGAACAAGGAGGGCCGAACCGCGCTCTTCTACGCAACGACGCCTCCGGCGCCTCATGAGAGGCCGGCGAACGCGGACGAGATCGGCGCTTACCTGATCTCGAAGGGCGCTGTGAAGAGTGTTGGGGCCGCGAGCGCGCCGAACGCGGACTTGTATGGGGAGTTGCCACTCGCCGAAGCGGGAGTTCAGGGTCGGGGCACTCCTGCTGCCAGCGCTGCCGGTGACTCTCCCTTCGCAGCGGTCTTGAGGCTCTGGTCGAGCCCCGATGGACGATGGGCGGCTGCGTTTCCGGGGAAGCCAGAGCGGGTCGACCTGCAGGCGGGAGGGGCCGCTGGCGACGGATACCGACTGATCGCGATGACGCCGGACGGACCGGTCCTGTACTTCGTCACCCTCATGGGCGTCGATGCGATGTCAGAGCGACCGCTCGCTGTCCAGGTGCGAGACATTCTGACGATGTCGACCGACGCCTATGTGCGAAGCGCCGGAGGGAATCCTGCGACCCTGAAGACGAAGTGGAGCACCTTCGGAAAGGGGCTGCCGCGGCTCGAACATCAGTTCTCGTCAGACAGGGAGGGGGTCGCGTTCGAGACGGTCGGGTTCTTCACGATGGTGGGAGTCGAGATCGTCCGCGTGAACGTCAGCTATCCGTCGATTCTGGAGAGCGTGCACCGCCCGAGCGCCATGGCCTTCCTTCAGTCGTTCGTCATGGCCGGCAGACCGGAGCTCAGCGTCGCGGAGTACGCCCGAAGAGTCGCGGGCGGCGCTGGTGGGGTCGAGGGTGCGTGCGACGCGCGACTGGAGCCCCAGATGCGCGCCGGGGTCGAAGAGCAGGGTGGAACGCATTTGGGAGTGCTGTGCTTTGCGCTCTCGGCTTCCGTCTACGACTCTATGAGGAGTCTCGACCGCTCCCGCGCGGCGATGCAACGATCCGGGAAGGCCCAGGCGTGGGTGGACGGCGTCACCGGGGGCAAGCGCCAAGTGGAGCTCTACCTTGGTGATGGCATCGGATGGTGGCTGGCTCCCGCGCAGGTGGCTGGAAGGGCTGAGCTGGTTGTTCAGTTGATGCGCTAGGCAAGACGGACGGATGCCTGGTACCCCAAGTCTTGGTAAAGGGACTCCCCTCGCAATGCGAACTCTGGGCTCCGGTTTGAGTGCACAAATTGCTGTCGGAGGCGTCAGTTAGCTTCCGGTGCGTGAAACAGGGTTCCTGGGAGGGGCCACACCATGGATGAACCTCAGGTCGAGGAGTTCAGTGAGCAGGCGAAGGAGCAATTGGCCAAGATGCACGACGCAGTTGCTGAAATCCGGCAGCACTTGGAGCAGGCGAAGACGGTCGCCAGTGAGGTGGGGGCCGTATCGGCCGCGATCCAGGCGACCAGCGGACAGGCGCGAGATGTCAGCGCTCAGGTCGCCGCAGCGCTCGAAACTGCGCGCGCCGCGACCAACGCTGCAAGTGACGCCGCGGCGCGAGCCGAGGCGCTGAGAACTCAAGTCGAGCAGGCGGCCCAGGTCGCGGAGACACGCTCGGCACACATCGAGGACGGGCGGAAGTACGTCGATACGAAGCGGGCCGAGATCGACGTGATCCTCAATGGCGCTCAGCAATCTGCCGCCGGTGCCACGGCGCACCAGGCATCGGCCCGGGCCACCGTGGAGGCGCTCACTGCCCTACATGCGACTGCGCAGCAGGTCGTGAGTTCTTCGCAAGGGTTGGCGGAGGAGAGCGCCGCGGCTCGTGCCAGCGTCGAGGAGGACTCCCAGGCGACGACGCGACTGGCCCACATCGCCGCAGAGACTGAAGCGCGGATCGCGAAGTACGAGGCGCGACTCGCGGAGTTGGACGCAGCTTCCGCGAAACAAGGCAAGGTGATCGACGAGCTGCTGCTCGGCGCAACGAATGCGGGGCTCGCGTCCGCGTTCGATAAGAGGAGTCAGACATTCAAGCGACCTGCGAGAACCTGGCAATACACCTTCGTTGGCGCCCTTGGTGGTCTACTCGTCTTAGCGTTCGCCGAAGCCCGGGTCGGTACGTCCGGTCAGATTCTCAGCTGGACCGAACTTGCGCGGATGGCGGTCCATCGGCTGCCATTCATGCTCCCGTTGATCTGGTTAGCCATTCATGCCGCGCGTCAAGCCTCTTTGGCGATGCGCATGGAGGAGGAGTACGGCTTCAAGGCTACGGTCTCCACATCCTTCGAGGGCTACAGGCGACAGATGGCCGAGGTAGGTGGGGACCTCGCGCTTGAGTCTCCCCTCGCTCGGCTGTGCACCGATACGCTTAGGACGCTCTCCAAGCCCCCGGCCGATGTCTATGACAAGCATCGCATGGACCCGAATCCAGGGTCGGAGGCGGCGGAGAAGGTGCTGCCTATCCTCGAGGAACTTGCCAAGGTGGCCAACAGAATCCCCGGCATCAAGAGTTGAGTCACAGCAGCCTTGGGAACCCGCCTTGAGAAGGTGGCAGTCGCTTCGCACCGACGAATCCGGACAGGGTGCCGCCGGCGCCATGCAGCCCAGCCTATGAGCGGGAATCACCATGACCGATGAAGTGGGACGGCCGGTGCTGCCAATTGGCGAGGAGGGAGAGCACTTCGATCGCAAGTCGCTCAGGCTCGTGACCAGTCCTCACGCCGACTGGGACGACGTCGCCAGGTCTTGCGTTGCGTTCGCGAATGGCGCTGGTGGGCGGCTCCTAGTCGGGATTGAGGATGACGTGGCGCTTCCGCGCCCGGGTCAGCAGGTCGATCCCGGGCTCGTCGAGAAGTTCAAGAAGAGGGTCGGGGAGCTCACGTCCAACGTGACCGTGGTGCCTGAGTTGAAGACGCATGAAAACGGTGGCCAGTACCTGGACGTCCATGTTCTTCGGGCTTCGGGGATCGCCTCGACGAGCGACGGTCGCTTCTTCTTGCGGGTTGGGGATGAGTGCAAGCCGCTCGTTGGCGAGGACGTGGCGCGACTCATCAATGAACGACCGGCGACACCGTGGGAGTTCCTCGTCACAAGCGGTAGCGTTCGCACCGAGGCCGATGAATCCAAGGTGAAGTCGTTGTGCGATGCCCTCCGCGCATCGCCGCGAGTGAAGCCTTCGGTGAAGGAGAAGTCCAGCGAAGAGCTGCTGGCGCACTACCTGCTCTCCGCGGGCACGGACTTGACGAACCTCGGGGTGCTGCTGGTGGGCACCGCCCGTCAACGAAGCCGGTTGGGGAGTGCGCCGGTCGTGCAGTTTATCAAGTACGACGAGCGTGGGACCAAGACGAACAAGGTGGCCTGGGACGACTACTCCCTGTCGCCGATGGAGCTCCTCGATGCGGTGTGGCGAGAGGTCCCTGACTTCAGGGAGACCTACGAGGTACCCGATGGCCTCCTCAGGACGACGGTCCCCGCGTTCGAGGAGGTGGTCCTGCGCGAGGTCCTCGTCAACGCGCTGGTGCATCGCCCCTACACGCAGCGCGGCGACATCTACCTGAACCTCCACCCGGATCGACTCGAGGTCGTCAACCCGGGGCGGCTGCCGCTGGGAGTCACTCCGCGGAACATCCTGCACGAAAGCCGGCGTCGCAACGACGGCCTGGCGCGCGTCTTCAGCGATCTGGGCCTCATGGAGCGGGAAGGGAGCGGCTTCGACCTGATCTATGACCGGCTGCTGCAAAGCGGCCGGCAGGTTCCGGAGATCACGGAGGGCGTGGACTCCGTCCACGTCACGGTTCCACGCCGGGTAATTCGGCCCGAGCTCATACGGCTGCTGAGGGAGGCGAACGATAGGTTCCAACTCGGTCAGCGGGAGCGCATTACGTTGGGCGTACTGGCCCTCACGGAAGGGCTGACTGCAGCGGAGTTCGCAAAGCGCCTCGAGCTACCTGATGCCGCCACGCTGCATGCGTGGACTGACCGCTTGCTCGAACTGGGGCTGATCGAGCCGGTGGGGCGTACCCGGGCGACGAGGTACTTCGTGCCGCCCGCGCTCCTGCGTTCAGCCGGCCTCGATCTGAAGACGACCCTCAAGCGCGTCCAGCCCCACAGGTTGCGGGCACTGATCCTGGAAGACCTGGAGCGGTTCCCGAACTCCTCGATCTCCGAGATCCACCGCCGCATCGGGACTGAGATCAACGCGAAGACTCTGAAACGTGCCATCGACGGGCTGATTGTCGAGAAGCTGGCGGAGCCCACGGGGCGTAGGCGATGGACCCGGTACAGACTGATCCCGGGCGGTTCTAAAGGACAGGAGCCGTGACGGTGTCCCATAGGATTAGCGCGGGGCGATGCAACCGCACGAAGATACGGGACAATTCTAAAGGACGACTGGCGGTGCAAGAGCGATTCCTGGATCTCTTGTCCAAGATCCGCGCCGAGGCGCGGTCGCAGCCGACGAGGCGATCGCCATCGCTTCTGACGAGGCTCGAATAGGCCGCCGTCGACAACGTTTTCGACCGCATGCGGAGGTGCAAAGGGCGGCCGCAGAGGGCAAGACGAGCTCGTGGCCCTCCTGATGCTGCTGGCGGCGCGCCCCGCGCGGCTCTAGCAGGTCACGCGCGTCCGGGAGACTGGGAACCTTTCGCCGTGTTCAGGGAGCCTTACTGGGAGCCGGTGAGGGCGGCCCAACTGGCAGCCCTCGCCGGCTCAGAACGCCTCGCGCAGCCTCCGCGCCTCCGCGCGGGCCCGCCCCAGGAGCGAGTTGACGGCGCCGTAGGAGCCGAGCCCTAGCAGCGACACGGCGTCGGCGATCCGGACGCCGTCGACGTCGACCAGCGCGAGCGCGCGCGCGTGGGCGGGCGCCAGCCGCGCGAACACCTCCCGCACCTCGGCCGCCGCCTCCAGCCGCCGCTCGGCGTGGAATACGCCGCGCTCGCGGAACAGGGGATCGATCTCGGCGTGCTTGGCCCGTCGCGTCGAGCGATCCCGGAGGAGCCGCGCCACCTTCCGGTGGGCGACCATCCGGACGAAGCCCCGGAAGGGCAGCCCCTCCGGCGGCGCCTCGTATCGCTCCCACCCCGTCCGCTGGGTCGCCTCGTCCCGCTCGCACAGATCCGCGAAGACGTCGGCGGCCGCGCCGCGCACGTCGAGGTGGGCGGCAGGAAGACGGAGCGCGGCGGCGAAGATCCTGCAGACGTCGCCGAGCGTGTCGGAGTAGAGCTTCGCCTGGGCGACCCGGTCGCCCTTGCGGGCGCGGTCGATGACGGCGGGGTCCTCGGCGGGGCGGAGGTCGGCGGTCTCTGAGTTGGTTTCGGTCATGGCGATTGGATGGCCGCGACGGCGGCTTCAACGGGGAAGCGTCCGCTCTCCCCCGAACGGCCAGAGAATTCGTCGGGATCGCGCAACCGCGCGGAATCCGTGACTTTCGCGATCGGTTAAGATGGCGCGCCGATGGCCTTCACGCTCGATGACCTCCCCACCGTCTACGACGAGCTCCGGCGAAAGGCCCGGGAGATGTCCCGCGCCGCGCCCGGGACGCTGGTGGACACCGCCGGCCTCCACGAGGCGCTCGTGCGGGTCATCGGTGGAGAGCGGCGCGAGTGGAACGATCGCGCGCACTTCATCGGCCACTGCCTCATCGCGCTGCGCCGGACCTGGATCGATCACTGGCGCTCGCGCCGCCGTCACCACCCCGTCGAGGCGGCGCGCGCCGCCGCGGCGCTGGGGCGCGACGAGCGGGTGCAGGACCCGGAGGAGATCCTCGGGGCGCTGCGGCTCCTCGAGACGCTCGCCGCCGACGAGTCGGTCAAGCAGAGGGCCAGGATCGTCGAGGTCGTCGAGTGCCGCCACCTGCTCGGCATGACGGTCTCCGAGGTCGCGGAGGTGGTCGGCGCCTCTCCCTCCAGCGTCAAGGCGTGGCTCGCCTTCTTCCGGTCCTGGGCCCTCGCCCGGATCGCGCCGGAGCGCTCGTCCATCGACGCCGCGGTGGGGCGGCTGGAGCGGGACGCCTCGCTCCGCAGCGCCGCGCGGATCGCCGAGGTCGCGCGCCGCGTCTGCCTCGACCTGGAGCGCCCCGCGGACGTGGCGGCCAGCACCGGCAGGAGCACCCGCGACGTGCTCGCCGACCTGCGCTTCTTCTACGCGTGGATGGAGCGCGGCGACGAGGGACGAGGAGAGCTGCCGTGACGCTGGGGATCGACGAGATCTGGCTGGAGGTCGCCCCGCTCCGAGGAGGCGCCCGCGAGCGGAAGCTGGAGGAGCTCTGCGCCGGGGACCCCGACCTCGCCGCCCGCGTCCGCGCGCTCCTCCCGTCCGACGAGGAGTCGACCGGGGCGCGGCTCGAGCCGCCCTGCCGGCTCGGTCCCTACGGGCTGCTGGAGCGGATCGCGAGCGGGGCCCACGGCGACGTCTACCGCGCGACGCGGGAGGACATCGAGGGGCAGGTGGCGCTCAAGGTGCTGCGCAGGCTCCCCGGGGCGAGCGAGCTGGTCTCGGAGGTCCGGCGGGAGGCGAGCTCCGCGCGGCGCATCCCGAGCGAGCACGTCGTGGCGGTCCACGGCGCGGGGCAGATCCCGGGCGGCCCCGGCTACATCGAGATGGCGCTCTGCGCGGATCCCGATCCGATGCACCCCGGCGCGATCCGGATGGGCACGTCGCTGCGCCACGAGGCGATCGGCCCCGGCGGCCCGCGCCTGCCGGTCATGGAGGTGGCGCGGCTGCTGGAGCTGGCCTGCAGGGGCGCCGAGGCTGCACACCGGACTGGCGTCGTCCACGGCGACATCAAGCCGGAGAACGTCCTCGTCACGCCGATCAGCCGGCGCGTGATGCTGGCCGACTTCGGGATCGCCACGACCATGGCCCGCCACGACGGCGCCACAGCGCCCGACGGGAAGGTCCGGGCCGGGACGCTGGGCTACATGGCGCCCGAGCAGTTCTCGGACGGGCGCCAGGCCGACGTTCATTCCGACGTGTACCAGCTGGGTGGGACCCTCCTCTTTGCCCTGACCGGGGAGGTGCCTCACCCCGGCCGCCGCCTCGGCCCCGACGGGCTCGTCGACGCGCCGCGGACCGCGGTCCCGCCCTTCGTCCCGCAGCGGCTGGCCGAGATCGTGGACCGCGCGCTGGACCCGGAGCCGGAGCAGCGCTACCGCTCGGCGGGCGAGATGGCGGAGCAGCTGCGGCGCTTCCGCGAGCGGCTCCCCACCTACGACGACGAGCCGCAGCTGCGGCGCAGGGCGGCGCTCTTCGCGGAGCGCCACGCGAGCGTCCTGGTGGCGCTCTCCGGGGCGATCATCGTCTCCGCCCTCATCGGCCTGACCGGCTGGCGTTCCTTCACGGGGATCGTCCGCGATCGCGAGGCGCAGCTGGGCGAGCTCGAGGGGCGCCAGGCGGCGCTCGACGCCGACGGCAAGCGGCTGCACGCCGCCAACGCGGACCTCAGCGAGAAGCGGGCAGCGCTCGAGGCGCAGGTGGCCGAGCTCGAGGAGCGCATCGACGACTCCCGCCGGCCGCTCAGGGAGCTGCCGAAGGTCCGGGCCGAGCTCGCGGCGGCGAAGGCTGGCCTCTCGGAGCGCGAGCGGGCGCTCGCCGAGGCGCGGGCGGAGGCGCGGGCACGGGCCGACTCGGCGGAGGCGGCGCGGCGCGAGGCCGAGGAGCGGGCTGCGAGGCTACAGGGATCGCTCGCGGCCGCGGAGCGGGCGGCGCAGCGGGTGGAGGCGGAGCTGGATCGCGCGAGGGAGCAGCTCGAGCGCCGCGCGAGGCTGGAGGCGGAGCGGGACGCGGCGAGGGAGCGTGCGATGGCGCTGGACGCGCGCGCCACGGCGCTGGAGAGGCAGGCCGCGGTCCTCGAGGACCGGCTCGACGCCTCTACCCGCGCTGCCGAGGAGCTGCGGGCCAGGCTGCGCGAGGCGGAGCGGAAGGCGGCGGCGGCCCGGCGGCCGGCGGCCGCGCCCGCGGCAGCGCCTGGCCCGCCGCCGGTGTCGCCCGCGCCGCCGCCTACGGGCTTCTCAACGGGTCGGTAGGAGCAGCGCGGCCGGCAGCGCCACGATGCGGGCCAGCGCCGCGCCGAGCGCCCGCAGGAGCCGCTCGGCGCGGCGTGCCCGCTCCCGCCGCCGGGAGGTCCGCTCGACCTGGAGGAAGAGCGCGATCTCGTCAGGCGTGCACCCGCCTGCCATGAGCTCGGCCACGACTTCTCTCCTGGTCGCCATGGTCGGCTCCGATCGCGCGCGGTGGGGATCAGGCGCCCGGGACGACGCGCTCGCCGTCCGAGAGCTTCTCGCCGGGGGAGCGCAGCTCGGCCCGGCGGTTCTCGGTCCAGGCCTGCTCGGTCTCGGAGCGCACGAGCGGGTAGGCCTCGCCGTAGCTCACGGCCTCGACCTCGGCGACGACGCCCAGCTTCTGGAGGAAGCCCCGGACGCCCTCGGCGCGGCGCTGCCCGAGGGCGATGTTGTAGGCCTCGGTGCCGCGGTCGTCGGCGTGCCCCTCGATGACCACCGCCGGGATCTTCTTCTGGGCGATGCACTTCGCGGTCTCCGAGAGCGCCTCACGCGCGGAGGACTCGAGCTGCGTGCTGTCGAAGGCGAAGTGGATGCGGGTCAGCGTGCAGGGGAGCGGCTCGGTCGGCGCGACCGACGGCTCCTCCGCGAGGGCGACAGTCGTGGTCACTGCAGGCTGGGCCTGCTCCGCCGGGCGAGCGGGGATCTCCTCGAGCGAGGCGTTGCGGGTGCCGGTGGTGGCGCAGGCGGCGAGCGAGAGGGCGGCGGCGACGACGGCGAGCTGCTTCATGACGGGGGCTCCGTGCGGATGGGGGTTGCCGGGCCGCGATCGGCGCGGCTCACCGTGACCTTCACCCCACGCCCGGTTTTCTCTCTCGCCCGCGGCGGCCGGCGCCGGGTAGAAGGGTTCGACCCGGCGAGCCGGGTGAACCCCATGCCCTACCGCGGCCGCTACGCCCCGAGCCCCACCGGCCCCCTCCACCTCGGCAACGCCCGCACTGCCCTGATCGCGTGGCTCCACGCCAGGGCGGAGGGCGGGGCCTTCGTCCTGCGGGTGGAGGACCTGGACGGTCCGCGGGTCCGGCCGGGGATGGAGGCGCGCATCGTCGACGAGCTGCGCTGGCTCGGGCTGGACTGGGACGAGGGACCCGACGTCGGCGGGGCGCGCGGCCCCTATCGCCAGTCGCTCCTCTCGGGGCGCTACGCGGCGGCGCTGGGCCGGCTGCGCGAGGCCGGGGTCGCCTACCCGTGCTTCTGCTCGCGCGCCGAGATCGCGGGCGCCTCGCACGCGCCGCACGGCCCCGGTGAGGAGGGGCCGCGCTACCCGGGCACCTGCCGCGACCTCTCGGGCGCCGAGGTGGCCCGCCGGTCCGCGCAGCGGCGGCCCGCGTGGCGGCTGCGGGTGGACGAGGGGGAGGTCTCCTTCGAAGACCTCGTCCACGGGCGGCAGTCGTTCGACGTCCAGGGGACCACGGGCGACTTCGTGGTGATGCGCGCGGACGGCATCGCCGCCTACCAGCTCGCGGTCGCCGTGGACGACGCCGCGATGGGGATCACCGACGTGGTGCGCGGCGACGACCTGCTCCCCTCGACCGCGCGGCAGCTCCTGGTCTACCGCGCCCTCGGCCTCCCTGCGCCGCGCTTCGCCCACGTCCCGCTCGTCGTCGGTGAGGACGGGGAGCGGCTCGCGAAGCGCCACGGCGCCCTGTCTCTCGGCGAGCTGCGCGACCGCGGCGCCGATCCCGAGGCAGTGGTGGGGCTGCTGGCTGCGCTGTGCGGCCTCGCGCCCGTCGGGGCGCGCGTTCGCCCTCCCGACCTGGTGGCGGGCTTCGCGCTCGCGCGGTTGCGGCGCGGGGCTGCGGTGCTGCACGCCGAGCGCGTCGCCGCCCTGGGCGGTTGATCAGCCGGCGTGGCCGACGGCGCGGAGGCGCCGTCCGGCGCGCTGCCGGCCGTCGATCGCCTCGCGAACCAGCCTGCGCAGCTCGCTGGGAGCCACCGGCTTGAGGGCGAAGCGGTCGACGCCGAGGGACGCCGCCGTCTCCGGGGTCATCCGCTCGCTGTAGCCGGTGCAGAGGATGACCGGCAGGTCCGGGCGCAGCGCGCGGGCCCGGCGGACGAGCTCCTCGCCGGTGACGCCGGGCATGGTCATGTCGGTGACGATCGCGTCCCAGTGGTCGGGAGCGTCCTCGAAGGCGCGGATCGCGTCGCGGCTGTCGGTGAACGCGCTGGCCGCGTAGCCTCCCCGCGCGAGCGCGCGCTGGGTCACCTCGGTGAGGAGCGGCTCGTCGTCCACGAGCAGCACCCGCTCGTCTCCACCGTTCAGCGGCGCCTCCGCCGGCGCGGCCTGTGCGGCCGTCGCCCCGTCGGCGATCGGGAGGTGCACGTCGAAGGTGGACCCGAAGCCCGGCGCGCTGCGGACCGTCAGGTACCCGCCGCTCGCCTTGACGATGCCGTGCACCACGGCGAGCCCCATGCCGGCCCCCTCTCCCTCGCGGCGCGTCGTGAAGAAGGGCTCGAAGATCCGCTCCTGGACCTCGCGAGGCATGCCGCACCCGGAGTCGCGGACCGAGAGCCTGGCGAAGCGCTGCGGGGCGACGCCCTCCACCCGGGCCTCGACCGGATCGAAGTGGGTCTCCGCGATCTCCACCTCGAGCACGCCGCCATGCTCCTTCATCGCGAGCGCCGCGTTGGTGCAGAGGTTGACGAGGATCTGGTGGAGCTGCGCCGGGTCTGCCATCACGACGGCGTCGCAGTCGAGCCGCGACCTCACCTCGATGGTCGAGGGGAGCGACGCGCGCAGGAGCTTGAGCGCCTCCATCGCGACGAGGCGAGGCTGGACGGAGACGCGCTCCTGCGAGGCCTGCCGGCTGAAGGCCAGGATCTGGCGGACCAGCTCGGCGGCGCGCCGCCCGGCCTGGCGGACGACCTCCATGTCCTCGCGCACCTCCTCGGAGAGGGTCTCGCTCTTCAGGCAGAACTCGGTGTAGCCGATGATCGCGCCCAGGATGTTGTTGAAGTCGTGCGCGATCCCGCCTGCGAGGGTGCCGATGGCCTCCAGCCTCTGGGACCTGGCGAGCCGCTCGTGCAGCGCGTCGCGCTCGGTCGCGGCGACCCGCTGTGCCGTGATGTCCGTCACCGTGAACGAGAGCCCCTGCGTCCAGTCGCACGGATCGAGCGCTCGCCACTGCAGCAGGACGTCGATGGCTGCACCGTCCTTGCGGCGCCAGACCGTCTCCACGGCGCGGGCGCCCTCGACGTGCTCTCCCAGGTGGAGCTGCTCCCCGACGCGGAGGTACTCGTCCTCGTCGCGATAGAGGCTGCGGAGCTCCATCCCCGCGAGCTCCGCCGGCGGCGAAGCCGGTGATCTCGCAGAACCGCTCGTTCACCCGCCGCAGCGTCCGGTCGACCGACAGCGCGACGCCCACCGGGGTGGCGTCGAAGAGGTGCTGCAGCAGGGCGGCGCTGTCCCTCGCGGCCTTCTCGGCGGCGACGACGGCACGCACCGCATCCTCGCGGCGCACGATCTCCTCGCGCAGCAGCGCGTTGGAGTCGACCAGCGACGCTTCGCCGAAGCGGACGCGCGCCGCCATCCTGCCGAAGCTCCGGACGATCGAGGAGAACTCGCGGTAGTGGAGCTCGGGCACCTCCTCGGGGTAGCGGCCGAAGGAGAGCCGGTCGAGCAGCGAGACGAGCTGCCCGAGCGGCCTGCGGAGCGTCCGCTGGATGAGCAGCCCCGAGGCGAGCAGCGCCACGATCACCGCGATCGCCGTGGCCGCGCTGAGCTCGAGCGACGTGAGGAGCGCTCCCCAGTAGCTGCTGCGCCCGACCCCCAGCTCGACGCGGCCGAGGAGCTTCCCGCCGTGCTGGATGGGCGCGGCGGCCCCGATGTTGTCACCGGTGCGCTCGCCGTGGGTGAAGAGGACGCCGCCGTGGGCATCGGAGACGCGGAGCCACGCCACGGCGTCGGCGTGCGAGAACGCGCGGCACGCCAGCGCCAGGCTCTCGAGGTCGCCGGCCTCGAGCGGCTCCACGAAGCCGTCGGCGAGGTCGCGCGCGTACTCCGACGTGCGCCGCTCCCATGAGCGGCGCTCCTGCCGCGCGACGAGCAGCGTGCCGGTCAAGCTGGTCAGGGCGAAGACGACCGCCACGGACACCACGAGGTGCGCCGTGAGCCGACCGGCCAGGGTCCGTTCGCCCCGTGCTTTGGTGGGAGAGGTCTCGGCGTTCATGTGGGCGGACAATAGGACTGCAAAGTCGGGACCTTCCGCTGCCCGCGACCCCTCGGGGTGAAGGGGGGAATGGATCGCCGGGGAGGCCGCCGCGCCGGCGGTGCGGCGTAACGTCGCAGCCGGGCTACAGTATTCCGCCCGTCCCGCCAGGCAGCTTCAGCGGCGAGGTCGTCACGTCAGGTGAAGTGCCTTGGCGGTCGTCCGATGAGGCAGCGCCGACCCGGGGTTCCGGCCACTGGACCGGTCCGCGGCCCGTACGTCAGTCCTCGCCCGGCGCAGGGGGCGCGTAGCGCGACACCAGGAGGCTGCCCAGGATCCCGTCCCGGAAGGCGCCGAGGATCGCGCTGCAGCCGAAGCCGTAGACCGGCCCCTTCTCGCCGGCGCTGGTCTGCTCGAGCCCGCAGCACTCCTTCCCGAAGGCGCCCCCTTCGTCCACCTCGAGCGGGCCGAGGATCTTCTCGACGTCCGCCCGCGACATGCCGGGGCGCAGCCCCGCCTCCAGCGCGCCGGGGATCGCGCTCGTCGTCCCGCAGGAGCCGATCGAGTCGGGATCGGTCGCCGCGAGCGCGAGCGAGCGGATGGGCTGGTCCGCGACCCGCCCGTTGGCGAAGAGGGCGAAGCCCCTGGCCCCGGGCAGCAGCCAGCAGGCCCGCTCGCCCCCGGCGGCCAGCGGGGGGGGTCCGAGCAGCTCCAGCACCTCGCCGAACGTGGTCGTCCCCGCCTCGATCGGGCCGATCCGGCGGAGCGAGCTGGGCGACACCTTGCACACGTCGGGAGCGGCGGCGGCGGTGAGGGCCGACTCGGTCGGAGCGTCGGGCGGCGGTCCCGGACGCGGCCCGAGGGCGCACGCGGCGGCGGCGAACAGAGCGGCTGAGAGCGGCAGGCGGGGAAGGAGCTCCACGGCCGGGACGCTACTTGCGGAGCGGCAGAGTCGCAAGGTCGAGTGACACGCAGCGTGGCCTCAGGTTGTTGCCGAAACCGGGTGGCGCGCCTACCTTGGCGTGGGCCCTCCCTTGCCGCGCAACCTGCTCGCACTTCCCCGCGCCATCGGTGGCGCCGTCGTGGACTCGGCGGCCTACGCCGTCCGGATCTCCGCGATCATCGGGTACGCGCTCCACTCCCTCACGGTCGCGCGGGGGCGGCTGCGGCCGGTCGTCCGCGCCGTGCTCTACCGCCAGATCCTCTTCACTGGCGTCCAGGCGATCCCCTTCACGGCGCTCATCGCGGGGCTCGTCGCGATGATCGTCGTGGTCCAGGCGCGGCTGGGCGGCGGGGTCGCCGAGGGCGGCGTCGTGGGCCGGCTGCTCGTCGTCGCCATCGTCCGCGAGCTGGGGCCGCTCGTGGTCGGCACGATCGTCGTGGCGCGCTCCTGCAGCGCGATCGCCGCGGAGCTCGGGAACATGCGCGTGGGGCGCGAGATCGACTCGCTCGTCGCGATGGGGGTCGATCCGTTCGAGTACCTCGTCCTCCCGCGGCTCACCGGCGTGGCGGTCGCGGTGATGTGCCTCACCGTGGTCTTCGTCACGGTCTCGCTCGGCGCCGGCGCCGGGCTCTCGGCGCTGCTCACGGAGAGGACCGGCGCAGGAGAGATCATGCGGCTCGTCGGCGAGAACCTGCAGCCGGTCGACCACCTCGTGGTCCTGGCCAAGACCCTCGTCCCCGGGCTGCTGATGGCGGCCATCAGCTGCCACGAGGGGCTCTCAGCCGCGGGCAGCGTGACGGCGGTCCCGCCCGCCGTGACGGCGGCGGTGGTCCGCTCCCTCGCCGCGGTCTTCGTCTGGGACTCGCTCGTGACCGCGCTGGTCTACATCGCATGACGGCGGTGCTCCAGATCGCTGGACTCTCCCTGGACGGTCGCGCCGGCCCCGGGCTGGTCCGCGGGTTCGACCTCGTCGTCGAGCCCGGCGAGCGGGTCGTCGTCGCGGGCCCGGTGGAGGCGACCAGCGGGATCCTGCGCGCGGTGATGGGGCTCGAGACGCCGGCCGTCGGGACGGTCCGGCTCCTCGGCGAGGGGCTCGCCGCGCTGCCACGCCACGACGCCGAGGCGCTCCTCGCGAAGGTGGGGTACGCGGCGAGCGTCGGCGCCCTCGTGTCCAACCTGCCCCTGCGCGACAACCTCCTCCTGCCCCTGCGCTACCACCGGCGGCTCGGCTCGACCGAGGTGCCCGAGGCGGCGTCACGGGCGGCCGCCCGCTTCGGCCTCGGCGCGATCCCGCTCGCGATCCCTCCTGTCGTCTCCGTCCTGATGCGCCGGCGCGTCACGCTCGCGCGCGCCACCATCCTCGAACCCGTCCTGCTCGTCGTCGACGATCCGACCGAGGATCTCGACGCGGCTGGCGCCGACGAGATCGCGGACCGGCTCGCCGCGGCTGCGGCGGAGCTCGGCGCCGCCGTCCTCGCCGCGTCGAACGACTTCCGCGTCGGCGCCGCCCTGCGCGCGCGCACCCTCCTCGTCACCCAAACGGTCGAGCCATGAGCCTCAACGAGCCCTTCAAGTTCCGCTACGTGCGCGAGATCGTCGGCGTCTTCGTCCTCGGCTCCTTCGCGGTCGCGCTGGTCGGCCTGCTCGCGATCGGCACGGGGCGCCGCTGGTTCGAGCGGAAGGCCGACCTCCGCGCCGTCTTCCAGGCCAAGAAGGCGGCGGTCATCCACAAGGGCGTCCCGGTCCGGCTCGCCGGGGAGCTGGTGGGCGAGGTGACCGCGATCCGGCTGGAGGGGATCGAGCTGAGCCACGTGACGCTGCGGGTGAACTCCGCGGCGCTGGAGGTGCTCCGGACCGACTCGAAGGCCATCCTGCGGGTCCCGATCGCGGGGCTCGTCGGCGAGCTGGCGATCGAGCTGACGCCTGGGACGGAGTCCGCCCCGTTCCCGCCCGGCGCCGAGCTCCCCGGGATCTCCCAGGGCGACCTCTTCGGACAGCTCGAGGACGTGGCGGCGGTCCTGGCGGTCGAGGTGCCGGCCATCACGAAGCAGGTCCGCATCCTGCTGGAGAACGGCAACGCCCTCGCTGGCCAGGCCGTCGAGGGGCGCGCCGGCACCCACGCGTCGGCGCTCCTCGCCAACACGTCGAGGCTCGTCGGCGCAGCTGGAGCGCGAGAAGGTCGCGGTGCGCGCCGCCGCCATCCTCGGAGAGCTCGACACCCTCCTGGCGTCGGTCAACGCGGGCGAGGGGACGGTCGGCCACCTCGTGAAGGATCCCGCGGTGCACGATCGGATCGCCGCGCTCCTCGCTGACCTCCACGCGAGCTGGGTCGACATCGCGAAGATCCTCGAGGGCACCGGGAAGCTGGCGAGCGACGCCGGGGTGCTGACCGCCCAGGTGAAGAAGCGGGCGGACTCCATCCCGGCGATGATGGACCAGACCGAGCGGCTCCTCCTCCGGACCAACCAGACTCTGGAGGGGATGCAGCGCCACTGGCTGCTCCGCGGCTCGATCGACGAGCCAGGCCCGCCGCCGGTGCCGCCCGCGGTG
Source organism: uncultured delta proteobacterium (assembly GCA_963845515.1). Classification (GTDB taxonomy): domain Bacteria; phylum Myxococcota; class Myxococcia; order Myxococcales; family Anaeromyxobacteraceae; genus DATIVK01. The sequence goes on from CAWJSR010000049.1 coordinate 46,226, forward strand.
CTCGATACGCCGCCGCCGGACGACGAGCCGGCGGGCGGCGTGAAGAGCGAAGGAGGTGCGCCGTGAGCACCCCGAGATGGCCCCCTCACCCAGCCTCTCCCCCGCGGGGGCGGGGGAGAGGTGCATCACGACGGCGCGGGAGCGGTGAGGGGCCGGCCTCCCGGTCAGTGAGCGACCTCGCCGCGCGGCCGCTCGCCCTCGCCCTCGCGCTGCTCGCCGCCTGCTCGTCGACGCCGCGCCCGACCCCAGCGGTCGAGCGCGCCAGCGTCCATCGCGCGTCGGGGGACGAGGCGCGCTCGATGGGCGATCCGGCGGCCGCGGCCTACGCCTACTCGCGCGCCCTCGCCGCCGCGAGGGCCGCCGACGATCGCGAGATGGCGGCGGACTCGGGCTACCGGCTCGGGACCGCGCTGCTCGCCGCGGGCCAGCCGATCGAGGCGGCGGTCCAGCTGGAGGATGCCGCGGCGGTCGCGCTCCGGATCGGCGACAAGGCGCTTGCCGCCCGCGCGCTGCTCGCGCTCGGCCGGGCGAGGCAGGACGCCCGCGCAGGAGACCTCCGCGGCGCGCTCGAGTCCGCCTTCGCGCTCGCGGAGGAGGCGCGGGAGCCCTCGCTCGCCGCGCTGGCCCAGCTCGGGCTCGGCGCGACCGGACCGGAGGGAGAGGCCGAGGGCAGGTACGCGCGGGCCGAGAAGCTCGCCGGAGGGGATCCCTCCGTCGCCGGGCCGCTGGCGCTCAACCGCGCGCGCCTGGCGGAGCGCCGGGGTGACCTCCCCCGCGCTGCGCCGCTCTTCCAGGTCGCAGCCGAGAGGTACCGGGACCTGGAAGACTCGACCGGGCTCTACCTGGCCCTCTCGGGAGCGGCGCGCGCCGCCGACGCGGAGGGGGGCGCGGAGCGAGCCGCGGCCGCCGCGGATCTCCATCGTCGGGCAGCGGACGCTGCGGTCTTCGCCGGCAGGAGCGGGCAGGGCGCGCAGGAGCTGCGGCTGGCGGCGGCGGCCCACCGCCGCGCCGGCGACGCAGCGGAGGCGGCGCGGCGCGAGGCCGAGGCCCGCAGGCTCTCGGAGGAGGCCGCGGTCGAGCAGCGCGCCCTCTCCCGGAATCCTCCCCTCTCCCCCACCGGGGGTGAGGAATGAGGTGGGAGGGCGGTTAGATCTACAGGGTGCCGCCCGCCCCGATCGCAGTGATCCTCCCCGCCTGCACCGGCTGCGGCGCCTGCGTCGCGCCGTGCCCCGCGCGTGCGGTCACGCTGGAGAGCGAGCAGCCCGGGGGCTTCGGCGCGAAGCGCGCGGTCGTGGAACCCGCGCGCTGCACGGGCTGCGGGGAGTGCGTCCCCGCATGCCCGCACGCCGCCCTCGTGATGGGGAGCCGGTGAACGCTCCCTCGGCACGTCGGCGTCGCTGACTAGACGGCCCGCAGCACCTTGGCGGCCGTATTGCGGGAACCCCACGCTGGCGCCTGGTGCTGCGCCGACTGGGGGCGCTGGGGCCGGGCGCCCCCCTCCAGCTTGAAGAAGTTCATGAGCTCGCTGAGCGCCTCGGCCTGCGCCGCCATCTCCTCGGCGGTCGACGCGAGCTCCTCGGACGTGCCCGCGTTGCGCCCAGTGACCTCGTCGACGGCCTTCATGGCCTGGTTGATCTGGGCGACGCCGGCGGCCTGCTGCTGGCTCGCGGCCGCGACCTCCTGGACCAGGTCGGCGGTCTTCTGGATCGACGGCACCAGCTCGTCCAGGAGCACGCGGGACCGGTTGGCGACGGCGACGCTCGCCCCCGCCAGCCCGCCGATCTCGCCCGCCGCCTTCTGGGCGCGCTCGGCCAGCTTCCGGACCTCGGCCGCGACCACGGCGAAGCCGCGCCCCTGGTCGCCGGCGCGCGCCGCCTCGATGGCGGCGTTCAGGGCGAGGAGGTTGGTCTGGTAGGCGATCTCGTCGATGATCGAGATCTTCTCGGCGATGACGTTCATCGCCGCCACCGTCTCGGCGACTGCCTTCCCGCCCTCGGTGGCGTCGTGCGCCCCCTTGCGCGCCATCTCGTCGGTGACCTGGCTGATCTTCGCGTTCCGGTCGATCGAGGCGTTCATCTCCTCGAGGGCCGCGGTGATGGCGTCGACGCTGGACGAGAGCTCGCCGGTCCCCTGGGAGAGCCCCTGTGAGGCGTGGGAGACCTGGCTGGATGCGTGGCTGAGCGCCTCGGACCCGGTCCGCACCTCGCCGATGATCTGGGAGAGCTCGCCGACGAGGTCCGCCTGCGCCTCGAGGAGCCGCCCCACCTCGTCACGGCCTCCCTGCGTGACCTTCACCGTGAGGTCGCCACGCGCGAGCCTGCGCGCGACCGCCATCGCCTCGCCGATCGGGATCGAGAGGGCGCGCGCGATGAGCCAGCCGAGGAGACCGACGGCGAGCGCGATGATCCCCGTGACGACGGCCAGCTTCCGCAGCTCCGCGGAGTAGGCGGCGTCGACGTCGTCGAGGTAGATGCCGGAGCCGACCACCCAGCCCCAGGGCGCGTAGCCCTTCACGTACGAGGTCTTGGGCACGGGCTGCCCGTGGCCAGGCTTCGGCCACATGTAGTCGACGAACCCCTCGCCCTTGCGCCGGACCTCCTGGACGAAGGCGACGAAGAGCGCCTTGCCGTTGGGGTCCCGGTATTCGGAGACGTTCTGCCCGTCGAGCTCGGGCTTGATCGGGTGCATCACGACGCGCGGCTCCATGTCGTTCACCCAGAAGTACTCGGTGCCCGCGTACCGGAGCTTGGAGACGGAGGCGAGGGCGGCGCGCTTCGCGTCCTCGTCCGTCATGCGCCCCGCGGCGGCCTCGGCGCCGAAGTTCGCGATCACGCCGTATGCGACCTCGACGAGGTGGCGCGTCTTGACCTGCCGGTCCTCGAGCATCTCGCGCTTCAGGGCCGTGAGGACCTGCCCGGTGGAGAGGAGCAGGCCGACGAGCCCGATCGTGACGAGGACGACGAGCTTGCTGCGTGTGGACAGGTTGCGGAGAAAGGCGGTCATCCCGGTGGCTCCCGACGGTGGCTGCGGCAGAATGCCACGACCTCTGCAAGGGGCGGGCCGCAAGGCTTGCGCGACAATTCAAGGGGATCGCGCAGGGTTCCGGCTGCACGGGGTACAGGCACACCCATGGGGCCTGACCCGCCAACAGCCGGTAAACAGGGGCGTAAGGGACTACTTTAGGACTACTCAGCTCGCCGGCGGGATGATCCTCGCCAGGAAGCTGCCCTTCTTGACCACCGGGAGGGCGTCCACCTCCGCAAGTGCTGCGCTCATCTCGGCAAAGCGCGCCTCGTGGGTCGTGATGACCACCGGGACCCCCTCGCCGGACTCGTCCGCGCGGTCGCGCTGCGTCACGGAGCCGATCGAGATGCCGTGCTTGCCCAGGATGCCGGTGATGGCGGAGAGGACGCCCGGCTGGTCGAGCGCGGTGACGCGGACGTAGAACTCGCTCGACGCCATGCCGGGGGAGCGGAGGCTGCTCGCCTCGCCGTTCCGGATCCGGGCGCCGCTCACCGGCATGCGCGAGACCGCACCGGAGAGGATGTCGCGCGCGCAGGAGACGAGGTCCGCCACCACGGCGCCGCCGGTCGGCAGCGCTCCGGCTCCGCGCCCGAAGTAGAGCGAGGGCCCGAGGTTGTCGTCCTCCAGGTAGACGGCGTTGAACACGCCGGTGACCGCCGCGAGCGGGTGGGAGGCGGGGACGAGCGCCGGGTGCACCCAGGCCTCGACCTCGCTGCCGTGCCGGGAGGCCGAGGCGAGGAGCTTGATCCGGTAGCCGAGGTTGTTCGCGGTGACGAGGTCGAGCGGGGTCACGCCGGTGATCCCGCAGCGGGCGATGTCGTCGGGCGAGACGCTGAGGTCGAAGCAGAGGTTGACCAGGATCGCCAGCTTCTGGGCCGCGTCGATCCCCTCGACGTCCAGCTCAGGCTTGGCCTCGGCGAAGCCGAGGGCCTGCGCGTCGGCGAGGATCTCCCTGAACGGCTTCTGCTCGAGCGCCATGCGCGTGAGGATGTAGTTGCACGTGCCGTTGATGATCCCGGTGGCGCGCTGGATCCGGTTGGCCACCAGCCCCTGCCGGATGGCGTGGATCAGCGGGATGCCGCCGGCGACGCTCGCCTCGAAGCCCAGGCTCACCCGCTTCTGCTCGGCCTTGCCGGCGATCTCGTCCCAGTGCGTGGAGAGGAGCGCCTTGTTGGCGGTGACGACGTGCTTGCCGTTCTCCATCGCGGCCAGGATCAGGCTCCGGGCGGGCTCGATGCCGCCGATCAGCTCGACGATCACCTGGATCTCGGGGTCGTTGACGACCGCCTTCGCGTCGGTGGTGAAGACCGAAGGGGGAAGTCCGAGCTTCGCGGCACGCTCGGGGCTCAGGTCGGCGACCTTCGTGATCTCGAAGGGGACGCCCACGCGCCGCTCGATGAGGGCGCCGTTCCTCTGGAGGATCTCCACCGTGCCCGCGCCGATGTTTCCGAGCCCGAGGATGCCGACCTTGATCGCCTTGTCGCTCATGGATGTCCCTTCGAAGACTGGGTCCGCCCGTGCGTGGCGGCCGAACGCCTGTTGAACCACGGCAGGGGCTCCGGCTTCCAGCACTAACGGAGAGCGCTGCGACGCAATGCCACCCGGGGGGCATTGAATGCCCGGGGCGGCCCCACGTCGATCGACTCGGAAGGCCACTCTCACCGGAGACAGACATGCTTCGACTCATCGCCGCCGCCCTCGCCAGCTTCGCCATCGCCGCCGCAGCGTCCGCCGCGCCTCCTCCGAAGACCGTGACCTTCGCCGCGAAGTCCGGCGTGGTCACCTACGAGCACGACGCGCACGCGAAGCGGGCGGGCTCCTGCAAGGTCTGCCACCCCGCCGCGCCCGAGAAGCTCGCGGGGAAGGACGCCGCGCACAAGCTCTGCCTCGACTGCCACAAGGAGAAGAAGGCCGGCCCGACCAAGTGCGGCGACTGCCACAAGAAGGGCTAGCAGCTAGCGAAGCGAGCGCGCCGCCGGGGCCCGTCCCTCCCCGGCGGCGCTGCTCGTCAGAAGCGCGCCCCGAGGCGCGCCTCGACGCGGGCGTTGGTCGTGCGGCTCCTGGGCTCCATGATCATGCTCGCGGGATCGACGGCGCTCTCCCCGAGCTCGAAGCGCGCTGCGTCGGCCTCGACCGCGAGGAACCACCTGCCGCCGAGGTCGATCCGGGAGGCGAGCGCGAGGCGCAGCCCCGGGCGTGCCCCGAGCGAGAGCTCGACCCGCTCCCCGTTCCAGTCCACCGCGAGCCGTGGCCGGAGCGCGTGGAAGACGCGGGCGTCCAGCTCCAGGTGGATCCCCGGGGCCTCGAGGAAGGCCCACCGGACTCCGGCCTGCAGCTCCCACCACGAGTACTCCTCGTAGAGGCCGCTCACCGGGATCGTGGCGCCGCTGCGGGAGGTCACGGTCGTCCCGTGGATGTCCCGCTCCCAGTAGCGGGACGCGCCGCCGCCGTACAGGGCGACGCGGTGCCGCTCGTCCAGCCAGCCTCCGGCGCGCGCCTCCGCAGACGCGAAGCCGGTCGCGGTCCTGGTCTCGACCGGCAGCTCGTCGTTGGCAGGGTTCGACGACTGCGTGCGGCCGTCGTAGGTGACCGAGCCCGAGGCCAGCGAACCCGCCGCGATCGCGAAGAGCCGCCCCGAGGCGAGCTCGGCCCGCAACGCCACGCCGGGCACCCATCCCCGCTCCCGGTCTATCGTCGCTCCGGTCCGGTAGTACTCCGCGTAGTCGAAGTGAACGACGGTCGGGCCGACCTCGACCGAGATCGTCGGCTCGTCCGCCCGGGCTGGCGGCGAAGCGAGCGCTGCCAGGGCCGCGGCGAGCCATAGGAAAGCCCCGGCGCCTGTGGGCGCCGGGGCTCTGGTTCGCGCAGGGAGCGTCGCCACGCCTGGCCGCTCCGCTCCCCGGTCGGCTAGGGGAAGCAGCCGCTGGAGTCGGCCTGGTTCAGGCAGCCCCAGGTCGTGTAGACCGGTCCGACGGTCCCGGCGCCGATGTCGTAGTAGATGGTGACGTTACCGGCGCTGTTCGTGGCGCGCCGGTCGCCAGACGCGGATGAAGTGCCCGCTGTCGTCCGAGAACTCGATCGTGCCGGAGCTCGGATAGGAGTCGTACTCTCCCTGGATGAAGGGCGCCGAGTTCTGGACGTTGAGGCAGCCACCCATCTCGGTGGAGCAGAGCCGAACGGAGACGTCCGAGCTGATAGGCGTCGGGCCAGTCGTAGAGGCCATAGGGGTAGTACGCGCCCGACTCCATGGAGTAATGGCCGCCCGCGATCCCGGTGAGCTTCGCCGACTCGGTGGCCACCTTGTCGAACCCCGCCTCGAAGGAGATCCCGCTGCCGGACTCGCTCGACGTCAGCCAGCCGCTCGTGGCGTAGGGGTCGTCGGTCGTGAAGGTCATCGCGACGGTCATGTCGCCGTCGATGCCGGAGTAATAGCCGAGGTCGTCGACGATGACGAAGTCGGAGATCAGGACGGTCATGCTGTAGATCACGCCAGGCGCCATCGTGGTCGGATCGCTGAAGAACGACGCTCCACCCGGACTCGCGCCGACGATGACGGTCTCCGACCCGGCGATGATTCCATAGCCGGGACCGTCGTTGCAGGCGTTGAAGGTGACCGAGAACCTGTCGCCGGCGGAGACCGTGTAGCCGGACGGATCGGCCATGGTGTAGCCGAGGGTGACCGAGCCGCTCACTGCGCACGCCTGCGTCTGCGAGTCAGTGACCCCTGAGACGACCGTGCCGCCGCCGGCGCGGAGCTTCGAGAGGGCCGCGAGGGCGGCCTTGACGGTCACCCCAGGCGCCGCGCTCCCGACGGCTACGACGCCCGTGTCCACCGAGGACGCCAAGGTCGTCACGCCGCCGTTGGCGGCGGTGACGAGCGAGCCGATGTTCGCGGTGCTCGTGATCGTGACGGTGGTGGTCGGGCCGGAGTAGCCGACGTCGATGTACGGAGGAGCGCCGCCGCCCCCGCCGCTGCCACAGCCGACGAGCGCCAGCGCTGCCGCAATGGAGAAGACATGATTGAAGAGCTTCATGTGTATGTGCCCCCGTATTCGGTGGATGGATCGGTGCGCCCTGACTTCACCGAGCGCAGACGGGATCCGTAGCCGAACGTGAAGGTGGGAGTCCACCCCACCACCCGTGCCATGTGCCGGAGGGTGTGATGGGGCGCACTCCGTCAGCAGAACTGCGGGTGGCGCCGGATCCGGTCGAGCGCGTCGGCCGGGGCGTCGGGCGGGAACGGCGCCGAGGAGCGCGCCAGCCGCTCCAGCCAGCGCTCGTCCAGCGGGCGCACGAGGTCAGCGGGATCTGCGGCGGCGGCCGTCGTCTGCTCCTTCGGCCCGCTGGCGTCGCCGGTGCCCACGAAGAAGCCGGCGAGCAGCATGGCCGAGCGAGTCGACGTCGCGGTGCTGTAGGTGAAGACGGTGGCGCGCGGGCCGCAGCGGGAGCGCAGCGTGCGAAAGGCCCCGTGGGTCCAGAGCCCCGGGTTCGACTTGGGAGAGAAGGGGTCCCAGAAGACCAGGTCTGCGAGCGCGTGCTCGCCGGCGAGCGTCTCCAGCGCCTCACCCAGCCTCAGGCGCCAGACCGTCCGGGCCGACGCGTGGCGCCCTTCGGCGAGGAGGGCGCGAGCGGCCTCGGTCTCGGCCGCCGAGATCCCGAGCCTCGTGACGCCCTCCGGAGAGAGCGCCAGCGCGAACGCGCCTAGCTCCCGCTCGAAGCTGACGATCTCCAGGGGCCTCGCACCCCCGGCAGCCGAGTCGGAGGCGCGCCACGCGGCGAGCGCGTTGGAGCCCGCGCCGAGCCCGACGTCGAAGAGGACCAGCGGCCCCCCGCCCTCGGCGAGCCGCGCCCTGAGGCGCGACTGGGCGACGTAGAGCCGCTCCGACTCGACCGCCGGGCCGATCACCGGGTGCATCACCTCGCCGACGACGCGGTCGACGACGGCCGGCGCGCCGTCGCGCGTGACGACGAAGTCGAAGCGGGGGGCCCCCTCACCCGACCTCTCCCCCGCGGGGGCGGGGGGCTCCCTCACCCCGTCCCTCTCCCTCGGTGAGGGAGAGGGGATGTTCCCCATCGAGAGGGCTCCCGGATAGACCCTGCGCCCGGGCGACCTCGACGACGCGTCGTGCTCGTGGCGATCGATCGCCTCGAGCGTCTCCTTCGCGAAGGCGGCGTAGCGCCCCGCCTCGATGGCGCCGCGCGCCGCGCGCATCAGGTCGAGGTAGTGCTGGAGGTTGTGGATGGAGAGCAGCCTGGGTCCCAGCGGCTCCTTGCACTTCATGAGGTGGTGGAGGTAGCCGCGGGAGTGGTTGCGGCAGGTGTCGCAGCCGCAGGCGGGGTCGAGCGGCGCGTCGGAGAGCTTCAGCTCGCCGCGGGTGAGCCGGACCCGGCCGCCGGAGGTGAAGGCGGTCCCCTGCCAGGCCATCGTCGTCGGGATGACGCAGTCGAACATGTCGACGCCGTGCCCTATCGCCTCGACGAGGTCCGGCGGCGTGCCGACTCCCATCAGGTAGCGCGGCCTGTCGGTGGGGAGCAGGTCGATCGTCAGGTCGATCACCTCTCCCCGCTCCGCCCGCGTGTCCCCCACCGCCAGGCCGCCGATCGCGAAGCCGTCGAACGGGTGCTGCGTCAGGAAGCGGGCCGACTCGGCGCGGAGCGCCGGATCGAGCCCGCCCTGGACGATGGCGAAGAGGGCCTGCTCGGGGTTGGTGCGGGCGGCGAGGCTGCGGAGGGCCCAGCGGTGCGTGCGATCCATCGCCTCGCGGATCGCGCCCTGCTCCGACGTGGACGGGAGGCAGACGTCGAGCACCATCATCACGTCGGAGCCGATGGACGTCTGGACCGCGATGGAGGTCTCGGGGGAGAGCAGGTGGTAGCGGCAGTCGACGTAGCTCTTGAAGCGCGCCCCCTCCTCGGTGATCGAGCGGTCGCCCGGGAGCGAGAAGATCTGGAAGCCGCCGGAGTCGGTCAGGACCGGGCGGTCCCACGCCATGAACGGGTGGATGCCGCCGAACCGCTCCATCGCCTCTGGGCCGGGGCGGAGCAGCAAGTGGTAGGTGTTGCCGAGGATGATCTCGGCGCCGAGCGTCCGGAGATCTTCCGGCGTCATCCCGGTGACGGAGGCGCGCGTCCCGACCGGCATGAAGACCGGAGTCTCCACCCGGCCGTGCGGGGTCTCGAAGGCGCCGCGCCGCGCGCGGGTGGTCGCGTCGCGGGGGCCGGGGAAGAATCGAAAGGTCATCGGCGGACGCGCTCAGGCGTCCTTCGCCGCCGCCAGGAACGCGTCGTTCTCCGCCGGGGAGCCGACCGAGACCCGGATGCAACCCTCGAGGCCGCGGTAGTGGTCCTGCCGCCTGACGAGGATCCCCTGCGCGAGCAGGCGGTCGTAGGCCGCCTTCGCGTCCGGCGTCCGGATGAGGATGTAGTTTGCGGCGCTGGGGTAGGGCTTCCAGCGCGGGTGGCTCGAGAGGGCCGCGAAGACGCGCTCGCGCTCGGCGCGGATCCGCTCCACGAGCGGCGCGACGTAGCCCGGCTTCTCCAGCGCCGTGAGCAGGATCGCGGCAGTGTGGGCCGGGATCTGGAAGGGGGGCAGGAGCGCGCCCGCCACCGCGGCGACGCGCGGCGAGGCGAGCAGGTACCCGGCGCGGATGCCGCCCAGGCACCAGGACTTGGAGAAGGTCCTGAGCACGCCGACGCTCGGGTTCGCGCGCGCCAGCGGCCGGTAGTCGACGCCGGCGAAGGCCTGGTAGGCCTCGTCGACGATCAGGATCCAGCCGGTCTCGCGGGCGCAGTCGGCCAGCCGGTCGAGGTCGCTCCGCTCGAAGAGCTTCCCGGTGGGGCCGTGCGGGTTGGGGACGAAGAGGACCCCCGGCTTCGACGGCTCCATCTTCGCGAGGAGGTCCTCCACCGGCAGCGCGAAGCCGTCGAGGAGCGCGACGGCCTCCCAGGGGGTGCCGGCCGCGGCCGCGCCACCCTTGTAGTAGGGGAAGGCTGGGGCCGTATCGAGGACGCGGCTCGCCGCGCTGCAGAGGGCGAGGATCAGCAGGTTGGAGCCCGCCGAGAGGACGATCCCCTTCTCCGGCCAGTCCTCGTGGCGCGCGAGGGCGGCGCGCACCTCCTCGCCGTGGAGGTCCGGGTACCGGTTCCACGGGATCGAGGCGAGCCGCTCGAGCGCCCGCGCCTTCAGCGGCTCGGGGAAGTCCTCGGGGCTCTCGTTCTGGTCGAGCTTGATGCGCGCGTCGACCTTCACGTACGGGTAGTCGGCGATCTGGGCGAGGTGGGGCTTGAAGGCGTTCACGGCGGCGGAAATTAGCAGCCTTCCGCGATGATGTCCCCCTTGCCCGTCCGACTGGTCAGCGCCGGCTTGCTTCCTTGGCCCGCAGGAGCCCGCGGACGCCCCACCCTGCGATGCCCGCGCCGATCAGCAGCATCGCGGCGAACGGGAGGAGGGCCAGGCGCAGGTACTTCGGCGTCGCGAGCGGCGTGAAGAGCCTGAGGGCGGTCGCCCCCTTCGCGTCCAGGCCGTACTGCGCCAGGTCGGCCATCGTCAGCGTCTCGGGGATGAAGGCGCCGCTCGGCTTCGACGCCGAGGCCGCCCCGCAGTCGACGACGCCGACGAACTGGGCCACGAACGGGTTTCCCAACCCCGCGTCGGTCGCGAGGAAGAACGTCAGCGCGTCCTTGTAGACGGCGCGCGTGTCGCAGCGGAGCTTCGCGTCGGTGAGCGTGACCCAGCGGCCGGCGACGGCGTCGCCCACCCTGGCTTCGACCGGGGAGGAGCCCGCGGACAGGAGCGCGGAGGCGAGCTTGGTCGTCGGCGAGAGCCCGGCCGTGAAGCCGATCAGGCCGGTCAGCGCCATCAGCAGATAGGTGAACTTGCCCACGCTCGCCCCCTCGCCGGCGCCGCCGGCCGCCGCGTTCAACGCCAGCTGCGCACGAACTCGACGAGCGTCCTGACGCCGAACCCGGTGCCGCCCTTCGCCACGTAACCGTACTCCTTCGGCGAGTGGGACGGACCGGCGATGTCGAGGTGGGCCCACGGCGTCTCGCCGGCGAAGGCGTGCAGGAAGTGGCCCGCGGCGATGGCGCCGCCCATCCGGTCCCCGACGTTCTTCAGGTCGGCGCGGTCGCTCTTGAGGTTCTCCTTGATCGATTCGGTGAGCGGAAGCCGCCAGACCTCCTCGCCAGCCTCCCGGGCCGCCGCGGCGATCCCGTCGACCACCGGCCCGTCGGGGCCGATGAGGCCGGCGGTGGTCAGCCCCAGCGCCACCATGCACGCGCCGGTGAGGGTGGCGACGTCGACCATCGCCGCGGGCTTCAGCGTCTTCTCCGCCCAGGCGATCACGTCGCCGAGCACCAGCCGCCCCTCGGCGTCGGTGTTCATGATCTCGACCGTCTTGCCGTTGAAGGCGCGCAGCACGTCGCTGGGCTTGTAGGCGCGGCCGCCCGGCATGTTCTCGCAGGCGCCGAAGACGGCGTGGACCGGGAACGGGGGGGCGAGCTCGGCGATCACCTTCATCGCGGCGACGACCGCTGCCGCGCCGGCCATGTCGGTGTGCATCGTCGGCATGGAGTCGGCCGGCTTGAGCGACAGGCCGCCCGAGTCGAACGTGAGCGCCTTCCCGACCAGGACGACCGGGGGCCGCTTCGCCGTGACCCCCTTCGGCGCGTAGCTCAGCTTCACGAGGCGCGGCGGCTCGGCCGAGCCGCGGGTGACGCCCAGGAACATCCCCATCTTGAGGGCCGCGATCTGCCTGGGCCCCTGCACCTCGCACTTGAGCCCGGCCTCGCGGGCGAGCGCCCGCGCCGCGTCGGCGAGTCGGGACGGCGTGCAGTCGGCCGGCCCGAGGTTCACGAGGTCGCGCGCCCACGAGATGGCCTCGGCGAGCGAGACGCCCAGCCGGATGGCGGCGGCCACCTCCGGATCCTCCTCGGCGCCGGGCGGCAGGGCCAGCGCGAGCCCCTCCACCTCGCCGTCGCCGCTGGGCGACTTGTAGGCGTCGAACCGGTAGAGGCCGAGGAGCGCCCCTTCGACGGCCGCGCGCGCGGCGGGCGCGATCTCGCTCTTCGCGACCGGGACCGCGACGGCGAGCGTCCTGGCCCGGACCTTGGCGGCTGCACGCGCCGCGACGCCAGCCGCGGTGCGGAGCGGCTCGAACCCGGTGGCGGGCCACCTGACCGCGGCGGCGCCGCGCGAGCCCATCCCGAGGAGGAGGATCCGCTCCGCCTTGCCGCGCCCGAGCGTCGGGAGGAGGAGCTGCTGCTCCGGCTTCCCCTCGAACTTCTCGCTCGCCACGGCGGCGAAGAGCGCTCCACCGAGGGTCCGGTCGAGCGCCAGGAGGGCGACCTGCCCGCCGTCGTCCAGATCCTCCTGGAAGACCGGGATGGCGAGGAGCCCGCACTCGATCTCCTGGATCGCGGTCGCCGCCGTGCCGATCCCACCGCCGCGCCTGGGGCGCGTCCTGCTGCCACCCGCCGTCCTGACCATGCTCGCCTCCGCCGCCGCGCCGTGATCGCGCCGGTGCGGCGAGCATTAGCACGAGTCGGGCTCAGGGGGCGGGGTCGACCTGCGCCGCCTCGATGCGCCTGGCGGCCTCGGCGGCGTCCGTCGCCCCGCAGGCGGGCGCGCGCTGGGCGCGGCCGAAGATCCCGCTCTTCGTCTCCTTCTGCGCCTTCGACGCCTCGAGCAGCGCCGGGAGTGCGCCGGGGTCGCCGATCTCGCCGAGCCTCCGGGCAGCGGCGCGCCTGACCTCGCAGTCGCTCTCCTTGAGCAGCCCTCCGTACGCGGCCATCCGATCGACGCGCTCCTCGGCCCCCATGTCGCGCGCCAGGGTCAGGGCTCGCAGCCGCCGCGCCGGTGGCCCCTCGGCGGTCGCGTCGAGGACGGCGGGAAGGGCGGCGTCCCCGATCCGGACGAGGAGGTGGCTCGCGCGATCGGCGGTGGCGCGATCCAGCCCGAGGTCGGACGCCAGGTTGGTGAGGGCCTCTTCGTCGAGCACGCCCGCCGCGTGGGCGGCGGCATACGCCTCGACGCCGGCGCCGGCCTGCCCCGTAAGCCCGTGCAGGGCGTGACCCAGGAGCAGCCTGAGCTCGGGGTCGTCCGGGTAGCGGCCGAGCTCGTCCCGCAGGATCTCCGCCGCCTCCTGGAGCTTCCCACTGCGCATGAACCCGCGCGCCTCGCCGGGGACCCGGTCGTGGCGGATCGTCACGGTGAGCCAGACCCCGCCCGCGAGGAGCAGCGCGGCGGGCACGCCGTAGCGCGCCGCCGGATGGCGCCACAGCCATCGCCAGCCGCTCCCGACCCTTCCGGCCGCGCGCGCGATGGGCTCGGTGGTCAGCGCCAGCACCGAGTACCAGCTCTGGCTCGCGTAGGCGCGAAGGCGGGCGAAGTGGAACTGGCGCTCCAGCGTGGGGCTGTGCTCCACCGCCGGGGTGCTGGTGGCCCCCCCCTCGGAGTCGAGGCCGCTCGGCGGCTGGAGGTCGAAGACCGCGCGCGGGACCGGCGGGATGGTCAGGGGCCGCCCCGGGGTGAGCGTGGGGGCCGGTGGCGGGGGCGGCACGAAGAGCGGGCCGATGGACGTGGCGAAGTCGGCCTTGAGGGCGGTGGCGTTGAGGTGGCGCTCGGTCAGCTCCTTGGCGCACGCGCGGGAGACCGCGGCCACGAGCGCTGGGAACCGTGCCAGCTCCGGCCGCTCGTCGCTGATGGGCGGCAGCGCCTGGAGCGCGTGGGCCATGATGAGCGCGCGCGGCTCGTTCGGCAGGAACGGGTGGCGCCCGACGAGCGTCCGCCAGGCGATGATCCCGACGGAGTAGAGGTCTGCACGGCCGTCGACCTGCCCGCCCACCGCCTGCTCCGGGGAGAGGTACTCGGGGGTGCCGACGACCATCCCGGCGGCGGTCGCGCTGGAGCTGGTGGGCTCCAGGAACTTGGCGATCCCGAAGTCGAGGAGCTTCACCGCCTCGCGGCCATCGGCCAGGCGCGCGAGGAAGACGTTCTCCGGCTTGAGGTCGCGGTGGACGACGCTGAGCGCGTGCGCGGCCTCGAGGGCCGAGCAGAATCTGCCAGAAGATGGGGACCGCCTCCTCGGGCGGCAAGAGCACCTCGCGGCGGAGCCGCTCGAAGAGGCTCTCCCCCTCCAGCAGCTCCATGACGAGGAACAGGTAGCCCTCCGGGCTTCGCCCGAAGTCGGTGACTCGCACGATGTTCTCGTCCTCGAGCCGTGCAGCGATCTCGGCCTCCTGCCGGAACCGCTCGACGAGATCCTTCGCCGCGGTCAGGTCGGGACGCATCACCTTGACGGCGACGTCCTTTCGCAGCGGGACGTGGCGCGCGCGGAAGACCGCCCCCATCCCGCCGGTGGCGAGGTGAGCCGTCAGCTCGTAGCGCCCGTCGAGCGTCGTGCCGACGAGCAGTCGCGGCTCCCAGGAACCGTTGTCTATCTGTGGGTTCTCGGCCACGGAGCGCATGATAGTACCGCGAGTGGGAGGCGGACCCCACGCTACTGTAGTGCGGCCGATCGGCGCCGTCCCGCGTTGGCGGGACCAGGGCCGGAATCGCGGTGCCGGGCCGAGCGCTACTGCTCGGGCTTCGAGCCGTGCCGGGCGGTGACGACCGTGTGGATGCCGCCGCGCACGTAGAAGTCGCCGACCACCTCGAGCCAGCGCGGCTCGACGGCGCGCACGCAGGTCGTCGCAGATCCGGTTGGTGACCGCCTCGTGGAACGCCCCCTCGTCTCGGAAGCTCCAGAGGTAGAGCTTGAGGCTCTTCAGCTCCACGCACTTCGCGGCCGGGACGTACCGGATCCGGATGGTGGCGAAGTCGGGCTGCCCGGTCTTCGGGCAGAGGCAGGTGAACTCTGGGCACTCGAACGAGATCTCGAACGGGCGCTCCGGCTTCGGGTTCGGGAACGTCTCGAGGTCGCGGCTGGGCTTCGAAGGCATGGTCGGCGGACGTTTAGCCTCTTTGGGAGCGCCGGCGCAAGCCGCCGGCGGGCGCCCTACCGGAGGTAGAGCGAGACCCCGAGCCATGGCAGGGGCGCGATCTTGCGCTCACCCGTGTCGTGCTCCGTGTAGCGCGTGAACAGCACCGCAGTGTCGAGCTTCGCGGCGACATGGCCGGTGCGGGCGAGCCCGAAGCGCGTCCGGTAGACCAGCGTCCGCATCCCCAGCACGAACCAGTCCGAACCCGGCGAGATGAGGTACTCGGACATGAACCGGACGTGGTTCCCGGCCGCCGCCTCGACGCTCAGCCATGGGACGGCGATCGTGGGGACGCGGTCGGTGGTCCGGCTCGTGCTGCTCGCGCTGTCTCCGAAGGTGTCGGCTACGTAGAACCCCTTGGATTGCGGGATGAAGTTGTGGTTGTCGAGGACGTAGAGGCCGGCGCCTACCTGGAGCCAGTCGCGGAAGTGCTTCGCGACGCTCGCCGTGAGGAGGTTGAACTGGAGGTTGAAGCCGGCGGCGCCGCCCGCGGCGGCCGCGGCGACGCCCTTCCCGAGGAGCGCCACCCCGCCGCCGCCGAGCGCGCCGCCCCAGACGTTGACCATGTCGTAGGAGGCGGCGACCCCCGGCCACGCGGGTCCCTCCTCGAGCACCTTCACCTTCACGCCCAGGTTGAGGACGCCGATGACCCCGAAGCCGGCGACGCCACCGGCGGCGACGCCGCCGCCGCCGGCGATC
Source organism: uncultured delta proteobacterium (assembly GCA_963845515.1). Taxonomy (GTDB): domain Bacteria; phylum Myxococcota; class Myxococcia; order Myxococcales; family Anaeromyxobacteraceae; genus DATIVK01. The sequence goes on from CAWJSR010000049.1 coordinate 61,928, forward strand.
GCGCCCGCGGCCGCCACCGGGACGGGGAGCGCGCCGAGCGTGACGTCGGCCTGCAGCCACTCCCTGATCCCCCGGCCGAGGTGGAAGACGAGCGCCTCGTCGTTCGAGAGGACCCACTCGCCGGGCGGGATGAGGTTCGGCGTGGAGGTGAGCAGGAGCCGCTCGTCGGCCACGCGGCGGGTGAACCACCGCTCCCGCTGCCGCGCGATCTCACGCCCCATCGCCTCCCCGGCCTCCTCGCCCGCGAAGCCTGCCTCGCTGTCGCCGCCGAAGCCGTCCCAGAAGAGGGCGCCCACCGGCCTGGGGCGCTCGCGCGCCTCGAGCAGCAGCGCGAGCCGGACCCGCGACGCGTTGTAGGCCCTGCTCCCCGACTGGAGGAGCCCGACGGCGCCCTTGCCGGCGCTCCCGAGCAGGCTCCCGCCGGTGCGCAGCGCTCCGCCGCCGGCGATCTCCTCGTCCGCGGAGAGGACGCGGGTCCGCAGGACGAGGGCGCTCGGGTCGGACGGGTCGACGGTCGCGACTCCCGACTTCGCCAGCCCCGCGGCGACTCCAGCGTGCGCGACCTGATCGGCGGTGGAGTCCCCGGCTGGAGGTGCGAGGGCGATCGGCCGTTCCCGCTCCGGACCGAGCGCCCGGACCTGCATGGTGCTGACACCGGAGCAGCCCGCGAGGACGAGCGAGGCGCTGGTCGCGACGATGAAGATCCTCATGACGTACACCCCTCTGGCGGAAGCCGGCGGGTGACCGTAAACGTCCTCTTGAGCTTCGGCAACAGGCGCGGTGGCCGGGCGCACGTTAACCAAGACGGCATGGACTGGAACAACCGCCACTGCGTCCCGTGTGAGGGGGGCACTCCGAAGATGTCGCCGGAGGCTGCCGGCGAGGGGCTGCGGACCCTCGGCGGCTGGGAGGCACGGGATGGCGCCACCCGGATCCACCGCGACTTCCGGTTCCGCGACTTCAAGGAGGCCATGCGCTTCGTGGATGCGCTGGCCGTCGTCGCCGAGGCCGAGGGGCACCACCCCGACTTCAGCGTCCACTACAGCGCGGTGGACGTGGAGCTCTGGACGCACGCCATCGGCGGCCTCTCCGAGAACGACTTCATCGTCGCGGCCAGGCTCGACGCGCTGCCGGAGGCGGCGGCCGCCGCGCGCCCGTGACGGGGCAAGGGGGCGCCTGCGCGGGCCGCTTCACCTGCGGCCCGACCTGAGGCAGACTCCCGCCCTCATGGAGGTTTTCGTGATGAAGACGCTCGCCAGCGCGGCCCTCGCGGCCATCGTGGTCTCCGGCGCTGCCCTCGCCGACGCTCCCGCTCCTGCGACCACGCCCCCCGCCGCGACCACGGCGACGCCGCCCGCGGTCGCGCCGGCGCCGCCACGGGCGCCGGCGAAGAAGAAGCAGAAGGCCGGGACGGACGCTCCCCGGAGCGTGCCGCCCCCCGCCGCGGCCTCGAAGGAAGCTCCCTGCGAGCCCGTGAAGCCCTGCCCGATCGAATGAACGCCCGGCTTCGTCCTCCCCTCGTCGCTGCCCTGGTCCTGGCGGCGGCAGGGCTCCTCCTCTCCGTGCTGCTCGCGCGCCAGCACGTGTCGGCGCACGCCGGGATCGCCAGCGCGTGCAACATCAACGAGTTCGTGAACTGCGATCGGGTCGCCACGAGCGCGTACTCGGTCTTCCTGGGGCTCCCGGTCGCGGTCTGGGGGATCTTCGGCTACGGGCTCGCGCTCATCCTCGCGGTCTTCGGGCTGAGCGGACGGCGGCCGCACGCGAGCTGGCCGGCGGGGTTCCTCTTCGCCGTCGCGAGCGTCGCGTCGGCGGTGGCGGTAGGGCTGGCGCTCCTCTCGGAGCTGGCCATCGGGGCGCTCTGCCTCTACTGCGCCGGCTCCTGGGCGGTCTCCTTCGCCCTGCTCGTCACCGCGTGGCGGGCCTGCCGCCCTGAAGGGATCCTCGCCGCGCTGCGCGCGGACCTGGCCCTCCTCCGCGCGCGCCCCGGGCGCACGGCAGGGTTCGCGATCGCGGCGGTCGCGCTCGTCGCCCTGGCCGCGCGCGCCCAGCCCCGGTACTGGGACAGGCCACCGCCCGCGCCGGTCCTGTCCTCGGCACCCCCGGTCTCCGGGCCGCCGGTCGTCTTCGAGTTCAGCGACTACGAGTGCCCGTTCTGCGCCAAGGCGCACGAGGAGCTGAAGGCGCTCCTCGCCACCCGGCCGGACATCACGCTGGTGAAGCGCCACTTCCCGCTCGACTCCTCCTGCAACCCCCTCATGAAGCGTCCCATGCATCCGCGGGCGTGCGCGCTTGCGCGGGCCGCCATCTGCGCCGAGCAGCAGGGGCGCTTCACCGAGATGGACGACGCGCTCTTCGGGAACCAGCAGGCCAGGCGTTCGGTGGAGGAGCTCGCCGGCAAGGTCGGGCTCGACGTGGCGCGCTTCCGTGCCTGCCTGGTCGACCCGGAGACGACCCGCCGCCTCTCCAGCGACGTCGCGACGGGCATCCAGATCGGGCTCGCGGCCACGCCGACCTACGTCGTGAACGGCGTCCAGTACACCGGCAGCCTGCCCGCGACGGCGCTGCCTCCCCCAAGGCCGATTCCCTAGCAGGCCGCCTGCCACGTCGTCGCCGCCGTCGGCGAGGAAGGCGGCGCGCGAAGAGAGAAGCCGGGACCCCGCGTGAAGTATCGGGCTGCCGAGCACGGCGCCCGATGACCGGGCGGCCGCGCTCGCGGTGAAGACGCACCTACGGACTCCACCCTTCAACGCCGATGCGGTGCATCGGCGGAGGAAACCTGCATGCAGACGTACAAGAGGCTTCTCCTGGCAGCAGCCGCGCTCGTCCTCGCCCCGCTGGCCGCGGAGGCGAAGTCGGGCTTCCTGACGACCTTCGACGCCACCTACGGCACGGCCAACACCAGGCTCGACGCGTGCACCACGTGCCACGGGTCGACCAACTCGACCTTCAATCCGTACGGCGCCGCCGTCCGGGCGAACATCGCCGCCGGGATCAGCGCGGCGCTGGCCGCCGTCGAGCCGCTCGACTCCGACGGTGACAAGTTCTCGAACGTCGACGAGATCGACGCGCTCACGCTCCCTGGCGACCGGACGAGCTACCCCGTCGTCGCGGCGACCGCCTGTCCCGACGCCGACCGTGATGGCTACGCGGTGTGCGACGGGGTCTGTGCGCTCCCCGCGGGCGCGCAGTGCGGGGACTGCAACGACGCGGCAGCGGCCGTGAACCCGGGCGTCACCGAGCTCTGCACCAACGCCATCGACGACAACTGTGACGGCGCGATCGACGCGAAGGATCCGGTCTGCGCCGCTCCGGCACTCTCCGACTTCGACATCGCCTCGGTTCGGGCGACCGGCCGCACCGTCGTCGGGCGCAAGGCGACCTTCAAGGTCAACGTCGTCCAGGTCGTCGGCGGCGCGGCGTCCCTCGCCGTGCAGTACACGCAGGGCGGAGTGACCACCACGCTCGGCGACGTCGCCGCGGTCCAGGCGGGCACGTACTCCTTCGCCCTCGTCCCGACGATGTCGGGCCCGGTGACCTGGAGCGCGGTGATCACCGATCAGGACCCCGACGCCGACGTCGCGACGGCCCTCACGACCGTCAAGTAGGCGATCCGGCAGCAGGCAGCAGGCAGCAGGCAGTGGCAGTGGCGGGGCGGGCGCGCGGTCGCGCCCGCCCCGTCGTTCTTCGGGGGCAGGGCCGGCCCGCTACTCGAGCGCAGCCCTCGCCCTCGTCCGCGGCGCGTCGGCGTGGCGGCGCTCGACGTGGAAGGAGCCGACCATCGCGGCGAGATCCTCGGCCTGCGCCGACAGCTCGGCGGCGGCCGAGCTCGACTCCTCGGCGCTCGCCGCGTTCTGCTGGGTGACGCGATCCACCGCGTCCACGTTTCGCCGGACGCCGCCGATCGCCTCGACCTGGGCGCGGGCCGCCTCGTCGATGCGTCCGACGAGCGAGGTCGCCTGGGCGACCGCCGCGGCGATGTCGACGAGGGTCGACGCCACCTGGCGGCTGGTCGACTCCCCCTCCACGACCTGGCGGACCGACTCGCGGATCAGCCCCTCGGTGCGCGCCGCCGCCGCCTTCGAGCGGAGCGCGAGCGAGCGGACCTCCTCCGCGACGACGGCGAAGCCGCGCCCCGCCTCCCCTGCGCGGGCCGCCTCCACCGCCGCGTTGAGGGCCAGCAGGTTCGTCTGGAACGCGATCTCGCTCATGTCCTTGAGGATGAGGCTGGTCCCCTCCGCCGCCTGACGGATGCGGGTCATCGTGCCGGTCATCCGCTCGACCGACGCCGCGCCGCCGTTCGCCGCGCCGTCGGCGGCCTTCGTCCGGGCGGCGGCCTCGCGGGCAGCCGCGGCCGACTGCTCCGCCTTCGCGGCGATCCCCTCCAGCTCGCTGCTCGTGCGCTCCACCGCGTGCGCCTGCGCCTGGGCGCCGTCGGCCACCGCGTGGGCGCCGGCGGCGATCTGCTCCGACGCGCGCGCCACGCCGTCGACGGCGTCCGCAACCTGGCGCAGCGCGTCCTGCAGCGCCCCGGCGGTGGCGTTGATGGCCATCGCGAGCCGCGCGTGGTCCCCCCGCCAGTCGCTACGTGCGCGCACCGAGAGGTCGCGCCGCGCGATCCCCTCGAGCACGTGCGTGGCCTCCTCCACCGGCGCGACCACGGCATCGAGCGTCCCGTTGAGCCCCTCGATGACCCCCGCCCAGTCGCCGCTGTACTTGTGCACGTCGACGCGCTCGCCGAGCCGCCCCTCCACCGCCGCCTGCGTCAGCGCCCGCACGTCCGCGGCGATGGAGTGCAGGTTGCCGCGCAGGAGGTCGAGCCGCTGGTTGGCGATCGCCTGCTTGCCCGGGAGCGGATCGAGGACCGGCCCGAAGTCCCCGTGCGCGTACGCGCCGAGGATCTCCAGGATGCGCAGCAGGTTTCCCACGTGCATCGCCACGGCCTCGTTCACGCCCTCCGCCATCCGGCGGAAGATCCCGTGGAAGCGATCGGCGGCGATCACGGCGTCGAGGTCGCCGACCGCCTGCGCCTCCGTCATGGCCTCCATGCCCAGCACCACGCCCCCGATCGTCTCGCCGAGGTGGTCGAGGTTTCGCCGCAGCGGCTCGAAGTCGCCCTGCCACGGCGTCCCGATCGCCGGGGGCAGCTCGCCGCGGGCGAAGCCGTCGATCTGCTCGGCGGCGGCCCGCAGCGGCCGGATGATCCCGTCGAGGGTCGCGTTGAGCCCCTCCGCGACCTTGCGGAACTCGCCCCGGTGGTGCCCGGCGTCGATCCGGGCGTCGAGCTTGCCCCGCTGCGCCGCGTCGGCGAGCCGCTGGACGCCATGGACCAGCGCCGAGACGGTGCCGATCGCGCGGTTGAGGGCGTCCCGCAGCTGGGCGCACTCCCCCACGCAGTCGCCCTCCAGCGGTGGCGGCATCTCGCCTCGGGCCAGCGCGCTCACGGCCTCCATCGTCTGCGTGAAGGGCTGCTGGAAGGACGCCATCGTGGCGTTGATCCCCTCGATCACCGGCCGGAAGGTCGGCCCGACGGAGTCCGGGTCGACCCGGGCCGAGAGCGAGCCCCGCGCGACGGAGTCCGCGAGCCGCCGCGTCTCGGTCTTGAGCGCCCTGACCTGGCCGCGGACCGACAGCATGACGATGTACGCGGCCGCCCAGAGGAGGATCCCCACCACCAGCGCGAACGCGCCGACCTGGACCATCTGGCCCCGGATGGCGTCCCCGACGTCGTCGAGGTAGAGCCCGGAGCCGAGGATCCAGCCCCACGGCGCGTAGACCTTCACGAAGGAGACCTTGGGGACCGGGTCCTCCGAGCCCGGGAGCGGCCACTCGTAGTCGACGAAGCCGCCCTCGGCCGAGGCCCGCACCGTGTTCACGAACTCCACGAAGAGCCGCTTCCCGTTCGGATCGCGGTAGTCGGTGAGCGGCTTGCCGTCCAGCTCGGGCATGAACGGATGCATCACCATCCGCGGCTCGAGGTCGTTCACCCAGACGTACTCGCGCCGCTCGTAACGCAGCGCCTTGAGCAGCCCGAGCGCCTCGCGCTTCGCGTCGGGCTCCGAGACCTCGCCGCCCGCGACCCGCTCGCCCTGCCGCTGCAGGATCCCGTAGGCGGTCTCCACGACGGCCCGGACCTTGGCCTTCCGGTCCGCCTTCATCTGCCGGTCGAGCACCAGGACCGACTGGCCGGCGAGGGCGAGCAGGCAGGCGAGCCCGACGCCGATCACCAGGCGGAGCCGGGTCACGATCCTGAACGACTGGAGCCACTTCAACATGAAGCCACTCCTCGCCAGCTCGCTGGCACCCCCGGGTCGAGGCGGGAGCCTACCACCTCGCGGGAGGGAGCGGATCGCCACGCGACCGCGCGCGGTGAGCGAGTCACGGACGGTGAAGCCGGACGGCGACGACCCGCTTGCGCACCTCCTCGGTCCAGAGGACGACGCTCCCGGCGGCGACGACGACGGCGAGATCGACCGGCGGGAGGGGGACCGTGCGGAAGGCGCGCCCCAGCGGCTCCCAGTAGATGACGGCGAGCTGCAGGAGGACCGAGATCGCGAGGCCCCCCAGCAGCCAGGGGTTGCGGTGGAGCGGGTTGGCGAAGACGCTCCGCCGCTCGGAGCGGCAGTTCAACAGGTTGAACCACTCGCAGACGGCGAGCAGCGTGAAGGTGCCGGTGCGGACGCGGTCGAAGGGGAGCCCGAGCCGCAGCCCGATCGCGAAGTAGCCGAAGGTGACCAGCGAGATCGTCGCGCTCATGAGGAACATTCGCTGGAGCAGGCCGTCACCGAGGAGCTGGACCGACGGCCGGATCGGGGGCTGCTGCATCTCGTCCCCCTCGGCGGGCTCCATGCCCAGGTTGACCGTGATGGTCCCCTCGGTGACGACGTTGTTCCAGAGGATCTGCACGGCTGGGAAGGGCAGGGGATGGCCGAGGAGGAGCGCCGAGAGGAGCACCACGACCTCGGCCAGGCCCGTCGAGAGCAGCAGGAGCAACGCCTTTCGGACGTTGCGGTAGACGACGCGTCCCTCCGCCACCGCCTCGACGATCGTGGCGAAGTTGTCGTCGGTGACGACGATGGCGGCCGCCTCCTTCGCCACCTCCGTCCCGGTGCGCCCCATCGCGACGCCGACGTCGGCGCGCACCAGCGCCGGCGCGTCGTTGACCCCGTCTCCCGTCATGGCCACGACCTGGCCGCGCCGCTGCAGCGCCTCGACGATCCGGAGCTTCTGGGACGGCGCGACGCGCGCGAAGACGGAGGTCTCGGCGACCGCCGCGGCCAGCTCGGCCTCCCCCAGCCGCTCCAGCTCCACGCCGTCGAGTGCCTTGCCTCCCCCGTCCACCATCCCGAGCGCCTCCGCCACGGCCAGCCCGGTGGCCCGGTGGTCGCCGGTTATCATCACCGCCCGGATGCCGGCGCTGCGGCACCGGGCGACCGCCTCGCGCGCCTCCGGTCGCGGCGGGTCGACCTGCCCCACGAGCCCGACCAGGGTGAGCCTCCCGTCGAGGACCTCGAAGCCGCGGCCGTCGACCGGCAGCGCGTCCGCCTCGGCGAAGGCGAGCACCCGCAGGGCGTCCCCCGCCATGCGGTCCGCCGCCGCCTGGACCGCCTCCCTCGCGACGTCGTCCAGCGGCCTGCGCGCATCGCCATGGCGGAGCGAGGCGCAGAGCGGGAGCAGCGCCTCGGTCGCCCCCTTCACCAGCGTCCGCCCACCGCCCGGCCCGCCGTGGACCGTGACCATGAGCCGGGCGCCGGCGTCGAAGGGGATCTCGCCCGTGCGCTGGTGGAGGAGGCGGAGCGCCTCGGGATCGATCCCGCCCTTGCGCGCCAGGGAGAGGAGCGCGGCCTCGGTGGGATCGCCGAGCGCGCGCCAGCGGGGATCGTCCTCGCCGGGCGGGACGAGGGCGGCGTCGTTGCAGAGCGCCGAGGCCTCGAGGAGCGCACGCAGGGACGGATCGCCGTCGGCGGATCTCGGCTCGCCGTCCTCCAGGATCCGCCCGACGGGCTCGTAGCCCACGCCCTCGACGTGGAGATCGCGGCCGGCGAGCCTCACGGCCACGGCGGTGTTCTCGCCGCGCGTGAGCGTCCCGGTCTTGTCGCTGCAGATCACCGTCGTGGAGCCCAGCGACTCGACCGCTGAGAGCCGCCGGACGATCGCGCCCCGCGCCGCCATGCGCTGCATGCCCGCCGCGAGCCCGACGGTCATCGCGACGGGGAGCCCCTCGGGCACCACCGAGACCAGCTGGCTCACGGCGACCATGAAGATCTCGGTGAGGGGGATCCCGCGCAGCAGGCCGACCGCGAAGACCAGCGCGAAGATCGCCAGCGCGAGGACGACCAGCACGCGGCCGAGGCGGGCGACGCGCCGCTCCAGCGGCGTAGGCGGCGTCTCGGTCGCGCGGGTCAGCGCCGCGATCCGGCCCAGCTCGGTGCCGACCCCGGTGGTGACGACGACCGCGCGCACCCGCCCCGCGGAGAGGTGCGTCCCCGCGTGGAGCATCGACCAGCGATCCCCCAGCTCCGATCCCTCGGGCGCTGCCTCGGCCCGCTTCTGCGCCGGCTGCGATTCACCGGTCAGGACGGCCTCCACGGCCTCCACCCTGCTCGCCTCGAGGATTCGCGCGTCGGCTGGCACGGCGTCGCCCGCGGCCGAGGACGAGCACGTCGCCGGGCACCACCTCGCGGGCGGCCGCGTCCCGCACCTCCCCGTCGCGGAGCACGCGGGTGCGGAGCGCCGTCAGCCGCTGGAGCGCCCGCATCGAGCGCTCGGCGCGTCCCTCCTGGAAGGTGCCGATGAGCGCGTTGACCAGGAGGATGACGCCGATGACGATCGCGTCGGCCCGCTCGCCGACGGCGACCGCGATGGCCGCGGCGACGACGAGCAGGTAGATGAGCGGGCTCGCGAACTGTCGCGCGAACACGGTCAGGAGCGAGGACCGCTTCCCCTCGGGCAGCTCGTTGGGCCCGTACCGCGCCAGGCGGCGGACCGCCTCCTCCCCCGTCAGCCCCACGGGCGTCGCGTCGAGCGCCGCCAGCGCCTGCGCGCCGTCGAGCGTGTGCCATGCCGCCTCCGCTGCTCGCTCCGTCATCGGACCTCCAGCGTCGAACGTCCCGCCGATCCGGCGGCCGGTCAACGGCAGGACGTCGCCCCTCGCGGGACGCCGCGAATTCCCGTAACCTTCACCGATGGACCGTCTCCTCCTGGTCGTAGCGCTGCTGTCCGCCGCCGCCTGCCGCACCGTCCCCGTGGTCGAAGCCCATGTGAACGTGGTGGCGCCACCACCGCTCGTCGCCGCGCACGCGCCGACGCCGCGGATCGCGCTCGTCCTCGGCGGCGGGGCGGCGCGAGGGTTCGCTCACGTCGGCGTCCTGCGGGCGCTGGAGCAGGAGAAGATCCCGGTCGATCTGGTCGTCGGCACGAGCGTCGGCAGCCTCATCGGCGCCCTCTACGCCGAGGACCGGAACAGCTTCGAGCTCGAGTGGACCGCCTTCCAGCTGGAGAAGGACGATCTCTTCGACTACGGCGTCATGAACGTGGTGACCGGGATGAGCTTCGCGGCCGGCGACCGGTTCGAGCGGTGGCTCACGGAGAAGTTCAAGGTGAAGAACATCGAGGACATGAAGGTCCCGTTCGCGGCGGTGGCGACCGACCTCAACTGGGGGACGAAGGTGGTGATCGATCGCGGCTCGGTGGCGCGCGCCGTGCGCGCCTCCAGCGCCATCCCCGGCGTCTTCCCCCCGGTCCAGCACATGGGGAAGATCCTGGTGGACGGCGGCGTGAGCGACAACATCCCCATCGCCGTCGCCCGGGAGAAGGGGGCGGACCTCGTGATCGCGGTCGACATCAGCGAGAACCTCGGGAACACCAACATCAAGAACGTGGTGGATGTCGTGCTCCAGGCGACCAACATCATGTTCGCCCTGAACGTCGAGCACTCGAAGCGGGGCGCGGACGTCCTGATCACGCCGAAGATCGGCGACGTCGGTATGCTCGACTTCGGCCAGAAGAAGCGCTGCATGCAGGCCGGCATAGAGGCCGCGCGCGACGCGATCCCCGGGATCAGGAAGGCGATCGCGGAGTGGCAGGCGCGGAAGATGGCCGGGCTGCCGGCTGGCGTCCCGCGGGGTTAGCGGCGGCGCTACTCCCCCGAGGTCCAGCGCTCGGGGCCGCCCGCCGCGGCCGGCTCCTGGAGGATCCGGCGCGCGGCGTCCACCGCCTCGTGCGAGCCAGCCAGCGCGAGGACGTCTCCCGTGGCGAGCCGCTCCTGCGCGCCCGGCGCGACGATCCCGGCCTCGCCGCGCGCGATGGCGAGGACCGTCGCGCCGGTCGTGCCGCGGAGGTCGAGCTGCGCCAGCGTCTTGCCGACGGCGGCGCTCCCCTCGCGCAGCCGGACGGGCACCGGCTCGCCGAGCCCCGGGAGGAGCCTGCGGACGCGGTCGAGCGACTCCCCCTCGGCGGCGGGGCGGCCGCTCCGCGCGCCCGAGGCGAGCGCCTCCGCGACGACGAGCGCGCCTGCGCGGACGTGCCCCTGGAGGTTGGCGGCGCTGCGCCAGAACGCGACCCCGAGGAGCAGGAGCACCGCGACGAGGGCGTACGCTCCCTCCGGCCCGCCGAGGAAGGGCTGGGTGACCGCGACCAGCGGGATCCCCACGAAGAGCAGCACGCCGATCTGCAGCGTCACGACCAGCGCGCGGCGCGGCGCGGCCGCGAGGTCGGGCGTCCCCTCGCGCGCCTGCGGCAGGGCGGCGATCGCGAGGGTCGCGCCGAGCCGCCGGGAGACCCGGATGACCCCGGCCGCGAACGGGGCCATCAGCAGCACGCCGGCCGCGACGACGATCGCCCTGGACGCCAGGCCCCCGACGCCGATGAGGGTCGCGAGCCGGGGCGCTGCCGCCCGGACCGCGACTGACGTCCCGATCACGATCGCGGCCACGACGCCGGCGTCGAGCGCCAGCGCCAGGGCGAGCCGCCGCATGCGGGAGCCGTGGCTGGCGTGGTGCGGCGAGGAGCGGATCCGCTCGATCCAGCTGGCGTACAGGGTCCCGTAGGTCTGGAGCGCGCGGGGCATCCAGCGGTCGGTGGCGCGCGCGACGCCACCGGACCAGCGGATGAACCAGGGGGTGGTCAGCGTCGTGATCGCCGAGACGGCGACGACCACGGCGTAGAGGAAGTCGGAGGTCGCGCCGAGCGATCGCCCGAGGGCGGCGATGATGAAGGAGAACTCGCCGATCTGGGCCAGGGTCAGGCCGGCGGTGACCGAGGTCACCACGCCGTTGCCCGTTATGAAGGCGCCCGCCGCCACCCCCAGGATCTTGCCGACCAGCACCACGATCGTCAGCACGGCCACCGCCGGGAGCTGCCCCGCGACGAGGCGCGGATCGAGCTCCATCCCGACCGAGACGAAGAAGACGGCAGCGAAGACGTCGCGGACGGGCAGCACCAGCGGCTCGATCTTGTGGGCCTGGCCGGACTCCGCCACCAGCACGCCCGCGACGAAGGCGCCGAGCGCCGTGGAGTAACCGGCCGCGCGCGCGAGGAGCGCCGCGGCGAAGCAGAGGCCGATGCTCACGACGAGGGTCGTCTCGGGCCTGTCCAGGCGGACGACGGCGCGGACGAGGCGTGGAACCACCGCGATCCCGGCGGCCACGAGGGCCAGGAGGAACACGACCAGCTTCCCGACCGTCACCGCGACCTCGCCCGCGCCCGTCCCCGCGCCGGTGGCCACCGCGGTGAGGGTCGCGAGGAGCGCCACGGCGGCGACGTCCTCGGCGAGCAGGATCCCGATCACCAGGTCCCGCCTGGGCCCGCGGACCCCCTGCTCGTCGAAGGCCTTCGCGACGATGGTGGTCGAGGAGATCGCCACGACGCCCCCGGCGAAGAGGCACTCCACCACCGACCAGCCCATGGCCCTGCCGGCCGCGTAGCCGAGCAGGAGCATCAGGTTCACCTCGACGAGGGCGGTGAGGCCGGCGGTCGGGGCGATGGCGATGAGCTTGCGGAGGCTCAGGTCGAGCCCGAGCGCGAACATGAGCAGGATCACGCCCAGCTCGGACAGCGTCCGGACCACCTCGGCATCGGCGACGAAGGCCAGGGCGAGGTTGGGCCCGACCAGCACCCCGGCGAGCACGTAGCCGAGCACCACGGGCAGCCGGAGGCGCTGGAACAGGACCGTGGTCACGGCCGCGACGCCGAGGACCACGGCGAGCGCTTCGAGCAGGTCGCGCGCGCCGTGCATCCCTGCCATTTACCACGGACGCGGCGCGCGCCGCGCCGCCCTCAGCGCGCGGCGGACGGGATGCCGAACACGTGGCGGAAGGGGTCGGCTCCGCCGGCGTCCTGAGCCGAGTCCGGATCGCCGATCCCGGGGAGGTACTCCGGCTCCTCCACCAGGACGGTCGTCCGCTCGGCGACCTCGTAGGCCAGCTGGCCGATGCAGCCGGCGGCCTCCGCCCGGAGGGCGTCGACCTTCCCGCGCGCGATCTCGATCTTCGAGAACTCGATGTCGACCGACTCGTCGTGCGTCGCGACCGCCTCGGCCAGCGCCATGTCCGCGCGCTCGGCGACTGCGACCAGCACCTTCATGCGGGCGAGCTTCTCGTCCGCGCAGAGGAGCTTGACGAGGTCCCGCTCCAGGCGGGCGTCCTCGACGCGCGACAGGACCTCCTTGAGGGCGCGCCTGAGCTTGACGAGGTCCTCGGCAGCGCGGTCGAGGAGCGCGCTCGCCGCCTCCCTGGATCGCTCGTTGTGTGCCGTCAGCGGGGCGGGCGCGGAGCCAGGGGTGGCTGGCTGGGCGCCGGACAGGATCGCGAGGAGGGGGGCGAGCAAGGTCATCATGGGCTACCTCGATGACGTGGACATGATCATCCTCGGGCCGCTGCGCAACACACGCAAGGTCCCGGCCGGACCATCAGTCGAATGCAGCGCCGCAGGAGGGGCAGCGGTGCGTCCGCTCCACCTCGGTGAGGTTGGGCTTCGACGCAGCCCCCGGCCGCTCGCCGCGCCGCCAGAGCGACGATCCGCAGGCGGGGCACCGCGGGACGATCAGCGCCAGCGCGAACAGGCCGAAGCCCAGCCCCGGGACGAACATCGCGACCGCGGCGCGGAGGTCGCGCGCCGCGATCCCGGCGAGCGCCGCAGCGCCGAGCGCGGTAGTGAACACCCAGGGCATGTAGCGGCGGACGGAGCGCGCCCGCTGCAGCTCGCGCTCGATCTGGTCGAAGGGGATCCGCTTCTTCATCATCGCGGCGGCGAGACTACCCCCCGCCGGCCGCGGATTCCACGGGGTCGGCGCGGGGATGCGCGTGGTACCTTCCGTGCCTCCGCATGGGTCCCCCGCCGTCGATCCGCACGCCTCGCGTAGAGGTCCGCCGCACGGCGCGCGGGCTGGAGCTGCGCGTGGACGGGACGCTCGCCTCGAGCCACCTCTCGGGGGGGGAGGGGACCGGGCCGGTCTGGGACGCGCTCGCGCTGCCGGTCCTCGCCCTGCCCCCGGCGCGCCGCCGCGCCGTCCTGCTCCTGGGGCTCGGCGGCGGCAGCGTGGCACGGGTCCTCAGGGCGCTCGCGCCGGAGGCCCGGATCGTGGGCGTGGAGATCGATCCCGGCGTGGTCGCTGCGGCACGCGCCCACCTCGGCCTCGACGCGCTGGGGGTCGAGGTCGTGGTCGGCGACGCGATCGCGGCGCTGGGGGCAGGGCGAAGCCGCTTCGATCTCATCGTCGAGGACGTCTTCGTCGGCCCCGTCCGCACGGTGCGCAAGCCGTCGGGGTTCCCCGAGCCGCTGCTCGGGCTCGCGCGCCGCCGCCTGGCTCCCGGCGGGCTGATCGTCTGCAACACCATCCACGAGGGGCCGCAGGTGGCCGCAGCGCTCCGCGCCCACGCCCCCAGCCTGCTGGCGATACACGTGCGCGGCCACTACAACCGGATCCTCGTCGCCGGCTCGCGGCTCGACGCGGCCGCGCTGCGCCGCGCGGCGGCGCGGGAGCGCGTCCTCGCGGGGAGCCTCCCGGAGCTGTCGATACGGCGCGCCACCTTCGGGGCCGGACGCGCGTGAGCGCGCCGTTCCGGGCTCGCGTCGACTTCCCGGGGCTCGGTCCCCTCGCCTTCGAGCGCCCCGTCCGCGTGCTCGCGGCGCACGCTCCCGGCGAGGTCCGGCCGGTCCTCGACGAGGTCGAGCGGGCCGCGCGTGCGGGGTCGTGGGCCGTAGGGCACGTGGCCTACGAGGCGGCGCCGGCCTTCGACTCCGCGCTCCGGACGCGCGTCCCGCAGCCAGGTCCGCTCGCCCTCTTCGGCCTCTTCGACCGCCCCTCGCCCGGCATCGAGCCCCTCGCGGGGAGCGCTCGGTCGGCTCATCCCCGAGATCGACCAGGAGGAGCACGCGCGCGGCGTCGCGGCCATCAGGGAGACGCTTGCGGCCGGCGGCGCGTACCAGGTCAACCTCACCTTCCGGCTGCGCGGCCGCTTCGAGGGCGATCCATTCGGCCTCTACGAGCGGCTCCTTCGTGGCCAGGGAGAGTGCCACGGCGCGTGCGTCGTTGCCGGGGAGCGGGCGGTGGTCTCGGCTTCGCCGGAGCTCTTCTTCGAGCGGCGAGGGGATCGCGTCCTGGTGCGGCCGATGAAGGGGACCCGCCGCCGCGGTCGCTTTCCCGAGGAGGACGCGGAGATCGGCGACGAGCTTGCGCGCTCCGAGAAGGATCGGGCCGAGAACGTGATGATCGTCGACCTGCTGCGCAACGACCTCGGGCGCGTGGCCGTGCCCGGAACCGTCCGCGCGACGAACCTCTTCCAGGTCGAGCGGTACCGGACCGTCCACCAGCTCGTGTCCACGGTGGAGGCGCGGCTCGCGCCCGGCACCGGGCTGGCGCCGCTCCTCGGGGCGCTCTTCCCGTGCGGGTCGGTCACCGGCGCCCCGAAGGTGTGCGCGACCGCCATCATCGCCGCGCTGGAGCGCAGCCCGCGCGGCGCCTACTGCGGGGCGATGGGCGTCGTCCTCCCGGGAGGAGACTCCTCCTTCAGCGTGGCCATCCGCACCGTCGAGATCGAGCTCACCACGGGCGAGGCAGCCTGCGGCGTGGGCGGGGGGATCACCTGGGGCTCCGACGCCGGCGAGGAGTGGCGGGAGGCGCTCGCCAAGGCGGCCTTCCTCGAGGAGGAGGACGTAGGGCTCGTCGAGACGCTGCGGCTGGAGCGCGGCGTGTACCCGCTGCTGGAGCGCCACCTCGCGCGGCTCGCTGAGTCTGCGCGTCACCTGGGGCTGGCCGTGGACCCCGCGGAGGCGCGCCGGGCGCTGCTGCGCCACGCCGAGGAGGCCGGGGCCGAGCCGCAGCGGGTGCGGCTCGTGGCGCGCGCCGGGTCGCTGGACGTCGCCGGAGAGCCGATGCCGGTGGCCGCAGCGTATCCGCTCACCGTGGCGCTGGCACGCCGCCCCGTGTCGCGCATGGACCTGCGCCTGTTCCACAAGACGACGCAGCGCGAGCCCTACGACCTGCGCCGGGCCGAGGTGCCGGGCGTCTTCGACGTCATCCTGTGGAACGAAGAGGGCGAGCTGACGGAGCTCACCATCGGAAACCTGGTCGCCGAGATCGACGGCGCCCGGCTCACCCCGCCGCGCGGGTGCGGCCTGCTGGCGGGGGTGATGCGCGCGGAGCTGCTGGGCAGGGGAGAGGTGAAGGAGGCGACCCTGCGCGTCGAGGACCTCGCGCGGGCGACGCGGCTCTGGCTCGTCAACGCCGTGCGCGGGTGGGTGCCGGTGCGCCTCGCAGGGGGCAGCGGCCAGCGCGGGCTAACTCGCGGACCTGGCCGTCGATGCCGATGATCACGTCGCGGAACGGAACGTCCCGGCCTGACGCCGTGACGGCCTCTCGCGCGAGCCGCGCGAGGCCGCCGCAGCAGGGGACCTCCATCCGCACGACGGTGACGCTCTTCACGCCGCCGAGCGCGACGATGCCTGCGAGCTTCTCGGCGTAGGGCCCGACGTCATCGAGCTTGGGACAGGCGATCACCAGCGCGCGACCGTCGAGGAAGTCGTCGTGGAAGCGGGCGAAGGCGCACGGGACGCAGTCGGCCGCCACCAGCAGGTCGGCGCCCTGGAACCACGGCGCGCGGACCGAGACCAGGTGGAGCTGGACGGGCCACTGACCGAGCTTGCTCTGGCCCGAGGACGGTCCGCCGCTGGCCCCACCTGGCGACGGGGCTCGCGGCAGCGCGACCGGCCGGGAGCCCGGGCAGCCGCCGCCTGCCGCAGCGCCCTGCCCGCCGGTCAGCACCGAGAGGCGCGGCCGTGCCTGCGCGGCCGGTGCCGCCTCTGCCGGCGTGCGCGGGCGCAGCGCGCCGCTCACCAGGTGGCCTTGACGGCCCCTTCGTCGAAGGGGGCCGCCTCGCGCTCGACCACCGCGATCGCGCCCCGTGGGCACTCGCCGAGGCAGGCGCCCAGCCCGTCGCAGAGCACGTCGCCGACCAGCCTGCGCCTTCCCGTCGACGATGGCGATCGCCCCCTCTGCGCAGGAGGGGACACACTGCCCGCAACCATCGCACTTCGCCTCGTCTATCTGGACGATCTTTCGGAGCATGAACGAGAATGCATAGCGGGGCGCGCGCCCCGGATCGAGCCAATCTGCGAGGAAGCGTCCGCTTGCCGCCTCACGCGGACCCCGATCGGTCGTTTAGCCGTGCTATTCCACTGGCGGTCGGTCCGAAGCCCGGAGGAACCAGAGATGAGAGTCGCCACCCTCGCAGCCGCATCGCTCCTCGCCGCCTGTGCGGGGCCAGGGGGGCCGGCGTCGACGCTCAAGTCCGAGGTGGACCCCGCCGAGCTGGCAGCCCGCTGCGGGCGCGGGTACTCGACCGCCTGCCGCGAGCTCGGCCGCGCGCACTTCCTCGGCACCGGCGTCGAGCGGGACGATCGGCTGGGCGCGGCGCTCCTGACCAAGGCCTGCGAGATCGGCGACCCGGGCGGCTGCGGCGAGCTGGCGGTCCTCTACGCCGTCGGGCGCGGACTGCGCCAGAGCGACGAGCGGTCGACCGCCCTCTCGCGCCGCGCGTGCGATCAGGGCTTCGCGCTCGCCTGCTCCAACCTCGGGGCGCTCATCGCCGAGGGGGCGGCCGACGCGAACCTGCGTCCAGACGAGGAGGCCGCTGGGCCCGGGAGCCGGATCATGAGGTCCTTCAAGACCGCCTGCGACTCCGGCGCGGCCGAAGGGTGCCTCAACCTCGGCGCGGAGTACGACAGCGGCAAGCACGCAGAGCGCGATCTCGCCGCGGCCGCCCGGCATTACCGCCGCGCCTGCGACCTGGGCCAGCCCGTCGCCTGCTACCGGCTCTCGCTCCTCGTCGAGGAGAAGCCGGCGCTCATGCCCGACCTGGCGGCGGCGATCCTCGCCCGGCGCGCCTGCAGCGGCGGGGTGCGCCCCGCCTGCGACACGGCCGGCGAGTCGGCCCCCGCGGGCGCCCCCGCGCCGGCCGACAGGCTGGTCGTCGTCCGCGAGAGCTTCGCGCTCGGGCTTCCCGGGCTCGGGCGGCTTCCACCCCTCGGAGCTCTCCGCGCGGTCGCGCGGCCGCCCCACGTTCGTCGCTCGACACGGCCTCGCGCCCGACCGCGTCGGTGAAGATGGCGACGCCACCCGGCGTGCGCACGCGGCTTGGCTTCGACGTCGAGCCTCGCGCGGCCGACGAGGCCGATCCGGCGGTGGAGCTCCTGCTCGCCCTGCGGCGGCAGCAGCTGGGCCAGTGCTACGAGCAGGCGCGCACCGACGCAGGCGTCCGGACGGAGCTCTTCGTCGCGTTCACCATCGACGCCGACGGGAAGCCGGCGCGGAGCCGCGCCGCGGCCGAGCCGACCGATCCGCTGCTGGAGGCCTGCGGGATCGACCTCGTCGCGAGCTGGGAGTTCCCGGTGCCGAAGGAGGGCGTGTCGGGCCCGTTCCTCGTCCGGTACGCCTTCGAGCCGGCGCCGCCGGGCCCCCGCCCGCGTTCGCCGGGCGAGGCTTCCTCCGTCCCGCCGCGCGCGCCGCCGGCTGCGTCGAGTCGAAGCTCCAGGTGCCGCTCGACTACCGCGGCACCGTCGGCGCACTGACCGTGAAGTTCGCCGTCGACGGGTCCGGCGCGCCGGTGCTCTATCACCCGCTCACGCCGGCGCCCGACTCGATCGTCGCCGCCGTCGGGGAGGCGATCCGGCGCTGCGAGTGGTCGCCCGGCGCCGACGCGAACGGCCGGAGCGTCCCGCTCTGGCTGACCCTCGCCGTCAGGCTGGAGGGGAAGTAGCGAACTCCGGCCGAAAACTGGAGGGGCCCCGTGTCCCGCGTTAGGAATCGACCGATATCGATCGGTTCCCGGAGGCGCGGGCGTGGGTGCGACGGCAGTCGTCCAGCAGGTCACCTGGGAAGAGGCGCTCCGCGCCGGGCGAGTCTTGTTCGGCACGAGCGCGGATGCGCTCCTGGCGGGCGCCGGCTGGCGTGACGAGCTGAAGCGCGCCTACAAGCGGCGCGTCCTGGAGACCCACCCCGACCGCGCGCAGACGCTGGGCAGGGCGGAGACGGAGCTGGCGCGCGAGTTCCAGGCCGTGGCAGACGCCTACCGGCTGCTCCAGGAAGCCCCCGACGGCAGCGGCTGGGTGCGCGCCCGGCAGCCGCCTCCGGCAGCCTGGCGCCCGGCGCCGAAGGGCGGCGCCGCCGCCGAGGCGGCCCGGGCGGCGCGCCGCGAGGCCGAGGCACGGCGCGCCGAGCGCGCGCGGCAGGCCGAGCAGGCGGCGAAGCGCCGCGAGGAGGAGCAGCGGGCTCGCTCCGGTCGTCGCGCCGAGCAGGCGCGGCGCGACGAGGAGGAGGCCCGGCTGGCCGAGGCCGTGCGAAGCGCGGCGCAAGCGAGGCGCGCGGAGGAGGGCGCGCGGGCGGCCCGCGAGGCGCGCGCGCGGCGCCCGCGGACCGCTGAGCCGGCGCCCGACTGGCGCCACGTCACGAAGGCGCGCCCGCTCCCTCGACGGCGGGTGCGCCTCGCCGAGTTCCTCTACTACAGCGGCCGGATCTCCTGGGCGGTGATGGTCGAGGCCATCACCTGGCAGCGGCTCCAGCGTCCCGCCGTCGGGCGCATCGCCGTCGACTTCGGCTTCCTGACGCCGCTCGAGGTGGCCAAGGTCATCGAGCGCCGCTGGCGCGCCGGCGCGGCCGGCGTCCCCTTCGGCGAGTACGCGCTGCGCATCGGCGCGATCACGCCGTTCGAGCGGCTCGCGATGATCGGGCGCCAGACTCGGCTGCAGCGCCCCATCGGCCAGTTCTTCGTGGAGCGCGGCCTGATCGGGGAAGAGGAGTTCGAGGACCTGCGGCGCCAGATCGTGCGCCACAACCTGCGCCACTACGTGTGATCCGTCCCCCGGATGGCCCGCGCCGCGGCTGGGGCAGGGTGGCCTTCTCGGTGGCGCCCCTTCTGGTGCGTGAAGCGCCTACCCCTCCCGCATAAGCAGTCATTTGAATGGGCATTTGCGGGAGCAGACCCGATTAGGTATTCAGGAAGTCTGCGAGGGTGGGCAAATGAACCAGCGCTGGATCCAGAACAGCAGGAACGGTGTCGCCCGCATCGAGCCGCGCCTGGCGAGGTTCGACGCATTCGATCGCTTCCTGTTCGTCACCCCCGTGATGTTCACGTCGTTCGCCTTCTTCCTGGCGGGATCGATGCCGGTCGAGGTGCTGATCGGCGTCGTCTCGAGCTGCGTCATCGGTGACGCCCTGATCGCGCTCAAGTACGCCCTCCGCGTGCAGCCGCACCCTCCCGCGAAGGTCACCGACCTCGCGGCGCTGCGGTTCCGCTAGCCTCTCGGGAGGCTCGCCGCGCGGCCGGTCGACGAACGGGCCGGCTGCGCCGCCCCTCGAGCCAGCGCCAGGCGGCCCACGCCGGCGCGCCCAGCCAGAGCAGCCAGCCTGCCGTTGCGATCGCCCCGCCGATCCCGCGGCAGCTGTCGCGCAGTCCCAGCATCCCGAGCATGTTCCACCAGTCGTGTGAGTCCTCGTCCGGCGCAAGCAGCGGGAGCACGCGCGCCGAGGCGTCGGCCGCGTAGGCGCCGATGTTCACCAGGTTGAAGCCGATCCAGAGGATCGCCACCGCGAAGGGGGCCGCCCGGCGTGCTCGCGCGAAGGCGAGCGCCGCGGCCACCGGGAAGGCGAGCTGACCGAGCGTTCCTCCGAGGAACATCAGGAAGCGCGAGCCGAAGAGGCCGAAGATGGGGTGGCCCGCCTCGTGGAAGACGAGATCCGCACCCGAGACCACCGCGGCGAGGAAGCCGCGCGTCGCCTGAGACCACGCGAGGACGCCGGCGAAGATGGCCAGGGCCGCCACCTCCCAGCCCTCGGCCGCCGGGAAGATCCTGGACTCGCCCGGCGCCGGCGAAGGGGTCGGCGGCTCGCCGTCCGGCGCGCGCTCCAGGGCGACGAGCAGCCCGTCGGCCACGAGGTCGGTGCCGCAGCGCGGGCAGTGGTGGGGCAGCTGGGCCGGCGCGTGCTCCGCAGCCAGCTCGCGCGCGAGCCCACACGCCGGGCACGAGATTGAGACCGGCGCGCAGTCGTCCATCAGGTCACGGCCGGATCGTCCGAGGGATCGTCAGCTCGAAGGTCGTGCCGGCCTCCCGGGTCGACGTGAAGCCGATCCTGCCGCGGAGGACCTTCTCGCCGAAGTGCTTCACGACGAAGGTTCCCTGGCCGCGCCCCTCGTTCCCCTTCGTGGAGAAGTACCGCTGGAAGATGCGCGGGGCGATCCCCGCCGGGATGACGCCCGCGTTCCAGACACGGAACGAGATCTCCCGCAGCCCCGCCACCACCGAGAGCTCGACCTCGGCGCCCTCCGAGGAGGCCTCGAACGCGTTGACGAGCATGTTGGTCACGACGCGCTGAAGCAGGAACGGGTCGGTCTCGACCACGACGCCGCCGGCGTTTCCCGTGACCCGCAGCCGCTTCCGCCTCGCCACCGGGTGGTGGTGGAAGAGGCTGCCCAGCCCCTCGAGGATTCCCTCGAGCGGCACCCGGGCGATCGCCGGGTCGTAGCCGGAGGGGCGCGCAGCCATGAGGGCGCGCTGCAGCTTCAGCTCCTGGACGATGTGGGTGGCGACCTCCCGGGCGTCGGCCGCGGCGACCGTGATCTCGGCGGGGCTGGCACCGTCCATCGCGTCGCAGGCGCCGACGACGCCGAGGAGCAGGTTCGAGAGATCGTGGAAGAAGGCCCGCTCTAGCGCGGTCCGCCTCCGCTCGACCGAGACGTCGGCGAGCGACAGCAGGATGAACCGCTCCGGGGGGACCTCCAGCGCCTGGGCACGCACGCGGAACTCCGAGTCGATCAGCTCGCCATCCCGGTTCACGGTGAACGCGCAGTCGCGCTCCTCCGGCCCGCCCTTCTCCATGGCCGAGAGGATGGAGACGGCCGCGCCGCACGTCCTGCACGCCGGGCCGGTGCCGCAGCCGCCGGGAAGGTGCTCCTTCGCATGGACGCAGCGGACCGCCTCGCCCGGGCGGAGGCCGAGGATCGCCCCGGGCTCCTCGACGCCCAGGAGCGCCAGGTAGGTCGCGTTGAGCGCCACCACCTGCCGGCGCGAGTTCAGCACGGCGATCGCCCCCGTCCAGGTCTTCAGGATCGCGTCGACGAGCGGGCTGGACGACGCCAGGGCGATCTGCGACGCGAGCTGGTCGCTGGACGCCCGCTCGGGCTCCAGGAACCAGGTGCGCTTCGGCTCGGGGAGGGCATCCAGCTCCTGCTCCAGCGCCCGGATCCGCTCGGCAAGGCTGTCGTCCGTCACCGTGGCTACCCCCGCGACCCGCTGTCCCCCGCGTCGGCGGGAGCGCACACCTCCCATACTCTGGCGCATCGCCGCGCGCAGTGCACGCTACCCGTGCCCCTCGCCCGGCTCCGTGATCCAGCGCGCCGCGATGAAGAGCGCGCCCATCGCCGCGTAGCCGGCTGCCCACGGCCAGGCAGGCCCCAGCCGGATCGCGGTGTCCCCGGCCGTGTACGTGTACGCGTGCATCAGCCCGGCCGCCGAGAGGCCAGCGCCCGCGAGCATCCACGCGCCTGCGCGTGCGAACCGCTTCTCGATGATGGCCACCGTCGCCGCCGCCAGGATCATCGACGTGAAGATGAAGCCCTGCTCCAGCGCGAAGGCCCCCTCGATCCAGGTGTCGCTCGCGGCGAACCTGGCGACGAGGTCTGGACCGAAGGGCGGCCCGCCCGGTCCCGCCGACTCCTGCCGCGCGCAGCCCGTTCTTCGCCATGAGCGCGCCCCAGGCGCCGATCGCCGGGAAGCAGGCCGACCACGACGGCCGGCGCGTGCTCGCGCGGCGTCGCCTGGAACGCCTGGGCGCTGATCACGATGCCGATCCAGAGGACGATCGCCATGCCGGCGTCGACGGGGACGGCCCAGGCGATGAGCGCGAGCGTCCCGGTGAGCGCGACGATCGTGACGAACGCGCCGTTGAGGATCGAGTAGCCGGCGCGCGCGCCGAGCGCCTTCCAGCCGGGGTGGCCGATGTAGATGGTCGTCGGGAAGCAGGAGCCGAAGAGGGCCGCCGCGAGCGTCCCGACGCCGTTCACGAGCAGCGACGGGCGCGTCTCGTAGGGATCGCCCGCGGCCTCGGCCGACTCGATGTTCTGGAGCGAGCCGATGACGTTGAAGAGCCCCATCGGGAGGATGACCGAGAGGTAGGTCGCGAGGAGATCGCCGCGCAGCGACGCGAGGACCGCGCCGAGGGCGGGGACGGGCAGCGCGAGGCCGGTCCACTCCGGGCGCGGCCCGGCAGGCGCGATGCCCGGTGACCCACGCCAGCAGCGTCCCGAGCGCGACGGCGACGAGCCCGCCGGGGAGGCGCCCCCTGAACCGGACGCGGCCGAAGTAGGTGAGCATCACGACGCCCAGCGTCGCGAGGCCGACGACCGGGCGCGCGAAGGTCCGGAAGAGGAAGCCGAGCGAGATGAAGCCCAGGGCGATGCCGGCGAGCGTCGAGAGGAGCGCAGCGCGCGGCGTGGCCTTGCGGACCCGCTCGGCCACGAAGGCTCCCGCGCTCTCGATGAGCCCCGAGCCGATGCAGGCGAGCAACCCCGCGTGCCACGCGACGGTCGCCGGGTCCGCGTGGCCGGCGGCCTGGGCGGCGAGCTTCGCCGGGAGCATCACGAGGAAGACGTGGGCGAAGAGCGAGACGGTGTTGATGCCGTACGGGAGCGCGCAGACGTCCGTCCTCCCGGTGCGCGCAGCGAGCCGCTTCGCCTGCCACGCGTAGAAGAGGTTGCCGACCAGGATCGACACGGCGGCGCCGGGCAGGACCCGGCCGTGGACGAGCGCCGCGGGGAAGCCGAGGACGAAGCGGCAGAGCGCGTCGATCAGCAGGAGCTGGACGAGGTTGTCGATGGCGAGCCCGAAGAAGCCGTCGACGTCGCCGCGGACGAGCCAGGGGAGCACCGCCCTCTCCCCCGCCCCCGCGGGGGAGAGGGAAGGGTGAGGGGGAGGCATGGCGGGTGACTTGGGTGCGCTCTCCATGGAGGGTCTCCAGGCTGCGGCGGTGGGTCGCCCATCGTAGCGCGGCGCGGGGGCCGGCCGGGCCCGTTTCGGGGCCGCGCCTGGCGGCCTCACCTGCGGTTACACTCCTCCCGCCATGACCGACACCTTCCAGAAGCCCCGCCGCTGGCCGAAGGTCCTCGCCGCGGTCGTCGTCGTGCTCGCCGTCCTCACCGTGGCCGCGGCCTTCACGCTCGACCGGATCCTCACCTCCGTCGCGCGCGAGCAGGCGGCCGTCCTCTCGAGGCAGTGGGAGCGCCCGATCGAGATCGGCGCGGTGAAGACCACCTTCCTCGGCCGGCTGGGGGTCCGGGTCGAGGCGGTGAAGATCGGCGCGGCGGCCGGCGAGCCGCGCCCCCTCCTGGAGCTCGACCGCGCCGAGGTGCGGCTGGCGCTGGTCGAGGCGCTCACGTCGCGCGGGAAGGACGTGCGCATCGAGAGCGCCGAGCTGCAGGGGCTCCGGGTCGCGGTGGTCAAGGCGAAGGACGGGAAGACCAACGTGGACCGGCTCACCGAGGCCATGGCGAGGAACGCACCGCCCGAGGGGCCGACCGCGCCGGAGGGCGCGAAGGAGGGCGAGCGCCCCGCCGACCTGTCGATGGTCCGCGTGGAGCATGCGGCCGTCCTGGACGGGCGGATCGCCTTCGTCGACGAGGGGGCCGGCGGCAAGGAGCTCTTCGTGGAGGACCTGGACCTCGTCGTGGACGGGCTCGCCGCGGGCGCCCCGCTGGAGGTGGTCATCAGGGCGGGGATCCTCTCGGCGAAGCAGAACCTGGAGCTGAGGGTCCACGCGCCGCCCCTGCCGGCGACGCTCACGCCGTCTCCCGACCACGTGACGCTCAAGGTCGAGCCGGTAGATCTCACTCCGCTCGCGCCCTTCGCGCCCCGAGACGCAGGGTTCCGGGGCGGACGGTTCGCCGCCGATCTCGACGTCGTGGTCGGCGCGGCCGTCCCGGGCGGCGCCGGGCCGACGGTGGTCCGCGGTGGCTTCGCTGCCACGGCGCTCCGCTTCGCGGGGCAGGAGGGCGGGAAGGCGCTCGACGTGACGCTCGACGCCGACCTGACGGCCGACCTCCAGAAGGGGGATCTCTCCATCGCGAAGCTGCTCCTCTCCTTCGGCCCCGCGGCCCTGGAGGGGAAGGGGAAGGTGACCGCCCTGCTGTCCGAGAGCCCACGGATCGAGGGGCTGCGCATCGTCTCCAGGAACCTCGACCTCGCCGCGCTCGCCCCCTACTACCCGCCGCTGCCGAAGCTGCTCGGCGGGACCGTGGCGGGCCCTATCGCCCTCACCGCGGAGGCGGCCGGGACCGCCGAGCGGCCGGTCCTGGAGCTGCGCGCAGACCTGACACCGGTCCGGCTCTCGCTCCCCAGGCAGGTGGAGAAGGCGCCGGGCGGCAAGCTGCTCTTCGTCGCGAGGCTGCGCGGCGGCGCCGCCGGCGCGCTCAGGTTCGACGCCGAGGGCGACCTGACGGGGCTCGATCTGCGCCCGGGCGGCTCGCTCGCCAAGAAGCCGGGCGACCGGCTCACCTTCGCGACCACCGCCACCCGCTCGGTCGCGGGGAGGGCCCAGAAGCTCGAGCTCGCGTCCTTCGCCATGACCCTCGCCGACATGAACGTGAAGGCGCGCGGAACGACCGAGCTCGCGCCGCGGTCGACCCGCTTCGACCTCGCCGTCGAGATCGACCGCGTCGACGTCGACAAGCTGCTCATCCCGTCGCCCAGGGAGGAGCCGGCCAAGGAGGCGCCGAAGGCGAAGGGGGACGCCGCGTCCACCTACGCGGGGCTCTCGGGGAAGGCGTCGCTCCGGATCGGCCAGGTGATCGCCGAGAAGCAGAAGCTGAGCGACGTCCGGGTCACCGTCTTGATGAAGGAGGACGAGGTGACCGTGCAGGAGGGGCGGCTCGGGCTCTGGGACGGCGTCCTCAGCGTCGCCGGCACGCAGGCGCGGCTCGCGCCGGCCGACATGCCCTTCACGCTGGCGGCGAAGGTCGAGCGGGTGGCGGTCGAGGGAGCGCTCGCCGCCTTCACCGACAAGAAGGTGCTGACCGGCCGTCTCGACGCAGAGGTCAAGCTCTCCGGCAGGGGCGAGGACACCGACCGGATCCTGAAGGCGCTCGACGGGACGATCGACGGGAAGCTCCGCGACGGCCTCTTCCACGGGAAGGATCTCATCGGCGAGGTCGCAGAGCCGATCGTGAAGGCGATCCCCGCGCTCGGGTCGAAGGTCACGAAGGGAGGGGCGACGAAGCTCGGCAAGGTCCTCGCCGTGTCACTCCGGATCGAGGACGGCAGGGCGCTGCTCCAGAAGCCGCTGGAGTTCGAGGAGCGCGGCGCGTCGTTCAAGGTCCAGGGCGCCTTCGCCTTCGACGGCGAGCTGGAGATGCCGACGGCGCTCACGCTCTCGCCCGAGGCGGTGGCCGGCCTGACCGGTGGCAAGGCGAAGGTCGACGAGCCGCTGCCGTTCTCCTTCAAGCTGGTGGGGAAGGCGTGGAGCCCGCGCCTCTCGGGGCTCGACGTGATGCCGGCCGTCAAGGCGATCGCCGCGAAGCTCGGGGCGGCCGCGCTCGGGAAGGCGCTCGGGCTCGAAGGCACGCCGCAGGAGGCCGCGAAGGAGAAGGCGGCGGAGGTGAAGGAGAAGGCCCAGGAGAAGGTCCAGGACGCCACGAAGGCCCTCAAGAAGGACGCGGCGAAGAAGCTGAAGGGGCTGTTCAGGTAGACGGGGCGCTTCGCGGGGCCCCCTCCCTGCCGCGCCGGTCAGCGCGTCAGCAGGCGGGCCAGCACGAGCGCCGCGAAGCCGAGCATGCCGGCCGCCCACCCGAGCAGGATGAGCCCGGCGAAGACTGCCTGCGCGCCGGTGACGGTCCGCCCCTGAATCAGGGCCTTCCGGCGCTTGATGGCGAAGACACCCTTGGCGGCCACCCATATGCCGGGGACGCCGAGGAGGACGCAGGCGAGGAGGACGAGGGCGCGGGCCATCGGCGCATCTTAGTGCCACTAGCCCGCCGACCGCGACCTGACCCGGAGCATCCACGCGAAGGCCGCCACGGCCGCGGCCGCGAGCAGGTGCTTCGCGGCGTGTCCTCCGACGAACCCGGTGGCGCCGAGGATCCGGGCGTCGAGGAGCTCCGCGCCCTTCGCGAGCACGTAGAGCAGGAGCCCCGCGATCCACCCCGCGCCGTGCGAGTAGCGCGGCTGGAAGAGCAGCAGGACGAGGGGGACGAGGAGCATCGGCGCGAACTGGGCCACCACGTACGGGCGCAGGTCGCCGCGCCCCATCGTCTCGGTGACGAACCAGTAAACCACTGTCGCGGCGGCGCCGAGCGTGGCGGGCGCGAGCAGCCTCGCCGAAGCCGCCCCGATCCGCTCGGAGAGCACCGTGACGAGGAGCGCAGCGAACGCCACCGCCATCGGCAGCCGGTCGAGGAGCAGCGAGCCGTTGGCCGGGGCCAGGTGGTAGAAGGCCGACCCCGGCGCGACGAGCGCGACGGCCGCGAAGAAGGTGATCCACGGCGCGCGCTCGCGCCGGTCGGAGGGGCGGAACTCCGGGGCGAAGACCACGCCGAGCCCGGCGAGGCCGGCGAGCAGGAAGGCGACGTTGGAGAGGACGTCGGCGGCGTTGGGGATGGGGCCCAGCGCGCGCCGATCGGCGAACAGATGGTACGCGGGATCCTGGGCGAGGCGCGGCAGGAGCGCGGCGGCGATCGCGGCTCCGCCCGCGAGGAGGGCTACCGCACCGACGCGCCAACGCCTCGCGCGGCCGATCGGTTCCATGGTGACGAAAGCTCCTGCTGCCATCCTCTGCCTCCCGGGACAGCGCGCGGCGTGGCGCGCTCCGGGTTGGTGGAGACGGCGCCTCCCGCTGATGTGACCCGCGTCGCGCTCAGTTGCGGCTGCCGCGCGGCGGGCCGCCGGGTCCCTCGAGGAGCGACAGGCCGCGCTCGCGGAGGAGCTGGGCGACCCGCTCGGAGGGGGTGCGGAGGTAGCGCTCGTACAGCCGGACGAGCCCCCGGTTGGAGCGGAGCTCCGAGAGCTCGGCGATCTCGGCGAAGCAGTCCACGAAGAGGCCGAACCGCCCGGACAGCTCGCCGTAGAGCGGCTCGAGCCCGCGCCGGCGCTCCACCTGCCCGACCGCTGCGTAGGCGTTGCCGCCCATCGCGATGTAGTAGTCCACGTCCACGGCGGAGCGCGCGAGGGAGTCGCCGAAGAAGCCCGAGACGAAGAGCGCGGTGTCCCCCAGCCGGCGCAGCTCGCGCACCCGGGCGTCTCCGGTGGCCTCCAGCGCGCGCAGCAGGATGATGGCCAGCGGCTCCTCGCGCACCGAGCCGTCAGCCTGCTCGACGCGGAGCCGCTCGGTGACCAGGAACTTCGCGAGGAGATCCACGAGGTAGAACTCGGTCTCCGGCTGGATGTGCACGCGGCGGTGCGAGAGCACGTCGTCGACCCGCTGCCGGAAGAACTCGAGCACGCTCTCGGTGATCGGGCTGCGTTCGTCCATGGCGGAGACGCCTCCTCGTGCCTCCTCTTGAAGGTAGCGCCGCCGCCGCTGGCGCTCAACCCCAGGAGCCCCGGCGCCCTGCGCGCGGCCCCCGGAGCCCGGGCGCGGTCCCTCCGCCGACGCTCAGGCGAAGAGGTCGCCTGCGACGGCGGGCGCGTCCGGGTCCACGCGACGGGAGACCTCGAGGAGCGTCTGCACCGCCCGGCGGCCCGCCTCGCCGAGGCCGAGCGAGAAGGCGTTTACGTAGAGGTCGATGTGCTGGCGCATCACCGCGTCGTCCAGCTCCTGCGCGTGGCGGCGGACGTAGTCGGAGAGGAAGGTGCGCCGGCCGTTCGCCTGCTCGAGGCTCAGCCGGATGAGCCCGTTCACGTCGCGCCGGATGGCCGGGTCGAGGGAGCGCCGCGCGACGATGCCGCCCAGCGGGATCGGGGAGCGGGTCTCGCGCTCCCAGTGTTCGCCCAGATCGACGAGCTTCGCGAGCCCCTTGGCCGCGTAGGTGAAGCGGCTCTCGTGGATGATGACCCCCGCGTCGACCCTGCCCTCCAGGACGGCCGCCTCGATCTCGGAGAAGACGACGAACCGCTTCCCGGTGGCGCCGGGAAAGGCGAGGGAGAAGAGCAGGTGGGCGGTCGTGTCGCGCCCCGGGATCGCGACCGTCATGCTCGCCGGATCGAACCGCGCGACGCCTGGGCGGGCCACCAGGAGCGGTCCGACGCCCTCGCCCAGGGCGCCGCCGGCCTCGAGCAGCGCGTACCGGTCGGCGACCCGCGGGAGCACCCCGTAGCTGATCTTGCTGACGTCGAGCCGCCCCGCCAGCGCCCACTCGTTGAGCGTCTGGACGTCCTCGAGCACGGGGTCGAAGCGCAGCCCGCCGGTGTCGATCCCACCGTTCACGAGGGCGTCGAAGATGAACGTGTCGTTGGGGCAGGGGGAGAAGCCGAGCGTGAGTCGCATGGGCGTCGAACCCGGAGAGGATCCCCCTCTCCCCCACCGGGGGAGAGGGACGGGTGAGGGGTGGCTGGCTACGCGAGCCGCTTGAGGATCTCGTCGGCCATCTGCGTGGTCGAGAGCTTGCCGCCGAGGTCGGCGGTGCGCGCCCCCTCGGTGATGGTCAGGTCGACGGCCGCCTCGATCGACGCGGCCTCGGCCTCGAGGCCGAGGGTGTGGCGGAGCATCATCGCGACCGAGAGGATGGTGCCGACGGGGTTGGCGATCCCCTTGCCCGCGATGTCCGGCGCCGAGCCGTGGATCGGCTCGTAGAGGCCGGGGCCGCCGGCGCCGATCGACGCCGAGGGGAGCATGCCCATCGAGCCGGCGAGGACCGAGGCCTCGTCGGTGAGGATGTCGCCGAACATGTTCTCGGTGACCACGACGTCGAGGCTGGCCGGGCTCGTGATGAGCCGCATCGCGGCGGTGTCGACCAGCATGTGGTCGACGGCCACGTCCGGGTTCAGCCGGCCGGTCTCCGCGGCGATCTCCCGCCAGAGCCTGGACGACTCCAGGACGTTGGCCTTGTCGACGCTCGTGACCCTCTTCTTGCGCCCCTTCGCGATCTTGAAGGCCAGCTCGACGACGCGGCGCACCTCGTAGTCGTAGTACTCGAGCGTGTCGACCGCGCGCTCGCGCCCGTCCTTGACGTCGCGCCCCTTCGGGAAGCCGAAGTAGAGCCCGCCAGTCAGCTCGCGGATGACGATGATGTCGACGCCCTTCAGCTTCTCCGCCTTGAGCGGCGACGCGTCGATGAGCGCCGGGTGGACCTTCACCGGCCTCAGGTTCGCGAAGACGCCCAGCCCCTTGCGCAGCCCGAGGAGCCCCTGCTCCGGCCGGACCTTCGCCTTCGGATCGTCCCACTTCGGGCCGCCGACCGCGCCGAGGAGGACGGCGGTCGACTTCTGGCACTCGGCCAGGACAGCGTCGGTGAGCGCGACGCCGTGGGCGTCGATGGAGCAGCCGCCCATCAGCCGCTCGACGAACGTGAAGTCGTGGCCGCGCTTCTTGGCCACCACCTGCAGGACGCGGACGGCTTCGGTCGTCACCTCGGGACCGATGCCATCGCCGGGGAGGACGACGATGTGTGCCTTCAACGGAGTCTCCTTCGGTTGTGGGATCAGACGGCCAGCGTCAGGCCGTACTCGACGGCGTCGGCGAGGGCTCGCCATGACGCCTCGATGATGTTGGTGCTCGCGCCGACGGTGCTCCAGCGCCTGGTGCCGCGCTGGAAGTCGATGAGGACGCGCGTGATGGCGCCGGTGCCGGTGGTCGGGTCGAGGATGCGGACCTTGAAGTCGGTGAGCCGGACGTCCTTGATCTCGGGGAAGCGCGGCGCGAGGGCCTTGCGGAGCGCCGCGTCGAGCGCGTCGACGGGGCCGTCGCCCTCGGCGGCGGTGTGGAGCACCTCGCCGTCGACCTTCACCTTGACCATCGCCTCCGAGAAGATCCCCCGGCCCGTCCGGTGCTCGACGTTGACCAGGAAGTCGATCAGGTCGAAGGGGGGCTTGTAGCCCGGCTCCTGCCGCTTCATGAGGAGGGCCACCGACGCCTCGGCCGCCTCGAAGGAGAAGCCGCGCGCCTCCAGCGCCTTGATCTCGTTGAGCACGCTGGCCACGTCGGCCTTCGGGTCGAGGCCGAACTCCTCCGCCTTGGACATCAGGTTTCCGCGGCCGGACAGCTCGCTCACGACCACGCGCATCTGGTTGCCGACCTGCTCGGGGTCGACGTGCTGGTACGAGACCGCGCTCCGGCGCATGGCCGCGACGTGGATGCCGCCCTTGTGGGCGAAGGCCGACTTGCCGACGTACGGCTGGTGCTCGTCAGCCGGCAGGTTGGCGATCTCGGCGATGTAGTGCGAGACCTCGTAGAGGGTGACGAGCTTCCCGGCCGGCAGGCACTCCTTGCCGAGCTTCAGCTCCAGCGACGGGATGCACGAGCAGAGGTTGGCGTTGCCGCAGCGCTCGCCGTACCCGTTGATCGTCCCCTGGATCTGGATCGCCCCCGCCTCGACGGCGGCGAGCGAGTTCGCGACCGCCGTCTCGCTGTCGTTGTGGGCGTGGACGCCGAGCGGGTGCTTCAGCTCGGCGTAGACCGCCCGCACGGTCTCGGCGATCTGCCACGGCATCGAGCCGCCGTTGGTGTCGCAGAGGACCAGCGTCTCGGCGCCGCCCCGGATCCCCGCCTTGAGCGTCTCCAGCGCGTACTTCGGATCGGCCCGGTAGCCGTCGAAGAAGTGCTCGGCGTCGTAGATCACCCGGCGCCCCTGCGCCTTGAGGTACGCGAGGCTCTGCTCGATGATCTTCAGGTTCTCCTCGAGCGTCGTCCGGAGCACCTCGGTGACGTGGAGGGTCCAGGTCTTGCCGACCACGGTGCAGACCGGCGCGCCCGAGTCGAGCAGCGCCTTGATGTTGGCGTCATCCTCCGGTGTGCCACCCACCCGGCAGGTGGAGCCGAACGCCGCGATGAGCGCGTGCTCCCACTTCATCGCCTTCGCGCGATCGAAGAACTCGACGTCCTTCGGGTTGGACCCGGGCCAGCCGCCCTCGATGAAGGCGACGCCGAGCTCGTCCAGCCGCTTCGCGATCCGGATCTTGTCCTCGCAGGAGAGGGAGATCCCCTCGCGCTGGGTGCCGTCGCGGAGCGTCGTGTCGTAGATCTGGATCATCGGCCACCTCTGAGGATTGGGGCGCGCAGAAAGGCGCGAAGTATACACGACCCGCACAGGGGGATCGAGGGGGTGGGCCAGGGTTCGGCCCGGCCGGCGGCGCCTCACTTCACCTGCTTCAGGAGCTCGTCCAGCTCAGCGTTCACCTCGCCCGGCTTGTCGAGCATGATCCAGTGCGAGGTCCCCTTCACCTTCCGGTAGGGCAGCCCCTCGACGTTGGCCTGGATCCCCTCGAGCACGAGCTGGCTCGCCGCCAGCGCGCGGCGCGGCCCCTTGTAGCGGGACAGCTCGCCCACCGAGTCGCTCGAGATGACGGCCAGCGCGGCGCCGAGCAGCGACTCGCGCGCCGTCTTGCCGAGCGCCTCCTGCACCCGCTCGCGGGTGCCGGTCAGCGCGCCGTCTAGCAGCGGGCCGTAGCGGAGCGAGATGGTCTCCGCGACCCGCCCGGCCGCGAAGGCCTGCTCCTCCGCGGCCCTGACCGCGGGGGTGCGGTCGATCCTGCCGCTGTAGGCGTCGACGAAGAGGATGCCAGCCACCCGCAGCGGGTGGCGGGACGCGTAGGCGGTGGCCAGCGTCCCAGCGAAGTCGTGGACCACCAGCACGAACCGGGTCGCGCCGAGCGCGTCGGCCACCCGGCCGAGGTCCTCGCCGAGCGCCTCCGGGGACCGCTTCCCGTCGCGCGGGGGGTCCGACTGGCCGAAGCCCGGCAGATCCACGGCGATGGCGCGGCGGGTCTGCCGGACGTGGGCGAGCTGCTCCGCCCAGACCCCGTGATCGCCGCCGGCGCCGTGGACGAAGAGGACCGGGATCCCTCCTCTCCCTCCGTCGTCGACGAAGACCTTCCCGCGGCTCGTGAGCACGGACCTGGTGGCCGCCGGGGGAGGCGCGGGCGGAGCCGTGGGGGCGCCAGCGCAGGCTGCGACGGCCGCCAGCAGGGGAGCGAGGAGGGTGCGGCGCATGGACAACGAGTAGCGCGGTGGCGGGCAGGTGCAAAGCCCTGCGAGCCGAGCCGCGAAAATGAAGGAGCCCGGCCATCTCTGACCGGGCTCCATGGACTTCAGGTGAAGCGGATCAGATGGCGCGAACGTTCGCAGCCTGGAGCCCCTTCGGGCCCTTCGTCACGTCGAACTCCACCTTCTGGCCCTCGGCGAGGGTACGGAACCCGTTCGCCTGAATGGCAGTGTGGTGGCAGAAGACGTCGTCGCCGCCGCCATCCTGGGTGATGAAGCCGAAGCCCTTCGCATCGTTGAACCACTTCACGGTACCGGTAGCCATTACTGGTGTTCTCTTTTCTGTTCTGGGGCCGCGATTGTTGCAGCCCAGCCCGATCCGGATTTGGATCGGGAAGGTGCGTGTATACGCGGCTCCAGGCAAGAAGTCGAGGGAGATGCCAACGAATGTTGCAGGGTTGGGCCGAAGGGGGCTATCGGCTACCCCCTCCCGAGGGGTACAAAGGCTGATGCGCGACACGATACGGCAACCTCTGATGAACCGGTGGGGCCGGCCGTGAGCGACCTCGAGCGCGGCAAGCTCGTCCAGCACTCTACGCTGGGGCTCGGCAAGGTGGTAGCGCTGGAGCCGGACGCGGTCCACGTCTTCTTCCCAGGGCGCGGCGAGCGCTATGCAGCGAAGCTCCGGCTCCCGGGCGCCAGGGCATTTCTCCGGGTCGGAATCGAGGAGCGGAGCGCCTGGCTCGAGGGGCTCTCATCCTTCACCCTCGACGCGGCGAGCGGGCGCTGGGCCCTCCCGGCGCGCTGGCTGACGCTCGATCAGGCAGTAGCCCAGTTCCTGGCCGCCCAGCCCAAGGGCTTCACCGTAGGCCCGACCGGGCGCGCGGCCGTGTGGCGCCAGGCGCACCAGCTCTACGCCGACACGCTCGGTAACGGCGAAGGCGAGCGGCTGCTCGACGCCGGCGAGGTGCGCGAGATCGTCAAGCGCCTGTTCAAGGTCGCCAGGCTCGTGAGCCCGCTGCACGACGAGGAGGAGCGCGACGCGGTCGAGGACGCGCTGGGCGACGACGACGCGACGCGCCGCTTCCTCCGCGCGCTCTTCGAGCTCGTCTCGGTCCCTTCGCCGGGACGCGCCCGGTTCGACAAGCTCTACGGCGTGGCCGCAGGCCTGCCCGGCGCACCATCGGCACGCTGGCTGCTCGTGACACTCTTCCCGTTCATCGCGCGCCCGGACAAGCACCCGCTCATGCGCCCCGGCTCGACCCGCGAGGCCGCCGAGCGTCTCGGCTTCGACCTCCGCTTCGACGAAGCGCCCAACTGGAGCACCTTCGCGGCGCTTCGCGCGCTCTCGACGAAGCTGCTCGAGGCGCTGTCCGGCGCAGGGGCGCGTGACTTCGTGGACGTCGAGATCTTCGCGCACGCGGCGTCGACCATGCGGGCGAGCGGCCCGAAGCGCGCCACGAAGCGTGCAGCGAAGGTGGCCGTGGCGGAGCCGGAGAGGCCGAGCGGCAAGGTCGCCTCGAAGGCCGCGGTCGCCCAGGCCGCGAAGGTCGTCTCCAGCAAGCCGGCCAAGCCGGCCAAACCGGCCGCCAAGCGGGCGAAGACCCCCGCAAAGAAGCCCTCCACGCAGGTACGCGCGAAGACCGCCGCGGCGAAGCCCCGGCGCCACGCGCCCACTACAACCTCATCCAGGAGAACCCGATGAACGACCAGTACAAAGAGTTCAAGGGACGCCTTCGCAGGCTCGACGAGATCCTCACGGACCGTGGGCAGGGGAACGCCGACTTCGCCCAGGCGCTGAGCCGTGTCCGGCGCGCCGAGCGTCACGGCGACCGCACCCGCGCCCCCAGCAACGAGCTGGTCGGCCTGCTCGAGCGGGCCGAGACCATCGCTCGCGCCCTGAGCTGAGCAGGGAGGCGCGCCGAGGCGCGTCAGCGCCCTCGCACCGCCAGCCTCCCTCCCTGCTCTCGAACGAAGAAGCCCCCTCTCCGCGCTCGCGGGAGGGGGCTTCGCTTTACGGGTGCCGCGGGAGACGGCAAACGCCTACTTCGCCGCGATGTACCCTTCCTTCGTCAGCAGCTCGGCGGTCAGGACCGCGCCGCCGGCCGCGCCGCGCACCGTGTTGTGCGAGAGCCCGACGAAGCGGTAGTCGAACAGCGCGTCCGGCCTGAGGCGCCCGACCGTGACCGCCATGCCGTCCCCGGCGTCGCGGTCGAGCTTCGTCTGCGGTCGGTCGTCCTGCTCGAAGTACTGCAGGAAGGGCTTCGGTGCGCTGGGGAGCCCGAGCTTCTGGGGCTTGCCCTCGAAGCTCTTCCAGCGGGCGACGATCTCGTCCTTCGACGGCTTCCGGTCGAACTTCACGAAGACGGCGGCCATGTGGCCGTCGCTCGCGGGGACGCGGATGCACTGGGCGGTGATGACCGGGCTGGAGGCCTTCACGATCTTGCCGCCCTCGAGCCGACCCCAGACCTTCATCGGCTCCTGCTCCGACTTGTCCTCCTCCCCCTTGATGAAGGGGATGACGTTGTCGACCATGTCGGGCCAGCTCTCGAAGGTCTTCCCGGCGCCGGAGATCGCCTGGTAGGTGCAGACGGCGATCTGGCTCGGGCCGAACTCCATGAGCGGGTGGATCGCCGGGACGTAGCTCTGGATGGAGCAGTTCGGCTTCACGGCGATGAAGCCCCGCTGTCGTCCCGAGCCGCTTGCGCTGGAACTCGATGACCGCGACGTGCTCGGGGTTGCACTCGGGCACCATCATCGGGACATCGGGGGTGGAGCGGTGCGCGGAGTTGTTGGAGACGACGGGCGTCTCCGCCCTCGCATAGTCCTCCTCGAGCTTCGCCGTCTCCTCCTTCGACATGTCGACGGCGCAGAAGACGAAGTCGACCTGGTCGGCGATCGCCTTCACGTCGGAGGCGTTCTGGACGGTGACGCCGGCCAGGTTCGCCGGGATCGCGCCCTTGATGGCCCAGCGCCCCTTCATCACGTCGGCGTACTTCTGGCCGGCGGAGTTGGCGCTCGCCGCGAGCAGCGTCACGTCGTACCAGGGGTGGTTCTCCAGGAGATTGAGGAAGCGCTGGCCGACCATTCCGGTCGCGCCGAGGACGCCCACGCGAAGCTTCTTCTGGCTCATGCCATTCACCTCAGGGGGGATCGTGTCCGGGAAGAGGGACCGCGGAGGTTATCACGGGGCGCGCGGAATGCATTCCCTGCGCCGGAGGTGGGCCGGAGGTGGTAGACCCCGGGCCGCATGGAGTCCCTCAAGGAGACGTTTGCCGTCCGGTCGTACGAGGTCGATGCGTTCAGCGAGCTGTCGGTGCCGGCGCTCTGGGGCTACCTGCAGGAGGCGGCCGGGCTGAGCGCCGAGCGGCTCGGCTTCGGGGTGAGCCGGTGCCTCGACGCGGGCTTCACCTGGGTCCTCGCGCGCCAGCGGCTCGAGCTCTCGCGGGCCGCCCGCCTCGGCGAGTCGGTCGAGATCGAGACGTGGCCCAACGGCACCGAGCGGCTGGCCGCCTTCCGCGAGTTCGTCGTCCGGAGCAGGGGCGAGGAGCTCGCGAAGGCGACGAGCACCTGGTTCCTGCTCGACGTGAAGACGCGCCGCCCGGTCGATCCCGGCGACCGCGCTCGACTCCGCCTTCCCGCGCGAGCGCGGGCCGTCGGTGGTGGCGCTCCCCGGCGCGAAGATCGCGGCGGTGGAGGCGCCCGAGCTGGAGCGGCCGTTCGCCATCCGGTTCGCCGACATCGACCTCAACTGGCACGTCAACAACGTGAGCTACGTCCAGTGGCTGCTGGAGGCGGTGCCGAAGGAGACCTGGCACGAGCGGCGGCCGTCCTCGGTCGACGCCCAGTACGTCGCAGAGTGCGACTGGGGCGGCCGGATCCTCTCCCGCGCCAGCGCGATCGGGCGAGGGCGTGTTCCTCCACTCGGTCGCGCGAGAGGCGGACGGCAAGGAGATCGCGCGCGGGACGACCGCGTGGGTCGAGCGCTGAGATCTGGCCCCCTCTCCTCCGGGGCGGCCGAGAGGGAGCGGGGGTCCTGGTCAGAAGCGCCCGGTCGCGAAGCCGGGACCGAAGGTGACGTTCCCGACCGAGCCGCCCGGCAGGCGGAACTCCGCGTGCGGCATCGAGTCGGTGATCATCATGATCGGCGCCGGCAGTGACGAGGGCGCCGATGCCGAGCGTGATCGACCCGCCGGTGCACATGCCCGAGGAGTCGCCGCCGCAGCCGACGCCGGTGAGGGCGGCGCCCGTGATGACCGCCATCCCGCCGAAGGTGGTGAAGACGATGCCGGTCGCGAGCTTCCCCTGTGACGTCGGGTGCGCGGCCACCTGGACCATGCCGCGTGCTCGCGAACGGCATCAGGTCGGGGACGCGGACCTTGTCGGCGCCGCGCCCATAGAACCCCTCGTCGCGCGTCCGGAAGAGGAGGGGGTGGGCCGGGTCGAGCCACTTGGAGCACGGCGTCGTGCAGACCACCTCGTCGTCGTAGTAGACGTCCCAGCGCGCCGACGCGTTGGAGGAGATGAGGTCCACCTTGATCGTCCCCGCCGGCCCCTCGGCCTGGCCGCGCCCGGGGATGCGCCAGAGGA
The DNA here is from genome assembly GCA_963845515.1 of uncultured delta proteobacterium. Taxonomy (GTDB): domain Bacteria; phylum Myxococcota; class Myxococcia; order Myxococcales; family Anaeromyxobacteraceae; genus DATIVK01. Next base: position 99,129 of record CAWJSR010000049.1, read on the forward strand.
ACGCCTGGATCGGCGAGCGGCAGTTGAAGTGGGGCTCGAACTCGCTCCCCTGGCTGCAGGTGTCCGGATCGCCGGCGGAGCGGAGGAGCTCGGCGGAGCGCTTCGACTTCCCGCCCGCCTCGCCGATCTTCGCGACGTCCACCGAGACGCCACCCGAGAGCTCGCGTCCGGAGAGGAGCGAGAAGGCGCCGACCGAGAGGCCACCCACCACGTGGGTCGCCCGGGCGCACTCCGCCGTCGCCGGGACCTGCTCCGGCGTGAGCCCCTCCAGCCTGGCCTGCCCGGAGACGAAGGTCTTCACCACCAGCCGGCCGTTGCGCTTCAGCTCGCCCTCGAGCGACGCGGCGCCGAGGGGCAGCTTGGCGAGGAGCTCGTCGGCGGAGTTGATGTCGATCGAGTCGGACGAGAGCGTCGTGCGCTGGAAGCCGTAGCGCCCGCCCGGGCGGCACTGCGGCAGGAGCCGCATCGCGCAGCCCGTGAACTCCACGGCGACTGCGCCGCCGCGCAGGAGCGCCTCGAGGTTGGCCTTCTCGGAGGCGGGCCACTCGGTGATGAGCGGGTTCCCCTGGGAGAGCGCGTACTGGCACGCCGCGGGGCCGCCGTTCACGCCGGGGATCTGCGCCTGGCCGCCGGAGAAGGACGACCCGGCCGCGGAGGACTGCCGGAGCTCCCGCGAGCCGGCGCCGACGCCGGGGCCCGGGCCGTAGCGGTAGGGGATGTAGCAGCCGGCGGTCAAGGCGGCTGCGGCCACGGCGATGGAGCGGAACGCGAGGGCAGGGCGTCTGGTCATTGGCGGTCGGGCCTGGACGTTGGGGTGGTTGGACCTCAAGGTGATCGCATCTGCACTACTCGGGCCGCAAGCAGGCGTGCGTCACATTCGGTGGGATCGACGGTCAGGGGCCGATGTGGGAGTGGCTGGAGCAGCCTCGGTGTTGTCCGCGGGCGACGAGCTGACCAGGACCTGTCTCTAGCCCTTAGGGGTTAGTGAGGGTGCGCGGATGCGGCCTCGTGTCGCAGGGGCCCTGCTAGCGGGTAGACTGATCACTCTCGCATGGCGCTTCGGCCCGCCGCACGCAACGCACTCGTCGCACTCGGAGCCATCGCCATCGCGGTGGGGATCCCCGGCTTCGTCCGCTTCAAGAAGTACGTCGACGAGGACCCGCGGCTCTGCATCACCTGCCACAGGGCAAACCCGGAGTTCCAGCTCTGGCTCGGCGGGAGCCACAGCAAGGTCGCCTGCCAGAAGTGCCACCACACGACGTCGGCGCAGACGGTGGCGATGCTCCGCTCGTACGTCGAGGGGAAGAACCCCGACGAGAAGCACGCGGTGGTCGAGGTCGGCGCGTGCGCCGGCTGCCACTTCTCCCACGATCCGCTCTGGCCGCAGGTGGGGGGATCGCGCGGCCACCGGATCCACTACGAGGAGAACAAGATCCCCTGCATCCGCTGCCACGCGGCGAGCATGCACGGCTTCACGCCGATGGCGGAGAAGTGCGCCGAGTGCCATCCGAAGCACGGCGTCAGCGTCGGCGGGATGCAGAAGCTCCACTGCTTCGCCTGCCACGAGTTCCTCACCACCGAGCCGGGGCTGCGCCCCACCCGCCGCGACTGCATGCGCTGCCACACGGCGCAAGGGATCAACGCTCCGGTGGGTGACCACGGCGCGCCGATGGGGATGGAGTGCGCGGCCTGCCACAAGCCCCACGCCCCGCCCGATCAGGCGCTCGTCTCCTGCCTGAGCTGCCACCCGAAGATCGGTAAGGACGGCCTGCACGGGCGGCACACGAAGGAGCCGTGCCGGGGCTGCCACGTCCCGCACACCTGGAAGGCGGCGGAGAAGGGCTGCGTCCGGTGCCACGCGACGCTGAAGCAGCCCCACCCGGCGGCGCAGGACTGCTACGCCTGCCACCGGTTCCGGCCGATGATCCCGAGCGGGAGGCCGCCTCCGGCGCCGGTCGCGACGCCGGGTGTGAAGTGACGGATCGACGCGGGGTGGAAAGCTGCGGGCAGGCCGTGGCTGAAAATCAACCACAGCGTGGTTGATTTTACACCGATGGGCGGCCACGATGCGGCCATGTACCGCCGCAACGTGCAGTCGGCCGTCGAGGAGGCGCTCGCCGATACGCCCGCCGTGATGATCGTCGGGGCGCGCCAGACCGGTAAGTCCACCCTGGCTCGGCTCGTGATGGAGGGCAGGCGCGCCGCCGAGTACGTGACCTTCGACGACGGCGGGATGCTGGACGTCGCCCAGTCGGATCCGGCGGGCTTCCTGGCCGCGCGCCCGTCGGCGCTCATCCTGGACGAGATCCAGAAGGTGCCGAGCCTCCTGCCGGCCATCAAGGCCTCGATCGATCGCGACCGGCGCCCCGGTCGCTTCCTGCTCACGGGCTCGGCGGATGTCCTCGCCCTGCCGAGGGTCTCCGAGTCGCTCGCCGGGCGCATGGAGGTGATCACCCTCTGGCCGCTGTCGCAAGGCGAGCTGCTCGGGCGCCGGGACGGCTTCGTGGAGGCCGTGCTTCGGGGGGAGCGCCCCGCCGCGCGGGGCGACGCCGCAGGAGTGATCGACCGCGTGCTCCGCGGAGGGTATCCGGAGGTCGTCTCACGCCCTCGCCCCGAGCGGCGGCGGGCGTTCTTCGACGCCTACGTGACGACGATGGTGAAGCGCGACGTCCGCGACCTCGCCGACGTGGCTCAGCCCGAGGCGCTGAAGCGGCTCCTGCGCCTCGTGGCCACGCGGACTGGCTCGCTCGTCAACCACGCCGAGCTGGGACGGACGCTGGCGCTGCCCGCCTCGACCCTGAAGCGCTACCTCGCGCTCCTGGAGACGCTCTTCCTCGTGCACGAGGTGCCCGCGTGGGCCTCGAACCGCGGGAAGCGGCTGGCACGAGCGCCGAAGCTCCACGTCGCCGACACGGGACTCGGCGCGTCCGTCGCCGGGCTCGACGCTTCGCTGCTCGAGCGCGAGCGGCCGCTGCTCGGGCCCCTCCTCGAGTCCTTCGTCGCAGCGGAGCTGCGGAAGCAGTGCGGGTGGGGCGAGGCCGCCGCCTCGCTCTTCCACTTCAGGACCCACGGCGGGCAGGAGGTCGACCTCGTCATCGAGGACGCGCGCGGCAGGGTCGTCGGCGTGGAGGTGAAGGCCTCCGCCACCGTCACGTCGGCCGACCTCGCCGGCCTACGCGCGCTCGCGGAGGCGGCTGGCAAGTCCTTCGTCCAGGGGATCGTTCTCCATCTGGGCAGGGACGCCGCCCAGCTCGGACCGAACCTGGCGGCGCTGCCAGTCGAGGCGCTCTGGGCGCCGGCCGGGCGGTGACTAGCCCCCGAAGAAGAGCTGCACCGCCACGATCGCCGCCGCGAAGCCGCACAGGTCGGCGATGAGCCCGGCCGGCAGCGCCTGCCGGTAGCGTGAGATCCCCACCGAGCCGAAGTAGACCGCGAGCACATAGAAGGTCGTCTCGGTCGAGCCGGCCATGACCGAGACCAGCCTGCCGGCGTACGAGTCCGGGCCGTCGCTCCGGAGCACGTCGCCCACGACGCCGAGCGCGCCGCCGCCCGACAGCGGCCGGATGATCACCATCGGAAGGACGCTCGCCGGGAGCCCGACGCGCCCGGTCACCGGCGCGAGGAGGGTCGCCAACCCCTCCATCGCTCCCGACGCCCGCAGCATGCCCAGCGCCACGACGATCGCGACGAGCGGCGGGATGATCTTCACCCCGGTCTCGAACCCCTGCTTCGCCCCCTCGAGGAAGGCCGGGTAGACCTTCACGCCCTTCAGGATCGCGTAGAGCGGGATCCCGGCGAGGAGCAGCGGGATCGCCCACGTGGAGACGACGTCGAGGACCGTCTTCACGGTCCGCTCACCGTCGACGCGCCGCCCTGTGGCGGCGGGGGAGGGAAGAAGCGCCCGAGCAGCCGCGCGGCGGTGACCGCGGCGACGAGGCCGCAGGCGCTCGCGAGGATCGTCGCGCCGATGATCTCGGCCGGGGCCCGCGACCCGGCGGCGACGCGGAGCGCGATGACGCTGGCCGGGACGAGCTGTACGGAGGCGGTGTTGAGGGCGCAGAGCATCGCCTGCGCGTCGGTCGCCGTCCCCTTGTGGGGGTTGAGCTCGTCGAGCCGGCGGATCGCCTCGAGGCCGAAGGGGGTCGCCGCGTTGCCGAGGCCGAGCACGTTCGCCGAGACGTTCATGACGATGGCGCCGAGGGCGGGGTGGTCGCCGGGCACGGACGGGAAGAGGCGACGGAGCACGGGGCGCATCGCCCGCGCCAGGAGCGTGACGAGCCCCGCCTCCTCCGCGACCCGCATGAGCCCGAGCCAGAGCGCCATCGCGCCGACGAGGCCGATCGCTAGCGTCACGGCCTTGCCCGCGGACTCCATGGCGGCGGCGGTCAGCTCCGGCATGCGCCCCTTCGCCGCCGCCACGGCTACCGACAGCGCGAGGAGTGCGGTCCAGATGGCGCCCATGCGGGGATGATGCTGTGCCCCTGCCGGGTAGGCGAGTTTCCGTCCCAGGGCCGATTTCGAGGGCGTCGTGGGGGGGCGCAGAGTACGTTCGCTACCATCGCCCCGGAGGTCACCATGCGCCGCTTCGTGTACGCCGCGATCCTCGCCACCATGCCGTTCCTCGAGAGCTGCAAGTGCCCGGTGGTCGAGTCCGGTCACCGCGGGATCGTCTTCAAGTCGCTGGGCGGCGGCACCTCGAAGGAGATCCTCTCCGAGGGGCTGCACGTCATGCCCGTCTGGAACTCGGTGATCTCCTACGACACCCGCGTCCACGAGATGAAGGAGCAGCTCGCCGTCATCTCCTCCAACGGCCTGACGATGCAGGTCGACGCCTCGATCCGCTACAGGCCAGAGCTGGAGGAGCTCTTCGAGCTCCAGACCATGATCGGTCCGGACTACGACCAGAAGGTGATCGGGCCGGTCGTCCGCTCGGAGGCGCGAAAGGTCTTCGGCCGCTACCAGCCGGAGGAGATCTACTCGACGAAGCGCGAGGAGATCGAGAAGCAGATCTACGACGAGGTGCTCAAGGCGCTGAAGGGGAAGCACGTGGTCGTGGAGGCCATCCTCGTCCGCGACGTGCTCCTGCCCGACACGATCAAGACCGCCATCGCCGACAAGCTCGCCGAGGAGCAGCGCAGCCAGAAGATGAAGTTCACGCTCGACAAGGAGCGCCAGGAGGCGCTGCGCAAGCAGGTCGAGGCGGAGGGGATCGCCAAGTACCAGTCGATCGTCCGGCAGGGGCTGACTGCCGAGTACCTGCAGTGGAAGGGGATCGAGGCCACCCAGGCCATCGCCACCAGCTCGAACACCAAGGTCGTGATCGTCGGCGGCGGGAAGGGTGGCCTCCCCGTGATCCTGCAGACGGACAAGTAGGGTCGCCAGCGGGGGAACCCCGGCGGGGGTTCGCCACTTTCACGCCCCACCCAGGCGTTGATCTCCGCCTGGGGGGTAGCAAGTTGTTGTGTATGCGCACCTTCCTGCCAGCGCTCCTCCTCGCCGTCGCGGCGGGCTGCACCTCTTCGTCGGATCCGGCGGATCCGTCGACCGACGACGTCGACCGTGACGGCATCGCCAACATCGGCGACAACTGCGTCGTCGTCGCCAACGCCAGCCAGCTGGACACGGACGGCGACGGGAAGGGAGACGCCTGCGAGTGCTACGGCGTCGTCTGCGCGCCGCTGGGGACCTGCCGCGCTGCGGGTGCCTGCAGCCCCACGACCGGCGCCTGCTCGGATCCGGTCGCTCCCGACGGGACGCCATGCGCCGACGCAGACGCGTGCACCTCGGGGGAGACCTGCATGTCGGGGGTCTGCGCGGGCGGCGCCTGGGCGTGCACGCCGATCACGGAGCGGGTGAGCGTCACCGTGACCGGTGGGGAGGCGAGCGGCGCGAGCGGCAGGTGCAGCCTGTCGTCGACGGGCGCGGTGGTCGCCTTCGAGTCGACCGCCTTCGACCTCGTCGCCGGCGACACCAACAACCTCAAGGACGTCTTCGTCCGGGACCGCACCGCCGGCACGACGGAGTTGGTGAGCGTCGGGCTCGCCGGCGCTGCCGCCAACGGCGTGAGCAAGGAGCCGAGCGTCTCCGCCGACGGGCGGTACGTCGCCTTCGAGTCCGAGGCCTCCAACCTGGTCGACGGCGACGGGAACCTCTACGCCGACGTCTTCGTCCGTGATCGCACGCTGGGCACGACGGTCCGAGCGAGCGTGACGAGCGCGGGCGGCGAGGCGGCTGACTACAGCGAGGGCGGCACCATCTCCGGCAACGGGCGCTACGTGGCCTTCCACACCATGGCCGCGCTCGTCCCAGAGGACGACAACGGCGTGTCGGACGTGTACGTGCGGGATCTGGTGGCGGGGACGATCGTCCAGGCGAGCGTCGCGAGCGACGGCGGCCAGGCGAACGACTCGAGCCAGTACCCGAGCCTGTCGGCGGACGGCCGGTACGTGGCCTTCGAGTCATGGGCGACCAACCTGGTGGCCGACGACCTGCTCGGGTGGGAGGACGTCTTCGTCCGGGATCTGGAGACCGGCACCACGGTCCGCGCGAGCGTCGACTCCGCCGGGGACGAGGCGGACGACGACAGCGTGGCGGCGGCCATCTCGGGGAACGGCGCCTTCGTCGCCTTCGACTCCTGGTACGACTTCGTGCCGGACGACCTGAACTTCTCGCTCGACGTCTTCGTGCGGGACCTCGCGGGCGGCGCCACGGAGCGCGCGAGCGTCGACGCGCAGGGCGGCGAGGGTGACTCCTCGAGCCACGACGGGGTGCTCACCTTCGACGGGGCGCGCCTGGCCTTCTGGTCGGTCGCCACCAACCTCGTCGCCGGGGACACGAACGCGCTGTACGACATCTTCGTGCGGGACCGGACCGCCGGGACGACCGTCCGGGTGAGCGTGGCCGCCGGCGGCGCCCAGTCCAACGGCGACAGCACCGAGGCCTGCGTCTCCTCGGGCGGGGCGTTCGTGGGCTTCACCTCGCTCGGCGACAACCTCGTCGCAGGCGACCTCAACTCCTCGGCCGACGTCTTCGTCCGGAGCCTGGCGCCATGAGGCGCGCGGGGATGATGGCGGCGATCGCCCTGGTGCTCATCGTGGCCGCGTTCGTGGCGGCCATCCTCCTCGAGTCCAGGGGCAGGGAGGTCCCCGACGGCGCGTCGGGTGACGGCGGGTTCGACGTCTGAGCGGGGCCGCGGCGCCGGTTTCTGGTAGGTAAGGGCGCCATGCTCATCCCGCGCCGCGCCTCCCTGCTCCTCCCCGCGCTGCTCCTGCTGTCCGCTTGCCCCGAGCCGGCGGAGCGGCCGCGCTCCGGGGCCGCCGCGCCCGGCACCGTGCCGGCGGCGCCCCCCGAGATCACCACCGTCGCCAGGCCGGCGGGGCCGGAGTGGTTCGGGATCTTCCTCGTCGGGAAGAAGGGCGGCTGGATGGTCCAGGAGCTCCACACCGAGCGCGACGGCGGCAAGGAGCTGCTCGTCGCCAGGCAGGAGACGGTCATCCGGGTGGAGGTCGCCGGGAAGAAGGTCGAGCGCAGGCAGTGGGAGGAGCGTCGCTACGAGGCCCGCCCCGGCGGACGTCTCGTCCACCTCCACGCCGAGTGGTCCGGCGACGGCGGCGCGAAGACGGTCGACGGGAGCTGCCGGTCGGCGACCTGCACGCTGACGATCACCGGCGCGGACGGCACGAAGACCGAGCGGGTGCTCGAGGAGGTGGGTGAGACCGCCGAGACGGCCGACGCGATCCGGATCGTGGCCGCGCGCCGGGCGCCGCTCTCGGGCCCCGCGCTCGACCTGGACCAGCTCCGCGTACGGCAGATGCGCCACGCCTTCGTGCGGCGCGAGACGCTCGGCGCAGGCGGCGTCCCGCTCGAGGTCTCGGTGGTCTCCGAGCAGGAGGAGGGGGACCGGCTCGCCGTGGAGGCGAAGGTGGCGGACGACGGGCGCATCCTCGAGATCCAGGTCGGGTCGGCCATCACCGCGCGGGCGGAGCCCGAGGCGACCGCGAAGCGGCTCGACGCGGTGGATCTCTTCCTGCTGTCGCGGGTCGTCCTGCCGGCTGCGCCCCCGCGCGACGTCCCGGCGCGGGTCACCTACCGGTTCGAGCGGCTCCCGCCGGCGTTCCAGGTGGAGGACGCGCGCCAGCGCTTCGCGCCCGGACCGAAGGGCTCGGTCATCCTGACCGTCACGGCGCGCCCGCCGGCCGCGGCGGATGCGCGCCGCGACACGCCGCTCGCGAGGGCGGCCGCCAGGGGAGGCCCCGACGTGCAGCCCACCCCCCAGTTCGACTCGGATTCCCCGGCGATCGCCGCGCTGGCCAGGGAGGTGGCGGGCGGCGCAAAGGGGACCTACGAGGCCGCGGTGAAGCTCGAGCAGCACGTCTTCGCGCGGCTCCAGAAGACCTACGGGACGTCCAACGACCGCGCGAGCGACGTGCTGGCGGCGGGGCGCGGGGACTGCACGGAGCACACGGCGCTCCTCGTCGCCCTCGCACGATCCCTGGGAATTCCGGCGCGCCCGGTCCACGGCCTCGTCTTCGCGGCCTACGGCGACGGCGTGCCGTCCCTGTACTGGCACGCGTGGGTGGAGGTCCGGTCGGGCGGTGAGTGGATCCAGCTCGACCCCACGTTCGGTCAGCCGATCGCCGACGCGACCCACATCGCGCTCGGCGGCGGGACGCGGGTGGACACGGTGGGGCTGCTCGGCTCGCTCAAGGTCCTCTCGGTGGACGTCGGCCGTTGACCTCGCGGCCGGGGTCGGGTTGGATCGGCGCCCCTTCCAACCCCTCGCACGGGAAGACCACATGACCGGACTGGATCACGTCGCAATCCTCGTCGCCGACCTCGACGCCGCCATCACGCTCTACCGCGACGTCTACGGACTCACGCTCCACGAGGTCGAGGTCGTCCCGTCCGAGAAGGTGAAGGTCGCCATCTTCGGCGAGGGGCTGGGCCGAATCGAGCTCATCTCGCCCACCGGCCCCGACAGCCCGATGGCCAAGGCGATCGAGAAGCGGGGCGAGGGGCTGCACCACGTCTGCCTCGAGGTGGCGGACCTCGTGAAGGCGATCGCCGGGCTGAAGGCGCAGGGCGCGCCGCTGCTCGACGAGAAGCCCCGCCCGGGGGCGGGCGGCACGGAGGTGGCGTTCGTCCACCCCAAGGGGAGCAACGGCGTCCTCGTGGAGCTGAAGCAGGCCGGCTCGGGATCGCATTCAGGGGTATAGTCCGCTTCTTTCCAAGGGGAACCACATGTCTCGCACGCTCGCCGCGCTCGCGGCCCTCACGCTCATCGCAGGCGCCGCGCGCGCCGCCGACGAGGTGGACCCGAAGACGCAGGCCGCCATCCAGGCCGCCGTGGCGGACGCGGTGGAGAAGGCGGAGGAGCGGCTCCGCTCCGACGTCCAGACGTCCCAGGCGTCGAAGGAGATCGACGCGGCCGTCTCGCCCGGGCCGAAGCTCGAGTTCCTGGAGCTGGACGGCTACTTCCGCCTCCGCGGCGACATGTACGACGACCTCGATCTCGACTCCGAGACCGACGCGGCGGGGCGCTACCTCTTCCCGATCCCGCTGCGAGGGAGCGCCGACCGCGCCACGCTCGCTGGCGCCAACATGCGGCTGCGGATCGAGCCGACGCTCAACATCTCGGAGCAGGTCAGGGTCCGCGCGCAGATCGACGTCCTCGACAACTACGCGTTCGGCTCGTCCAACAGCGTCCAGTTCGACGCCACCGGCAGCCCGTACCCCGTGCCGCTCTACGGGTCGTCGCGCGCGCTCGGCTACAACTCGGCCCAGGTCGATCGCGACGCCATCCTCGTGAGGCGCGCGTGGGGCGAGGTCCAGACGCCGGTCGGCCTCCTCTCCTTCGGCCGCATGCCGGCCGGCTGGGGGCTCGGGATCCTGCAGAACCCCGGGAGCGGGCTCGACGACGACTACGGCGACACCGTCGATCGGATCCAGTTCGCGCTGCCGCCGGTGACCACGCCCGTGGGACCGCTCACCGTCGTCCCCTCGCTCGACTTCGACTCCGAGGGGGTGCAGCGATTCGATCCGCTAGGCGGCAGGCCGATCGACGCCGACAACGCCGACGACGCGCGGAGCTGGGGACTGAAGCTCGCCCGGATCGACACCGACGACGAGCTCCGTCGCAAGCTCGACAAGGGGGAGAGGAGCCTCAACTACGGCGCCTTCTACCAGTACAAGGCGCAGGTCTGGACCTTCCCGGCGTGGGACGAGACCACGGGGCAGGAGATCACGGTCCCCGCTGACAAGCGCAACGCCTACGCACACGTCCTCGACCTCTGGACCCGCTGGCTGAAGGGGCGGTTCAAGGCGGAGGTGGAGGCGGCGGGGATCTTCGGCCACGTCGGCGACGCCAACCAGGCCATCGGCACCTCGACGGGCGAGGTCCTGATCCGGCAGCTCGGCCTCGCGGCCAACGTCGACTTCGCGCTCATGCCCAACAAGCTGCGGCTCGGCGGCGAGGCCGGCTTCGCGTCCGGCGACGACGCGCCTGGCTTCGGCAACAACCCGGGGATCGCCGCCGCGACGACCCGCGCCCCGTATCCGTACGGCGTGCTCGAGGGGCAGCAGTACGGCGTCGGCGGCGATCACTCGATCCGGAACTTCCGGTTCAACCCGGCCTACCGGGTCGACGTGATCCTCTTCCGGCAGATCCTCGGCGGCGTCACCGACGCCTGGTACGTGAAGCCCAAGGTCCACTGGGACGTGATGCCGGGGATCTCGATCGACGGCGCGATCGTCTACTCCAGCGCCCTCTTCGGCGAGTCGACCCCCAGCTCGACGGGCGCGGGCACGGGGAAGAAGGCGCTCGGCATCGAGGGGGACGGGAAGGTCACCTACACCTCGGGCGACGGCTTCGAGGCCTGGGTCGAGTACGGCATCCTCCAGCCGCTCGACGCGCTCAAGACCAGCTCGGACAGGACGCTCGCGCGCGGCCACGCGCTGCACCTGGGGATCGCGGCGAAGTTCTGAGGGCTGCGGCGACGGCCGCGGCCGCGCGGGTCATCCGCGCGCCAGGCCGGAGCCGCGCTGCGGCACCAGGAACGTGACGGTGGTGCCGCGCGCGGTCTCGCTCGCGATCCGGATCGCGCCGCGGTGCTGCTCGATGATGCCGAAGACGACCGCCAGGCCGAGCCCTGTCCCCTCGCCGATCTCCTTCGTGGTGAAGAACGGCTCGAAGACCCGTGCCCGCTCCTCCGGCTCCATCCCGGCGCCGTCGTCCGAGACCGAGACCTGCGCGTAGGCGCCTGGCGCCGGCAGGCCGGCCCGCGTGGCGGCCTCCGCGTCGAGCCTCGTCGACGCGGCGGACACGACGATCCGCCCGGCTCCGCGGATTGCGTCCTGCGAGTTCGAGACGAGGTTGACGAGGACCTGCTCCAGCTGGCCGGGGTCGGCCATCACCGGGAGCGGCTCGGCGGGGAGCTCGATCTCCAGGTCGATCTCCTCGCGGAGCTGCCGGCGCAGGAGCCGCTGAGACCTGCGGACGAGCTCGACGAGGTCGACGAGCTCGGTCCCCCGGTCCTGGCGCCGGCTGAAGGTGAGGAGGCTCCGGGTGAGGGAGGCCGCTCGATCGACCGCGATCAGGATCTCTTCGGCGTCGAGCCGGTGCGGGTTGCCGAGCTCCAGGTCGGACCGGAGCACCGCCGCGTGCTTCTTGATCGACGCGAGGAGGCCATTGAAGTCGTGCGCCACGCCTCCAGCGAGCTGGCCGATGGCGCGCAGCTTCTGGGTCTGGCCGACCTGCTCCTCGAGCTGACGCTGGCGCGTGATGTCGACGCCGGACAGGAGGAGGCCGTGGCGCCCGCCGCCATCGTCGGCCAGCGCCGTCGCGTACCAGTTGACGATCCGCCGCTCGCCGGAGGGGCGCGACACCGGGAACTCCACGCTGACGATGTCGCCGGGGCGAGCCGCGGCCAGCTCGGCGAGGACACGCTTCCGGTCGCTACCTTCGACGAAGGTCGCCATCCAGTCGCGCCCCAGCACGTCAGCTGCACCGCGGCCGAGGATCTCCTCCCCCTTCCGATTGACTGAGCGCGCGCGCCCCTCGTCGTCCAGGACGACGAAGGCGACGCCGGCGACGTCCAGGTACTGCTGCGCGGCGGCGCGCTGCCGCTGCAGCGCGGTCCCGCTCAGGCGCAGGGCGCGGAGCGGCACGGTCCGCAGGAAGTGGAAGACGAGCACCGCAAACGGGATGAGGACGACCAGCAGCGCGGCGGCACGAGCGAGGAGTGGGCTCAGCGAGCGCGCGACCTCGACCGTCCCGACGCGCACGCCGGCGTCGAGCAGCGGCGCCGACCGGGTCATCAGCGGCAGCGGCAGCGGGTCGGAGCTCTCCGCGACGACCTCGCCGCGTGCGTTGAGGATCCTCCTCCGCTCGTCGACGCCTCTACGCGGCCTGCTCGAGAGCTGCTCGCCCAGCCGGGTGCTCTCGAACTCCCAGAGATCCGGATCCGCGCTGACGACCTGGGTCACGGCCCAGGAGGTCAGCTCTGCCTCGGCCTCGATGGCCCCCGCCGCTCGCTGGTAGGAGAGGAAGAACCAGGCCGCCGGCGGCAGCGCGACCGCGGAGAGCGTGAGGGCGGTGGCCGTCACGGTGAGCCAGCGGGTGACTGAGGGATCTGTCGCCATCACTCCAGGGGCGGCAGGTGGAGCGCCAGGTTCCCCGCCTTCTCCAGGATGCGCCGCGCCGCCGGCGTCGCCAGGAAGCCCACGAACTTGCGCACGTTGGGGTCCGCAGGCGCCCGGATCACGAGGTAGAGCGTCTTGCCCAGCGGGTAGGTGCCGGCCTCGAGGTTCTTCAGGGTCGGCGCCACGCCGTTCCAGTCGAGGGGGGTCACGGGGAGCGCCTCGGTGACGATCTGCGTGAGCGACGTCGGGCCGATGGAGCCGGGGATGCGCACGAGCATGGCGTTGCACTCCTGGTTCGTGCTGGCGACGAGCATCCCCTCGCGGTCCAGAGCCGCCTCCAGCGCCGCGCCGATCTCGGGCGAGATGGCCAGGACGATCTGCGTGTCGGCGTCGGTCCGCGGCCGCAGCACCAGGCGGATCCGCTCGCCGTTCGGCCAGCGCGAGACCTCGCCGCGGTACATCCGCGCGACCTCGGTCGCGGTGACGCCGGTGACGCCGGTGCGCGGCCCGGCTGCGAAGAGGAAGGGCGTCTCCGCGTACGGGATCGCCACGAGCCCGAGGCTGAACTCGTCCTTGCGGAGCGGCCGCGCCGAGATGCCGATGTCGAGCGCCCCCTTCGCGACGGCCTGGAACGCGCCTCCGCTCCCCACGCTCGCCAGGACCTTGAGCTGATGGCCGGGGTGGGCCTCCTCGAAGGCGGCCGCGAGCTGGCGCATCGCGCCGAGCGCGGTCCCGGTGCCGCTGACGCGCAGGACCTCCCCGGCGCGGCCAGCGGCGGGCAGCAGGAGCGTGGCTCCAACGACGAAGGCGAGGGTGGCGTGGGCGCGTCTCATCTCGATCTCGAAGGCGCGATGGTGGCACGGGGACCAGCCGGAAAGAAGCGAGGCCGAACGTCCACGATGCCGCGCGACAAGAAGGCGCTTGGAGCCGGCAGTAGGTCCGTGAAGGCGCGAGTCATGGCGGGGAGGGCGCGTGGGACTCGCTGGGGTTCCGCGCGAACCGATCCATCCACGGGTCGCCAAACACGCGGCGCGCGGCGAGCCCGTTGTGCATGCGGCAGCAGAGCCGGAGGTTGCCGACGGTGGACCCGCCGCCGCGCGCTCGAGGCACGACGTGGTCGAATTCGAGGCGAACCGTCGAGCCGCAGACCCCGCCCCCGTCGAGCGGCCACTGACATCGCCCCCCGTCGCGGATCCAGACTTCCCGGCGGACCGCGGCAGGGATGTGGCGGCCGCTCTCGTTCTCTTCCCCAGTGCCTCCTTCCCTCGCCTCCACCGCGGGAGAGGGCAGGGGGCGCGGCTTCGCGACGATCCCCTTCCGCCTCGCAGCCCGCTCGATGAGCAGGTCGAGACCGGCCTCGAGGATCGCCTCCGCGTCAGCGCTGGGGCGCGAATGGGACAGCGCAGCGCGCGCCACCTCCAGCTTTTCGAGGAACCGCTTCGAGACCGTGACGTGTAGCCGGCGCAGGTCGGCGGTGAGCGGTTCGGCGGCGTCGCGCGGGGCGGCCGCCGGCAGCGGGGCCGTCCGGCCGGACTGCGGCGTCGCAGCGAGTGGATCGCGGCAGCGTTTCAACCGGATGAAACGCTTGACCCAACGCAAGTGACGCCGGGTCAGCGGCCGGCTGCGCTTCCGAGTCGCGCGCGGCGCTCCCAGCTACTACCGCGTGGACGGGTGGCGCGAGAGCCGTCACCACCGCGCGGTGCGGCGCGCCTTCTCGAGGAGAGATCTCCGCCGCGACCTCCTTCGCCCGCTGCTTCGAGGCGTGAAAGAAGCGGGGCAGGACCTCAGCCCTGTTCTCCGGCGCCAGGACTCGCGCCAACTCCACGATGCTGGTGATACAGAGCCGCCCGTCCCTTAGCGGTTCGACCACCTCAGGGAAGCGCTGGATGAGCTCAGCGGCGGTCTTCCGGTACTGGGCTGCGCCAGCCGAGAGGCCGAGCGCGCGGTGCAGGAAGTAGAAGAGGCTGGAATATCCGAGCTCGACCCAGAGCCGCCGCCTGTCGAAGTCGGCGAGGGCGACGAGGAAGTCGGCCATGGACCCCTGCTCGCGGCGGAGGAGTTCGAGGAGACGGGAGGTGAATTCGCGCGCGCTGAGCATGCACGCATAGTCTCATGCGCTTTCGGGCCTCTCTGTGACGCGCGCATTCGCCCGCTGGAACGAAATCGGGAAGGGGGGTTCTTCTCTCCGAAGGTGAAGCCGCGGCGCGTCCCTGGTGTGGCGGTGCGCGCTCAGAGGCGCTGTCTCTTGCGGACTGTGGAAGCGTGGCGCACCCGAGGTGAATCAGCGTCAAGTGCGCTGTGAGTGGAACCCAAGAGGGACGCGCGCAGCGGTCCGCCGCCGCGGTCGCGACTTCGCCTTACCGAGCTTTCGCATACGCCGCCCGCCAGTCGCCAAGGGTGGCCGTCCGAGGTGCCTCCGCGTCGATGCCGCTTCTACCGAAGAAGGAGCATGCAGAGGGCGGGCGCGGGGGGCCGCGCACGGTGAGTGCACGAAGTCAGCGCGGCGCCAGGAACTGCTCGTATCGCTGCTCGAGGTACTCGGCCTTCGGACGATCGAGCACATTCGCTGGGACATGGATGTGCTGCTCGGCGAACCGAAGGAAGCCGTGCTCCAGTGTCGGGCCGTCGCGGGTGTCGCGAATTCTTTGGTCGAGTTCGATGCTTCCGTCTGGCCTGATGCCGATCAGTAGCCGATCGAATGCGCCGTGGTGCAGGCGGCAGAGACAGAGGCCGTTCGGGACCTCAGGAACTCCGCGCTCGTCGCGGTCCTCGACGATGTGGGCCGCGTCCAGCAGTTCGGCGCGTGGAAATCTGCACACGGCACAGCGTCCGTCATAGGCGTCGAGGACCTGGTCGCGAAAGACGCGGGCCACAGCGGCTCGTATCGATGTGGTGCAATGCCGAACAGGTAGATCAGCGGAGTCCGATCTTCCCAGGCTTCGCGAAGGCAGGTGTTGTCGTGGTTGTACGGATCCGTGCCCTGGAAACGGTATTCGAACCATCCGCCCGACGAATCCGCCGTGAGGTCGTCGTACCTGGCTATGCGCCCGGACCGCGGCACGGTCGTCTTGATGCTGAGGACTCCGCGCAGCAGTTGGCGGGGCTTGTGTATTCCGCGCGCCTTGTTGGCGATGAATACTGCCTCGCCTTCGACCTCGAGGGTCTCGGAGAGCTGGGACCACGTCACGACGCGACCATGCACCTGCGTGAGGTGCGACAGGCGCGCAAATGCGGCCAGGCGGATGGCGGCGTCGGTCACCGGAACTCTCCCCGGTGATGCTGCCAGGTGCGGCGCGTCGGCGCTACCCGGGGAGCAGGCGCTTTGGCATCGTGTGCTTGGCGACGCTGAGGCCGGCACCTCCGGTCGCCGCTGTCCGACCCCCAGGGTATCCGCAGCTCATGGCAAAGCGAGCGTCGAAGAGTGCGCCGTCGAGGAAGGTTGTGAAGCGCGGGAATGCGGCCCGCTACTACATCGTGGCGCTCGCCACGTTCGAAGGCGAAGACACGGCCTGCTACCTGCTCGGTGTCGACCCGATGTGGATCGTGATCGCGGCCAGTCCCACTGCCGGAGCCGGGATCATCGACAGCGGGTATCGCAGCCTCGAGGAGGCGCAGGAGGCGTGGCCCGAGGCGGTCGCGCCGGGGCCCGCGCTGCGCGCCCGAGCTGGACACGTTCGCACCGGCTGGAATCGGATACCGCCTGTCGTTTCGGAGCATTGGTTCCAGTCCCTCTGGAAGAAGGCCGGGAAGGCGAGCGCACGAGCGCACGGCGGGTGAACCCGAGAAGCCCCCTCACCCAGCCTCTCCCCCGCCGGGGCGGGGGAGAGGTGCATCTCCAAGGCTTCAAGATGCGATGAATGGTCAGCGTCGGGGCGGAGGAGAGGTGTATCTCCATGGTGCCGCGTCCGTGACCGTGAACGCCTCCGCGATCCCTTCCCCACGTCCGCCGTGCTACTTTCCCCGGTTCCATGAGCAAGAAGCGCCAGTCGAAGCCCGTCTCCCGCGCGGCGCTGGCCGGGGAAGCAGATCCCCGCCTCGTCGCGCTCTCGGTCTCCATCCAGGACGACTCGGCCCTCTACGCGGAGGACATCCGCGGGAGCCAGGCCCACGTCACCATGCTCGCGCGCAAGGGGATCGTCCCGGCCGCCGTCGCGAAGCGGATCGTCGCCGCGCTCGACCGCGTGCGCGAGGAGTTCGCCGCCGGCAAGATCGCCTTCGACCCGTCCCTCGAGGACGTCCACACCCACGTCGAGCGGCGGCTGGGCGAGCTGGTCGGCAAGGACGCCGGCTACCTCCACGCCGGCCGCAGCCGCAACGACCAGGTCGCGCTCGACGAGCGGCTCTTCATCGTCGGCGCCTGCGATCGCGCCGACGCCGCGCTCGCCCGGCTCCAGGTCTCCTGCGTGAAGCGCGCGCGCGAGCACGAGGCGACGCTGCTGCCCGGGTACACCCACCTCCAGCGCGCGCAGCCGGTGACGCTCGCGCACCACCTGCTGGCCCACGTCGAGGCGCTCGGCCGCGATCGCGAGCGGCTGGGCGAGGTCCGGCGCCGCGGCGCGATCTCGCCGCTCGGCTCCGGCGCGCTCGCCGGCACGACGCTGCCGCTCGACCGCGAGGGGGTCGCGAAGGCGCTCGGGCTCGGCGGCGTCACCCAGAACTCGCTCGACGCGGTCGCCGACCGCGACAGCGCCATCGAGCTCCTCTTCGCGGTCGCGCTCTCCGCCGTCCACCTCTCCCGCGTCGGCGAGGAGATCGTCCTCTGGACCACGAAGGAGTTCGGGTTCATGACGCTGGACGACGCCTTCGCGACCGGCTCGTCGCTCATGCCGCAGAAGAAGAACCCCGACGTCGGCGAGCTGGCGCGCGGCCGCGCCGGGCGCGCCATCGGCGACCTCGTCGCGCTGCTCGCCATCGTGAAGAACCTGCCGCTCAGCTACAACCGCGACATGCAGGAGGACAAGCGTCCGCTCCTCGGCGCCGCGGACGCGCTGGCCCTGACGGCAGACGCCGTCGCCGGCGCCATCGCGACCGCCACGTTCCACGCCGACGTGATGGAGGCCGCGCTCGGGTCGGGCGAGGCGCTCGCCACCGACGCGGCCGAGTACCTCGTCGACCGTGGCGTCCCCTTCCGTGAGGCGCACGAGGCGGTGGGCAAGGCCGCCAGGCTCGCGACCTCCCGTCGCGCGCCGCTCACGTCGCTCTCGGCGGCCGACTGGAAGGCGATCCACCCGACCTTCGAGAAGGACGTGCTGAAGTGCTTCGACGCGCGCCGCTCGCTCTCCCGCCGCGACATCACGGGCGCGCCGGGACCGAAGCAGGTGCGGCGTCAGCTCGCGCGCTGGGAGAAGGCGCTCGGGATCGTGTCGCGATGAGCCGGGCGCTCGCGATCGCGGCGGTCCTCGCTCCTGGCGGCGTGCGGGGTCAAGGCCCCGCCGCGCCCGCCAATCCAGCAGGGCAGCGAACCGGGGCGGCGAGGCTGCCGGAGAGCAGGGGACGAGGCCATGAACCACTTCCAGCGCAAGGACGGCGTGCTCCACGCGGAGGAGATCCCGCTCGCCGAGCTCGCGGACGAGTTCGGCACGCCGCTCTACGTCTACTCGACGGCGACCCTCACCCGGCACTGGAAGGTGCTGGACGGCTCGCTCCGCGGGCTGCGCCACACCCTCTGCTACGCGGTGAAGGCCAACTCCAACCTCGCCATCCTGTCGCTCTTCGCGAAGCTCGGGTCGGGCTTCGACATCGTCTCGGGCGGCGAGCTCTTCCGCGTCGTCAAGGCGGGCGGCGACCCGCGCAAGGTGGTCTACAGCGGCGTTGGCAAGCGCGACGACGAGATCGCCTTCGCGCTCGAGGCCGGCGTCAGGACGCTGAACGTGGAGAGCGCCGCCGAGCTGGCGCGCGTCTCCATCGTGGCGCGCCGGCTGGGGGCCCGCGCGCCCGTCGCGCTCCGCGTGAACCCCGACGTCGACCCGAAGACCCACCCGTACATCTCCACCGGCCTCAAGGAGAACAAGTTCGGCGTGGCCGTCGACGAGGCGCGGCGGCTCTACACCCTCGCGGCGAAGGACCCGGCGCTCCGGATCACCGGCGTCGCGTGCCACATCGGCTCGCAGATCACGACGGTGAAGCCGTTCGTCGACGCCGCCGGCCGCGTCATGGCCCTCGTGAAGGAGCTCCAGAAGCAGGGGATCGCCTTCGATCACGTCGACCTCGGCGGCGGCCTCGGCATCCGGTACGACGACGAGACCCCGCCGGAGCCGGCGGCGTACGGCCGCGCGCTGAAGGCGGCGCTGAAGGGCTTCAAGGGCGAGGTGCTCCTCGAGCCGGGGCGCGTGCTGGTCGGCAACGCCGGCGTGCTGGTGACCCGTGTCCTCTACGTGAAGCGGAGCGGCAGGAAGACCTTCGTCGTCATCGACGGCGCCATGAACGATCTGGTCCGTCCGGCCTTCTACGACGCGTTCCACGCGATCGAGCCGGTGGCGGCGCCGCGGAAGGGGACGAAGGAGATCGTGGCCGACGTGGTGGGCCCGATCTGCGAGTCGGGCGACTTCCTCGCGAAGAAGCGCAAGCTCCCGGCGCCGGAGCACGGAGATCTCCTGGCCGTCCGCTCCGCCGGCGCCTACGGCTTCGCGATGTCCTCCAACTACAACACCAGGGCGCGAGCCGCCGAGGTGCTGGTCGACGGGCGGACGGCGTACCTGGCCCGCCGCCGCGAGACCTGGGAGGACCTGGTCCGCGGGGAGGAGCCTCGCCCGAAGGCGACGCGATTCTCCAGGAAGCGCAGATAGGCTACAGTTCCCGATCCCCTACGGCCCGCAAGGCGGACCGCAACGGAGCACCGAAAATGGCCCGATTCGAAGGCTCGATGGTCGCCGTCGTCACCCCGATGAAGGACGGCGGCGTCGATCACAAGTCGCTGCGCGATCTCGTCGAGTTCCAGCTCGCCGAGGGGACCGACGGCATCATCCCCTGTGGCACGACCGGCGAGGCGGCGACGCTCACGGCGAAGGAGCGGTACGAGGTCGTCAAGGCGGTGGTCGAGCAGGTCCGCGGGCGCGCGCTCGTCATCGCCGGCGCCGGCTCCAACGCCACCCATGAGGCGATAGACGGGGTGAAGGCCGCGAAGGAGCTGAAGGCCGACGCCGCGCTCGTCGTCACGCCCTACTACAACAAGCCCCAGCCCGAGGGGCTCTACCTCCACTACACGGCCATCTGGGACGCGACGAAGTTCCCGGTGGTGGCCTACAACGTCCCCGGGCGCACCGCGGTGGACATGATGCCCGACACCGTCGCGCGGCTCGCGAAGACCGGCGCCATCGTCGCCATCAAGGAGGCGACGGCAAACATGGACCGGCAGGTCCAGCTGATCGAGAAGGTCGGCAAGGACGCCATCTCCTACCTCTCCGGCGACGACTTCACGGTCCTGCCCTACATCGCCTGCGGCGGCCACGGCGTCATCTCCGTCGTCGCCAACATCATCCCGCGCGCCATGAAGGAGCTGGTGGTCGCGTGCCGCAAGGGTGACTTCGCGAAGGCGCTGGAGCTCCAGGTGGCGATGGCGGAGCTCAACCGGATGATGTTCGTCGAGACCAACCCTGCGCCCGTGAAGGCGGCGGTCGCGCTGCTCGGCAAGGCGGGGCCGGAGATCCGGCTGCCGCTCGCGAGGGTCTCCGACGCCAGCCTCGCGAAGGTCCGCGAGGCGATGGTCAGGTTCGGGCTGAAGATCGCGGCGTAGCCCCCTCACCCTCGCCCTCTCCCCCGGGTGGGCGGGGGAGAGGGGATAAGGTGGCGCGAGTCCTCATGGCAAACGTCGTCGTCACCGGCGCCGCCGGTCGCATGGGCATCCAGATCGTCCGCATGGTGAAGGAGGCCAGGGGGCTCACCCTCTCCGGCGCCGTGGAGCGCCCCGGCTACCCGGCCGGGCAGGACGCCGGCCTGATCGCCGGCGTCGGCCCGCTCGGCGTGGACATCGTCGACGCGCTCGGGAGGGCGCTCCCCGGCGCAGACGTCGTCATCGACTTCACCGCCTTCGAGGCGTCGGTGAGCCACGCCGCACTCTGTGCCGAGAAGGGGGTCGCGCTCGTCATCGGCTCCACCGGCTTCACCGCAGAGGCGAAGGCGAAGATCGCCGGGTTCGCGAAGAAGATCCCGGTCGTCCTCTCACCCAACATGAGCGTCGGCGTGAACGTGATGTTCGACCTCGTGCGGCGCGCGGCCGCGATCCTGGGCGAGGCCTACGACATCGAGCTGGTGGAGCTCCACCACAAGCTGAAGAAGGACGCGCCGAGCGGGACCGCGATGCGGCTCGCCGAGGTCGCCGCCGAGGCCCGCGGCCTCGACCCGGCGAAGGAGCTGAACTACGCCCGCCACGGGATGATCGGCGAGCGCCCCGCGCGCGAGATCGGGGTGCAGACGATCCGCGGCGGCGACATCGTCGGCGAGCACACCGTCTACTACTGCGGCGAGGGGGAGCGGCTGGAGATCACGCACCGCGCGACCAGCCGCGACCAGTTCGCGCGCGGCGCCGTCCGCGCCGCGCAGTGGGCCGCCGGGAAGCCTGCCGGGCTCTACGACATGGCCGACGTGCTCGGCCTGAAGGGCGCCTGATGCGCTACGTCCGCTACCGCCGCGCGGGGCAGGAGCGCTACGGCCAGATCGAGAAGGAGCTGGTGCGCCCGCTCACGGGCCCGCCGTGGCTCGGGGGAACCCCCGAGGGCTCGCCGCTCCCGCTCGCCGACGTCCAGCTCCTCGCCCCCGCCCAGCCCTCCAAGATCGTCTGCGTCGGCAGGAACTACATGGCGCACGCGAAGGAGATGGGGTGGGAGGTGCCGAAGGAGCCGCTCATCTTCCTCAAGCCTTCGACCGCGGTGATCGGCCCCGGCGACGAGATCCGCTGCCCGCCGCAGTCCAAGGAGGTCCACTTCGAGGCCGAGCTGGGGGTCGTGATCGGGAGGCCGCTCACGCGCGTCTCGACGAGCGAGGCCAGGCTGGGGATCCTCGGCTGGACCTGCGTGAACGACGTGACCGCGCGCGACATCCAGCGGGAGGAGAAGCAGTTCACCCGCGCGAAGGGGTTCGACACCTTCTGCCCGATCGGCCCGTGGATCGAGACCAACCTCGATCCGCTCGAGGTCTCGGTCGTCTGCAGGCTCAACGGGGAGGAGAGGCAGCGCGGCTACCCGCGGGACATGGCCTTCGACCCCTTCGCCATCGTCTCCTACGTCTCGCACGTCATGACGCTGCTGCCCGGCGACGTGATCGCGACCGGCACGCCGGAGGGGGTCGGTGCCATCCAGCGCGGTGACTGGGTCGAGGTGGAGGTGACCGGGATCGGGGTGCTGAAGAATCCGGTCGTCTGAGCCCCCCGGACGCCTCGCCCCGCGGCTACTCCGGGCGCTCGACGGTCGGCGCGGCGATCGGAAGCAGGACGCGGATCACGTTGCCGTGCGCGGGGTCGCTCTCCGCCCGAACGTCTCCGCCGACCGCGCGGACGATCCCCAGCACCGCGCCGAGGCCGGCGGCGCCGCCGGCCCGCGCCTGTCCGAAGAACGGCTCACATAGGTGGAGCATCTCCTCCGGCGGACGGGCCGGCCCGTCGTCGCGGATCTCGATCACCAGCCGCAGCGGTCCGTCGCAGTGGCCGGTGACGCGGATCTCGCGGCGATCCGTTCCTCCCGGCGGCATCGCCTCCGCTGCGTGGCGCAGCAGGCTCCCGATCGCGCGCGCCAGCCGGCTGTCCTTCCCGGCGACCCGGGGCAGCTCCGGGATGTCGACGACGAGCCCGGCGCGACGCTCCACCTGCTCCCGGGACTCCGCGACCGCCTCGGCGACCACGTCGCGCACGTCGGTGGCGCCGTCTCCATCGCCGACGCCACCCGCGAAGGCCCTGAGGTCGTGCATCAGCTCCCCGACCCTGCGCGCGGACCCCTGGGCGTCCGCGAGGGCGCGCCGGATCTCCTCGCCGTCGGTGACGTCCGGCGGGAGCGCGTCGAGCGCGAACGAGACGTTGCTCAGCACGCAGCTGAGCGGGTTGTTGATGTGGTGGCAGAGGCCGGCCGCGACGGAGCCGACGGCAGCCAGGCGCTCGGCCGCCATGAGGCGCGCCTGCGTCCGCCGGGCCTCGGTGACGTCCTCGACGACTCCGATGAGGAAGCGGAACCGTCCGCGCTCGTCCCGGACGGCGCTCGCGCGCAAGGACATCGGGACCTCCTTGCCGTCCTTGCGCACGTACCAGCGGTCGTCGGAGTAGGAGTCCAGCTCCCCGGCAGCGAGCTTCCGAAGCCACGACATGGCGCGGCCGCGGTCCGCCGGCCGGTTCAGGTCGGCGATCCCCAGCGACGTCAGCTCGGCGGCGGTGTAGCCGAGCACGTCCTGGAGGGCGGCGTTCGCCTCCAGCACCCGCCCCTCGCCGTCGGCGAGGAGCATGCCGAAGCGGGCGTACGCGAAGGCGCTCCTGAGCTTCTCCTCCGCGAGGTGCGCGTGGTGCTCCGCCTCGTGCCAGCGCTTCGTGGAGCGCGAGGCGCTGCGCCCCAGCCACGCGGCGCCGATGGCCGCCGCGCAGGCGAACCCCGCCTCCAGGAGCGCCGAGGTGTCGTCGTGGCGGAACGAGATGAGCGCGGCGAAGGCCGAGGTGCTGGCGGAGAGCAGCGTCAGGGCTACGACGCCGTGATGGTGCGAGTCCGTCATGGATCTGTGTCCGTCGCTGTCAGCGTCGCTCACTCCCCCCCCCCTCCCCCAACGCCCTGGCTCGTCGTGATCCTAGAAGCGGCGGTACTGGCGATCGCGCTGCCCGGCGGTGTCACCCGACGCCAGGGCCGCCTGAGGCAGCGCCGCGGCGTCACCGTGGGCGCGGGCTGCCGGCGCCGGGATGACGGGGTGGGGCTGGTAGGGTCGCTGCAGCAGCGCAGCGGCGTGCTGGGCCGCGCTGGAGCTCCCTCTGGCGTGGGCGTTGGCCGCGCGCTCGAGCCCCGCGTCGAGCCGGAAGAAGGACATCAGCGACTGGAGCGACTCCGCCTGACTGGACATCTCCTCCGCCGTGGACGAGAGCTCCTCCGCTGCCGAGGCGTTGCGCTGCGTCACCTGGTCCACCTGCGACATCGCCCTGTTGATCTGCGCGACGCCGCTGGACTGCTCCTGGCTGGCCGCCGCGACCTCCTGGACCAGGTCCGCCGTCTTCCGGATCGAGGGCACGAGCTCCGCGAGCAGCTTCCCGGATCGCTCGGCGACCTTCACGCTGCTCCCGGCGAGCGCGCCGATCTCCTTGGCCGCGACCTGCGCCCGCTCGGCGAGCTTGCGGACCTCCTGCGCCACCACCGCGAACCCCCTCCCGTGCTCGCCGGCGCGGGCGGCCTCGATGGCGGCGTTGAGGGCGAGCAGGTTGGTCTGGTACGCGATCTCCTCGATGATCGAGGTCCGCTCGGCGATCTCCTTCATGGCGCCGACCGTCTCGACCACGGCGCGGCCGCTCTCGTCCGCGTTCTGCGCGCTGCCGTTCGCCATCTCCTCGGTCTGCCGGCTGTTCTCGGCGTTCTGGCCGATGGAGGCACCCATCTCCTCTAGCGACGAGGTGGTCTCCTCCACGCTCGCGGCCTGCTCGCCGGTCCCCTGCGAGAGCACCTGCGACGTCGAGGACACCTGGCCGGCGGCCGACGCGAGCGCGTCCGCGCCGGTCCTGACCTCGCCGATGATCTGCTGGAGCTTCTCGGTCATCGCGCGGATGGAGGCCTGGAGCTGTCCGATCTCGTCCTCGCTCTCCACGACGATGTTCTCGCGCAGGTCGCCCGCGGCGATCTTGTCGGTCAACGTCACGACCTTCAGGACCGGGACCGTGATGCTGCGCGTGACGAGCCCGGCGATGAGCGCAGCCAGCAGCACCGAGAGCACGATGATCGACAGGACCGCGATGCGGGCGGCGGCGTAGGACGCCTGCGACTCCTCGCGCGCAGCCGCCATCTGCTCGCCCTCGTAGGCGACCATCGCGTCCCACGCGTCGTTCACCAGCATGAGCTTGGGGATGACCTCCTTGATGGCGACCGCCTGCGCCTCCTCCAGGCGCCCGTCGAGCAGCAGCCCCTTTGCGCGGTTGTAGGGGTCCAGGTAGCCGGCGCGGGCCTCCTGCACGCCCCTCAGCAGCTCCTTGCCCCTGGCGCGCACCACGTTGGCCTGGCGCTTCTCCACGAGCGCGACCGCCGCGCGCCGGTTGGCGTCCATCGCGGCGAGGATCCGCTCGATGTCGGCCTTCTCCCTGGAGAGGAAGAGCTGCCCGGTCAGGGAGGCCTGGAGCTGGGCCCGCTCGGCCCCCTCGGCTGCGATCTGCGCCTTTCCCCAGCGCTCGATCGCGACCTCGTCCATGTGCTCGTTGATGCTCGCCATGCGGCTGAGGCCGAGCCAGCCGACTGCGATGAGCACCAGGATCAGGAACGAGAACGCCAGCGCCAGCCGGGTGCCGATACGGAGCTTCGTCACGGATCTCTCTCCCGGTGCGCCGGTCCTGCGCACCATTCGGATTCCCAGCCCTGACTCGGGTCCGGGTGATTCATCGATCTCGAGGACACCAGCCGCCGACAGCGCTCTCCGCAAGGTCGCGGCCCCCGGAGCGCAGACGAGCGTCTGCAACGCGAGTGCCGGGTCTGCCACGGTCGCGGGGTGGGTGCGGCAGGCCGCCGCACCCAGAGTTCAGGCCCGAAAGGAGTAGGTAAGCGAGAGCTAGCGACGCGACGCGTCGCGATGAGTTGACCGAACGTGAATGAGGTCGCGCAGGACCCGGGGTTCGCCTGCGCGGGTCGGCGCGGTCCGGCCGGGCGCGAACGAAGACTCCCCGCCCTGCGCCAGGCAGGGCGGGGAGTCAGGACTCCGAGCTGGCCGTGGGGCCTAGTAGCTGGTCCCCTTCACGATCGGGCGCGCGGACGGGATCGGCGCGAGCGGGTTCAGCTGCACCGACGTCGGCCGCATCATCTCGTTGTCCTCGTGGTCGATGATGTGGCAGTGCCAGACGTAGTTGGTCAGCCCGCCGTCGTTCGGATCGAACGGGAAGAACGCCTGCGGCTGGTGCCGTCGCGAGCGGCAGGCTCGTCGGCGCCCAGCGGACCACGAACCGGGTCACCATCCCGGGCGGGACGACGATGGTGTCCTTCCAGCCGGTCTCCTGCGCGGCCGGCGAGCCGATCGCCGTCCCTGCAGGAACGGGGTGACGTCGGGGTTGCCGCCGTCGAGCGGGAACGTCCCAGTCGGCGTGACGCGGCTCGCGCCGGAGTACGGCAGCGGCGGGCCGTAGCCCGGCATGTAGAGCCCGCCGGGGAAGGCCGCGCCGTAGGCCGCGGTGTAGCCGGCCGCGTCGAACGCTCTGCCGGTTCAGGAGCTGGAACTGGACGAGGTGCAGGTGGATCGGGTGGGCGTCGGCGGTGATGTTCACGATCTCCCAGAGCTCGGTCTCACCCTCGTTCGGCAGCTCGGAGAACCAGGTGGTCCGTCCACCCGACGTGATCGGCGTGAAGTCCGGGCGCGTCATCTGCATCCCGCCCATCGAGTGGACGCCGGTCCACTTGGTGTTGTTGACGAGGATCTCCAGCGGCCCGCCCGGGTAGGCGATCGGCGCGCCGGTGACGACGTCGTAGCCGGTCATCGGCATCCCCATGACCTCGTTGAGCGTCAGCTGCCGGATCTTCGTGGGGGCCGCGATGCAGCGTCCCGGTGAGCGGGTTCACGAGCCGGGTGATCGCCTGGCCCGCGCCGCGGATGGCGCCGCCGAGCGCCGGGTCGTAGCTGCGCGTCCGCGACGACCGGGGCCGCGCCGACGCGGAACTGCACGATCTGGCCGAGCGTGCTGCCGCCGGGCGGGGGGCCGCCGGGGTAGGGCGTACGGCCGGTGTTCCGCAGGAGCAGCCGGGAGTTCGGGAAGGCCTGCGAAGTCGATGATCACCTCGTACCGCTCGCCGGGCATGATCACGAGCTTGCCGCCGAGCGCCGGATCGACCACCTGCGGCGAGTCGAGGTAGCCGCCGTCGGTGCCGATCACGTTCAGGGCGGGGCCAGGCATGCCGGTGGCGGGGTTCACGAGGAAGAGCTCGTAGGTGCGCGCGTTGGAGCCGTTCAGGAAGAGGAAGCGGTAGCGCTTCGGCTGCGACGTTGACGAACGGCCAGGCCTTGCCGTTGACGACGATGGTGTCGCCGATGAACTCGGGGATCCAGTAGGGGTGCTCGGGGTTGAGCGCGTTGACCACGCCACCCCAGGTGGCCGCCGGGAAGAAGAGCTGGCCGGTGGTGTCGAACATCCGGTCCTGGATCACGAGCGGGATGACCTCGCCGACGCCCTGGAGGTTGGGCGGCAGCGCCAGGTCGGGATCGGTGAGGAAGTAGGCCCCGGCGAGCCCGGCGTAGACGTTGAGCCGCGTGGCGCCGAGCGTGTGGTCGTGGAACCAGAGCGGCCCCGCCTCCTGCGTGTTCGGATAGGCGTAGGTCGCGCCGTTGGCCGGAGCCGCGCCGCCGGCCTTCGTGTAGTACTTGTGCCCCTTGATGAGGCCGTCGCTCGTGAACCAGGAGTCGGGCGAGCCGTCGATTCCGGGCGGCACCTCGCCGCCGTGCAGGTGCGGGACCGCCGGGATCGGGCCGTCGTAGTTCCAGGAGCACGGCGTGTTGTAGGCCGGGATCCCCATCGTCGCCGCGGTCTGGGTCATGCAGTCGAGGCCGTACGGATCGGCCCAGTGGAGGGTCGGGTCGGTGCTGAACTTGTAGGCGAGGACGTTGGTCGTCGCGGCGGTCCCGAGGTTGTTGATCCAGGTGATCTCGGTGGGCACGTTGCGCCTCGCGATCACCACCGGGCCGATGTACGTCTGCTGAGGGGCGGTGGGGCAGGCGCCGGCGATCGAGTAGCCCCAGGTCCACGTGCTGGTCTGGACGCCGGGCGCGATGGTGCCGAGCGGCAGGATGTTGGTCGGGAACTCGCACATCGTGACGGCCAGGTTCGTCGCCGCGGTCGTCGCGATCGGCCCCCCCTGGACGTCCAGGAGCGGGAGCGGCTGCACGAACTTCTTGATGGCCTTCGGCGAGAGCGGCACCTGCGTGTTTGGCGCGAGAGGCACCTGCGAACGGGCGCTTTCAGGCGCGAGCATGATCAGGACCGCGAGCGTGGAAAGGAGATACTGCCCCCTCCTGCAAAGACTGGTTCTCATGATTTCTCTCCTCACTCGCGTTCCGTCTGGCGTGGCACTGCAGTTGGGCTAGGGCAATTTGCCGCGTGAGCGCGATTGACACACATGTAGGAGTGCGAACGTTTGATTTCGCGTCCCAAGCGGGTGCTGACGCACTAAGAGTGTGTGCCCGGGTGAGGCGTCTGGCCTGCCGAAGCGCGGCAGGCTATGGAGGGCGGCGATGCGTGCCTTCATCGGAGTCGGCAGCAACCTCGGGGATCGCTGGCGGAGCCTCGGCTTCGCCGCGCGGGCGCTCCGGGAATCCGGCGCTGCCGCAGTCGTCCGCGCGTCGAGCGTCTGGGACACCGAGCCGCTAGGCCCCCCCCAGCCGAGGTACCTGAACGCCGCCCTGGAGGTCGAGACGGTCCTCGCGCCGCGCGCGCTTCTCTCGCTGCTGCAGCGGATCGAGGGGGCGGCGCACCGAAGGCGTGCAGGCGTCCGGTGGGCTGCACGGACGCTCGACCTCGACCTTCTCCTCTATGGCGATCGGGTGATCCGCGAGCCGGGGCTCGTCGTCCCGCACGAGGGGATCGCGACCCGAGCCTTCGTGCTGGCCCCGCTCGCCGAGCTGGCGCCCACGCTGGTCGTGCCGGGGCTCGACCGGAGCGTGGCGGCGCTGCTGGCCGACCTGCCGCCGTCGGGGATCGCTCGGGCCGGTCTCTATCCGCTCTAGGCGGTGCCGATCATCACCTCATGCCGCACCCGAAGGCGCCCCGCGGTGTGGGCCGTGTGAGCCCTCGCGAGGAAGATCATTTACGGTCGGTCGTTACCGCGGTAGAGGTACGGACCATCCCGTAGCGCACATTTAGGTGGCGCGACGGAGGCAGCATCCACCCTTCGGGAGGAAGAGACCCTTATGAAGCTTCGGACGATCGGTATGACGGTTGTTGCGGCCCTCGCGCTCGTCGCGGGCCGCGCTCAGGCGCAGGACGCGGCTGCGGCTCCGGCCGGCGTGGACGCGGGTTGGGACACGAAGTACGGCGTGCTGTTCACGCTGCCGAACCCCTTCGGCGGCGCGTCTGGCACCAACGTCATCAGCGACTACGACGCCAAGGTTGGCTTCCAGTACAACCTCGGCGCCACGACGGCCCTCCGGCTCGGCGTCAACCTCTCCCGCCAGGCGTGGAGCCGTGAGGTCACGACGAGCACCACGAACGTCGAGACCAAGACGGTGCACGATCCGTGGAGCTCGATGTACCTCGTGAACCTCTCCGGTGAGTACATGCTCCGGCTCTCGCAGGCCGCCGTGGCGCCGTACGCCGGCGTCGGCGCGTTCATCGACTTCGGCCTGAACCGCAAGAACGGCACGGACGAGAACGACCTGACCCCCGCCACCACCGAGTACAACAACAGCCAGACGACGATCGGCTTCGGGCTCGTCGGCAAGCTGGGGCTCGAGTGGCGCATCCACAAGGTGATCGCGCTCTTCGCCGAGTACCAGGCTGAGCTGACCCTCATCGAGCGCTCCTCCAACAAGACCGATGAAGTCACGACCGGCTCTCCTCGGGTCGAGTCTTCGGGCAGCCAGAACCGGCTCCTGAACGTCAGCACCGGCCTCGCCAACGCCGGCAAGCTCGGCATCATCGCGTTCTTCTAGTCGCGCCTGAGCAGCATCGAGGGGTCCCCGGCGCGAGCCGCGGGACCCCTCTCTATTGAGGCGCCGCCTCGGAACCTGCTACGGATCCCCGATGCGCTCGAACCCCTTCAGGCTCGCACCTCTCGTCCTCCTCACCCTCCTCGCCGCCTGCGTCGCCCACGACAAGCAGGGCGACAAGTACGCCGCCGTCGGCGACTGGAAGAACGCCTGGGTCAACTACAGGGAGGCGGTCGCCCGGAAGCCCAACGATCCCGTCCTGCAGCAGAAGTACGAGAACGCGCGCCAGCAGGCGATCGCGACCTCCGTCGCGCAGGCCAACACCTGCGCCAGCCAGCGCGCCTGGGACTGCGCGCTCAACGAGGCCGACTTCGCCCTCACGGTCGAGCCGTCCCGCGCCGACATGGCGGACGTCCGGCGCCTCGCGGCGACCGAGGTCGCCCTCGCGCGGCTCGCGCAGGTGCAGGGCGAGGTGGTGGCGGGGCGGCTCCAGCAGGCCGCGGGGCTCATCCAGCAGGCCCAGCAGCTCTCCGACGATCCGGCCGTGGCGTCCGAGGCGCGCCGCGCCATCGAGATCTACTCGAGCGGCGTCGCCGCCGAGTCGGACAAGCTCCGGTCTCAGCGGCGCTACGCCGACGCCATCGCGCTCCTCCAGACAGGCGCCGCCCTCGACCCCGCGCTCCGCTCGCGGCTCGACGCGGCCTCCCGCGAGTACGAGAGCTGGAAGGCGGCCGAGCACGATCGCTTCATGGCCGAGGGCGAGGGGCACCTCTCCGCCGGGCGCTGGGCTGACGCCCAGGCGAGCTTCCGCGCGGCCCAGCAGCTTCGCGGCGACGATCGGGCGCGGGCGTTCGAGCAGTACGCCAGGCAGATGCAGGCAGGCGACGAGGCGGTGAAGCGAAGCGACTGGAGCGGCGCGACGAAGGCCTTCCGGGACGCGGCGGCGCTGCGCGTCGACCGGGGCTACGCGGAGGAGATGGCGGCGAAGGTCCAGGTGAGGCCGTACGCCGTGAGCCTCAAGACGGTGGTGATCACGCCGCTGCGCCCGAACCGGACGCCGTGGGTCGGCGCGCACGATCGCAGGCTCGACCGGATCCAGTCGATCCTCGCGGAGCGCTGGACCGATCCGCTCGCGGGCAAGGTGCTGCTCGCGCTCAACGAGCTGCCGGCGGCCAACAGGCCGGACGTCGTGGTCGAGGTGACGCTGCCGAGCGGGCAGCGGCTCGTGACGGGGGGCGACCGGGCGATCTACTCGACGCCGCGCGCCGTCTTCGTCCTCGCGGCGAACGGCTTCGACAAGGGGAAGGTGGTCTTCCGCGTCTTCCATCGGCTCCCCGCGGGCCAGACCGAGGACATCGGCTACGCGGAGGCGACGGTTGGAGAGCTCGTCTCGAAGCGGGCGCTGGTCCTGCAGGACCGGGCCATCGGCGCCATCGAGCTGACGGTCGACGCGGCCGAGGGGTCACGCGCCGGGACCTTCAGCGGGCTGACGCCGGTCTCCCCGCCGCCGGGCGCGACGCCGCCGCCAGCTCCCGTGACGACGTCGCCGCCGCCGAGGCGGTAACGCCCTTCCCCTCTCCCCCACCGGGCTCATGATTGATCACTTCAGGGCGCCGAGGGCCAGGGCGAGCTCGTAGCCGGCCTCGTAGTCGATAAGCTTTCGCCAGCCCTTGCTGAGGGTTCGCCAGCCTGGGTCGCCGTTGTTCTTGAGGTGGCCGCCCAGGCTGGCGATGGCGAGGAGCGCCGTTCGCACGGTGAGCTTCGGGGGGAGCTTCTTGTTCAGGGCCCGCAGGATCTTGATCTGCGTGGGCGCGAGGACGGCGCTGGCCGGTTCGTCTCGCCCCGTCCGAGAGAGCGCACGCATCAGGATGAGCGCGTACGCGATGACGAGCACGTAGGCGAGCAGGTTCGAGAGCGTCCCGAACGACTCGAGCTGCTTCGTCTCGAACGCGCAGCCAGTCTTCGTCGCCTTGAAGTACTCCTCGATGACCCAGCGCGTCCGGTAGCCGTCCACCACGAAGGCGATCTCGTCCTGCGTGCCCACTGGCTCGCTCGTGAGGAGGAGCCACTCGACGGGGGGCTCACCGGGAGGCGGGCCCAGCTCGAACACGTGGACGACGTTCACCTTCAACGCCTCCTGCACCTTCGTCCTCGACGCGTGCCGCGGGCGCTTCAACTGTACAGTCAGGGAGGCGAAGCTCAGGTGGGCGGTGCGTGACCTGCGCACCGGAAACGTCTTGTCCTGGTCCGCGTTGCCCTTGCTCTTGCGCGCCGAGATCGGCACGTCGATCGCGAAGGCGGGAGGGCTCGTTCGCGCAGCTTCGAACAGGCGCGTCTCGTCTTCCGGATTCAGGGGGACGAGGCCCCGGTCCTGGGCCGCGCGCAAGATGAAGCGCTGCTTCTTGGCCGTCAGCTCCACCAGCAGGTCGTAGATGTCGCTCTCGCGATCGGCGACGTGGATGAGGGACACCCCCTCCGCAGTCTGCGCGGCGCGCAACATCGAGCGCCCCCAGCGAGCCGACTCCTTCTCGGACTTCTTCACCTCTTGGCGCACCCATGTCTCGGCCTCGATGACGCCAAGCGGCGTGCGAGTCCCGTCGGCGGCTACCAGAAGCGTGACGTGCGCGAGAAAGCCTTGGTCCTTCGCGTTGACGGGGCCAAGCCCGTCGCGTTCCGCCTCGCCACTGAACTTGTAGGAGGTCGTGTCCGTGGGAGCGAAGACGACGCGAAGAGCGCGAGCGCGCTCTGCCGTGCGCGCCCGATGCGGGGCGAGCAGCCCTTCCATCGTCACATCCTCGTTGCCGAGGTGCCGATACAGGGCCTCGAGGTTGGCCTCACCCCGCATCGCGTCCGGAAGGCTCGCCTCCGGTAGAGCGGCAAGCCGGTCGGCGATGAACGCCGACCGGCGCTCCCGCCGCTTGTCCCCCAGGTCGACGTCAGCGAACTCGCTCCGTACCACCGCGCGACGACTCGGCTTCTTGCCCATGCCGGCGGTAGATCACGCCGGCATGGGTCCCGTCTAGATGTGCGGGATCATGAGCCCACCGGGGGAGAGGGAAGGGTGAGGGGGCAAACGAGGGACTACAGGATCTTCGCCGCCAGCAGGTCCTGGACGTCCAGCAGGCCGACCGGCTTGCCGTCGTCGTCCACCACCGGGACCTGGTCGATCCGCGCCTTGCGCATCACGTGGGCGGCCTCGGTCACGAGCAGGTCGGGCTTCACGCGGCGCGGGTCGCGCCCCATCGCGGCGGAGACCGGCCTCGAGAAGTCGGTCTGGCCGTGCTCGACCAGGCGGCGCAGGTCGCCGTCGGTGAAGATCCCGACGAGCCTGCCCGTGCGTCGTCCACGACGCTCGCGGCGCCCGGGCGGCCGGCAGTCTCGGTCATGACCGCCACCGCGGCGGAGAGCGGCGCGCTCGCGCGGACGACCGGGTTGGCGGCGCCCTGGCGCATCAGCTCGCCGACCTTCATGAGGCCGCGGCCGAGCTTCCCGCCCGGGTGGAAGAGCGCGTACTCCTCCTTGTCGAAGGCGCGGTTCGCGAGCACCGTCATCGCGAGCGCGTCGCCGACCGCCAGCAGCACGGCGGTGGAGGCGGTCGGGGCGAGCCCCATCGGGCAGGCCTCCTCGACGTCCCCGATCTCGAGCACCAGGTCGGCGCCGCGCGCGAGCGCGTTGTTGCCGTCCTTCGTGACCGCGACGATCTTCGCGCCGATCTTCCGGAGGGCGGGCAGCAGCCGGGTCAGCTCCTCCGTCTCGCCGCTGTTGGAGAGCGCGATCACGACGTCGTCCCGCGCGATCCGGCCGAGGTCGCCGTGGGCCGCCTCCGCGGGGTGCACGAAGAGCGACGGCGTGCCGGTCGAGGCGAGCGTCGCCGAGATCTTCTGGGCGACGAAGCCGGGCTTCCCCATGCCGGTGACGACGACGCGCCCCTTGCAGCCGAGGAGCCACTCGACGGCGCTGGCGAAGGGCGCGCCCAGCTTGACGGCGCCGATGGCGCGCGCCTCGGCGGCCATGACCTGCTGTCCGTAGGCGACGAGGTCCGAGGCGCCGGCCCCTCTCCGGCGGGGGGCCTTCCGGGCCTTGATCTTCACGGGGGGACGGGCGCGCTTGCGAGGTGGCATGACCGCGCGGATATAGCACTTTTCAGGGTCAATGCGCGTTGGGGGGCCGGTCGCGCCGCGCGCCCTTGCGGCACCGCCACGGGTGGGATACGAAGCCCTCGCCCCTCACCGCAACGACCAGCAAGGAGTCCCCCCGCATGCAGTTCTTCATCGACACCGCCGACGTCGGCGAGATCAAGAAGGCCCTGGAGATGGGGCTCTGCGACGGCGTCACCACCAACCCGTCGCTCGTGGCCAGGACCGGCCGCCGCTTCGACGAGGTGCTGCGCGAGATCGTCGCGCTGAAGCCCGGCCCGATCTCGGCCGAGGTGACCGCCACCGACTGCGAGGGGATGCTGAAGGAGGCGCGCGAGCTGGTGAAGTTCGGCCCGGACATCGTGATCAAGATCCCGCTCATCACGGAGGGGCTGCGCGCCGTGAAGGCGCTCAGCGCCGAGGGCGTGAAGACCAACGTCACGCTCTGCTTCTCGGCGGTCCAGGCGCTCCTCGCCGCAAAGGCGGGCGCGACCTACATCTCGCCCTTCGTCGGCCGGCTGGACGACATCTCGCAGGACGGCATGGAGCTGATCGAGCAGATCCTGGAGATCTACGCGAACTACGGCTTCAAGACGAAGGTGCTCGTCGCCTCCGTCCGCCACCCCATCCACGTCCTGCAGTCCGCCAGGCTCGGCGCCGACGTCGCGACCATCCCGTTCAGCGTGATCGCGCAGCTCGCGAACCACCCGCTCACGAAGTCGGGGCTCGAGAAGTTCCTCGCCGACTGGGAGAAGGTGCCGAAGACGAAGTAGCGCCGCGCCGACGGCCGGAAGCGACGAGCCCCTCGTCCCCCGCGAACCGCGCGGGGGGGAGGGGCTCGATGCGTTCCGGACGCCGCGACTACATGAAGAAGTAGCGCAGGAAGATCACGCCGGCGGTCTGCGTCGTGACCGTGGAGTTGACGATCGTGACGCCGGCCTCCTTCTGCTCGCCACGGCGGACGAGGCCGACCTGGGCCTCGGCGCCGACGCTGAAGCTGGGGGCGATGGAGTGCTCGCCGCCCGCTGCCAGCGCGAACCGGAAGTCGACGCCCGACGTGCTGTTTCCGACGGCCGGCTCGCTCCCCTCGAAGACGAAGCCGAGCCGCCCGCCGCCGTAGAACGCGGTCTGCTCGACCTGCTTGAAGGCATAGAACGCGCCGACGCCCAGCGAGAACTGGCGGTCGGAGGAGCCGTGGTCCACGTTGGACTTGAAGTAGCCGAGCTCCGGCTCGATCCGGATCGCACCCATGTAGATGGGGATGTAGAAGGAGACGGGGTTCAGGTTGCCATCGACGGAAGAGGTGGCGTTGAGCGCGGTGAAGCCGACGCCGAGGCCGACCTTGGTGCTGGTCTCCTGGGCGTTGGCGCCGCTGGCGGCGACGAGGAGCGCGGCGACGGCGAAGGCACGAGCGATCTGGTTCATATTTTCTGTTCCCTCCGGAGAGACCGACCGCGAATCGGCCGGGGCGATCCATATATCACGCTCAGTTGTCGCCGGGGCGGTTCGCGTGCGCACGTCAGAACGGCAGGTAGGCCACCTGGCACTGGTCGCGCGGCACGTAGGCCAACCCCTCGGTGCCGTTGATCGCGGCGAGCAAGGCGGTCATCTCGTGGTTCCAGGATGGGCTGTCGCCGTGCCATGCCAGGATCGCCTCGAAGATCAGATCGTCGACGAAGATCGGCGCGTCCTCGAGGATGACGACCTGCGCACGCTCCAGGAAGTGGCGGGCGTTGAGCGCGAACACGAGGATCTCCTGCGCCAGGCGGCCGCGCGGATTGGCCGACACGCCGCGGTCGCCGAGGTACAGCGACAGCTCGGCCTCCCAGGTCCCCGGGCCCCACGCGCCGTATTCTCCGGTCGCCCCTCGCACCCGCGTCACGCCGTTGGAGAAGAGCCCGTCGAACGGCTCATCGCCGGCGGCGAAGGAGCCCGACGGAGACCGGAATGGGGCGAGCGCGTTGATCAGCCGCCGATCCCGATCGTCGAGGAGGCGCAGGCCAGGCCGGCCGCGCCAGAACTCGCTGCTGCCCAGCCGCGCGAAGTGGACGCAGCCGCCAGCGCTGAAGATGGTGGGCGCCGCACCGGAGTCCTGTCCGCGCGGATCGAGGACGTCGATGTTCCGCGCCCCCCCGAGTGGCGCGTCCCAGAAGGGCGGCGACAGCTCGGTCAGGGCGTACCTTCCCGGCCGAAGGCCCGTGAACGTGGCGCAGCCGTCCCAGTCCGTCGCCCGGACCTTCGCGCCCCACCCGGTCCTGCTGAGGCGGAACCTCCAGCCCTTCACCATCGGCTCTCCCGCCTCGGCGATGCCGGACAGGTTCCGATCGAAGACCTTGCACGCCCGGGCACGGGCGAGCGCGGCGATCCCGGGGTCGAGCGTCGCCCGCGGTGTCGGCGCAGGAGGGAGCACCCGGCCGATGCGGGGAGCGATCGGCGCCCGCACTCGGGGACTTTGGAAGAGTCTCGCAGGCTGCCGATGGTACGGGCCCGATCCCTTCAGCACCCGCACGGACGAGGCCACCGAGGGCGCGGTGGCGGCGAGGACCAACGTTGGGGAGAGCGCGGCGAGCAGCGACAGCGTGCGAGCCCAGCGGAGCATGGCCTCCCCCTCACAGAGCCTTGGCGAGACGGTGGCCACCGCGCTCCGTGCAGGCAACC
This sequence comes from uncultured delta proteobacterium, assembly GCA_963845515.1. Classification (GTDB taxonomy): domain Bacteria; phylum Myxococcota; class Myxococcia; order Myxococcales; family Anaeromyxobacteraceae; genus DATIVK01. The sequence continues at coordinate 135,338 of CAWJSR010000049.1, forward strand.
ACCTCGCGGGGCAGACGCTTATTGGCTAGCGGCATGAAACTCGCCTGGGGGCCCTGCCTCCGGGCTATTAGAGGAGGAGCCGCCGAGGCGAGGAGCACACATGGCCGACGTGAAGATCACCGTCCGGAACGACGGGCCGCTGCGGGTGGAGGGGCCGTTCACGCTCGTGGACGCGGACGGGAACGCCTACGGGATCGCGCAGCGACAGTGGGTCTCGCTCTGCCGCTGCGGCCTCTCCGACACGAAGCCGATCTGCGACGGCTCGCACAAGCGGAAGGGCTTCAAGTCGGAGTGCCACGCCTACGACCTCGGCGCGCCGCCGCCCCCGAAGCCGAAGCCCTGAGGCGTGATGCGCGTGCGCACCAGCCCCCCCGGCCACGACGTCCTCCTATACGACGGAGCGTGCCGCCTCTGCGTGGACTCGGCCGGCCGGCTCGCGCGCGCGCTCCCGAACGGCAGCGACACGCGCTCGTTTCGCGACCCGGACGCGCTCCGAAGCTTCCCCGGGCTCGACCCCTCGCGCTGCGAGCTGGCGCTGCAGCTCGTGCGGGAGGACGGCACCGTGTTCGAGGGGGTCGAGGCCGTCGTCCAGGCGCTCAGGCGGAGGTGGTACGGGCCGGTGCTGCTGGCCTACTACCTTCCGGGCGTCCGGGCGATCGCCGACGCCGTCTACCGCGCGGTGGCGCGGCGGCGGTCCCACCTGTAGCCCTCACCCGCTCAGGCCAGCGTCACGCGGAAGAGCCGCCGCTCCACGAGGTCGAGCGCGCGCACCAGGTCGCCGCGGCCGAGGTGCGCCCCCGACGCATGCTCCTTGAGCTCCAGGCACTGCTCGGTGAGGAGCAGCACCAGCAGGGCTCCGGCCGCCTCGTCCTCGGGGGTGAGCCAGCGCTTCGCCTTCTCGTTCACGAGCCGGTGCTCGTAGGTGTCGTACTCCCGCGCGAGGTCGAGGCGCGCGAGCTCGAGCGCGAACCGGAGCACGTCGTCGCGCGGCCGCTGGACGGTCCCGGCGGCGTAGCGGGCGCGCAGCTCGTCCGAGACCCACTCGACGAAGGGCGGGGGCCAGGCCTGGAGCTCCTCCGCGAGGTGCTCGGCGAACCTGTCGAGGATGAACTCCTTCACCGGCTGCTTCTGCCTGTCGTAGAGGTAGTCCCAGCGGCGGTCTCTCACGGGGCGAACAGACCAGACGCGGCGCCCGCGTTCAAGCCGCGGCTTGTCCGAGCGCCCCCCGCGCGCTAAGAGTTCCACCCTCCCAGGAGGCACCGATGCTCGTAGTGATGAAGCCCGCCGCGACGCAGGCCCAGATCGACGCCGTCACCGGGCGGATCCGGGAGCTGGGGTTCACGCCCCACGCCATCCCCGGCTCGTCGCGGGTCGCCATCGGCGTCACCGGGAACAAGGGGGGCATCGACGTCGAGTCCTTCGCCGACATGGACGGCGTCGCCGACGCCATCCGCGTCACGCAGCCCTTCAAGCTGGTCTCCCGTGAGGTGAAGGAGGAGGACACCGTCATCGAGGTGGGCGGCTCTCGGATCGGCGGCAAGGCGGTCTGCATCATGGCGGGGCCGTGCTCCGTCGAGTCGGAGCAGCAGATCGTCGAGACGGCGCGGGCGGTCAAGGCCGCCGGCGCCACGTTCCTGCGCGGCGGCGCGTTCAAGCCGCGCACGAGCCCCTACGAGTTCCAGGGGATGGCGGAGGAGGGGCTGAAGCTCCTGGCCCTCGCCCGCAAGGAGACCGGCCTCCCGGTCGTCACCGAGGTGCTCGACGTCGAGACCCTCCCGATGGTGGCCGAGTACGCCGACGTGCTGCAGATCGGCGCGCGCAACATGCAGAACTACTCGCTGCTGAAGCAGCTCGGGACCGTGAAGAACCCGATCCTGCTCAAGCGCGGCCCCTCCGCCACCATCAAGGAGTGGCTCATGGCGGCGGAGTACATCCTCGCGGCCGGGAACTACCGGGTGGCGCTCTGCGAGCGCGGCATCCGCACGTTCGAGACGATGACCCGGAACACGCTCGACCTGAACGCGGTGCCGGTGCTGAAGGCGCTGACCCACCTGCCGGTGATCGTCGACCCGTCGCACGGCATCGGGATCCGCGCGCACGTCGGGGCGATGGCGCGCGGGGCGATCGCCTGCGGCGCCGACGGGATCATCGTCGAGGTCCACCCGCAGCCGGAGAAGGCCCTCTCCGACGGTCACCAGTCGCTCACGCCTTCCCAGTTCGGCGAGCTCGTCCGCCAGGTCGCAGTCATCGCGGGGGCCGTGGGCCGGACCGTCTGACGATTCAAGACTCCCCTCTCCCCCACCGTGGGAGAGGGCAGGGTGAGGGGGCGGGTCGGCCCTCGCGAGGAGCGCCAATGTTCGTCACGATGAAGCCGCACGCCACCGCCGCGGAGTTCGAGGCGGTGCTCGAGAAGATCAAGTCGCTCGGCCTCACGCCGCACGCCATCACGGGCACCGAGCGGAAGGTGGTGGCGGTCATCGGCCACACCGGCGGCATGGACCCGGACGACCTCTTCGGCACCATGCCAGGGGTGGCGGAGGCGCTGCGGGTCTCGCAGCCGTTCAAGCTGGTGTCGCGCGAGGTGAAGGAGGAGGACACCGTCATCGACGTCGGCGGCGTCCCGCTCGGCGGGCAGGCGATCGTCATCATGGCGGGGCCGTGCTCGGTGGAGTCGAAGGAGCAGATCCTCGAGACGGCGCGGGCCGTGAAGGCCGCCGGCGCCTGCTTCCTGCGCGGCGGCGCGTTCAAGCCGCGCACCAGCCCCTACGAGTTCCAGGGGCTGCGCGAGGAGGGGCTGAAGCTCCTGGCGCTCGCGCGCGAGGAGACCGGGCTGAAGGTCGTCACCGAGGTGAAGGACACCGAGACGCTCGACATGGTGGCCTCCTACGCGGACGTGCTCCAGATCGGTGCGCGCAACATGCAGAACTACTCGCTGCTCGAGAAGGTCGGCGCGCTCGACAAGCCGGTCCTGCTCAAGCGAGGGCTCTCCGCCACCATCCGCGAGTGGTTGATGGCGGCCGAGTACATCGTCGCCAAGGGGAACCACAAGGTGGCCCTCTGCGAGCGCGGCATCCGGACCTTCGAGACGGCGACCCGCAACACGCTCGACATCAACGCCATCCCGGTCCTCAAGGCGCTCACGCACCTGCCGGTCATCGTCGACCCGTCGCACGGCATCGGGCTCCGCGCGCACGTTCCGGCCGTCGCGCGCGCCGGCATCGCCGCGGGGGCGGACGGCCTCATCATCGAGGTCCACCCGCACCCGGAGCAGGCGCTCTCCGACGGCCACCAGTCGCTGACGCCGGTCGAGTTCGGCTCGCTGATGCGGCAGGTCTGCGTCATCGCCGGAGCCGTCGGCCGGCCGGTGTTCGAGCCTAAGTGAACGCTTGACTGTCAGGCTTCACGGGTCGTGCGAGTGGTGGGAGGTAGTCACCCGACCCACGGAGCGGGCGACGAAATCAACATGCTAGCTTGGGCCGGTGCGACGCTCCGCCGCCCTCATCTTCGCAGTCCTCGCCGCCGCTCCCAGCGCTCCCGCTGCCGCTCCCCCTCGGACCACCGCTTCACCCTCCGTCCGGGTTCGCGGGCCCAGCCCACAGCCTTCGCCGGTCGCCGCGCCCGTCCCGCCTCCCGCCTCGCCGCCGCCCGCCCCGGCGAAGAGCCGCCGGACCAAGGTCGCCGTCATGGACATCCGCGCCCTCGACGGGGTCTCGGAGAGCGCCACGAAGGTCATCACGGAGCTGATCGCCACCGAGATCCAGGCGCTCGGGCACTACGACGTCATCTCCCGCAACGACGTCGCCAACATGCTCGGCTTCCAGCGCGAGAAGGAGATGCTCGGCTGCGCGGAGGACGCTGCCTGCATGGCGGAGATCGGGGGCGCGCTCGGCACCGACTACGTCCTCGTGGGACAGGTCGCCGCCTTCGGCACCCGCTACCGGATCGCCATCTCGCTCCAGGACGTGAAGAAGGCGAAGGTCGTCTCCCGTCAGGGCTCCTTCTGCGACCGGTCCGAGGACGCGCTGGCGGCCGCGGCGCAGGAGGCGATCACCAACATCTTCCGGGAGGTGGAGTCGGGCGGGCAGCTCCCGCCGCCGGTCGTGAAGCGCGCGCCGGCGCTCGTCCCCGCCGCGCCCGCTCCCCCGCCGCCGCTCCGGAAGGCCGGCTGGATCACCGCGGGCGCGGGGCTCGCCGTGCTCGCCGCGGGGGGCGTCTTCGACTACCTGGGCTACGCCGCCTTCCAGGACGAGAAGCGGGCCGCCGAAGCGGGCGACACCGCCGCGTTCGCCGACTACAGGGCGACCTCGCTCGACCGCCGCCGGACCGCGAAGCTGCTCTACGCCGGCGGGACGCTGGCGCTCGGCACGGGCGTCGTCCTCCACTTCATCGGCGCGCCGAAGAGCGCCGTCTCGCTCGACGTGCGCCCCATGCCCGGCGGCGCGCTCGCGACCCTCTCCGGGAGCCTGCCATGACGAAGCACCTCGCGCTCCTCGCGCTCGCCACGGCCCTCTCCGGCTGCTTCCTCACCTACGATCCGGAGACGGTGGAACCGGCGCCGGCCGGCGGCGGCAGCTGCGCGGGGCCGGGGAGCCTCTGCGAACCGCAGTCCTGCACCGGCTCGACGCTGAGCTACGCCTCCTTCTGCAGCTCCGGCACCTGCCCCACCCAGTCGACCGCCAGCTGCGACCCGTACGTCTGCGGCGGCACCGGCTGCAAGACGAGCTGCGGTGGGGACGTCGACTGCACCGCCGGCAACTTCTGCCTCGTCTCCTCTTGCGTGGCGAAGCGCGCGGCGGGGCAGCTATGCACCTCGGCCAGCCAATGCGGGAGCGGCTTCTGCTCGCCCGACGGCAGGTGCTGCGACGGGGCCTGCACGGGCTCGTGCGAGGCCTGCAACGGCCTCAATACGGTGGGCGGCGCGCCCGCCGGGACCTGCGCGGCGATCCAGTTCGGCGGCCGACCGGCAGCGGGCCACACCGACTGCGCCGGCGACGCGGTCGGCGCCTGCGCGGGGGCCTGCGATGGTGTGCAGGCGGTGACCTGCAGCTACCCAACGGTCGAGTGCCGCGGGCTGAGCTGCACGGCCGGGACCCAGACCAACGCTGCGAGCTGCAGCGCCGGGAGCTGCCCCGCCGTCGTCACCGTGCCCTGCGTACCGTACGTCTGCGGCCCGGCCGCATGCCTCACCGCCTGCTCCACCGCCGCCGACTGCGCAGCCAACCGCTACTGCGACGGGTCCAGCCAGTGCGTCGCGAAGCAGGGCGACGGCGCGACCTGCACGGCGGACGACCAGTGCGGCAACGGCCACTGCGCGGACGGCGTCTGCTGCGCCACGGCCTGCGGCGGGTGCAAGGCCTGCAACGTCCCCACGCACGTCGGCACCT
>CAWJSR010000050.1:0-106751 GCA_963845515.1 uncultured delta proteobacterium
TCGTCCCGCTGCGCTGAGCGGTCCGACCGTGAGTCACCGCGCCGGGAGCCTGTCCTCGCGGACCAGCCTCCGCGCCGCGAGGTCGAGCTCGGCGACCCGCTCCTCCTCCCCGCGCCGGAAGAAGACGGCGAGCCGGCCACCCGCGGGGGCGGAGTAGCCCCGCACCTCGTCCACGTCGCGGAGCACGGCGACGTATCCGTCGCCGTCGGCGCGCGACAGCCCCACCTGCACCCTGTCCCTCGGGCTGATGTCGCCGTCCCCGTCGGTGTCCGCCTCGGCGATCTCGAATCGGATCCCGATGAGTGCCCCCTTGCCGTGCGCGCCGCGCCCGCCGTCGACGTCCGGCCCCCAGGGGTCCGCCAGCTCACCTTCCCGGAGCACCTCCCACGCCGCGACGGCCGCCCGGTCGTCTGCGCGCAACCAGCGCATCCGCCCGGTGGCGGCGTCGTGGAAGAGCAGGTTCCGCGTCCAGGTCCCGGCGGCCTCCCCCGATCCAGAGGCGAAGGAGCCGCCGAAATGCTGCACGCCCACCAGCGGGAGGGCGGTCACCGGGGACCCCTCGATCGGCACGGGGAGACCGTACTCGACCCGATCGTCGCCGGTCCCGCCGGCGGCCGCCTCGCCCCTCGGCTCCGGGCGCCGTCCCATGCGATCGATGGCCCCCGCGGTGAGCCCCACGAGCAGCGCCAGGGTCCCGACGGCCAGGATGGCGAGGATGCCGACGGAGTTGACCCGGTTCACGGTGCGGAAGAAGCGCGCGGCTTTCATGCGCCGCATGGGAGCACGGCGGGTGGCGGCACACAATGCGGCGCAGGCGCCCGGCGCCGCGCTGCGCGACGCGCGACGCGAGCGCGAGTGGGACCCCGACGGCTCGGCCGGCGAGGCCGCACGCCGCCCCGCTACGACCTGTAGTCCGCGTTCTCCGTCACGTACTCGTGCGTGAGGTCGGCGCCGAGCACCTCTGCGCGGCCGCTCCCCACGCCCAGGTCGACCTCGATCTCGGTGCAGCGCTCGTGCGGCGGAAAGTCGATGGGCGGCTTGAAGGTGATGCCGTCCGGCGCCGGCCGCTGCGGATAGAGCTCCGAGTCGACCAGGTGGCGCGTCAGGCGTGCCTCCCGCTCGCCGCCGAGCTGGAAGACGCCACCCTCGACGATCACCTCGCCCCCCATCGTGAGCCGCGCCCTCGACGGGTCGAGCGGAATCCCTCGCGCGCCCGCCTCCTTCCCGAGCGCCGCCACGAGGCGGCCGACGTTGGGGTCGTTGCCCGCGACCGCGGTCTTGAAGAGCGGCGAGTTGACGATCGCCTTTCCGAGCTGCCGGGCGCTCGCGCCGTCCGGAGCGCCGCTGACGCGGACGCGCAGCACGTGGCGAACGCCCTCGCCGTTGCGGACGACGTCGTGGGCCAGCGCCCCGCAGACCTCTCGCAGGGCGGCGCGGAAGGCGGCCGCGTCCACCGGCCCCGCCTCGCCCGACGAGAGGAGCGCGACGGTGTCGGAGGTGCTGGTGTCGGAGTCGACGCTGATGCAGTTGAAGCTGCCGTCCACCGCCTCCGCGAGGGCTGCGCGGAGCTCCGCGCGCGGCACGGCGGCGTCGGTCAGGAGGTAGACGAGCATGGTGGCCATGTTGGGCTCCACCATCCCCGCGCCCTTCGCGATCCCGACGATCGACGCGCCGCCTGGGAGGTCGGCGCGGCGGACCTTCGGGTAGAGGTCGGTCGTCATGATCGCCTCGGCCGCCGGGAGCAGGCTCTCGCGCTGGAGCGCCGCGACGGCCCTCGGAAGGGCGCCGGCCATGGCTTCCACGGGCAGCCGCCACCCGATGACCCCGGTCGACGACGGCAGGATCTCGGCGGCCGTGAGGGAGAGCAGCCTCGCGGCCTCCGCGCAGAGCCGCTCCGCGGCCTCGACGCCGCCAGGGGCGCAGACGTTGGAGATCTTGTTGTTGACGAGGACCGCCCCGAGCCGCTCCCCGCCCAGCCGCCCCCGGCCGACGATCACCGGAGCGCCCGGGAAGGCGTTCTTCGTGAAGACGGCGCCGAAGGAGTCGGTCGGGCGGTCGAGCGCGATGAGCGTCAAGCGCATCCTCGCCGGCTTCGCCACCTCGTACGGCGTGAACTCGAGCTCGGCGGTCCCGGCGCGAAAGCCCCGCGGAAGCCGCGCCTCGGTGGCGAGCCAGGCGCGGTGCTCCGCGCGGGAGACGAACGTGTGCGTGCGATCGGTCATCTTCATCCCAGGTGCTTCTGCCGGAGGGCGATCTTGTTCACCTTGCCGACGCTCGTCTTGTCGATCGCGTCGACGAACTTCACGGCCGTGACGACGACCTGCTTGTTGAGCATCCCGCGGTGGGCGATGTCGTGGAGGTGGTGGTGCAGCTCCTTCTCGGTGAGCTTCCCGGCGGCCTCCGGCTTCGGGACGACGAGCGCGAGCGGCCGCTCGCCCCACTTCGCGTCGGGCATCGCGATGACCGCCGCCTCGCCGACGCCGGCGTGCGCGAGCAGCGCATCCTCCAGCTCGAGCGACGAGATCCACTCGCCGCCGACCTTCACCACGTCCTTGATCCGGTCGGTGATCTTCAGGTACCCGCGCTCGTCTCGCCAGGCGACGTCGCCGGTGTGGAGCCAGCCGCCGGCCCAGAGCTTGTCCGACGCCTTGGCGTCCTTGAGGTAGCCCTGGGTGAGCCACGGCGCGCGGACCACGATCTCGCCGGTCGAGCGCCCGTCGCGCGGCTGGTCGACCCCATTCTCGTCGCGCACGCGGACCTCGACGAGCGGGAGGGTCCGACCGGTCCGCGAGCGGAGCTCGGCCTGGCGCTCCGGCGGGGCGGCGAGATCCGCCTCGTCCAGGAAGGCGATCGAGAGGATCGGGCAGGTCTCGGACAGCCCGTAGCCGGCGGCGAGGTCGATCCCGCGCGCCAGCGCAGCCTGCGCGAGCGCCCTGGGCAGCGCCGCGCCGCCGATCAGCACCTTCCACCGTGAGAGGTCGACCTTCTCGGTCCCGGGCGTCTTGAGGAGCATGTGGAGGATCGTCGGGACGCAGTGGGAGAAGGTGACCTGCTCCCTCTCGATGAGGGCGAGGAGCGCGTCGGGGGCGTAGCGCCCCGGGTAGACCTGCTTCAGGCCGAGCATCGTCGCGACGTAGGGGATGCCCCACGCGTGGACGTGGAACATCGGCGTGATCGGCATGTAGACGTCCCCCTGCCGGAGGGTGCAGTGGCGGGCGGTCCCGAGCGCGGCCGTGACGCCCAGCGTGTGGAGCACCAGCTGCCGGTGGGAGAAGTAGACGCCCTTGGGGTGGCCGGTGGTCCCGGTCGTGTAGAAGGTCGTCGCGCGCGTCTCCTCGTCGACGATCGGGGAACTCGAAGCGCGACGGCGCCGCGGCGAGGAGCGCCTCGTATTCGCCGGCGAGCGGCAGGGAGGTCGCGTGCGGCGCCGCGTCGTCGACCAGGAGCACGAGCGCCTTCGGTGGCTCGATCCTGCCGCGGATCGCCTCGAGGATCGGCAGGAAGTCGGCGTGGGCGAGGATGACGTCGTCCTCGGCGTGGTCGATCGTGTAGGCGATCTGCTCGGGCGAGAGCCGCACGTTGATGGTGTGGAGCACCGCCCCCATCATCGGCACGGCGAAGAAGGCCTCCAGGTAGCGGTGGCTGTCGTAGTCGAGCATCGCCACCGTGTCCCCGGCCTTCACCCCGAGGGCAGCCAGGGCGGCGGCGAGCCTGTGGACCCGCTCGCGGAACTGCGCGTAGGTGATCCGCACCTGCCCCCGGTAGACGATCTCCTGGTCGGGTGCGTCGACGACCGGTGACTCGAAGAGCCGGCGGATCGTCAGGTCGTAGGCGTGGTGATCGGCAGGGCGGGGGGTCAACTGGGACATGGCGGGGCCCTCTCCGGGGGGGCGCGCTACTCAAGCACAACGGCCCGCCCTCGCGCGCGTGATTTCGCGTCGCGTCGCCACGCCCGCTATTATGCGCGCGTGTCCACGGTCAACCCGCTGGCGAGGGAGATCTCCGCCAAGATCGTCTATTACGGCCCCGGGCTGTCGGGGAAGACGACCAGCCTCCAGCGGGTCTACGACTTCGTCCGCCCGGAGAGCCGCGGCCAGCTCATCTCCCTCAACACCGAGGGGGACCGGACGCTCTTCTTCGACTTCCTGCCGCTCAGGGTGGAGCAGGTCCGCGGACTGGCGCTGCGGCTCCAGCTCTACACCGTGCCCGGCCAGGTCTTCTACGACGCCACGCGGAAGCTGGTGCTGAACGGCGCCGACGGCGTCGTCTTCGTCGCGGACTCGCAGCCCGCAGCCCACGACCGGAACATGGAGTCGATGGAGAACCTGCGCGAGAACCTCGGCGAGCTGGGGATCGCCCTCGACGCCTTCCCGCTGGTCATCGAGTACAACAAGCGGGACCTCCCCAACGTGATGCCGCTCGAGCTCCTCCGTCGCGACCTGAACCCGCGCGGCGTCCCGGACTTCGAGACGGTGGCCTCACGTGGCGTGAACATCATGCCGGCGCTCAAGGAGATCACCCGGCTCGTGATGGTCGACCTGCGCTCGCGGCAGCCGGCGCCGCGCAAGGTGATGGCCCCACTCGAGACGAAGGGGAGCCACGCCTCGGAGTTCGCCGACCAGGTGAGCGCCGCCGCGGACGCAGGGGCGCGCACGGTCACGGCGTGGCCGCCGGTCCAGCCACCCGGCCCCGCCACGCAGCCCCCTCCCGCGCGCGCTGGCCCCGCGCTCCTGCGCCGACGCCGACGCCGGCCGCCCGCCACACCCCGATCGCAGCGGCCCCGACTCCTCCGCTTCCTCAGCCCGTCCCTCGGCCGGCGCCTGCGACCCCGGCCAGCCTGCGCCCGGCGCCACCGCGCCCTGAAGGCTTCGACCCGGCGACGCCGCTCGAGCTCAGCTTCACGCGCCTCTTCCCGGGCCGGGGCGAGGCGGTCGGCGAGGTGGAGCACGCGATCAGGGAGCGGACGTTCGGCTCCGCGGTCCGGCGCGCCGCGGAGGGGCTCGCGGAGCTGATCGAGCGCCTCTTCCCGCCCGAGGATCAGCCGGGAGATCGGGCCGCGCTCCTCGGCATCGACGGACGCGACTACCTGCGCCTGTCGCTCCTCGCCGCGAAGCCGGACCCGGCGGTCACCGAGCAGGACGCGCTCTTCGGCCTCCACCTGCTCGTCGACGCGCTGATCAAGTCGCAGCGCCGCTAGCGGGCGCCGGGCGGTCAGCGCTCGGACAGGTCGACGAGCCCCAGCCGCCGCAGCTTCCGGATCACCTTCAGCGTCTCCACCTCGCGCAGCGGACACGCGAGCGCGATCGACGCCACGTCCCAGCTCCCGTTGATCCGCCCTGCCACCTCGCGATCGGTGGACGAGAGGCGGCGCGCCGCCGGGGAGTCGAGGCTGTCGATCCCGCCGAGGAGCGACGGGACGGCCACGGGAGAGAGCTCCTCGTAGAGCGCAGCGACCTGGTCCCGCTCCGCCTCCCTCAACAGGTTCCTGACGCGCCGATCCGACGGGTCGGCCTGCAGGAGGCTCCTGAACACGATGGCCGCCTCCTCGAACTGCCGCTCGACCACCAGCACCTGTGCCTTGGTGATGAGTGAGGAGATCGGATCTGCCTTCACCGCCACCCCCTCCACGTGGGCGAACCCCAGCTCGCGCAGCGCCTCGATGCGGCGAAGCACGGCCGGGCGCGAGAGGACCAGCGCGAGGCGCGTCTCGCCGATCGATGCGCGGCGCCGCGCCGCCTCGGCCATGGCGCGGAGGCCCGGCGAGCGGGGCCAGCCGCTGCCGTCCGCGGTCAGGAGCGACGACTCGGAAGGGTAGCGACGGTCCAGGTCGATCCACTCGTCGAGCCGCCGCAGCCCCTCGAGGACCATCTGGTTCACGCCGAGGTCGAGCAGGACTCCATCGTCGAACCCCGTGGCCGACTCGACGAGCGTGAAGCGCCCGTGGCCCGGCGAGAGGAACAGGTCGACGATCCTGTCAGCGCAGGACTCCGGCCAGAGCGCCTCCTCGCGCACCTCCGGCTTCCAGCCGGCGAGGCTGTCGATGCCCGCCGGCGACGGCGACGGCCGGGCCGCCATCACGATCCGGCGGTCGGCCACCTGCAGCCAGAACGGGCTGCCCTCCCCCGTGTCTATCTCCAGGACGCCGGAGCGGCGCCCCTGATCCATCCACTGGAACAGGTCCGGAAGGGGAAAAGTGGCCAGATCGCCGGTGAGCACGTGGATATTCTACACGCCCCGAGCGGGAGGTCCGAGCGCCCGCTTCCCCGCTTCAACGGGTCGCACCCACCCGGCCCCTCCCACCGCGTCGACGATTGGTGAATTATCGGGCAACGATGTCTAATACATGGAGGGGCGTGGAAGCCCACACCGCTGCCTCCCCTGGGGGTCACATGGCACTGCTCATCCGATTCGCCGAGAACATCCATAGACTCCGGCTCAAGAACAAGCTCTCGCAGAAGGCGCTGGCCCGCCGCGTGGGCATCTCGGTCTCCTACGTGTCGATGCTGGAGCGCGGCCACCGCTCCCCTCCGCTCGAGACGGTGGAGAAGCTCGCCAAGGCGCTCGGCGTCCCGCCGCCCAAGCTGCTGACCTAGCGGCCCCGCCGGATCACGGGCGGCCGAGCGTCGGCTTGCCGCGGCTCCACTCCGCCGGCACGTTCTCCCCGGTCTGGAGCCCCTCCAGGACGCGGAGGATCTCGGAGACGGACCGGCCGACCGCGGGCGGGTGGAAGCTCGCGAACTGGATGACGCCGGCCGGATCGACGAGGAAGGTGGCGCGTGACGCGACGCCCTCGTGCTCGAGGAGGGCACCGTACGCCCGGCTGATCTCCTTCCTGGGATCGGCCACCAGCGGGAAGCTCAGCTCGCCCAGGTCCATCGAGATCCAGGCGCGGTGCGAGTGCTTGGAGTCGGTGGAGATCCCCACGATCTCGGCGTTGAGCGCCGCGAACTCCCTGGCGCGGCGCGAGAGCTCCAGGAGCTCGGTCGGGCAGACCGTCGTGAAGTCGGCCGGGTAGAAGACCAGGACGACCCAGGAGCCGCCGTAGTCTTCGAGATCGAAGGGCTCGAACTCGCCCTTCCGGACTACCGCCGTCGCCTTGAACCGGGGGGCTGCGTCGAGCACCGTCGCCATCCTCGTCCTCCTGGCTACCGGCAAAGGGCAGCGCGCAGCGCGAGGCGCGCGTCGCGGCGGGCGTGGGCGTCGCTCTCGCGCCGCCGCTCCTCCTCGGTCTCGATCAGCAGCCCGGGGACCGCGGTTGGTCGGCCGTCGGCGCCGAGGGCGACGAAGGAGAGGAACGCGTCGCAGGTCTTGTGCCGCTCGCCCGTGAGCGGGTTCTCCGCGACGACCTCGACCCCCACCTCCATCGAGGAGCGGAACACGGCGTTGACCTGCGCCCGGAGCAGGGCCACGTAGCCGATCCTGATCGGTGCGAGGAAGGTGAGCTGGTCGATGGAGACGGTGACCACCGGGACGCCCGCGTGGCGCATGGCGCAGACGCCACCGGCGAGGTCCGTCCACTGGACGATCCGACCGCCGAAGGCCGAGCCGAGCCCGTTCGCGTCGCTCGGCATGATGAGCTCGGTCATCTCGACCAGGGAGGCCGAGGGGGACTTTGCCGCGACTGGCATCAAACGACCTCTAACACGAACGGCGGCGGCGGCTGCAACCGCGTGGCGCCGGATCGTCGTATCATGCGCCTTCCCTATGGAAGTCACCCTCATCGATTTCGCACGCGACCCGCTGCAGAAGCTGTACGGGGCCTACCGCACCTGCTACTCGCCCAAGACCCCGCGGGAGGTCTGGGAGGAGGTCCGGGAGGGGCGCGTCTCCCCCGACGCGATCCGTGAGTTCGTCGCAGAGCGGCTCAAGACCGGCCACTCCTCGCCGCTCGAGCAGGTGGTGTTCTGGTTCGGCATCTCCGGCGTCTCGCGGGCCCTCTCCCACCAGCTCGTCCGCCACCGGGTCGGGATCAGCTTCGAGCAGCAGTCGCAGCGCTACGTACGGTACCGCGAGGACCGGCTGGAGTACGTGACGCCGAAGAGCTGGACGAAGGACCCGTCGATGGCCGCCGAGTACGACCGGCTCATGGCGGAGATCACCCGCGTCTACCAGGCCGCCCTGGAGAAGGGGATCCCCGCGGAGGACGCGCGCTTCGTCCTGCCGAACGCGACCCCGACCCACTTCCAGATCATGGTCAACTTCGCCGAGCTGCTCCACATCGCGGACCTGAGGCTCTGCCTGCGCGCGCAGTGGGAGATCCGGCAGCTGGTCGCGATGATGCGCCGCGAGGTCATGAGGGCCGTCCCCGAGATCGGCGGCTACCTCCAGCCGAAGTGCGGCGAGAAGCGGACGGGTTACTGCGACGAGCCGCGCAAGGACTGGGAGCAGTGCCCGCTCGGGAAGCTCCGGCCGCACAAGGAGCAGATCCTGGAGCTCTTCGCCCGCCACCAGGGCGGCAACCTGGCCCCGCTCACCGAGGAGCACCTGCGGCGCGTCGAGGACGCTGGCGAAGACGGCGGCCCTGCCTAGCTGCATCCCACCGCGCATGGCCAGGCCCGCCCGCTCCCTCCGTGGAACCGCAGCCGGACTCGCCGCCGTCGTCGCGCTGCTCGCGGCGCACCCGGCGGCGGCGCAGCTCGCGAACGCCGACACGCTCGAGGCCGGGCTGCCAGCCAGCCTCGCGCTCCCCGTGGGCGGCGCCGCCTCGGCCGAGGAGCCCTCGGCGCTGGGCGTGAACCCGGCGGGCATCGGCTTCGTCCGCGACGCGTGCCTCCAGTGGTTCCACCAGGAGAAGCTGGTCGGCAGCTCGGTCGCCGACGGGCTCTACCTCGCCGGCGCGGTCGGCCCGGTGGGCGGGGGCTTCGGGATGGAGTGGGTCCGCCCGCAGGTCGGGTACGGCGCGCGCTACCGCAAGACGACGCTGGCCCTCGCCTTCACCGATCAGAAGGAGTGGTCGCTCGCCATCGGCTGGAACTGGCTCGCCTCGCCAGACGCGACGCGCAGCCGGCTCCGCAGCGTCGACCTGGGCGTCACGCTCCGCCCGTGGCGCCACTTCTCGGCCGGCGCGGCGGCGCTGGGGATGCAGGCGCGGCTCGGCAGCGAGCGGCTGCCGGTCCGGTACGTCTTCGGCCTGGCCACCCGCTTCGTCGACGACACGTTCACGCTCTCTGCGGATCTGCTGGCCGACGACAGGGCGCGCGACGACTTCGTGGTGACCCACGCCTCCTTCGGCCTCGGGGTGGAGACCCGCTTCGGCCTCGGGCTGGGGCTCCAGCTGCAGCTTCCGATCCATGGTGGCGAGGACCCGTCCACGCTCGTGACGCTCACCTGGAACGGCGCCCACGGCGGCTACACCGGCGGCGTGGTCACGCGGACCGGCACCACCGGCTGGCTCACCGGCGTGCGCGCGTCCACCGAGCGCTACCGCGGCGTCGCCTTCGGCGGCGAGGTCCCGTCCGTGGATCTCGCGCGGGAGCTGAAGGGCGACGGCTCGCCGCTCGCCGTCCTCACGGATCGCGAGCCGTGGCTCGACCTCGTCAGGAAGCTGGAGCAGGTGCGCGACGATCCGGACGCGGTGGGGCTCGTGGTCAGGATCGGCGCGCTCGACGTCGGCCGGGCCCGGACCGAGGAGCTGCGCGCCCGCATCTCCGAGATCGCCTCCCGGAAGCCCGTGCTCGCCTACCTGACCGGTGGCGGCACCAAGGAGTACCTGCTCGCCGCAGGCGCCACCGCCATGGCCGTCCCGCCCGGCGCCACCCTCTTCTTCAGCGGCGTCGGCGCCGAGCCGCTCTACCTGCGCGACGCGCTGGCCCGCGCCGGGATCGCCGTCGACGTGGTCAGGGTCGGCGCCTGGAAGAGCGCCCCGGAGCCGCTCACGCGAGGCGAGGGCAGCCGGGAGGCGCGGGAGGCGATCGAGTCGATCCTGGACGACGTCCACGCGCGCGACGTGGGCTACGTCTCGATCATGCGCGGCCTGTCGACGGACCGCGTGAAGGCCCTCTTCGACCGCGCCCTCTTCTCCGCGGAGGAGGCGCGGGGCGCTGGGCTCGTCGACGAGGTGCTCTGGCCCGACGAGCTCGAAGGGTGGGCCCGGCGGAGGATCGGCCAGGGGGTGGACCTCTCCACCGGGTATGACCTGGAGGTGGAGCGCGGCGCGCTGCGCTGGGGCCAGCCGCCGACGATCGGCGTCGTCCTCCTGGAGGGGACCATCGTCCCCGGCGAGACGCGGCGTGAGCCGCTCGGCGCCGTGCTGGCCGGCGCCGAGACGGTCACCGCGGCGCTCAGGCGGGCCGCCGAGGACGCGAACATCAAGGCGGTGGTGCTCAGGATCGACTCCGGCGGTGGCGACGGGCTCGCCAGCGACCTGATCTGGCGCGAGGTGCAGCGGACGCGGAAGAAGAAGCCGGTGGTGGTCTCGATGGGCGACATGGCCGCGAGCGGCGGGTACCTCGCCGCCGTGGGGGCCGACGCCATCGTGGCGGAGCCGTCGACGCTCACCGGGTCGATCGGGGTCTTCGCGATGAAGCCGGACTTCTCGGGGCTGCTCGAGAAGGCCGGGGTGCGGCGCGAGCCCCACCAGCGCGGCGAGAAGGCGCTCGTGACCTCCGTCACCAAGCCGTGGACGGCGGAGGAGCGGGTCGCGCTGCAGGGGCAGGTCGACGCCTTCTACGCCCGCTTCGTCGATCGGGTCGCCGAGGGGCGCAAGCTCACGCGCGCCGACGCCGAGAAGGTGGCGCAGGGGCGGGTCTGGACGGGGCAGCAGGCGCTGGCGCGCGGCCTGATCGATCGGCTGGGTGCGCTCTCCGACGCGGTCGATCTGGCGCGAGAGAAGGCCGGCCTCGCGAAGGACGCGGAGCTCGCGGTCCGCCGCGTAGACGCGCCTCGCGGGCTCCTGGAGCTGGTCCGTGCCGCCGCGGGCACCCTCTCGCCCGGCGCCGACGTGGGCCGGTTCATGGAGCTGGTCGGAGACCGGGTCCCGGAGCTCCGGGCGCTCGGGATCCTGGCCGAGCTGGGGGCGGTCGTTGCGCTGCCGCCCCTCCCATTGGGGACCGGTCGCTGAACCGGGCAACCCGGGACTTTCGCTCCACGGATTTATTTGTTATGGATCTCCTGTCTTCCCGCTGCTGACGAGGTGAGTCTCGCGCGACGGGTGGACGAACCCCGCAGGCCAAGCAGGGACGCCGAGCGTTGGTCGCCGCCCAATGGCGGCGCGCAGGCGACCGGGCCACGGGGGGGCGGTTCGCGGACGGCACGCAGCACTGGCACCGCGAGACGCGCCTATCCAGGACGCGAAGGTGGGGCGCGCCGAGAGCGGAACGCACCGGCGGCCCCCTAGGGAAGAGCATGAGCGAGAACGAGCAGACTTCGCCCTCAGGCGAAGGGACCACCCAGGGCCAGGACGCGACCGCGTCCTCCGACGGAAACTCCGACATCGGCAACTCCGAGAGCGGCGACGCCGGTCAGGCCGGTCAGGCTGGCAGCCAGCCGGGCCAGGGGCGGCGGCGGCGCCGGCGGCGCGGCCGTCGCGGCCGTGGCGGGCAGGGCCGGCGGGCAGGCGGCGGGCGGTCCAGGGCTCGTCGGTCCAGGTGGCCAGGCCGGCGGACAGCCGACCCCGCCGAACGGGGCGGGCCAGCCTTCCGTGGCCGCACAGCCCGCACCGCAGGCCATCCCCGAGACGACAGAGGAGGTCGAGGGGGTCCTGCAGTTCGAAGGCAAGGGTAACGGCTACCTGCGCGACCCCAAGCGGAGCTACCTGCCGCAGCCCTTCGACGTCGAGGTCCCTCGCTGGCTCATCGACAAGCTCCACCTCCAGCCCGGCCTCCTCGTGAAGGGGCTCTCGGCGACCCGCAACGTCAAGCGGGTCCTCCAGCGGATCGACCAGCTGGAGGGGGCCGACCCGATCGCGGTCGCCCGGCGCACCCATTTCCAGAACCTGACGGCGACGGATCCGACCGAGCGGCTCGTCATCGAGACCCGCGCCGACGAGCTGGTCGGCCGCGTCCTCGACCTCATCTCGCCCCTGGGGCTCGGCGCGCGCGGCCTCATCACCTCGCCGCCCAAGGCGGGCAAGACCATCATGCTGCAGCGGATCGCGCAGGCCATCACGGCCAACCGGCCCGACGTGCACCTGACGGTCCTCCTCGTGGACGAGCGCCCCGAGGAGCTCACTGACATGCGCCGCAACATCCAGGGCGAGGTGATCGGCTCCTCCAACGATCGGCCCGCCGAGGAGCACATCCACGCCGCCGAGATGGCCATGGAGCGCGCGCGCCGGCTGGTGGAGGGGGGGAAGGACGTCGTCATCCTCCTCGACTCGATCACGCGGCTCGCCCGCGCCTACAACAAGGAGGTCGAGTCCTCCGGCCGCACGCTCACCGGCGGCGTCGACTCCCGCGCGCTGGAGCGCCCCAAGCGGCTCTTCGGGGCCGCGCGCAAGGCCGAGGAGGGCGGCTCGCTGACCATCATCGCCACCGCGCTCATCGACACGGGATCGCGCATGGACGAGGTGATCTTCGAGGAGTTCAAGGGGACCGGCAACATGGAGGTGGTCCTCTCGCGGCAGCTCGCCGAGCGGCGCATCTTCCCTGCGATCGACATCGGCGCCTCCGGCACCCGCAAGGAGGAGAAGCTCTTCTCCGCGAAGGAGATCCAGAAGGTCCGGCAGCTGCGCGGCGCCCTCGCGTCCCTGAAGCCCGTCGAGGCGATGGAGCGGCTCCTCAAGAAGCTCTCTGAGTTCGAGACCAACGACGAGTTCCTCGGGAGCTACTGAGTTCCGGGTGGGCCTTGCGGAGCCCGTGTGGTCGCTGGTCTACTCGGGGTCCAAGTGAGCAAGGATCGCGTCCTCATCGTCGACGACGACGAACTCATCCTCAAGGCCCTCGGACGGATCATCGAGGCGGCCGGCTTCGAGCCGCGGACGTACGTCACTCCAGAGGGCGCGCTCGAGAAGATCGAGGCGGACGACCCGGTCGTCATCATCTCCGACTACATGATGCCGGGGATGGACGGCGTCAGCTTCCTCAAGGCCGCGCGCGCCAAGGTCCCCTGCGCGGTGCGAATCCTCTGCACCGCCGCGGAGGACTTCCGCGTGGCCCTGCAGGCGGTCAACTCCGGCGAGGTCTTCCGGATCATCGCCAAGCCCTGGCACCAGCAGGAGCTGATCGGCACGGTCCAGCAGGCGGCCGACTCGGCGCGCCTCCGTCGCGAGAACGAGCGGCTGACCGGCGAGGTCCAGCGGCAGAACGGCCAGCTCCGGGAGATCAACCTCCGGCTGGAGGAGATGGTCCGCGTACGGACCCAGGCGCTCCTCGAGGGGCTCATCGCAGCGCTCGACTACCGGGACGCCGAGACCCAGTGGCACTCGCGCCGCGTCTCGCTCTACGCGCGGCGCCTCGCCGTCCAGCTCGGCATCGGCGATCCCGACCTGACCGTCATCGAGCACGGCGCCCTGCTGCACGACATCGGGAAGATCGGCGTGCGCGACCGGGTGCTCCTCAAGCCCGGACCGCTCTCCCCCGACGAGTGGGAGGAGATGAAGCGTCACCCCGAGCTGGGGTGGGCGCTGCTGCAGCGGGTCGACTACCTGCGCCCCGCCTCGTCGATCGTCCTCCAGCACCAGGAGAAGTGGGACGGCACGGGCTACCCCGCCGGGCTCGCGGGCGAGGGGATCGTGATCGGGGCGAGGATCTTCCACATCGTCGACACGCTCGACGCGATCACGAGCAACCGGCCCTACCGCCAGGCGCGGAGCGTGACCGAGGCGCGCGAGGAGATCGCCCGCTGCTCCGGCACGCAGTTCGATCCCGACCTGGTGAAGGCCTTCATGACGATCGCCGAGGAGGACTGGGAGCGGATCCGGCTGGACGTGGAGACGGTCGCCGTCCTCTCCGCGGACATGGCCGAGCACCCCCCCGGGACCGAGCGCGATCTGGACCACGCGCTGGCCCGCGCCCTCAAGGCCTGACGAGCGCGGAGCGCCCGTCCTCCCTCTCCCGCACCGCGGGAGAGGGCGGGGTGAGGGCGGTGCCCTCACGGGGAGCGCCCACTATTCCAGCTCGACCCCAAGCAGTTCCTGCGTCGCGCCGGCCCGCACCTCCACCGTGGCAGCGCTGCGGCTGCCGTCGGCCGCCACGAACTCGACGCGGTGGGCCCCGGCCCTCACCTCGATGGCGCGGGCCTCCCCCACGACGAGCGGCGGCGCGACCGTGACGCCGTCGACGCGCACCTCGGCCGCCGCCTGGACCTGGACCACGAGCCTCCCGGTGGTCGGCGCGGTCGAGACGCCGTGCGCGACCACCGCCCCGGCGACCGCGACGGCGAGGACCGCCACCGCGGCGACGAGCGCCCGCGGGCGCCAGATCCGCTTGCCCGGCTGCCGCGCAGCCGTTCGCGGCGGCCCTGGCAGCGGGCCCTCGAACGCGTCCAGGTCGATCCCCGGATCCGTGACGCTCGGCTCCTCCTCCGCGGTCTGGAGCGTCCGCGCGGCCTCGACGCGCCCCAGGCGATCGATCTCGGCGACGATCTCGTCGCGGAAGTGGCGCGCGAGGAGCCGCTTCAGCGCCGCGGCGTCCGTCGACGGGAGCCCCTGCCCGAGGTAGGGGACGAGCGAGTCGCGCAGCTCCGACGCCCAGGGGAACCGATCCGCCGGCTCACGCGCGAGCGCGCGCAGCACGACCGCGTCCAGCCCCGGCAGCACGGCAGGGTTGCGGCTCGACGGCGGCTCCACCTCGGCCATCCTGACCCGCTCCAGCAGGGCGAGCTCCGACGGACCGGTGAAGAGCTTCTCTCCGGCCAGCATCTCCCAGAGCACGGTCCCCAGCGCGAAGACGTCCGCGCGCCGGTCGACGGGGAGGCCGCGCACGCCCTCCGGGGTCATGTAGCCCAGCTTCCCGCGGAGGAGTCGCCGCTCGCGATGGGCGCGGAAGGCGGCCTGCGCGATGCCGAAGTCGATCAGCCGCACCGACCCGTCCCAGGCGAGCAGGACGTTGGCGGGCGAGACGTCGCAGTGGACGATCTCGAGGTCCCTGCCCTGCGCGTCGCGCGCCCGGTGGGCCCAGTCGAGCGCGTCGGCGAGCCGGTGCGCGACGTGGACCGCGACGGACACCGGCATCTGCTCCCCCGCGCGCCGAAGCCGCTTGTGCAGGGCGCGCAGGTCCTGCCCGGGGACGTACTCGAAGGCGATGAAGTACCGGTCGCCCACCCTCCCCAGCTCGTGGATCGGGGCGATGGCCCGGTGGTCGAGGTGGGCGACGATCCGCGCCTCGTCGAGGAACATGCCGACGAACTCGCGATCCTCCGCGAGCGTCGGGAGGATCCGCTTCACCGCGTAGAGCGCCCCGACCGGCCCGTCCCGCGTCGGTGGCGAGGTACACCTCGGCCATGCCTCCGATCGCGAGGCGCTCCAGGAGGAGATACCTCCCGAATGAGATCGGTTTCGACATGGGCATGCCGGCCCCTATGATACGCCCATGGCGACGACCTGCTACCGGTGCGGCGCGGCCCTCGATTTCGATGGCCCCATCGGGCGACGTACGAGCTGCCCCGACTGCGACTTCGACCTCCACGCCTGCATCAACTGCCGGCACTACGACGAGGCGTCGGCCCGCTCCTGCCGGGAGCCGCACGCCGACATGGTCGTGGACAAGGAGTCGTCCAACGCCTGCGACCTGTTCCAGCTCGGCGACGGCGCTTCCCACCGTCGAGGCTCCGGAAAGGCCGCGAAGGACGCGCTCCGCGCGCTCTTCGGCGACGCCCCGGCGAAGGACGAGAGTCCGCGGGACGCGCTGGACGCGCTGTTCAGGAAGAAGTAGCGCCCTTCACCCCGCCAAAGCCGAGGCCGCGGTCCCCGAAGGGGCCGCGGCCTCGTTCACTGCCCTGCGCTCAGGCCTGACGCGGCCGGTTCGCTAGAACGGGCAGGCGACGCCCGGCATCCCGCAGATCCCCGTGGGGCCCGAGGCGTGGCAGGCGTTGCAGGCGGCACCGCCGCCGGCACCCAGCGCCATCGTCCTCGGCGCGACCTCGTGATTGATGTTCATGTACATGACTGTCTTCGCCCAGAACCAGTCGGCGTCGGCGAAGTCCACCTCGGAGGCGAGGCCGGTCGGCTGGCCGGCCTTGAAGGCGCCGTCGGCGAGGACGTCGTTCCAGACCGCCTGAAGCTCCGCGTCGGTCATCGTCGCCGCGACCCTGGCGGCGCGGGGAACCGTGGCGTCGCCGGCGTCCCAGAACCCGTCAGGACCGAAGAGGTGCGGGACGAGGACGAAGGCCTTGCTGGCCATCGCGGCCTGCGTGCCGTGCATCTCCTTGAACGGCGCGATCTTCGCGCCGTTCGAGCCGTCGGTCGCGGTCGGCGCCGCGAGGACGATGGGGTCTGCCGCGTCGCCGGTCTGGGCGAAGGCGTCGGCGGTGGTCATGTGGGTGCCCCTGGCGTCGTTCCAGCGGTAGGCCGGGGTGACGTCCGCCTGCCAGACGAAGGTGCCCTTCATCCAGTCATAGGTGTTCAGGCTCGTCGTGACGCCCGACGCGGTGGTGTACGAGGTGGTGCCGACGCTCCGGTCCTTGTGACCCGCCGTCGACCAGTCCCAGTTCATCTTGGTGGGCTTCTGGCGGCTGAAGGCCGGGATGTGGCAGGTCTGGCAGGCGAGCTTGGCGAGGTGGGCCGACGTGTGGATCGCGGCCGTCGGCGCAGGGTGGCAGTCGGTGCAGGCGGTGCGCCCCTCGGTGACGGCGACGCTGATTCCAGCGCCGTAGATCTCGTGCTCGACCGTCACGTGGCAGTCGACGCAGACCATCCCCTTGCCGCCGGTGGCGGTGGAGCCCATGTGGACGTCGGCCTGCATCGAGGGCGCATGGAGCGGCGACCCGGAATCGCCCATCTTCACGTTGTCCGCGCCGCCCGCGGTGAAGTGGCAGAAGCCGCAGTTGGAGCGGCCAGGCGTGCCGACGCTCTTCGCGGCGGCCTTGAGCATCCTGGGGAGCTGGACGGTCTTCGCGACGCAGGCCGGAGCGGCGTCACCGGGGACGCAGACCTCCGCGGCGGTGCAGGCCGGGCTGCAGCCGGTGGCGGTGCTCACCACGTCCGCCCCACCCCAGGTGGCGGTCGCCTTCACGTAGCCGGTCGTCATGTCGGCGTGGCAGATGAGGCAGTCCACCCGCGACAGCGCGGTGGCGCCGGTGAGGTCGTAGCCGGGGATCTTGTTCGTGGCGTCCCCGTAGCCGGCGTGGCACTGCGTGCAGCGGGGCTCGTTGGAGGCGACCGCGATGCAGAAGTTGTTGATCAGGTTCTTCTTTCCGGCGAAGTCGGTGCCCGCCTCGTGCCCGGCGAGGAGCGGCGTCGGGCCGAGCCACTTGAAGTGTGCCGAGCCGGCCATCTGCGCGGCGTCCGCCTCGTGGCACTTGATGCACTCGGCGGTGACGGCCGGGCCGTTGGCGAGGCCGGTGTCGCTGAACGCGGAGAAGTAGGCCGCATGGACCTGCGTGGTGACGAGCTCGCAGGCCTCGAGGGTGGAGCTCCAGGCCATGCCGTCGCCGCAAGCGGCGACGCAGGCGGCCGCGGTGCCGTTGGTCACGCAGAATCTGGCCGGCGGCGCAGCCGCCGGTGCAGGCGCTCGCGAGCGTCGCGACGCAGGCGCCGTCCTGGCAGGCCTGGCCGGAGCCGCAGGAGGGTTCGCAGGAGAGGATCGCCTGGCAGGTGTCGCCGACGCAGGCCGAACCTGCCCCGCAGAAGTCGGTGCAGGCCTTCTCGTCGGCCGTGCAGCCGGCGAGGGCCAACGTCAGGGCCGCGGCCGCGACCGCGAAGTGCTTCGTCATGTTCATCGAGTTCTCCTTGGAGTGGGCCGCGCCCTGGGAGCGGCGCGGCGATGCCCCGCGGAGAGCAACTGTCGGGCCAAGGGCGATGGCGCCGGCTTACGGCGCAAACTTCACCCGCCGCGCGCCTCACCGCGCCGTGGCGCCGCACCGTCGCGTTCAATCGCCCGCAGCGCGCCTTTACGCAGACGTTAACCGTTAACGGTCGGCTGCCGATGTCCAAGCACGGTGGCCCAGGCGATCCCCGTGACCCCGATGACGATCCCCACCAGCCCGGTGAGCGTCGGCGACTCGCCGAGGAGCGGAAAGGCGAGGAGGTACTGCGCGAGCGGCGTCAGCTGGAGCCAGACCGCGGACTCGCCGATCGTGAGGGTCCCGTAGGCCTCGCTCATGAGGACCTGCGCGCCATAGGCGGCGAGCCCCATCAGCGCCGCGAGCGCCCACCCTCCCGGCGCGTGCGGCCAGTGATGCAGCGCGAAGGGCAGCGCGACCGGCAGCCCGCCGAGGCAGAAGAAGAAGAAGATGGTGGGCGCGTTCTCGGTCGCGCGCATCGCGCGGATGACGACGGAGGAGAAGGCCGCGAAGAGCGCTGCCAGCACCGCGTACGCCTCCCCGCGGCCGATCCCGACCGAGAGGCTCCCGCCGCCGAGGACGAGGACGACGCCGACCGTCGTCAGTGCGAGGCCGAGCACCAGGTGGACCGTGGGGCGCTCCTTGAAGGCCACGATCGCCATCGCCGTGGCGACGACCGGGAACAGGTTGTAGAGCATCCCCGCCTCCCCAGCCGGGATGCGCGCCAGCGCGAGGAAGTAGAGCACCACCACGATCCCGCCCGAGAGGCCGCGGGTCCACAGGAGCGCGTGATCGCGCGGCCGGTACAGCCCCGGCCTCACCCGGAAGGCGACCAGGCTGACCGCGGCCCCTATCACGAACCGTATGACCGCCAGCTGGCCGGGGGTGAAGCCGGACGGCGCTCGCGCGAGGCGCCGCGCCAGCACCGCCATCAGGCCGAAACAGACTGCGGAGCCGAGGAGCTGGAGGCGCGCGAGCGCCTTCGGGGAGGGGCCCTTCACGGCTCCTCCAGCGGTATCCCCGCGACCGCCGCGCGCTCCTCGGGGCGCGCTTCTCGAGAGGGACGGTGGCCGAGGAGGGCGCCGTACACGATGCCCGCCGCCCCGAGCAGCACGCCGACGACGGTCCAGGGCGTGATCCGCTCCCCGATGGTGAGCGCCCACGCGTAGCTCGCGATCGGGTTGAGCTGCTGCCAGAGGGCCGCCTCGGGGACCGCGAGCTCACCGTAGGACTGGGTCATCAGCAGCTGCGCCCCGAACGCCACCACCCCCATCCCGACGGCCGCGATCCATGGCAGCGGTGACGTGGGCCACGCGCCGCCTGCGAACGGGAGCGAGACCGCCAGCCCGCCGACGGCGAACGCGAAGAAGATGGTCGGCGCGTTCTCGGTGCGGCGCAGCGCCCGGATCGAGGTGACGGCCGCGCCGCCGAAGATCGCCGAGACGATGGCGACCGCCTGGCCGAAGCCCAGGTGGAAGGCGGCGTGGCCTCCCCCATGACGAGGTAGACGCCTGCGCTGGCGATGGCGAGGGCGACCGCGAGGTGGAGCGTGGGGCGCTCGCGGAGCAGGAAGAAGGAGATGACCACCGCCCAGATCGGGAAGGTGTTGTTGAGGAGCGTGGCCTCCCCCGGCGAAATGGACGAGATGGCGACGAAGTAGAGGAGGGCCGCCACGCCACCGAAGAGGCCGCGCGCCACCAGGAGCCGGTGCTGGACCGGCCGGAACGTCCCCGGGCGGGCCCGGAAGAGGAGCGCTACGAAGGCGAGGCCAAGGGCGAAGCGGACGGCGGTGGCCTGCGCGCCGCTCATGCCCCCTGGCCCGCGCGTTGCCACCTTGGCGAGGACCGCCGAGAGGCCGAAGAGCAGCCCGGAGCCGAAGAGGAGGGTGCGCGCGCCCGCCCGGCGCGCCAGGCGCTCCGCGGCGCCGAAGGCGGTGACCATCATTTCGGGCGGTTCGTATCACGCCCCCGGGGTGGAGTGCACCCTCCGGTCCCGGCGCTCCTCTCGCTGCCGGCTCCTCCCCGTGACTGGCAAACGGGCGCTCCCGGCGCTAATAACACCGGACGAATGAGCGAGCCCGACTTCATCTCCATCCGGGGGGCGCGCGAGCACAACCTCAAGTCCGTCGACCTCGAGATCCCCAAGAAGCGGCTGGTGGTCTTCACCGGGGTGTCCGGCTCGGGCAAGAGCTCGCTCGCGTTCGACACCCTCTACGCGGAGGGGCAGCGCCGCTACGTCGAGTCGCTCTCGTCCTACGCGCGCCAGTTCCTCGGCCAGATGGAGAAGCCGCGCTACGACACGCTGCGCGGCCTCTCCCCCACCATCTCGATCGAGCAGAAGTCGGCGTCCAACAACCCGCGATCGACCGTGGGGACCATCACGGAGGTCCACGACTACCTGCGCGTCCTCTACGCCTCCATCGGCGTCCAGCACTGCCCCGTCTGCGACCGGCCGGTGGGGAAGCAGACGGCCGAGCAGATCGTCGACGCCATCGTCGCGCTGCCGGCGGGCTCGCGGATCCTCGTGCTCGCGCCGCTCGTCCAGAACCGGAAGGGGGAGTACCGCGATCTCTTCCAGGACGTGCAGAAGCGCGGCTTCGCCCGGGTGCGGGTGGACGGGATGCTCCACTCCCTCGAGGAGCGGCTCGCCCTCGACAAGAAGCTGAAGCACGACATCGAGCTGGTGGTCGACCGGCTGGTGGTGAAGGAGGGTATCCGCCAGCGGCTGACCGACTCGATCGAGACGGCGCTGCGCGAGGGGAAGGGCACGCTCGTCGTCGCCGACGCCGACAAGGAGCAGCGGGTCGGGCCGGGCATCGACCCCGAGGAGTACAAGCGGCACGACCGGTTCTTCTCCGAGCTGAACGCCTGCCCGTACGACAACCTCTCCTTCGCGGAGCTGGCGCCGCAGCAGTTCTCCTTCAACAACCCGGTCGGCTCCTGCCCCGACTGCCAGGGGCTCGGGACGCGCCCTGAGATGGACCCGGACATCATCATCCCGGACACCTCGCTCTCGATCCGGGAGGGGGCGGTGGAGCCGTGGGCGAGCGGCATGGATCGCGGCGAGGGCTGGACCTTCGAGTTCGTCGAGCACCTGTCCCGCTCGCTCGGGATCGACCTGGACACGCCCTGGCGCGACCTCCCGAAGGCGCACCGCGACGTCATCCTCAACGGAAACGGGGGCGGCCGCAGCCGGATCGAGTGGGAGGGGGTCCTCAACCAGCTCCTGCGCCGGTTCAAGCAGACCGGCTCCGAGATGATGCGCCGCCACTACATGCGCTACTTCTCGGACAAGCCCTGCCAGGAGTGCGGGGGCGAGCGGCTCAGGCCGGAGAGCCGCTCCGTCCGGATCCACGGCGTCGGGATCGTGGCGCTGTCGCGGAAGACCATCGTCGAGGCGCACCGCTGGATCTCGACCCTCGGGCTCGAGGGGAACGAGTCGCGGATCGCGACCGAGGTGGTGAAGGAGATCCAGAACCGGCTCAAGTTCCTCCTCGACGTCGGGCTCGGCTACCTCACGCTCGACCGGGCAGGCCCGTCGCTCTCCGGCGGCGAGAGCCAGCGGATCCGCCTCGCCTCGCAGATGGGCTCGGAGCTGACGGGGGTGATCTACATCCTCGACGAGCCCTCGATCGGTCTTCACCAGCGGGACAACGGCAAGCTCCTCGCGACGCTGAAGCGACTCCGCGACGTCGGCAACTCGGTCATCGTCGTCGAGCACGACGAGGAGACGATGGAGTCGGCCGACTGGATCGTCGACTTCGGACCCGGCGCCGGGGAGCACGGCGGCGAGATCGTGGCCGAGGGGACGCCTGCGCAGATCCAGGACATCCCGCGCTCCATCACCGGCGCCTACCTCTCGGGCCGGCGCGAGATCGGCGTCCCGGATCGCCGGCGACGCTCGGACCGGGGCGCGATCACGGTGGTGGGCGCCACCGAGAACAACCTGAAGGACGTGACCACCCGCTTCCCGCTCGGCGTCTTCACGGCGGTGACCGGCGTCTCCGGCGCGGGAAAGTCCACGCTCGTCAACGCCATCCTCCGGCCGGCCCTCTCCCGCGCGCTCCACGGCGCGCGCGAGGCGCCCGGCAAGCACCGCGAGGTGCTCGGCATCGCGAGCGTCGACAAGATCATCGACATCAACCAGCAGCCCATCGGGCGGACGCCGCGCTCCAACCCGGCCACCTACACCAAGGTCTTCGACTTCGTCCGCGAGGTCTTCGCGCAGACGCCGGAGGCGCGCTCCCTCGGCTTCCAGCCGGGTCGCTTCAGCTTCAACGTCAAGGGGGGGCGCTGCGAGGCGTGCCAGGGCGACGGGATGAGGCTGGTCGAGATGCACTTCCTCGCGGACGTGCTGGTCCCGTGCGAGGTCTGCGGCGGCAAGCGGTTCAACGAGGCGACGCTGCGCGTGCGGTTCAAGGACAGGAACGTGGCCGAGGTGCTCGACCTCTCGGTGTCGGAGGCGGCGGTCCTCTTCCACAACCACAAGGAGATCGCCCGGATCCTCCGAACGCTGGAGGACGTCGGGATGGGCTACGTGAAGCTCGGCCAGCCGTCCCCCACCCTCTCCGGCGGCGAGGCGCAGCGGATCAAGCTCTCCCGCGAGCTGGCGCGCGCCGGCACCGGGCGGACCGTCTACATCCTCGACGAGCCGACCACCGGGCTCCACTTCGAGGACGTGAAGCGGCTGCTGGTCGTGCTGGACCGGCTCGTCGACGCCGGCAACACGGTCATCGTCATCGAGCACAACCTCGACGTGGTGAAGTGCGCGGACTGGGTCATCGACCTCGGCCCAGAGGGCGGCGAGGAGGGCGGACGGATCATCGCCGAAGGGACGCCCGAGGAGATCGCGCGCGTGAAGGCGAGCTACACGGGACAGCACCTCGCGCGGGTCCTCACTCGCCACCGCGAGCGGAGCCGCGCCGCCGGCGCCTGATCAGGGGTCGACGAAGCGCGCCTCGAACGAGACGCCCCAGCCGGGCCGATCGACCAGCTGGCAGGCCCCGCCGTGCGCCTCCGCGACCAGGCGGCACAGGTAGAGACCGAGCCCGGCGTTGTGCCACTCCCGGCGCCCCTTGCTCACGTACTTCTCGAAGAGCTTGCCGCGCGCCTCGGGCGGCACCGGCACCCCGGAGTTGCGGACCGCCAGCCGGATGCCGTCCCCGGTCCGCTCGACCGCCAGCTCGATCCGGTCGCCCTCGCCGACGTACCGGAGAGCGTTCGAGACCAGGTTCTCGAGGAGGCGGAGGGTGAGGTCGGGATCCAGCGACGAGGTGAGCCCCGCCGTGCCCGTGACCTGTATGGTGACCCCCCGCTCGCGCGCGCGGGGCCGGTAGGACTCGGCGACGCGCTCCAGCAGCAGCGCGACCGGGGTCTGCTCCCGCCGGAGCGTGAGGCCGCCGCGCTCGAGCCGGTTGACCAGGAGCAGGTCGCCGATGAGCTTGGCCAGCCGGCGCCCCTCGTCCCCGACCAGCCGGAGGTCGGCCAGGATCTGCGGCGCCGCCCCCGCCTCCTGGAGCTGCGCCTCGGCGAGCGCCGCGTACTGGAGCAGCGTCGCGAGCGGGTTCTTGAGGTCGTGCACGATGGCCGCGGAGAGCTCCTCGGAGACCGTCCGCGCGTCGAGGAGGGCGTCTCGCTGAGCGGCGGCCTCTGCCTGCGCGGCGAGCGCCTCCTCCACGCGCCGCTGGGCGATCCAGGCGGCGTGCTGGTCCGCCACCGTGGTCGAGGCGAGCCGCGCCATCCGCGCCCCCGCCCAGGCTGCCACGCCCGCGAAGACGGCGATCGTCACGCCTACCGCCAGGAGATCGTGGGCGTGGACCCCTGCGCGGCTGGTCGCCAGGAGCTGGCTGCCGACCCCCGCCGCGCCGACGGCGAGCGCCCCCGTGAGCGGGAGCGTCATGGCCGCCGAGAGGACGAGGAGCTCGGTGACCGCGACCATGAACGCCGCTGCCGCGACCGCCCCGTCCTGGACGGCGCCTGGCGCCGTCAGGATCCAGCCGCCGGCGGCGAGGCACACCAGGTCGAGCACGGCGGCGGCGGCCGTCACGCGCGCTGGGCGCCAGCGCGCGTTCAGGAGCGCGACCGCGGCTACCGCCCCAGCGGCGAAGAGCACGTGCACGAGCAGGCGCACCCGCCCGTTCTCGGCGGAGATGGCCCCGGAGGCCGCGTGGGGCACCAGCGTGCCGGTGACGAGCACCGCGCGTCCCCACGCGACGGTCATCGCGTTCTTCAGCCGCGCCGCCCTGACCGCGTCGTCGGCGGAGGGCGCGCGCTGCGCGACCCTGAGGGAGGTCTGCGTGAGCGACTGGGTGACCCCGGCCATTCGCGTCATCGCGAGAGGATCGGGTCCGATCGGTGTCGGTGTCAACGCGCGTCCCCCCGCCAGGTCCACCATCGCGACCCGGTCGCGGGTAGACTGTGCTCCGGCGGGGCGCCGCCGTTTGACCCGGCGCTCCCCCTTGCGCTACGAGTCGCGCCCGATGCCCGAGTATCGAAACCCCTCCCCCACGGTCGACGTGGTCATCCTCCTGCCGGGCGACCGCGTCGTCCTGGTGGAGCGCCGCAACCCTCCGCCCGGCTGGGCCATCCCCGGTGGCTTCGTCGACGAGGGGGAGACCGTCGAGGCGGCGGCCGTCCGCGAGGCCGCTGAGGAGACCGGCCTCGACGTCCGGCTCGAGGAGCTCCTCTACGTCTACTCCGACCCGCGCCGGGATCCGCGAAAGCACACACTCTCCGCCGTCTTCATCGGCCGCGCCGACGGCGAGCCCAGGGGTGGTGACGACGCCGCGCAGGCCCGCGCGTTCCCCTGGGACGCGCTCCCGGCACCGCTCGCCTTCGACCACGCCGAGATCCTCGCCGACGCGCGCCGCTTCCTCCTGACCGGAGCACGCCCCCGCCCATGAACGAGCCCGTCACGCTCGGCGCAGCCGACAGGGCCGCGCTCCTCGGGATCGCCCGGGGCACCGTCCTGCACCTCCTGGGCGCGGCCGCGCCGCCCGCCCTGCCAACGACCGGCCCGCTGGCAGAGCCGCGTGGAGCGTTCGTGACGCTCCACGTCGACGGAGAGCTCCGCGGCTGCATCGGCACCTTCGCGCCGCGCGGCTCGCTCGCCCAGACCGTGGCCGAGATGGCGAAGGCGGCGGCCACGGCGGATCCCCGTTTCACGCGGCTGCGGCCCGACGAGCTGGCCGCCCTCGACATCTCCATCTCCGCGCTCCGGACACCCCACCTCCTGGAGGACCGCTCCAGGATCGAGGTGGGCGTGCACGGGCTGCTGGTCCGCAAGGGCTGGAGCCGCGGCGTGCTCCTGCCGAAGGTGGCGGTGGAGCAGGGCTGGGACGGACCCACCTTCCTGAAGCACGCGTGCCTCAAGGCCGGGCTGCCGGCCATCGCGGCGCGAGATCCCGAGCTCGTGGTCGAGGTCTTCGAGGCCGAGGAGTTCGGAGAGGAGCAGCCATCGTGAGCTTCCTGCAGAACGCGGTGACCATGATCCCCGCGATCATCGCCGCCGTCCTCGCCTTCGCCTTCCTGATCGTCGTGCACGAGCTCGGGCACGCGCTGGCGGCGCGCGCGGTGGGGATGAAGATCGTCCGCTTCAGCGTCGGCTACGGGAAGGTCCTGTGGTCCTTCAAGCTCGGGGAGACCGAGGTCGCCCTCTCGTCGATCCCCGTGGGCGGCTACTGCTGGATCGGCGGCATGATCCCCGAGGACGGCGTCGATCCGGCATCGCCGCGCGCCTGGCTGAACCAGCACGCGTGGCGGCGGACCCTGGCGATCGCCGCCGGCCCCGTCGCGAGCTACGCCGGGGCGGTCTTCGTGGCGGCCGTCCTCTTCGTCACGGTCGGCCTGCGCGTCCCGGTCCAGGGCCCCTGGGTCGGCGACCTGCTCCCGGACTCCCCGGCCATGGCGGCGGGGCTCCAGCCGGGCGACCGGATCCTGTCGATCGGCGGCGCGCCGGTCGAGAGCTGGGAGGACATGCTCGCCGGCATCCAGAAGAACCCCGGCAAGACGGTGGAGATCGTCGTCTCCCGTGGCGAGGGCGCAGCCGCAGAGCGCGTCGTCCTCTCGCTCACGCCGCGGGACGACGGGGGCGTCGGGAGGGCCGGGTTCGGCCAGCACTCCAGGCCCGAGCGGCGGCCCCTCGGCGCCGCCATCACCGAGGCGTTCCACCACACGAACGTCGCCATGGCCGCCCAGACCAGGGGGATGCTGCGCGCCTTCTCCGGAAAGGCGAGCACCTCGGAGCTGTCCGGCCCGCTCGACATCGGGCGCACGCTCGCGAAGGGCGCGCGGATGGGGCCGGAGCGGTTCTTCACCATCATCTGGATCCTCTCGGTCGCGCTGGCCGTCCTGAACCTGCTCCCCCTTCCGCCGCTCGACGGCGGGAAGCTGGTCTTCCTGCTCTGGGAGCTCGTGACGGGGCGTCGCGCGAGCCAGCGGATCGAGGCGGCCGTGTCCTGGGTCGGCTTCATCCTCCTCGCCACGCTCATGCTCGGCGTGACGATCTTCGGCGACATCCCCAGGCTCCTTCGCTGACCCAGGCCAATGGCGATCCAGGTCCTCTTCTTCGCCCTCACCCGCGACGTCGCAGGCGGGTCCACCGTGGAGCTGGAGCCGGCTCCGGCCACCGTCGGTGAGCTCCGGGACCGCCTCCTCGCGCTCCACCCCGGCCTCGCGCGGATCCTGCCGCGCTGCCGCATCGCCGTGGACCAGGAGTTCGCCGACGACGCGACCCCACTGACCGACGGGGCCGAGGTGGCGCTCATACCGCCGGTCTCCGGCGGCGCGGGGCGGTGCAGGGTGGTCGACCGTCCGCTCGTGCTCGCCGAGGTGCTCGACGCCGTGCAGCGCCCCGACCGCGGCGGCATCGTGACCTTCACCGGCGTGGTGCGAGGGGAGACCTCGGGCAGGCGGGTGGTCCGGCTGGAGTACGAGGGCTACTCCGCGATGGCGGAGAGGAAGCTCGAGGAGATCGCCGCCGCCATCGAGCTGGAGACGGGGGCGCTCGTCGCCATCACCCACCGGGTCGGGACCCTCCTCCCGGGAGAGGCCGCGGTGGTGATCGCCTGTGCCGCCCCTCACCGGGGGGCCGCGTTCCGCGCGTGCGAGACCGCCATCGAGCGGCTCAAGCACGACGTGCCCATCTGGAAGCGAGAGTTCTTCGAGGACGGGTCCGAGTGGATCGGCTCCGGTCCTTAGCGCCCCCGTCTGCTATCTTCGGAGCCCGGTGAAGATCCTGCTTGCCGACGACGACCGCCTGGTGCGGACCATCGTGAGCGACCTCCTCGAGGAGCTCGGCCACGACGTCGTGCAGGCCGAGAACGGGCAGCAGGTGGTTGAGCTCGCGGTGTCCGCCCACCCGGATCTGATGATCCTCGACTTCCTGATGCCGAGGCTCTCGGGGATCGACGCCCTCCGCCAACTGCGCGCAGCCGGCCAGCGGACGCCTGCCATCATCCTGACGGCCATCACCGACGGCAGCATCCGCGGCGTGGACGGCGCCGAGGCAGCCGATGGCTTCCTGGAGAAGCCCGTCTCGCGCCGATCCCTGGAGCGCGCGCTGGCGCGCATCGGCAACGCCCGATGAGGCTCTTCCGGACGTTCCTGTGGCTGACGCTGGTCGCCAGCCTGCTCCCCACGTCGCTCGCCGCCTACCTGCTCTACCGGGAACGCGGCCACCTCCCGGCGTGGACCGCCGCCGCGTTCGGTGTCGCCATCGTGGTGGCCCTCGCGGTCTCGGGGTACGTGGCAGGGAGGCTCACGCACCCGCTGCGCGAGTGCGTCCGCGGCGCGCTCGAGATCGCGCGCGGCCGCTTCGGCTCGCAGGTGGACGTGACGGTCCACAACGAGATCGGTGACCTCGCGTACACGTTCAACCACATGTCTCGCGAGCTGGCCTCCTACGACGGAGAGAACCGCCGGCTCATAGCGGCGCTCGAGCGGGGCTACGTCGACACCATCCGCAGCCTCGCGAGCGCCATAGACGCGAAGGATCCGTACACCCGCGGCCACTCCGAGCGCGTGGCCATGCTCGCGGTCGAGATCGGCAGGGAGCTGGGACTCCCGGACTCAGACCTGCACACCCTCGAGTTCGGCGGCATCCTCCACGACATCGGCAAGATCGGCGTCCCCGAGGCCATCCTCCAGAAGCGCGCCCACCTCGACCCGTCGGAGACCGCGCTCGTGCGCGCCCATCCGACCATCGGCGCCGAGATCGTGGGCGGCGTGGAGTTCCTCCAGCACGCCCTCCCCGCCATCCGGAGCCACCACGAGCGGTGGGACGGGACCGGCTACCCCGACGGACTCGCCGGGGAGGCGATCCCGCGCCTGGCCAGGGTCATAAACGCTGCGGACACCTGGGACGCCTGCTCGTCGGACAGGCCGTACCAGGAGAAGATGACGCCGGCCCAGGTCATCCGGATCCTGCGCGAGCTGAAGGGCCGGCAGATCGACCCCGCCGTCCACGACGCCCTGGTCCGCGTCGTCGAACGCCGGGCGCCGCTCGAAGAAATTCTTCCGCCCCCCGCCGGGGACGCGTAGATTTCCCCACATGACGACTGTGGCAAGGTTGACCGCGGCAGTTGCGCTCGCGCTCTCTGGTCCTGCGGCCATGGCCGACGACCCTGCCGCGCGCGGCTTCGACGCGGACACTACGCACCCGGCGCTCGGGGTGACCCGAGGCATCGCGGTCGAGACCGCGAGCGGCGCGACGGCGGGGAGCTGGGCTGCCGGGCTTCGGCTCGACTGGCTGCAGGGCTTCCTGGCGCTCACGGTGGACGACCAGCGCGACCAGCTGCTCGAGAGCCGGCTCACCGGCCACCTGATGGGCGTGCGCGCGTTCCGCTGGTTCGAGCTGGCCGCCGACCTCCCGGTCATCCTCTACCAGAGCGCGGACTTCTCGCTCCTCACCGACCGCAACGTGACGGGGCCGCTCGTCGACCCGGTGGCGAGCGCCGCGCTCGGCGACCTCCGGCTGATCGGGAAGGTCCCGATCCTCGGCGCCGATCGCTTCCCCATCGGCCTCGCGGCGCTCCTCGAGCTCCGGCTTCCCACCGGAGACCCGAAGGCCTTCGCCTCCGACGGCACGCTCTTCGCCCCCACCGTCGTGGCGAGCCGACCGCTCGGGCCGGTCCGGCTGGACGCGCAGCTCGGCTACCAGTTCCGCGACCAGGGCCAGTACGCGCAGCTGGTGGTCCACGACGCGGTCGCCTGGGGCCTCGGCGCCTCGACGGCCCTGCCCGCGGTCGGCCCGCTCAAGGACTGGCGCGCGCACGCGGAGCTGGTGGGCGCGTGGCCGCGCGGTGACGACCTGAACACGGCTCGCTACCGGTCCCCGCTCTCGGCCATCGCCGGGGTTCGCGTCGGCCTCGGCGGCGGCTGGGAGCTCGAGGCCGGCGGCTCGACGGGGCTCGGCCCCGCAGGCTACGGCAACGAGTCCTGGCGCGTCTTCTGCGGGCTCAGGTTCGCCCACGTGGGCAGCGACGCCGACGGGGACGGCGTCCTGGACGACGACGACTGGTGCCCGAACAAGGTGGGGCTGCGGGGCAACCACGGCTGCCCCGAGGGGCCGATCAACCTCGACGCCGACGGCGACGGCGTGAAGCTGCCGATCGACAAGTGCCCGGACGCGCCAGGCACGCCTGAGATGGACGGCTGCCCCGACACCGACTTCGACTTCATCCCGGACCC
The DNA here is from genome assembly GCA_963845515.1 of uncultured delta proteobacterium. Classification (GTDB taxonomy): domain Bacteria; phylum Myxococcota; class Myxococcia; order Myxococcales; family Anaeromyxobacteraceae; genus DATIVK01. Next base: position 29,565 of record CAWJSR010000050.1, read on the forward strand.
TCAGGACGCCTGCCCCAAGGAAGCCGGCCCGGCCACCAACGACGGCTGCCCCATCGGCGAGGAGCCGCTCGTCGAGCTCGAGGCAGAGAAGCTCTCGCTCAAGGACGCGATCAACTTCGAGACGGGAAAGGACAACATCCTGCCGAAGTCGAATCGGATCCTCGACTCGATCGCGCTCATCCTCAAGAACAACCCTGACCTCAAGCGGGTCCGCGTCGAGGGACACACCGACAACATCGGCTCCGCGACGTACAACAGGGACCTCTCCCAGCGGCGCGCGCAGTCGGTCGTGAACGCCATGGTGGCTCGCGGCATCGCCGTGGAGAGGCTCCTGCCTGCGGGCTACGGCTTCGACCGGCCTGTGGCGAGCAACGAGTCGGCCAAGGGGCGCGCGCTGAACCGGCGTGTCGAGTTCACGATCCTTCGCGAGGGCGAGGGCGTCGAGAAGTGACGCCCGGCGACCCCGGACGGCGCGTCGCGGTCCTCGACCTGGACGGCACGCTGGTCGACTCGTTCGCCGACCTCGCGGGGTCGGTGAACCATGCGCTGAGGGCGGTCGGGCTCGCCGCCCGGCCGCCCGAAGAGATCCGGGCCTTCATCGGGGAGGGGGCGCGCCTCCTCCTCGAGCGGGCCGTCGATCCGCACCTCCACCTCCTGGAGCCTGCGCTCGCCGCCTGGTGGGAGCACTACGAGCGCCACTGCCTCGATCGGACCGAGCTCTTCCCGGGCATGGCCGACGCGCTCGCCGGGGCGGGGCGCGTGCTGGCGGTCCACACCAACAAGCCGGGGCGGCTCGCGCGGAAGATCCTCGACGGGCTCGGCGTCGGCCAGCGGTTCGCAGCGGTGCTGGGAGGCGACGAGGCCCCACGAAAGCCTGATCCGAGCGGCACGCTCGACCTCGTCTCGCGCCTCGGAGGCAGCGCGGGGGAGGCCGTCTTCGTAGGCGACAGCCTGATCGACGCGCGGACGGCCAGTGCCGCTGGCATCCCCTTCGTGGCGGTCACCTGGGGCTTCGGCGCGCGCGACGCGCTGGCGGCGCGCAGCCCCGCCGCGATCGTCGACGCCGTGGCCGGCCTCGCCCCCTGGCTCGACTGAGCTCGCCTCCCCCGTTCGCCCCCGGAAAGTTGCCCAGCCGCCGCTCCGATGTTACGCGAGGAGCATGTTCAAGCTCCTCAAGCTGGCCCTCGTCGTCGGCGCCCTCGCTGCCGTCTGGATGCTGGTGCCGGTCGGGGGAAGGACGCTCGGGGCGCGCTGGAGGGCCGCAGGCGACGCCGAGGCGTTCGTGGTCGCGGGCTGGGGCGAGCTCAGGCGCGCCTTCGCGGCCTCGCCCGCGCCGAAGCAGAAGACGCCTCCGGCGCAGCCAAGGGGCGCCGACCGGGCACGCCCCGCCGAGCAGCACACCGAGCGGGACAGGCAGGCGGTCGACCGGATCGTCGCCGAGCACCTCGGCAAGTAGCGCTGGCGCCGCCGCACCGCGCTGGAGCGCCCGGCCTTCGGGGGTCCCAGCCCGTTGCCAATCGCTGCAGGGTCGGGTTAAGTAGCGCCCTCTCGCGCCCGCAAGGGCGGCGCGCAAAGCTTTCGAAGAACGAAGCCCGAGGAACGACTACATGGCAGAGACCAAGAAGACGACCACGAAGAAGAAGGCTCCCGCTGCTAAGAGCGCCGGCAAGAAGACCTGCACGGTCGCCGGCTGCAAGCGCGCGTACCGCGCGAAGGGCTTCTGCTTCTTCCACTACAAGAAGTGGCGGCGCAGCGAGCTCGAGGCGGCCGTGGCCGCTCCGCGCCGCTGGAAGGCCTGCTCCAAGCCGGAGTGCAAGAAGAAGGTAGCCGAGCACGGCCTCTGCAAGGATCACTTCGAGGCCTGGAAGAAGTCCCGCAAGAAGAACGCCGCTCCCGCGGCGGCCTAGGCCGGCCCTCAGCCGCGCTTCAGGCGACGCTCGAGCGCCCGGACCGCCGCCACGAGGAGCTCAACCTCCCGCTGCGTCGGTTCGGCGCGCGCGAGCAGGCGCCTCCAGTCCGACAGGATGTGCTCCGGGTTCTGCGGGTTCAGGTAGCCAGCGTGGGTGAGGAGCCCCCCTAGCTGCTCCCAGAGCGCCTCGACGGTGCGGTGGCGCGCCGGCTCCTCCAGCCCCTCGTCGGGGTCATCCGCCAGTGGCAGCTGCCCGACCTCGTAGGAGACCACGGCGACCGCCTGCGCCAGGTTCATGGAGTCGTAGTCGGCGCTGGTCGGGATGGTGCAGACCGCCTGGCAGAGGTCCAGCTCGGCGTCGGACAGCCCCCTCCGCTCCTCGCCGAAGACCAGGGCCACCTCGCCGTTCCGTGACCTGGAGGCGACCTCGGCCGCAAGCTCCCTCGGCGAAAGCCGCGGGCGCCCCGGGAGGAGCCTGGAGGTGGTGCCGCAGACCCAGGTGGCGCCTGCCACCGCGTCGCGGAGGTCCGCGTGGAACGTCGCGGCCTCGAGCAGGTCCGACGCGTGACGCGCCAGCCTGGCAGCGCGCTCCAGGACGCTGGCGCGCACACCCTCCCCTCCGGTCCGGGGGAGCCCCTCCCAGGCCGGGGGCTCCACGACGGCCAGCCGCCTGAGGCCGAAGTTCTTCATGACCCGGGCCGCCGCGCCGAAGTTCTCGGCGTTCTGGGGGCGGTGAAGGACGACTCTCACTTTTTCACGATCCATTTGGCTCGCCCCATATAACATCGCGGCCATGATCTCCGACGCCAACCTCCGCGCGCAGCTCCCGCACACCCTGAGCCAGCTCGATCTCCCCGGGCTCGGCGAGCTCTACCGCGGAAAGGTCCGCGACAACTACTCACGCGGCGACCGGATCGTGATGATCACGAGCGATCGCATCAGCGCCTTCGACCACGTCCTCGGGACCATCCCGTTCAAGGGAGAGGTCCTCTCGCGCCTCACCTCGTTCTGGTTCGACAAGGTGAAGGACATCGCGCCGACCCACATCGTCGAAGTCCCGGATCCGAGCGTGATGGTGGTGAAGAAGGCCAGGCCGCTGCCGATCGAGATCGTGATCCGCGGATACATCACGGGGTCGCTCTGGCGCGACTACGAGGGCGGCAAGGTCGACGCCTACGGGATCGCCTGGCCGAAGGGGCTCAGGAAGGACCAGCGGTTCGACGAGGCGATCATCACCCCCTCCACCAAGGAGGAGTACGGCAAGCACGACATGCCGATCAGCGAGCAGGAGATCCTGGAGAAGGGGATCGTCCCTGCCGCGATCTGGCAGGAGGCGACGTCGATCGCCAGGCGGCTCTTCCAGCGCGGCCAGGAGTGGGCGAAGACCCGCGGGCTGATCCTCGTCGACACCAAGTACGAGATGGGCGTGGCGGACGGCAAGCTCGTCGTGATCGACGAGATCCACACCCCCGACAGCTCGCGCTACTGGATGGCCGACGGGTACTCCGACCGCTTCGCGAAGGGCGAGGATCAGCGGATGCTCGACAAGGAGAACATCCGCCAGTGGCTCATCAAGGAGCACGGCTTCTCCGGCCACGGCACGCCGCCGGCCCTCACCGACGACGTCCGCTGCATGCTGGCGACGAAGTACATCGAGGTCTTCGAGCTGCTCACCGGCCAGAAGTTCGAGTCGGCGGTCGGCAGCGTCGCGGCGCGCATCGAGGGGAACCTCCGCGCGAAGGGCTACCTCTAAGCCCCTGCCCGTCGGCACCCACGGCATCCCTACGCACGACGCCCCGGGACGGCTCTCCTGGACGCCGGACGGGGCGTTTGCACTTGAGCGGCTCCCTGACCCTTCAGGGGCAGCCCATTCATGCCCGTCCCTGGAGGACACTCCTCGGCATAGGAACAAACACCCATCGACTAGCTGCGCCCATCGCTGGTTATCTATGCTCGTGAAACAGGCTTTTGGGGGAGCGGTGTGGTGCCCCACCAGGGGATGCCGCGGATGAAGGACATTTTGGAGACGGCGCGCGCGGCCGGGACACCGCGCGTCTACGTCCTTGACGACGAGGAGAGCATCCTGTCGGCCGTGGCGCGGACGCTCCGCCGCGCTGGCTATGCCGTGGCGACGTTCAGCTCCCCACGCGCGTTCCTGGAGCAGGCGAAGCTGGATCCACCTTGCTGCGTCGTCCTGGACGTCCACATGCCCGAGATCAATGGGGTCGAGATCCAGGAGCGGCTGGCGGGCATGGAGCAGCCGCCGTCGATAGTCTTCATGTCGGGTGCGTCGGACATCGGCACGTCGGTGAAGGCGATGAAGGCGGGCGCCATCGACTTCCTGGCGAAGCCCTTCGAGACGAAGGAGCTGCTTGAGGCCGTCGACGTGGCCATGCGCAAGGCCGAGCAGCGGCTCCTGGATCGGACCGAGGTGGGGAAGGCCCTGTCGCTCCTGGCGCGCCTGACGCCGCGCGAGCGCGAGGTCTGCGACCTCGTCGTCCACGGGCTGCGCAGCAAGGAGATCGCTGAGCAGCTGGGCGCGGCGGTGAAGACGGTCAACATCCACCGCAGCCGCGTCATGACGAAGCTGGGCGCCACCACCGTCGTGGAGCTGGTCAGGCTGCTCGAGCGCGCCGCGGGGAAGCTCGACTAGCGCACCCCGGCCGACGCTCGGCTCACGCCGTGCCGAAGACCCGGGCGAAGATCGTGTCGACGTGCTTGAGGTGGTACCCGAGCGCGAAGCAGGCGTCCACCTCGGCCTCCGAGAGCGCCTTGCGGACGTCCGGATCCCCCTTCAGCGCGGTGCGGAAGTCGACCTTCTCCTCCCAGACCTTCATCGCGTTCCGCTGGACGAAGACGTATCCCTCCTGGCGGCCGATCCCCTTGCCGACGAGCGCCAGCAGGACCCGCTGCGCCTCGTAGAGCCCGCCGGTCTGCTCGAGGTTCTCCAGCATGCGCTCCGGGTAGACGCGGAGGTTCTCGATCATCCCGGCGAAGCGGTTGAGGGCGAAGTCGAGCACGATGGTCGCGTCGGGCCCGATGACCCGCTCGACCGAGGAGTGCGAGATGTCGCGCTCGTGCCAGAGCGCCACGTCCTCCAGGGCCGCGAGCGCCCAGCCGCGGAGCAGCCTCGCCATGCCGGTGAGGTTCTCGGAGAGGATCGGGTTCCGCTTGTGCGGCATGGCCGAGGAGCCCTTCTGGCCAGCGGTGAACGGCTCCTCCGCCTCGCGCACCTCGGTCCGCTGCAGGTGGCGGATCTCGGTGGCGTGCTGCTCCAGCGTCGCTCCGGCGAGCGCCAGGGCGGTGAAGTACTCTGCGTGGCGGTCGCGGTTCACGACCTGCGTGGCCGACGCCTCGCCGCCGGCGAGCCCCACCCGCTCCATCACGAAGGCCTCGACCCGTGGGTCGACGTTCGCGAAGGTCCCGACCGCGCCGGAGATCTTCCCGAAGGCGACCGTCCGGCCCGCGCGCACCAGCGCCTCGCGCCTGCGCGACCAGGCGTCGAACCAGCCGGCGAGCTTCAGCCCGAACGTGACCGGCTCGGCGTGGATTCCATGGCTGCGCCCCATCATCGGGGTCAGCTTGTGCTCGTGCGCACGCCGCTTCACCGCGGCCAGGACGCGGTCCACGTCCTTCAGGATCAGCGCGTTCGCCTCTGCGAGCTGCACCGCCAGCGTCGTGTCGAGCACGTCGGAGGAGGTCATGCCCTTGTGCAGGTGGCGCACCGCCCCGCCGCCTTTCTCGGTCTTCTCCTCGAGGAAGGTGAGGAAGGCGATGACGTCGTGCTTCACCGTCCTCTCGATCTCGTCGATGCGGGCGACGTCGGTCGCCGTGAAGGAGTAGCCGTCGAAGGTGCGGCGCAGCTGCGCGTAGTCCTCCGCAGGCACCTGCCCCAGCCCGACCATCGCCTCGCAGGCGGCCAGCTCGACGTCGAGCCAGATGCGGAAGCGGCGCTCCGGGGTCCAGATGGCGCCCATCTCGGGGCGCGTGTAGCGGGGGATCATGCAGTGTCCTCCTTCGGTGAGTCGGTCCTTCAGTGCTTTCCGGTCGAGCCGAAGCCGCCGGCGCCGCGGTCGCTGCTCGCGAGATCGTCCACCAGGACGAGCTCGGCGCGGGCCACCGGGGCGATGACGAGCTGGGCGATCCGCTCGCCGCGGGCGAAGGAGACCGGCTCCCGCCCGTGGTTCACGAGGATCACGCCCACCTCGCCGCGATAGTCCGAGTCGATCGTGCCAGGCGCGTTGACCATCCCCACGCCGAGCCTGAGCGCGAGGCCGGACCGCGGCCGCACCTGCCCCTCGAAGCCCGGCGGGATCTCGACGGCGAGCCCCGTGGGGACCAGCCGCCGCTCGCCCGCAGCGAGGGCCACCGGCTCGTCGGCGCGCAGGTCGAGCCCCGCCGAACCTGCGGTCTCGTAGCGGGGAAGATCGAGCGGCGGGCCACGCTGCCCGACCCGCCGGAGGTTGACCGTGACTCTCACGTCACCATGCCTCGGAGCACCTGGCACCGCCCGGCCGGGAGCTCGGCCGGGCGGACACCTGGTCGAGCGCCCTACTGCTTGGAGCCCTCGTCGCCCTCGGGCTTCTTGGCGGCGCCCTCGGCGAGCGCCTCCTTCCGGGAGAGACGGATCTTGCCGGCGCGATCGACGCTGATGACCTTCACCAGCACCTCTTCGCCCTCGGACAGGACCTCTGAGACGCTCTTCACGCGCTTGTCCGAGAGCTCGGAGATGTGCACGAGGCCGTCGGTGCCCGGGAAGATCTCCACGAAGGCGCCGAACTCGGCGATCTTCCGCACGGTGCCGGTGTAGATCCTGCCGACCTCGGCCTCCTGCGTCAGCGCGCGGATCATCTTCACCGCCTCGTCGACCTTGGCCTGGTTCGCGCTGGCGATGTTGATCGAGCCGTCGTCCTCGACGTTGATGGCGCAGCCGGTCCGGGCGACGAGGTCCTTGATGACCTTGCCGCCGGGCCCGATGACGTCCTTGATCCGCTCCTGCCGGATCTTGATCGTCGTGATGCGCGGGGCGTACGCGCTGATCTCGGCGCGCGGCGCGGCGAGCGACCTGGCCATCTCGCCGAGGATGTGGCGGCGGCCGTCGCGGGCCTGGTTCAGCGCCTTCTCGAGGATCTCGCGGCTGACCCCGGAGATCTTGATGTCCATCTGGATCGACGTGATGCCGGCGTCGGTGCCACAGACCTTGAAGTCCATGTCGCCGAGGTGATCCTCGTCGCCGAGGATGTCGGAGAGGATGGCGATCTTCCCATCCTCCTTGATGAGCCCCATCGCGATGCCGGCCACCGGGGCCTTGATGGGCACGCCGGCGTCCATCAGGGCGAGGCAGCCGCCGCAGACCGAGGCCATCGACGAGGAGCCGTTCGACTCCATGATGTCGGAGACCAGCCGGATCACGTAGGGCCAGTTGGCGTCATCGGGCAGCACGGCCTTGAGCGCCCGCTCGGCCAGCACGCCGTGGCCGATCTCGCGGCGGCCGGGGCCGCGCAGGAACTTCGCCTCGCCCACCGAGAACGGCGGGAAGTTGTAGTGGAGCATGAACCGCTTGTAGGTCATGCCCGTCAGCCCCTCGATGCGCTGATCGTCGGTGGCGGTGCCGAGCGTCGTGGCGACCAGCGCCTGCGTCTCGCCGCGGGTGAAGAGCGACGAGCCGTGGACGCGGGGGAGGAGCCCCACCTCGCAGGTGATCTTCCGGATGTCGGCCATGCCGCGGCCGCCGATGCGGCGGCCCTCGTCCGTGATCATCTTGCGCATGTAGTCGTACTTCACGTCCTCGTAGTAGCCCTTGATCTCCTTCTCGCGGGTCACGACGGCGGCGAGCTTCGTGGAGTCGGTGCCGGCCTCGTCCTTCAGGGCCTGCATGAGCTCCTTCTTGACCTCGGAGAGCCGGGCGTACCGCTCGATCTTGTCGTCCTTGGCGTAGGCCTGCTTCACCTTCTCCCAGGAGAGGGCCTTCACCTTGGCGCGGAGGTCGGCGTCGCTCTTGGGCGCGTCGAACTTGCGCTTCGCCTTGGCGCCCGAGGCCGCGTGGAGCGCCTCCTGGGCGTCGAGGAGCTCCTTCACGGCCGCCTGGCCGAAGAGGAGCGCGTCGATCATCACCTGCTCGGTGGCCTCGCGGGCGCCGCCCTCGACCATCACGATGGCGTCGCGCGAGGCGGCCATGATGACGTCCAGGTCGCACTCCGCGCGCTGGGCGAGCGTCGGGTTGGCGATGAACTCGCCGTTGAGCCGGCCGACGCGGACGCCGGCGAAGGGGCCGGTGAACGGGACGTCGGAGATCTGGAGCGCCGCCGAGGCGCCGGTCAGCGCGAGGACGTCGGTGTCGTTCTCCTGGTCGAAGGAGATGACCGTCGCGATGATCTGCGTCTCGTTGGCGTAGCCCTCGGGGAAGAGCGGGCGGCAGGAGCGGTCGATGATCCGGGAGGTGAGCGTCTCCCTCTCGGTCAGGCGCCCCTCGCGCTTGAAGTAGCTGCCGGGGATGCGGCCGGCGGCGAAGAGCTTCTCCTGGTAGTCGACCGTGAGGGGGAAGAAGTCGATCCCCTCCTTCTTCTCGGCGGCGGAGACGACCGTGACGAGCACGATCGAGTCGCCCATGCGGACCCAGACGGCGCCGTGGGCCTGCTTCGCGATCTTGCCGGTCTCGAGCAGGATCTCCTTGCCGCCAACGCGGGCGGTCTTCTGGATCGGGGTCATCTGTTCGCCTCTCTAGGGTGGGGGCGGCTTGGCCGCCCCGGGTGGTCGGCTCGAGCCGGACCTCGCCCCAGGGTCGCCTCAGAGGTGCTTCAGTTCCTGACTGGGCCGCCCCTCCGAGGAGAGGCGGCCCAGTCGGAAACGGAAGCGCCCTTCGGTGCTCCGGGCTCGGGTCCGCCGCGAGCCGCTGACTTCTCTACTGCGCTTCTTCACGAAGCGCGAGCGCCCCGGCGGGTTCGCCGGGGCGCCTGTGCCGCCTCGTTACTTCCGGATTCCGAGCTTCTCGATCAGGGCCTTGTAGCGCCCCAGATCCTTCGACTTCAGGTAGTCCAACAGGCGGCGGCGCTGGCCGACCATCTTGAGCAGGCCGCGGCGGCTGTGGTGATCCTTCTTGTGCGTCTTGAAGTGCTCGGTGAGGTAGGTGATCCGCTCCGACAGCAGTGCGACCTGCACCTCGGGCGAGCCAGTGTCCTTCTCGTGCCGGCGGTTCGTGACGACGACGTTCGTCTTCTTCTCCTGCGTCAGCGCCATAGCTGCATCCTTTCGTGGTTACCGATCACCGCCGCGGGGGCGAAGGCGCGCGCCGCGAGCGGCCGTGACGGCCGTGGAGGGTCGCTTGATAGAGGATCCGCCGCAGAAGTGTCAATGGTTCTGCCCTGTTCACTCGCCCGCGAGGAGCGACGCGAACACGCGGACGGGGCGGAGCTTCCCCTCGCTCACCTTCGCCACGGCGACCAGCTCGCCCGAGGGGCCGATCACGCGCCGGAGCCCGTCGGGGCCCTCCGCCGGCAGGAACCGGCCGTTGACCACCCATCGCACCCCTCCGGCGTCGACCGACACCGGCGGGAAGGGGAGCGAGGCCGCCAGCGGCAGCATCCGTGCTCGGAGCGCGGCAGGATCCTTCGCGCCGAGCTCCTCCAGCTCCTGGAGCCCCATGGCGTCGTCGACGCGGAAGTGCCCTGCCATGGTCCGCCTCAGCGCGCGGAGGTGCGCGGGGACTCCGAGAGCCCGCCCGAGATCGGCCGCGATGGTCCGCACGTAGGTCCCCTTGCCGCAGTGGACCTCGATCCTCGCCTCGCGGAGCCCGTCCTCGCCGGCCGGCGAGAGCGACCGGAGGGTGAGGGCATGCACCGCCACCCGTCGCAGGGAGCGCTCCACGGGGTCGCCCGCGCGAGCCGCCTCGTGGAGCCGCCGGCCGCCGACGCGGACGGCCGAGTACATGGGCGGCAGCTGCTCGATCTCGCCGACGAAGCCGCGCAGCGCGGCCTCCAGCGGATCGGCCTGGAGGCCGAGGGGATCGCCGCGCTCCACCACCTGGCCGTCGGCGTCCTCGGTGTCGGTGGCGGCGCCGAACGCGACCGTCGCCTCGTACCCCTTGTCGCCGTCTGCGAGCCAGTGCTGCAGCTTCACGGCGTCGTCCGCGCAGATCACGAGGAGGCCGGTGGCGGCAGGGTCCAGGGTCCCGGCGTGGCCCGCCTTGGCCGCCACGAGCGCGCGGCGGATCCGCTCCACCACGGCGTGGCTCGTCGGCCCGCTCGGCTTGTCGACGAGGAGGACGCCCCCGGGGCCAGCCGGCGCGCGCCCCCGCGGGCGGCGGCTGCTCATTCGCCCTCGGCCTCGGGATCCTTCTCCGGGGGAGCTGCGCCGCGGGCCTTCGCCTCGCGCAGGAGCCGGTCGATCCGGTCGCCGCGTCCCACCGACTCGTCGAAGACGATGCGGAGGTGGGGGGTGTAGCGGAGCTTCACCCCTCTCGCGACCTCGCGCTGCAGGTAGCCGGCGGCCGCGCGGAGCCCGGCGAGGGTCTCGGCCACCACCTTCTCGTCCCCCAGGATCGAGACATAGGCGACGGCCTCCTTCAGGTCGGGAGACATCTTGGCGCCGGTGACGGTTATGAGGCCGGTGACGCGCGGGTCCTTCAGCCCCCGCGCGAGGACTGCCGAGAGCTCGCGCTGGAACTCGTGGGCCACGCGGGCCGGGCGATCATGCGTACTCATCGTCGTCCTCCTGAGCCGGGAGGCCCTCGGCCTCGGCCAGCGTCCTTCCTGCGTCCTCGCCGAGTTGGCCGGCGTAGCCCTGAATCTCCACGTCTCGGGCGGTGATCAGGATCTGGCCACCGTGCATGGACCCCACGAAGTCCGTGACCCTGTCGAGCGTCTCCCCGACGAAGGCGCGGTCGTTCCCGACCGCCGCCACGCCGATCACGCTCTTCTGCCAGAGGTCGTTCTCCGCGACCTCGGCGATGGAGACGTTGAACTTCGCCTTCACCCGGTCGATCGCGGAGCGCACCAGGTGGCGCTTCGACTTGAGCGAGCCGGGCGCCGGGAGGTGGAGCGTGAGCCTGAGGACGCCGACGAACATGCGACTGCATCATCCCTCTCCCCCGCCGGAGGGGAATGCGAGGGAGCGCGCAGCGCAATCCGGATTGCCTCCCTCTCCCCCGCCCCCGCGGGGGAATGCGAGGGAGCGCGCAGCGCAATCCGGATTGCCTCCCTCGCCCCCGCCCCCGCGGGGGAGAGGGCCGGGGTGAGGGGGGGGGTCAGTCGATCGACGGCCGGATCTCGATGAGCTCGTAGACCTCGAGGATGTCGCCGGCCTTCAGGTCCGAGAAGCCCTCGATCCCGACGCCGCACTCCATCCCTGCAGCGACCTCCTTGACGTCGTCCTTGAAGCGCTTGAGCGAGGTGACCTTGCCCGTGAAGAGCGCCTTCTTCTCGCGGACCACGCGGACCTGGGCGTTCCGCTTGATGAAGCCCTCGGTGACCGCGGAGCCGGCGATGGTGCCCTGGCGGGGGATGTTGATGAGCTGCCGGACCTCGGCCTTGCCGAGCGGCTTCTGCTCGATGATCGGATCCAGGAGGCCGACCATCTCCTCCTTGATCGCGTCCACCGCCTCGTAGATCACGTCGAAGAGGAGGATCTTCACCCCCTGCTGGCTCGCGATCTGCTCGACCTTGGTCTCGGGCCGGGTGTGGAACCCGATGATGATCCCCTTGCCTGCGGCCGCGGTGAGGACGTCCGACTCGGTGATGGCGCCGACGCCGGTGTCGAGGATGTCGACGCCGACCTTCTTGGTGGCGCTCTTCGCGAGGGCCTGCGAGACCGCCTCGGAGGAGCCCTGCACGTCCGCCTTCACGACGACGTTGAGCACCTTGCGCCCGGAGTCCTTCACCTTGGCGAAGAGATCCTCGAGCGTGGCCCGCTTGGTCTGCGAGAGCTCCTTCTGCCTCATCTTCTCGCCGCGGTGCTCGGCGATCTCCTTCGCGGACTTCTCGTCGGAGACGACGTTGAACTCGTCGCCCGCGACCGGCACGCCGGAGAGGCCGAGGACCTCCACCGGGTAACCAGGCGGGACGTCCCTGACCTGCTCGCCGCGCTCGTTCATCATCGCGCGGATCTTGCCGTAGTGGGACCCGGTGACGAGCGCGTCACCGACACGCAGCGTCCCCTCCTGGACGAGGACGGTGGCGACCGGCCCGCGCCCCTTCTCCAGCTTCGCCTCGATGACGCGGCCGCTCGCGACCTTGTTCGGGTTGGTCTTGAGCTCGAGCACCTCGGACTGGAGCGCGATGTACTCCAGCAGCTCCGGGATGCCCTCCTTGGTGCGGGCGGAGACCGGCATCATGATGGTGCTGCCGCCCCACTTCTCGGCCACCAGCTCGTACTCGGTGAGCTGCTGCATGACGCGCTCGGGCGTGGCGCCCGGCTTGTCGATCTTGTTGATGGCGACGAGGATCGTCACGCCCGCTTCCTTCGCGTGCTTGATCGCCTCGATCGTCTGGGGCATCACGCCGTCGTCAGCCGCGACCACGAGCACGACCAGGTCGGTCACCTGCGCGCCGCGCTGGCGCATCGCGGTGAAGGCCTCGTGGCCCGGGGTGTCGAGGAAGGTGATCGGGCCGTGCGTCGTCAGGACTGAGTAGGCGCCGATGTGCTGGGTGATCCCGCCCGCCTCGCCGCCCGCGACGTCCGCCTTGCGGATCGCGTCGAGGAGCGAGGTCTTCCCGTGGTCGACGTGGCCCATGACGGTCACGACCGGCGGCCGGATCCGGAGATCGGCCTCGTTCTCCTCGACCTCGGGGATGTACTCCTCGACCTCGAAGCCCTTCTTCTCGACGGTGTACCCGAACTCGGTCGCGAGGATCCCCGCGGTGTCGGCGTCGATGAGCTGGTTGATGGTCGCCATCTTCCCGCCCTGCATCAGCTTGCGGATGAGGTCGGCGGCCTTCACGCCCATTGCCTGGGAGAGCTCGGAGACCGAGATGGCCTCCTCCACGCGGATCACCTTCTTGTGCTCGGCGCGCTCGGTCACCAGGGTCTTCAGTCCCTTCTTGGTGGGCTTCTTCTTCTTGCCCCGCATGGGGATGAACGACCGGTCGTTGATCGCGGCCTGGAGCAGCTCCTTGCCGGAGAGCGCCTTTGCTGCCTCGGTCTCGGGCTTGCCGGTGGTGGTGCGCCCACCCCGCTTGTTCTTGTCCTTGCCGACCTCGATGAACTCGCGGTCGCGCCCGGGAGCGCCCGGGACGACCTTCAGGTCCCGGATCGGGCCGAGGGCGCGGGGACCCGGCGCGGCCGGGTACGCGCTGCGCGACGTGGTGGGCGGCGTGACGCGCCGGACGGGACTCGTCGGGCGCGAGATGACCACCGCCTGCGTCGACGTCGGGCGAAGCGTCCGGGGATCGATGGCCGGCCGGGCTGGCACGGCCGGCGTCACCGGTCCGGCCGCGGCAGGCGCATGCGGCCCGGCGGCCAGCGGCGCGTGGGGCGCGGCAGGGGCGTGCGGCGCAGCAGGGGCGTGCGGCACGGCGGCGTGCGCCGGAGGCGCGACCGGGGCGTGCGGCGCTGGCGCCGGCGGGGCGCCGAGTGCCGGAGCGGCCGGGGTTGCCGGGACGGCCGCCTGCTCGGCCTCGGGGCTCGCGCCCACCGGCTCGGCGGCGGGCGCGGCTGCCTCTGCCTCCGCCACGACCTCCTGGGGAGGCGCCTCTTCCTGCGGGGGCTGCTCGGCCTCGACGGCTGGCGGCTCCTCTTCGACGGGCGCGGCGGCCACGGGGGCCGGGGCCGGCTCGGGCGTCGGCTCGACATGGGCCTTCTTGCGGACGACGAAGCCGGGGCCGGCCGAACGGACCGGAGCCGCCTTCGGCTTGCGCTCGCCCAGGATCTTCTCGAACGCGGACTGAGCCTGATCGTCGTCGAGCGACGAGGAGTGGCTCTTCACGTCGAACCCGAACTGGTGGAGCTTGTCGACGAGCTCCTGGTTCGAGAGCTCGATCCCGTGCTCCTTGAGCTGCTTTGCCAGCTCGTGGACCCGCTTCTTGGACATTGCGCCGACTCCTAATCCCTATCGCTACGATCCGTCAACTGCACCCGAAGCGCCGCCTCGTCCACCTCTACGGCTCCGCGGAAGGCCCTCGCGAAGGCCCGCCGCTTCACCGCCTGCGCCAGGCACCTCTGGGCGGGGTGCAACCATGCCCCCCGCCCTCCACCGGTGCCGCGCGCATCCAACACCACCCGCGCTCCGTCCAACCTCAACCGCGCCAGCGAACCCGGGTCGGCGGCTTCACCGCAGCCGACGCACGTGCGCTGGGGCCGCCTCACGCACCCGCCCCGCCGCCAGCCGACCGCGACCTCTCCGCGTCGAGATCGGCACGCAGCTTCGCCTCCTCTTCGAGGTAGACGCCTGCGGCGTGCTTGATCTGGCGGGCCTTCTTGATCCCGAGCTCCGTGGAGTCGGCGAGCTTGTTCACGTCGGCTTCCTTGTTGATCGCCTCGACGGTGCCGTACCCGGCGCGCTTGAGCGACTCGATCGTCTTCTCGCCCACGCCGCGGACCCTGGCGAGCCGCTCCTCCTGCGAGAGGTCGTCGGGGTGGCGCCGGGCCTCGGCGATCCGCGCGGCCTCGCGCTCCGCCTCGAGCTTCATCTCCTTCTCGGCGTCGGTGATCGCCTGCTCGTGCGCCTGCTTTTGCAGGTCGGGGATCATCTCCAGCGCGAAGCCGGGGAACTGGGTGAGCATCTCCGCCGACGCGTTGGCGAGATCCTGCGCCTTGCGGAAGCCGTGCGCGTACAGCATCTCCTGCGTGGCCTCCGGGATGCCGATGGCGGTGAAGCTCTCGGTCGCGAACTCGCGCATCTCCTTCACGCGGGTCTCGCTGTTGATGTCGAGCTTCCAGCCGGTCAGCTGCGAGGCGAGCCGGACGTTCTGGCCGCGGCGGCCGATGGCGAGGGAGAGCTGGTCGTCCGGGACGATGATCTCCATCGCGCTGTTCTGCTCGTCGAGCAGCACGCGCGAGACCTCGGCGGGCGCCAGCGCGTTGCAGACGAAGCGGGCCGGGTCGTCGTGCCACGGGACGATGTCGATCTTCTCGCCGCGCAGCTCCTGGACCACGGCCTGGACGCGGCTCCCCTTCATGCCGACGCAGGCGCCGACCGGGTCGACGTCGGAGTCGCGGGACGAGACGGCGATCTTGGAGCGCCCGCCCGGCTCGCGCGCGGCGGCCTCGATGACCACCACGCCCTCGGCGATCTCGGGGACCTCCATCTCGAACAGCTTGCGGAGGAACTCCACCGACGCGCGGGAGAGGACGATCTGCGGCCCCTTCGACTCGCGCAGCACCTCCGTGACGTACGCCTGGATCCGGTCGCCGGCGCGGTAGCTCTCGCGCGGGACCTGCTCGCGGATGGGGAGCACCGCCTCGGCGCGGCCGAGGTCGACGATGATGTTCCCGCGCTCGAAGCGGCGGACGATGCCGGTGATGACCTCGCCCTTCCGGTCCTTGTACTCGTTGAAGATGTTCTCGCGCTCGGCGTTGCGCGTCCCCTGGATCATCACCTGCTTGGCCGTCTGCGCGGCGATGCGTCCGAACGAGCGGCGGTAGGTCTTGATCTTGAGGAGATCGCCCCACTGGTCGTCCTGCGCGCGCGCCTCGGCCTCGTCCTCGGTCCGGTAGTAGATCGGGAACTCGAGCTCGTCGCCGGCCTCGACCTCGATCCCCTTGGCCGCCGCGATCGACACCGGTACCATGTTGATCGGATCGGCGATGGGCGCCTCCTCCGTCGGGTCCGCCACGATGGTGAGGACCTGCAGGAGATCGACCTGACCCTTCTCCTCGTCGAAGTGCGCCTTGAGGGCGCGCTCCATGCCGAAGTGGCGCTTGGCGGCGCTGACGATCGCCTCCTCGAGGATCTCCACGAGGCGCGTGCGCTCGATCCCCTTGTCCTTGGCGACCTGGTCGAGGATTAGGTTCAGGTTGACGGCCTGCTGCATGGTTCAGTCCTTCCTTCGAAGGTCCGCCTCGAAGTCGTACTCGAGGTTGGCCTTCGCGATCTGATCGTGCGGAATCCGGTGCAGCACGCCATCAACCTCGATGGCGACCTTCCCGTCTTCGAAACCCTTGAGAATCCCGGTCCAGTTCTTGCGCCCCGGCGAGCCGGGCGCGGTCGCATCGACGGGGCCGTAGCTCTTCACGTGGATGCGCTGGCCGGCGAAGCGCTCGAAGTCGGCCGGCTTGCGGAGCGGCCGATCGACCCCCGGGGAGGAGACCTCCAGGTCGTAGCCCTGGGTGATGAAGTCTTCGACGTCGAGGACGGTGTCGAGGGTCTGGGAGACGGCCTGACAGTCCTCCAGGTTCACCCCCCCCTCCTTGTCGATGAACACTCGCAGGGTCCAGCGCCCGGGGGCGCGGGTCCACTCCACCTCGACGAGCTCGTACCCGTCCCGGGCCAGGATCGGCTCCAGGAGGGCGCGGGCGCGCGCGGGGATGGGTTGCTCTGCGACGCCGGCCATCTATTCCTCTTCAGAAAAATAAAAAAAGTGGGGCGCTCCAGCGGCCCACTTTCGTGCCCGGTCGCCCGGGAACCTCGAAAATGTGCGCGTTTGTTAACAGAATGGGCCATCCCGGTCAAGGTGACGGGGCGTACGGGGGGCCGTGGGGCCACCCCTCTCCCCCACCGGGGGAGCGGGGCAGGCCGAGGGGCGGTTCCCGGGTCAGAACACGAGCGCCAGGACGACCACGCCCATGAGGACGAAGGCGAGGGTGACCTTCACCACGCTCCCCAGGATGAAGCCGATGAACGCGCCGAAACCGGCCCTGAGCGCCCGGTCGAAGTCGGGATCGCGCAGGTACTCCAGCACGATCGCGCCCGCCATCGGGCCCAGCACGACCCCCAGCGGCCCGAGGGTGAGCCCGACGAGGAGCCCTAGCGCGGCTCCGAGGACTGCCCACTTCGAGGCGCCGAACGCCCGGGTCCCGAGGGCGGCGGCAGCGAAGTCGACCGCCCAGATCACGACGCCGATGGCCGCGCACGCGGCGACGGTCCACCCGGAGACCCGCGTGAACCCCTCCGCCCACGCGACCAGCAGGGCGCCGGCGACCAGGAGCGCGGACCCGGGCAGCACCGGAACGACGACGCCGACGGTTCCGACGACCAGGGCGATGGCGCCCAGCGCGTAGAGCAGGATCTCCATCCCTGGGGTCATCCTAACGCCCGCCGGCGCCGGCTCGCATCTTCACGGGTCACCTACGCGGCACCGCGGGGATGCACCTCTCCCCCGGCCGGGCGCTGACCATTCATCGCATCTCCGGCATCGGCTCCCCGCTGACCGCAAGCGGACACGACCCCATTTCCGCTGCCCGCACCCCGGTGGGCGTCGCGTGCATGCCCGCTGGCAGCGTCGCCGCGCCTGAAGCGGCTCTCGACCGGGGAGTGGGCGGCCGCCGTCTCGCTGCGGCAGGCGGCTTCCCGGCGCCCGCGGCTCGCGCTGCCGCTCATCCGTCCAACCCGTTCCCTGGGCTCTGCCGTGGCTCTGAGCCCTGAGGCGCCCGCGTCGGGCGTCCAGCGAGCGTGTAACGATCCATCCACGCATCGCCGAAGTGCTGCCGGGCGGCGAGGAGATTGTGCAGCTGGCAGAGCACCCTGACTCCGGCGACGGTCGACTTCCCGCCGCGAGCGCGCGGGACGACGTGATCGAACTGGAGCCGGTGGGTCGAGCCGCAGATGCCGCCGCCGTCCAACGGCCACTGGCAGCACCCACCATCGCGGACCCAGACCTCCCGCTTCACGGCCGCGGGGATCGCGCTCGAGTCACGCTCCTCTCCCTCCGGCCGAAGGCTGGGGGGAGAGGACTCAGGTGAGGGGGGCTTCACTGCCTTTGGCCTCGCGCAGATCCCCTTCCGCTTCGCTGCCCGCTCGATGAGGAGATCGAGCCCGGCCTCGAGGATCGCCTCGGCGTCTGCGCCCGGGAGGGAGTGAGAGAGCGCATCGCGAGCGGCGTCGAGCTTCGCCATGAACCGCTTCGAGACGGTGACGTGGAGCCTGCGCAGGTCGGCGGTGAGCGGCTCGGCGACGGCTTGCGGAGGCGCAGCGGCCGGCGGCGCGAGCGCGAGTTCTACTGGACGAACTTCTGCGCTCGTTTGCCGCACGGGGCTCGGCCGAGCGACAGGGGGGAGCGTGCGGGCGAGCGCCGGCAGCGCCGTCACCACCTCGCGCCGAGGCACGGCGACCTGGGGGCAGATCTCGGCCGCGACCGCCTTCGCCTCCTGCTTCGAGGCGTGGAAGAAGCGCGGCAGCACCTCGGTCCGGTTCCCCGGCGTGATCACCTTCGCCAGCTCGACGATGCTCGTGATGCACAGACGCCCATCGCGCAGCGGCTCGACCACCTCGGGGAAGCGCTGGATGAGCTCCGCCGCCGTCTTGCGGAAGTGGCTCGCCCCCTTCGACAGGCCGAGCTCCCGGTGCAGGAAGGTGAAGAGGCTGGAATGGCCCAGCTTCAGCCACAGGCGGCGGTCGTCGAAGCCGGCAAGGGCGACGAGGAAGTCGGCCATCGCGCCCTGCTCGCGACGGAGGAGACGGTGGAGGTGGGCGGCGAACTCTCGGGCGTTGTCCATGCACTCATGGTCTCACGCGTTTTCGACCCTTCCTGAAACGCACGCATTCGACGACTGGACCGAGCTCTCGGCAGGGAGCTTCTTCCTCCGCAGCCGAGCCTCCGCGCGAGCCGGAAGGCGAAGCGAAGAGGGCTCACGCGGGCTCTGGGGCGACCCGGCGCGGCGAGCAACGATCCAGGCGGGATCGCGTCAATGCCTTTCCTCACCGTGAACCCATCTGGGACGCGTCCTTGCGCGCGCGTTGCCCGCCGCCTCGATGCGGTGACCACCGTCGAACGGCGGTGCACGACCGAAGACGACGGACATCGAGGTCGCGGCCGCCCACTCCCGCGTCGTTGCCGCTTCGAGCGCGATGACGCTGCCGCGTCGCGGGACCCGACAACGCCGCCTGCGCCTTGCTCGGGGACGTTCCCGCGACGTCCGCCTGAAAAAAGACTAATGGTCAGCGACGAATTTGGGGGAGAGGCTGGGTGAGGGGGCAAGCCCATCCCCCCCGGCCGTTCACCGGCCCCCGGCTCACGACCGGCCAGCCTTCTCGATCACGTCCGCGTCGACCAGGTCCTGCGGCCGGCCGCTCGCGCGCTTGTTGGCGAGGAGGTGCGTCCTGCCGATCACCGGCAGCGGCTGGCCGCCGTACTCCGTCACGAGCCGCGCAGGCCAGGCCTCCGCGAACTCCACGCCGTCTATGGAGGTGAGCAGGTCGATCCGGTTCGGTGGCAGCCCCATCGATTCCGTGGTTCGGAGCCAACGGGCGCGACCAGCGACCTCGGCGAGCATCCGGACGATGTCGGTCTCGATCTTCGCGCGAGGTTGCGGCGCATCGCCCTCGGGTCAGATCCCCCGGGAAGGACGGGCGTCGCTCCGCGGTGCGACCGAACGTGGCCGACCTGCACGTGGGCGCGCAGCCAGGCGCTTCGCCTCCCGAAACAGGCTCGCGACCGTCACGCCGAGGGCGTCCGCGATCGCGACTACCGCCGGGATTGAGCAAGCCGATCCCGCCTCCAACCGCTGCACCGACCTGGGTTCCAACCCGACGACCTCCGCAAGCCGGGCCTGGGTCATGCGTCGTCGTGTCCGTGCGCGGCGTACGTTAGCGCCGAGATGACGCCGGACCTGAGAGACGCGTTCGCTTCGCACCGACCCGAGCGTGTCGCGGATCGTTTCGGACTAATACGACGTGGTGTGTCGTGTTACGCTGCACCTGGGTTCGGCAACCGCGGTGCATCACCAGCAGTGCGGACGCCGAGTGAAAGGGGTATCACCATGACAATTACTGGACGGCTGGCGGCGCTTTCCCTGATCGCGGCGCCGCTGTGCGCCAACGCACAGGAGATGGCGGAATCGGGGAAGGCGTACCTCGCAGTGAAACTGGGCGCCGTCTTCCCAAAGCATGAGGACCTGAAGGGCTTCGACAACGGATTCGCCCTGGAAGCCGCCGCGGGATACCGCGCCAACGAGAACCTGGCACTGGAGGTGTCGGTCGGTCGCTTCAGCATCAGCCGATCAGGCACCTACTACGATGCGTACTACGGCGTCTTTTACACGGAGACCGTGGACGACACCGCGATCCCGATCATGGTGACCGCGAAGGCCATTTTCCAGGTCGAGAAGCTCGAGCTCTACGGGCTCGCAGGCGGTGGCCTGTACCTGATTTCGTCGCATGTCGAGGACAAGGCGGCGGGCTACGCGCCGTTCACCGCCTCCGACTCGAGCAGCGCGTTCGGCTTCCACATCGGAGCGGGGGCGTCTCTGAGATTCTCCCCGCGGGCATCCATTGGGGCCGAAGCGAAGTACGCTATCGGAACGGTCAACATCTGGGACGTCGACCAACACTTCGACAGCATCATTGTCGCGGGCACGCTGACGTACTCACCGTGAGTCCCACTGCCGAGCAGGCGAGGCGCCGTGCCCGCGACCACCGTGGGTATCGCGCCCCGCTCGATCGGCGATGTGGCGGCGGGACCGCCTGGGTCTGGCCGTCTACTTCTTCACGAGCCCGTCGGCTGCGAGCCGGGCGGCCGCCTCGCTGGCGAGCGAGTACATCAGCGTGTCCCAGCGCGCGAAGGCGTTCCCGCGGGTCAGCGACGTGCCCAGCCAGGCCGTGCTGCCCGTGGCAACGTCCACGAGCCTCACCTCGAACCGCACGCGGGGCTTGTTGATGTAGTAGCCCGGGTTCTGCCGGGTAGTCGCCGTCCAGTTCACGGTGCCCGTCGTGGTCCCGCCGTGGCTGGTGGCCGTCCCGTAGCCCGTGCCGGTGGTCGTTGTGCTGCCCGGCACGTACGTCGAGAACACGGAGGCGTCGGTCAACGTAACGAACAGCACGCCGTTCGCGCCGGACGCCTGCAGCGCGGCGTTGATGTCCTCGTTCGAGTAATCCCGCGTCGGGGGCAGGACCGTCATCGCCGGCATGGCCTGCGCCCCGCGCGCCTGTAGGGCGGCGACGAAGCTGTTCTCCGCGTTGGCCTTCTTCTCTAAGTCGGTGAACGGCGCCACGACGACGATGCGCCGGAACGCCCTGCTCTGGAACGCCGGGTCGCGCACCGAGGTCATGGAGGTGATGGCACAGCCCGCGAGAAGCACGAGCGCAATCACTACCGCCCATGGTCCCATCGTCTTCATGGGGACCTCCCATTTTGCGCCAAGTGTAGACCTCTCGGCGCGCCCGCCGGAAGCCCACGAGCTAGAAGGCGGAGCGCGGCCGCCCCGTGGGTATCGCGCCCCGCTCGACCGGCGATTCGGTGTGGCCGGTCACGTCTGATCTCAGCGTGAGGGGGTCCCGCCCGAGCGTTCGATGGCGTCCGCGTCGACGAGATCCTGCGGCCGTCCGCTGGTGAAGCGCGGGGCCGCGTGAAACCGCGAGCGCGTAACCGCCGACGAGCAGGTACTCAGCGCCCGCGCCGTTCAAGGCGGCAAACAGATCTTTGAAGTCCGGATTGACCGGCATCGGGCTCCCGCCAGGCCTGGTATTCGAGCACCAGCTCCCACACCATCTCGAGCCGCCGCGCCGGTGGAACGGTGGCCCAGAACTCCCGGTCGAACTCACCGTCGTCATCGTGGAGACCGACGATGCGGCTCGTCCCGTGGCTCCTGGCGTCGCGCGCGCTCACTCTTGCATCATATATCGGCCTATGCAGCGGGCGGGCGCCCCACCCCCGGCTTCACTAAATCGCACTGCTTTACGCCAGCGTGAAGCTTGGGTGTTTAGTGAAGCAGGCGCCTGCCTACCGCAACCTCAACCCCAGCAGCCACTCCCGGTTCCCCGCCGGCCCCTCGATCGGCGACTCGGCGTGGCCGAGCACCTCGAAGCCGAGCCCCACCGCAAACGCGGCCACCGCGTCGAGGGCAGCGCGGCGCTTGGCGTCGTCGCGGACGACGCCCCCCTTGCCGACCTCCCCCTTCCCTACCTCGAACTGGGGCTTCACGAGGAGGGCCGCCTGCCCGCCCGGCTTCAGGATGGCCTTGACGGCCGGGAGGATGAGCTTGAGCGAGATGAAGGACAGGTCCCCGACGACGACGTCGACCTGCTCGCCGAGGGCTTCGGCGGTCAGGTTGCGGGCGTTCTCGCGCTCGCGGACCACTACGCGCGGGTCGCTGCGCAGCTTCGCGTGGAGCTGGCCGTAGCCGACGTCCACCGCGTAGACCTTCACTGCGCCGCGCTGCAGCAGCAGGTCGGTGAAGCCACCGGTCGACGCGCCGAGGTCGGCGCAGGTCTTGCCGGCGGGCTCGATCGGGAACACCTCCAGCGCCTTCTCGAGCTTGAGCGCGCCGCGGGAGACGTACTTCTGCGGCGCCGAGTCCTCCTTGAGCCTGAGCTCGACGGCCGGATCCACGAGCTGACCAGGCTTGTCGATCCGCGTCTCGCCGGCGACGACCGCGCCGGCCATCACCAGCGCCTGCGCCCGCGTGCGGGAGTCGGCGAGTCCGCGCTCGACGAGGAGAAGATCGATCCGCTGGCGCTTCAAGGCCCGCTCCCTCACCCTGCCCTCTCCCCCGGTGGGGGAGAGGGGGAATCCTACGCCGCCCCGAGCGCCCGCTTCACCTTGGCCAGCTCGCGGCAGGCGAGGACGATGCCCGGTGAGTCGAGGCCGCACTCGGTCCGCTGGCGGGACTGGTCGGCGTGCTCGATGAACCGGTCTGGGATGCCGAGCCGGCGCGTCTGGAGCCCTGCGGCGAGCAGGCCGCGCGCCTCTAACGCCTCCAGGCAGGCCGAGCCGAAGCCGCCCTGCAGCGCGTTCTCCTCGATCGTCACCACGCGGCCGATCCGGGCCGCGGCGTCGCAGATGAGCTCCTCGTCGAGCGGCTTCACGAAGCGCGCGTCGATCACCTCGACGGCGATCCCCTCCTTCGCGAGCTCGTCGGCTGCGGACAGCGCGGGCCGGAGCACCGTCCCCGCTGCCACCAGGAGCACCTCGGGGCTGGGACCACCGGGGCGCGCCACCCGCCCCTTGCCGAGCTGGAGCGGCTGCGGCTGGGCGTCGAGCCTCACCCCCTCCCCGGCGCCGCGCGGGAAGCGGAGCGCGCAGGGGCCGTCGTGCTGGAGGGCGGTGCGGAGCATCCGCCGGAGCTCGTTCTCGTCAGACGGCGCCATCACCACGAGGTTGGGGACGCACCGGAGGAAGGACAGGTCGAGCACGCCGTGGTGCGTCTTGCCGTCCGCGCCGACGAGGCCACCGCGGTCGAGGACGAAGGTGACCGGCAGGTGCTGGAGCGCCACGTCGTGGACCAGCTGGTCGTACGCGCGCTGCATGAAGCCGGAGTAGATGGCGACCACCGGCCGGATCCCGTCGCAGGCGAGCCCTGCGGCGAAGGTGACGGCGTGCGGCTCGGCGATCCCGACGTCGTACGTCCGGTCTGGGAACCGCTCCTTGCAGCGGATCAGGCCGGTCCCCTCGAGCATCGCCGCGGTGATGGCGACGACCTTGTCGTCCCGCTCCATCTCCTCGCAGAGCGCCTCGGCGAAGAGGTCCGTCCAGGATCTGGACGGCCTCTTCTTCGGTTCGCCGGTGGCGACGTCGAAGAACGAGAGCCCGTGCCCCCGGGTCGCCGCGTCCGCCTCGGCCGCGTGGTAGCCCTTCCCCTTCTGCGTCATCACGTGGAAGAGGACCGGCCCGCCGAACTGCGCCAGCTTCTGGAAGGTGTCGACGAGCGCGACGACGTCGTGCCCATCGACCGGCCCGACGTAGTTGAAGCCCAGCCCCTCGAAGAGCACGCCCGGCGTCACGAGCGCCTTGGCCGCCGTGATGCCGTGCCGGATGGCGTCGATCGCCTCCGCGCCCCTGGGGACCTTCCCGAGGAACTCCTTCACCTGCTTGCGCCACCGGTTGTAGGTGCGCGAGGTGAACTTCTTGGAGAGCCACTCGCTCATCGCGCCGACGTTGGGCGAGATGGACATCTCGTTGTCGTTCAGGACGACGATCAGGTCCCGCTTGAGGTAGCCGGCCTGGTTGAGCCCCTCGAAGGCCTCGCCGCCGGTCATCGCGCCGTCGCCGATCAGCGCCACGACCTTGCCTGGCGCGTCGTTGAGCCGCTTGGCCTCGGCGAAGCCCAGCGCCGCGGAGATGGACGTGCTGGCGTGGCCGACGCCGAAGGCGTCGTGCGGCGACTCGGCCCGCTCCGGGAACCCTGCGAGGCCGCCCTCGGTCCTGATGCTGCGGAAGCGGTCGCGCCGCCCGGTGAGCAGCTTGTGGGCGTAGGCCTGGTGTCCGACGTCCCAGACCAGCTTGTCCTCCGGCGACGAGAACACGTAGTGCATCGCCACGATGATCTCGACGGCGCCGAGCGAGCTGCCGAGGTGACCGCCGTTCCGCGCGCAGACCCCGACGATCTCGTCGCGGAGCTCGGCGCACAGCCTGGGAAGCTCCTCAACCGGGAGGCGCTTGAGGTCGTCGGGGGAGTCGATCTTGTCGAGGAGGCGGCTCATCGTTCGGTCCATTCTAGTCTCGTCGCGCCCCGGCGGAGCAGGTCGGTCGGCCTACTTCTTCCGGGCGAGGATGTAGCTGGAGAGCGCTCGCAGCGGCGCCGCCTTCTCGCCGAGCGGCGCCACTGCCTCGAGCGCCCGGCCGAGGAGCGCGCCGGCACGACGGCGGGACTCGTCGACGCCCACGATCGCCGGGATCGTCGACTTCCCCTGGGCGACGTCCTTCCCCGGAGTCTTCCCCAGCGTGGCGGCGTCCGCGGTGAGGTCGAGGAGGTCGTCCGCGATCTGGAACGCGAGGCCGAGGTCGAGGCCGATCGGATAGACCTCCTCGGCGCTGGCGCCGGCGCACAGCGCCCCGCCCGCCACCGACGCAGCCAGGAGGGCGCCGGTCTTGGCGCGCATCAGCTCGATCACCGCCGCCTCGTCGAGCCGCGCGTTGTTGCCGGCCATGTCGCGGGCCTGCCCCTCGACCATGAGCCAGGCGTTCTCGGCGAGGAGCCTCCCGAGCGGCGCCGCCCGGACGTCGTCGCAGGCGAGCAGGTGCTTGAAGGCGAGCGACTGGAGCCCATCTCCCACCAGGACCGCGGTGGCCTCGTCGAAGGCCTTGTGGACCGTCGGCCGCCCGCGCCGAAGGTCGTCGTCGTCCATGCTCGGCAGGTCGTCGTGGACGAGCGAGTAGGTGTGGACGCACTCCATGGCCACCGCGAAGCGCATCGCCAGCGAGCCGTCCGAGACGTCGCCGCCCCAGGCCTCGCAAGCCGCCAGGACGAGCGCCGGACGCATCCGCTTCCCGCCGCCCATGAGCGCGTACCGCGTCGCCGCGAGCAGCCGCGACGGACCGCGACCGAGCCGCTCGTCCGCCAGCTGGCCGAGCTGCACCTCGACCCGCTG
The DNA here is from genome assembly GCA_963845515.1 of uncultured delta proteobacterium. Taxonomy (GTDB): domain Bacteria; phylum Myxococcota; class Myxococcia; order Myxococcales; family Anaeromyxobacteraceae; genus DATIVK01. The sequence goes on from CAWJSR010000050.1 coordinate 54,866, forward strand.
GGCGACCGCCCGAAGGTAGGGCTCGACGGGAAAGTCCGATGGTTCCACGGCGGCCTCCTTCTAGCACCGCCGCCCCCCGGGTAACCAGAGGCTCGGGTGCCGGGCGGCGCGCCGGCGATGGCTCAGGTCGCCGCCGGCCGCCGGCTCGCGAGGATCTCGCGGATCCGCTCCACGAGCCGCTCCATGTCGAGCGGCTTCGCGAAGTAATCGATTGCGCCCGCGGCGCGGCCTGCCCGCTCGTCCTCGTCGCTCTTCCGGGCCGAGATGAAGACGACCGGGATGTCCGTGAAGCTCGGGTTCTGCTTGATCGCGCGGCAGAGCTCGAAGCCGTCGATCCAGCTCATCATGATGTCGAGCAGGATCAGGTCCGGCCTGTCCACGTGCATCGCCGAGATGAGCCGCAGCCCGTTGGCCGCCGTCCGCACCTCGAACCCCTCCAGGTCGAGCGCCAAGGTCAGCATCTCGCGGGTGTCACGATCGTCGTCGACGATGATGATCTGGGGCCGCGCAGGGGGACCGCTCTCAGCGTCCGCCATCGCCGGCTCCCTTGCCCTGCCCGGGGTCGAAAGGGGCGACGTCGTCCTCGCCGGAGGCCGCCTTCACGAGCTGCTCCACGCGCCGCTCCGCGTCGTCGAGACGGCGGGCAGCGTCGCGAACGAGCCTCATCCCCTCGGCGAACTTCTCGATCGACTGCTCGAGGGTGAGCCCGCCCGACTCCAGCTCGCCCACCACCTGCTCGAGCCGCTCCACCACCTTGTCGTAAGGCTCCGGCGCGGCCTCGGCCGCCTTGCCGCCGCCACGCTCGCCCTGCTCGCCCTGCCGCGCCATCAGTGCTCGCCTCCGTTCCGCTTCATTACTGTCGGGGGGGCGGATGGGTCAACGCCCCCGGTGGCCGGATCCGCTCCCCTCGCGCCGTAAGGCAGCGGATCCTGGCCGGCGTCCCGTGCCAGCACCGACGCGTCGAGCCAGCCCTCGCCGAGCGCGATCCGCACCGGGTCGGCAGGGCGGACGTCCCCGCTCCTGGTCACGACCCTGCCGCCGGCCAGGACGAGCGCGAACCCTCGCGACAGCAGGCGGGCGACGTTGGCCGGCGCCAGCCGCCCGCCCAGCCGCTCCAGCCGCAGCCGCTCCCGCGGCAGCGCGGCCGGCCACGCCTCCAGCCTGCGCGCCGCCGCGTCTGCTCGCTGGCGCAGCCCCCGCAGCCGGGCGCGCGGCTCGCACCGCGCCAGCCGCCCGCGCAGGAGGTCGACCGCGCCTCTAGCGCGCCGCAGCGGATCCCGCGCGCCGCCCTCCACGCGGTGGAGCAGGTCGTCGAGGCGATGCCGCTCGCGCGCCATCGCGTGTCCGGGGTCCCCCAGCTCGGCGCGCAGCGCGCGCAGCTCGCGGCGCCGGCCACCGACGGCCCCTTCGGCCGCGCGCTCCAGCCGTCCGCGCAGGACGGACAGCGTCCCCTCGAGCTCGGCCTTCTCCGGGATCACGAGCTGCGCGGCGTGCGTGGGGGTCGCGGCGCGGACGTCGGCGACGAGGTCGCAGACGGTGACGTCCACCTCGTGCCCGACCGCCGACACCACCGGGACCGGACAGGCGGCCAGGACGCGCGCGAGCCGCTCGTCGTTGAACTCCCCGAGGTCCTCCGCGGACCCGCCGCCGCGCGTGATGACGATGACGTCCACGCCGCGTGCCGCCAGCGCGCGCACGGCCGAGACGACGGTCGCCGCCGCCCCCTCCCCCTGCACGCGGCACGGGGCGATGAGCACCTGGGCATTCCCGAAGCGCCTGAGCACCACGTGGAGGAAGTCTCGCAGGGCGGCGCCGGTGGGGCTGGTGGCGACGCCGATCCGCCTCGGCAGGAATGGCAGCGGGCGCTTGCGAGCTGGATCGAGCAGCCCGTCCTTCTGGAGCCGCTCCTTCACCTGCGCCAGGAGGAGCGCCTGGGCGCCGGCGCCCCGCGGCTCGACCTCCTGGACGATGAGCTGGTACTTGCCGTGCGGCGGGTAGATCTCCACGAAGCCGCGCGTCACGACCTCCAGCCCCTCGGAGAGATCGAAGGGGACGCGGCGCGCCTGCGAGGACCAGAGCGCGCACGGGATCACCGCCTCGTCGTCCTTGAGCGTGAAGTAGACGTGGCCGCTCGCCTGCCGCCGCAGGTTCCCCACCTCGCCCGAGACCCAGACGTCACGGAACTTCGGCTCGATCGCCGCCCTCAGCGCGCGGGTGAGCTCCCCGACGCTCATGGGGCGAGGAGCGGCCCGGGCGAAGAGGTCGCCGGTGACCGGTGGAGGGGGTCGGGTTCGTGCCATCGCCTCGACATCATAGCCCCCCGGCACCACGGCGCCCGCCGCTGCTGGCGGACGGTGACTTCCTGCCGCCCGGAAGTAGAATGCGCGCCGTGCGCCGCGTCCTGATCGTCGAACCTCACCCGCCCACCAGCGAGTACGTCTGCCGGGCCATCTCGGAGGCGGGGTTCGAGGCGATCCCGACGCAGGGCGCCGACGCGTGGGAGGCGTTCGCGGCGCGGCGCCCCGAGCTGGTCGTCTTCGCCTCCGACGAGCCGCTCGCCGCCGCGCTCTCGCAGCGCATGCGCGAGGCCGACCCGCGCGTCCTCGTGCTGGTCGCCGACAGGGAGCACCTCGGGAAGGCGCGCGGCCTCAAGGCCTGCGTGCCGATCAAGGCCAACGCCTACGTCGCCGATCCCACGCGCAAGGAGCTGGTCGAGAAGCTCCGGCTGCTCTCGCAGGCGGCGCCCCGGCCGCGCCTCCGCGGAGCGCCGCTCGTCCTGTCCCGGCAGCCCAGCGCGCAGGGCGAGATCAAGGCCGGCGTCGTCCCCCGCCTGCTGCACCAGGTCTGGCGGGCGATGTCCGAGGGGGTGCTCGTCCTGTCGGAGGGTGGGGCCGAGGAGCGCTTCTTCTTCCTGCGTGGCGTGCCGGTTGCCTACGACTCCGACGACCCCACCGACTCGCTGCTCCGCCGGCTCTTCGAGTCCGGCCGGATGGATCTCGCCACGCACCAGGCGGCCCTGGATGCGCAGGCGAGCGGCCTCTCCCCCGGCGCAGCGCTCATCGCCGCGGGCGTCCTCGACCCCGGCGAACCGCTCACCGCCGCGCTGCGCGCCCACGTGAAGGCGATGGCGCTCCGCGCCACCGGCATGAAGAAGGGGCGCTGGCGCTTCCACGACGGCGCCGAGTTCGCCGGCCAGGTGCAGCCCGCCGAGATCCTCCCACTGCAGGCGATCCTAGAGGGGTCGCGGCTCCACCTGCCGGTCAAGCACTTCTCCGATGCGCTGAAGCAGGTCTCCGGCGCCTACCCTTCGCGGACCGGAGACTTCCAGCAGCTCCTGCCCGCCTGCGCGCTCGGGAGCGCCGATCTGCGGCTCGCGCTCGCGCTCGACGGGCGCTCGACGACCACCGAGTACCTGGAGTCCAGGAAGGGCGAGCTGAAGGACGCGCTGGGACTCCTGTGGTTCCTCTCCATGATCGGCGCGGTCGCCTTCCACGAGGCCCCGGCGGAGTCCCCCGCCTCGGGCCGCTACGGTGACGCCCCGCCGCGAAGGAAGAAGCCGCTCCCACCCGACCGCGCGGAGGCCATCCGGCAGGCAGCCCTCCAGATCGTCCCCGGGACGCACCTGCACGCCCTCGGCGTCGACATCGCCGCCACGACTGCAGACGTCGAGCGGGCCTACACGGAGGTGGCGAGCCGGTTCCACCCGGACGGCTTCGCGGAGTACGAGGTCGGCGATCTCGAGGACCTGCTCACCGCCATCCAGGGGAAGGTCACCGCGGCCTACCGGGTGCTGGGCGACGACGAGAAGCGGCGCGGGTACCTCGCCTTCCTGCTCCTGCAGTTCGAGCTCTCCGGCGCGCGCCGGCCCGGAATCGACCTGGACGCGGAGATCGCCCTGAAGCGCGGGGAGAAGGCGCTCCGCGCGCACCGCTTGGCCGAGGCCATCAACGCGTTCCGCGAAGCCGTGGAGCGCAACCCGAAGGAGCCCGAGTACCTGGCGATGCTGGCGTTCGCCAGCCTGCACGACCCGGTGCTGCCCCCCGGGCACCGCGCGGACGAGGCACGGAAGGCGGCGAAGCGGGCGCTGGCGATCACCCCGGACCACGCCCGCGCCATGTCGGTCCTGGCGCTCGCGGAGGAGGCGCGCGGCAACGTGAGCGACGCCCGCCGGATCGTGCTCGACGCCCTGCACGCCCACCCGGACAACGAGGTCGCGAAGGCGGTCCTGCACCGGCTGAACACGGTGCGGAGGTAGGCCGAGAGGCTCCTACCCCGCCGCCCGAACGATCTCGGCCAGCGCCTTCACGAAGGAGGGCCTGGCGCCGAGCGCCGGGACTCGCCGGTACGCGACGGCCCCGGCCTTCAGCGCCGCGTCCTTCGCGAGGATGTCCATGTCGTAGAGCGTCTCGAGGTGCTCCGACACGAACGCGACCGGCACGGTCACGATCGCGCGCCCCTGCGCGTTGGCGGCGAGGAACTCGTTGGTGTCCGGCCCCAGCCACTTCACCGGCCCGACGCGGCTCTGGTAGGTCAGGCGCCAGTCGGCGACGCCGGCGCGCCTCGCGGTCTCCCGCGCGGAGGCCTCGACCTGGTCCGGGTACGGATTGCCCTTCCGCACCTGGCTCATCGGCAGGCCGTGGGCGCTGAAGACCACGAGCGCCTTCTCTCGCTCCCCCGGCGCCAGCCCGGCGAGCGTCTCGCGCAGCGCCTCCGCCGACGCCTCCAGGTAGCCGGCGTGAGCGTGCCACTCGCGGACCTCCGCCAGCGGCCTCCCCGCCGGCCAGAGCCGCCTCAGCTCGAGGAGCGAACTGAGCGTCGTCGCGTTGGAGTACTGCGGGTAGAGCGGCAGCGCCACGGCACGCTCCGCGCCGGCGGCGAGCGCGTCGCGCACCCCCTCTGCGGTGCTGGGGTGGCCGGCGCGCATCGCCAGGTGGACGGTGTACCCGTCGCCCAGCACCGCGGAGAGGGCGCGGCCCTGCTTCTCGGTCTCCTCGACCAGCGGGGACCGCCCGCCGATGAGCCCGTACTTCTCGGCCGACGACGGGGCGCGGAAGTGGCTGATGAGCTTCGCGAAGAGCGGCCGGAAGGGGCCGAAGGGAGCCGAGATGAGGAGCGGGTCGGAGAAGAGCTCGTAGAGGTAGGGCTCCACCTCTTCGAGGTTGCGGGGACCGCCGAGGTTGAGGAGGAAGACGGCGGTGGCCACGATCAGACCGTCCGCGAGAACTGCGTCTTGGCGCCTTCCTTCTTGAGGTAGGCGTCGAAGAGCATGGCGACGTTGCGGACGAGCAGCTGGCCGAGCGGCGTCACGCGCAGGATCTGGCCGTCGAAGGTGACGAGGCCGTCGTCCTGCAGCTCCTTCACCCCCGCCTTGAGGTCGGTCTCGATGGCGCCGGCGGCCGCCCCGCCGAACTTCATGCCGACCTCGGCGAGATCGAGCTTCAGCAGGCACATGACCCGGTTGATGACGAAGCGCCGGAGCACGTCCTCGTCGGTGACCGCGATCCCCTTCGACACGGGGATGCTGCCCGCGCCCACGAGGGCCTCCCAGTCCTTGAGCCTGTGGGCGTTCTGCGCGTAGCAGCCGCCCAGGTCCGAGATCGAGGTCATGCCGAAGGCGATGGTGTCGTCGGCGGGACGCACCGTGTAGCCTTGGAAGTTGCGCGTGAGCACGCCCGCGTCCTGCGCGCGCGCCAGCTCGTCGCTCTCCAGCGCGAAGTGGTCGAGGCCGATGAGCCGGTAGCCGCTGCTGGTGAAGCTCTCGACCGCGGAGAGGAAGAGCTCGACGCGCTGCTCGATCTTCGGCAGCGCCTCCTGCGGCAGGAGCCGCTGGTGCGGCTTGGACCAGGGGACGTAGGCGAAGCCGAAGACCGCCATCCGGTCGGGATGCAGGGCGACGATCCGCGCCAGCGTCGACCTCCAGGTGTCGGGGGTCTGGTAGGGCAGGCCGTAGATGAGGTCGAGGTTCACGCCCTTGAAGCCGGCCTTCCGGGCGCTCTCGACGAGCTCGGCCGTCTCCTTCTCCCCCTGGATGCGGCCGACCACCTCCTGCACCTTCGCGTCGAAGTCCTGCACCCCCATCGAGATCCGGTTGAAGCCGAGCCCAGCGAGCACCTCGATCTGCGACTTGCGGGTGATGGCCGGGTCGATCTCGATCGCCTTCTCGGCGTCGGCGGCGAACTGGAAATGGCGCGCGATGATGGCGTGGCAGCGGGCGAGCTGCTTCTCGTCGAGGAAGGTCGGCGTGCCCCCGCCCCAGTGGAGCTGCGTCACCGTCCGGCGGTGCGGCAGCTTCGCCGCCACCAGCGCGACCTCCTTCTCGAGCACGTCGAGGTAGGCGTCGGCGCGCGAGACGTCATGGGTGGCGATGACGTTGCAGCCGCAGAACCGGCACATCTCCTTGCAGAACGGGAGGTGCACGTAGATCGAGAGCGGGCCGGGCTGCACGTCCGCCCGGGCGAGGTGCAGCTCGAAGCGGTCCGCCCCGAAGTCGTCCTTCCACTCCGGCGCGGTCGGGTAGCTCGTGTAGCGCGGACCCGGCCGGTCGTACTTCCTGATGAGCTCCGAGGACGGAATCTGGATCACGCGCGCTCCTTCTCAGACCTTCAGCGCCTGCACCGCCTCGACCACGGCCTTCACCCGGGCTGGATCGGTCCCGGGCTGGATCCCGTGGCCGAGGTTGAAGATGTAGCCGGGAGCGGTCGCCCCCGCCCGGGCAACCTGGACGGCGCGCTCCACCGCGACCTCGGTCGGGCCGAAGAGGATGGTCGAGTCGTAGTTCCCCTGGACGGCGACGTCGGGGATGCGCGCCCGGACCTCCTGGATCGGCGTGCGCCAGTCGACCGAGATCACGTCGAAGCCGAGCCCCGCCATCTTCTCGACGTGGCCGGTCGTCCCGGTGGAGAAGATGATGGAGGGGACGCCGGTCTTCCTGATGGCGGCCGCGATCTTCGCGAGGTAGGGGAAGCTGAACTCCTCGAGGTCCTCCCTCGCCAGCTCGCCGAGCCAGCTCTCGAAGACCTGCGCCGCGTGGGCGCCGGCGGCGATCTGCTCCTCGATCTGGACGATGGCCGCCTGGGTGAGCTTCTCGAAGAGGGCGTGGGCCGTCTTCGGGTCTGCGTAGAGCATCGTCTTGAGCCGCGTGAACCCCTGGCTCCCGCCCTCGACGGCATAGCTCGCGACGGTGAAGGGGCCGCCGACGAAGCCGATGAGCGGCACGCGGCCGGCGAGGCCGGCGTTGATGGCCCGGACCCCGTCGAGGACGTACGGGAGGTCCTTCTTCGGCTCCGGCACGCGGAGCGCGTCCACGTCGGCGCGCGTGCGGACCGGGTTCGCGATCTTCGGCCCCCCGTCCCCCTTCCCCTTCTCACCCTTCTCGAACGAGAGGTCGAGCCCCATCGCCGGGAGGTGGACGAGGATGTCGGAGAAGAGGATCGCGGCGTCGAAGCCGATCTCGTCGATCGGCGCGATCGTCACCTGGGCGATCAGCTCCGGGGAGCGGCAGAGCTCCAGGAAGCCCACGTTCTGCCTGACGGCGCGATAGCTCGGCTGGTATCGGCCGGCCTGGCGCATCATCCAGACGGGGAGGCGGTCGACGGGCTGGCGGCGGCAGGCGCGGAGGAACCGATGGTCTTGTATGGTCATGGAGGGGGTCGGATATTAGTCGAAGTGACGGTCGTGCAACACCTGCAAGCGCAGGGCGCGCTCCCCTCGTCAGGGGGTGAGCGCCTCCAGGGCGCCGGCCACGGTCGCCCCCGACACCTGGACGGTCTTCCGCCGGCCCGTCTCGCCGCGTGCGATCCTCACGTCGCCCTTCCGGACGCCCAGCGCGGACGCGAGGAACTCGATCAGCGCGACGTTCGCCTCGCCGTCCACCGGCGGCGCGGCCAGCTGGATCTTCAGCCGCCCGTCGTGCTCGCCGACGACGCGGGTCCGGGAGGCGCGAGGCTGGACCAGGATCTCCAGCACGACGCCGCCGGCGGTGTCGTGCGCCCAGCCCGGGGCCGCCGCCATCACCGGATCCCGAGCAGGACGAGCTTCGCCTTGTCGGCCTTCTCGATCATGCGATCGAGGTCCATCATCAGGGTCGCGCCTGCCTCGACCGCGAGCACGCGGCCGTTCGCCTCGCGGAGCGAGTCGACGGTGTCCGGACCGACCGCGGGAAGGTCGAAGCGCCGGTCCTGGCCGGGCTTCACCGCCTTGACCACCGTGAACCCCTCGCGCGCCAGCTCACCCCCGCGCCGGATGCACGCGTCGGTCCCCTCTAGCGCCTCGACCGCGACGCCCACGCGGTTCTTCACCACCACCGTCTGGCCGAGGTCGAGCCGTCCGATCCCCCGCGCCAGCTCGAGGCCGTAGCGGGCGTCGGTCAGCTCGTCCTCGGTCGGCGCGTGGCGCCCCATGACCCCCTCCTTCGCCAGGCGCTCCAGCAGGAACGGGGTGGGATCGACGATCGGCATGCCCTGCTCGTCGAGGAAGGCGGCGAAGGTCCGCAGGAGGTTGTCGTCCGAGCGGACCGCGACCCTGGCGAGGAGCCGGACCCCGGTGGCGTCGAGCATCGCGTCGGCGAAGAAGCGCCGCTTCGTGATCGAGCCGAGCATCACTGTCTGCTGCGCCCCGCCGGCCTTGAGCCCTTCGAGCAGGTGACCGATCTGCCCCAGCTTGATCCAGGTGATCGCGTCGACCAGCTTCTCCAGGGCGGGGTCGGCCTCGCTGCTGTGCGCCACGGCGATGACGCGGTGGCCCGCGCGCCGCGCGCTCTCCGCGAAGAGGAGCGGGAAGCGGCCGCCGCCGGCGATGAGCCCGATCGTCGCCATGCAGCCCTACCGCGTGACGCCGCGCTCCGACCCCTTGATGAAGGAGATGAAGTGGGCGACCTCGGGGTGCTGCCCGAGCTCGGACTCCAGCTGCGCGAGCGCCTCCGCGGTCTGGAGGTTCGAGCGGAAGAAGATCTTGTACGCCTGCTTGACCCGCCCGACCTGGTCCTCCGTGAAGCCGGCGCGCTGCAGCCCGACCGAGTTGATCCCCGCGAGCTCCGCGCGGGCGCCCGAGGCGAAGCAGTATGGCGGCACGTCCTTGACGATCCCGGTCATCCCGGAGACGAAGGCGAACCGCCCGATCCGGCAGAACTGGTGCGAGGCGGAGAGGCCGCCGAAGTGCACGTGGTCCTCGAGGATCACGTGACCGGCGAGCGCGACCGAGTTGGCGATGATGGCCCCGTCCGCGATCTGGCAGTCGTGGCCGACGTGGCTGTTCGCCATGAAGAGGCTGCCGTTGGCGATCCGGGTCACGCCCCCGCCGCCGACCGTCCCGGTGCTGATCGTGACGTACTCGCGGAAGGTGTTCCGGTCCCCGACCTCCAGCGTCGTCGGCTCCCCCTTGTACTTGAGATCCTGCGGCTGCGCGCCGACCACGCAGAAGGAGAAGAACCGGTTCTCGGCGCCGACCGTGGTGTGGCCCGTCACGACGGCGTGGTGCTGCAGGACGTTGCGCGGCCCCAGCTTCGCGTGCTGGCCGACGACGGCGTAGGCGCCGACCTCGCAGGACGGGTCGACCTGGGCCCCGGGCTCTATGACGGCGGTGGGATGGATGGCCATGTCGGCTCCTGGTCCGGGCGCGGCGCTACTTCGACGGCTCCTCGCGGTCGGCCAGCATGGCCATGAAGTCGCACTCGGCCACCACCTGCCCATCGACGATCGCCTTCGCCGTCTCCTTCCAGACGGCCCCCTTCTGCTTCGTCACCTCCACGTGGAGCTCCAGCCGATCGCCGGGCACCACCGGCTTGCGGAACTTCGCGCCGTCGATCCCCATCAGGTAGGTGATCTTGTCGGCGGCCGATGGTCCGAGCGACATGATCGCGAGGAGCGCCCCGGCCTGCGCGAGCGCCTCGAGGATGAGGACCCCCGGCATCACCGGGTGACCGGGGAAGTGGCCCGTGAAGAAGGGCTCGTTCATCGTCACGCCCTTCCACGCGACCACCCGCTTGTGCTCCTCGAACTCGACGACGCGGTCGACGAGCAGGAACGGCGGGCGGTGCGGGAGGAGCTTCTGGATCCCCTCCACGTCGAGGATCGTGCTGGGGGTCTTCACGGTGGTTGCGTTCATCTTCCGTCCTTCGCCTTCTCGGCGCGGAGCTGGTCGACTTCCTTGCGCAGCTCGCGCAGCTCGCGGCGCATGTCTGTGAGGCGGTCGAACACCGCCGAGTTCCTGGCCCACTGCACGTCCGGCTTGGCCGGAGACCCGGCGACGCGCGCCCCCGGCTCGACGTCGTGCCCGACGCCGGACTGGGCGTTGATGACTGCGCGATCGCCGATGGTGATGTGTCCGACGATGCCGACCTGTCCCCACGCGACCACGCCCATGCCGAGCCGGGTGGACCCGGAGATCCCCACCTGCGAGGCGATGATGCAGAGCGGGCCGACCTCGACGTTGTGGGCGAGCTGCACGAGGTTGTCGATCTTGGCGCCGCGGCCGATGCGGGTCACGCCGAGCGTTCCGCGATCGACGCAGCTGTTGGCCCCGATCTCGACGTCGTCCTCGATCACCACGTACCCGACCTGCGGCACCTTGTAGTGGCGCGGCCCCCGGCCGTCCCCCTGCATGTCGAGCGCGTAGCCGAAGCCGTCCGCCCCGATCACCACGCCGGGCTGCAGGATGACGCGGTCCCCGACGACGCAGCGCTCCCGGATCACCACGTTGTGGTAGACGATGCAGTCGGCGCCGACCTTCACGTCCTGGCCGATGTGCGCCCCGGCGAACACGATCGTCCGGGGCCCGATCTCGGCCCCCGGGCCGATGCACGCGAGCGGCATCACCTGCGCGCTGGGGTGGACCACCGCGGTCGGGTGCACCACCGCCGAGGGCGCGATCTCCGGCAGCGGCTCCCGCGGCGGATGGAAGAGGGTCGAGATCTTCGCGAACGCGAGGTACGAGTTCTCGACCACGAGCAGCGTCCGCCCTGCGGCGGCCTGGACGCCAGGCTCGACGAGCACGGCGCCGGCACGCGTCGCCTCGAAGGCCTTCCGGTACTTCTTGTTCGAGAAGAACGAGAGCTGCGACGGGCCGGCCACCTCGAGCGGCGCGATCCCCTCGATCGCGAGGGCGCCGTCCCCGATCACCGTCCCGCCGACCCGCCCGGCGAGCTCCTGGAGCGTGAAGCCCATGGCGCGCCTACTTCTTCTTGGGGCGGCGGGCGTGGCCGCCGCCTTCTTGCCGAAGCGCGCGTTGTACTTGCGGACCAGCTCGTTGGTCACGTCCAGCGAGGTGGGGGCGTACATGATGCCGGCCTGGTTCTTCTCGAGGACGTAGGTGAAGCCCTCCGCCTCGGCGATCTCCTTGACGATCTGCCCCATCTTGTCGAAGAGGGCGCTCATCAGCTCGCGCTCGCGGCCACCGAGCTCCTGCTGGAGCTGGCGGAGGAGCGCCTGCGCCTCGCCGAACTTCCGCTCCATCTCCTCGGCCTTCTCCTTCTTCGCCTGCTCGGAGAGGACGACCGCCTGCTTCTCGAACTCGGCCTGGAGCTTCTTCAGCTCCGCCTCCTTGGCGTCGAGCTTCTTCTGCTTGTCGTCGAACTCCCGCTTGAGCTGCGCGCGGGCGGTCTTGCCCTCCTCCACCTCGGCGACGGCGCGCTGGAGGTCGACGTAGCCGATCTTCAGCTCGGCGGCGCGGGCGACGCCCGGCGCGAGCACGCCGGCGACGAGGAGAGCGGCGAGGACGTTTGCGTGGCGCATGACGGATCCTTTCCGGAGGCTGGTACTAGAAGAAGTTGCCGATGGTGAACTGGAAGTCGAGGGGGCGATCGATGTAGTGGCCGTCCTCGTCCTTGCGGCGGTCGAGCGGGATGCCCCACTCGAAGCGGAGCGGCCCGACCGGGCTCATCCAGCGGATGCCGAACCCGACCGACTTGTAGAGGGAGAGCTCGACCTTGGGGTCGCTCCACTGGCCGCGACCGAACGCGTTGCCTGCGTCGGCGAAGACGACCGCCCGGATCCCGGCGGACTCGAAGAAGGGGAGCTCCAGCTCGAGGTTCAGGATGGCCTGCTTGTTCCCGCCCACGTTCGTCGCGACGAGGGGGCCGGTCGCGGTGCGTGCGGCCGAGACCGTGGGGGAGATCGAGTACATCGGGTAGCCGCGGACGGAGTTGATGCCGCCCACGAAGTAGAGCTCCGAGATCGGCACCCGGTGGTCGTTGTCCCAGTCCTCGATGTAGCCGAGCGTCAGCTTGCTCCGGAAGACGATCCCCGCGAGCACCGGGTGGTAGAAGCGCAGGTCCGCGGCGTAGCGGCGGAAGAGGTTCACCTGATTGCCGAAGAGCAGGTTCGGCGCGAGGAGCGGCGGCGCGGCCTCCGCGGAGAGCGAGCCGTAGAACCCCTTGGTCGGGAAGAGGCGGTTGTCCCGCTTGTCGACCACGAGCGAGCCGCGGACCGAGCTGGTGGTCCCGTCCCGGTAGCGGTTGTAGAGCGGGACCTCGTTGGCGCCCGGGGTCACGTCCACGTTCTCGTTGGTGTACGTCCCGAAGACGCGGACGTCCTCCAGCCTCTTCGCGAGCGGGAAGACCGACTGGAGCCCCGCCAGCTCGTAGCCCCAGGTCATGTTGCCGCCGACGGCGCGGCGGCTGAAGCTGGTGTACGTCCCCTCCGACGCGTAGAGATCGAAGGCGAAGGTCCACGCGGTGTCGAGGAAGTAGGGCTCGACGAACTGGATGGTCCCGAGCTGCCGGACCGACGACCACTGGATCTGGAGGGAGAGGGTCTGTCCCCAGCCGAAGAAGTTGTTCTGGGAGATCTGCCCGGTGAGGACGAAGTTCTCGTACGAGGAGAAGCCAGCGCCGAGCTGGAAGGTGCCGGTGGACCGCTCCTTCACCTCGACGGTGGCGACGATGAGATCGTCGGCGCTGCCGCGCCTCGTCGTGATGTCCACCGACTCGAAGAAGCCGAGGGCGGTGACGCGCTGCTTCGACTGCCGCATCCCGGTGCCGCTGAAGAGCTCCCCCTCGTAGACGCGGAGCTCGCGGCGGATGACCTTGTCGCGGGTCTTGGTGTTCCCGGTGATCTCGATCCGCTCGAACTTGACCAGGCTCCCCGGCTGGAGCTCGTACTCGACGTCGATGATGCGGGTCTTCGCGTCGACCTGCGTCATGGGGACGACGTTCGCGTTGGCGTAGCCGCGATCGCGGTAGACGTCGGCGACCGCCTGCAGGTCGGCCCGCACCACGCTGCTGGAGAAGACGTCTCCCTTCCTGGACTTCACGATGCCCGCGAGCCGGGCGTCCTCGCCCAGGGTCTTGCCCGAGAAGCCGATCTTGCCGATCCGGAACTGCTCCCCCTCCTCCACCTGGATGGCCACGAAGAGGAACCGGCGGTCGGGCGAGAGATCGACGGTGGGCTTCGCCACCTTCACGTTGATGAAGCCGCGGTCGAGGTAGGCGAGCTGGATCGCCTGGAGGTCGCGCTGGAACATGTCCTCGCGGTAGGTGCCGGCGCTGGAGAACGCGGCGAGGAGCCCGCCCTCCTTGGTGAGCATGGCGGCGAGCAGGTCGGCGCGGGAGACCTTCTCGTTTCCGAGGAAGCGGATCTCCTTGATCTGGACCTTGGCCTTCTCGTCGACGACGTAGACGACCGCCACCTGGTTCTCCGGCGAGCTCCTTCAGCTCGTACTTCACCTCGGCGAGGTAGAACCCCTTCTCGACGTACTTCTCCTGGATCTTCTTCACGTCCTTGCGCACGGCGACGAGGTCGAGGACCTGGAAGGGCTTCACCCCGATGCTGTCCTTGAGGTCGTCCTTCGAGATCTCGTCGTTCCCCTCCAGGCGCCACTCGCTGACGGTCGGCTTCTCGACCACCTCGAAGACCAGGACCGGCGCGTCGGGATCACCCTCCATCTTCACCGTGACGTCCGAGAAGAGGCCGAGCTTCATCACCGCGCGCAGGTCCGCGTCGACCAGCTTCGGGTCCCACGGGCTGCCTGCCCTGGTGGTGATCGCCGCCTTGACGGCGTCGGGCTCGACGCGGCGGGTCCCCGCGACGCGCACCTCCTTGACGACGGCGCCGCGGTCCGGCTGCGCCGCGGCCGCGTCCGGAGACGCGAGGAGCAGCACGGCGAGGAGGCCGAGGAGGTGGGGAGCTGACCGCTTCACGAAGCCGCGGAATCTAGTGCAAAGGGGGCCAAACCTCAAACGGTCCCGCCCGCCGGCGTCGCCTGCCGCGCCACTCGTCACGCGAGCCTCCCGGCCTCTAGCCGGAGCCGGCGCGGGAGCGACTCCGCGAGCCGCTCGTTGTGCGTCACGACGACCGCCGTGATGCCGAGCCGCCCGTTGAGGTCGGCAAGGAGCGCGTGGATCCCGTCGGCGGTGCGCGGATCGAGGTTGCCGGTCGGCTCGTCGGCGAGCAGGAGGCGCGGCCTGAGGCAGAGGGCGCGCGCGAGCGCCACGCGCTGCTGCTCGCCACCGGAGAGCTCGCCCGGCTTGTGGTCCATCCGCTCGGCGAGCCCCACCAGCTCCAGCATCTCCTCTGCGCGCCGGCGCGCCTCGGCGCGTGGGAGCCGCCCCACCAGCGCGGGCATCATGCCGTTCTCCAGCGCCGTGAACTCGGGGAGCAGGTGGTGGCTCTGGAAGACGAACCCGATCGCCGCGTTCCGGAACTCGGCGAGCTCCTCCTCCCCGCGGGCGAAGACGTCCTCGCCGTCGAAGAGGACGCGGCCGTCGGTCGGCGCGTCGAGCGTGCCGACCACGTGGAGGAAGGTGCTCTTGCCCGCACCGGAGGGTCCGGTGAGCGCGACCAGCTCTCCGGCGGCGATCTCGAGATCGAGGCCGCGGAGCACCTCGAGCCGCTTCCCGCCGTGCATGTAGGCCTTGGTCAGCCCCTCGATGCGCACGAAGGGCGCGGGCGCAGTGCCGTCGGCCATCACTCGCTCCGCAGGCCGTCGACGGGGCGCAGGCGCGCCGCCTTGGTGGCCGGGTAGAGGGTGGCGAGGTACGCGAGCGCGGTGGCCGCGAGCGCGACGAAGGCGAACTGCCCCCCGTCGATGAGCACCGGGAGGTTGTCGATGTAGTAGACGTCCGGGTCGAGCGGGATCCCCACCTTGTCGATCAGGAGGCAGGTCCCGAGCCCGAGCGTGAGGCCGAAGACGGTCCCGACCGCGCCGATCACGAGCCCCTCGGCCACGAAGACCTTCATCACGCTCGCGACCGAGGCCCCCATGGACTTGAGGACCGCGATCTCCCTCGTCTTCTCCAGCACCAGCATGATGAGCGTCGCCACGATGATGCAGCTCGCCACGAGCACGATGAAGCCGAGGATGATCGCCATCACCACCTTCTCCATCATGAGCGCCGAGAAGAGGTTGCGGTTCATCTCGCCCCAGTCCTTCACCCGGTACGGGTAGCCGTCGAGCGACGCCAGGGCGCGGGACAGCGTCACGCGGGCGAGATCCACGTCCGCCACCTTCACCTCGATGCCGGTCACGGCGCCGCCGGTGCCGAAGAAGCGCTGCCCCTCGGCCAGGTCGATGTACGCGAACTTGGAGTCGAACTCGTACATGCCGCTGTAGAAGGTCGCGGCCACGCGGAACGTGCGGCTCTTCGGCTGCGGCCCGGCGGGGCCGAGATCGCCCAGCGGGGAGACCACGTCGACCGTGTCGCCGACGAAGACGCGCAGTCCGCGGGCGAGCTCGCGCCCGATGACGACGCCCGGCAGGGGCCGCTTCGACGGCGACGCGGCCGGCTCCCCCTCGATCGCCCGCCTCGCGATCTCGCCGGGGCGCTTGAGCCACTCGAGCCGCCCGTCCTGCACGTTGGCCGCGAGGTCGGTCACGGTCCCGACGGTGTCGGCGTCGATGCCCTTGAGGATCGCGCCGGTCAGGTTGCCGCCCGAGGCGAGCATCACCTCGTTGTAGAGGAACGGCGTCGCGCCCTTGACCCCCGGCACCGCGAGCAGGCGCGTGCGCACGTCCTCCCACTCGGTGAACGCCGCCTCGCCGTACTTCATGACGTGGCCGTGGGCCTGCGCGCCGAGGATCTTCCGCTTCAGGTCGGCCTCGAAGCCGCTCATCACCGACAGGACGACCGTCAGCGCCCAGACCCCGATCGCGACGCCCGCGATGGAGATCAGCGTCATGAGGAGCGTCGCGGGGAGGCGCGTGCGCCAGCTCGGCTCGCCGCGCCGCTCCCGCCGCCGCTCGGCGGCGTCGCGCCAGAGCGAGGCGCCGAGCATCACGAGCAGCCCTGGGACGAGCCCGGTGACCACCAGCGCGAAGAGTCCCAGGAGCGTCCGCGCCGAGAGCCGGAGGTGGCTGCGGGCGACGAAGAGCTCCCAGGAGAAGGAGAGGTCCAGCCGGCCCCGCCCGGCGACGAGGAAGCCGACCGACGCGCCGAGGAAGACCGCGGTCGCCGCGAGGAGTCCGCTCCCGAGCGCGAACAGGACGGCGACCAGCGTCCCCTGGCTCTCCAGCGTGTGGCTGAGCGCGTCCGCCCCGGGGCTGCGGGCGATCGCGGCGACGCGCGCGCCGGCGGACGCGAGGAAGAGGATCGCGGCGGCGGAGATCTCGTAGAAGGCGAGCCGGCGCCCCACCACCGCCGCCGCCCCGCCCAGCGCCGCGGCGAAGAGCGCGCCGGCGAGCGCCGCCAGCCCCACGGCGATCGCACCGGCGAGCCGGAGCCGGTCGGTGAAGTACAGGTGCGCCTGCGACGCGACCGCGACCGTGCCGAAGACGCCGACGACCGCCAGCGCGAAGGAGGCCGGCGCGAAGACGCGCGCGATCCTCCGGTCGGACTGCGCCTCGGCGGGCGCCGCGCTCGCGGTCACCGAGCCCTACTCCCGGCTCTTCAGCAGCGGGAAGAGGATGACGTCGCGGATCGCCGCGGAGTCGGTGAGGAGCATCGTGAGGCGATCGATCCCGATCCCCTCCCCGGCGGTCGGCGGCATCCCCACCTCCAGCGCGCGGACGAAGTCCTCGTCGAAGGGCATGGCCTCGTCGTCTCCGGCGGCCTTGGCCTTCATCTGCGCCTCGAAGCGGGCGCGCTGGTCGGCCGGGTCGTTCAGCTCGGAGAAGGCGTTGGCCATCTCCATTCCGGCGACGAAGAGCTCGAAGCGATCCACCAGCCGCGGGTCGGCGTCGCGCTGGCGGGAGAGCGGGCTGGTCTCGATCGGGAAGTCGACGACGAAGCAGGGCCGGTCCTTCGGCAGCTGCGGCTCACCGAAGATCTCGAACACCACGGCCAGCGCCTCGCCAGGCGACTTGCGGGCCGCCTGCTCGAGCTTCCAGGCGTCCTCCTTCTCGTTCTCCCTGGCCGAGAGGCGGCCGAGCGCCTCGGCGAGCCCCTTGCCGGCGAGCGCGTCGGCTGGCGTCAGGCCGAGCGCCTTCGCCGCGAGCTCCAGCAGCGAGATCCGCGGGAACGGGGGCGTGAGGTCGATCTCCTGCCCCTGGAAGGGCACCTTCGCGGCGCCGGTCACCTCCACGGCGAGGGCGTGGAACAGCTCCTCGGTGAGGCGCATCAGGTCTTCGTGGGTGGCGTAGGCCTCGTAGAACTCGATCGTGGTGAACTCGGGGTTGTGCCGCCGGTCGATCCCCTCGTTCCGCCAGATCCGGCCGATCTCGTAGACGCGGTCGAAGCCGCCGACCACGAGCCGCTTCAGGTGCAGCTCGGTCGCGATCCGAAGCTTCAGATCCATGTCGAGGGCGTTGTGGTGCGTCGCGAACGGCCGCGCCGCGGCGCCGCCGGCCTCCTCGGGCTTGTGGAGGGTCGGGGTCTCGACCTCCAGATAGCCCCGGGCGTCCAGCATCCGGCGGATCGTCTGGATGATCCGCGCCCGCTTGAGGAAGACCTCGCGCACGCCGGGCGTGACGACCAGATCCACGTAGCGCTGGCGGTACCGCTGCTCGACGTCGGTGAGCCCGTGCCACTTCTCCGGCAGGGGCCGGATCGACTTCGTGAGGATCGTAAAGGTGGCGGCCTCCAGCGTCAGCTCGCCGGTCTTGGTCCGCGTCGCGGGCCCCTCCGCGGCGACGACGTCGCCGACGTCGAGGAGCTTGTAGACCTCGAAGGCCTTGTCGCCGACCTTGTCCTTCTTCACCCACACTTGAAGGTCGCCGCTCCGATCCCGGACCTTGAGGAAGGCCGCCTTCCCGAAGGCCCGGTTGGCCAGCACGCGGCCGGCGATCGACCAGCGGCCGGGATCCGTCGCGATCTCCTCGGTCTTCTGCTGGCCGTACCGATCGTGGAGATCCTTCGTGACGTGGGCAGCGCGCAGGCCGTTGCCGTACGGGTTGACGCCGAGCGCGCGCAGCGCCTCGGCCTTCTTCAGTCGCTGCGCCAGGATCTCGCGCTCGGTGGCGCCGAGGCCGTCCTGCGTCGGGGTCGTCTCGTCGGGCATCTGTTTGTAATCTGTCGGGAATCGGTGCGGGGAATCGCCGGCGCAGGCTATGCGGACCGCCCCGGTCCGTCAACGCAGGAACGCGCGAGGGCAAGCGCACATTTCCGGGACATGCCGCCCCTCACCCGTCCCCCCGTGGGAGAGGGCGGGTGCAAGGGGGCAGCATTTCCCAGGCGCGCGCTCGCGGGGCCGGGGCTAGGGGACGCCTCGACGCGGCGCCACGCGGCTTTCGCGGTCCCGGGCAACGCCTGTGCGCGCCCTTCACGTGTCGCCCATCACCCTCGTCCCCCCAAGCCACCGGGATCACGGTCCGTGTATCTCGCACGGCCCGCTGGCACGCCCAATGAAGTGGGAGCGGCTGCGCCGAACAGGAAAGTCCAGCCCGGACGAGCTGCGCGGGAGAGAGCGAATGACGACCAGCCGCACCGAGCCGCACCGACGAACGACCACGATGGCCGCAGCGCTCCTCCTCGGAGCCGTGCTCGGCCTCCTTGGCGCCTCCGGCTGCGGCATCCAGACGGAGGAGTACGGGAACGTCATCACCGACTGCCCCGCCGGCACCTCCTGCTCCTGCGGCACGGGAAACTGCGTCATGGGGTGCACCGGCGGCGGCTGCGACCTGACGTGCACCGGGATGTCGAACTGCTCCTTCGACTGCGAGGGCGGAGGCTGCACGGTCGCCTGCGCCAACACCGGCAACTGCTTCCTCGCGTGCGCCGGCGGGGGCTGCGACGTCACCTGCACCAACACCGGCAACTGCGGCATCACCGAGTGCGACGCCACCTGCAGCCTCACCTGCGACAACCTCGGCAACTGCTTCTAGCGCCTTCCCAACTCACCCTCCGGCGCGGGATCCCCCCTCGCCGGCCTCACGCCACGAACCCGGGCACGCGCCCGGGAAGGAGCCACGCATGCGTCACGTCCTCGCCGCGCTCGCCGTCCTCGCCGCCGCCACCCCTGCCCTCGCGACCTCGGAGTCCTACCAGCCGATCCGCGTCGACGTCTCCTTCAACCTCGTCTACGGCGACGCCGACGTCCGGGAGTACGGCGTCGGCGGGGCGGTCGAGCCCAAGTTCAACCTGACGGACCGGCTCGCGATCGGCGTGCGGCTGGAGGGGGCCGCGCTCATCCCCGAGTCGGTCTCGATGGACGGCGACAGCGTCTCGATGGGCGCCCGCGCCCTCTCCGCGTACCTCGCGAAGGCCGAGTACTACCTGACCACGTCAGACGTCAGGCCCTTCGTCGGGATCGCCGCGGGCCTATACGACATCGGCGGCGGCGGCCAGACGGTCGGCTCGGCGGGGATCGTCCAGCAGGCCGAGGCGTTCCGCGGGTTCGGCTTCGCCCCGCAGGTCGGCATCAACTTCGGCGCCTTCCGGCTCGCCGGCACGTACAACATCATCACCGGCGGCGACCGCGTCGTCGTCACGCAGGCCGTCGGCACGACCGTGCCCGAGAAGCACTCGATGCCGACCCGCTACTTCGCCCTCGAGCTCGGCGGAACGTTCGGCGGAAAGCGGATCAAGTAGCGGCGGCGAGGCTGCTCCCTCTCTTGACCCTCCCCCTCGGTGAGCCTCGGTGAGGGGGAGGGGACGTCAAGGGGATGGGCGGCGATCTCTCGACGGCCTGCTACGGCGGCGCCATGAACTCCGGGCCTATTGCGTTGCGGACGTGGGCGTCCAGGATCTCGTCGACGCGGGCGAGCTGGGCCGGCGTGAGGCGCCATAGCCCGAGCACCTTCGGGATCTCCTCCAGCTGGTCGGGCCGCCGCGCGCCCCAGAGCGCGACCGAGACGCCGGGCTGGTCCAGCAGCCAGCGGACCGACAACTCCACGAGCGAGCGGCCGAGCTCGTCGTCGGCGAAGGCCCGCAGCGCGCGAGCCGCGGCCAGGTACTGCCCGAGCCTGGGCTGCTTGAACTTCGGATCGTAGCGCCGGAGGTCGTCGCCGAGGAACTTCGTATCCTCGGTCATCCGGCCAGAGAGGAGCCCGCGGCAGAGGGCGCCGTACGTGAGGGTCGCGACGCCGTGCCTTCGGCACCAGGGGAGCACGTCGCGCTCGATGCCGCGCTCGAAGAGGTTGTACGGCGGCTGCGCGGTGGCGAGCGGCGCGTGCGCCGCGAAGCGGTCGAGCTGCTCGGGCGTGAAGTTGGAGACCCCGATCGCCCGGATCTTCCCCTCCTTCTGGAGGGCCGCGAGCTCCTCCGCGGTCTCCTCGATGGGCGTGGCCGGGTCGGGCCAGTGGACCTGGTAGAGGTCGATCCAGCCGGTCCGCAGGCGCCGCAGCGAGTCCTCGACCTCCTGCCGGATCCGGGCGCGCGACGCGTCGCGGAAGACCTTGCCGTCGCGCCACGCGAGGCCGCACTTGGTGGCGATCGCCACGCTGTCGCGGCGCGGGCCGGCGCCGACCGCCTTCCCGACGATCTCCTCGGACCGGCCGAACCCGTAGACCGGCGCGGTGTCGATCAGGTTGACGCCGAGGTCCAGCGCCCGATCGATGGTCCGGATCGACTCCGGCTCGTCGGTGCCGCCCCACATCCAGCCGCCTATGGCCCACGTCCCGAGGCCGATCCGCGAGACCGGGAACGGGATCCCGGGGATGGTGATGCGCTCCATGTTCGCCCCCCGCTCGCCGCGGTCAGCGCGGCGCGTACACCCGGTAGTCGATCTCCGGGAAGATGTTGTCCTTCGCCTCGACCCACCCCAGCCAGCCGGCGTCGAGCTGGCCTGAGCGGATCTGGTCGTGCAGCCGCGTGAAGCGCAGCACGTGCTCCCGGGTGCGGCGGACGGCGTAGTCCACCATCGTCCCGGTCTTCATGATGAAGGCCCAGTCCGAGGACTGGGCGAGGAGCACCTCTCGCGCGGCCTGGTTGAGCGCCCGCCGCTCGAGGTGGGTCGGCTCCACGTAGTCGCGGGCGATCGCGATCATCCGCTCGGTCGCCTTGTGGACGTGCCTGTAGATCCAGTCGTTCGAGCCGTCCAGCCAGACGGCGGCGTAGCCACCCGCGCCCCAGGAGCACATGGGCGGGGTGCCGAGCTGCTGCTCGGGGTTCTCGCGCAGGTACTCGCCCGGCGTGGCCAGCCGGAAGGCGCGCTGGTCGTACGCGACCTTGCGTATGAGGAAGTCGATGAAGGCCGGCCCCTCGTACCACCAGTGGCCGTAGAGCTCGGCGTCGTAGGGCGAGACGACGATCGGCTTCACGCCGTTCATCTGGGAGGCGAGGTGCCGGATCTGCCGCTCGCGGTTGAACATGAAGTCGCCGGCGTGCTCGGCCGCCCGCTCGCGGGCCCAGCGCGGATCGTAGGGCTCCTTGTGCGGCGTCTTCCCCGTGATCCGGAAGTACTTGATGCCGACGTTCTTCCGCTGGCCGTTGGGCTGGATGAACTCGCGCACGTAGTCCTGGTCGAGGTCCCAGCCGACGTCCCGGTAGAACTCGCGGTAGGCCGCGTCGCCCGGGTATCCCGACTCGGCGCTCCAGACCTGCATAGACGACTCGGGGTCGCGCGCGAACGCGGCGGGGCCCGAGCGCGTGTAGACGGGCGCGTAGACGCCGTACCGTGGACGCGGGCTCGCGTCGGCGACCCCATGCGTGTCGACGACGAACCACCGGATGTCCTGCTCGGCGAGGAAGGGATCGAGGCCGGGGAAGTGACCGCACTCGGGGAGCCAGATGCCGGCAGGGTTCCGGCCGAAGTGGCGCCGGTGGCTCGCCGCGGCGACCTCGATCTGGGCCCGGATCGCCTCGGGGTACTGCTGCAGCAGCGGCAGGAAGCCGTGCGTCGCGCCGCAGGTCGCGAGCTCCAGGCGACCCGCCTCCTCCAGCCGCCGGAACGCGCCGACGAGGTCCCGCCGGTACCTGTCCTCGAAGAGGTGACGCAGGCGCCCGAACTCGTGGCGGTAGTGGTGCGCGAGCCCATTGAAGGTCGGATCGTTGCGGGTCCGGTGGACCTCCCGGTCGGCCAGCTCGACCAGCCTGTCCAGCCTGCGCGCATACCGCCCCATGAGCAGGTCGTCGCGGAGCATCGTGACGAGCGGCGGCGACATGGTGAGTGAGATCCGGAAGGGGATCCCCTCGTCGGTCGCGCGGTCGAAGACGTCGAGGAGCGGGAGGTAGGTCTCCGAGATCGCCTCGTAGAGCCAGTCCTCCTCGAGGAACTCCTCGTACTCCGGGTGGCGCACGAACGGCAGGTGCGCGTGGAGGTGCAGCGAGAGGTAGCCGAGCACGTCGCGCATGCGTGCGCCCTACTCCTTCCCGTCCCGCCCGGACGGAGCCTCGGGGAAGAACGAAGGGGCGAACGCCGGGGAGGACGGCGCGCTGCCCGGTACGCTGCCTCCCCACGCCCTGCCCGGCTGGCGACCCCAGTCGGAGAGGCTGGCGAGGAGCGCGCGAAGGTCCTCGGAGAACGGCCCTCCGGCCCGGCCGCGCGCCGAGCAGCCGCGGGAGCGGGAGGTCCCATGGGATCCGCGCGAACCGGTCGTCGATGACGGGCGACTGACCGACCGTGGGCAGCGCGACGGCGTTCGACGACGGGCCCACCCGGCGCGCGTAGCCGTGCCGATCGATCGCCTGGATCTCGCAGCGGTAGGTCCGGCCCGGCTCGAGATCGTTCACGTAGAAGCTGCGCGACTCGAGCGCGAAGTCGATGACGCGCACCTGCTCCCACCCCTCCCCCTTCGCCGCCAGCATCCACAGCTGGGCGCGCGGCCCGTCGAGCCCATCGAAGGCGGCGCGCGCGGTGGCCTCCGAGAGGTCCCAATAGAGGAAGAGCGTCCTCGGATCCCGCGGCAGCGCGACGAGCGCGTCGTCGCCATAAGCCCACGGCAGGTCGCCGAGGTGCTCGTCGTAGACCGGCATGACCGGGTGCGTGCCCTCCCACGGGCTCGCCCGCTCGCTCCACCGCCCGCCCACCTCGGCCGGCGGCTCCGACATCGGGTGCGGCGCGTTGCGCGCCTCCTCCTCGCCGCGGACCCTGGCCACGAAGAAGCCCTCGGGGTCCGGCGCGGCGGCCTGAGCGATCCGGCTCGGCGCCTCCGCGGCGGCCGCGGAGACGGCAGGCTTCGCGGCGGGTGGCTTCGCCGCCTTCCTCACGCCCGGCTTCGATGGCTTCTTCGGCGCGGCCTTCGCGGCCGGCTTCCGGGCGGCCGCGCGCTTCGACGCGGGCTTCCGGGCAGCCGCCTTCTTCGGGGGTGCGCCGGCTGCCTTCGCCTTCCCGGCTCCGCGCGGCTTCTTCTTCGTTGCCATGGCAGTCTCTCCGGAGACACCCTACCGCGGAATGACGGCCAGTGAGCGGCCGTAGGGTGGGAGCCCCTCGCGGGCTCCCCGGAAGCGGATTACGATGGCCACGATGTTCGCCCTGATCCTCGCGCTGACGACGCTCGCGTCCCCCGCCGACCCCGCCGCGGACGCGCCGCCTCCTCACGAGACGTCGGCGATCGCTCTGCCCGCCGGGCCCGAGACCGCCCAGTCCACGCCCGCCCCGGAACCGCTCGAAGCCGACGACGTGGGGCCCGACGACGAGCCCGACGACGAGCCAGCCGATGAGGCCGAGCCGGAAGAGGAGGTCGCCCACGGCTACGTCGTCGAGAAGATCGTCATCCGTGGGCTCCAGAAGGCGCGCAGCGCCGCGGTCCGGCGCCACCTCCTGGTCCGCTCCGGCGACCTCCTGGACGACCGCGACGTGCTCCTCTCCCGGCTGCGGCTCCTGCAGCTCGGCTGGTTCTCGCAGGTCGACGCGAAGGTGGAGAAGGGGAGCTCGAAGGGGCTCGTGATCCTCGTCTTCCGAGTCGTCGAGCGGAACACCGTCGTCGTGACGGATCTCGTGACGGGGACCACCGACCCGCAGCCGGTGTACGGCGGCCTCGGGATCGCCGAGCAGAACTTCCTCGGGCGCGGCTTCGCGCTCGGGGGGGCCTTCGTGTACGGCGGCGCGCCGCTCGGGCGGCCAGCCGACCCCGATCGCTTCGCGCTGCGCGGGTCGTTCTTCGCACCCGACCTGCCCATCCGCGGCGTCGGCCGTCTCGTGGCGGGCGCCAGCGCCTGGGCGCTGCGCGGCGAGGAGTTCGCCTGCGAGCGGCCAGGCTGCGATCCCTTCATCGAGGACTTCGCCGACGCCCCCCGGATCCGTTACAGGAGGACCGGCAGCGAGCTGACGCTCGGGCTCCGAACGAGCGCCTTCAACCGGGTCCTCGCGGGGTGGCGGCTCGAGCGGGTCTCGGCCGAGGACGTCCCGACGGCCACCCTCGCCGAGTTCGTGAGCCCTCCGATCCTCCTCGGTCGCTCATGGGTGTCGGCGCTGGTCGTCACCTGGGAGCACGACAGCCGCGACGACTCCTTCATGCCGAGGGACGGGCTGCGGCTGGCCGCGGAGCTCACCTTCGCATCCCGGCTCTTCGGCTCGGACTACGAGTTCAGCCGGTACTGGGTCCAGGCGGAGTCCGCCTTCGCGCTCCTCGGCCTGCCGCTCCGGCTGCAGCTCCAGGTGGGCGCGACGCAGGGCAACGCGCCCTTCTTCGATCGCTTCTACGCCGCAGACCTCTCCTACTTCGCGGTGGGGCCGGCGCTGGGTCGCGCGCTGGAGCTCAACTTCTCGACCGACTCCCGCTACGACGCCTTCGCGGCGATGGGCGGGCTCGAGTGGGCCGTGCCGCTGCGGCGAATCCACGGGCGCTTCTTCCAGCGGGCCTACGTCGCGGTCGGCGCCCGGGCCGTCTGGTCCTCCGCCGAGCTCGGCGGTGGCCGGACCTCGTTCTCCAGCTTCCCCCTCTCCGCAGACCTCGCGCTCCGGTTCGACACGCCGATCGGCGCCTTCAACGCGTCCCTCGGGTACGCGCTCGACAACCTCCTCTGAGATGATCCCCGCCCTCGACGCCCGCGCCGCCGCTCGGAGCCTCGCGCTGGCCGCCGCGCTGGTGGCGACCTGCGCGGGCGCCGCCGCGCGCGCGGCCGACCCGCTGCCCGTGACCCTGGCCAGCCAGGCCGGGCGCGTCGTCGCCGCCGTCGACCTCTCGAAGGCCCTCCCGTCCGACCTGCCTGAGCGGCTGGGGAACGGGCTGCGCAACGTCGTCGCGATCTACGTCGCGGTCGTGCCGCTGGGAGGGGAGGAGCCAGCCGCCGCCTACCCCCTCGTGTTCGAGGTGCTCTACGACGTCTGGGAGGAGACCTGGTCGGTGACGGTGCGTGACCCGAAGACGCCCGGCGGGCGCCGGCAGGTGCTGAGGAGCGTCGAGGAGCTCCGCGCCCTGCTGGCCCACGTCCCCGACGCGGACCTGGGCCCGGTGGGCGCGCTCCCGGCCTCGCGCTTCACCGTCGACGTCAGGATCGACGTCAACCCGGTCTCGCCCGAGCTGCTGGCCTACACGCGGCAGTACCTGGCCGGCGCCGCGCGCGCGCGTGGCGGCTCCCGGAGCGTGCTCGGGACGATGGCCGGCTTCCTGCTGCGCGTCCCTGACGACGAGGGAGGGAGCCTCCTCTTCAGGTCGCGACCCCTCTCGGCCGACGCGGTGAAGCCGCGATGAGCGCCCCCCCGGTGCAGCGCCCTGAGGGCGCGCCTGCCTGGGCGCGCTGGCTGCGCCCGCCGCGGTGGCTCCGCGTCTCGCGCTTCGAGCGGAACATCGCGATCGCGCTCGTGATCGGGACGGTGGTCCCGCTCCTCGGGGCGCTCTGGCTGGCGTCCGGGCTCGCGGAGCAGGACCTGACGCTCGGGCTGTCTCCGCGGGTAGTCGGCCGGCTCTCGGAGGTCCCGGGCATCTACCGCGAGCTCTTCCAGGCGAAGAAGCAGCTCTTCTCCATGCAGGCCCGCGACGTCGCGAGGGGGCTCCCCGCGGGGAAGGACGCAGCGCGAAGGCACCTGGAGCGCGCGGTCGCCCGGAACCCGGCGCTGCGGCGCGTGGCGGTGACCGCCGGCGACGGCACGCTGCTCGCCAGCGCCGAGGCGCGCGGTGCCGGGCCGGAGCGCGAGTGGCGTCCGGCCTCCGCCCGCGTGCAGCTCGCCGGCGGCGCCGTGCTCGAGTGCACCTTCGCGGTCGAGGCACGCCTCTTCGCGGAGCTGGACGAGGCGCGGACGCTCGCCGAGCAGACGCGGGAGCTCGATCGGCTGCGCGACGCGATCCAGCGCAGCTACCTGCTCTCCTACGGCACCCTCCTCGCGGTGCTCTCGCTCCTGGCCGCGGCGGGAGGGATCTGGTTCGCGCGACGGACGACGCGCCGGGTCGACGCGCTGGTTTCGGCCGTCCGCAAGCTGGCCGCAGGGGACCTCTCCGTCCAGGTCCGGATCGACGGGGGCGCGCGCGACGAGATCGCCGCCCTCTCCAGCGCCTTCAACGAGATGGTCCGCGAGGTGAGGGAGAGCCGCGACCGGATCGTGTACCTCGAGAAGATCTCGGGCTGGCAGGAGGTGGCGCGCCGGCTCGCCCACGAGATCAAGAACCCGCTCACGCCCATCCAGCTCGCCTTCCAGGAGCTGGAGGCGCGGTGGAAGCGCGCCCCGGGCGACGCCTCCTTCGGCCCGCTCCTGGCCGATGCGGGCGAGATCGTCCGGGAGGAGGTCGGGACCCTCCAGCGCCTGGTCGCCGACTTCTCCGCCTTCGCGCGGCTCCCCGAGGCGGCCCCGGAGCCGGCCGACCTGGGCGACTTCGTGGAGGAGTTCGTCCGGACCAGCCCCCAGCTCGCGGAGCAGGCCTCGCTGGAGATCGTCCGGACCGGCCCGTGCCCGACCGCCGTCGACCGCGCGCTCATGCGCCGCGTGCTCACGAACCTCGTCTCCAACGCGGTGGAGGCGAGCCGCCCCGAGCCCGCCAGGGTCCACATCGGCGTCGCGCGCACGCGCACCAGGGTGCTCCTCACCGTCGCGGACGAGGGTCCAGGGATCGACGCGGAGCTGCGCGAGCGGATCTTCGACCCCTACTTCACGACCAAGCAGGAGGGGACCGGGCTCGGCCTCGCCATCGTGAAGAAGATCGTCCTCCAGCACGGCGGCGACATCGAGGCGGGCTCCCGCCCCGGGGGCGGCGCCAACATCTGCATCAGCCTGCCGCTGGCCGACGATCCGGCCGACCACGGGCCACCTGAAGGGAACGGATGATGACGGCGGAGCTACGCGATACGACCGCGCTCGTGACTGGCGCCACCTCTGGGATCGGGCTCGCCTGCGCAGAGGCGCTGGTGCGGGCCGGGGCGCGGGTCGTGGCCGCCGGCCGCCGCGCGGATCGGCTCGACGCCCTCGCGGCGCGGCTCGGACAGGCGATCCACCCCCTGCCGCTCGACGTGCGCGACAAGGCGGCGGTCGAGCGGGCGCTAGGCGCCCTGCCCGCCCCGTTCGCGGCCGTCGACGTGCTCGTCAACGGCGCAGGGCTCGCCCTCGGCCTGGAGCCGGCGCAGCGCGCGAGCCTGGACGACTGGGAGGGGATGATCGACACCAACTGCAGGGCCCTCGTCCACGTCACGCGCCTCCTGCTCCCCGGGATGGTGGCGCGCGATCGGGGCCACGTGGTGAACGTCGGCTCGGTCGCGGGCAACTGGCCGTACCCGGGCGGCAACGTCTACGGGGCCACCAAGGCCTTCGTCAGGCAGTTCTCGCTGAACCTCAAGTCAGACCTGCTCGGCACGAAGGTCCGCGTCACCAACGTGGAGCCCGGCATGGTCGAGACCGAGTTCTCGGTCGTGCGCTTTCACGGCGACGAGGCGCGGGCGAGCGAGGTCTACGCCGGGATGCAGCCGCTCTCGGCCGAGGACATCGCCGACACGGTGCTCTGGTGCGTGACGCGCCCTCCGCACGTCAACGTGAACACGATCGAGCTCATGCCGGTGCAGCAGGCCTTCTCGCCGTTCGCGGTGAGCCGCGGGTAGAACATCAGCGCCCGCCGGGATCGTCGTCGTCCGGCGGCCGCCGGTTGCGGGCCAGCTCGCCGAGCATGATGACGAGCCCCGCGCCGATGGTGACCGCGGCCGCGATCTCGAACGGCACCGCGGCGAGGGGGTGCTTCACCTCGAGGCCGCTCCACCACCCCAGCGCCCCCAGCGCCAGCGACCCGGCGGAGAGCGACGTCGCGAGGGTGAAGGCGCCCCTGGTGCGGAAGGCGATCCAGGAGACGGCGGCACCGAACGCGACGATCCCCATCCCCAGGACGAGGACGAGGACCGCCGCACCACCAAATGACCACAGCATCGGGTGCCTCCGCTGGGATCGCGCCGCTGGCCACGGCGCGGTGCTCCTCGGCCCCGCCACGATCATACCCGCAGGGCGGGGCGCGCGGGCAAGTCCATGTAGAATGCCGGCGCATGGAGCCCACCAAGAGCACCGTCCTCGTCGTCGACGACGAGAAGAACATCCGCCGCACGCTCCGCCAGACCCTGGAGGGCGCCGGCTACGCCGTGCTCGAGGCCGAGTCGGCGGAGCAGGCGCTGGAGTCGCTGCAGGGAGAGCCCATCGACGTGGGCATCTTCGACATCAGGCTCCCCGGGATCGACGGGCTGACCCTGCTCGGACGCGTGCGGGAGATCCTGCGCGACCTCCCGGTGATCATGATCTCGGGCCACGCCGAGACCGACGACGTCGTGGAGGCGATCAAGCGCGGGGCGATCGACTTCTTCGCGAAGCCGGTCGACCGCGACCGCGTCCTGGTCTCGGTCCGCAACGCCCTGGCGCGCCGCAGCCTGGAGGAGCGCGTGCAGACCCTCTCCTCCCGGGAGCGGCGCTTCGCGGACGAGATGCTCGGCGACAGCGAGGCGATGCGGCGGCTGCGGGAGGAGATCGGCAAGGTGGCGCCGACGAGCGGCCGCGTGCTGATCCTCGGCGAGTCGGGGACCGGCAAGGAGCTGGTGGCCCAGGAGGTCCACAGGCTGTCGAAGCGCGCGGACGGTCCGTTCGTGAAGGTGAACTGCGCCGCCATCCCGTCCGAGCTGATCGAGAGCGAGCTCTTCGGCCACGAGAAGGGGAGCTTCTCCGGCGCCGCCAACCGGCGCCGCGGGCAGTTCGAGGTCGCCCACGGCGGCACGCTCTTCCTCGACGAGATCGGCGACATGAGCCTGTCCGCGCAGGCGAAGGTGCTGCGCGCTCTGCAGACCGGCGAGATCACCCGCGTCGGCAGCGAGAAGGCGATCGGCGTCGACGTCCGCGTCGTCACCGCCACCAACAAGGACCTCGAGGCCGAGGTGAAGGAGGGAAACTTCCGCGAGGACCTCTACTTCCGGCTCAACGTGGTCCCGCTCCGCACGCCGGCCCTCCGGGAGCGGCTCGGTGACGTCCCGGCCCTCTCGGAGCGGTTCTTCCTGCTCGCGGCGCGCGAGAACGGCCTCCGGCCGAAGCTGGTCGCCCCCGGCGTGGTCGACCGGCTCGCCCTCTACCGCTGGCCGGGGAACGTGCGGGAGCTCCGCAACGTCTGCGAGCGGATGGTGATCATGTCCGGGGATCGCATCTCCGAGGCCGACGTCCCCGCCTACGTGGGGCCGAAGGAGGCCGCGCAGCCTCCGGCCGGCGCGGCGGACCTCTCCCGCTACGGCGAGGTGCCGCTCCGCGAGCTGCGCGAGCTGGTCGAGCGCGACTACATCCTCAAGAAGCTCGAGGAGCACGACTGGAACGTCACCCAGGCCTCGCAGGCGCTCGGCGTGGAGCGGACCAACCTGCACAAGAAGATCAAGCAGCTGGGGCTCTCCAGGAACGGACGCGGCGCACCGGCGGAGCCCGAGCCCGACGAGGACTGACGCGCGCGCTGATGCTGCCGCCTCATCCCGCCGGCCGACCGCGGTCTATGATGCCCCCCGATGATCACCACGCACGCGATCCCCGGCCTCCCTCCCGCTGACTTCCGCGCGCCCGACGCGCCCGAGCGGATCGCCCGGCTCCAGGCGCGGCACCCGTCCCTCGCCGAGGAAGCGATCCGGCTGTGCAACCTCGCGGCCGACCCCGACCTCGCGCTGGCCGGCGTGGAGCGGTTCGCCGACGCCGCGGGCGGGCTCCCGCCCGAGCACGACCTCCTCGAGGCGCTCGCGCTCCTCTGCGGCGGCTCGCGCATGGCGGCGCAGCTGCTCTCGCGGGAGCCCGTGCTCCTCCGCCGGACGGCGCGCTCCCCGTTCCTGCTCCACGCGCGCACCGAGCGCTCGCTCCGGCGGCTCCTGCTGCGCGCGATGCGCGTCCTCGCCCTGGACGACGTCGCCGGCTTCCACCGGCTCCTGCGGCGGGTCCGGGCGAGGGAGGTCCTGCGGATCATCCTGCGCGACCTGCGGCGCGCGCGGATGAAGGACGTGACCGGCGAGCTCTCCTCGCTCGCCACCGCGTGCGTCGACGCGGCGATCCGCTTCCACGACCGGCGGCTCCGGGCGCGCCACGGCAGTCCGGAGGGGCTCGAGGAGCGCGAGGCGGGCGCCGGCTTCTGCGCCCTCGCGATGGGGAAGCTGGGCGCGCGCGAGCTCAACTTCTCGTCGGACATCGACCTCATCTACGTCTACTCGCACGACGGGCAGACGAACGGCGCGCGCCCCCTCGACCACTTCACCTACTACACGAAGCTCTCCGAGGCGGTGACCGAGTCGATCGCCAAGGCGACCGAGGACGGGATCGTCTTCCGCGTCGACCTCAACCTCAGGCCCGACGGCAGGAGCGGCCCGATCGTCAACTCGATCCGCGGCGCCGAGCTCTACTACCAGTCCTACGGGAGGTCCTGGGAGCGGAACGCGATGCTCAAGGCGCGCTCCGGCTCGGGCGACATCGCCGTCGGCGACGAGCTCCTGAAGCTGCTGGAGCCCTTCATCTGGCGCCGCAGCCTCGACCTCGACGTCGTCGCCGAGATCAAGGCGATGAAGGACCGCATCGACGCCCGCGCCGGCGCCGAGGGACGCTCCGATCTGAAGCTCGGGCGCGGCGGGATCCGCGAGGCGGAGTTCTTCGTCTCGGCGCTGCAGCTGCTCCACGGGGGCCGGCCGGGTCAGGAGGCGCTCCGGGAGCGGGCGGTCCTCCCGGCGCTGGAGCGGCTCCTGTACGCGGGCATCGTCCCCGCGAACGATCGCGACGCGCTGGCCGACGCCTACCTCTTCCTGCGCAGGGCCGAGCACCGCGTCCAGATGGTCGACGGCGCGCAGACCCACAGGCTGCCGCCCCCGGAGGAGCGGCTCTCCCTGGCGCGGGCGATGGGGTACGCCACGGTGGCCGAGTTCGAGGCCGCCCTGACGGCCCACCGCGAGCGGGTGGCGGCCCTCTTCTCCGACCTGCTGGGGCGCGGCGAGGACCGCCCCCCCATCGACCCCGAGCTGGCGCTGATCCTCGATCCGCAGGTGGAGCGCGAGCGGCGTGCGGAGATCGCGACGAGGCGCGGCTTCGGCGATGCCGATCGGGCCATCGCCTCGATCGACGCCATGGGGCGGCGCAGGACCCCCTTCTCCCCCACCGGCGATCCGGCGGCCGCGGTGGCGCTGGTCGCCGAGGCGCTCGCGTCCCCCGACCCGGACCAGTCGCTCGCCCACCTCGCCGACTTCGCGGCCGCGCTGCAGGCGCCCGAGCCCTACTTCAAGCTCCTCGGCGAGCGCCGCAGGGTGGCGCGCCTGCTCCTCTCCCTCTTCGGCACCTCCGACTTCCTCTCCAAGCGCTTCCTGCGCCACCCCGAGATGATCGACGCGCTCCTGCGCGAGGACCAGATCGCCCTCGTGAAGGAGAAGGACCGGCTGGCGGAGGAGCTGGACGAGCGGCTCGCGACGTTCGACCCCGCGCTGCAGATCGACGAGGCGATGGAGCGGAAGCTGGGTGAGGTGCGCCGCTTCCGCAACGAGGAGATGCTGCGGATCGCCATCCACGACATCGCCGGCTCCATCGACCTGGGCAGCGTCTCGGCCCAGCTCACGGCGCTCGCGGAGGTCTGCATCGAGCGCTGCCTCGCGCTCGCGGAGGAGGAGTCGCGAGCCAAGGGATACGCTCCACCGGGCCGACTCTGCGTCGTCGGGATGGGGAAGCTGGGCGGCCGCGAGCTCGGGTACCACTCCGACCTCGACCTGGTCTTCCTCTACTCGGGCGGCGCGGAGCAGGGGCACGAGCGCTACTCGCGCCTCGCCCAGCGCTTCATGGCCTTCCTGCAGATGCCGCTCCGCGAGGGGCGGCTCTACCAGATCGACACGCGGCTCCGCCCCAGCGGGAACCAGGGGGCGCTCGTCGTCGGGACCGAGGGGTTCGCGCGGTACCACATGGGCGACTCGGCCGCCGCAGCCCCGCTGGTCCGGAGCCAGCTCTGGGAGCGGCAGGCGCTCCTGCGCGCCCGCTGCGTCGCCGGAGACCCGAGGCCCTTCGAGGAGGTGCGCGAGCGCGTGCTGATCCCGGTCGTCTTCGGGAGGCCGGACGATCGCGCCGCGCTGGCCGGCGAGATCCGGCGGATGCGCGAGCGGATGGAGAGCGAGCTGGGCAAGGAGTCGACGCGCGGCATGAACCCCAAGACCGGCCGCGGCGGCATCGTCGACGTGGAGTTCGCGGCCCAGTTCCTTCAGCTCGCCCACGGGCACGACCATCCGCAGATCCGGACGCCCTCGACCCCCGAGGCGCTCGACCGGCTCCGCGGCGCGGGGCTGCTGCGGGAGCTCGACCATCAGGCCCTCTCCGCCGGCTACGACTTCCTGCGCCGCGTGGCGCTTCGGCTCCGGATCGTCCACGACTTCGCCGTGGACCACCTGCCGGCGGACGGGCGCCCGCTGGAGCAGCTCGCGCGCCGGCTCGGGTACTACGGCGCCAACCCCGGCCACCGCTTCCGCGAGGACTACCAGCGCATCACCCAGGCGGTCCGGCAGGCGTTCGACGAGGTCGTGCAGTAGGCGGCACGCCCCACCCGATGGCGCCTGACGCGCCGCGTCGTACAATGGACAGGTGAGGCTCTCAGACGCGATGCTCGAGACGCTCCGCGCGCGGGTTCGCCCGTTCGAGGAGGCCGAGCTCGCGCTGGTCCGCGCCGTGCTCGAGCTCCCCCGGTGGCTGGACGAGCCGTCCGAGGCTGCGCTGCGCGAGGCGCTGAACCTCGCGCGGCTCGGGCTGATACGCGTCTCCAAAGGCGTCGACGTCGACGCGTGGGACCTCCTGACCCCCTTCAGGGAGCGCGTCGCGTCGACGCTCGTCCCGGCGCTGCGGCGGCACGACCCGAGATCGCTCCGGGACGTCGCCCAGCTTGCCCGCACGCTCGGGGAGACGCTGGAGCCCTGGCGGGCGAAGCTGCTCGACTCGTTCCCCGGCGGGCTCTCGGCGGAGCGGCTGGACCGCGAGCTGAGAGAGAAGGCGCTCGTCCTCGTGTGCGGTGGCGGCGGCGGGGTCGCCTGGTCGTACCTCGGGGCGTTCGGGCTCCTGGAGCGGCACGACCTCCGCCCGAGGCTCTGCGCGGGGTCGAGCATGGGCGCGCTCCTGCTCCTCTTCCGCGCGCGGACGCGCCGGTGGGATCCGTCCTTCATCCCGGAGCTCCTCGGGAAGCTCGGCTACGCGAAGCTGTTCCGCGTCCTGCAGACCGACTCCCGCTACGCCCTGCCCGCGGCGATCCAGCTCCAGCTGCGCGAGACGATGGGCGAGTACGTGACGCGCGCCGACGGCGCCGCCGCGACGCTCGCCGACCTCGCGGTCCCGCTCCTGGTGGCAGTCACCGGCGTCCGGACCGGGAGCCTCCCCCACGACCCCGGCTTCTACGAGCACCTCCTCGACGGGAGCGACTCTCCGCTGCGACCCCACGTCCTCGAGCGGCTCGTGGCGCGCATCTTCGGCGTCGCCAGCGAGCTGGCGCGCCGGAAGGACGTGCTCGTGCCGCTACACCTCGGCGCCGACGCGGAGACCGCGCAGTTCGACGCGATGGACGCCGTCGGCTTCTCCTGCGCGCTGCCGGGGGTGATCCACTACGACGTCCTGCGGGACGATCCGCGGATGCACAGGCTCCTGGGCGCGCTCTTCGAGCGCGAGGGGCTCGCGCGGCTGGTCGACGGCGGCCTGACGGACAACCTCCCGGCCCGCGCGGCCTGGGAGATGGTGCAGCGCGGCCAGCTCGCGACCCGCAACGCGCTCATGCTGGGGCTGGAGGGGTTCGCGCCCAAGCTCCGCCAGCCGCTCTGGTACGGGCTCGAGCAGATCGCCGCCCAGAGCGTCGAGCGCAACCGCCCCTTCGTCCACGTCCACCGCTCGTTCCAGCGGGTCCTCTCGCCGCTCGAGGTCGTCCCCGGCCGACCGCAGCTCGAGCGGGCTATCCAGCTCGGGACCGAGGAGCTGCTGCCCGACATGCCGGTCGTCGCGCGGCTCTGCCGCCCGTACCGCGCGCCGCTCGAGGTCCGCGGGCGCGCTCCCCACCCACTCGGCGTATAGCGTACGCCCCTGCTGGGGCGTTCAGGGCCCGGGAAGATGTGGTCTTGGCCCGCGGTTTGATTCCCCGGAGGCCTATTTCATTGACCAGCTCGATCGATTTCGGCTAGATTCCCGTCCCCTCGGGGCGGAAAACCACAAAAACGCTTTTATTTTCAAAGCCTTGAAGGGCCAACGCACCGCGCCACGGTACGTTCCGGGCCCTCGGCGGGAGCACCACGAACCCATGCGGACTCGTTACGTCGACATCGACGATCGTCATCAGGACCTCGCTGAGAGAATGCGGGCCGAGCCGGCTGCGGCAGAGGACTTCCTGCACAAGTGGGATCTCTCGTGGCTCTACCACGAGAACGCGATGGAGGGGATCGTCTACTCCGAGACCGAGCTCCAGACCGCGATGGCCAACCAGCCGGTCGCCGACGCCGCGTTCCTGAGGGCGCTCCTCGAGATCCGCAACCACAAGAACGCGCTCGACCTCATCCGCTCGGAGGCCGGACAGAAGAAGCTCCGGATCAACCTCACGACGGTGAAGAAGCTCTACGAGACGCTGGGCGAGGGGATCGAGGGGCGCAGCGTCGCCGAGTACCGGAGCGAGATGCCGCTGCACCGGGCCTACTACCACGAGATCGCGCAGCCGGCCCGGATCGCCGGCCTGCTCGCCAAGCTCTGCGATCAGGCCGAGTCCTCGGAGCAGCGCAACGCGCACCCCATCCAGCGCGCCATCAGGATCCACCACGGGTTCATGCAGATCTTCCCGTTCACGGAGAACTCGGGCCGTGTGGCGCGCCTCCTGTCGAACCTGATCCTGATCGGCGCGGGCTACCTCCCGGTCATCGTCCACGCGACCGACCGGCAGCGCTACTACGACTCGTTCCGCCTCCCCGAGACGGCGCTCCGCGAGCTGACGATGGAGGCGATCGAGAACGGGCTCGTCCACGCCGAGAAGATCTTCGCCTGGGTCCAGCCTGCGCGCGCCCGCAAGGCCGTGCGGTAACCGCCCGTAAAGGGGGGCCGAGCGGGTGGTCACGCCCCGGGCGTGGCGGCGCGCCGTCGGCAGGTGTATAGCCTTGCCCCCTCATGCTCCTCGGGGCACACGAAGGTATCGCTGGAGGGGTCTCGACCGCGTTCGCGCGGGCCGAGGCCGACGGCTGCGAGTGTGTCCAGATCTTCACCCGGAACGCGCGCGGCTGGGCGGCGAAGCCCCTCGAGCCCGACGAGGTGGAGCGCTTTCGCGCCGAGCGGAAGCGGACCGGCTTCCCGGTCGCCGCGCACGCCAGCTACCTCGTCAACGCCGCCGCCGCGGACCCCGAGATCCGCAAGAAGAGCTGGGACGCGCTCGCGGAGGAGCTCGCGCGCTGCGAGGCGCTGGGCGTCCCGCAGCTCATCTTCCACCCCGGCAGCAACCCCGACGAGGCCGAGGGGATCCGGATCGCCGGCGACGGCATGACCCAGGCGCTAGAGCGCGTGCCGGGCAAGGTGAGGTTGCTCATCGAGACGACCGCCGG
Source organism: uncultured delta proteobacterium (assembly GCA_963845515.1). Lineage (GTDB taxonomy): Bacteria > Myxococcota > Myxococcia > Myxococcales > Anaeromyxobacteraceae > DATIVK01. Next base: position 91,029 of record CAWJSR010000050.1, read on the forward strand.
CCAGGGGGCCTCGCTGGGCTGGCGGTTCGAGCAGCTCGCCGCGCTCCGCGAGGCGGTCCCCGGCGCCACCCGGCGCCGCGTCGCCTTCTGCCTCGACACCTGCCACGTCTTCGCCGCCGGCTACGACCTCTCCACCCCCGCGGCCTACGCCATGACCATGGAGGAGCTGGACCGGACCGCCGGCCTCTCCAACGTCCACGCGTTCCACCTAAACGACGCGAAGCGCCCGCTCGGCAGCCGCGTCGATCGTCACGAGCACATCGGGCAGGGCGAGCTCGGGACCGAGCCCTTCCGGCACCTGGTGAACGACGCACGCTTCGCAGACCACCCGGGCTTCCTCGAGACCGAGGAGCGCTACCCGGAGAACCTCGCAGTCCTCCGCAGGCTCGTCCGCCGATGACCGCCCCCAGGAAGACCTCCCGCGCCGTGCGCGGCGCCAGGCAGGCGCGCGCCGCCGCCCGCGTCGTGAAGCTGCGCCGCGAGCGGCTCGACGAGCTCGTCGCCCTCGCGAAGGGGAGGCGGCGCGCGCTCATCCTGACGCACGACAACCCGGACCCCGACTCGATCGCGGGTGCCATCGGCCTCGGCTGGCTCCTCAAGCGGCTGGCGCGTGTCGAGTCGACGGTGGCGTACGGCGGCATCATCGGCCGCGCCGAGAACAAGGCGCTCGTCAAGGTGCTCCACCTCCCCCTCACCCCGGTCTCGCGCGTCGCCTTCGACGAGTTCGACCTGATCTGCATGGTCGACACGCAGCCCGACCAGGGGAACCACTCGCTGCCTGCCGGCGTGGTACCCGACGTCATCATCGACCACCACCCGCGCCGTCCCGAGACCGCGCGCGCGCCGTTCGCCGACGTCGGCGGACCCATCGGCGCCTCGTCGACGGTGGTGGCCGAGTACGTGCGGGCGAGCGGCCTCCACCTCCCCCCGCGCATCGCCACGGCCCTCTTCTACGGGATCAAGGCCGACACCCGCGACCTCGGCAGGATGACCACGGCGCAGGACGTCGACGCCTACCTCTGGCTCTTCCCGCTGGCGGACAAGGACGCGCTCAGATCCATCGAGTACCCGCGCCTGCCCGCGGTCTACTTCCGGCTGCAGCACACCGCGCTCGAGCGGCTGGAGGTCTGGGGCGACGTGGCCATCGTCGACGTCGGAGACCTCTACGCCCCGGACATGGTGGCCGAGGTCGCGGAGCGCTTCCACCTGCTCGAGGGGACGCGCTGGGCGCTGGCGTTCGGCCGCTACGACAAGGCGCTCTGGTTCTCGCTCCGGACGAGCGACCTGCGCGCCAACGCCGGCCGGACCATCCGCCGCGTGATCGAGGAGCGCGGCGGAAGCGCCGGCGGCCACGGCTCCATGGCCGGCGCGCGGCTCCCGGTCGAGGGGCTCTCCATGGCCGCGGAGGGGCGGCTCAAGGCCGCCATCGTCCGCGCCTTCCTGCGCGCCCTCCGCGTGCGGGTGCGGAAGCCGAAGAAGCTGGTGTAGCTCGGCTGCTCTCGAAGGACCTCTCGTACCAACGCCTGCGTCGAAGCGCGCGTGACTCACGGAGGCCGGCGCGCGGGAGCGCGCCGGCCTCCCAGTCGCCTACGGGACGACTCGCACGGAGTCGACGCCGCGGATCGAGACGTTGTCCTGGGTCTTGCCCTCCAGCACCACCCGGGTGTCCGTGTCGGAGAGCACCAGCGCCTCGGAGTTCACCTGCAGGACGAGATCGGGGAAGCCGTCGCCGTTCACGTCCTCCAGGGCGATGGCCGGCGTCCCGCTTCCCCTGAGCCGGATCGGAGCGCTCGCGAGAGTGACCGTGAACGGATCGATCGTAGCTGCGTCGAACCTGGCCGAGCCGAGGATCGCCACCGTGACCACGCCATTCGAGCCGAGGTTGATCGCGTTGGGGAAGCTCCCCGGCTTCACGTCGATCGCGACTTCGATGGCAGCCGGGAACGGGTTCGCAGCGAGCGCGGCCACGTCGACGTCGGACAGGATCGCGTCGTACGCGCGGAAGAGCGCGATACGTCCGTCGGCGTATTCGCCCTGCCCGCCGCCGACGACGTTGTCGAGGAAGAGGTTCAGGGCCGACCGCGGATTCGCGATGTCCATGACATGAGTCGTGGAGGTCGCGGTGAACTCGAGGCGTCCGTCGAGGTAGGCGCTGACCACGCCCGACGAGTCGTTCGTGAGGACGACGTGGTGAAACTCGCTGGTGGTGAATGGCGTCGTCCCGTCGGCCAGCGCGCCGTTCTCGTAGACCTCCACGAGCGACTGCGGCGAGACGTAGAAGCCATTGTCCGACCCGCGATCCTGGACGTCGAGGATGCGCCGCCACGCACCGTTCGTCTCGACGAACTCGAACACCAGCTCGACCGAGTAGCGGTCCGGGGCGAGCAGCCCCGCCGTCGCGAGTGAGAGCCCCGCCTGCTCCTCGACCGGCATGTTGCCGTCGAACGAGTACACGCGACGCGACTGGCCGAGAACGACTGCGTCATCGAAGCGACCCAGCCCGAGCGGGTCCACCGGCTGGAGTGCCGGCGCGCCCGGCTCCATCGCGTCGAACGAGTCGTTGAACAGGTAGGTCGCCACGGCAGCCGGCGCGGCGACGGCCCGCGCTGCTCCGAAGACCAGGAAGGCCACGAACGTGGCGGTGATGCTCCTCGCGACGATGCAACGGACCATTTCTGCATTCCTCCCCGCGCCGTTCCACGGCGCATCGAGCGGCGCCCCCTGCCGCACCCCCGGCGAGGCGAAGAGCCACCGCGGTGTGTCCACGATGCGTGACACACTGCCACTGTCAGTCACGGAACGACAGTGCAAACGACGTGGCCGGTGAGCGCCGGCATCGGGGGTTGACCGAGGATGAGGCCGCGCCCGACCAGCCGGCCTCCGCTAGAGGATGGTCGATGCCCCGCCGTAGACGAGCCGGTACGCCCCGTAGCTCCCGAGGACGCGCTTCACGTACTCGCGGGTCTCCGCGGCCGGGATCTGCTCCACCCACTCGTCCACCTCCACGCGGGGCCGCGCGCGGATCCAGCGCCCCACCGCCGCGGGCCCGGCGTTGTACGCGGCCACGGCCCGCACCTTCGAGCCGTCGAGCTGCGCCAGGAGGTCGCCGAGGTACGCCGCGCCGAGGCGGATGTTCAGGTCGGGGCGCTGGAGTGCCGCCGTGGACACGGCCACCCCGAGCCCGGCCGCCACCTCGCGGGCCGTCTGCGGCATGAGCTGGGTGAGGCCGATCGCGCCCGTCGACGAGCACGCCCGCGGGTTGAACAGGCTCTCCTCCCGCATCAGCCCCTGCAGGAGGTCGGGATCGATCCTGGAGGCCTTCGCCCAGCGCTCGACCTGCCGGCGGAATGGCCGCGGATACGTCGCCTGCCAGACCTCCGCCGTCCGCGCGTCCACTCCCCCAGTCAACTCGGCCCCGAGCGTGGTGCGGGCGACGTACGCGGCGGCCCGCTCGTGCCCCGTGCGCCCCAGGGCCTCCGTCAGGAGCCGCGCCGCGTCCTCTCCCAGGGCGCGGCGATCGACGGCGAGCAGCGCGGCCTCCGCACCCGGGAGCCCCATCCGCAGGAGCTCCACACCGGCGAGGAAGCGCGGGTCGGTCCCCATCGACCCCGCCTCGAGCGGCCAGACCGACGCCTCGACGCACCGCGAAGGGGCGGCCTGGGGGGGCGCCGCCGCCGGGCCATCTGCTGCAAGCCGTCCACGGGCCAGCAGGCCGTACCAGCTCGCCGGCTGCTCGGCCGCGAGCGCGGCGAGCTCGGCCACGCCGGAAGGGTGCCGGTCCCCCAGCGTCCGGGCTCGCCAGTAACGCGCCCTGAGCCGCTGATCCCGCCCGAGCCCCGGCAGCCGCCCGAGGCGCTCGAACGCGGCGAGCGCGGCCTCCTGCGCACCGGCCGCCCGGCGCTGCCACGCGAGGAGGAAGAGCGCCTCGGGCGCGAAGTTGCCGGCCGCGTGGGTGGTCGCCACCCGCTCGAGTCGCTCCAGGGCCGCCGCCGATCGCCCATCGCGCAGCTCGAGCTCTGCGGCGAAGTAGAGCGCGTCGTCCGCGAAGGGGTGGGCCGGGTATTCGCCCGCCAGCGCGTCATACGTCCGGACGGCGTCCTGCCTCGCCACGATCGACTGGGAGTAGCCGAGCAGGTACATCGCCTGCGGCCGCTGCTCGGACGCCCTGCAGGCTTCGACCATCGGCGCGAACGCCGCGATCGCCTTGCGGTGCTGCCGCAGCTTCCGGAGCGCGCTGCCGACGACGAACCTCGCCCGGCAGGCGTGCTCGTCGGGCAGCGCCGTCTTCACCTGCAGCGCGAGCCGCATCGCCTCGGCGTTGTCGTGGAACGAGAGGAACGACTCGGCACGGGTGAGCCGCCACCTGTTCGGGGTCGGCAGCTCCCGCAGCCGGGCCCAGACGGTCTCCGCCTCGCGCGAGAGCGGGCTCGTCGCCCAGAGCTCGAGCATCGCGCGGTGCTCGCCCGGGTAGTCGCCCCGCTTCTGGCACAGCCGCGCAGCGGCGAGCAGCGCCCTTCGCCGCACCGCGTCGTTCCGAGGCGTCGCCGGGAGCGCGCGCAGGGGCGTGAGCGCCTCCAGCGCGGCGTCGAGATCGAGCGCGCGCTCGAGCACTCGCGACTGCGCGAGCCGGGCGTCGGCGAACAGGTTCGAGTCCGGCCTCACCTGCGCGTACGCGGCGGCCGCGGCTCGGCGCTTGCGCAGCCGCTCGAGGGCGCTCGCGGCGTCGAAGAGGCAGTGGTCGCGCATCGCGGGGTAGTCGTCCGCGAGCGCCGTGAGCTCCTCCACCGCCGCCGCCGGATCTGCGCGCAGCGCCGCGAGCGCGCGCAGGTAGCGCACCGGTCGCGCTTCTCCTCGCAGCGCCGCGCGCGCCCTTGCGTGGCGTCCGCGGTCGAAGTGGGCCTTGGCCTCGGCGAGGGGGCCCGAGGCGAAGTACGGCGAGAGGTCGGCCTCCGCGTAGCTGCGGGTGACCTCCCGTGAACGCGAGCCGACCTCGATCAGCTCCTCGAGCTGGCTCTCGGGGATGGCGGCGTCTTCGGCGGGCTCCTCCGCGAGCGCGCCGGGGGCGCACGCCACCGCGACGAGCGCGGCCATCCAGCGCCATCGAGGGCGCGAAGTGGCGGCGGCTTCGGCCACTAGTGCAGCCCGAACAGGCCCCGAACCACGGAGGCGATCGCCAGCGGCGTCCCGATCGCAGGGTCGTAGCGCGAGGCGACCTCCTCGGCGAAGGCGGCCGCGCTCGGCCAGCGATCCACTGCCCTCGGGGCGAGGCAGCGGAGCACGAGCGCGTCGAACTCGAACGGGATCTCGGGCCTGACCTCCGACGGCGCGCGCAGGCGCCCCGCGAGGATCGCCTGCCCCACCTCGTTGACCGAGCGGCCGGGGAACGCGTGCTCGTTGGTCAGCAGCTCGAAGGTCATGGCGCCGAGCGCGAAGATGTCGGTGGCGGGGATCGGCCGCTCGCCCCGGATCTGCTCGGGCGCGAGGTAGTGGATCTTGCCGAAGCCGGCGCCGCCCGCCGGGGCCTCGGCGCCGGCCGCGAGCGCGACGCCGAAGTCGCCGAGCTTGATCTCGCCGAGCCGCGAGATGAAGACGTTGGACGGTGAGACGTCGCAGTGGACGATCCCGAGCGGCTGGCCCGTCCGATCGACCCCGTCGTGAGCGTGGGCGAGCGCCTCGGCCACCTGGTGCGCCAGGAAGGCGGCGAAGTCGATCGGCAGGAGGATCTTCCGCTCGATGCACTGGTTCAGGATCTGGCGGAGGTTCCGACCGTCGACGTACTCCATCGCGATGAAGGGCGCGCCCCCCGCGACGCCGGTCTCGAGCACCTCGATGCAGGTCGGGTGGTCGAGACGGCAGGTCACCGCCGCCTCGCGGTGGAAGAGGTCCAGGTACTGGGGGTCGCGCGCCAGCTCCGGGCGCAGCCGCTTCAGCGCGACGACCTGGCCCGCCCGCGGGCCAGCGACGGCGCGCGCGCGGTAGACGTCCGCCATCCCCCCGCGACCGATGAGCGCCTCGAGCTCGTAGCCTGCGAACCGCTTCTCCATCGCGATCTTCTACCAGCTCACAGCCTGGCCCGGACCAGCGCGTCGTACGCCGGATCGCCGCGGAGCGGCTCGAGGTCGGGATCCGCGCCGATCCCGTCGGCGGAGACGTAGCCGTTCATCGCGGCGATCTGGAGGTAGCGCAGCGCGAGCTCCTTCTGCCCCTGAAGCGCGTAGACACATGCCATGTTGTAGTAGGCGTCGCCGAAGTCAGGATCGACGACGAGTGACTTCTTGTACCACTCCAGGGCGCGGTCCAGATCGTTGCGCATGCGCCAGGTGACCCCCACCCCGTTGAAGGCCTCCGGGATGCCCTCGTCGATCTCGATCGCCTCGAGGAACCTGCGGCGCGCGGCCTCGAAGTTCCCCTCGTTCAGGTAGGCGGCGCCGTCCTTCAGCACGGCGCGGGCCCTCGCGCGGCGCGCCTGCTTCGCCTCCCTGGGGGTCGCCTTAGCGACGGTGACCGCGCCGGGCGCGGCGGCGCCGGCGGTGGCTGGCGCGGGGCCGGAGGCACGCGTCATGGTGAGCCCACCCTTCTTCCCGACCGGCGCTACGCAGCCCCTCGCCTCGACGTGCACGGCGCCCGAGAGCGTCCCCGGAGCCACGAGGAAGACCGCGCTCGCCCACTCCTCCTTCGCCTTGCAGCGCGTGCCTCGCAGGCAGACCCTCAGCTTCCCCGCGAAGGAGTCGTCGAGGAGCGTGCCCTTCAGCACCTCGCTCCCCTCGTCGAACTTGCAGGGGACGGAGGCCCCGACGAGCCGCCCGGTGAAGAGATCGCCGCGCGCCTCGATCCGGATCCGGCCGATCGGAGGTGTCCCAGTCCCCGGTCACGTTCGGGTCCAGGCACGCTGCGGCCGCTGGCTGCGCCGCGAGGATGGCTACGAGGATGGCTCTGCAAGTGGCCGTCATTCGCGCCGATTCTACCTTCCGTTGGGCGCCTCGCCGGTATCGCTTGACAGCGCAGCACGGCAGTCCTAGGATCAAACCATGAAATAATCCCGTTGTTTCACGGGGTTATAGCTCTTTCTCCAATTTGTTCGCTTGCCCCCTGCCGGGTTCGTGATCGACCTCGTGTCGCTTGGGCCGACTTGTAACAATGAAGAGCAGCGGCTGGCTGTCTCCATGTGCAAGCTCCCAGAGCAGCGAGGGAGAAGCCTACGGAGGCGGTTTGCACAGCCGCTCCACCTGTAGAAAATACAGGTCCAAGCAACCAGGTCACACGGCCTACGCGGGGGGCTTTTTTGTCTGCTCCGCCGGTACGTGACGGCGAGCGCAGGACGCATGGGCGACAGCGACAGCAAGGATCGGAAGCGAGCGCTCCGCGCCGAGCTCATACAGGTCCGCGCGCGCCTGTCCCGCGAGGATCGCGCCGAGCGCTCGCGCGCCATCGCCGAGCGGGCCGCGGCCATACCTGAGCTGATGGCTGCACGGACGGTCGCCCTCTACGCCCCGCTGAACACCGAGGTGGATCCCGCCGGGATCGGGCGGCGCCTTGTTGCTGCGGGGGGGCGCGTCGCCTACCCGCGGGTGCAGCAGGCTGGGAGGATCCTCGCGTTCGCCGAGTGCGATCCGACGGCGCTCGTCCGCGGGCCGCTCGGTGCGCTCGAGCCGCCCTCCAGCGCCAGGGTGGTCGACCTCGGGGACCTCGACGCCGTGCTCATGCCCGGAGTCGCCTTCTCGCTGGACGGCCTCAGGCTGGGGCGCGGTGGCGGCTACTACGACGCGACCCTGAAGCTGATCCCGGCCCGCTCGCTCCGGATCGGGCTCGGCTTCGACGTGCAGGTGGTCCCGACGCTGCCCAGGGAGCCGCACGACGTCCCGCTCGACTCCCTGGTGACCGACGCCCGCACGCTCCGCTTCCCGCGTTGACAGGGAGCCGGCCAGCGGGAGAGATTCCCCCGCCTCCAGCCCGGTACCCCACGTGAAAGTCCTCTTCCTCGGCGACGTCTTCGGAAAGCCCGGCCGGCAGGCCGTGCAGCGGCTGGTCCCGCGCCTCATAACCCGGCTCGCCGCGGACCTGGTGGTGGCCAACGCCGAGAACGCCTCCAACGGGCTGGGCGTCACGCCCGAGGCCGCGGACGAGATCCTGGCGTCGGAGATCGACCTGCTCACGAGCGGCAACCACATCTGGTCGAAGCGCGAGATCGGTCCATACCTCGAGGCGCCCGACTCGCGCCTCCTGCGCCCCGCCAACTACCCGGCCGGCGCCCCCGGCCGCGGCCGCAAGGTGATCCAGACGCCCGACGGGCGCAAGCTGGGCGTGGTCAACCTCGAGGGGCGCGTCTTCATGAAGGCGCTCGACGACCCCTTCCCTGCCGCGCTCGCGGAGATCGCCGCGCTGAAGGCCGAGGGGTGCCGCGCCATCCTCGTGGACTTCCACGCCGAGGCCACGAGCGAGAAGACCGCGATGGGCCATCACCTCGACGGCAAGGTCTCGGCGGTCGTCGGGACCCACACCCACGTCCAGACGGCCGACGAGCGGCTCCTGCCGGGCGGCACGGCGTTCATCGCCGACGTCGGCATGTGCGGGCCGCGCGACTCGGTGATCGGCGTGCGCAAGGAGCTGGTGCTGGAGCGGTTCCTCACGCAGCGCCCGGTCTCCTTCGAGCCCGCGAAGAAGGACGTCTGGGTGCACGGCGTGCATCATCGACATCGACGACAAGACCGGCCTCGCGCGATCGATCGCGCGGGTGCAGGAGCGCGTCGAGGAGTAGGCAGGGCGGGCGAGGGGGCTACTCGATCACGAGCAGCGCGTAGTTCTTCTTCCCCTTCTGCAGCATCACGAAGCCGCCGGCCAGCAGGTCGGCCGCGGCGAGCGCGCGCTCCGGGGCGTCGATGGGCGCGCCGTTCAGCGAGAAGCCCTTCCCCTGGATGCCGCGCCGCGCGTCCCCCTTGGAGGAGGCGAGCCCCGCCCGCACGAGCGCGTCGAGGATGGGGAGCCCGGACAGCTCCGCCTTCGGCACCTTCACCGCCGGGATCTCGCCGGCGAGGACGCCGAGCGTCTCGGCGCTCGCGGAGCGCAGGTCGGTGCCGCCGAAGAGGATCCGGCTCGCCTCGACGACCCCCTTCGCGGTGGCCTCGCCGTGGACGCGCGCGGTCATCTCCTCGGCGAGCCTACGCTGCGCGAGCCGCTTGCCGCGGTCTGCGTCGTGCTCGGCGAGGACGGCGTCGAGCCCGGCCAGCGGCAGGAAGCTGAAGAACTTGAAGACCCGCTCGACGTCGCGGTCGTCGGTGTTGAGCCAGAACTGGAAGAACTTGTAGGGAGAGGTCTTGGCGGGGTCGAGCCAGACGGCCCCCTCCTCGGTCTTGCCGAACTTCGCCCCCGAGGAGGTGGTGAGGAGCGGGAAGACGAGCCCGTGGGCCCCCTTCCCCTCCTTGCGCGAGATGAACTCGGTCCCGGCGGTGATGTTGCCCCACTGGTCGCTGCCGCCCATCTGCAGCTCGCAGCCGTCGTGCTTGAGCAGCCACCAGAAGTCGTAGGCCTGGATGAGCTGGTAGGTGAACTCGGTGTAGGAGATGCCGGACTCCATCCGGTTCTTCACCGAGTCCTTGGCCAGCATGTAGTTGACGGTGAAGTGCTTGCCGCAGTCGCGCAGGAACTCCATGAGCCCCAGCGGGCGGAGCCAGTCGGCGTTGTTCCGTACGCGCGCGGCGTTCTCACCCTCGAAGGAGACGAACTTCTCGAGCTGGGCGCGTATGCAGGCGACGTTGTGGTCGATCGCCTCCACGGTGAGGACCGGCCGCTCGCTCCGCTTGCCGCTCGGGTCGCCGACCATGCCGGTCCCGCCGCCGACCACGATGATGGGCGTGCCGCCGGTCCGCTGCAGCCAGGCGAGCCCCATCACCGGGAGCAGGTGGCCGACGTGGAGCGAGTCGGCGGTGGGGTCGAAGCCGACGTAGCCGGCGATGGGCCCCTGCGCGAGCCGGTCCTGGAGGCCGGGGGTGAGATCCTGCAGCAGGCCGCGGGGCTTCAGTTCGTCGATCAGCGTGGTCATGAGCGGGCGTCACCTTACCGGATTTGGCTTCCCCAGGAAGCTCTTCCCGATCACGAAGACCTCGTACGAGTGCTCGCGCGTGGCCTTCGGCCGGGCGACGTCGACGCGCTCGTAGCGCTCCTTCACCTCGGCGCGGAAGATCGGGAAGTCGCCGCCCATGAAGACCTTCGTGACGAAGCTGCCGCCCAGCTTCAGCGTCTCGTCGGCGGTCCGCATCGCCATGCGGCAGAGGTCCAGCGAGCGGGCCTCGTCGGTCACCTTGATCCCGATCGTCTTCGGCGCCATGTCGCTCGTGACGAGGTCGAAGGGCTTGGGCGAGATGGCGCGGATCTTGTCGATGGCGTCGGGCGCGAGCAGGTCGACGACGGCGGTCTTCACCCACGCCTTGCCGAGGTTCCGGATCGGCTCCAGGTCCACCCCGACCACGAGCCCGGTCTCGCCGACGACCTCGGCGAGGATCTGGAGGAACCCGCCGGGGGCCGCGCCGAGATCGAGGACCGACTCACCCTTGCGCAGCAGCTTCTGCCGGTGGAGGATCTCGTCGATCTTGAACGCGGAGCGGGCGCGCAGCCCCTGCTTCTTGGCCTTGCGAAAGTAGAAGTCCTTCGGGTCGTAGGGCTTTCCCATGTCTCTCCGCTGATTGCCGGACGTCGGCGGCGGGCAGTATCCTTCTTCACCCGGCGACCGCCAACTCGACATGTCATCCAGGACCGTCCTCCTCGTCTGCGGCCCGCTGGCCGCCATCGGCCTCGCCGCCGCCGTCTCCGGCACCGTCCGCGTCGCCCACGCGCGCCGGGACCTCGCCGCGCTCGCGGCGACGAGCGCCTTCGAGGGGCGCGCCTTCGCCGAGACGCTCCGCGGCGCGCACGCCCAGCGGCAGCTTGGGGCGCTCACCGAGCGCCGTGCCATCGCCCGGCAGCTCGCGGCCGCCAGGCGTGACCGCCTCCTGGGGGTGATCCTCCTCGTCGGGAGCATCCTGGCGTGGTTCGGCCTGCGGGCGCTCCGGCGGATGGCCGACGAGAACGCGGAGGATCGGCACCATCTCTCGGCAGCGGGGAAAATCGATTGGAAGGGTCCGTAACACAAAGACTTTTTTCCCCGGGGCTGCTTGACTTGATCGCGCCCGGCGGGGCATAAGGCGACGGAACCGCGGCCCCTCCCGCGACCAACTCAGAAGAAAAAGGATACGAAATGGCTCTCAAGATCACCGAGGAGTGCATCAACTGTGGCGCGTGCGAGCCCGAGTGCCCGAACGCCGCCATCACCCAGGGCGACGACCGCTACGTCATCGACGCCGCCAAGTGCACGGAGTGCAAGGGCCAGCACGACTCTCCGGCCTGCGGCGGAGTCTGCCCGGTCGACTGCTGCGTTCCCACGTAGCCTTCGATAGCACCCCTCGGTGGCGCTGCCACCGCAGTGCCATTCGCGTAATGTGAGGCGGAGCCCCCCGGGGTTCCGCTTCTGTTTTTTGGGCCCCCCTGCATCCCGCACTGGAGAAGACCATGGCTACCAAGATCACCGAAGAGTGCATCAACTGCGGCGCGTGCGAGCCCGAGTGCCCCAACAACGCGATCAGCCAGGGGGACGACATCTACGTGATCGACCCCGCGCTCTGCAGCGAGTGCGTCGGCTTCCATGACAAGGAGGCCTGCGCGGTCGTCTGCCCGGTCGACTGCTGCATCCCCGACCTGGCGATCGTGGAGACCGAAGAGGTGCTCCTCCAGCGGGCGGTGAAGCTCCACCCCGACAAGCAGTTCCCGGCGCTCGCCGAGCTGCCGGCTGGCCTCTCCCGCTTCCGCAAGTAGGGCGCCGCCTCCTCTCCCACTCGAGGTGCGCGCTATACTGCCGCACCTCGAGCCGGGAGACGCCATGGCAAGGACCGTGAAGCTGGACCGCAGCAAGGCTGCCGTCCTCATCATCGACGTTCAGGAGCGGCTGGTGCCGGCGATCGAGCCGGTAGCGCTCGCCCGCGTGCTGAAGTACTCGCGCGCGCTCGTCGGGACGGCGAAGGAGATGGGGATCCCGGTCTTCGGCACCGAGCAGTATCCGAAGGGGCTCGGGCCGATGGTGAAGGAGATCGCCGAGCTGCTCCCCTCCCCGTCGCTGACCAAGACGACCTTCTCCTGCACCGCCGACGAGGGCATCGCCAAGGCGCTCGCCGCGACCGGCCGCAAGCAGGTGATCGTCGCCGGGATGGAGACCCACGTCTGCGTCTTCCAGACGGTGCGCGACCTGGTGGCGGCGGGCTACGAGGTCCACGTCTGCGCCGACGCCGTGGCCAGCCGGACCGAGGAGCACCGGAAGGTGGGGATCGACCTGGCGCGCGAGGTCGGCGCCATCGTGACGACCGCCGAGACGGCCATCTTCGACCTGCTCCACGAGGCCGGGACGGCGGAGTTCAAGAAGGTCTCGCCGCTGGTGAGGTAGCGGCGCCTCTCCCGGGCGGGGATCACACCTGGGAGATCACACCTCTCCCCCGCACCGGCGCTGACCATTGATCTCATTTCCGACGCTTGGCGGCAGCGACGATGTCAGCGGCTTCGAGGACGGTGGCGGCGCCGGCGATGAAGTCGAGGCCGCGGCCGATGGTGATGGCTCCGGCGGGGCCACCGGATGACTTGCCTGTGTAGCCGCCGAAGCGGGCGACCCAGAGGATGGCCTCGCCCGAGCGTCATCTCGTTCTCGTCGGGAGGAACCTCCTTCGACTGGCGACGGCCGCCCCGCGCGACGGGCTGGTTCAGCGCGTCGTAGGCGAGGATCGCGATCGCCTTTCGCTCGTAGGGCGACAGCTCGGCGGCGGCAGGCTCGTCGGGGGTGGTGCGGGACTTGTGCTTGAGGTGCTCTGCGCGAGCGGCGACGGCGGCGTGCATGACGGCGAAGATGATCGCAGCGTGCATGGAGTGCAACTGGGTCTGCTCGACGTTGCAGCGCCCTGACTTCCAGGTCTTGTGGAAGTCCTCGATGCGCCAGCGCATCTGGTAGCTGCGGACGACGGCGAGCGCTTGGTCGGGGGCATCGATCGGAGCGTTGGTGAGGAGCATCCAGTCGAGCGGCTTCTCGCCGTGCGGCGTGGTGCCGACCTCGACCGCCCAGACGACGTTCAGCTCGAGGACGCTGGCAGTTCCGTGCCAACGGTCCTTGAGCAGCAGCTGAACCCGCTTCGTCCGAACGATCATCGTCGCGGTGCGAGCCTTGCGCTTGTGCGCGGCCGGGACCGCCACGGCGTATTTCGCCACGACGGGTGCCTTCGCCATCACGCCCCGCAGGTAGCGCCGCTCGCCATTTCTTCCGGCGACGAGGAGACGGTTCCAGGAGGAGCGGACGGTGAACCGGGACCCGAGCGACGCGAGGGTCTGGAGCATCGTCCGCGAGTCCCCCTCCCGGTCGACGAGGAACCAAGCCTTGGCGGCGTCGACGTGGTTCGCCGCGTGCCGGATGACGTCCAGCCAGCGCTGCGTCTCCTTCTCACGCACCTCCCGCATCCGGTTGTCGGTGGACTTGAGCTTGCGCCGGGTTCGCTTCTTCCGAGCCCAGAACTCCTGCCAGAGCACGCCCAGCGGGACGCCGGCCATGCTGACTGCGTAGGCGGTGATGACCTTCAGGCCCCGCGCGCCGTGGCTGTGGCTGCCGACCTGGCCGAAGTCCTTCCTCCCGCGGGGGTCCGCAAGAGTGAGGCTCGAGCCATCGATGACCAGGTACGACATGCGCCGCGCTCGGTTCACGAGCGCACCCACGGCCGTCGCAAGCGCGCGGGTCAGCGCGCTCGCTTGAACGGCCGCGTTCTCGACGAAGCGATAGGCGCGCTCCCGGGCAGCCGACGTCTGGAACACCTGCGTGATCCGCCCGCTAGGGTTCCTGACGAGCCCTGTGACGAGGGCGACGAGCGCGCCTCTTCGCCGGGCATCGCCCAGGTCCGCGTGGCCGAAGAACGTTCTGGCGAAGGCTCTGGCGCCGGTCGGGATCGTCATGACCCCGCACCAGATCACGGCTTCGACCGCCACGCGATCGAACGGACGCCCCCTGAAACTGGAATGCCGGGCCGTCAGCCCCCTCACCCGGCCTCTCCCCCGAGGGCTCGGGGGAGAGGAGGAAACTCACCGCGAAGCCCGCGTCACCTCGGCCGATTCCGCACGAAGTGATGAATGGTCAGCGCTCCGGCGGGGGAGAGATCCTATGAAGGGCCGTTCGGAGCGAGACTCCTGGGTGCGACCCACAAGGAGGACTCGCGATGATCCGAACGGCCCTTGAAGAGGATACGACTACTGCGAAGCGGACGCTCTACCTCGCGCTGGAACTTAGCCGGAAGACCTGGAAGCTTGGTTTCTCGGCGGGCGGCAAGAAGATTCGAACCGTAGCTGTGGACGGCGGATCGGTTCCGAGCGTGCTCGACGAAGTGAAAAAGGCGAAATCGAAGCTCGGTCTGTCCGACGGCGCCCGCGTGCTCAGTTGCTACGAGGCCGGGCGCGATGGCTTCTGGATCCATCGACTGCTGGCGGCGGCCGGAGTCGAGAATCTCGTCGTGGACCCATCCAGCATCGAAGTTGACCGGCGCGCGCGGAGGGCGAAGACGGACCGGCTCGACGCGACGAAATTGGTGCAGCAACTCGTGCGGCACGACGAGCGGGGCGACCGGCTGCGAGCCGTGCGCATTCCATCGGTAGATGAAGAGGACGCCCGGCGGCCGGTCCGGGAGTTGGGTCGATTGAAGCAGGAGCGTGGCGCGCACTCCAACCGGATCCGCGGACTGCTTACGCTGCACGGTCTCGGGGGGCTCAGGGTAGTAAGGGGCTTTCACCTGCTCGTGGACGCGCTGCGGAGCGCGGACGGTGAACTGCTACCAGAGAAGGTACGCGAAGAACTGAAGCGCGAGGCCGCACGCCTCGATCTAGTCCGCGACCAGATCCTGAAGGTGGAGCGCGCGCGGGCGACCGCGCTGAAGGCCAGGCCCAGCAAGGCGATGGAGATGGCGGCGATGCTGATGTCGCTCCTGGGCGTCGGGGCCAACGCGGCCACGATCCTCGCTTGCGAGTTCTTCGCGTGGCGCGATTTCAAGAACGGCAAGCAGGTCGGCGCCTGTGCCGGGATGACGGGGACGCCGTACGACAGCGGAGACGTGCGCCGCGAGCAAGGCATAAGCAAAGCGGGGAACTGGCGAGTCCGAGCCGTCATGGTCGAGCTCGCCTGGTTCTGGCTCAGGTACCAGCCAGGGAGTCGGCTCTCGCGGTGGTGGTCCGATCGCTTCGGGGCGGCCACCGGAAGGATGAAGCGCGTCGGCATTGTGGCCCTCGCGCGGAAACTACTCGTCGCGCTCTGGCGCTTCGCGACGCAGGGGATCGTTCCGGACGGAGCACTGACGCGAGCGTAGTTGTCGTGACGACTGGAGCCACACTGAACACAGGAGGATGAAGGAGCGCGAAGGTTTCCCAGGTCTGGCGAGCCCGCACCCATCCCGGGTCGGAGACGACCGATTGAGAGAGGGGGCTCGTCATTAAACGGTTCGCGGCGCCAGGAGCGGCGCATACAGCATCGGGTGACCCGGCCAGAGCCGGGCACGGATAGAAGGTGGTCCGGCGTCACGAGGACCCCGGCCCCACGAACGAACCGGCCAGAGAAGCCGACGTCGTCCAGAGAACGATGAACAACAACCACCCGACAGGGAGCCTTGACCCCAAGGCCCTCATAGAAGG
>CAWJSR010000051.1:0-44709 GCA_963845515.1 uncultured delta proteobacterium
CCTCTCCCTCACTGAGGGAGAGGGGATGAGATGGAGGGTTCAGCCCACCAGCTTCTTGATCAGCGCGTTGGCCGCCTTCGGGTTCGCCTTGCACTCGAGCAGCGCGCTGCAGCATGAGCGGCGCGACGATCGTGGCGTCGGACTCGATGACGAACATCGGCGTGTCCTCGCGTCAGCTTGTCCCAGGTGATCTTCTCGTTCGGCGTCGCGCCCGAGTAGGAGCCGTAGGACGTCGTCGAGTCGGAGATCTGGCAGAAGTAGGCCCAGGGCTTCACCGGCTCCTGCGAGGTCGTACTTGATCGACGGCACGACGCAGATCGGGAAGTCGCCGGCGATGCCGCCGCCGATCTGGAAGAAGCCGACGCCCTTGCCCTTCGAGAGCTCGCGGTACTGGTCGTAGAACGCGCGCCATGTACTCGATGCCCGACTTGACGATCGCGGCGCTGCACTCGCCCGTCTTCACGTGCGACGCGAAGATGTTGCCGAAGGTCGAGTCCTCGTGGCCGGGGACCACGATCGGCAGGTTCGCCTTCGCCGCGGCGAGCAGCCAGCACTCGTCGGGCTCGCCCTCGTGGAGCTTCCGGCGGGATCGTCTGGATCAGCTCGTAGAAGTACTCGTGCCAGAAGCGGCGCTCGCCGCGTCTTCGTCGCGTCGCTTCCACATCGGGACGATGAACTTCTCGACGGCGCGGAACGCCTCGTCCTCGGGGATGCTGGTGTCGGTGACGCGGCGCATCCGCTCCTCGAGGATGCGGGTGTCGTCGTCCTTGGTGAAGTAGCGATAGTCCGGGAAGTCCTTGTAGCTGTCGTGCGCGACGAGGCGGAAGAGCGACTCCTCGAGGTTCGCGCCCGTCACCGAGAGGCCGTGGATCAGCCCGGCGCGGATGGCCGGCGCCAGCGTGATGCCGAGCTGCGCCGAGGACATCGCACCGGCCACCGCCCAGAACATCTTTCCGCCGCCCTCGACGTGGCGCCAGTAGGCGAGCAGCGCGTCGCGCGGTCGCGCGCGCGTTGAAGTTCTTGTAGTTCTTGAGGACGAATTCGAGAACGGGCAGTTTGGTGGTCGCCATGGGCCGCCTATCTAGCACGGGGTGAAGGCTTCGGAACAGGCGCCCGTGTCGGGCTCTGGGATCCGGTCCCGAGCCGCTTCAGCGTCTCCTGGGCCGTGGGGCGCCACTGCACGAGGAGGTTGTGGTCCCGGGCGAGCGCCGCGAGGTCCGACCCCTGGCCGTCGACGGCGAAGCGGCCGAACCCCACCCTCCCCCCGACCAGCGCCAGCGCCGAGAGGGCAGCCCAGATCACGAGCCCCGCCTTGGCGCCCCCGAGGAGCGCCCCGAGCCCCCGATCCGGCGGGCTGCGGACGACGCCGGAGAAGCTCCGCGTCGCGAGGAAGAGGTGGCCGATCCAGGCGGCCAGGATGCTGAACCCGAGGAAGAGGAGGAGCCCGGCCGCACCGCTCGCAGTCGCCTGCGGGAGCCACCGCGAGAGGCCGCGCGCCACGGGGGGCCCCAGGTTCCACGCAGCCAGCCAGCCCACGAGCACCCCGGCGAGCTGCACCAGCTGGTACAGGGCGCCCGAAGAGGAGCCGAGCGCCGCGGCGACGGCAAGGAACGCGATCGCCGCGAGATCGATGGCCATGTGGGGCTCCCAGCCTACTTGATCCGGTAGTCGCCCTTGGGGCGGGCCTTCGCGAGCTCCGACTGCACGGCCGCCAGCTGCTCCTTGAACCTGGGGTTGGCCGGCTCGTACATCATCGCGCTCTTGAGCGCAGCCTCGGCCTTGTCCCAGCGCCTCGCCTGGACCTCCTGGAGCGCGGCCTGGAAGAACTTCCGCCCGTTCGGGGTCTGGCCGAACTGCTCCTCGACCTTGCGCTTGGCCTCCTCCTTCACCTGCGCCTCGTCGGCCTCGGTGAAGCGGAGCTTGGAGGCGCGGTCGGGGCCGGTGACGTCGGCGACGTACTTCAGCCGCTTCTGGTCGTCGCGCAGGACGGTCCACGCCTCGTTGACCCGGCGGTAGATCCGCCCGATCACCTCGCGGACCCTCGGGTCCTCGACCGCCGCGAAGCGGTCGGGGTGAAAGGCGCGCGACTCGCGGTAGTAGGCCGCCTTGATCTCGGGCGGCGACGCCGTCCGCTGGATCTTCAGCACGCCGAAGTAGTCGAGCTGATCGAGCGCTGCGGCGAGCGCCTCGACCTCGCTGAGGAACTGGGGATCCATCGTGCGGGACTCCTCACCCTTCGCCCGTCAGGCCCTGTGACCGCGCGCCAGCGCCAGCCCGGCGTTCTGATCCGCGGCCTTCACGAGATCCTGCTCGGACAGCCCCGACGACAGGCTGATGGTGGTCGACGTCTTCTGGCCGGTCTCGAGGTCGGTGGCCGCGACGTTCACGATGCCGTTCGAGTCGATCTCGAAGGTCACCTGGATCTGGACCTCGCCACGGTAACCGATCCGGAAGCTGGTGAACTCGAACTCGCCCAGGCGCTCGCAGTCCTCGGCGCGATTCGACTCCCCCTGGTAGACGCCGATCTTCATCCGATCCTGACCGTCACGGCTGGTCGTGAAGGTCTTCGACTTCTCGATGGGGATCGGGGTGTTCTTGTCGATGATCTTCTCGGTGAAGCCGCCCACCGTGCCGACCCGGAGCGTCAGCGGCGTGACGTCGAGCAGGTAGCTGGCCTGCCCGTTCGTCGCCGCGTCGGCGTTCAGGAGCGCGGCCGCCTGGATGGCCGCGCCGAGCGCCACGACCTCGTCCGGGTCTATGCCCGCCATCGCGTCCTTCTGGAAGTAGTGCCGGACGCTGCTGCGGACGATTGGCAGGCGCGTGGGCCCACCGACCAGGATGACGGCGTCGACGTCCCCGGCGGTGAGCCGCGCCGACTGGAGCGCCTCGTCGCAGACCTTGAAGGTCCGCTGGATGAGGTCCATCACCATCCTGTTGAACTGGTCGGCGGTCAGGTGGGCCCTGAGATCCAGCACCTGCCCCTCCGGCGACTGGCAGATCGCCGGCACGTGGACCTCGGCGACGCCATCCCTGCCCACGTCGATCTTGGCCCGCTCGCCGGCCTCCTTGAGCATCTGGAGGCAGAACTTGTCCTGTCGGAGGTCGAGGCCGTGATGCCTCAGGAAGTCCTCGGCGAGCCAGGCCATGACCCGATCGTCGAAGTCGTCGCCGCCGAGGTACGTGTCGCCGGCGGTCGCGAGCACCTCGAACACGTCCTTGCCGATCTCCAGGATCGAGACGTCGAAGGTGCCGCCGCCGAGATCGTAGACGCAGATCTTCTGCGAGATGTCCTTTCCGAAGCCGTACGCGAGCGCCGCCGCGGTCGGCTCGTTGATGATCCGGAGGACCTCCAGCCCCGCGATCCGCCCCGCGTCCTTGGTCGCCTGCCGCTGGTTGTCGTTGAAGTAGGCGGGGCAGGTGACGACCGCCCTGGTCACCGGCCGTCCGAGCGCCGTCTCGGCGACGGCCTTCATCTCCTTGAGGACGAGCGCCGAGATCTCGGGGACGGCGAGCGTCCGGTCGCGGATCTGGATCCGGACCGCGTTGCCAGGCCCCTCGACGATCCTGTACGGCATCACGGCCTGGGCCTTCTTCACCTCGTCGGAGAAGTAGTACCGGCCGATGAGCCGCTTCGCCGAGTAGACCGTGCTCTCGGCGTTCGTGATGATGTTCTTCTTGGCGTCGTTCCCGACGAGGACGGTCCCGTCCTCCTGGAACGAGACGCAGGAGGCGTGGGTCTTCTCTCCCCACTCGTTCAGGAGGACCTGGGGAGGGCCGCCGGTGGCCACCGCGACGCAGGAGTAGCTGGTACCGAGGTCGATGCCGACGGCGATGTCGTCGTTCATGGCGAGTCTTCCGGCACTTCCCCCGAGTCTGGCGATCCTAGACGACGGGTCGCGATTGGGCAACGGCGCGGCAGGCCGCGCTCAGACGATGGCCCACGGGCGCGGCACGAAGAGCGCCTCCCAGGTCTCGAGCGCGAAGCGGTCCGTCATGCCGGAGATGAAGTCGGCCACGGCCCGCTCCGGGGGGTCGCCCTCGCGCGCGGCGATCCCGAAGCGCTGCCTGCAGCGCCCGGCGTCCTCCGTGCACCACTCCCAGAGGTCCTGGAGCAGCCGCTGGGCCTTCTGGAACTCCTCGTGGACGACCGGGTTCTCGTAGACGCGCGCGTAGAGGAAGTCGCGGAGGGCGAGGAGCGCCGCGTGCACGTCCTCCGACATCGTCACGTGGCCGCCGCCGTCGAGGTCGGTCGTGCGGATGACGTCGCCGATGAGGGTCGCGAGCCGCTCGGAGTGGCGGGCGCCCAGCACGCGCCTGATCTCCGCCGGCACGTCCCCCTCGGCGATCAGCTCGGCCCGCTCGGCGTCGTCGAGGTCGTGGTTCACGTAGGCCACGATGTCGGCGATCCGTACGATCTCCGCCTCCAACGTCCTCGGCTGCGCGCTCCCGCTCAGCATGACCTCGCCCCGCCCCTTGGAGTGGCGCAGGATCCCGTCGCGGACCTCCGCGGTGAGGTTGAGCCCCCGGCCGTCGTTCTCCAGGAGGTCCACCACGCGCCCCGACTGCTGGACGTGGTGGAAGCCACCGGGGACGAGCCTCGACAGGACGCGCTCTCCGGCGTGACCGAACGGGGTGTGGCCGAGGTCGTGTCCCATTACCATCGCCTCGACGAGCATCTCGTTGAGCCGGAGGGCGCGGGCGATGGACCGTCCCACCTGCGCGACCTCGAGCGTGTGGGTGAGCCTGTTCCTGTAGTGGTCGCCGCGAGGCGCGAGGAAGACCTGGGTCTTGCCCTTGAGCCGTCGGAACGACTTGCAGTGGAGCAGCCGATCGCGGTCCCGCTGGAAGGCCGGACGCATCTCGTCCTCCTGATGCGGCTCCGCGCGCCCCGCTGAACGCGCGGAGAACGCGGCGCGCGGGTGGAGCGTCTGGACCTCCTGCTCCTCGAGCATCTCGCGGATGTTGCGCGCCATGGTGTCTCCCTACCCCCTCCCGCGCGCGCCCTCAACCCCCGCCATGGAAGCTGGCCTCCAGCGTCATCATCAGGAGGTTGGAGAGCGCGTGAAACAGGACCGGCGCGGCGAGCCCCCCGGTCCGCGCGCGGAGCCAGCCGAAGAGGAGGCCGGGGAAGAAGGTCCCGAGCCGCCAGGGTTGGAGCACCAGCAGGTGGCCGAGGGCGAAGAGCGCCTGCGTGCGGACGAACCCGGGCCCCAGCTCCGCCCCGAGCAGCCGCACCCGGCGCCCCGGTGCCCGGCTCCAGGCGGTCTGCATGAACCCACGGTAGAAGAGCTCCTCGGGGAGCGCGACCACGAGGAGCTGCGCGACGATCCGGAGCGCGAGCTCCGGGGGCGCCCGAAGCTCGAAGCGGGGGGAGCCGACGTAAGGGGCGAGGGAGCGGGCGAGCGGTGGGGGGAGGCTCGGGAGCCACTCGACGAAGGCCTGGTAACCGAGCGCGAAGAGCGGAAAGAGCAGCGCGGCCAGGGTGAAGGCCCAGAGCGCGCCGCGCCCCCAGGCGCGCCACGTCCGCGCGTCGCGAACGCCCCACCACTGCAGGCCGTACTCGTCCCAGTACTCGTCGCGAGCGCGCAGGACGCGGTCAGGCAGGAGGACGAAGAGGAGCGCGCCGATGCCGGCCAGGTTCGCGGCGAGGAGCGGAAGAGGAATGGCCTTCGCGCACGCCATGGCGCCGATCGCCAGCGCCCACGTGGCGACCAGGCTGCGCGGCGCGATCGGGCCCGGCGGGTGGGTGGTCACGTGCGCGACTTCTCAGTCCTTCGCGAGCTGCGCCGCCGTAGCCTTGGCGACGAGCGCCACCGCGTGGTCCGGATCGAAGGGCTTGCGCAGGATCTCGTCCGCGCCCAGCCGCTTGTACATGTCGAGCTCGCGATCGCTGATCCGGGAGCTCATCAGCACGAGGAACATCTTCTTCCAGTGCGGATGGGCCTTCACGAGCCGGCAGACGTCCGCGCCGTTCAACCTCGGCATGTAGATGTCCAGGAGGATGGCGTCGGGGTTGACGGCCGCCATCTTCCGGAACACCTCCTCGCCGTCCATCGCGGTCGCCACGTCGAACCCGGCGTCCTCGAACGCCCCAGTGAGGGCGTCGATGATGGCCTGCGAGTCGTCGACCACGAGGACCGTCTTCCGCCGGTTCATTGATCGAGGTTTATACTCGATCAGCCATGCTCCGCGAACCCGCCGTCGCAGGCCGGTTCTACCCCGGGAGCCACTCTCGGCTCGCCGCCGAGGTGGACGGTTTCCTGCGGCCGACCGCCGAGCGGGCGCCGGCCAGGGGACTGGTGGCGCCCCACGCCGGCTACGTGTACTCCGGAGCCATCGCGGGCGAGGTGTACCGCCGGGTGGAGATCCCCCAGAGGGTCGTAATCCTGGGGCCCAACCACACCGGACTCGGCCCACCCGCCTCACTCTGGCCCGAGGGCAGCTGGCGGACGCCGCTCGGCGAGGTCCCCGTGGACGCGGCGCTGACCGCCGCGCTGGCCACGGCTCCCGGCGTCGAGCTCGACGACGAGGCGCACCTCCACGAGCACTCCCTGGAGGTCCAGGTTCCCTTCCTGCAGCGCGCGCAGCCGGCCCTCACCCTTGCGGCGCTCTGCCTCGGTCCGCTCTCCTGGATGGAGTGCGAGGCGCTGGGGCGGGCCCTCGGACGGGCGGCGGGAGCGGCCGGGGCGCTGATCGTCGCGTCGAGCGACATGAGCCACTACATCCAGGCCGCCGAGGCGCGACGTAAGGACCGGCTGGCCATCGACCGGATCCTCGCCCTCGATCCGGCCGGCCTCTACGAGGTGGTCAGGCGCGAGCGGATCTCGATGTGCGGCTTCATCCCGGCCACCGTCATGCTGGTCGCGGCGACGGCGATGGGGGCGACTGCCGCGGAGCTCGTCCGCTACGGCCACTCTGGCGAGGTTACGGGGGACGACGCGCAGGTGGTCGGCTACGCGGCAATCCGGGTGTGGTAAAACCCGCCGCCATGACGGAAAAGGTCCGCGTTCGCTTCGCTCCCTCCCCGACCGGTTACCTCCACATCGGCGGCGCCCGCACGGCCCTCTTCAACTGGCTCTGGGCGCGCCACACCGGCGGCACGTTCGTCCTGCGCATCGAGGACACCGACCAGTCGCGCTCCACCAAGGAGGCCGAGGAGGCCATCTTCGAGGGGATGCGCTGGCTCGGGCTGGACTGGGACGAGGGGCCGGACGTCGGCGGCCCGCACGGGCCCTACTTCCAGATGGAGCGGCTGGACTCCTACAAGGCGCACGCCGAGCGGCTCATCAAGGAGGGGAAGGCCTTCGCCTGCTACTGCACGAAGGAGGAGCTGGACGCCGGCCGCAAGCAGGCCGAGGCAGCGAAGGTCCAGTTCCGCTACCCCGGGACCTGCAGGGCGAAGCCGTACGATCCCACGAAGCCGCACGTCATCCGCTTCCGGGTCCCGGAGACCGGCAGCACCGGCTGGAACGACCTGGTGAAGGGGCGGATCGAGACGCCGCACGACACGCTGCAGGACGAGGTGATCCTCCGCTCCGACGGCGTGCCGCTCTACAACTTCGGCGCCGTCGTCGACGACATCACGATGAAGATCAACCTGGTCGCCCGCGGCGACGACCACGTGAACAACACGGCGCGCCAGATCCTGCTGTACCAGGCGCTCGGCTACCCGGTGCCGCACTTCGCGCACCTGCCGATGATCCTCGGCGCGGACAAGGCCCGGCTCTCGAAGCGCCACGGCGCGACCAGCGTCACCGCCTACCGCGACATGGGCTTCCTGCCGGAGGCGGTCGTCAACTACCTCGTCAGGCTCGGCTGGTCGCACGGCGACCAGGAGATCTTCAGCCTGAAGGAGCTGGTCGAGTTCTTCGACTTCCAGCAGGTCGGCGCGACGGCCGGCGTCTTCAACTTCGAGAAGATGCTCTGGGTCAACCACGAGTGGCTGCGGAAGCTCACCCCCGCGCAGCTCGCCGCGAAGGCCCTCCCCTTCTTCCGCGCCGCCGGGCTCGACGCGCAGGAGGACGCGAAGCTGGTCAAGATCGCGGCGCTCGGCCAGGAGCGGACCAAGAGCCTCGTCGAGCTGGCGACGTGGGCGCGCTACTTCTACCTGCCGATCGAGCTCGATCCCAAGGCGAAGGCCAAGTTCCTGGTCGCTGACTCGAGGCCTCTGCTCCAGGCGGTCCGGGACGGGATAGCAGCGATGGAGACGCCCGAGGAGAAGGCGCTCGAGGCGCTCTTCACCGGCCTCGCCGAGGCGAAGGGGTTGGGGCTCGGCAAGATCGCCCAGCCGGTCCGCGTCGCGCTCACCGGCGGGACCGCGTCACCGAGCATCTACGACGTGGTCCTCCTGCTCGGGAAGGCGACGTCGCTGCAGCGGCTGGACGACGCGATCGCGCTCTGCGGCTGAGCGGCCTCGTCCCCGCTCCCCAACCGGCTGACCGTTCATCGCGTCTTCGCGCCTTGGTGATGCACCTCTCCCCCGCCCCAGCGGGGGAGAGGCTGGGTGAGGGGGGCACAGGTGCCACATCTTGAATCCGGTCAGATAACGGACCATATTCAGACCATGAAGCCGCTGCGCGTCTCCGAGGACGTCGTCCCGGTCGGCCAGTTCAAGGCCCAGGCGAAGAAGTGGCTCGCCCGGGCCGCCGAGACCGGCCAGCCGCTCGTCATCACGCAGAACGGTCGCCCCGCGGGGGTCCTGCTCTCCCCCGCCGAGTTCGACCGGCTGGTCGAGCGCTACCAGTTCGTCCGCGCGGTCGAGGAGGGGATCGCCGACGCCGACGCCGGGCGCCTCATCGACGGAGCGGCCCTCCGCGCGCGGCTCGGGCTCGGGCGTCCGAAGCGGCGATGAAGGTCCGCTGGACGGATGCCGCAGCTCGGCGGATCGAGGCAATACACGGCTTCGTCGCCATGGACGACCCCGCGGCTGCGCGCCGCCTGGCACGAACTCGTAGCGCTGGGTGAGTCCTTGCGTACGATGCCGCATCGCGGTCGGCGCGTTCCCGAGCTGCCCAATCCGGCGATCAGGGAGCTGATCCTCCGCAACTACCGGCTGGTCTACCGGGTCCAGGGATCGGCTGTGGAGATCCTCACGGTCTTCGAGGCCCACCGCCTCTTCCCTGCCGAGGACCTCTAGCTTCCTACCCGAGCTTCCCGTTGAGGACGAGGGCGTTCACCTTGGTGCCCTCCCCTCTCCCTCATCGAGGGAGAGGGACAGGGTGAGGGAGCGTCACCCCAGCTTCTCGGTGAGGATCTTCCTCACCAGCCCCGCGTCCGCCCCCTTCGCCTCGCGCATCGCGGCGCCGACGAGGAGTCCGAAGAGCTTCTTCTCGCCGGCGCGGTAGCGGGCGACCTCCGCCGCCTGAGCGGCGAGCGCGCGGTCCACTGCGGCGGCGACCGCCCCCGCGTCCTCGACCTTCGCCAGCCCGAGCGCCTGCAGCCGCTCCTCGGGCTCGCCGCCGCTCGCGACCAGCTCGGCGAGGAGCGTCTTCGCGGCCGCCGCCGTGACCTTCCCGGCGTCGACCAGCGCGACGAAGCGGCCGAAGGCGGCCGGGGCGAGCGGGAGCGCGTCCAGCGGCCTGTCGGCCGCCAGCCCCGAGAGCTCGTTCAGGAGCCAGCGCGCTACCGTCTGGGCGCTCGCGTGCGCGGCGACGGCGCCGTCGAAGAAGCTGGCGGTCGCCTCGTCGGCGGCGAGCAGGTCCGCCTGGTCCGCGGGGAGCCCGAGCTGCGCCTGGTACCGGTCGAAGGCGGCGGCGAGGACTGGCGTCGCTGCGCGAAGCTCCGCGCGCGCGTCGGCGCGCCCCTTCCTGGGCGCCGCCCCGGCCGCCGGCGCCTCCTTCTTCGGCTTCGCGGCGCGCGGCTCGGGGCGTGGCTGGGCCTTCGCGCCCCAGGTGTCCTTCAAGCCGATCGTCCGGTTCCAGACCGGCCTTCCCGGGCGCGAGTCGACGGGGTCCGCGAAGAAGTAGCCCTGCCGGAGGAACTGGTACCGGTCGCCCGGTGCGGCCATGGCTAGCGCAGCCTCCACGCGCGCCCCCTTCGCGACCACCAGCGAGGCCGGGTTGAGCACCTCCAGGAAGCTCTCGACCGCGTCGGGCTTCTCGACTGAGAAGAGCCTGTCGTAGAGCCGCGCCTCGCCGGGGACCGAGCGGCTGGCCTCCACCCAGTTGAGCGTGCCCGAGACGCGCTTCCGGTCGCCAGCGACGTCGCCGAGGGACTTCGGGTCGTGCGTGCAGCGCAGGCCGGTGACCTCGCCGCCGGCGCCGCGGAGGACCTCGTCGCAGCGGATCACGTAGCCGCCGGCCAGCCGCACCTCGCGACCGGGGGCGAGCCGCTTCCAGTCCGCGGGCGGCGTGAGCGAGAAGTCCTCGCGTTCGATCAGGAGGTCGCGGCCGAACGGGACCTTGCGCCCCCCGCGGCCCGGCTCCGCCGGCCACCACGGGACGTCCAGCTCGACCACCTTGCCCTCGGGCCAGTCGACGAGCGTCACCGGCAGCGGGTCGAGGACGGCGAGCGCGCGCGGGCAGCGCGGCTCGAGGTCGCCGCGGACGGCGAACTCGAACTTGCCGATGTCGACGACGCTGTTGTTCTTCGCGACGCCGATCAGCTCGGCGAAGTCGCGGAGCGCCTCGGGGGTCACGCCGCGCCGGCGCATCCCCGCGATGGTCGGCATGCGCGGATCGTCCCAGCCCGAGACGCGCTGCTCGTTCACGAGCTGGAGGAGCTTCCGCTTCGACAGCACGGTGTAGCCGAGCGCGAGCCGGGCGAACTCGTACTGGTGCGGGCGCGGGTCCCACGGGCCGGTCTTGTCGAGCACCCAGTCGTAGAGCTCGCGGTTCGACTCGAACTCCAGGGTGCAGATGGAGTGGGTGATCCCCTCGATGGCGTCCTCGAGCGGGTGCGCGAAGTCGTACATCGGGTAGATGCACCAGGCGTCACCGGTCCGGTGGTGGTGCGCCTTCCGGATCCTGTACAGGAGCGGATCGCGCATGAGCACGTTCGGGTGGCTCATGTCGATCTTCGCGCGGAGGACGCAGGCGCCGTCGGCGAACGCGCCGGCCTTCATCTCGCCTCAGGAGGTCGAGGTTCTCCGCGACCGACCGCGCCGCGGTGAGGACCGTTCACGCCCGGGCGATCGAAGCTCCCGCGCTGCTCGCGGATCGCCTCCACCGTCTGGCTGTCCACGTAGGCGAGCCCGTCGCGCACGAGCCGCTCGGCGCACTCGTACATCCGCGGGAAGTAGCTCGACGCGAAGTGGAGGTGCTCGCCCCAGTCGCAGCCGAGCCACCTGACGTCGGCCTGGATCGAGTCGACGTACTCGACCTCCTCGGTGGTCGGGTTGGTGTCGTCGAAGCGCATGTGCGCGCGGCCGCCGTAGCGGGCGGCCAGGCCGAAGTTGAGGAGGATCGACTTGGCGTGGCCGATGTGCAGGTAGCCGTTCGGCTCTGGAGGGAAGCGGGTCACCACCCGGCCGCCGTTGCGGCCGGCCGCCAGGTCCGCGTCGATGACGTCGGTGAGGAAGTTGGACGAACGGTGCGCGTCGCTCATGCGTTGGCCGTGTTACCGCGCCGTGCGTGGACGCGCAACATCGCGTGACGGCTCGGCAAAGCGGCGCCGCCCCGGCGCGGCCGGCCTACCGCCCGGGGCGCGCCCATCCGGCCTTGACATGCAACCCGGCTCCGTGGTTTTTAGCGCCTCCGCTGCCGGAAACGGCCGCGGCCCGCCTTCCGAGGCGGCCAACCCGGGACTCTCCGGGGCGGAACCACGGAAACCTTCGTGGCCCGTTAGTCTAGCGGTTAGGACGTCGGCCTCTCACGCCGAAAACATGGGTTCAATTCCCGTACGGGTCACCATCTCGGCCCCCGCAATTCTTCCAAGAGTTGCGGGGGCTTCTTCTTTGGACGGTCCCGTACTGGTCACCAGGGGGGTCACCATCTCGCGGACCTCCAGCGCGGGCGCCACGGGGAAGAAGGCCAGGTCAGCCGAACTCAGGCTTCGGCGGGAATCAGGTCTAGCGGGAATCAGGTCTGGGGGGCGCTGCTCGGAGTTACGAGCGTTCAAGCAGGGTCTTGGCTCGGCATCGCGGCGGGGAGCGTGACCCGAACCACACTCCCCTTTCCCGTCTCGGCCTGAACGGTAATCTCTCCGTGAAGACCATCAACGATTCTCTTTCGCGACAGAGAGGCCGAGCCCCGGTCCTGCTTCCGAGGCCGTGAGGGGCGCGGCAAGTACGCCAGCCATGCCGGCTGGCGCGATTCCACCCCCAGTGTCAGCCACCTCGATGACGACATTATCCCTGTCGTGAGCCACACGGATGCGAATCTCGTTGGATGCGGCCGGCGCAGCCTCGACCGCATGAACTGCATTGAGGAGCAGGTTCAGGAATACCTGGACCAGAAGGTGCTCATTGGCAGCAACAAAGGGGACCGGACTGTACTCGCGAACGAGGTGGGTACCCGAACGTATCTCGCTCCAGGCAAGGTGAATGGCGGCGTCGAATGCGCGCGCCGCATTGACGAGTTCACACCGAAACTCGTCCTCATGCGTCAGGTACTTGAGGTTCCCAGCGATCTCGCGAACTCGGGCAGCACCGTGACGCGCCTCCGCGAGTGCATCGCGGAATTCGGCCAAGCGTGCGAAGGCTTCCAGGCCACCCCCGCCAGCGGATGCTGTACGCGTCATCTGAGCGACGTCCGGCATCTCGCGCCACATGAACTCCAGGTTCGCGATCAGATAGGCGAGGGGTGTGTTGATGTCGTTGCCAATTTCGACTGCAAGCCTGCCGATACTCATGATCCTGTCCCTGTGCGCGATCTCCGCGGCGTACTCGAGATCGGAAGCAAGGTCACGAAGGACCACAGCGAACACGAGATCGCCCTCAACGGGACACGCATCTATCGCGCATTCCATGCGGGAGGTAGCGCCGCACGGTCCCAAGGTTCGCACCTCGAAGGTCTGTTGCCGCGGGTACGAGCCACCGTTCGCTGGCAGCACGTCCGCCCACGGGCAGTCGGGGATCAACCGAGCGATGGACTGGCCGACGACTTCTGAACTGCGGACGCTGAGTAAATTTGCCGCGGCGGAGTCCGCGCAGAGGACCCGACCGGAGCGACCGACAAGGAGCCTGCCTGCCTGCCTGCCTGCCTGCCTGCCTGCCTGCCTGGCAAGACTTGTTCCACCGGCCCCTCTGCGCATGACGGTGCGTGTACTGTGTCGTTTCCTATTAGTCAAGGCCATGGGTATACGACGACCGTCAAGGGCTGACCCGATTGCAGGTCGGAGGTCGGCCAAAGGTGTCGCAGAACCGCAGATATAGCCCTACCTCCACAGGCTTGAGCTCCTCCTTCGCAGCCTCGGCTCGGAATCGGAAGAGGACACGGGAGTTGCGCACAAGGCGACGAAGACCTTCGTTTCGCACCCCAGCGCCCGCATGCGCGAGCAATCGCACGCGGAGGTCTTGAGCCTTTCCAACGTACATGACCCCGGCAGAGGACGCTTCGTATCCCTCGTGCCCAGGCGCAACCCGGAGTTCGTAGACGCCGGGTGTCCTCGGTGCACGCCGAAGCACGGTTCGCCGGTCGAGTGGGAAGAGCGCCGAGAACCCAGCCGTTGCCGATATGTAGGCGCCGCGTTGAGTTCGCGCGCGAGCACCGGGCACGCCGAGCCTCCTCCTGCAGTAACAGACGATCCGCCCGGACACGACAACGCCATCGTCCCTTCGCACCCTGCGCGCAAGCGCGGCGTCGTCCCAGGCGACGCGTAACTTCCCGGCCGCGAGGAGTCGGCGTTCGATTTCCAGCACTCCGCGTACTCGTGCGGCGAGAACCGAACGGGTAGTTGGGCACAGCGCCCTGAGTGGGCAGGTCGACCCGTCCGGAAGCACAATCGTGGTCGCGCGTAGCGTCCGCGAGACACGACCCGGATCTGCGAGCTCCGCGCCGGCGGCTCGAGCACGTCGAACGAGCTCCCGCGCGGTAAGTGGAACCAGCGCCGAGGCGTCGCAGGAGATCAAGAAGGGACGCTGAACCTGCGCCAGCACCCGCCAGATTGCCTGCGTCAAGCGGCTTCGTGCCGTTGCCAGGTGAAGAGTTCGAACAGCCCCGAGCGCACGAACAGAGGATTCGCCGTCGGCACCGGCAAGCCAGGTCGATAGACGAACACTGTCGATCGCGTACTCGCTCGCGCAACGAGCGCGAAAGGTGAGGACGGGATCGCCGTCGACGACGCGGACGATGCCGCACGCACCACCGGCTATTGGCCCCGCCTCCACCTCCGGAGGCTGGTTCCGGTGAATCACCGGGCTTCGCCCGGAGAGCAGGCGCAGGCGCCACGCCAGCATCTCCGCGTTCTCCACTGCGGCGACGATGCCGTCCGCCGGACGCTCCAGGAACCGGGCGAGAACGATCTGGCGAACGATCTCGTGGCTGACGGTGCGACGCCTAACGTGACGCAGAGACGGGGAACCAAACATGAATGGGCGGAGTCGAAGGAGTCACGTGACCGCTCGGCCGGCGGAACTCTCATCCTGGAACGCGACGAAGTCACGTGCCCGCCCACGGACGAGAGCGGCGACACGGCCGAGCGACCCGGCAACCAAAGCCCTGTAGCGACGATCGAGCGGCGCAAGCGCCTCGATGACCGCAGCGTACCTCGGCTCCCGAGGATCCAGCGTCGGAATGTCCTTCATGACCTGGTCGTGCGCTCGGTGAACATGCTCGACGTCGCTGACGAGCGAGATCATCGCCTCGTCACCGATGTACTCGAACGCGCTGCGGAGGCAACCGAGGAAGTCTGGGAACTCAGACACGTACGGCACCTCGCGGAAGAATAGGGTCCAGCCCTGTTCTCTCGCGTGGCCATAGAAGATCCAGAAAGCGAATAGAGCGCGGCGACCCGGAGAGAGCGCTTCGAAGACGGCAGACTTGATGCCTGGGCTTTTGGCCCTGACGGCGACGATGATGGGCTCGACGGCCGCCCGAGCCAGCGATGGGTCATCGAACGCGTCGAAAGCCCGCCGGGTCATGCTAGCCAGCGGCACTTCCGGTCGTAGGTTCTGGCCGGCCATCGCCTTCTCCATGTAGATGACGCCACGGTACCTCATGCCGGCAGCGCCGGCTCCTGGGGATCTCAGCCGACGGACGGCCACCTGGGTCGGTATCGTACCCGCGCACTCAGCCGTAGACTTCCGCCGCTTCAGGCGGCGAGCCGGCCGATCGTCTCGAGGAAGGCGGGGATCGCGCTGGTGACTGCGCCCGCGCGAGAAGCCGCGTCGGTGCGCGTGGCGCTCGGTTCCCGGTCCCGTACAGCCGCGTTCGGAGCCGTAAACGGCTGAAAAGACGCTGATTCCATTCCCGTACGGGTCACCATCTCGGCCCCCGTCATCGCAAGGTGACGGGGGCTTCTGCTTTTCCGGCACCACGAGGATCACTGGGCAGGATGGTCCGGCGGCCGCCCGGCCCCTACCGCAGCCGGACGAGGAAGCCGGTCGTCCGCGCCGCCGACGTGTCCGGGTCGAACGCCGCGGGGGACATGACGGAGGCGACCTGACCGTCGTCTGCGAAGGTGATCCACGCCACCACCTTCGTGGCTGCGTCCTCGATCGCCGAGAGCGCGGCGACGTCGAGCGCCTGCCCTCCGGCTGCGAGGCACTCCGAGATGGACAGGTCCCCCAGGCGGGAGGCCGGCGTCCCGTCGGTGGCGCCGATGCACCTCGGGTTCACCGCGAAGGTCCCCGCCTGCTCGAGGAGGGTGACATTCCCGAGGTCGTCGTGGCGGTCCATGGTGACCGAGAAGGTTCCGTCTTCCTCGAGGGTCAGCATCGCGAAGGTGCCGGTCTTGCGCTCGACGCTGTCGCCGCTCCCATCGACGCGCTGCGAGTCGCGCATCGCCATCGCCCAGGTGCCGGCGACGTCGGCCGCCGAGAGGCTCCCCGGGCTACCCTGGCGAAGGAGGACCCCGAAGTTCTGCCGGTACTTCACCTCGCTGGGGTCGGACGAACGGTCGAGCGCGCTGGTGTCGCCAGCCCAGATGGCGACGTGGCCGCCGACGCTGCCCACCAACGCGACCGGCGCGTCGCCGCCAACGGAGAGGATCCCGGTCCCGTCCGCGCCGAGGGCGACGCTCTCCGGCAGCAGCCCTTCCCCGACGACGTTGGCCGTGCTCGTCGCGCTGGAGTAGCCGTCCCCGAGCAGCGCGGCGGGGTTCCACATCTCGTGATGGTTGTCGAATACCATCAAGTCTGGGGTCTCCGTAGCCGGCGCGAAGTTCACCCACCCGAACCCCAGCGCCTCGTGGAACCAGCGCGCTTGCGTGGTCGTCCCCGAGGTCGGGTAGGTGACCGTCAGCTCCTCGTTGGCGATCGCGTAGAGCCCGGTGAGGGTCGGGGCGCTCGACGGCACCCGCACGCCGACGAGCAGCTCGAGGTTGGTCTCGTTCTCGACGTTCAGCGCCACTACGGTGGAGAGATCGGCGCTGAACGCGCCCTGGATCACGCGCTTCGAGTCCACGATCGTGAAGGTGCCGTCGTCGGCGAGGGCGTAGTCGTACAGGATCGTCCCGGCCGGCGGCGTGAACCCGGGGAAGACCCCGCAGTCGCTGCACCACGTCTCGTCGGCCATCCTCCGGTTCTCGTCCCACAGCCGGGTCAGCTCCAGGGTCCCCGCCCCCGCGGTCGGCGCCGAGAACTGGAACTTCCCGTTCCACCCGAGGAAGTCGCCGCCCTCCCCCCGGAAGGCCGCACGGTCGGCCGCGGTGGCGAAGGCTCCCATAGGGTCCGGGCTGCCGGGCTCGGTGAAGCGGGCAGCGGCGTAGCGGACCACCCAGAAGTCGCCCCCCTGGAACGTGATTGGCGGCGGGTTGGGATCGTCCTTCTTCGAAGCTCGGGCAGCCGAGCGAGGCCGACATGGCGAGCGAGAACGCGACGAGGCTAGCGATGCGCATGGGATCCCCCTCTTCCATTCTGGTCGCTTCAGCCAGAAGAGCGTCGCTCGTCGACGTTGTGACACCCCCCGGTCGGGTTCCGCCGACACCTTCCCAAGAGTTGCGGGGGTGACCTTCAGGTCCGCGCCGTCGCGGTGAGGCGGCCCCCGTCGCGGCGGCAGACGCCCCTGCGCACGAGGTCGTCGAGCGTCGCGCGGAAGACCTCGGCGGGCTCACCGCCGACGAGCCCTTCGACCGTCTCGCGGTACCACTCCGCCTCGACGACGTGGCGCTCGAACTCCTGCTCCGGGACGCCGGGGCGGATGAGGAGCTTGAAGACGAACATCTTGCGGAGCAGGGCCGTGCCCTGCGCCGCGGGTGCGTCCATCAGGCGCCGGATCCGCCGCCGGCTCTCGGCGAGGGCGCCCGCGAAGTCCTGGAAGGGCCGACCGTGCCCGGGCAGGACCCACCGCACGTGGAGCCCCGCGAGCCGCTCCAGCGTCGAGAGGTGCGTCCGGAGCGCCTCCGTCCCCTCGACGAACGGGTTCACGAGCCCCACGTCCGCCTCCCAGAGCGCGTCGCCGGAGACGAGGATCCCCTCCCGCGGCTCGTGGAGCACGAGGCTGTCGGCGGAGTGGCCGGGGGCGTGGAGGACGGTGAACTCGCGGTCGCCTAGCTGGACGCGCTCGCCGTCAGCGAGGCTGCGCGTCGGCCGGTAGTCGTCGGCGTCGAGCGCGAAGTATCCGGTCCAGGTCGCGCGCTCGTCCCCCACCTCGACGTGGCGCCTCCCCAGCGGATGGAGCGCGACGTCGCAGCCAGAGCGCTGCTGCAGCCGCCCATTCCCGCCCACGTGGTCGCAGTGCGCGTGGGTGTTGACGACGATCCGGACGCGCTCCGGCGCCAGCCCGACCTCGGCGAGGATGCGCTCGGTCGTCGGCCACCCCGTGACGTACCCGGTGTCCACCACCGCCGGCACGCCGCCGGTGGCCAACACCTGGTTCCCGTTCAGGTAGCCGCGCTCGGCGAACACGAGGCCCTCCAGGATCCTGTGAAGACGCATGGCGCGCGAATATGCCCCCGCGCCGCGCGGCGCGGAAGTGCGACTCGTTCCTACTCCGCCGCCGAGGCGCGCCGCCGACCCCGCGGCGAAGAGGCTCGTCGGGTCACGACGTGTTCGACGCCTTCTGAAGCACACCGTTCGATGCGCCCCTGCCAGCCAGCATCGAGTAGAGCGTCGGGACGACGAGCAGCGTCAGCGCCGTCGACGTCACGAGCCCCCCCATCACCACCACCGCCAGCGGCTTCTGGATGTCGGCGCCGGAGCCCTGCGCGTAGAGCATCGGCAGGTGACCGATGAAGCTCGTGAGCGCCGTCATGAGGAGCGGCCGGAAGCGCAGGTCGCAGCCCTCGCGCACCGCCTCGGCGACGGTTCGCCCCTGGTCGCGGAGCTGGCGCAGGAAGGCGATCAGCACGACGCCGTTCTGGACGGCGATCCCGAGGAGCACGATGAAGGCCACGGCGGCCGACACCGAGACCGGCATCCGGAACAGGACCACCGCGACCACCCCGCCGACCAGGGCGAACGGGAAGGTTCAGCAGCACGAGCAGCGAGTCGGCGAAGGAGCCGAGCGCCATGTAGAGCAGCAGGAGGATCAGCACCAGCGCGACCGGGACGACGATCGCGAGCGTCCGCATCGCCCGCTGCTGGTTCTCGAACTGGCCGCCGAGCTCCAGGAAGGTGCCGGTCGGCAGTCTCCTCCTCGAACGGCTTCAGCCGCTCCTGCACCTCGCGCGACGAAGCCGCCCAGGTCCCGGCCGCGGATGTTCGCCTCGACCACGACCCGACGGATCCCGTTCTCCCGCGAGACCTGCGCCGGCGCCTCGACGAGCTCGATCCTCGCGAGCTGCGCGAGCGGCACCCGCTCGCCTCCCGGGGCGGGGACCAGCAGCCGGCGAACGCCCTCCAGGTCGCTCCGGCTCTCCGCCGGGAAGCGGATGACCACCGCGAAGCGGCGCTGGTCCTCGATGAGCGTCGTCGCCTGCTTGCCGGCGATGGCCGACTCGATGGTGTCGTTGATGTCCCCCACCGAGATGCCGTGGCGCGCGGCCGCCTCCCGGTCGATGACGACGTCGTACTGGTCGAGGCCGGACACCTGCTCCACCTTCACGTCGCGTCGCGCCGCGCACGCCGCCGACCGCCGACGGCGATCCGGTCGGCGAAGCCCTTCAGCAGCGCGAGGTCGTCGCCGAAGACCTTCACCGCCAGGTCGCTCTTCACGCCCGGAGATCAGCTCGTTCACCCGCAGGGCGATCGGCTGCGAGAAGGAGAAGCGCAGGCCGGGGATCTGCCGAGAGGTCGCGCTGCATGAGCCTCGACCAGCTCGGCGCTGGGAGCGGCCGCCGTCCGAAGGCCCGCCGCGGCTTCAGCATGACGAAGACGTCGGTCTGCTCCGGCCCCATCGGATCCTCGGAGATCTCGGCACGGCCGGTCTTCGAGACCACCGTCTCCACCTCCGGGTAGGCCTTGAGCCGCTTCTCGAGGTAGCGGGAGACCTCGACCGAGCCCTGCGAGCGACGCGTTCGGCAGGCGCACCACGTTGATGGCGATCGCCCCCTCGTCGAGCGGCGGCATGAACTCGGTGCCGACGAAGGGCACGAGCGCGCCGGAGGCGACGAGCACCGCGGCGGAGATGCCCAGCGTCCGCCTCGGCCGCGCCAGCGCCCGGTCCAGGAGCGACAGGTAGCCGGCGTGGATCCGGCGCACGAACCGGAGCTCCTTCTCCGGCGCCTGGGTGAGCGCCAGCTCCGAGAGGACCGGGATGAACAGCAGGGCGACCGCCAGGGAGACGAGCAGCGCGATGAGCATCGTCGAGGCGAGCGGGGCGAACATCTTCCCCTCGACCCCCTGGAGCGCGTAGAGCGGCACGAGGATGACCGCGATCACCAGGACCGAGAAGGCGACCGGGCGTGCCACCTCCTGGACGGCCTCGGCCACGATCCGGCGCCTCGGCGTCCCATCGACCCGGCGCGCCAGGTGACGCCGCACGTTCTCGACGACGACGATGGACGCATCCACCACCATGCCGACCGAGAAGGCGAGCCCGCCCAGCGACATGAGGTTGGAGGTGAGCCCGACGCGCCCCATGACGATGAAGGTGACGAGGAAGGTGAGCGGCAGCGAGACCAGGACCACCAGCGCGGTGCGCAGCTCCGCGACGAAGAGGAAGAGGACGATGACGACGAAGAGGCCGCCCTCCAGCAGGGCGTCGCGCACCGTCCGGATGCAGGCCTCGATGAGTGAGGTGCGGTCGTAGAAGACGTTGATCCGCGGCGCCGGGCGGCAGGGTCGCCTGGGCCTTCTCGATGGCCACCTTGACCCTGGCCACGACCTCCTGGGCGTTCTCGCCCTTGAGCATGATGACCATCCCGGCCACCACCTCGCCCTTGGCGTCGCGGGTCACCGCCCCCTGGCGCGGCTCCGCGCCGATGACCACGTCGGCCACGTCGCGCAGGTAGATCGGCGTCCCGTCCTCCGCCTTCAGGACCACCCGCTCGATGTCGGGGATGTCGCGCAGGAGCCCCACGCCTCGCAGGTAGGTCTGCTCCCAGCCCTGCACCAGCACCCCGCCGCCTGCGTTCCCGTTCGACCGCTCGAGCGCCTGCGGCCACGTCGCCGACGGTCAGCCCGTACTTCACCAGCCGCTCCGGCCGGACCTGCACCTGGTACTGCTTCACGAAGCCGCCGAAGCTGTTCACCTCGTTGACGCCGGGGACCGGCTTCAGGAGCGGCGCGACGAGCCAGTCCTGCAGCGTCCGGAGCTCCGTCGGGGAGAGGCCGTCCCCCTCGAGCGTGTACTGGAAGATCTCCCCGAGGCCGGTCGAGATGGGACCCAGCTCGGGTTCGACGCCGGGCGGTAGCCCCTCCCGGACCGCGGCCAGCCGCTCGAAGACGATCTGGCGCGTCCAGTAGGTGTCGACGCCGTCCTCGAAGACCACCACCACCTGCGACAGCTCTGCCTTGGAGATGGAGCGAACCTGCTTCACCCGCGGGAGGCCTCGCAGGTGCTGCTCGATGGGGAAGCTGACGCGCGACTCCACGTCGATGGCGGCGAGGCCGGGGGCCTTCGCGAGGACCATCACCTGCGTGTTGGTGACGTCCGGGAAGGCGTCGATGGGGAGCCGCGTCCAGGCCACGCCGCCCGCGAGGGCGAGGGCGGCCGTGACCATGATGACGAGGAAGCGATTGCCGAGGACCCACTCGATTGCGCGCATCGTTCTCCCTAATCCGCGCAGCCGGCGCCCATCTTGGAGCGCAGCACGTCCGACTTGAGGAGGAACGCGCCGTCCGTGACGATCGTCTCCCCGCCCGCGAGCCCCTTCGTGATCTCGATCCAGTCGAGCCCGGTCCGTCCCGTCTCGACCGGTCGCCGCATGAAGAACTCGCCCTGCTGGCGGACGAAGACGAAGGAGCGTCCTTCGTCCGCGAGGACGGCAACCCGGGGGAGCGCGAGCCCCTCCTCGTCGCCCGGCAGGAAGAGCTGCACGGCCGCGAACATGCCGGCCCTCAGCTTCCCGTGCGGGTTCTTCACCGCGATCCGCACCTTCACGGTCCGGGTCCTCTCGTCCATCGTCGGGGCCACGAAGTCGACCGACCCCGGGAAGACCTCCCCTGGGAAGGCCTTCACGCTCACGCCGGCCCGGAGCTTCGCCTTCTCGTGCGCCAGGACGCGCCCGAGCTGGTCCTCATAGAGGTCGGCCCAGATCCAGAGGTCCGAGAGATCCCCCACGGTCAGGATCGCCTCGTCCGGCCGAACCAGCTCACCCGGCACGGCGTGCATCTCCAGCACGATCCCGGCCGCGGGCGCGCGGAGCACGAGCGAACCCCGCCCCGCCGAGCCGCCGCGCGAGGCCAGCCCCTCGACCTCCGACCGGGAGAGCCCGAGCCGCTCCAGCTTCTCGGCCGCTGCCCTCGCCCGGATCTCCGAGGCGTCCCGCTCCTGGCGTGCCTGGAGCCACTCCTTCTCTGAGGTGATCTTCTCCTCCCGCAGGCTCTCCGCCCGCTCGGCCGCCTTGCGCGCCAGCTCCAGCGCGCCGCGCGATTCCAGGTACTGGCTCTGGGCCTCCCCGAGCGAGACGCTCTCCAGCACGACGAGCGCCTCTCCGGCCCTGACCTGCTGCCCTAGGCTCACCCTGACCGAGCGGACCATCGCCTCGCTGCTCGGCGCGATATGGGTCACGCGCCGCTCGTCGAACCGGACCTCGCCGGTGAGCGGGAGCGGCGCCTCCAACCTCCGCCGCGCCGCGACGGCGGTCTTCACGAGCCCTTCATCCATCATGGCCTTCGGCACTCGCGCCACACCGACCCCGTAGCGGCACTCGTCGCACTCGAAGGTCTTCTTGCCGTGCTCGCAGCTCATCGCGAGGAGCGCTTCTGCGGACTGGTCGAGGTCCGATGGCTCGTCGCCGTGGCCGTGCTCGTCCCCCTCGCCGTGGCCATCCCCGGCATGCGTCGCTGCTGTGGCCGGACCGGCTGGGGGTGGGGCCGGCTCCTTCTTGCACCCGATGAAGAGGACGAGGACGACGGCGAGGAGGAGAGGCTTGCGGCTCATGGCAGCTCCAGTTCAGCCAGCGCAGCGAGGTCGGCGCAGGCGTTCTGCATGTCGAGGAGGAGATCGAGGTATTCGCTGCGCGTCTCGAGCAGGACCCGGCGTGAGTCGATGACGTCGAGCAGACCGGACTCGCCCAGCTCGAAGGCGCGGCCGAGGGTCCGGGCCGACCCCTCCGCGCGCGGGAGGATCTCGTCGCGGAAGCGACTCGCGGTCGCCTGCCCGGCCGAGCAGCCCTGCCACGCCTCGCTCAGGCTCGCGGACAGCGCTCTGGTCGCCGCGTCGAGGCGCGCCCGCTCGCCCGCCAGCGCGGCGTCGGCCTGTCGGATCCTTCCCAGGTTCCAGTTCCAGAGCGGGACCGTGACCGCCGCCGTGACGGTGGTCGCCTGCCGGTCGAGCTCGTCCGAGCGGGCGCCCGCCAGCGCGACACGCGGGAGGCGATCCCACCGCTCCGCGCTCGACGCCTGCTCGGCGGCGGCGACCCGAGCCCGGCTCGCCTGGACCAGCGGGCTCGAGGCAGCCGCTCGGCGCTGCAGCTCCTCGAGCGCCGGGAGCGTGAGCGTTCGCGAGAGGTCCGCCTCCACTCCCGCGACCGGGCGACCCAGCCATACCGCGAGCCGTTGCCGCTGTGCTTCGTCGGATGCACGCGCCCTGCCCACGGCGGCCCGGAGCTTCTCGAGCTCGATCATCGACGCGTGGCACTTCCGTCGGCCGGCTCTCGCCACGCTCGGCCCGCAGCCGGACCAGCGCAGCCAGCTGGGCGCCCTGCGACTCGAGCTCGGCCCTGGCCTCCAGCACGGCCTGACCGTGGGCGGCGGCGATGAAGCTCCGTCGCAGCTCGCGCAGGACCTCCTGGCGAACCGCGCGGGCCTCGTGACCGGCCCCCTCCGCGGTCGCGCTGGCCGCGGCGACCCGCTGCCGACGGCTGTTGAGGAACTCGAGCGGGAGCTCGACCCCGTACTCCCACTCGCGCCCTGCCGGCACTCCACCGGGAGCGCGCACGTCGCCCCCCTTGACGCTCACGATCGGATTGGGGAGCTCGCGCGCCGAGGTCACGGCGCCGGCTGCACCCCCGACACGGGCTCTCGCCTCCTGCAGGAGAGGATGCTGGTCGGCCGCAGCGGCGACCTGCGGCCACCGGACTACCGACTCGGGTTCGGCGGCCGGAACGTGGATCGGGATGGAAAGCGATGCGACGAGCAAGATGCGCTTCACGACGACCTCG
This sequence comes from uncultured delta proteobacterium, assembly GCA_963845515.1. Classification (GTDB taxonomy): domain Bacteria; phylum Myxococcota; class Myxococcia; order Myxococcales; family Anaeromyxobacteraceae; genus DATIVK01. Next base: position 23,746 of record CAWJSR010000051.1, read on the forward strand.
GAGCGTGGTGCACGTCCCGTCGCGCCGCAGCGGCCTCGGGCCGCGCGGAGTACGGGGGAGCGCACCGTGAATGGAGGCCGCGCCAGATGGGCGCGGCGTCGACGACTCACGCTACGAGGCGATCGGAGGGCGGTACGGCGGCGCTGGCTGGTGGATCGACGAGAGGCTCCGGCCCGATGAAACCAGTCCGGGGTCGGCCACCGTGAGGCCGATGCTCGTGCAGACGGGCGGCGTCGCGGCGCACTGGCACGCGCAGCAACGGCAGTGATCCTCCGTCATGCCGCAGCCGTGCTCGCAGCCCTCGTCGCCCGGGTCGCCGTGGTCGGCGTCCGTCTGGCCGAGGCCGGTGGTCGCAAGATGGACCGCGGCCTCGACGACTTCGCCGAGGCCGGGCGCCAGCCCGAGTACCAGCCACATGACCAGAAGGAACCGCATCAAGCAGTTTTCATACCCGGGGGGCGCCAGAGAGCGCAAGCCGGGGTCCCGCACTCAGCGCTTCGGGAGGACGAGCGGCGCCTTCTGCAACCGCTTGAAGTAGAAGCTCTGGCCGTAGAGGACGGCGACGGGGTTGTGGCCCGTCACGCGATCCTTCACGACGAGGGTCGTGACAGGCGCCTTGGAGTGCTTGGCGAAGAGCGCGTCGTGGCCGACGCAGAGCCCGACGAGGACGTTCAGGTCGGTCGAGAGCCCATTGAGGATCTCGGCCTGCGCGAGGGGGTTGCACGCAGGCTCGAACGTCCCTGGGCGAACCTTCTCCTCCTCGGAGATCCCCAGCGCGGCCGCCTTGTCGACGCTCCCCACCTTGCAGCAGACGCTCACCGGCTCGAGCTCCTGCGCGCTCAGGATCTCGGCCAGCCGGCGGCTCTCCTCGAGGAGCCCTATACAGGTCGCGATCCCGATCCGCCGGTAGCCCATCAGCTTCGCGAAGGCGATGGTGTCCTCGACGCGGGTCCACCGGGCGTGGACCGCTCCCCCCTCGGCCCGCTGGTAGCAGAGCCCCTCCACGGTCGCGGCGACGCGAGCCATCCGCGCGTCGCCGCTCCCGTCGAGGTAGCGGGGGAGCGTTCCGGCGACCGTGCCTGCGTGGGCGCGGGTCGGGCAGTTGCCGGGCGCGGGTGGCGCCTTCGTGGGGTCGGCGCTCCAGCAGCTCGTGGCGCCCTTCTTGTCCCACACCGCCGCGCAGGTCGCGCAGGACGGGGCGACGGGATCGTTCTCGGCCATTGTCGACTCCTGAGCGTCTCTGGGAATCCTTCAAGTGTACGTCGACGGCGTCTTCACGTCCTCACCCGACCAGCTGTAAGCCGCAAGCAGCGGCTCACCGTGCGTCTCCATCGCATGCGAGACGCCCGAGGGGTGCAGCACGAACGCTCCGGGCGCAGCGCGCGCCGCGCGGCCGCCGGCGCTCCACGTCGCCGTCCCGGAGATGACGTAGTAGAGCTCGATCGCCGGGTGCCGGTGTTCGGGGTAGAGCGTGTGAGGAGCGATGAGGGTCAGGCCGAGGCAGACGGCGTCGCTCCGGCATGGCGCGTCCGGACCCACGAGCTCGGCGAACGCGACCCGGTCGCCGAGGTCGGGCGCGTCCTCCCGACGCGCGTAGCCGTACCGCCAGGGGAGGTGGTCGCCGAGCTCTCTCAGCTCCGCGACGGCATCGTTGGCGTGGGGATGGGGCTCGCCGAGCGCGGGCGCCAGGTGTCGTACGACGGGATGATCGCTCGGGGTGAGGAGCCCGTGCGTCGGAGGGATCCCGCGCAGGAGCCAGAGCACCCTGCGGATCTCGTCCTCGACGGCGGGACTGGCCGCGACGCGGCGAGCGTAGGCCGTCAGGATCGCCCCCACGAGCCCGAGCGTGCGCGCGGCGTCGAACCCGCCGTCCTTCACCTGGGCACCGACTTCAGCACGACGGCGGTGTGGCCGATCCTCTCGCCGGCCTCGAAGGCCTCCCACGCACGCACGGCGTCGAGCCGCTCGGGGGCCAGGGAGCGCTCGAGCTCGAGCGCGTTCCTCCCCGACGTGGCGAGGTCCGTCGACTCGAACCGCTCCCGCAGGAGCTCGGCCCGATAGAAGTGGAACGGGCCGAAGCCATCGCGCTGCCTGCGCGCGTGATCCCGGATGACGCTCTCGGCCTCTGCCTGCACCTTCCACGTGTAGGTGAGGAAGGAGCCCGAGTAGCCGGCCGCCTCGCTCATCTGGAGGAAGACCTCGAGTGGGACGCGCGCGCCCAGCGTGGAGAGGACCACCCCACCCGGCGCCAGGAACTCCCGCGCCTGCTGGAGCGCGATGAAGTGCAGGTCGAGCATCTGCTGCGACACGAGCGGCGGGACCGCCTCCGCCCTCGGCGGTACGTGCGTGGAGCTCGTGCGATCCGCCGCGACCTCCTCGACGCTCGCGGCAGGCACGTTGGGGAGGTTCTCGTAGATGACGTCGTAGCGCGCTGCGAACCTGCGAAGCGGCTCGAGGAGGTCCCCGGCCCCCGCCTCGACGACCAGCGGCGCTGCGCCGGCGTGGTTCCGCTCGACGTTCTCCACCGCCGCTGCGACCACGTCGTCGTGCACGTCGGTCAGCCCGACCCGCGACGGACCGAAGATCTCGATCCCACCGAGGACGTCCAGCCCCGAGCCCGTCCCGATGGAGCAGAAGGACCTCACCGGCGCTCCTCCACGCTCGTCGCGGAGCAGACGGAACGCGGGGACCGCGACGTGGGAGACCCAGTCGCCGGCGAGGTCGTCGAGCCGCGGCAGGAAGCAGTGCTCACTGACCTTGATCGCGAGCTCCCGCTTCACGCGCTGCGGGCGCGGCTCCCCCAGGTAGATCGAAGCGTCGATGCGGAGCTCCTCGAGGGCGCCGGTGCGCTCGCAGCCAGGGCAGCCCGTCACGCGAGCTCCTTCGCGGCCTGCGAGCCATCGGCCGCATCGACTGCGTCCATGCTCCTCAGCGCCTGCTCGAAGTCGGCGACGATGTCCTCTGGCTCCTCGATCCCGACGGAGACCCGGATCATGTCGGGCGAGATCCCGGCGCTGCGCTGCTGCTCGGGGTTGAGCTGCGCGTGGGTGCTCGACGCTGGGTGGAGCACGCAGGTGCGCGCATCGCCGATGTGGACGACCAGGGCTGCGACCTTGAGGCACTTCACGAACCGCCTCGTCGCCTGCAGGTCACCCTTCAGTCCGAAGGTCAGGATCCCGCTCCCCTCCTCCTTCGAGAAGTAGCGCCGGATCCGCTCCCGCTGGGGGCTGCCCTCCAGCCCCGGGTAGACCACCCAGCTCACCTTCGGGTGTGACTCCAGGAACCGCGCCAGCGCCAGCGCGTTCTTCGAGTGCTGCGGCATGCGCAGGTGGAGCGTCTCGAGCCCGAGGTTGAAGATGAAGGCGTTGAACGGGCTGAGGCACGCCCCGTAGTCGCGAAGGTACTGCGCGCGCGCCTTCCAGATGAACGCGGCGTTCTTGAACTGCTCCACGTACCGGACGCCGTTGTAGGTCGGGTCGGGCTCGGTGAACTCGGGGAACTTCCCGTTCCCCCAGTCGTAGGTGCCGCCGTCGATCACCACGCCCCCGAGGCTCGTCGCGTGGCCGTCGATGTACTTGGTCGCCGAGTGGGTGACGACGTGCGCGCCGAGGTCGAAGGGGGTGCAGAGGTGCGGCGTGGCGAGCGTGTTGTCGACGACGAAGGGCACGTCGAAGCGCCTCGAGAGCGCCGCGAACTTCGCGAAGTCGAGGATGTCGAGCCCCGGGTTCCCGATCGTCTCGCCGAAGAGCACCTTCGTGTTGGGCTTGAAGGCCCTCCGCAGCTCCTCCTCGGGCGCCTCGGCGTCGACGAAGGTGACGTCGATGCCGAGCTTGCGGAACTTGCTGTCGAAGAGCGTGTAGGTCCCGCCGTAGATCGTCGAGGCCGAGACGACGTGGTCGCCCGGGTTGCAGATGTTCTGGATCGCGAGGACGGTGGCCGCCTGTCCCGACGCGAGCGCGACGGCGCCGACGCCGCCCTCGAGCTGGCTGATCTTGAGCTCGAACGCGCTGACGGTCGGATTCCCGGTGCGCGTGTACTTGTAGCCGACCTCCTTCAGCGCGAAGAGCCGCTCCACCTGCTCGATGTCCTCGTACTTGTAGGTCGTGGACTGGAAGATGGGCAGCACGCGGGGCTCGCCCGGCTTCGGGGAGTACCCCCCCTGCACGCAGATCGTTCCCTTCTTCCAGGCGGTCATCGGCTGGGCTCCTTTGGGTTGGGACTAGTGACGGCGTGCGCGGCCTCGACCATCGCCTTCACGTTCTCCAGGGGCACGGTGGGAGGGATGTCGCAGCCCGGCATCAACAGGAAGCCGGGGCCGGGGCCGGCGGCGCGGATGCACTCGAGGCAGGCGGCCGCCACGCCCGAGGGGGTCTGCCGCTGCAGGATCGCGACCGGGTCCATGTTGCCGGCGAGCGCGAGCTGGCCGTCCAGCAGCTCCCGTGCCCTGGAGAGATCGACCTTGTAGTCGACCGACATGATCTGTGCGCCGGTCTCGCGGATCAGATCGAGGCGCGCGGTCGAGTTGCCACAGATGTGGATCGTGACGTCGACGCCCCGCGCCCTGATCCTGGCTGCCACCCGCTTCAGGTACGGCAGGGAGAACTCGACGAACTGCTCGCGAGAGATCATGTCCCCCGAGGACGAAGGGTCCGCGAGCGAGATCATGGTCACGCCGGCGTCGATGAAGGGCTCCAGGAACTCGAAGCAGAGCTCGGCCGCGAAGTCGAGGACGGCGTGGACGGCGGGCTTGTCCTTGAAGATGGCCCTCATGAGCCGCTCCGCGCCGAAGGCGAGCGCCCCCAGCGTGAACGGAGCCCACTGGCTCGTCCCGACGACGGTGCGATCGCCGATGCTCTTCGAGAGGATGCGAGCCGCCTCCACCAGCACCTCGACGCCGACGTCCTCTCGCACCCGCGCGACCCGGATCCGCTCGGTGTCGGCTGGAGCCCGCAGCAGCGGCTCGATGACGTCCGGCGTCCCCTTGGCGCGGAACTTGATCGCTCCCCCCACGCCACGAAGGGCCAGGTTGTGGTACCCGGAGCCGGGCCACACGATGTCGCAGCCGACGCGCTCGTTCGTGTCGACGACGACCTCCGCGAACCGCTGCGGGCCGGCCGCGAGGGCCTGCTCGAGCGTCAGGCCGCCCTGGTTGAACGTCCACGCCCCCGCCGAGAGGAGCGACACCGGCAGCCTGGGTGTCGGCTCCAGGGCGACGAGCCTCCGGATGATCTCGCGGGACGTCAGCGGGTCCGTGGTAGTAGGCCGTGTCTCCGTCATACCGGAGCCGCTATAGCAGACACGTGACCGTCGGACAATCCGGCCCGAGCGTGGCGCTGGCGAGCCTCACCGGGCGGGTCACGTCGCTCTCGCCAGCCATCGGCGGCCTCACGGCGCGCCTCCCCGACTTCACGCCTCGCTCCCGCGCCGGCGGATCGGCGTCCGCTTGACCGGAGCGCTGGCTGCCATCTAGGATGCGTCATCCGGTATGACGGACGGCCCGGCAGGGCTGGCCGCGCCACTCACCTCGAGGAAGATCATGTCTGGGGACAAGGAAGCCCTGTTCGAGCGGCTCTCGCACTCGGTGCTGGAGATGGACGAGGACGCCGTTCGGCGCACCGCCGAGGAGGTCATCGCCCGCGGGTTGGACGCCTACGAGGCGATCGAGCGCGGGCTCGTGGACGGAATGAACAAGGCGGGCCTGCGCTTCGACGCGGAGGAGTACTTCGTCCCCGAGCTGCTCGTGTGCTCGGACGCGATGTACGCGGGGATCGAGCTCCTGCGGCCGCACATCCGGGCTGCCGACCGTACCGAGCGCATCCGGATCGTCATCGGTGTGGTGGAGGGGGACACGCACGACATCGGCAAGAACCTGGTGCGCATCCTCCTCGAGGCCTCCGGCTTCGAGGTCATCGACCTCGGGCGGGACGTTCCGGTCAGGAAGTTCGTCGACACCGCCATCGAGCAGCAGGCGCGGGTGATCGCGCTCTCCACGCTCATGACCACGACGATGGAGGGGATGGCCGAGGTGGTGCGCGTCCTCCGGGCCGAGAACCTGCGCGACCGGATCAAGGTGATCGTCGGAGGCGGCCCCGTCTCCCAGCAGTTTGCGGACAAGATCGGCGCAGACGGCTACTCGGCGAAGGCCGCCGAGGCGGTCCAGCTCGTGCGGCGTCTCGTGTCGCAGGCAGGAGCAGCGGCGTGAGCGAGGCCGCTCCCAGGGAGCGCCTGCTCCGGGTCCTGGGGCGCAAGACGGTCGACCGTCCGCCCGGCATCTGCATGGGCGGGATGATGAACGCCGCCATCGTGGACGTCATGAAGGAGACGGGTCACACGCTCCCGCGCGCCCACACCGACGCGGCGGAGATGGCGGCGCTCGCCGAGGACGTGCACCGCGCCACCGGCTTCGAGAACCTGGGCGTCCCGTTCTGCATGACGGTGGAGCCAGAGCTCCTCGGGAGTGAGGTCGACCTCGGAACGCTCGAGTGCGAGCCGAAGGTGGCGCGCGAGGCCTTCGCCTCGGTCGAGCAGGTCGTGTACCGCGACGTCGAGCCGCTCGCCCGCAGCGGGCGGATCGCCACGGTGGTCGAGTCGGCGACGCTGCTCGCGCGCCGCAACCCCGACGTGCCCGTGATCGCGAGCCTCACCGGGCCGGTGAGCACCGCAGCGTCCATCGTCGATCCCATGTGCTTCCTGAAGGAGCTGCGCAAGCGCCGTGAGGCCGCGCACCGCGTGATGGACTACGTCACGCGCTTCCTCGTTGAGTACGCGAAGGCGGTGGCGGAGGCCGGCGCGGACGTCATCGCCATCGGCGATCCGACGGCGACCGGTGAGATCCTCGGGCCGCAGCTCTTCGACGAGTTCGCGGTGCGGTACCTCAACGACCTCACCGACGCGGTGCACCGCGTCGGCAAGCCCGTCATCGTCCACATCTGCGGCGACATGAGCCGCAGCCGTGCGCTCCTTCCGAAGCTCCATGCCGATGCCGTCAGCGCGGACGCGCAGGTGAGCCTGCGTGCCCTCAAGTCGGACTTCGGGCTGACCACGATGGGTAACGTCAGCACCTACCTGCTCCAGTTCGGTGACGCCGAGCGCGTCTCCAGGAACACGGTCCGGCTCGTCGAGGAGGGGGTCGACATCATCGCGCCCGCGTGCGGGCTGAGCACGTCCACCGCCCTGGGCAACATCCGGGCGCTGACCGGCGCCGTGAAGGGAGCCTGAGCCACCATGCCGCGCGTGGAGTTCCTGCCTGGCGGGGTCGTCGTGGAGGTCGCCGAGGGGACGACGCTGCTCGAGGCGGCTCGCCGGGGTGGCGTCCGCGTCGAGGCGCCCTGCAACGGCGCCGGCACCTGCGGCAAGTGCAAGGCGGAGGTCGCGGATGGGCTCGAGCGGCTGCGCCTGTTCCCGCGCGCGGAGCCGTCCGCGGAGGACCGGGTCGAGCGCCGCGTCCTGCTCTGCTGCGCCTCCGTGCGAGGAGACGTCCGGGTGGTGCTGCCCGTAGCGGCGGCGACGACGGGCCTGCAGATCCTCGCGGGGGGGAGCGGCGTCGAGCTGCCCCTGGACCCGTGGATCCGCAAGCGTCACGACGCCGCCACCCGGCGTACGTTCGTGGAGGCAGGCGGCGCCGTGATCGCCGAGGAGGCTGGCGACACGACGGCGCGCGCGCTCGGCGTCGCCGTCGACGTTGGCACGACCACGCTCGTCGCGGCGCTCGTCGACCTCCTCAGCGGCGCGGAGCTCGGCGCGACGACTGCCCTCAACCCTCAGGCGACCCACGCGCAGGACGTCCTCTCCCGGATCCAACTCGGCAGCACGCCGGAGGGGCTGGCGCTGCTCCACGGCGAGCTGATGAGCGAGATCGACCGGATGGTCGGCGAGCTCACCCGCGCCGCCCGCGTCCCCCGCCGGCGCGTGTACGAGGTGGTGCTGAGCGGCAACACGTGCATGCTCCACCTGGCGGCAGGGGTCGATCCGAGGGGGCTCGGTCGCCACCCTTACACGCCCATCGTGACGGGGGGCGTGCACCTGCAGGCCTCGGACGTCGGCCTGACGATCGCGCGCTCCGGCCTGGTCTGGCTTCCGCCGATCATCTCCGGTTACGTGGGAGCGGACATCACCGCAGGGATCCTCTCCACCGGCCTAGCGCACCGGCCCGGCGTCTCGCTCTTCGTCGACGTCGGGACCAACGGCGAGATGGTGCTTGCCGTCGATGGCGTCCTGAGCGCGACCTCGACCGCGGCCGGCCCTGCGTTCGAGGGGATGAACATCGCCTACGGAATGCGCGCGGCGCCCGGTGCCGTCGAGCGGTTCACCATCGAAGAGGGCGACGTCCGGATCGAGACGATCGGGGGCAAGCCTGCCGTCGGGATCTGCGGCAGCGGCCTGCTCGACGCGGTGGGAGAGCTCGCCGCGCACGGTGTGCTCGACGCGAGCGGCCGCTTCACGCGGACACCGGAGGCGCTGCCCCCCGGGATCGCCGCCCGGATCGAGGCGCGAGACGGGACGAAGGTCTTCAGGATCGCCGGCGACGTCCACCTGACGCAGAAGGACGTCCGACAGGTCCAGCTCGCGAAGGGTGCCGTACGGGCGGGTGTCGACCTCCTGCTCCGCTCGGCGGCGCTCGGACCGCGCGACGTCGACCGTGCGCTCATAGCGGGATCCTTCGGCTATCACCTGCGCACGCGCAGCCTGCTGGACCTCGGGCTCTTCCCTGCAGAGCTGGCCGGCAGGGTCACCTACGTCGGAAACACCTCGCAGACTGGGGCGCGGGCGCTGCTCCTCAACCGCGACGCGCGGGCCGAGCTCTCCGACCTCGCGAAGCGCGTGACGGTGGTCGAGCTGGCCAACGATCCCGGCTTCCAGAAGGCCTTCGTCGGCGCCCTCGCGTTTCCAGGCTCGGCGCCGTGGAGAGCGTCCGCGGCGTGACAGGGGCGGCCGCGCATCGGGAGACGACATGAGCATGACGCCGCTACAGCGGCAGGCGGCCGAGGCACGCGGCGAGCCGATCGACCGGCTGCCCTGCGTCCCGATCGTCGGCAACACGGCGGCGCGCGTGATCGGCGTGCGAGTGGCCGACCTCCGGCGCGACGGCCGGCTCCTCGCGCGGGCGCAGGTCGCGGCGTACCGCCGCTTCCGGTACGACAACGTCCGCATCTTCACCGACCTGTACACGCTGGCCGAGGCCATGGGCGCGAAGGTCGCCTGCCCGGAGGACGAGACCGCCTACCTCCAGGCACCCGCGATCGGCGATCTCTCCGAGATCGACGGACTACGCGTGCCCGACCCCCGTCGTGAGGGTCCCCTTCCGCAGCTGCTGGAGGCGATGAAGATCGCGCTGGACGAGATCGGCGGCGAGGTCGCGGTCACTGGCGCGCTCACCGGCCCCTTCACCAACGCGTCCTTCCTCGTCGGCGCGGACCGGCTCGCGCGCCTGACGCTTCGCGAGCCGGAGGTCGTCCATCGGCTCTGCGAGCGCTCACTCGAGGCGGCGCTCCGGCTCGCGGATGCCATGCTCGACCTCGGGTGCACCCCGAGCCTCACCGACGCGATGTCCTCCTGCTCGGTGATCAGCCCCCGCACCTTCCGGGAGGTCTCGCTGCCATATCTCCGGCGGCTCGTGGACCACATCCACGCCCGCGGCAGGCGGGCGACCCTGCACATCTGCGGCGACACCCGGCGGATCTGGGACGCGATGGTGGAGACCGGCGCGGACTGCCTGAGCCTCGACTACGACGTCGACCTCGAGGCCGCCAAGGCCGAGGTCGGCGGGCGGGTCCGGATCATGGGAAACGTCCGGCCGTCGGAGGTGATGCTGCTGGGCACCCCGGCCGACGTCCGCGCCGCGGCGTTCGACTGTGTCGCGAAGTGCTGGGACAGCCCGAGAGGCTTCACCCTTGCCTCGGGCTGCAGCCTGCCCACGGAGACCCCTCTCGCCAACGTAGAGGCCATGATGGCGGCCGTCGCCGAGATCGGTTACCCGGTGGAGGCGGAGCGGCTGCGCGGCGCCTGAGGTCTCAGATCTGCTCGGCGAGCCCAGCGACGACGTTCGGGCCGTCGATCTGGGCGATGACGTCGTGCCGGTAGTGGGCGGCGATGCGCTCCTCGAGATCCACGTATTCCCGGGCGGCGAAGAGCGACCGCCGCGAGCGTGGATAGGCGAAGGGGACGTCCAGGTCGGCGATGACGCGCCCCGGCGCGCTCCCGAGGACGACGACGCGGTTCCCCAGCAGCAGCGCCTCGTCGACGTCGTGCGTGACGAGCAGGACGGTCTTCCTCGGCGTCGACGCGCTCCAGATCTCGAGCAGCAGATCCTGGAGCCTGGCCCGATTGACCGGATCGAGCGCGCCGAAGGGCTCGTCCAGGAGGAGGAGCTCGGGACCGAGGGCGAACGCACGGGCGATCGCGCCGCGCTGGCGCATGCCCCCGGAGAGCTCGTGCGGGTGCTTGGAGCCGGCGCCGCCGAGCCCGACCAGCGTGAGGTACTCGTCCGCCAGCTCCCTGCAGGCGGGCCGTGAGAGGTCGGCGTGGGCCTTCCGGATCGCCAGCTCCACGTTCTGGCGAAGCGTCATCCACGGGAAGAGGGAGTAGTCCTGAAAGACGATCCCGCGCCGGATCGACGGTCCCGCTATCGGCGCCCCGCGCCAGCGGATCGTCCCTGCCGTCGGAGGCTCCAGGCCGGCGACGAGGCGAAGCAGCGTCGTCTTGCCCGAGCCGCTGGGGCCGAGCAGCGAGAGGAACTGGCCAGCGGGGACGGTGAGGTCGACGTCGGAGATCACCGGTCCGGCGCCGTACGCGAAGGAGAGGCTGCGCAGCTCTAGCATCGTGGGGTCCCTGAACGTGCGCGTCCCCGGGTGAGTCGATCCGCGGAGCCGCGATTCCGTGAGACGGCATATCCGTTACGACGGATTGCGGTCAAGTCGCGCCCAACGGCCGCTGCTTCGTGGCATGGTTCGCGAGTCCGCTTGACGGGACGTCCGTCCGTTATCTAAGATGCGTGTCGTCGCGGCCCGGGTGGCCAGACGAACGGCGGAGGGCGAACGGCGTCGGGACTGGCCGAGCGTCGCGCGCTTCGCAGCGGGGCAGTGAAGCCCCGGAAAGGGACTGAGATGGCGTCGAGAGCGAGTCTTGGAGTGCTGATCGCAGCGCTGGCGGCCCTCGCTGCCGGGCCGGCGGCCGGCGCGGAGAAGGTCCGGATCGGCTACCTGCCGGTGACCGGCCACGCGAAGTTCTTCGTCGCGCAGGAGCAGGGCTTCTTCGCGAAGGAGGGGCTCGACGTCGAGCTGGTCGAGTTCGTCAACTCCGCCGATGGGCTCAACGCACTCGTGGCGGGGAAGCTCGATCTCGGCGCGTTCGGCACGACGGCCCCCCTCGTGCATATCTCGCGCGGGACCGACCTCAAGATCATCGGCGGCGTGATGGGTGAGGATGCGGCCATCATCACGACCGTCGAGAAGGCGGCCGCCATCAAGGGAGTCTCGGACCTCAGGGGACGGAAGGTCGCGACGGTGCGGCTCGCGTCGGGGGATGCGGTGCTCCGCGGGGCGCTGCACGACGCCGGAATCGACTGGAAGAAGGACCTGCAGATCTTCGAGCTCAAGAGCCCTCCCGCCGTCATCGAGGCGGTGAAGTCCGGCCAGGTCGACGCCGGCGTGGTCTGGGGGCCGCACGACTTCCGCGCCGAGGAGCAGGGGCTCCGGATCGTCTCGCGCTCGAACACGCTCCAGCCGGGGCACCCGTGCTGCCGCCTCACCATCCGCGCGGCCGCGCTGGGCGAGCGCGAGCGGTGGGTCAGGCTGGTGCGGGCCATCCTCCGCGCGGAGAGGTTCACGCGCGAGGACCATCCGCGTACGTTGGACGCGATCGTCAAGTACCTGAAGCTCGATCGAGGGCTCGTCGAGAAGGCGTTCTACAGCGGGTTCCTGGAGCAGAACACCGATCCGAACCTGAAGGGGATCCGGCTCTTCTGGAAGACGATGCAGGAGAGCCAGTTCATCGACAGCAAGGAGGCGATCGATTCGCACGTCGAGCTCGGGGTCTACAAGGAAGCGCTCGATGGGCTCGCGAAGGAGAACCCGAAGGACTCCTTCTGGGCCGAGCTGCAGAAGAAGTACCGCGCACGCAATCTCTGACGAGCGGAGCGCCCGGAGAGGGGCCCGGCGGCCTCCGGTCGCCGGCCCTCTTCCGTAGGAGCGCGCGGAGCTCAACAGGCGGAACGCACATGTCCGATCTCACCACGACGGCGCCGCTCGCGACGGCCAGGCCGAGCGCCCCGGCGGGCGCGCGACGCCTGACGCTTCCCCGCGGAGCCGAGGCGCTGATCCTCTTCGCGCTCATCCTCGGAGCCTGGCAGCTCGCCACGTCACTCCGTCTCGCAGGAGGGCAACCCGCTCCTCCCGTCGCCGGCGGTCACGCTCCACGCGTTGAAGCAGTCGTTGCCGGAGCTGCTGCGCGGCACCTGGTCGTCACTCCTCATCCTCGTCCCCGGGTGGACCGCGGCCGTGGCGCTCGGGACGCTGGCGGGGCTCCTCGTGGGCACGACGGGCTGGCTCGCCCGCGCCTTCGTCCCGTTTGCACGGGTGGCCTCACCCGTCCCCCCGACCGTCTACATCCCGTACGCCATCGCGGTGCTCCCCACCTTCCGGCTCTCCGCGATCTTCGTCGTCTTCGTCGGAGGCTTCTGGCCGGTCTTCCTCAACACGGCGGCGGGCGTGCACGCGCTGGACGGGCGCCACAAGGACGGCGCGCGTGCGCTGGAGATCCGAGGCATCGAGTACCTCTGGCGCATCGTCCTGCCCGGCGCGCTCCCGCACGTCTTCTCGGGGATGTCGGTCGCGCTCGCGCTCGCCTTCATCCTCCTCACGGTCGCGGAGCTGTTCGGCGCGAACGCCGGGCTCGGCCGCTTCGTCCAGTTCTACGCCGACTACGCCGACTACCCACGGATGGTCGCCGGCATCCTCTACACCGGGGCGGTGACGTTCATCTCGATGTACCTCCTGGACCGCCTGAGAGCCAGGCTCCTCTTCTGGGTCCGCTGACCGCTCACCCCCCGGTCAGCACGCGCACCGGCATCACCATGGCGTTGAGCCCGTCGAACTGGAGGCGGCGCTGTAGCTGGTAGGCGGTCTCGTTGTGGAGCAGCTTCTGGTACCAGCGCTCCCTCTGGAAGACGAGCTTGCCGGCGAAGAAGACGGAGCGCGGGTACTCCTTCGAGATGTCGACGCAGAGCTGCTCCGCCACCGCGGTCGCCTCGGTCCCCACCTCCATGCGGAGATCGGCGGCCAGCTTCAGCCGGTGCGCCAGGTCGACGTACTGCGCGAGCGCCTCGCGGGTCCGGAGCCGTACGCGATCCACCTCCTCGACGCCCCTCATCGCCGCCGAGTCGATCACGCCGACCGAGACGAAGATGAAGTTCTTGAAGTGGCCGGGGAAGGTCCGCTGCACGGTGAGGAGCGCGTGCACGCCGAGGCCACCGTACCCGCCGACGAGCAGCACCGCGGTCTGCGCCCTGGGATCGAGCGCCGGCCGCTCGCCTCCACCGTGCGGCGGGAGGGCCTCGAGGATCCCGTCCAGCCTGGTCAGGCTCCCCTGCACGCTCCTGTAGTGCCGCCGGATGACGAAGCAGAGCGCGATCACGAGGCTCGTCACGACGATCGTCACCCAACCGCCCTCCTCTCCCTTCTCGTAGACGGTGCCCGCCAGGATGGACACGCAGAGGACGAAGGCCACGCCGTGGATGCCCAGGCCCCGCTTCCGGCCGGCCTCGCGGTGGCTCCACCAGTAGCGGAGCATGGCGAACTGCGAGAGCGAGAAGGTCACGAAGACGTTGATGGAGTACATCGTGACCAGCGTCAGGATGTCGCCACGGGACCAGAGGAGCGTCGCGAGCGAGGCGCCGCCCATCAGCAGCACGCCGTTCTGCATGGAGAGCCGGTCGGAGAGCTGCGCGAAGCGGTGCGGCAGCCAGGAGTCGGTGGCCATGTTGGCCATCACCCGCGGGCCGTCGATGAAGCCGGCCTGGGCCGCGACGACCAGGAGCGCCGCCTCGGCCGCGAGCGTCACCACCACGAAGCCGCGACCCACCGCGACGCCGCCGACGCTCCAGCTGCCGGCGAACCGCTCGAGCAGCACCGCGTTCATCGTCTTCCCCTCCTCCGGCGCGACGCGGAAGAGCAGGTAGAGGATCAGGATGCCGGCCGCGGTCACCGCCAGCGACAGGGCCATGTAGGTCATGGTCTTGCGCGCGGTGTGGACCTTCGGCTCGCGCATGATCTGGATGCCGTTCGAGACCGCCTCGATCCCGGTGTAGGTCCCGGCGCCCATCGAGTAGGCGCGCACGAAGACCGCGAGCAGCCCCATTGCCCCCACCTCCGCCACTCCAGCGCGGAAGCCGTGCCCGACCTCGGCGGCGAGGCGCGGGATCTCCGGCAGGTGCGTCCCCAGCCCCGTGACGATCAGGATCACGTGGGTGACCACGAAGAGGCCGAAGATCGGGGCGAGGAAGGAGACCGACTCCTTCACCCCGCGCAGGTTCAGGATCACCAGGAAGCCGATGACGGCCGCCTCGGCGAGGAGCTTCCACCCGACCAGCCCCTGCGGGAGGAAGCTGAAGATGGCGTCGCCGCACGAGGCGATCGAGACCGAGATGGTGAGGACGTAGTCCACCACCAGCGCCGACCCCGAGACGACCCCCGCGCGCGGGCCGAGCAGCTCGGTCGCGACGACGTAGCCGCCGCCGCCGAAGGGGAAGCGCTTGATGATCTGCGAGTAGGCCAGCGAGATGACGAGGACGGTGATCCCGGTCGCGAGGGCGAGCCCGACGGCGAGGTACCCGTGGTGCCCCAGCGCGCGGAAGGCCTCGTCCGGACCGTAGGCGCTCGACGAGAGACCGTCCGCGCCGAGTCCCACCCAGGCCAGGAGCGCCACCAGCGAGATGTGGTGGTGCGTCCTCGGGTCCTGGACGTCGCGCGGCGCCCCGAAGAGGAGGCGGTGAAGGCGCGACCGGCGGCGCCGGCGCGGCCGGGGCTGGAGTCGACGGCAGAGCGGGAGCGTCCACGCGCTCGGTTGGGAGGTTCATGCGACCGTAAGATGCCGGGCGCGCCGTCAGACGTGCGTCAAGAGCCGGTCGCGCCGTGTCAGCGCGGCATCAAGGCACCAGCCAGTCTCCCCCCATTGGCTGGTCTTGATGCCTTCTTGATGGGGCAGAGGGGCGCCTTTACGCCCCCGCGACGGGCCGTGGCGTACGTTGGAGCCTGAGGGCGCGTGCTTGACGCCGTCGACCCGGGGTGCGTGATTCGATTGAGCGAGGGAGCAGTGACGTGACCGAGACGCGGTCCAACTTCGTCGAGCACCTCCGGGCGGTCGGGATCATCGCCGCGACCACCGCCGTGGCGGCCGGGACCCGGGAGCTCTTCCACGTCCCCGACATCGAGATGCTCTTCCTGCTCGGCGTGGTCATCACCGCGCTGACGAGCAGCCGCAGCGCGTCCCTCCTCGCGGCCGTCTTGGCGGTGGTGGCCTACGACTTCTTCTTCGTCCCGCCCCCCTTCACGCTCGACGTGGCCGACGCGCGCTACCTGCTCACCTTCGCGATGATGTTCGGCGTTAGCCTGGTCATCGCCACCCTCACCCATCGGCTCCGGGAGGGGCAGCGCGCCGCCTTCGTCCGGGAGCACCGCTCCACCGTCCTCTACACCCTCACGCGCGGCCTCGGCGCGGCGCCCGATGAGCGTGGCGTCGCGGAGGTCTGCGTCGAGGCGGCCGCCGCGGCCTTCGACGCGGAGGTGGTCTTCCTCCGGGTTCGCGACGAGCAGGTCACCCCCGTGGCGGCCATGCCCGCCACGACCCTGCTCGTGAGCTCCGAGCTGGAGGTGGCGCGTTGGGTCGTCGCGCGCGGGCAGCCGGCCGGGCTCGGCTCCGACGTGCTCGGCGCCGAGCCGGTCCTCTGTGCGCCAGTGCGAGCGTGGGGAGAGGTGGCCGCCGTCCTGGCCATCCGGCCGCGTGGCGGTCGGATCCCCGACTCCGATCAGCGCTCGCTGCTGGAGGCGATCGGCCGCCAGGCGGCCCTGGCGCTGGACAGGGTCCGGCTCTCGGACGAGGCGCGCCGGTCGACGCTCCGCGCGGAGAGGGAGCAGCTCCGCAGCGGGCTGCTCTCTGCGGTGTCGCACGACTTCCGCACGCCGCTCGCCGCGGTGGTCGGGGCGGCCACGACCCTGCGCGACGAGGCCGATGCACTCGACGGCGCCACCCGGCGCGAGCTGACCGAGGCCATCTGCGACGAGGCCGAGCGGCTGGAGCGACTGGTCTCGAACCTGCTCGACATGACCCGGCTCGACTCCGGCGCCGTGGAGCCGAAGCGGGAGTGGGTTCCGCTCGACGAGGTGGTCGGGAGCGCGCTGGGACGCCTCGAGCGGCTGCTCGGCCGGGCGCAGGGTCACGACGACCATCCCGGCGGACGCGGCGATGGTCTCCATCGATCCGATCCTCATCGAGCAGCTGCTCGTCAACCTGCTGGAGAACGCAGTCAAGTACACGCCGGCCGCCTCCGGAATCGAGCTGGGCGCCGCCCGCGAAGGGGCGACCGTCGTCCTGGAGATCTCGGATCGCGGCCCCGGGATCCCGGCCGGCGAAGAGGAGCGGATCTTCGAGCGGTTCCGCAGGGGCGCGCACCCGGGCGTGCGCGGCGTCGGGCTGGGCCTCGCGGTCTCACGGGCGATCGCGACCGCGCACGGAGGTACCCTCACGGTCGCCGCCCGTCCCGGAGGCGGTGCCACCTTCCGCCTGACCCTGCCCCTGCCGGCCGAGCCTCCGCCCTTCCCTTCCGAGGCAGGCGAAGGGAGCGCGACATGAGCGAGAACGGGCCGCTGGTGCTGGTCGTCGAGGACGAGCCGCAGGTCTGCCGCTTCCTCCGGGCCGCCCTGTCCTCCCACGGGTTTCGCCTGCTGGAGGCCGGGACGCTCCGAGAAGCGGAGCAGCTCGCGACAGGCCACAACCCCGAGGTCTACCTGCTCGACCTCGGGCTGCCCGACGGCGACGGCATCGACCTGACCCGCCGCCTGCGCGAGTGGACCCACGCGCCGATCATCGTCCTGTCGGCGCGCGGGCGGGAAGAGGACAAGGTGAACGCGCTCGACGCCGGCGCGGACGATTACCTCACGAAGCCCTTCGGCGTGAACGAGCTGCTGGCCCGCTTGCGGGTGGCGCTCCGCCACTCGCACAGCGGCCCTGCCGAGGAGCCCGTGATCGAGGCCGGCCCGCTCCGGATCGACCTGTCACGACGAGAGGTGACCATCGAGGGTCGCGAGGTGCGGCTCACCCCGACCGAGTACAAGCTGCTGGCGCTCCTCGCACGCCACGCCGGGAAGGTCCTGACCCACCGGCAGATCCTGCGCGAAGTCTGGGGCCCCAACGCCAGCGAGGCCCACTACGTCCGCGTCCACATGGCGGAGCTGCGCAAGAAGATCGAGCCGGACCCGGCTCGACCGCGGCTGCTGGTCACCGAGCCCGGCGTGGGCTACCGGCTCAGGGACAGGATCGATGCGAGGTAGGTTGCGGCACCCACGAAGGAAACGCCCCGCCCTCGTTTCCGAAGGCGGGGCGTCTCTCTTTCCGGTCCGCGTTCCCTGGCAGGGAGGACCGCGGTGTGATGCTGGGGGACTAGGATTCGAACCTAGATAGCCAGATCCAGAGACTGGCGTCCTGCCGTTAGACGATCCCCCAAGATTCTGGGGTCACTTACCCTTCTTCACGAGGACGAAGACCCGGACGCGGCCCTTCAGCTCGTAGACGTTCAGCCCTTCCCACTGCCCCGGCTTCGCGTCGGGGTTCTGGATGTGGATGGCCTTCACCCCGGGCTGATCGGCGATGGGCCTTCTCGTGAACCGGGCGGAGTAGACCGTCCGGTAGTACTTCATGACCTCGTCGAAGTCCTTGTGAAGCCGGTACCGGTTCTCCCCGACCTGCTTGGCGTCGTCAGGGAGCGTGGCTCCGGCGACGTCGAGCGCGGCGGCGAGCCCCGGTGCGAGCAGCAGGAGGAACGCGACGACGGCGGGCTTATAGCGAGAGAGACGGCGCACGGTCAAGCGTTCGGTGTACCGGCCGGAGGGGCGCCCGTCAACGGCTACCTCCACACGCCGTAGGCGTCGCCGTGGTGGCCCGCCTCGCGAAGCACCAGCCCCTCGCGCTTCCAGGCCATCGCCGCCGCCGGGCCGACCCAGAAGCCCTTGGGGTCGCTCCGGCGCCACGACTTGTGGACGAAGTGGTGGATGTCCTCGAAGGTCTTCCGGAGGGTCAGCGGCTTCCCCTTCCGGCTGTTGGCGTCGTCGGTGATGTCGAGCTCGGCCCAGAGCCGCCCCGAGACCAGCTCCCCCTTCGCGTTCTTGAGCGAGCGCTCGTAGTGGATGACCGGCGAGGGGATCTCCTCGATCGCCATCATGCCCTTGTCCGGCCCGCGCTTGATGGGGTGAACGACGACCGGTCCCATGCGCTCCACGGCCAGGTAGTAGCCGTCCTTGTCGAGCGTCGCGACGACCGCCTCGTCCGCCTGCGGCGCCTTGTAGCCGGGCGGGATCAGCTCCGGATAGACGGTGACGCCGTGGGGGGCGAGGATCCGGAAGAAGGCGACCTCGTCCTCGTGGAGCATGAAGTAGTTGAGCGTGGCAGCCATTTGGTTCCGGGCTTCGTTTGGCGGTTTCAGGCCTGTGCGGCGCGGGCGAGCAGGACGTCGTAGCTCTGGGCGATCTTCGTGGCGAGGATGAGCAGCTCGCCGAGGTCGCCGGAGTCGACCCGGCCGCCCTTCCCGTTGTCGGCGTAGAGGACGTTCACCACCCGGCCCAGCGCCAGGATCGGGACCAGGAAGCAGCTCGAGGGGACTCCGCCGCCGAGGAACTTGAGCAGCCGGACGTTCGACTCGGTCTTCGGCAGCGGCCCGAGGAAGTGGGCCCGGGCGCCGACCACCATCGAGACGACGCCCGGAGCGTCCAGCCTGAGCCGGATCCGCGAGACGACCTGCGCGTCGAGCTTCTCGCCCATCCCCGCCCATCCCCGCGCCTCGCCCCGCTGGACGGTGAAGAGGACGGTCCGCCTGAACTTGGTCCGAGCGTACCGGAGGACGGTCCGGGCGATGGCGCGACGGTCGTCGACGCCGGCCAGCAGCGACAGGGCCTCCTGGAAGGAGACCGACGTCGGCTCCGGCTCTGCCGCCGCCGGGCGGGAGGTCGGGGGGACGAAGTGCGCCGGCGCGACGTGGCCCGGCCCCGCTCGCAGCACGGCGACCACCTCGTCGGCGATGTCGAGCGGGAAGCGGGGGATGGGGGTGACGTGGGGAGGCGTCAGCTCCTCACCAGTGACCTCTTCGGTCAGCTCGAAGATGATCTCTTCGGTCGAAGGTCCTCGGATGCCGCCTGAGGGGCCTGAGGGGCGTTGCGCCACTGCTCCGCGCCTCGCCTGGGCAGCGGCGGGATCGTCGCCCACGCAGCGGTGGGCGCAGCCGTGGGCGCTGCGGCGGGCGGCGGCGCGACGGCCGGCGGCGCGCCACGGCCCGCGGTGGAGGACCGGGAACGCGGGCGACGGCCAGGGGGCGGGGGCGCAGCAGCCCGCCCCACCTTGGCGTACATCCGGTTGAACTCGGCCTCGTCCATCAGGTCGCTGTCGACCGTGTCCTCGCGGGCAGGCTGCACCGGCGCTGGCTTCGCGCGGATGTCCCCGGCGAAGTCCACCTCGATGCCGCGCAGCTGGCGATCGACGCCATAGGTGTCGCGCAGGAGCGCCCAGAGCCGGGCCTCGGGGACGACGATCGGGTGGACCTGCTTCCCGGTGACGAAGGCCACCTCGTCGAGCATCGAGAAGTCGTTCGGATCGCAGACGAGCAGCGCGAGCTTGCGATCCTGCAGGACGTACGGGACGACGTCGTACCGATCGGCCACCTCGGGCCGCAGCAGTGCGACGGCCGCGGGATCGAGCTTCAGGTCACCGTGGAGGGTCGGGAGGCCGTGCCGCTTGCCCAGCGCGCGCGCCAGATCGCCCTCCCGGACGGCCCCGAGATCCAGCAGGTTGGTGCCGAGCCGGCCGCCGAAGATGACCTGGTTCTTGAGCGCGTCGGCGACCGCTTCACGGCTGCAGGCGCCGCTCTGGACCAGGATCTCGCCTAGCCTCATCGCCACGCGGTCCCGATCACTCGGTCACGATCTCGGACGCGATGGCACCGTCGGAGACGACGTAGTAGACGCGGACGCGCTGCCCCGCGGCGAGGCGGGTCACCGCCCCGGCCGGGTTCCCGGCCTTGTCGAGCACCTGGACGTCTCCGCCCGCCTTGTAGACGACAGCTCCCGCGGGGGTCATGACCGCCAGCTCGCCGTGGGTCGCGTCGACCGAGAGCACCTTCCCGGTGTCGCACTTGAGCCGGTCGCTGACCGGCGTGAGGCGCGGCTGCGGGAAGGGGGCGGCACCGAGGAGGGACGCGAGCAGGACGGCGTGGAGGAGCATGGCGGGAGCACCGGCGGCTGACTGCGTATCTGGACGGCGCGGGTCCGCCACCTTGGGTTTTGGGCGCCACACTGGGTGGCGGGAGCGGCGCTCCGCAGCGCCGAGACGCATGTGGCCCGAGGAGACGACAGGGGTCGCTGAAGCGGGGATAGTTCGACCGGACGAGGGCTTAGGCGCCTGTATCCTCCGGGGAGATCGCGCCAGCCGACGTCCAGCAGTGCCTCATTCCCGGGTCGGGCCGCTGCCGCAGCGTCATTCGGGCAGTGCGAGTGGTCCCACTGGGGCCACAGACCACGCAATCACCCCCTATCCACACCCGTATCGTCCGTATTGGCGGCACAGAGCTCACTTGAGCCGCGTGAAACGAGGGCGGCAACGAGGCCTCGCAATCCCCGGGGCCGGTCGACCTGAATCCGCCGGCCCATGCGGCTCGGCTTAACCGCCGACTACCGATCGTCCTCAATCGTGGCGCTGCGCGGTAACGAAATT
>CAWJSR010000052.1:0-53827 GCA_963845515.1 uncultured delta proteobacterium
CCGCTCACCTCCGCCGCTTGCGCCCCGCCAGGTCCGCCGGCCCGACCGCGCCGTCCCCGAACTTCTCGCGCAGCGTGTCGACCGCGGCGTTGAGGGCGCGGCGGCGCTTCGCCTCGGGATCCTCTTCGGGCGCGGCCGCGAAGAGCCCCAGCTGGCCGGCCGGGACCGCGGCGTCTCCGCCGCCGGTCGGCACGAGCCCGGAGACGGAGATGCCCGTGAGTCGGATGGGGCGCGAGAGCTCCACGCGGTCGAGCTGACGGCGGGCGGCGTGGAAGATGGTCCGGTCGTCGTCGGTCGGGGCGGCGAGCGTCGTGCGGCGCGTGACGAGCGTGAAGTCCGCGTACTTCACCTTGAGCGTGACGACGTCTCCTTCGACGCCGGCGGCGCGCATCCGTCGCCCGACCCGGACCGCCTGCGACAGCAGCTCGCGAGAGAGCAGCTCGCGGCCCGCGAGGTCCTCGCTGAAGGTGTCCTCCGCGCCGACGCTCCTCGCCTCCTCGTCGGGCGTGACCTCGCGCGGGTCGTCCCCTGCCGCCAGCGCCTTGAGGTGCTGCGCCGCGCCCCCGCCGACCACCGCCGCGACGGCTGAACCCGGCAGCCGCGCGAGGTCGCCTATCGTCACCGCGCCGATCCGGCGGAGCGCGCGCTCGGTGACCGGCCCGACTCCCCAGAGCCTGCCGATGGGCAGCGGCGCCAGGAAGGCGGCGGTCCCGCCTGGCGGGACCTCTACCAGCCCGTCCGGCTTTCCGACGTCGGTCGCGATCTTGGCCGCGAACTTCACCTCGGCGATGCCGGCCGAGACCGTGAGGCCACACTCGTCACGGACCGAGCGCTTGATGGCCCGCGCGACGTCGACGCCAGAGCCGTGCAGCGCCCGGCTGGCCGTGACGTCCAGGAAGGCCTCGTCGAGCGAGAGCCCCTCGACGAGCGGCGTGTAGCGCCGGAAGACCCCGAAGACCCGGCCCGAGAGCTCCGAGTACCGGTCGAAGCGTGGCGGGAGGAAGATCCCCTCCGGGCAGAGCCGGAGCGCGCGGGCCGTCGGCATGGCCGAGCGGACGCCGAACCGGCGAGCCTCGTAGCTCGCCGCGCAGACGACGCCACGCCCGCTGGTCCCACCCACGATCACCGGGCGGCCGCGCAGCTCGGGACGATCGAGCTGCTCGACCGACGCGAAGAAGGCGTCCAGATCCATGTGCACGATGGTGCGGCGGCGCTCCACCACCATCTTCTACAGCGCCGGGCCGACGGCCGTCAGGACCCCTCGCCCCTATTCCCGCATCAGCGCTAACCCTGCCAATCCGTCGAGGAGGCAGAGGATCGCGGGAAGGAAGGCCAAGGCGCGCTTGCGCTGGGCCAAGGCCAGGACTGCGTCGAAGAGCTGAAGCACCCCGTCGCCCAGGAGAGCCCACGCCAGCACTTCCGGCCGGCCTCCGAGAGCGAGCAACAAGATCCCAAGACCCAGGAGGATGGTGCGGCTCCCGACCATCCACAGCAGGGGCCGCTCTGATTCCGTCGTCTCTGGGCGTCTCATCTTCCCCGCCAGCCAGGGAACGGTCAGGACGGTCAGCATGAAGCCTCGGAGGATGGCGAAGCCCATTGCGATGCGAGCGAGGGTGGACATCGGAGCTCCCGGGTTGATGGCCCGACGACACACGAGTGGCGCGTTGAAGTCAAATCCAACATGAGGGTACCCTCATCTATCGCGCCGATGGCGCTTGCCGCACCGAGCGTAAAGCTAGTGGAAGGCGCACGCACGCGGTGTAGAAGCGTCTCTACCGTGCGCCCCTTTCAGTTCATGCCGATCCGGGACTCCCGCTCATGTCTCCCATGAAGGTGAAGTCAAAGACGATGCGACGCTCACCGAAACCGCCTCGTCGGCGCCGAGGTGAGCTGCGGGTGGCGGCGCTTCTCGAGGCGGCCACGGCCACCTTCGCCGAGAAGGGCTATGAGGCGGCGACAATGACTGAGATCGCCGCGCGCGCGGGCGCCGCCATCGGCTCGCTGTACCAGTTCTTTCCGTCGAAGGAGGCCCTGGCCGGCGCTGTCCTGAAGCGCTACGCGGCGTGGATTGAGATCGGAACAGGCGACGTCGTGGAACGAGCGCGGAAGCTGACGCCCCGCGGCTTCGCGGACCTGCTCATCGCGAAGCGGCTCGAGCGGCGCCTGGAACGCGAGGCGGTGCTGGCGGTGGCCGACGCGCCCGGCGCCGGACGGGAGCTGGCGCGCTTCAGAGAGGAGATCCGGCAGAAGGTCGCCGTTGCGCTGAAGGCGGTGAATCCGTCTCTCAGCGCTCGAGGGCGTCGTGCCATGGCCAGCGTCATCCTCGAGGTGCTCAAGCAACTCCCCGCGCTCGTCGAAGAGGACCGTCGACAGCAGTTCGGGCTCGTCCGCGAGGTTCGAGAACTGCTGGCGCTATACATCGCCCGAGAGAAGTAGACGGCCGTCAGGGCCCCTCGCCCCTTGGTAGGGCACTGGCAGGGGCGACAAACCCCCGTCCTTTCAGGAGCTAACGTCTCTTCACTTTGCCTTGATCAAGTGTGGAGCGGCCGTTAACAGGTCTAGCGTGGATACCTCAATCACAATGGAACACGCCCAGCACCCAGCCCGACCGAGCGTAGCCGAGAGAATCCGTGACGCCGCGCGCGAGGAGTACGCGACGCGTGGCTTCCACGGAGCTCGAGTACAGCGGATCGCACGCGCAGCGGGGTGCAACGTCGCAATCATCTATCGCCACTGGACGTCCAAGGAGACGCTCTACGTCGACATCCTCAAGTCGGCGTGGCTCACGGCGGCCAGGGGGATCGAGGAGTCCCTCGCGGAGGGGGACGGCAAGGGAACCGGGGCGATCGAGCTCTTCGCCGACGCCCTCTTCCGCGATCCGCTCGGCGCCCAGATCCTGGTGCGCGAGTATCTCGACGGCGCTCCGCACTTCCAGCAGCTCGCCGACAAGGAGCCAACCCTCCTGGAGCCGCTCAGGCGCGCGACCGAGTCCTTCGCCTCAGGCGACTGGCGGCGCCACGCCGCGGAGCTGGTGCTCCACGGACTGCTGCGAGGCAGCGGCCAGGTCGCGCAACAGGAGACGCTCACCGACTCAGGGTAACGAGGGCCGTCCCTCCCTCGCCCCCCAGGGATCCGGCCCGCCAGCGACACGGCGGGCCGGATCTTCTTTTGCACTGCGCGCACTTTCGGCTCGCCCCTCGGGGGCGTAATGTCCCGCGCCATGCGAGCCGACGTCGTCGTAGTGGGCGCGGGCGTGCAGGGCTGTGGAGTCGCCCTGCGCCTCGCCCAGGCAGGCAAGTCCGTCATCGTCCTGGAGAAGTCCATCCCCGGCGCCGAGGCTTCCAGCGCCGCGGGCGGCATACTGTCCCCCGGCGTGGAGGCCGAGCACCCCGGCCCCTTCTACGAGCTCTGCCGGGCCTCCCTCGCCCGGTACGAGCAGCTCGCGCGCGAGCTGGAGCGGCTCACCGGCATGTCGGTCGGCTTCCGGGGCGGCGGGACGCTCGAGGTCGCCTTCGATCCCGAGCACGCGGAGATCATGGCGGCCCGCGCCGACATCCTCGAGAAGCACTCGCTCGCGGTCGAGGTGCTCGACGACCTCGAGGTCCGCAAGCTGGAGCCGGGCCTCTCCCAGCAGGCGCGCGGCGCCCTCTACTTCCGGGACGAGGGCTCGCTGGACCCGCGCCTCTTCGGGCGCGCCCTCGCGATCGCGGCGATGAAGGCGGGCGCGCAGTTCCTCACGGGGACGGTGAAGCGGATCCGGAGCGAGGGCGGGCGCGCCTCGGGCGTCGACCACGAGTCGGGGCGGATCGACTCCGACGCGGTGGTCCTCGCCGCTGGCAGCTGGAGCCTCCTCGTCGAGGGCCACTCCCTCCCGGAGCGGGCGGTCCGCCCGATCCGCGGCCAGATCGCGCTGCTGGACACGCGGCCGCCGCTCCTGAGCCGCGTCGTCTTCTCCGGAAAGGGATACGTCGTGCCGCGCGCAGACGGCCGGATCCTCTGCGGCTCGACGATGGAGGAGGCGGGCTTCGAGAAGCTGGTCACCGCCGGCGGACTCATGCGCGTCCTCGAGATCGCGACCGAGATCGCGCCCGACCTCGCGAAGGCCCCGATCATCGAGACCTGGGCGAACTTCAGGCCGGGGAGCCCCGACGGCGCACCGATCCTCGGGGCCGGCGCGCTCCCGGGGCTCTTCTACGCCACGGGCCACACTCGCAACGGGATCCTGCTCGCGGCCATCACCGCTGACGCGGTGAGCGCCGCCGTCCTCGGGAGGCCGGTGCCGGTGGACCTGGGCCCCTTCTCTCCCGCACGCTTCTCCTCCACGACCTGACACGGGCCGGGCCACTCCCGAGGGGAGACCGACGCAACGCTTCGCCGCCGGCGGCGGCGAAGGGATAGTATGTCGGCGCGATGGGCGACACCTTCATCGGCACAGGGGCCCTGACCCTCGAGATCAAGCTCGGCACCACGCTCGGCAGCTACGAGATCGTGGAGCTGCTCGGCAAGGGGGCCATGGGGCGCGTCTACAAAGCCCGGCACGTGCGGCTGGGACGCGAGGTCGCCCTCAAGGTCCTCAACCCGGAGTTCGTAGCGCGCGCCGACGTCGTCCAGCGGTTCTTCCGCGAGGCGCGCGTCGTGAACGACATCGACCACGAGAACATCGTGGAGGTGACCGACTTCGTCGAGCAACCCGGGGTCGCGTACCTCGTGATGGAGCTGCTCGACGGCGAGAGCCTGCGCGACCTGATGGACCTGCGCGGGCGCAAGTACCCGCAGGTGAAGCGCATCGTCGCCATCATGACGCAGGTGTGCAGCGCCCTCGGGGCGGCCCACGCCAAGGGGGTCATCCACCGCGACCTGAAGCCGGACAACGTGATCGTCGTGAAGCGCGACGGCGCCGACTTCGTGAAGGTGCTCGACTTCGGCGTCGCGAAGCTGCGCGGTGGCGGCGACCTCGCCGAGACCACCACCGGGATGATCATCGGCACGCCGCACTACATGGCCCCGGAGCAGGCGCTCGGACGCGAGATCGACCGCTGCACCGACGTCTGGGCGGCAGGGGTCGTCCTCTACGAGCTGCTGGCCGGGTGCATGCCGTTCACGGGCGCCAGCTTCGTCGAGCTCGCGGTGCAGATCCGCGAGAAGCCTCCGAAGGACTTCCCCAACAAGACGCCTCGTGGCGAGCGGATCCCACCCTGGCTCGCGGCGGTCGCGCTCAAGTGCCTCGAGAAGAAGCCGGCCGACCGGTACCGGTCGATGGCCGCGCTCAGCGAGGCGCTCGCGGCCAGGGGCGAGGATCCTTCGCGCGGACTCCCTCTCAAGCTACTCGCCGTCGGGGCTGGGCTGGCGGCCGGCGCGGCCCTCGTCTTCCTCGGCGTGCACTACGACGCGCCGGCGCGCCTCCGCGCGACCCTCGAACGTGGCCGCGCCTCCGTCCACGCACTGTCCGAACGCACGCCCCCTCCCCCCGCGCCGGCGCCCTCGCCAGCGGAGCTTCGCAAGGCGCCTGCGCCGGCGTCTCCCGCTACGGCACCCGCGCCGGCGCCGCGTCCGTGTCCCCGGTGAAGAAGCCTGCCGCTCCTGCTCCGCGCGAGAGCGAGGCTCCGCGCGCGAAGGCGCCAGCGCGCGCCCCCGCCGCGCGACCGGCGACGGTCGAGCTCTCGCTCCGGTCATCACCTGCTGGGGCCCGCGTCGTCCGGCTCGACACCGGCGCGAGGCTCGGGAAGACGCCGCTGCGCCTGAACGTCCCGCGCAAGGCAGCGACCATCTGGCTCCAGATGACGCTCGACGGCTACCAGCCCGTGAAGTTCACCGTGGACCTGCGGCGCGACAACGGCGCCAACGTGACGTTCCAGGGGGCGAAGAAGGGCACGCGGCGCCGGTAGTCCGGGCGCCCTCGCGGCGCGGCCGGGTGCGCGTCCGGCCGTACGGGGCTGGAGTCGCGGGCGGCCCCGGTGTAGATCCCGCGCCGATGAAGGACGTCACGAAGCTCGAGCGCAACCTGCTGCGCGCCGCCGGCAAGGCCATCAGCGACTTCGACCTCATCGTCGAGGGCGACAGGATCATGGTCGCCGTCTCGGGCGGGAAGGACAGCTACGCGCTGCTCCACGTCCTGATGAGGCTGCGCGAGCGCGCGCCGATCGACTTCGACCTCGTCGCGGTGAACCTGGACCAGGGGCAGCCCGGCTTCCCGGCGCACGTCATCGAGGAGCACCTCCAGCGGGTCGGCGTCCCGTACCGGATGCTCTCGCGCGACACCTACTCGGTGGTGAAGCGACTCGTGCCGGAGGGCAAGACCACCTGCTCCCTGTGCTCGCGCCTGCGCCGCGGCGTCCTCTACAACGCCGCGGTCGAGATGGGCTGCACCAAGATCGCCCTCGGCCACCACCGCGACGACCTCATCGAGACGCTCCTGCTCTCCGCGCTCTACTCCGGCGCCCTGAAGTCGATGCCGCCCCGGCTGCGATCGCTGGACGGGCGGAACGTCGTCATCCGGCCGCTCTGCTACGCCGCCGAGGAGGAGATCGCCGCCTTCGCCGATGAGATGAAGTTCCCCATCGTGCCGTGCGACCTCTGCGGCTCTCAGCCGAACCTCCGTCGCCGGCGGGTGAAGCGGCTCCTCGACCGAGCTCACCGAAGAGCACGCGTCCGTGAAGGGGAACCTCCTCCACGCGCTCGGCCACGTCGTCCCCTCGCACCTGCTCGACCGCGCGCTCGCCGTGAAGGCGGCGGAGGCCACCGGCGCCGACCCCTGGCTCGACGCGGAGGACGACGAGGGGGGCTGCGACGAGGCGGGCGCGGTCCTGCTCGGCGGACCGCGGTCGGGCTAGGGGTCCGGGCCCCGCTCGGGTACGATTCGCCCACCGGTGCACCTGGGAGCGCCGAGGACGGAACGCGAGGATGGAAACGCTGCTCGATGGGTGGGTGATGTGGCTCGTCGCGACGGTCGGTGGCGCGATCGCCCTGGGCGCCGTGGCCTCCGCGGTCCTGGCTTCGCGCCGGCGGCGCGCGCGGCGGTTCGAGGAGGCGCAGCACGCCCTGCTCGTCTCGGAGGAGCGGCTCCGGCTCGCCCTCGAGGCGACCTCGGACGTCGTGTGGGACTGGGACCTCGTCAACGACTCCATCTTCGAGCCGGGCTGGGCGAAGGCGTACGGCTTCCCGGAGGAGCGGACTCCGCGCTGCGGCCGCGAGCTGATGCCCTTCCTGCACCCCGACGACGCCTCCGCCATCGCCGCGAACCTCGGAGAGCTGACGGAGGGCAAGCGGGACGGCTTCGAGCTGGAGCACCGCGCGCTGCATGGGAACGGCGAGTGGCGGTGGACGATCGCGCGGGTGCGCGTGGTCTCCCGGGACGAGCACGGGCGCGCCACGCGCATCATCGGGACGTGCGCCGACATCACCGAGCGCCGCCGGATGCTCGCCCGGCTGCACATGGCGGACAGGCTCGCGTCCGTGGGGACGCTCGCCGCCGGCGTGGCCCATGAGATCAACAACCCGCTCGCGTACGTGCTCGGCAACGTCGAGCACGCGCTGGAGGAGCTCAGGGACCTCGGCGGCGCGCTCGCGAGCGGACAATCGGCTCCGGCCGACACGTCGAGGATCATCCAGGGCACCGTCGAGGCGCTCGCGGAGGCTTCGCTCGGCGCCGAGCGCGTCCGGGACATCGTGCGCGACCTGAAGCTCTTCTCACGCGCCGAAGAGGGCGAACGGCGAGGCCGACTGGCGTCGTGCGCGTCCTGCAGAGCGCGGTCAACGTCGCCGGGCCCGAGCTTCGGCGGCGGGCGCGCCTGCGGCTGGAGCTCGCCGAGGTCCCGCCGGTCGTCGCGAACGAGTCCCGCCTCTCGCAGGTGTTCCTGAACCTGCTGGTGAACGCCGCGCAGTCGATCCCGGAGGGGCACGTCGAGGAGAACGAGATCACCGTCTCGAGCGGCGTGGATCCTCTCGGCCGGGTGGTCGTCACGGTGCAGGACACCGGGTGCGGGATCCCGCTGGCGGATCAGAAGCGGATCTTCGACCCGTTCTACACGACCAAGCCCGTCGGGGTCGGTACCGGGCTGGGCCTCGCCATCTGCCACGGCATCGTCACGGAGATCGGCGGGGAGATCGACGTGGAGAGCACACCTGGCCGCGGCTCGACCTTCCGCGTCGTCCTGACCGGCTCGAGCGAGGCCGAGCTCATCGCGACGCGCGACGCGCCACCCGCTGCGCCCCGCCGGGCGAGGGTCCTGGTCGTGGACGACGAGGAGGCGTTCTGCAGGGCGGTCGAGCGGATGCTGGGCGCCGAGCACGACATCGTCACGACCTGCGATCCGTTCGACGCGCTCCGGCGAGTCGAGGCGGGCGAGCAGTTCGACCTGGTGCTCACCGACGTCGTCATGCCGCGCCTCTCCGGGATGGAGCTTCACGCGCTCCTGACGAAGTGCGCGCCCGCACTCGCCGAGCGCACGCTCTTCGTGACCGGAGGGGCGACCAACGCCGCGGTGGCGAGGTTCCTCGCCGACCGTCCCGGCCGCGTCATCGAGAAGCCGTGCGGTGCGAGCGCGCTGCGCTCCGCGATCTCGACCGCGATCTCGACTCCGCCCGTGGCCGCGCCGGCGCCGGCCACCGCCGTCTGACGCTACCCCGCGAGCGCCTGGTACAGCGTCTCGTACCGCTCCGCGCTCCGCTCCCATGAGAAGTCCTGGGACATTCCCCGCTCCACCAGGCCGCGCCACGCCCGCGCGTCGCGCCAGGTCTCCACGGCGCGGCGGAGCGCGGTGAGCATCGCGCGCGGGTCGTACTCACGGAACTTGAAGCCGGTCCCGCGCCGCCAGCCGTCGTAGTCCTCGACCGTGTCCTCCAGCCCGCCCACCGCCCGCACCACCGGCACGGTCCCGTAGCGGAGCGAGTAGAGCTGGCTGAGCCCGCACGGCTCGAACTGGGACGGCATGAGGAACAGGTCGGCGCCGGCCTCGATCCGATGCGCCGTCTGCTCGTCGAAGCCGATGCGGACGGCGATCCGGTCCGGCCGCGCCGACGCCGCGCGCGCGAACGCCTCCTCGAAGTCGGGCCGCCCGGTCCCGAGCACGGCGACCTGCACGTCCATCCCCAGGATCTCCGACAGCGACGGGACGACGAGGTCGAGCCCCTTCTGGTCGACGAGGCGCCCCACCATCCCGATGAGCGGGACGTCGTCGCGGACCGGCAACCCGAGCTCCCGCTGCAGGGCCGCCTTGCACGCCCCCTTCCCCGCCAGCTTGCGCTGCGAGTAGTGCACCGGGAGGTGGGGATCGTGCGCCGGATCCCACTCGTCGACGTCGATCCCGTTGAGGATGCCGGTGAGATCGCGCGCCCTGTGGCGCAGCAGCCCGTCCAGCCCCCACCCCGCCTGCCGCGTGAGGATCTCGCGCGCGTAGCTGGGCGAGACGGTGGTGAGCGCGTCGGCGAAGGCGATCCCGGCCTTCATGAAGTTGAGCTTGTCGTGGAACTCCGCCGCGTCGAACCGGAAGATCTCCCACGGGAGCCCGATGCGCGGCAGCACCTCCTTCGGGAAGACGCCCTGGTAGGACAGGTTGTGGATGGTGAAGACCGACTTCACCCCTTGCAGCAGCGGATCCCCGGCGTGCTCGCGCTTCAGGAGCCACGGCACGAGCCCCGTCTGCCAGTCGTTGACGTGGACGATCCGCGGCCTGAGCTTCACGCCGTGAGGGAGCGCGAGCGCGGCGCGCGCGAAGAAGGCGAACCGCTCGGCGTTGTCCTCGTAGTCGCTCCCCGGCTCGCTGTAGAGGCCGCGGCGGGACCCGAAGTGCTGCTCGTGCTCGATGAAGTAGACCGGGACCTTGCCGCGCTTCAGCCACGCGGTCGTCCCCTCACCGCGCACGCGGACCGCGCGGTGCAGCGGCTCGAGCCCGTGCTTCACCGGGTCTATCGAGCCGTAGCGCGGCGTCACCACCGCCACCGAGTGCCCCCGCGCTGCGAGCGCGCGGGGCAGCGCCCCCGCCACGTCACCGAGGCCGCCGGTCTTCGAGTACGGCGCCACCTCCGACGCGACGAACAGGACCTCCATCCGCCGTGCCTACCCCTGGACCTTTCGAAGGAACTCGGCCGCTTCCTCGGGGGGGACGGGGTTGATGTGGAAGCCCGAGCCCCACTCGAAGCCGGCCACCTGCGTCAGCGCCGGCATCACCTCGATGTGCCAGTGGTAGCTGGGGCTCGGCGCGTCGCGGAGCGGGTTGGAGTGCACCATGAAGTTGAAGGGGGGCTCGCCCAGGGCGGCCGCGATGCGGCGCGTCGTGGTCCGCATCGCCTGCGCGCACGCCGCGAGCCGCTCGCGGGACTCCCCCTCGAAGTTGGACTCGTGCCGCTTCGGCACGATCCACGTCTCGAAGGGGCTGCGCGGCGCCCACGGCGCGAAGACGACGAAGTCGTCGTTCTCGTAGATGAGCCGGGAGCGGTCCTTCCGCTCCTGCATGACGATGTCGCAGAAGATGCAGCGCTCGCGGTGCTCGAAGTGCCGGCGCGCCCCCTCGATCTCCTCCTGCACCTGCCGCGGCGTGATGGGGAGCGCGATGAGCTGGCTGTGGCTGTGCTCCAGCGACGCCCCGGCGGCGCTCCCCTGATTCTTGAAGAGGAGGATGTACCGGAAGCGGAGGTCGTTGCGCAGGTCGAGGACGCGCGCCTTGAAGGCGCCCAGGATGTCGGCGATCTCGCCGTCGGAGAGATCCTTCAGCTGCCGCGCGTGGTCGGGGGTCTCGATGACCACCTCGTGCGCGCCGATCCCGTTCATCCGATCGTAGATCCCCTCCGCGGCGCGGTCGAGGTCGCCCTCGATCTTGAGCGCCGGGTAGCGATTGGGGATGACCCGCACCCTCCAGCCGGGGCCGTTGGGCGGCGCGGACGGCGCGCGGCCCGAGACATGGACCTCGCGCGGGGTCTTGTCCTCGTTCCCCGGGCAGAAGGGGCACATGCCCCCCTGCGCGGAGTCGTGGACGTGGAAGAGATCGGAGGGCCGGTGCGCGCGCTCCGTCGCGATGATGACCCACCGTCCGACGATCGGGTCCCTGCGCAGCTCGGGCATCGCTCAGGCTCCTCGTGGCGAGCTGGGAGCGTCCGGCTCGGTCCGGGCTCCGGCGAGGGTCGCCGCCACCGCCGCGGCGACCGCCATGAGAGCACCGCCGCCGACGTACGGGAAGGCGTGCCCCACGTGGGCGTACGTGAACGTGCCCGACTCGGGGCCGATGATCCGCCCCAGCGCCGAGGCCGACTCGCCAATCCCCATGGTGCCCCCCTGGTCGTCCTTGTGGGCCATGCGGGACAGGAGCGCGGAGAGCGATGGGGAGGTGAGTCCGTTTCCCAGCGAGAGCGGGACGAGGACGAGCAGGAGCCCCTGCAGTGAGCCCGTGAACGGCAGGATGACGTGGCTCGCCGCCTGCAGCACGAGCCCGACGACCAGGAGTCGCCGCTCGCCGAACCTCCGCGTGAGCGGCCCTATGAGCCCGCCCTGCACCAGCACCGAGAAGACGCCGATGTACGCGAAGACGTAGCCGACGTGCGCCTGGTCGAGGGAGAAGGAGTCCTTCGCGATGAGCGCGAACGTGGCCTCGAGCGCGCTGAAGGCCAGGATCGAGAGGAAGCTGATGGTGAGCACCCTCCGGATCCCGGGCACCTTCATCTCCCCGTAGAGCGCCGCGAAGCGGTGCCGGCGCTCCGCGGTGACGTGGACGGCCGGCTCGGGGAGGATGAAGTACGCGGCGACCCCGTTGACCGCCGCGAGCGCCCCGGCGACCCAGGCCGGCGCCGCGTGGGAGACGTTCGCGGACAGGACGCCGCCGAAGAACGGCCCCAGGATGAAGCCGAGGCCGAAGGACGCGCCGATGATCCCCATCCCCTTCGCGCGCGTCTCGGGGGTGGTCACGTCGGCGACGAAGGCGCGCGCGATGGCGAGGTTCGCCGTGGCCGCGCCGGCGAAGAGCCGCGCGACCAGCAGCCACCGCCAGGTCGGCGCCACGGCGAACGCGAAGAAGGCGACCGCCGTCATCGCGATCGAGATGAGCATCATCGTGCGCCGGCCGGCGCGATCGGAGAGCCGTCCCCAGACCGGGGCGAAGAAGAACTGCATGGCCGAGTAGCCGGTCATGAGCAGGCCGATCCACGCCTCCGGAGCCCCCATCTCCGCCGCGTAACGCGGCATGGTGGGGATGACCATCCCGAAACCGAGGAGGTCGACGAAGACGACGATGAACAGGACGCCCAGCGCGGATCGGCTCTTCACGCGCGCGCAGGATAGCCCGAGCCGGGCGGACGCGCACCCCTGCAGGTGAGTGGCAGGAGGGAAATGTGATCCGAACGGGCTAGGCGCGCACGCAGTCGCGCCCGTCGCGCTTCGCCTCGTAGAGCCGCAGGTCGGCGCGAGAGACGAAGGAGAGCTCGTCGTCCTGGGGCTCGAACGCCGCGACGCCGGTGGAGACCGTGACGTTCACCGAGCCCTCCGTGGCGCCCACCGGCGCCGCGCGGACCTGCGACCGGATCCGCTCGCCCACCTCGGCGCCAGCGGCGAGGTCGGCGCCTGGCAGGAGGACGCCGAACTCATCGCCACCGACGCGGGCGAGGAGGTCCTCGCTCCGGACCGCCTCGCGCAGCCGCCGCGCCACCTCGCGCAGGACGAGGTCCCCCGCCACGTGGCCCAGCTGGTCGTTGACCCGCTTGTAGTGATCGACGTCGACCAGGATCAGCGCGAGGTGCCGGCCGTCGCGCCGCGTCCGCTCGGCCTCGCGCGTGAGCCATCTCTCGAAGGTCCCGCGGTTCGGCAGCCCGGTCAGCTCGTCCGTCGTGGCGCGCCGGTGCAGCTCGGCGTGGTACGCGGCCTCCGCGTCGCCTGCGGCCAGGTACTTCGCGACGTACGGACCGACGCGGATCCGATCCCCCGGGCTCAGCCTCCGCAGCTCCACCTCCAGCCCGTTCACCCAGGTCCCGTTGAGCGAGCCGAGATCGCCCACGACGTGACCGTCCCCCTCGGGAGCCACTCGCGCGTGGCGCCGCGACACGTCGTCGCCGTCGAGCCGGACCGCGCAGGTCGGGTCCCGCCCGATCACGATCTCGGCGTCGAGCGCGACGCGCTGGCCGAGGACCGTGCCGTGTCCCTCGACGAAGACGAGGCAGGCCTTCGCGTCCTCGGCAGGGCTCAGCGCGGGGAGCCGGATGACGGTCTCTATTGCCATGGCGCGCCGGAGACTAGCGGAGTCACGCTCACGGTGAAATGGCCCCGGTTGGGTGGATCGCGCGGTGTGCTGCGCGTCACACCCGCCAGTGGATCCGCTCGAAGTCCTGGTCCGGCACGGAGATGACCACGAAGCCGTACCGCGGCATCCGCTCGACCTCGAGGTCGCCGCGCAGCACGTGGATGGTGAACGCGACCTTGGCGCCGGGCGCGAGCCCCAGCGGCCCGAAGGGCACTGCGGCCTCCAGCACGTCGCCGAAGCAGACCTCCCCGACCGCCGCCTCTCCCAGCCGGCCGAGGTGGGACCGCGCGTCCGCGGCCACCGGGAGCGTCACCGCGACGCTCCTCTCCCCGGCGAGGACCGAGATGCGGAGCTCCGTCGCGACCTCGGCGGAGCGCGCCGGGGACTCCGCCGGATCGAGGCGCAGGAACAGCCCCTGCAGATCGAACCCGAAGTGGAGCGCGCTGAACGCCTGCGCACCGCCGTACATCGAGCCGCGGTGCTGGCCCGGACGGTAGAGCCCCGCCCCCTGCCACTCGAAGAAGTCGGTCTCGCGGCCGTCGATCAGGGGTGACAGGAGGTCCGTCGGCTCCCGCAGGGGCTTGGCGTCGCCGTCGACCGCGACGCCCGTCCGCTTGATCGGCTCGAGCGCCTCCGGCGGCGGCGCGGCTCCGACGAGCAGGGCGGCCCGCGCCACGTGGCCCCGGAAGAGGCTGTCGAACTCGACGGCCAGCTCCGTGGAGAAGTCCTCGCCGTACCACCAGAACCAGTCCGAGCCCTCGGCCGCGTACAGGTGCCGCCGGGCGGCGACGAGGGTCTCGGGGGGGAGCAGCTTCGCCTCATCCGCGACCGCCACCGCGTCGCGCGCCCGTCCGAGCGCGGTCCACGCCTCCACGTCCTCGCGGTGGCCGATCCAGATCCTGAAGCTCGACTCGATCCAGGAGCCCGAGTGGATCCGCGGGATCACGGGGCCGTCCACGGACGAGGTCGCCTCGCTCATCGTCACCGTCTCGACGTCCGGCGCGACGGCCAGTGCGCGGTAGAGACCGTCGAGGAACTCCTGCCCGGAGTTGGGGTAGTGCTCCCACGCGTTCTCACCGTCGAGGAAGACCCCCACGGTCGCCGCACCGGGCAGCCCCGCGTGCGCCCACGCCGCGCCTGCGGTCTGGACGTTGGCGACGAAGTCGCTCGCCGCGTCGCGAGCCGGCACCTTCGCGTACGTGAAGCCGATGCCGTCGGAGAGCGAGCGATCGCGGAACAGCATCCGGACCTCACCACCCCGCCCAGCGGCGACGCGCCAGGGGCGGAAGAGCGACGCGAGCCGCGTCGAGCTGCCGTCGAGCGAATGGAGCAGCACCCCCTCGTCGGAAGCTGCCCAGCGGATCCCCTCCTCGCCGAGGAGCTCCAGCGCCTCGGGGGAGACTGAGCCCTCCGCCGGCCACATGCCAGCCGGCGGCGCGCCGAAGCAGCGGGTGTGCAGCGCGATCGCCTCGCGCACCTGCCAGCGTGCGTCCTCCGGGTGGACGAACCGCGTGGGGAGGGCGAGCCCCGGCAGCGCCCTCAGCGCCGAGTCGGTGTCGCAGAGGAGCGGGAGGATCGGGTGGAAGTACGGCGTCGACGAGAGCTCCACCTGGCCGCGCTCCGCGAGCCGCCGCCACCGCGGGATGATCTGGGCGAGGATCCGCCGCTGCGCGCCGAGCAGGTAGTCGACGTCCGCGCGGTCGAAGTCGCTCCCCTTCGCGCGGAGGGCGCGCAGCCCCTCGTCGTCCGCCAGCGCACCGAAGCCGCACCAGGACAGGTTGAAGAGCACCTGCAGGTCGGTGATCTCCTGGTCGGAGAATTCGCGCGCGAGCCGGGTGACGTCGGCGTGCCTGATGTCCCTTCCGCGCTTCTGGAGGATCTCCCAGTAGCGCGGGAGCGGCTGGACGTTCTGCTCCCACCCCACCATGAAGAAGCTGCGCAGGATCGCCGCGCGCTGGTCGAGCGTCAGGTCCTCCGCGGGGCGCGCCGTCAGCTCGAGCCAGCGGTCGTGGGCCCTCCCCTCCACGTAGTCCTCCAGCTGCTCGAGGAGGACCGGCGTGAAGTTGACGGTGCAGCGCATGGCCGGGTGGCGCTCCAGCATCCACGCCATGTCGTAGTAGGCGCGGGTGGCGTGGAGCCGGACCCACGGGAGCAGGTACTCGCCCGTCACCGGCTCCCGGTAGAGGGGCTGGTGCATGTGCCACAGGAAGGCGAGCCTGACCCTCGTCATCGGCCGTAGCGGGCGCGGAGGCCCGTGGGGCTGAGCACTACCGCTTGGGGCGGGTCGGCAGGCGCGGACGCGCCGGCTCGGGCAGAGCCGCGGGACGTCCACGGTGTGGGACCGCCGGCGGCGCGCCGGACTGCGTGGCGAGCGGACCTCCCTCGTTCTGGATCTTCCACTCCTCCCAGAGGTTGAGGACCAGCGAGACGTCGGGCAGCGGCATGGCCTTGCGTAGGTGGGGGAACTCCTCCATGAAGCGCTCGAAGAAGGCCTGGTAGCGGAGCGGCGTGAAGTAGCGGAGCAGCGTCTCGCGCCCGTGCTTGTCGACGTCGAGGAACTCGATCCCCATCCCGGTCTGGTTGTGGGGGTCGTCGATCTCCACGGAGTGCGCGACCCGCGAGCGGATGGCGAGCGGCCCGTCCGGGAGGCCGAGCTCGAGGTAGAGCTCCACCCCCATCTTGAGCAGGAAGTTGCTCGCGACGAAGACGCCCCCCAGCCCGAGGTTGCGGGAGACGCAGAAGGCCTCGAACTGCAGCTCGTCGCGGGCGCCCTTGTCGGCCCCACCCCTGCGCGGAATGAACATCCGGCAAGGCAGCTCGATCTCGATCCGTTCGTAACGGCGGTTCTGGTCGCTCACGTCGTCTCTCCTCGTGCCGGACTCTACTTGAAGATCTTCCCGATGCCCTTCGCCTTCAGCTCGCCCATCTCCTTCGCGAGCCGGCCGAGCCGGTCGGTCTTGTCCACGACCTCACGCTGCATCCGCGCGAGGCGTGCGTCGCGCTCGACGACCTGCGCCTGCAGCGAATCGCGCTCGGACTTGAGCCGCTCCAGCGCCTGCGCGCGCTCGGCGCCCGCCTCATCGCCCCCGTATGCGGGCTCGGCCGACGCCCTGCCCTCCGCGTCCCCCGCGCGCCGCTCGGCGTCCTCGCGGAGGCGGTCCGCCTCCTCCAGGCGGCGCTCCAGCTCCTGCACGCGCTCGTCCTGCGCCTGCGGCGACGGCGAGGTCCCGACCGACGGCTGCGAGGCGAGCTCGCTCACGACCTCCTCCAGCCGGGCGATCTCCCGCTCCTGCTCGACGATCCGCGCCGTCCGCTGCGCGACCTCGTCGCGCAGGCGCGCCACGTCGGCCCCGGCGCCGGCGCCGACGGCGCCTTGCTGCGCCTGGAGCCGCTGCTCCAGCTCGTCCTTGTCCCAGCGCACGGCCTGGAGCTCCGCCTCCAGCTCCGCAGCCTGAGCCTGGGCCTCGTCAGCCGCGTTGCGTGACTCGGCCGCCAGCTTCTCGAAGTGTTCGCGCTCGGCGATGGCCTGGGCGAGGCCGGAGGTCAGCTGCGCCACCTCCTCGCCGCCGCCTGCGCTCGACGCCAGATCGGCCCGCGCAGCCTCGAGGAGCGCCCTCGCCTCGGCCTCCTGCGCCTCGGTCCTCCGGAGCCGCTCCTCCTCCGACTCGAGCAGCGCGCCGAGCTCCGCCACGCGCGCCTCGAGCGTCTCCCGGGCGGCGTTCGCCTCCGCGGCCGCGTCGTCGCGCCGCGCGAGCTCTGCCGTGAGCCGGTCCACCTCGGCCGCGCGGACCTCCAGCTCGACGGCGCGCGCCTGCAGCTCCTCGGACGCGGTGCGGGTCGAGTCGGCCCGCTCGCGGAGTGCGTCGCGCTCGGCGGCCAGCGCGGCAGCTTCGGCCTTGACCGCTGCGACCTCCGCGGCCCGCGCGGCCTCCCCGTCGCGCGCGGCTGCCAGCTCCCCCGCGGCGGCTTCACTGCCTGCCCGCAGCCCCGCCAGCTCGGCCTCTAGCTGCGCCAGCCGGTCCGCCGTCGCCTTGGCGCTGGCGTCGGCCCCCTCCTCGAGCTCGTGCGTGCGCCCCTCGGCCACGGTGGCCCGCGCCAGCGCTGCCTCGAGGGCGGAGCTGGCCGCCTGGGCCTCGGCGCGCGCCGCCTGGTGCGCCGCGTCGGCCTCCTCGACGCGCGCGCGGATCCCCGCCAGCTCGGCCATCGCCTGGTCACGCTCCTCGACGGCGCGCGCGGCATCCTCCAGGGCGCCAGCCCGCTGGGCCTCGAGCGCCTGGGCCTTGTCCGCGGTCGCGCGGAGATCGAAGTTGGCTTCGCGCTCGGCGTCGAGCGACGCCGCCACCTCGCGTACCCGGGCGGCGTGCGCGTCCAGCTCCTCGCGGAGGGCGGCGGCGCCCCTGTCGGCCTCGGCCCTGGCCTCGGCGATCGCGTCGCGGTCTGCCTGGAGCGCCGTGCGCTCCGCCTCCAGCGCCGCGAGCTCGGCGTCCCTGCGCTCGAGCTCGAGCCGCGCGGCCTCCAGCCCTCCCAGCGCGTCGTCCCGCTCCTTGCTGGCCGCCTCGAGCTCCGCGGCGAGGGCATCCCGCGCGGCCTGCGCCTCGGCCGCCGCGCCGGCGTCCGCGACCCCGGCGTGCTCGGCGGCCGCCTCGAAGAGCGGCTGGGTCGGGAGCGCGACGATGTTGAGCCCCTGCAGGCCGCAGGTGGCGTCGCCGCATATGGCTACGTACCAGGCGGTGTCGCTCGTTCCGGCCAGGGATCCGTCGATCGAGATCTCGGGCTCGGGATCCTGCCCCATCGCCACGACGTACCCCACGGTCGCCGACTGCGTCGCGACCTCGACGAAGGCGAAGTGCTCCCCGAGCGCGCCGACGAAGGACTCGAAGGTCGGCTGCTCGCCGGGCGGCGGCTCCCCCACGAGCTGCCCCAGGGCACTGCCCTCCTGGCCGGCGGGGAGGGCCGTGACGAGGCGCCCCCGGGGACCGAGCAGCCGGTGGAGCGCCGCGACACGGGCGGGATCGGCGGCGAGCGCGCCGCCGTCGGCGACCAGGATCAGGTCGAACGCCTTGGCGGGCAGCGCCTCGATCGCCGCCGTCTTGAACTGGACGAACGGGTGCTGGCTCTCGCGGGAGGCGAGCTCGACGGCGCCCGGGTCGTCATCGATGGAGACGACCGCCGCAGCGCCTCGCTCCGCGAGGAACAGGGCCGAGGCGCCGGCCGTCACGCCTGCCGCGCCCAGCTCCAGGACGCGGCGGCCGGAGAGCAGCGGCTCGATGAAGCTGTAGCGGGCGAGAAGGTCGCCCGCCCCGTTGCGGGCGTAGAAGCGGCTCATGTCGGGACGATGTTACACCGCCACGGGGCGCCACCCCATTTCGGCGTCGCTACCCGGCGGTATCGCCCGGACCGGACCACCGGCCGAGCGATCCCCTCATTCCCACGGTCATGGGATGGGGTGAGTTGCAGACGATGGCTTGCCGACCATCTCCGGGCGGAACACTGGGAGCAGAACCGGAGGCGCGCCGAGCCGGGCAGCCATGCTCGACACCACCTCGCGCAGATAGGGCCAGGCGTTGTAGACGCCATTGACCGCAACGAATGCCTCGAACACCGTCGCGCGCTCCGCCAGGGCTGGAGCCGTCTTCACCCCGTACACCAGCGCGAATTTCGCCTCGATGTGCACCACCTCGGGCGCAGTCGGGTCGGCGGGGCCGATGCCAAGGACGAAGGCGACCTCCGCCGTCAACGTGCTGGCCTCCTCGTCGAAAGCATGTCGATGCTCGGAGCGGAGTTGCAGCTTCCCGCCTCCCGCGGCAGTCAGCGCCGCGAGCGCAGCACCCGGTTGCACGAGCGCGCCCGAGACCGCCACGGTGGCCAGACTGCGCAGGTCGACCTCGCGCGCCAGCGAGGCCGCGAGCTGGTACATCGCCTGGGGCTCCGAGTCCGTCGTGGTCATGGCCTATCCCAGAAGCGCCATCGAATCCTTCGGAGCCGCATCGACAACCGGTCCGGGGGCAATCGGCTTGGGCAGGAACCGCCCCTGGCTCAAGCCGCCGTAGATCAGCTCGAACTGGCCAGCTCCCCGGGGCGCCGTCTGCGAGAGAATCGCGAAGCCTGCGCCCAGATCGATCTCGGTGCTCTTCTCTGGGCTCGCACGGTCCATAGACCAGAGTCCTCGCAGCCGATCGATGAGCCGCGTGTCGTCGGCCAGCAGCATGAGCAGCGCCGTCAGCGGCCCCCGCGGTTCAGCCTGCGCGTGCTTGAGCTTCGACACGTACCCCGCCGACACGCCGATGAGCCGCTCCAACTCGCGCTGGGGGATCGCACCTGCCAACTCGCGGATCGCCTCCTCGCTCTTTGCGGATAGCGCCTGAACGTAGGCGCCGTTCATCGCCGTGTCGAGTGCCGCCAGCTCCGGGTCGCCGAGGATCTCCGCGCCGCACCGGTCGCAGGTGGGCATGGCAACGTCCGGCGGGATTTCGAGGTCCGGGATCTGCTTCAAGGGCATGCGCCGTCCGGCCTTCGCGACCGGATGCAGGTGGCCGACGTCGCACGCGGGACAGAGTTCGAGTTCGTTCGTCATGGTCAGTGGCTCGACTTCGGATCAAGGGGACCGCCGCGCCGCCAGAGCCGGCGCTCCATCTCGTGCAGCGAGATGAAGAACACGAGCTTTCCGGGGCGCGCGATGCGGAGCTTCACGTAGAAGTTGCCGAGCTGCTCGATGCCGTAGCGCTGCTTCAGTTCCTGGCTGAGCCGAACGCCGTAGAGATCGTAGGGAACCCCACCGATCGGCACAGTCTCGGAGAAGTCATCGATCGACAGCATGGCCACGACGTCTCGGGCGAACGGCTTGCACTGGAAGAGGTCGATGTACGGCGTGAGCATGTCGAGGCAGCGGGCCCGATCGAGCAGGATGTCGGCCTCGGCACAGATGCGCTTGACCTCGTCGAGCGGATGGAAGGGCTGCAACCTGCTGCCTCCCGAAACTTAGTTTGGACCCAGTCCAAACGCAACCGGAAATCCCGGTGCCCGTTAACGGTCCGATATCACTGTGCTGCGCGCCTAACCCGAAGGAGCGAATCTAGACGGTGACGCGCCCGCACAACCTACCCGAGCGCACTGACAGCGACCCGGCCCAACCTCGCACTGCGGGTATGGCTATCGCCGTGATCTTCGGCGGACCTACTGCAGGCGCCACGCCTTCTCGAGCACCCCCCGAAGCCTCGCTTGCCGCGCCTCCAAGACTACCGGGGTCCACTCCGCCTGCTGCAGGACCTCTGTCGTCAGCGCGAACGGCGCCGACTTGGTCTTCGTTGACTGGAAGTACTTGGTCTTCTTGATGTCGAATTCGTAGTTCTGCGCCTCGCTGTTCTTCCGTCGGCTGAGAAGAACCAGGTTAGCCAACCGACCCGTCCACAACTCACGCTGTGCCGCATCGGGGAACGACTTCATCCACTGACTGCCAGCAGCGGGCGTCTGGGGAAGAACGTGCTCGACCGTCGTGATCTCCCGATCGTACGTCGCCCCTCCGTCGGACAGCTCCTCGTCGAGACGAGTGAGGATGAACAGCCGCGTCTTCTTCTCGCCGTAAACGTCCCCAGCAAGTCGCTCATTCGCGAGGCGTCGGTCC
Source organism: uncultured delta proteobacterium (assembly GCA_963845515.1). GTDB lineage: Bacteria > Myxococcota > Myxococcia > Myxococcales > Anaeromyxobacteraceae > DATIVK01. Next base: position 20,839 of record CAWJSR010000052.1, read on the forward strand.
TGCGCGTCATCTGCAAGGACGGGTGAGTCGGGTCCGAACGGCGCACGGCCCTTCTCGAGCTCCTCCATCACCTTCCCAAAGCGTTCGATGCGCTGATTCACGTTCGCCCGGGCGATCATCATCATCGCGGCCTGGCGCTCGAGCTCGGAAAGAAATGCGGCAAGTTGGGCTGGTGTCGGCTGCCTGCGCCAGAGGTAGAGCATAGCAGCTGGCATCCAGTCGACGTTGTCGACACGGTTCAACCGTCGAAGCTGGTGGTTCACCGCATCGGCGCCGGTGGAGCTTCTCGTAGGCCGCGTCCCGGATGGTCAGGTAGGCAGCGGATAGCGGTGAGAGAACCTGGTCGAGGAAGGCCTCTGGCTTCTCGGACGGCTTCACGGCCTCGCGGAACTCCTCCAGGATCGTGCCTCGGGGCTTTGTCTTCTTGAAGACAGTTCGAACGTGGGCGAAGACGTCCTCGAAGGCCTCTCGGCCCAACTCAGTCTCGAGTTCTTCCCAAAGCTTGGCGTACCCCGGCCTCTTTGCATCGGAGATCCCTCCGATGACCTCGGCCTTGAGAATATCGGTGTGGGAAAGATCGAGCCCTCGGTCGTTGAGCACCGAGAAGATCCGGAATGCCGCTTTGAGATTCGGCGTCGACACCACGATGAGATAGCACCGCCTCATCATGAATTCGGCGAGGCGTTGCCGCTCGGGCTCGTCGAGCGAAACCAGTTTGTCCGCCAGAAGCAGCGCGTTCTCACGGATACGCTGCTGCGGTTCGTCGAGGTGCGCGGGATCGAGGGCGCGTAGCTTTGTGAATCCCGAAGGCTCTTGGACGTGCGCCCGGAAGAACACTGCGTCCTGCTCACGGAGGGTGAGCCGATACTGCGCCTCCGTCTTCGTGAACTTGTTGCCTGTGACGAAGAGCCAACCGGTCAGGTCATCCTTCCCCTCCTGGACCGTTTCCCGGAGCGCCGCCAGAAGGATGGAAAGCGTGGTGAGCCGCTGCTGACCGTCTACGACGTCCGAGGTGGGCTTTCCGTGCTCCTTGATGAGCACGACACTTCCTAGGAAGTACGGGTCGAGATCGTCGACCGGGGTGCCCTCGTCACCGATCGCGGTCATTAGATCGTCGTAGAGCAGCCCGACGTTCTCCTTCGTCCACGCGTATGGACGTTGGTAAAGGGGGATCTTGTAGACGTAGTCGCCGCCGAAGACTTCACTGAGGGGCTTCTGCTTTCCTTCGATCTCGGCGGTCATCCGTTTCTCTCTCCTGCCAACATGCGAGTCGTCCTGCTCCAAGTGTTTACCGCTGTCTTGCCGGCCTCGGCCTATCTAGCTGCGAGGAAGTGCTCCATGGCGTTGCTGGCCCACTTCGAATCCCTGGCATGGGTGGCCAGCGCCTGCAGTGAGTTGGCTCAGGGCCGCCGGTAGATCCCGAGATAGGGCAGGTTCCGGTACTTTCCGTCGACGTCGAGCCCGTAGCCGACCACGAACTCGTCGGGGATCTCGAAGCCCCTGTAGGCGATCGGGACCTTCACCTTCGCGCGCGCCGGCTTCTCCAGCAGCGCGCAGACCTGCACGCTCGCGGGGTGGCGCGTCGAGAGGTTCTCGATCAGGTAGGTCATCGTCAGCCCCGAGTCGATCACGTCCTCCACGAGCAGGACGTGCTCTCCGGCGATCGGCCGGGAGAGGTCCTGGGTGATCTGGACGACGCCGCTCGAGGAGGTCCCGGCGTAGGAGCTGATCCCGATGAACTCGACCTCCAGGGGAAGCTTCACTGCGCGCACCAGATCGGCGACGAAGACGAAGCTCCCCTTGAGCACGGCGACGATCACGAGCGCCTGCCCGGCGTAGTCGCGCGTGATCTCCCGGCCCAGCTCGGCAACCCGCGCCCTCAGGCGCTCCTCGGTGATCAGCGGCTCCAGATCCCTCATGTGAGCGGGAGACTAGCGCGAACACCGACCCTACAGCTTCACCTGCACCTCGTAGCGCCGGTTCTTCGCCTTCTTCGCCGGCGTGTCGTCCGGCTTCACGAGCGGCTTCTCCGCCGCCATCCCGATCGACTCGATCTCGGCAGGGGCGACCCCCTTGGCGACCAGCTGCTTCACCATCACGGCGGCGCGCGCCGCCGAAAGCTCCTTGTTCTTCGCGGCGTCACCGGTCGAGTCCGTGTGGCCGGAGACGACGAACTTGAAGTTCTTCACGCCGGCGTTGGTGAGCTTCTTCTTGGCGTCGATGAGCTGCTTCGCGAGCTTCGTCGCCTTGGCCTCGCACCCCGGCTCGAGGTCGGCGGTGCCGCTCTTGAAGGAGCACTGGTTCTTCCGCCCCTCCTCGAGGAGCTTCTTGTTGATCTCCTTCTCGAGCTTCGTGGTCGCGGAGCCGCCCGCCGCCTTCTTGGCGAGGTCCCAGGCGCCCTGGGCGCTGGCGAGCGGCGGGGAGAGGATGACGATGGCTGCGGCGACCAGCATGCGACGCATTTGGAGCCTCCGTTGTGGTGAACGGCCCGAATGATCCCCGCCTCCACCTCGACGGACAAGCGACTACCCCGTCAAGGTGCGCGATAATGTGCGGTACACCCCAGCCGGGAGCGGTCGCCGTGAAGCGCGCGAACCTGAAGGCCGATCGCCTCGTCGCCCTCTTCATGCTGGGCTTCGTCCTCTTCAACTACCCGTTCCTGGCCGTCTTCAACCGCGCCCGGCTGGTGCTCGGCGTGCCGCTCCTCTACCTCTACCTCTTCCTGGCGTGGGGGGCGGTCATCGCGCTCGCCGCCCTGGCCACCGCCGGCTCCGAGGACCCCTAGCCGCGGACAGCGTTGCCCGCGAGGTGATCGATGCTGCAGGAGTGGGCCGTCGTAGCGCTCGCCTTCGCCTACCTTGGGGTGCTCTTCGGCATCGCCTACTGGGCGGATGCCAGGGCCGACGCCGGCAGGAGCGTCATCGCCAACCCGTACATCTACTCGCTCTCGCTCGCGGTCTACGCGACCGCCTGGACCTTCTACGGGAGCGTGGGCCGGGCGGCGAGCAGCGGCGTCGGCTTCCTGCCGATCTACATCGGCCCCACGCTCATCGCGCTCCTCTGGTGGTCGGTGCTCCGGAAGATCATCCGGATCAGCAAGGTGCACCGGATCACGTCGCTCGCCGACTTCATCGCGTCGCGGTACGGGAAGAGCGCGCCGCTCGCCGGCCTGGTGACCATCATCGCCGTCGTCGGGATCCTCCCCTACGTGTCGCTGCAGCTGAAGGCGATCGCGACCGGGCTGGAGATCCTGCGGACGCACCAGATCGCCGCGTCCGGGCTGCCCCTCGCCGAGGGGGAGCCGGTCTTCAGCGACTCGGCCTTCTACATCGCGATGCTCCTCGCTGCCTTCACCATCATCTTCGGGACGCGCCACCTCGACGCCTCGGAGCGGCACGAGGGGATGGTGGCGGCCATCGCCTTCGAGTCGCTGGTGAAGCTCGTCTCCTTCCTGGCGGTGGGCGCCTTCGTGACGTGGGGGATCTTCGGTGGCTTCGGCGACATCTTCGCGCAGGCCCGCGCCACGCCAGGCCTCGAGCGGCTCTTCATCGTCGGCGACGGCGGCGCGGCCGGCATCGGGCCGGCGTGGTCCTCGCTGGTCTCCTCCTCGTTCGTCGCGATGCTCGCGATCCTCTTCCTGCCGCGGCAGTTCCAGGTGGCGGTGGTGGAGAACGTCGACGAGCGCCACGTGAAGACCGCCATCTGGCTCTTCCCGCTCTACCTGCTCGTCATCAACGTCTTCGTGCCCTCCATCGCCTTCGGGGGGCTCGTCCGCTTCGCCGGGATGGGGGTCGATCCCGACACCTTCGTCCTCAGCCTGCCGCTCGCCGAGGGGCAGAACGCCCTCGCCCTGCTCGTCTTCGTCGGCGGCCTGTCCGCCTCCACCGGCATGGTGATCGTCGAGACGATCGCGCTCTCGACCATGGTCTGCAACGACCTGGTGATGCCGCTGCTGCTGCGCTGGCGCGCCCTGCGGCTCCACGACCGGCCGGACCTCTCCGGCCTGCTCCTCGGGATCCGGCGGGGGGCGATCGTCGCGACGCTGCTGCTCGGGTACCTCTACTTCCGGCTCGCAGGCGAGGCCTACACGCTCGTCTCGATCGGCCTCTTCTCCTTCGCCGCCGTGGCACAGTTCGCCCCGGCGCTCGTCGGGGGGATCTACTGGCGCGCCGGGACGCGGCTCGGCGCCTTCGCCGGGCTCGGCGCCGGCTTCGCCGTCTGGCTCTACACCCTGGTCCTGCCCCTCTTCGTCCGCTCCGGCGCGCTGTCGTCCAGCATCCTGACCGACGGCCCCTTCGGCGCGGGGCTGCTCCGCCCGACCCAGCTCCTCGGCGTCGGCGGCCTGGACGAGATCACCCACGCCGTCCTCTGGACGATGATCGCCAACATCGGCGCGTACGTGGGCGTCTCCCTCGTCACCGGCCAGAGCGCGGTGGAGCGGAGCCAGACGACTCTCTTCATCGACGTCTTCAAGCACTCCGCCGCCGGCACCGGCGCGCTCTTCTGGCGTGGCGGCGTCTCGGTCCAGGAGCTCCGCGGCCTCCTCTCCCGCTTCCTGGGCCCCGACAAGGCCGGCGACGTCCTGGAGAGCTACGCGCGACAGCGCCACCTCAAGACCGCCTTCGAGGTGGAGGCGGACGCCAACCTCGTACAGTTCGCGGAGACGCAGCTCGCCGGGGCCATCGGCGGCGCGTCTGCCCACGCCATGGTGGCCTCCGTGGTCAAGGAGGCCCCGCTCACCATGGACGAGGTGATGAGCATCCTCGAGGAGGCCTCGCAGATCATGAAGTACAGCCGCGAGCTGGAGCAGAAGTCTCGCGAGCTGGAGGCCGCCTACGCGGACCTTCGCGCCGCCAACGAGCAGCTGAAGCAGCTCGACAGGATGAAGGACGACTTCGTGTCGCACGTCTCGCACGAGCTGCGCACGCCGCTCACGTCCATACGCGCGTTCTCCGAGATCCTCCACGACAACCCCGACCTCGACCCGCTGCGGCGCACCAGGTACCTCGGGATCGTCATCTCCGAGTCGGAGCGGCTGACCCGGCTCATCAACGACATCCTGGACCTCGCCAAGATCGAGGCGGGCGCGCTCGAGTGGAACCTGCGGGAGCTCGACCCGCGCGAGGTCGTGGAGCACGCCGTCTCCACGATCCGCCAGCTCTTCGAGGACCGCAGGGTGACGCTGGAGGTGAAGGTGCCGGAGCGGGTTCCCAGCGTGGTGGCCGACCGCGATCGCCTGGTGCAGGTCCTGCTCAACCTGCTCTCGAACGCCGCCAAGTACGGCGGGGACCGCGGGGGACGGGTCTGCGTCTCGCTCCACGTGCTGCGGGACTCCGTCAGGATCGACGTCAGCGACGACGGCCCCGGGATCGCCGCCGACGACCAGGAGCGGATCTTCCAGAAGTTCAGGCAGTCCGGCGACACCGCCGCCGACCGCCCCAGCGGGACCGGCCTCGGCCTCGCGATCAGCCGTGAGATCATCCAGCGCTTCGGCGGCCGGCTGTGGGTGGAGAGCGCGCTCGGCCGCGGCTCGACCTTCTCCTTCACGGTGCCGACCTTCGTCCCGGCGCCGGCGCCGCCCCAGAGGAGCACGTGATGGCCGCGAGAGTCCTGATCGCCGACGACGAGCCGAACATCGTCCTGTCCCTCGAGTTCCTCATGGAGCAGAGCGGCTACGAGGTGCGCATCGCCCGCACCGGAGAGGAGGCGCTCGCCGCCGTCGAGACCTTCCAGCCGGACCTCGTGCTGCTCGACGTGATGATGCCGAGGAAGAACGGCTACGAGGTCCTGCAGGCGATCCGCGGCAACCCCGCCCGGCGTGCGACCAGGATCGTGCTCCTCACGGCCAAGGGGCGCGACGTCGACGTCGAGAAGGGGCTCGGCCTCGGCGCCGACGCCTACGTGACGAAGCCCTTCGCGACGCGCGAGCTGGTGGCCCAGGTCAAGGCGCTCCTCGGCGACAAGGCATGAACGGGAAGCTCAAGTTCGCCCTGCTCCTCGCCGGGCTCTACCTCCTCTCGCTCGTCCCGATCGCGGCGGTGGTCGGGCTCTTCTGGATCGACCTCGACTGGGTCGAGCGGGACTCCTTCCTCGCGATCGTGGAGCGCCGCGCCAGCCTCTTCGTCCTCGCGGCCCTGACGATGCTCGGCGTGGTCGCCGTCCTGCTCCGCGCCTTCTACGCCAAGTACGTGGTGCCGCCGCTCAAGCTGGCCGAGGCGACGCGGATCATCCTCGGCGCGAACCCGGCCCACCGGGTGAAGCCGGAGGGCGGCGAGGAGCCCCAGGCGCTGGCCGAGGTGATCAACGCGTTCGCGGTCCAGCACCAGGCGCTGCAGCGCGACGTGGACGCGCGGATCGGTGAGGCCCAGGCCCGGGTCTCCGAGGAGCGGAACCGGCTCGCGGCGCTCATCGCCGAGCTCACGCAGGGCGTGCTGGTCTGCAACTCCGAGGGACGCATCCTCCTCTTCAACGGGCGCGCGAGGGAGCTGGTTGGCCAGGGTGGCGAGCTGCGCCGCGCGGCAGGCGGCGCGAGCCTCGTGGGACTCGGGCGCTCGGTCTTCGCGATCTTCGAGCGCAGCCTCGTCGCGCACGCGCTGGAGACCGTCCAGGCCCGCCGCCGGGAAGGGAGGGCGTCCCCGGTCGCCCACTTCGCCGCGACGGCCGGCCAGCACCTCGTCCACGTGCAGGTGACGCCGGTGATGGCCCCGGCCGACGGCCGGGAGGACGCGCCCGCCCTCACTGGCTTCATCCTGCTGGTCGACGACGTCACCGAGGCGGCGGACCGGGAGACTCGCCGGGCCGGGGTCTTCCTCGGGCTCGCCGACGCGAGCCGGCGCGCGCTCGCCAGCATCCGCGCGGCGGTGGAGACGCTCGCCGCCTACCCCGGGATGGACCCTGCCCAACGCACCCGCTTCGCCGGCGTGATCGGCGAGGAGGCTGCGTCCCTCTCCGCGCGCCTGGCGCAGGCGGAGGCCGAGTACGAGTCGACGCAGCGGCCGGAGTGGCTCGTCCAGAGCGTCCCGGGCGCCGACCTCGCGAGCGCCGCCGCGCGCCACATCGGCGCGCGGCTCGGGATCCCGGTGCGGCACGACGAGGTCGATCCCTCGGTGTGGCTCCGCGCGGACGCCTACTCGCTCATGCAGGCCCTCACCGCGATCGCGACGTGGCTCCACCTGGAGGGGGGAGTCGGAGAGATCCGGCTGCGGCTGCGGGGCGCCCTCCGGCTCGCCCACCTCGACCTGGCGTGGTCCGGCGCGTCCTTCGATCCCGACTTGCTCTCCGCGTGGGAGGACCGGCCGCTGTCGGCCGCCGGCGAGTCGAGCCAGCTGACGCTGAAGCAGGTGCTCGAGCGGCACGAGGGGGAGCTGTGGCACCAGACCGACCGCTCGGCGGGGACCGGTCTCTTCCGGTTCGTCCTGCCGCTCGCCCAGCCCCAGGCGGCGGCGCCGAGACCGGCCGTGGCAGCCGAGCCGAGCCGCCCCGAGTTCTTCGACTTCGACCTCTTCGCGCTGGCGGACCTGGATCCCGAGCTGGACCAGCGCAAGCTCGCCGACCTCACCTTCACGGTCTTCGACACCGAGACGACCGGCCTGACACCCGGGACCGACGAGATCGTGTGCATCGGGGCCATCCGGATCGTCAACGGCCGCGTCCTGCACCAGGACAGCTTCGAGCAGTTCGTCGATCCAGGGCGCTCGATGTCGACGGAGGCGGCGCGGATCACCGGCATCGACGCCTCGATGCTGCGCGGCCAGCCCCCCATCGAGCAGGTCCTCCCCCAGTTCCAGGGGTACTGCGAGGAGACGGTGCTCGTCGCCCATAACGCGGCCTTCGACATGCGCTTCCTGCAGCTCCTGGAGCCGCGCACCGGTGTCCGCTTCACCCAGCCGGTGCTCGACACGCTCCTCCTCTCCGCGGTCCTGCATCCCAACCTGGCCGCCAACCACTTCGAGGAGATCGCCGAGCGCTTCGGCGTCGCCATGATCGGCCGCCACACCGCGCTCGGCGACGCCATCATGACGGGTGAGATCTTCCTGAAGATGATCCCGTTGCTCGCCGACGCAGGGATCGTCACGCTGAGGGACGCCCGCGAGGCGTCGCAGCGGACCTGGCAGGCGCGCATCAAGTACTGATCATGGGGCCCCGCCGGCCTCCAGTGACTTCCCCGCCCGCTGGTCCGTCCACTCGAGGATCCCGGGCGACACGGCCCCGGTTTTCTGTAAGATGCGGCCCCACTTCTCCCCCGCCCCGCGCGGAGCCTCGCCTCGATGAAAGCAACCTCGAGCCTCGCCCTACTCCTCGTCCTCGTCCCGGCCGGCCAGGCCTCTGCGGCCCCGCCGAAGGCGCCCGTGAGCCCGACGGCCACGGTGCGCCTCACCGTGGGGGCGCTCAACCCCGATCCGGCCTGCTGGGGCTGCCACGAGAAGGGCATCTCGCCCCAGCTCGCGCGCGCCGTCGTCCACCTGCCCTTCAAGGGCGCCAGCGACTGCGGCGCGTGCCATCGGCCCCACGCGAAGGACGAGAAGCCGCAGCTCCTCGAGGGGCAGCCCGACCTCTGCCTCCGTTGCCACGGCGACGCGCGCTTCCGCGGGAAGCACGTCCACTCGATCATCGAGGGCGACGGCTGCACGGCGTGCCACAGGCCCCACTCCTCCGACAACGAGAAGCTGCTGAACGAGCCGCTGTCGTCGCTCTGCGATGGGTGCCACAGCGGACTGCAGGACAAGCACGGTGGGCTCCGGATCGAGGCGATCAAGTGCACGCAGTGTCATGACCCGCACTCGAGCCCCAGGGAGAAGCTGATCCGGCCGGTCGTCCACGAGGTGATGCCGGACTGCTCCACCTGCCACGCTCCCACCCGCCAGGACGCCTACGCACTCAACGACCGGACGCAGATGCTCTGCCTCCAGTGCCACGACGGGATCGACAAGGAGCTGAAGCGCAAGGCGGTGCACTGGATCGTCAAGGACAACATCTGCTGGGGCTGCCACTCGCCGCACGCCTCCGACCGGGCGAGCCTCCTCTTCGCCAGCGGCTCCGCGCTCTGCCTCGAGTGCCACTACACGATCGAGCAGAAGATCCTCACGTCCAAGGTGCCCCACCCGCCGGCCAGGAAGGGGCGCTGCGCCGACTGCCACCTCCACCACGCCTCCGACCAGGCGCAGCTCCTGACCCAGCCGCAGGGGCAGCTCTGCCTCGGCTGCCACAAGGCCGCCCAGGCGTGGATGACCCGGCGCTCGGCGCACGACCCGGTTCGCTCCGGCGACTGCACGTACTGCCACGACCCCCACGGCGGCGGTCCCAAGCTCCTCCTGAAGCAGGGGCCCGCCCTCTGCGCGGAGTGCCACGACGTCCAGGCGACCGAGGAGAAGAAGGGGAAGGGCGCCCACCCGCCGGTCGCGAAGGGCGAGTGCAGCACCTGCCACGTTCCCCACGGCTCGGACTTCGACGCGCTCCTCCCGGTCAAGCCCGAGAGCCTCTGCTCCCGCTGCCACGAGGGGATGTACGAGAAGCGAGCCGGCGCGAAGCTCCACAACCCCTTCGGCTCCCGCAACTGCGTCGCCTGCCACGGCGCTCACGGCGACCAGCCGCACCTCGTCAAGGCGGGCGATCCCTGCAACAAGTGCCACGCCGCGGCGGAGCGCGAGTGGGCGCGCGGCCGCTCGCGCCACGCCCCGGTCGCCGCCGGCAAGTGCGCGGAGTGCCACGAGCCCCACGGCAACACGACCAAGCACCTGACCCGCAAGGAGGGCGGCGAGCTCTGCCTCGGCTGCCACGAGCAGCTCGCGAAGCGGCTCCAGGCGAAGGGGGCCGTGCTCCACTCACCCGCCGAGAGCGGCGACTGCCTGGACTGCCACGATCCGCATGCCTCGAGGCAGGCGAACCTGGTCACGAAGCCGGGCCAGGCGCTCTGCGCCGACTGCCACGATCTCGCGGACCGGTCCTTCGCGCGCATCCACGCCACGCAGGCGGTCCGGACGGGCGGCTGCACGAGCTGCCACGACCCCCACGCCGCAGCGCAGCCCAGGCTCTTCACGGTCGAGGGAGACGCGCTCTGCGACCGCTGCCACGACCGCGATCAGGCGGGCTGGAAGCGGATCCACAAGGAGCTGCGCGCCCTGCAGTCGCCGTGCGGCGAGTGCCACACCAGGGAGCACCGGAGCAAGTAGCGGCCCGTGCGCTTCGCGACCCTAGCCCCCGCCAAGGTCAACCTCGTCCTCCGCGTCGGCCCACTGCGCGCAGACGGCTTCCACGACCTCGACAGCCTGATGGTGCCGCTCGATCTCGGCGACGAGATCGACGTGCGCGTCGGCGCCAGGGCGGGGCCGGTCTGCTGCCGCGTCCCGCGCCACCCCGAGCTCGACGGGCCGGACAACCTCGCCGCGCGCGCGGCCGAGGAGTTCCGGCGGCGCTTCGGGATCGATCTGGCGATCTCGATCCGGATCGTGAAGCGCACCCCGGTCACCGCTGGGCTCGGCGGCGGCAGCTCCGACGCCGCGGCCGTCATCCGCTGCCTCGCCCGCGCCTTCGGGATCCGGGACGCCGGGGCCCTCGGGGCGATCGGCCTGGAGATCGGCTCCGACGTCCCGTTCTTCCTCGGCGCGGGGGCTGCCTGGGCAGCGGGGCGAGGCGAGCGTCTCACGCCCGCGGCGGTCCCTCCCCTCCACCTCGTCCTCGTCTACCCGACCGACCCCGCGCTGGCGATCCGTGCCGGCGACGCCTACCGGTGGCTCGACGCGACGCGACCGGATCCGGGCCGCGTGAGAATCCCGAGGCGCGCCAGGCTGTTCGAGCCCGCAGGCGCCGTGAACGACCTGGAGGGCCCGTGCCTCGCCCGGTTCTCCGCGCTCTCGACCCTCCGGGGTCGTCTGGTGAGCCAAGGCGCGAGCGTAGCTATGATGTCGGGCAGCGGTCCCACGGTCTTCGGCATCTTCGGGAGCCGGCGCGCGGCGAGAAGCGCCGCGGCGGCGCTCGAGCTGCAGGGGAGGGGCGAGATCAGGGTCTTCGCAGTGCGGACGGCGCAACGGCATCCGAGGGTGGCGTCATGGAGATCACCGAGGTCCGCGTCTTCCCCGTCAACGAGGAGAAGCTGAAGGCCTACGTCACGATCACGCTGGACGGCTGCTTCGTCGTCCGCGACCTCAAGGTGATCCAGAGAGGGACCGGCCTGTTCGTCGCGATGCCGGCGAAACGGCGCAAGGACGGCACCTTCAAGGACATCGCCCACCCGCTCAACCAGGAGACCCGCGACCGGATGGAGCGCATCATCCTGGCGGAGTACGAGCGCGGGCTGCACGCACCCTAAGGTCGCCATCGACGCCGCCGGGCGCCTCTGCTATGAGGCGCTGCGCATGACCTATACGAACGGCGGCCGGGGCGACTACCGAATCTTCAGCGGCAACTCGAACCGGGCGCTTGCAGAGGCCATCAGCAAGGAGCTCGGCAGGCCGCTGTCGAAGGCCGTGGTCAGCCGCTTCTCCGACGGCGAGATCCAGGTCGAGATCGGCGAGAGCGTCCGCGGGCTCGACGCGTTCATCGTCCAGTCCACCTGCTCGGACGCCAACGTGAACCTGATGGAGCTGCTCATCATGATCGACGCGCTCAAGCGCGCGTCGGCAGGCTCCATCGTCGCGATCATGCCGTACTACGGCTACGCGCGGCAGGACCGGAAGGTCGCCTCCCGCTCCCCGATCAGCGCCAAGCTCGTCGCCGACCTGCTCGAGGCCGCCGGGGCCACCCGCGTCATGTCGATGGACATGCACGCCGGCCAGATCCAGGGCTTCTTCAACATACCGTTCGACCACCTCTACGCGGCGCCCGTGCTGCTCGGCGACATGAAGGAGCGCTTCGGCGCCACCCCCGACGAGATCGTCATCGTCTCGCCCGACGCCGGCGGCGTGGAGCGCGCCCGCGCCTACTCGAAGCGGCTCGGCACCACGCTCTGCATCGTCGACAAGCGGCGCCTGAAGGCCAACGTCGCCGAGGTCATGAACGTGATCGGCGACGTGCAGGGCAAGACCGCGATCCTCCTCGACGACATGGTCGACACGGCCGGCACCCTCACCCAGGCCGCCAACGCCATCATGGACAAGGGGGCGAAGCGGGTCTTCGCCTACGCCTCGCACGCCGTCCTCTCCGGCCCGGCGGTCGAACGGATCACGAAGAGCCCCATCGAGGAGGTCGTCGTGAGCGACTCCATCCCGCTCTCCCCGGCGGCCGCAGGCTCGAGGAAGATCCGGGCCCTCTCGGTGGCGCCGCTCCTCGCCGAGGCGATCCGGCGGATCCACCAGGCCGACTCGCTCTCGACCCTGTTCGTCTGATCCGGGCCGTCCGGGGCTCCCGATCCGGCCTCCCTTCCGGGCGATCCCCTTGACCGAACCCGTTATTTGGACTAAACACCCGCGTTCTCACTGGTTCCGTGCAGTCGCGGAACCCCCAGACCACCCAGGGCCGGCAAACCTCACGGAGGTCCGGCCCCCCGCCGCCAAGCGAGTGCGCTCGCAGCGCGGCGCGCCCATTGGGAGGAACCCATGTCTCAGAGTGTACTGACCGCCGAGCGTCGCGACAGCAAGGGCAAGGGCCCGGCCCGACGGCTCCGTCAGAAGGGGCTCATCCCCGCCGTCGTCTATGGCCTCGACACCAAGCCGACCGCTCTCTCGGTCGACCCGAAGGTGTTGATGAATGCCATCGACACCCCTCACAAGTTCAACACCCTCCTGAACCTGAAGGTCGAGGGCGGCGACAAGTTCGTCCTCTTCAAGGACTATCAGGTCGACCCGGTCTCCCGCCGGCTGCTCCACGCCGACTTCCTCGAGGTCAAGCTCGACCAGCCGGTCAAGGTCGAGGTCCCGGTCAAGATCACCGGCATCTCGGTCGGCGTCCTCGAGGGCGGCATCCTCTCGATCCCGGCCCACGAGATCGTGGTCGAGGCCCTGCCTGAGAAGATCCCGCTCACGATCGACGTCGACGTGACCGCCCTCAAGGTCGGCCAGTCGATCCACATCGCGGAGCTGAAGGCCCCCGAGGGCTGCAAGTTCAAGTTCGCCACCAACTACGTCGTCGCCTTCGTCGCCATCCCCGAGAAGGAAGAGGTCGTGGCTGCGGTCGCGGCCGTCGTCGGGGCAGAGGGCGCTGCTGGCGCGGCTCCCGCCGCTGGTGCGGCTCCGGCCGCGGGCGCGGCGCCGGCTGCCGGCGCTCCGGCTGCGAAGGGCGCGGCTCCTGCCGCGGCAGCCAAGGGCGACAAGAAGAAGTAGGGTCGCTGCTTGAAGCTCGTCGTCGGCCTTGGGAACCCCGGCCCCGACTACGCGCGAACGCGCCACAACGTCGGCTACCTCGTGGCCGAAGCGTTCGCCCGTCAGGTCGGGGCCGAGTTCACCCTCCGCAAGTTCCAGAGCGAGCTCGCGGAGGGGAGGTCCGGTGCGGAAAGGGTCTGGATCATGAAGCCCCAGACCTGGATGAACCGCTCCGGAGAGGCCGTCGGCCCCGCGCTCCACTTCTGGAAGGTGGAGCTCGGCGATCTCGTGGTCGTCCACGACGACATCGAGCTCGAGCCGTACCGGATCCAGCTGAAGGTCGGCGGTGGCCACAGCGGCCACAACGGCTTGAAGAGCGTAAATGGTAACGTGGGGGGCGTCGACTACGCGCGGGTGCGCGTGGGCGTCGGCCGTCCACCCCCGATGATGGATCCCGCCGACTACGTGCTCGGCAGGTTCCCGAAGGGGGAGCAGGAGACGCTCGACGACTGCGTCGATCGGGCGGTCGAGGCGGTCCGGCTCGCGGTCGAGCTGGGCGCGGCCAAGGCGATGAACCAGGTGAACCGCCGGAAGCCGTCGGCGGAAGGGTAGGACGCCGCGATCGGCATGGTGCCGGTCCGGCGGAAGGTGACTCCTCGCGGCGGGCGAACCGCCGCTGTGAACCCGAGGGGAGAACGATGATGGCGGAAGTGACGAAGAAGCTCGTGCGCGAGTACGAGACCGTCTACCTGCTCAAGCCGGAGACTCCGGACGACCAGGTGGAAGAGATCAAGGAGCGGCTCCGCGGCGTGGTCGGCCGCGAGGGCGGCAAGGTCATCCGGTTCACGAACCAGGGCAAGCGGCGGACCGCCTTCCCGGTCGCGAAGGACCAGAAGGCGCTCTACGTGCACTGCCTCTACCTGGGGCTCCCCGGGCTGGTGGCGGAGTTCGAGCGCAACCTCAGGATGATCGACGTGGTCACCAAGTTCCAGTCGGTGAAGCTGGGCGACGGCATCGACTTCGATTCCCGGCAGGTCGAGGCCGACGTGAAGGTCGCTCCGGTCGAAGAGGAGAAGCCCCGCGAGGAGCGCGCCTTCGGCGAGCGCGAGGAGCCCTTCGACGCAGAGGCCAGCGAAGGCGGGGAGGAGTAAGCCATGGCACGTCCTGATTCCGGTGGTTCCAAGGGTGGTTTCGGTGGTGGCTTCGGCGGCGGTGGATCCCGCGGCGGCGGCTTCGGTGGCGGCTGGCGGCGGCGGTGGTGGCGGATACGGCGGCGGTGGTGGCGGCGGCGGATACGGCGGCGGCGACCGCGGTGACCGTGGCGACCGCGGTGACCGCGGCGGCGAAGAGGGCGGCGGTCGGCGCGGCTTCGGCCGGCGCAAGGTCTGCCGGTTCTGCGCCGAGAAGGCCGCGAAGGTCGACTACAAGGACCAGGGGCAGATGAAGTACTTCCTGACCGAGCGCGGCAAGATCATCCCGCGCCGGATCAGCGGCAACTGCGCCAAGCACCAGCGCGAGGTCGCGACCGCCGTCAAGCGGGCGCGCATGCTCGCCCTCCTGCCCTACACCGTCGGGCAGGCGTAAGGGAGGCCACATGAAGCTCATCCTCCGTGAAGACGTGGAGAATCTCGGGCGCGGCGGCGACGTCGTCGACGTGAAGCCCGGCTACGGCCGCAACTTCCTGCTCCCCCGCGGGCTGGCCGTCTCCGCCAACCCCAGGAACATCCGCGAGATCGAGCACCAGAAGGCGGTCGCGACCGCCAAGGCCGTGAAGCTCAAGGCCAGCGCCGAGGCGATCGCCAAGCGGCTCAACGAGACTCCGGTGACGCTCAAGCGCAAGGTCGGAGAGCAGGACAAGCTGTTCGGCTCCGTCACCGCGCTCGACATCGCCGAGGCGCTCGCAGCCCGCGGCCTCGAGATCGATCGACGCTCGATCGACCTCGCCGACCCCATCAAGACGGTGGGCGACTTCGAGGTGGGCGTGAAGCTCCACCACGACGTCATCGGCAAGGCCAAGGTGAAGGTCGTCGCAGAGGCGTAGGCCTCCGGCTTCGCTCCTTCCCTGCTTCACCCGAGAGGGGTCGCGGCGCCTGCCGCGGCCCCTCTTCATTCGAGCGCGAATGCTCAGTGCGCGCCGCGCGCGAGGACCACCGCCGGGATCGTCTTGAGGCAGATCCAGAGGTCGCTCATCAACGACCACCCGTCGATGTAGGCCAGGTCCAGCTCCATCCACTGATCGAAGTCGATGTCGTTGCGCCCGCTGATCTGCCAGGTGCAGGTGATGCCGGGGCGCACGGAGAGCCTGCGCCGCTGCCAGCGCTCGTACTTCTGGACCTCCGACGGGATGGGCGGCCGCGGCCCGACGACGCTCATGTCGCCCACGAGCACGTTCCAGAACTGGGGGAACTCGTCGAGCGAGGCCTTCCGGATGAAGCGGCCGACGCGCGTGACGCGCGGATCGTTGCTCATCTTGAAGACCGGCCCGCTCATCTCGTTCATGGCGCGCAGCGACTCCAGCCGCGACTCTGCGTCGGCGTACATCGACCGGAACTTGAGCATGACGAACGGCCGTCCGTTCAGCCCGACCCGCCGCTGCCTGAAGAAGATCGGGCCCCGGGAGTCGAGCTTGATCGCGATCGCGACGGCGGCGAGCACCGGCGCGAGGAGCAGCAGCACGCAGGCGCTCACCGCGATGTCGAACGTCCGCTTGAGCGCGAGCGCGATGATGTCCGACGGCGTGCGCGTGAACGTCAGCATGGGCAGGCCGTCGAGGTCGGTGAGCAGCATCTTCGAGCGCCCGTAGCGCAGGATGTCGAGGGAGATGCGGACCGCCACCCCCTGCTCCTCGCAGAGGAGGATGGCCGACTCGACCGCCGGCAGCCGCGCGCGGGGGACGGCGAAGATCACCTCGTCGAGCACGTGCTCGTCGAGGATGCGGTCCAGGTTCGCCAGCGGCCCCAGGATCACGCAGTCGGCGAACTCGGGCTTCGCGTCGTCGGTGATGAAGCCGGCGAGGTTGAGCCCCCACTCCCGCCTGCCCGCGATGGTCGTGACGATCTCGCGGGCCAGCGCACCGCACCCGACGACCGCGTAGTTGCGCACCCGGAAGCCTCGCCGGCGCGCGGCCGTCATCAACATGGTGGAGCCGACCCGGTTGAGCGCGAGCAGCGCCGCCGCCGTCGCGAAGTAGAGCCCCATCAGCAGCCGGGAGAACCCGTGCTCCTTCGCCGCGAAGACCACGAGCAGGAAGGTCACGGCGACCGTGCCGAGCGCGTTGAATGCCTTTCGAAGCTCCTCTTCTGCGGTAGGTCCTCCGTCCACGTAGACCTGGTGGAACCAGGCCGCACAGGTCCAGAGGAGGAGTGAGATGGCCAGCGGATGCAGAAGGTCCGCGGCGAGCGGGCCCGTCGGCGAGGCGTGGTTCGGGACGAGCGGATAGAGCAGGCACGCGATCGGCAGCGAAGCGGCGAGCGCGGCGAGGTCCAGCAGCCGAAGCAGCAGGCGCCTCGCGCGCCCGAGACTGTGGAGCATGGCTCCCCCCCCGGGGAAGTGCACTGTTGCGGGCTTTACTGTTTGGACGGTGCGGCCAGCCGGTAGGGCCCTGTGGGGTTGACGCCCACTCTCGACTACCTCTGCCGGCCGAACCCGCAACGTGAGCCATGATCCAGGCACTCCCCGCAGGGAGTGCCTGGACGGTCCACGGGGGCTACTCGACGACCACCACGTCTCCAGCCTTCAGCGCGAAGGAGGCGGAGCGTCCCTCACCGCGGCTGAGCTTGTCGAAGCTGAAGCGGATCCGCGCAGGACGTCCGGGATCGTCGGCCCAGTGGCGGGAACGAAGCACGAAGATCCTGTCCTTGGAGGCGAAGGGCGTCATCCCACCCGCGCCAGCGAGCGCCTTGAGCACGCCCGAGCCGGGGTCGAGCTGGTAGATGCCGGGCCGGGTGACCTCCCCGACGACCGACACCTGGAGCGGGCGAACCTCCTCGAGCGTCACCGTCACCATCGGATTGACGACGTAATCCTTGAGCCGGATCTGGAGGCGTCGGGCGAGATCTGACGGCGGCACCCCTGCAGCGAGCACGTCATTGACGAACGGGATCGTGATCATCCCGTCTTCCCGAACCTTCGCACGCACCGACATCCCTTCCTGGCCCCAGACGCGGACCCCGATCACGTCGCCGGGGGCGATCACGCACTCACCCGCCTTCGCTGGAGGGAGGGTGTCCGCCCAGAAGTACGTCCCCGCTGAGGAGCAGCCCTGAACGGCCAGCGCGAGGGCCACGACCAGGACTCTGGATGCCATGCTGACGAATCTTCGTCCCGAGCGCGCCTGCGGGGAAGGGGCAGCCCCGCGCGTGACGTGGCCAGGCGATGGCGCGTTGGGGCTGGGTGCCCTACCGGCAGACCCGAACCGCCCCCTCCCGCGACGGGCGGCGCGTCTCGAGCGCGCTCACGCGCCGCTGCGCCTCGCCCTTGCCCGGGCCGTCGAGGTCGGCGGCCGAGCGGTAGGCAGCGACCGCGCGCAGCGCGAGCCCCCGCACGTGCGACCTCCAGAAGGCCTCCTCCAGCGCGCGCGCCTGCCAGAGCCGCGCCTCCTGCGCCGAAGTGGAGCCGGGGTTGGCCTGGAGGAACTCCACGGCGCGGCGCGCGACGTCGTCCGGCGTGCACGGGGCGGCGAGCGGGATCAGTCGCAGCGCCGCCCGCTCGGCGAGCGGCCCAGTCCCTTCGACGCGAGCCTCGAAGGCCCCCAGGTACCTGAGGCCATTGCGGACACCGAAGATCGGCGCCCCCAGCAGGCTCGCCGCCCGGTTGAACCGCCCGGCGGCACCGGAGGGCAGCGCCGCAGCGGCTCGCTCTGCGATCCGGCCGGCTGCGAGCAGGACATCGGCTCGGGACGACGAGGACTGGAGGTGGCGCGTGAAGCCGGCGAGCAGCTCCAGGGCCTGCGTGTAGCGGCGATCCTTCGCCAGCGCCTCCGCCAGCTCGATCGCCGCGGCCCCCGACGCGCTGCCGAGCCCCAGCGCCACGGCGTCGTACCGCCCGGCACCCTGCTCGGCCCGGAGCTGGACGAGGACCGGCGCGCTCGCGCGCGCGACGGGGCCGACCGGGACGAAGAGCACCTGCCCCGCTCCTTCCTTCGCGGCGGGCTCGAACCGGACCCGGTCCGCTGGCCTGGGTTGCGCCAGGTCCTCCTCGTCCGGCGTCCAGGTCTGGGCGGAGAGCGCGAGCCGATCGGCGGGCAGCGCCACGAACAGCTCGGGCCGCTCCGCCTCGGCGCGCGGCGCCACCGCGAAGAGGTCCGGATCCTCCTTCGACGTCTCGCCGTGGATGACCCTCCCCTCGCCGAGCGGGTTGCGCGCCGCGAGCGTGCTCCACTCCGCGAAGCGGACGAAGCGCTGCGAGACCGAGTCCGGCCGATCGTTCGGCTCCAGCTCCTCCCCGACCTTCGGATCAGTGAGCCTGACCTCCAGGACGTAGGCGTCGGTCGGCTTCTCCACCGGCCCGATGTCGTCGCGATGACGCTCGCGGACCGCGAGGAAGTAGCTCCCCGAGTCGACCGACGCGGCGAGGGCCTCTGCCCTGCCCGCGGTGCCGCGGTCCACGTTGGCGAGGAGCGGGGCGGCCGTCCTGCCCGAGCCGTCGTCGCGCTGGCGATTGAGCGTGAGCGCGACGTCGAGCCCACGGATTCCTTCGCCCTTCCGCTCACCCGACCACTCGGCGACCAGGATCGCGGGACCAGCGCCGGCCGGGACCTCCAGCCGGAAGACGTCGATGTCCCCCGTCGTGTCCGAGATCCGGGCGCCGATGTGGCCGTGCATGAGCGCGACGCCTCGGGCCACCCGGCCGTCCGGCCCCGCAGGGATGGGGAGCGGGTTGGCCTGCGTGGGGGAGTCGTTCGGCTCGTGCTCCTCCCCGTCGTAGAGGTCGGGCGGACGGAAGCTGGCGGGCATGGAGGCCGCCACCTTCGGCGCTCCGCGCGCCAGGAGGGCGTAGACGTCCGGCCAGCGCCAGACCATCAGGGCGGTGACGAGGAGCAGCCCAGCGACGATGGCCGGCGCGGCGACTCGTCCACGCTTGATGGCGAGCACCTGTCGCTCGAAGTCGCGGAAGTCGTCCCGGTTGGCGATCAGGAGCTCGCCGGTCACCTGCGGCGTCAGCGGGTGGCGTGGCGTCGGCGGGCCGGAGGGCTCCCCGGCCAGGAGGAGCGCCTCGCGCATCTCGTCGGCGGTCTGGAAGCGATCCTCGGGACGCTTCGCCAGCGCGCGGTGGACCACCTCCGAGATCGCGATCGAGATCTCGGGCGCGAACTGCTGGATCGTCGGCGGCGGCTCGTTGAGGTGCGCGTTGACCACGGCGAGCGGGTTCGAGGCGACGAACGGCGGCCGGCCCGTGAGCAGCTCGAAGAGGAGGGCGCCAACCGAGTAGAGGTCGGCCCGCGCGTCGACGTCCCGCCCGCGGGCCTGCTCCGGCGCGAGGTAGCTCGGCGTGCCGATGATCGCCCCCGCGGACGTGACCGACGCGCCCTTCTCGTCGCGCAGCTTGGCGATCCCGAAGTCGAGGACCTTGGTGAAGTCGTCCCCGGTCCGCGTCTGCGTCAGCATCACGTTCCCGGGCTTGATGTCCCGGTGGACGATGCCCGCGTCATGCGCCTCGGCGAGCGAGCCGAGGATCTGCTGGCCGATCGTGATCACCCGCGGCGCCGGGATGCGCTTCTCGGTGCGGAGGACGGACGACAGGTCCCTTCCAGGGACGTACTCCATGGCGAGGTAGAGCCCGGAGACCACCCCGATCTCGCCGAAGTCGAAGACCGCGATGGTGTGGGGGTGGGAGAGGCGCGAGACGATCTGCGCCTCGTCCCCGAACCGCCTGATCGCGCCCGCGTCGCTGGCGAAGTCCCCGCGCAGGAGCTTGAGCGCGAGCGCCTTTCCCATCCGGACGTGCTCGGCCTTGTAGACGGCCCCCATGCCCCCTTCCCCGAGGAGTGTCAGGAGCTTGTAGCGATCGGCGATGACCGATCCGACCAGCGGGCCGGCGAGGGTCGTGGGCGCCGCGTCGCCGCGCAGATCCGTGCCGCACTTCGGGCAGAAGTTGACCGGCCCCCCCGACGTATCGGCGAGGTATCCGCATCTTGCGCAAGGTGGCTGTGCCGCGGGGGGGGCGACCGGTTCCGACATCCGCACGCAGGCTATACGGAAAGCCTCCAGGCCCAAAGCCCCTTGGCCGGGGGGGGGCGGCGGGCGGAGCCGCCGACCGCTCCGGGCCGTGAGCGGCGGAGAGCCTCCGGCTTTCCTTTCCTCAACCCACCCCCTTGATGTAGTTTTCGTCCCCCGTGCTCGACTGGCTCCACAACATGATCTCCCGAGATCTCGCGATCGATCTCGGGACCGCGAATACACTCATCTACATCCGCGGCCAGGGGATCGTCTCGAACGAGCCCTCGGTCGTCGCCGTGCAGCAGGAAGCGCGCGGCGTGAAGAAGGTCCTCGCCGTCGGCAAGGAGGCGAAGGAGATGCTCGGGCGCACCCCGGGCAACATCGTCGCCATCCGGCCGATGAAGGACGGCGTCATCGCCGACTTCGAAGTCACGGCGGCGATGCTCAAGCACTTCATCAAGACCGCTCACAACCGGCAGACCTTCGTCCGGCCGCGCATCATCATCGGCATCCCCTCGGGCATCACCGAGGTCGAGAAGCGCGCGGTGCGCGAGGCGGCGGAGAGCGCCGGCGCCCGCGAGGTCTACCTGATCGAGGAGCCCATGGCCGCCGCCATCGGCGCCGGCCTCCCGATCACCGAGCCGTCGGGCAACATGATCGTCGACATCGGCGGCGGCACCACCGAGGTCGCGGTCATCTCGCTCGGCGGGATCGTCTTCTCGAAGTCGGTGCGCGTCGCCGGCGACAAGATGGACGAGGCGATCATCCAGCACATCAAGCGCAAGTACAACCTCCTCATCGGCGAGCGGACGGCCGAGCTCATCAAGATGGGCATCGGCACCGCCTACCCGACCGAGGAGGAGCTGACGATGGACGTGAAGGGGCGCGACCTCGTCGCCGGCGTCCCGCGCACGCTCGTCGTGACCTCCTCCGAGGTCCGCGAGGCGCTCTCGGAGCCGATCGCCGGGATCGTCGACGCCGTGAAGGTGACGCTGGAGCGGACGCCGCCCGAGCTGGCCGGCGACATCGTCGACCGCGGCATCGTCCTCGCCGGCGGCGGAGCGCTCCTCAAGAACCTCGACGTCCTGCTCCGCGAGGAGACCGGCCTGCCGGTCTTCCTGGCCGAGGATCCGCTCAGCGCCGTCGTCATCGGCGCGGGCAGGGCGCTCGAGGAGCTGGATATCCTGCGCCAGGTCACGATGGGCCGGTAGTTCGGCGTGCGTCGTGCTGGGGCCCCTCGTACGGGGGGCTCCACGGCGTCGCTGTGTCACAGGGCTCGCGCTCGGCGACTCTGGCGCCTCATGGAACGGTTCATCGGCATCGACGTCGGGGCCGAATCCCTGAAGCTCGTGGAGCTGGTACGCGAGGCCGGCGGGCGGCTCGTCTGGTCCCGGCGCAGCCTGACCGACCACCACAAGGAGCCACGGGCGTCGCTGCGCGCCGCGCTCAGCGGCTGGGGCTTCGCCGCGGTGGACGGAGCCGCCGTCACCGGCCGGCTCTCACGCCTCGTCGACCTGGAGCGGGTACCGGCGCAGCAGGCCCTGGCGTCCGGCCACCGCTTCCTCCACGGCGAAGGGCCCGCGGCGGTGGTCTCGATCGGAAGCCACGGCTTCCGCGTGCTGGAGCGGCGCGGCAACGGCGGCGAGGTGTTCCGGGAGAACTCCCGCTGCGCGCAGGGGACCGGCAACTTCCTGCGGCAGCTCGTCGAGCGCTTCGGGCTCTCCGTGGACGAGGCGGCTGCCCTCGCGGACACCGTCGACGAGGGGGCGGCGCTCTCCGGCCGATGCCCCGTCATCCTCAAGACCGACCTCACCCACCTCGCCAACAAGGGAGAGCGGCGCGAGCTGCTCCTGGCGGGGCTGCTCGACGCCATCTGCGAGAACGTGGAGGTGCTGGTGAAGCCGGGGAGCTGCCCCGAGCGCGTCTACCTCACGGGCGGCGTCGCGAGATCGGCCCGCGTTCGGCGCCACTTCGCCCGCTACCTGGAGCGGAACGGGATGCGGCTCGCGCAGTCGAGCATGGACGAGGCGCTCTTCGTCGACGCGGTCGGCTGCGCCTTCGTCGCCGCCGAGAACCCGCACCGGCCGCCGGCGCTCGACCAGCTGCTCCTCGCTCCCCGCGAGGTCCAGCTCCCGCGCCTCCCGCCGCTCGCCTCGGCGCTCGGCCGCGTCAAGCGCCCTCCCGCCCCGCCGCGCGGCGGCGTCTCCGGTGTCCGCGACGTCATCCTGGGGTTCGACATCGGCTCTACCGGCTCCAAGGCGGTGGCGCTCGACGCCCTGACTGGTCAGCCCATATGGGAGGGATACCTGCGGACCCACGGTGATCCCGTGGGCGCCACGCAGGCGCTCGCGCGGGAGCTCCTCGATGGTCCGGCAGCCGGCCACCGCGTCCGGGCGGTCGCGGTCACCGGCTCGGGGCGCGAGATCGTCGGATCGCTCCTCGTCACCTGCTTCGGCGGCGAGCGGGTCTTCGTGCTGAACGAGATCGCGGCCCACGCCGCCGGCGCAGTCCACTGCGACCCCCGCGTCGACACCATCTTCGAGATAGGCGGTCAGGACGCGAAGTACGTCCGGCTGGAAGGCGGGCGGGTCGTCGACGCTGCGATGAACGAGGCCTGCTCCGCCGGCACCGGCTCCTTCATCGAGGAGCAGGGGCGGCGCTTCGAGGGGCTGGCCGATCCGCGGGCGCTCGGCGCCGCTGCGCTGGCGGCGCGCGAGACGCTCGGCCTCGGGCAGCACTGCTCCATCTTCATGGCCGAGATCGTCGACGAGGCGGTCGCCGCCGGCGCGGAGCGCGACGCGATCGTAGCGGGGATCTTCGACTCGGTCGTCGCCAACTACCTGAACCGCGTGAAGGGCAGCCGCTCGGTCGGACAGGTGATCTTCTGCCAGGGGATGCCCTTCGCCTCCGACGCGCTGGCCGCGGCGGTGGCGCGCCAGACGGGCTCCGAGGTCATCGTACCGCCCTCCCCGGGGACCATCGGGGCGCTCGGGATCGCGCTCCTCGCCCGCGGTGAGCTCGCGCTGTCCGGGCTGGCGCCCGTGGACCTGCGGGCGGTCCTCGACGCTCGCGTCGTGAAAAAGGACGTCTTCGTGTGCGGCTCGACCCAGGGCTGCGGCGGGGCTGGGAACAGGTGCCGGATCGACAGGCTCACGACGCTCGTCGCAGGGGAGCGCCAGAGCTTCACGTGGGGAGGTGGCTGCGCGCTGCACGAGAAGGGGGCGAGGCGGCGCAAGCTCCCGGACCGGACGCCGGACCCGTTCAGGGAGCGCGCCGAGCTCGTCCGCAGGCTCGTCCGGCGGCTCGCGCCTCGTCCCGGGAGGCGCGTCGTGGCGATGACGGACGAGTTCTCGCTCAAGGGGCTCTTCCCCTTCTTCGCGACCTTCGTCCACGGGCTCGGGTTCGACCTCAGGGTCCCGGAGGCCGCCGGCCACCTGGCGCTCAAGCGCGGCATCGAGCGGGCGAACGTCCCGTTCTGTGCGCCGATGCAGCAGTTCCACGGCCTGGTCTCGGAGCTCGCCGGCCTGGAGGCCGACTTCCTCTTCCTGCCGATGATCCGGGAGACGCCGCGCGTGGTGGACGAGGGCCACTCCTCGGTGTGCCCCGTCGTCCAGGCCGCCCCCGACGTGCTCCGGTGGGACCTGCGCGCGAAGGTCGCGGGCCGGGTCGTCTCTCCCGTGATCGACATCGGGGCGGGGCCGCTCACCGACCCACGCTTCCGGGCGGCCTGCGGCCGGCTCGCCGCCGACCTCGGGGTCGCCGAGGGACACGCCACGCGCGAGGCCTTCGACGCCGCGCGCAGCGCGCAGCTCGGCTTCGACGCGCAGCTCCTGGAGCTCGGTGCGTGCGCGCTCGCGTTCGCGCGCGCGCACGACCTCGTCCCGGTCGTCGTCGCAGGGCGCCCGTACACCATCCACAACGACGTGCTCAACTCGAACGTGCCGTCGATCCTTCGCGAGCAGGGGGCGGTCGCCATCCCGCTCGACTGCTACCCGGTGGACGGCACGGCCCCGATCTTCGAGGACGTCTTCTGGGGCTACGGCCAGCGCATCCTTCGGGCGGCCTGGCAGCTCCGGCGCGAGCCGGGGACCTACGCGATCTTCTGCTCCAACTACTCCTGCGGCCCCGACAGCTTCACGGTCCACGGCTTCACGCACCTCATGGAGGGGCGGCCGTTCGCGGTGATCGAGACGGACGGCCATGCTGGTGACGCCGGGACGCGCACCCGCGTGGAGGCCTTCCTCCACTGCGTGCGGGAGGATCTGCGCGCCCGCGTGGCGCGGCCCCCCGCCACCGGGGAGCGGCTCACCGTGCTCCCCGAGACGCTGCGGACGGTCAGGGAGCGCGGCGAGACGGTCCTCTTTCCGCGGATGGGGAGGGGTGCGGAGGTGCTCGCCGCGGTGGTCCGCGGCGCCGGGATCCCGGCGGAGAGCCTCGCGCTCCCAACTCCTGAGACGGTTCGGCTGGGCCGCCGCCACACCTCGGGCAAGGAGTGCCTGCCCATGACCGTGACGCTAGGCAGCCTCCTGGAGCGGCTCGAGCGCGAGCGGGGCAGCCACGAGCGCTTCGCCTTCTTCATGCCGGGCTCGCACGGGCCCTGCCGCTTCGGCGCGTACCGCAACCTCCACCAGCTCGTCCTGGACCGGCTCGGGTGGAGCGACCGCGTACGGATCTGGTCACCGCCATTCGGCGACTACTTCGCCGGCTTCCCACCCGGGATGAAGGCCATCGCCTTCACCGCCCTCTCGGCCTGCAACACGCTCGAAGCGGCCCTCCACGACGTCCGCCCGGTGGAGCTGCGGCCGGGGGACGCCACCGCCGTCTTCGACCCCGCGTGGCGCGAGCTGACGGAGCTGGTGGAGGAGCGGATGCGCGGCGACCTCTCCGCCGGGCGGGCGCTCTGGGAGGCGGGGAGCGGTCGTCTCTACGGCATGGCGTCGCTCCTGCGCCGCGCGGGGAGCGCCTTCGCGGCCATCAAGGGAGACCGCGCCATCCCGACGGTCCTCGTCACCGGCGAGGTCTACGTCAGGGCCGAGCCCGGCGCCAACGACGCGATCGTCGACCGGCTGGAGGAGCGCGGCCTGCGGGTCCACCTGGAGCCGACGATCGACTTCGTCCAGTGGTCCGACACGCTCGCCTGGACCAACGGCGAGAAGCACGGTGCGGCCGACCGGGTCGAGACGCTGCTCCGCGAGCGGATCCTGGCTGCCTGCCGCGCCTTCGTCGGCGGGCCGCTGGGCTGGCCTCGCCACGGCTCGGTCGAGGAGGCGATGGAGGCGAGCGCCACCTACGTCCGGAGCGCGCTCGAGGTCGAGACCGTGGTGACCCTCGGCGCTGCGCTCCACGGCTGGCGGCACGGCACGATCGACGCGGCGGTGAGCGTCGGCCCGCTGGAGTGCATGCCGAACAAGCTCGCCGAGAGCCAGTTCTTCCACGCGGCCGAGCGCGAGGGGCTCCTCTGCCTGTCGCTCCCGCTCAACGGCGACCCGATCGATCCGGAGGTCCTCGACAACTTCGCCTGGGAGGTCCGCGCGCGCTTCGAGCGCCGGCGGCGGGGCGCGCCACTCGCGCCGCCGCTCCCCCACGCACCGTCGCCGATCTGCTCGCCGGCGCCGACGGAGGGGTGAGCCCCTCAGCGCCCCGCGCTCCCCGTCCTGGCGTTCCCGGCCTCGCAGGTGGCGATCAGCGCCCGGCTGCGCGACAGGGCCCAGCTCCGCCACATGGCGATCGGCTGGTAGGCCGCCTGGAACTGGCGGAGAGCGGCGACCGCCTCCTCGCAGCGTCCCGCCTCCGCGGCCAGCTCCCCCAGCAGGAAGACCGGCGCGACGCGCCAGGTCACCACGGGGCTCGCGCCTGCCACCCCCCGGAGGTCCGCGAGCCCCGCGTCGGTCTCGCCGCGCCTGAAGCGCGCCACGGCGTCATGCGTCCGGCGGAGCACCGAGCCGGGCCGCAGGTCGGCCGCGAGCGACTCGCCCAACGCGAGGTCACCGATCCACGCCACCTCCGCCGCGTGCTCGGCGGCGGCCCTCGGCTCGAGCGCCCGCAGCGCGACGACCTCGCGTGCGACCCGCACGGGGTCGTGGTCGCCAAGCAGGTATTCGATCCGCGCGCTGTGGTAGAGGGCCTGCCGCTCGATGCCGGGGAGCGCCTCGCGGAGGGCGTCGAGGGTCGCCTCGCCCGCGCGCCGGCGCCCACGGTAGCCCTCCATCGCGGCGAGCGCGTAGTACCCCATCGGCCGCACCTCGCTCCCCGGGCTGGCCAGCTCGCGGACCGCAGCCTCCACCTCTGCGTAGCGGCCAGCGAAGGCCCAGACCGCGAGCAGGTCCTCCTGCGCCGCCACGCCACCGCCCATGGCGATCGCCCGCTTCGCGGCCGCATCCGCCGCTGGAAGGTCACCGAGCCACCCTCGCGCCAGCACGAGGGCGTGGAGCTCCGCCGGGCGTGCGCTCGCTTCCCAGCGGCTCGCCCACCTCGTGAGGTCGTCGCGGCGCCCGGTGGCACCGAGGCAGACGACGAGGTGGGAGAGCGCCCAGCCGTACTCGGGATCCACCGCGACGGCCCGCTCGAACCAGGGGATGGCGGCGGCCAGCTCCTCGCGGCGGCGGAGGATCTCGCCGCTCTGGAACCAGCCCGACCGATCCTGCGGCCACCGCTCGGTGACGATCCGGTAGGTGGCGAGCGCGTCCTCGTCGCGGCCGTGGAGCCAGGCGTCCCAGGCCTGGATCAGCAGCCGCTCCTTCTCCGGCGCCGCGCCCGCGTGGGCCACGGCCTGCGCGATGGTCGCGAGCTGCTCGGCGAGCGGCGCGCCGTACCAGAAGCTCCAGAGCGCAAGCTGGTAGTGCGCGGCGGCGAAGCCGGGGTCCAGCTCGGCGGCCCTGCGGAAGTGAGGGCTGCAGTCCTGCCCGTAGACGGGGCGGGCGGCGCACTGCTCCCCCAGGAAGTAGTGGCGGTAGGCCTCGAGGTCGGTCGTGAGCGCCGTCCCAACCTGCACCCCGCTCGCGCGCACGTCCTCCGCCCGCTCGCCCAGCTCCGCGCGGACGCGGTTCGAGAGCCTGTCCACCGCCGCCGGGACGGCGGCCTCGTCGGGCGCCCGTTCCGCCAGGGCGAACCGGACGTCGCCACGGACGGGGCCGATGCCTCTCAGCTCGAAGGCGAAGCCGGGCGCGCCGGGGGTGACGGAGAGCTCGAGCAGCAGCCGGGCCCCCGCCCGCTGTGCGGCCGCCCGCGCGCCATCGCCCTTCACCCGGGCCGACGCCGGGAAGCCGGCCGAGTCCCGCAGGACCCGCAGCCGCTCGCGCGGCACGACCGCCACCCGTCGCGACTGCTCGAGCGACGCGAAGAGCATTCCTGCCACGCCGTCCAGCCGGGGGTTGCCGGTCTCGTTGACGGCGTCGGCGATCGCGACCGCCTCGGCCGCACCCGCGGCCCGATGGAGCCCCAGGTACCAGCCGAGCCCCCCAGCCACCACGGTCACCACGGCGGCCACCGCCGCCAGCCGCTTGCGCCTGTTGGCGCGCCCCGCCTGACCGGCGATCGCCTCGAGCGCGTCCCGGAGCTCGGCCGCGTCGTGCGGCCGCCCCTCCGGATCGATGGCCAGGCAGCGGGCGACGAGGTCGGCGAGCGCGGGCGGGATCCCGGGCCCCTCGAGGCGCGGGGCCCCCCGGCCCTCCACGGAGTCCTGCTCGCCGAGCCTACGCCCCGAGAGCAGCTCCCAGATCAGGACGCCGGCGGCCCAGACGTCCGCCCTTGCGTCCTCCTCCTCGCCGCGCCGCTGTTCGGGGGCCATGTAGCCGGGCGTCCCGGCGCCTCGCAGCGGCTCGAGGCCGAACATGTGGGCCAGGCCGAAGTCGAGCACCTTGGGCTCTCCGCTCGGCGTCAGGAAGATGTTGCCCGGCTTCAGGTCGCGGTGGAGGACGCCGCGCGCGTGGGCGTGGACGAGCGCCCGCGCGATCCCGAGCGCCACGCGGATCGCCTCGGGGGGCGCCATCGGACCGCGCGCCATCCGCTGGTCGAGCGGCTCGCCGTCGAGCAACTCCAGCACCAGGTACGGACCATGGTCGCTGCGGCCGGCGTCGTAGAGCGTGACGATGTTGGGGTGTGCGAGCTGGGCCACCGCCTCGGCCTCGCGTCGGAGCAGCTCCGCCCGCACCGGCTCCTGCTCCAGCTTCCCCGGGCGGAGCACCTTGAAGGCGACGCGCCGGTTCAGCTCGCGGTCGCGCGCCTCGTAGACGACCCCGAACCCTCCGCGCCCCAGCTCGCGCCCCAGCTCGAACCGGCCGACGACGTCGCCGGCCTTCAGGCCGCGCCCCCCCGCGCGGAAGTCTCGCGAGGGAGTCCGGGCCAGCTCGGCGAGAAGCGTCGAGAGCCCGCCTGCGGGCCCGCCGTCGCAGTCGATGGCACCCTTCGCGCCGCGCGTTGGAACGACGTCGCCCAAGTATCCCCCCGACCCGTCAGTCGATCAGCCGCTCCGCGCGCGCCAGCTCGGCGAGCTTCTCCTTGAGCCGCTCGAAACGCTTCCGCAGCGCCGGCGAGGAGACCTCCTCGCCGTCCTCCGCGAGGATCGCGGCGATCTCGTCCCACTCCAGCTCCCGGTCGACCCGAAGCACGAGGAGCGTCTGCTCCTCTGGCGCGAGGGCGGCGCGGAGCCGCGCGAGCCGCTCGCGCCGGCTTCCGGGGGCCATGCCCGACATCGAGGCCACCGACGCGGCGATCCGGGAGGCGGCGCCGGTCGGGATCCCCTGGCGCCGCCGCCGGAACGGGTCGCGGCGGAAGCGGCAGGAGGCGTGCCATGCCAGCCGGTAGGACCACGTCCGCAGCGAGGCGTCGCTCCGGAAGCCGGGGAGCCCTCGCCACACGTCCTCGGCGAACATCGAGAAGACGTCCTTGGCGTCGTCCTCCTCGAGCAGCGAGCAGAGGTACCCGAAGATGCCCGGGCCGAGCGTCTCGATGACGCGCGTCGCCGCCGGCTCGACCTGGCCGCTGGCGAGGAGCGCCTCGATCTCGGGTTCGAGTGCCATCGGGTCGAGAGTACCTACTGCGTCGTGACGCGGCTACAGCCACCTACCCCGCCCGTCGGCACTTCCCTCCGCGTCGTCGGGGATTCCCGACAGCCTCCACTCGCAACCCCCCGAATTCACGTCGGCGCCGGTTGGCAGCGCTCCTGCAATACCAGACTGCGACGGGCAGGCATCGATGGCCCGAAGACTTCATCACCCAGACCTCAGGAGAACGACCATGACCCGCTCCAAGATCCCCGCCCTCATCGGTTCCGCCGCCGCCATCATCGCCTTCTTCGTCGTCGGCCTCCTCCCCGCGATGGCCTACGGCGGCTACGCCGGCCACCTCCTCGCAGGCGGCATCGTCGGCGCCGAGTCCGCCGGCCTCGTCGCCCGCGCCCTCGTCGTCTTCGGCATGGCCCTCGGCGTCGTCGGGATCGGCTCGCTCTTCGCGGTGCTCGGCGCCATGACCGGCGCGCTCGTCGGCGCCGTCACCCGCCTCGACGTCCGCAAGGCCGCCGCCGAGACCGTCGCGCAGTCGAAGTAGTCGTCACCTCGGCTCGAAGCCTCACGAGGCCCGGCCCGCACACGCGGCGCCGGGCCTCCGCGTCTTCAGCGGCCCGGAGGCTACCAGACCGCCCAGTGGTCCTCGACGACGCCCGGGATTCCCGCGACCTCGACGGTCCCGTGAACCGTCCGCACGCTGCCGGTGAAGATCCCCGAGAACTGCGCGAAGCGGGTGCGGAGCACGAGCAGGTTCTTGACCTCACGGTGCACGGCGACGGGGGCGAAGGCGAGGTCGACCGACCCGTCGGCGGCCGTGACCAGCCACGGCGAGCGCGGGTGCCGCCGGTCGAACGCGAAGGTCACCGGCGGAAGCCGCACCGGCCCGGCGCCCAGGAAGAGGGCGTTCTCGCCCGAATCGCCCGCCGGCACCCCACCGAACCCTGCCGCCAGGTTGAACGCGATCGGCGCGCCGCCGGGCAACCGTCCCGTCCCGAAGGCCCAGCGCCAGCCGGTCTCACGCGCGAGGAGCCCGTGCGTCGTGTCGACGCCGCCGGTGCCGCCGTCGAGCCCGAGCGTCCTTCCCCCGAGCCGAACGTATCCGGAGGCGGCGAGCCCGCCGCTCTTCTGCGTGACGCGGATCCCCGGCCCGGCGACGGGCGTCACGAGCACGAGGGGGGCGGGAGCGTCCGAATTGGAGAGGGCGATCGCCGCACGGAGCCCGCCGCGGTCCGACATCGTCCACTCGAAGCCGCCGCTGCTCCCCCTGACCTCGATGTCGAGGCCGGAGCCGGAGAAGGTGGCCCGAGCCCCTGCGCCCGGCCGCTCGTCGACCCGGGCGTTGAGGCCGGGCAGCCCTGCGACCGAGCGATCGAAGACGAGCTCCCCTCGCGAGCGATCGAGCACCCACGCGAAGCCGGCTGCGAACCAGCCCGCCTGCACGACCGCGGCCGCCACCATTGCCTCGTCGCTGGCGGCGAGGAGGTAGACCCAGCGCTTCTCCTGCGCCACCCGCCGGATGGCCCCTCGCGGCGCGGCCCGCGCCAAGGCAACGCGCTCCAGCGAGCCCGCGTAGGCGCCGAAGCGAGGAGCGCCGTCCGGGGCGAGCGGCTCGGCGGGCGCCGCTGGGAGCCCTGAAGTTCCGACGCCCATGAACCGATATTACGCCCGGCCTAGCGAAGCACCGCGCATACACTATCCCCTTTTGTGGGTAGGTGCGACAAATTGCCGCTGCGTCCCTCTGTCGCAAGCAGCCCCTCCCGTTGTAGATCAGGCCGCCCTGATGAGGCTGCGACAAGTCGTCCAGCCGCATCCCTGCTACGAAGCTGGCTCACCGCCACGACGCCCCACCCAGGAACCTCGATGACGCGCTCCCTTACCGCCCTCCTCTCCCTGCTCCTTGCGTTCGCAGCCAGCGCCGAGGAGTCGAAGCTCCCGGCCGATGCCGAGGGCTGTCTCGAATGCCACAAGGCCGGCGGTGACGGCACCGGCTTTCGACGCCCCCGCGTTCCTCAAGGGCGTCCACGCGGCCAACGGCATCGGCTGCACCGATTGCCACAAGGGCTACACGATGGGGCCGCACGACGCGGAGGGGCCGGCCCTCTCCGACGCCGACAAGGCGACCGTCGCGAAGCTCGCCGCCGCCAGGGTGGGCGAGAAGGCGCTGACCACGTCCCCGCGGGCGCTCCTCGCCTGCGCCGACTGCCACGACGCCCCGGCGGCCGCCCTCCAGAAGTCGATCCACTCGTCGTGGCTCTCGAAGCCCGACGCCGGTGTCCCCGGCGCCACCTGCGTCAGCTGCCACGGGTCGCCGCACGCGGTCGTCAAGCTCGCCGCCTACGCGCCCGTCGACGGCAAGCGGGAGAAGGTCCCCGCCGACCGCCGCGCGATCCACCAGCGCTGCGCCGCCTGCCACGGCAACGAGGAGTTCGCGAAGGCCGCCGGCCTCCCGACCGAGGTCGTCGCCCGCTACGACGACTCGATCCACGGCCGCGCCGTCCGGGTCGGCAACGAGTTCGCCCCGGTCTGCACCAGCTGCCACTCCGCGAAGGTGGGGGGCAGCCACGGCATCGTCTCGAAGACGGATCCGGCCTCCTCCGTCAGCGAGGCGCAGAAGAAGGAGACGTGCGGCCGCTGCCACGCCGGCGCGACCGACAACTTCGCGAAGCTCATCGCGCACAAGGAGCCGCAGGACGTGTCGGGACACATCGTCCCGCACATCGTCCACGTGGTCTTCTCGTACCTGACGACGTTGACGCTCCTCTTCTTCGCGTTCCACGTCCTCATCGACTTCATCTCCGAGCTGCGGATGCGCCTCTCCTCCAAGGCGCACCACGCACCCACCGCCGACGACGTGAAGACGGTGGTCCGCTTCGACATCCACCAGCGCGCCCAGCACTGGTTCATGCTCTCGGGCGTCATCCTCCTCGGCATCACCGGCTGGCCGCTCCGCGGCGCGGGCTCGGAGGCGGCGGTGGGCGCGTCGAAGGCCTTCTTCAAGCTCTTCGGCGGGGCCGAGGGCGCGGCGCTCTGGCACCGCGTCGGCGCCGTCCTCATCATCATCTCGTCGCTCTACCACCTCTTCTACCTGACGTTCCTCGCGTCCCAGAAGCGGCTGCCCATCTCCATGCTCCCGATGCCGAAGGACGCCATGGACATGAAGGACAACATCCTCTTCATGCTGGGGCTGCGGAAGGAGCGCCCGAGCTTCGATCGCTACATGTACCTGGAGAAGTTCGATTACTGGGCGGTGTTCTGGGGCATCATCATGATGGTCGGGACCGGCTTCGTGTTCTGGTTCCCGGTCTTCTTCGCCAACTACGCGCCGCACTGGCTCATCGGCGCGACCCAGATCATCCACGGCGAGGAGGCGACGCTGGCCATCCTCTTCCTCTTCACCGTGCACTTCTACAACGTGCACCTGAAGCCCTCGATCTTCCCGATGAACTGGGCCTGGCTGAACGGCCGGATCACGGTCGAGGCGCTGAAGCACGAGCACCCCGCCGAGTACGAGCGGATCAAGAAGGACATCAAGTAGCCGTCCCGATCGTCAGCTGAAGTCTCGAAGGCCGCAGCAATACGGTCTAGTCCAGGCACCACA
>CAWJSR010000053.1:0-4539 GCA_963845515.1 uncultured delta proteobacterium
ACCAGAGCATGCAGAGCGGCTCGATGGCACGGGCCGCCTCGGCTGCGCCGAGGTCCTCGTGCTCCCAGCCTAGCTGGCCCAGCAGGCCGATGACCTCGCGCTTCGCGGCGTCGTCGTTCCCGCAGATGAACATGGTAGGGGGCCCGCCCGGCAGCTTCGGGTCGACCATGAGCGCGTTGCCGACGCAGGAGAAGGCCTTCACGAAGTGGGCCGCGGGTACCCTTGCCTGCAAGCGCTCGAGGAGTGAGTCGCCCGGCCCGGTGAAGAACGGGATCACGCCGTTCACCGGCGGCCCGTCGGCGATGGGGTTGCTGGTGTCGATGACGGTCTTGCTGGCGAGGGCCCCGGCGCAGGACTCCGCAGCCGCCACCGCTCCCGTCCCCTTCACTGCGATCACGACGACCTCGCCGAACCGGGCCGCCTCTTCGAAGGTGCCCGCGCGCGCCTTCGGCCCGGCGCCGGCGGCCCACGCCTGAAGCTTCGCCGGTTCGCGCGACCCGCGCGTGACCTCGTGCCCCTTCTTGAGGAACCCGTCCGACAGCACCTGCCCGACCACGCCGGAACCAAGCACGCCGATCCGCATGACACACTCCTTCAAGGGCGGGATCATCACGTCCCCGATGGCCCGGATCTAAGGCGGCGGTGGGCGGGGCGGCACCGGTTCCCGTAAGATCGCCTCATCTGGAGGCGACGTGGCCGCGAAGGAGCTCCACCTTGGATCGACGGTGACGCTGCGTGGCGGCGTCGCGATGCCGATGCTGGGCCTCGGCGTCTGGCAGTCCGCGCCGGGCGACGAGACGCGAAACGCGGTCGCCACGGCGCTTGCGGCCGGGTACCGCCACGTGGACACGGCGAGGGCTTACCGAAACGAGGCCGACGTGGGGGCCGCGATCCGGGAGAGCGGCATCCCGCGCGGTGAGCTGTTCGTCACGACGAAGCTCTGGAACGACGACCACGGCTACGGGCGCGCCATCCGCGCCCTCGACCACAGCCTCGGGAAGCTCGGGCTGGAGTACGTGGACCTGTACCTCATCCACTGGCCGGTCGAGGGGCTGCGCGGCGAGACCTGGCGCGCCATGGAGACGATCCTCGCCGACGGGAAGGCGCGCGCGATCGGCGTCTCGAACTACACCGTTCGTCACCTCGACGAGCTCCTCGCGCAGGCGAAGGTGCCGCCGTCGGTGAACCAGGTGGAGTTCAGCCCCTTCCTGCACCAGCGCGCGCTCCTCGAGTACTGCCGGCTCCACGGGATACAGCTGGAGGCGTATGGCCCGCTCGTTCGCGGCCAGCGCCTGGACCACCCGGTCCTCGCGCGCGCCGCGGCGAAGCACCGACGGACCGGGGCCCAGGTGCTGCTCCGCTGGGGGCTGCAGCACGGCCTGGTCGTCATCCCGAAGTCGGTGCACGCGGAGCGGATCCGGGAGAACGCGGAGCTGTACGGGTTCGCCCTGGACGCCGAGGACATGGAGGCGCTCGATTGGCTGGACGAGGGATACCGGACCAGCTGGGACCCGACCGACGCCCCGTAGCAGGTCGTCCAGCCATCTACGTTGAGTCAACGCGTCCCCGCGCTTCGACTGGAGGGCGGGTAGGTGCGGGTGGGCGTGCTCCTCCTCGCGGAAGTGCTTGACCGGCGCCACTCCAGCCTGCAGCGTGACCGGACCACACGCTGCGTCTGGGGGACTCATGCCGGGATCGGAAGGGCCGCGCTCGTCGAGCGGGCCGTCGTCACGCACCACGGGCGCACCGCCTCGGCGCCCACGCTGCTCGCGCTGGCGACCGTCGCCGTCGCCCTGCTCACCGGGTGCCCCAAGGACCCCGCCGGCGGCCCCTATCCCGGCATCCAATTGAGCGTCACGAGCCTCGTCACGGAGGAGAACGGCGCCAACGTCGAGGTCCAGGTCTCGCTGGCGACGCCGCCGGCGTCGACGGTGGTGGTCTCGCTCACGTCGCAGGACCTCACGGAGGGGAAACTGATCCCGCCCGGGGGCACGCTTTTCGCCAACCCCGTGGTGCTCCAGTTCGGCACGGCCGACTGGAACGTCCCGCGGGTCGTGCAGGTGGACCCGCAGCCCGACTACAGCCATGACGGCAACCAGGGCTACAAGATCACTGCCTCGGTCACCTCCACCACCGACACGGCCTGCCTCGCCGTCCCGGCCCGGGACATCTCCGTGAGCAGCAGGCTGGCGGCGGGCGTCGAGGCGCTCCCTCCCTGCACGAGCCCCTCGGAGGCGTCCCCCGCCGTGACTGGGACGGTCACCGTCCCCGAGGGGGGCCAGTTGAGGCGGACGGTGAAGGAGTCGGTCGTCGCCGCCTCCGAGGTGGAGGCGGTCGCCTTGCTCAGGGTGAAGCCCGGGACGTCGGCGTCGACGTTGGTCACGGAGATGTCCCGGGCCGGGACGGCGAGGTAGGCCGTGTCGGTGGTGGAGGTGACCGAGGCAGTGATCTTGTAGCCCTGGTTGCCGTCATGGCTGTAGTCGGGCTGCGGGTCCACCTGCACGACCCGCGGGACGTTCCAGTCGGCCGTGCCGAACTGGAGCACCACGGGGTTGGCGAAGAGCGTGCCCCCGGGCGGGATCAGTTTCCCCTCCGTGAGGTCCTGCGACGTGAGCGAGACCACCACCGTCGACGCCGGCGGCGTCGCCAGCGAGACCTGGACCTCGACGTTGGCGCCGTTCTCCTCCGTGACGAGGCTCGTGACGCTCAATTGGATGCCGGGATAGGGGCCGCCGGCGGGGTCCTTGGGGCACCCGGTGAGCAGGGCGACGGCGACGGTCGCCAGCGCGAGCAGCGTGGGCGCCGAGGCGGTGCGCCCGTGGTGCGTGACGACGGCCCGCTCGACGAGCGCGGCCCTTCCGGATCCCGGCATGAGTCCCCCAGACGCAGCGTGTGGTCCGGTCACGCTGCAGGCTGGAGTGGCGCCGGTCAAGCACTTCCGCGAGGAGGAGCACGCCCACCCGCACCTACCCGCCCTCCAGTCGAAGCGCGGGGACGCGTTGACTCAACGTAGATGGCTGGACGACCTGCTACGGGGCGTCGGTCGGGTCCCAGCTGGTCCGGTATCCCTCGTCC
The DNA here is from genome assembly GCA_963845515.1 of uncultured delta proteobacterium. GTDB lineage: Bacteria > Myxococcota > Myxococcia > Myxococcales > Anaeromyxobacteraceae > DATIVK01. The sequence continues at coordinate 3,076 of CAWJSR010000053.1, forward strand.
AGCCGATCGAGCGCCTCCATGTCCTCGGCGTCCAGGGCGAACCCGTACAGCTCCGCGTTCTCCCGGATCCGCTCCGCGTGCACCGACTTCGGGATGACGACCAGGCCGTGCTGCAGCCCCCAGCGGAGCAGCACCTGGGCCCCGGTCCGTCGGTGCTTCGCCGCGGCGCGCGCGAGGACCGGGTGGTCCAGGCGCTGGCCGCGAACGAGCGGGCCATACGCCTCCAGCTGTATCCCGTGGAGCCGGCAGTACTCGAAGGAGCGCGCGCTGGTGCAGGAAGGGGCTGAACTCCACCTGGTTCACCGACGGCGGCACCTTCGCCTGCGCGAGGAGCTCGTCGAGGTGACGAACGGTGTAGTTCGAGACGCCAATCGCGCGCGCCTTCCCGTCGGCGAGGATCGTCTCCATGGCGCGCCAGGTCTCGCCGCGCAGCCCCTCGACCGGCCAGTGGATGAGGTACAGGTCCACGTACTCCAGCCCGAGCTTCCCGAGGCTGTGGTCGAGGGCGCGGATGGCGCGCCCGTAGCCGTGGTCGTCGTTCCAGAGCTTCGTCGTGACGAACAGCTCACCGCGCGGGATGCCGCTCTCCCGGATCGCGGCCCCCACGTCGGCCTCGTTTCGGTAAGCCCTCGCCGTGTCCACGTGGCGGTACCCGGCCGCAAGCGCCGTGGCGACCGCGTTTCGCGTCTCGTCGCCCGGCGCGGACTGCCAGACGCCGAGGCCCAGCATCGGCATCGCGACGCCGCCACGCAGCGTCACCGTCAATCCAAGGTGGAGCTCCTTCGCGGCCACGTCGCCTCCAGATGAGGCGATCTTACGGGAACCGGTGCCGCCCCGCCCACCGCCGCCTTAAATCCGGGCCATCGGGGACGTGATGATCCCGCCCTTGAAGGAGTGTGTCATGCGGATCGGCGTGCTTGGTTCCGGCGTGGTCGGGCAGGTGCTGTCGGACGGGTTCCTCAAGAAGGGGCACGAGGTCACGCGCGGGTCGCGCGAACCGGCGAAGCTTCAGGCGTGGGCCGCCGGCGCCGGGCCGAAGGCGCGCGCGGGCACCTTCGAAGAGGCGGCCCGGTTCGGCGAGGTCGTCGTGATCGCAGTGAAGGGGACGGGAGCGGTGGCGGCTGCGGAGTCCTGCGCCGGGGCCCTCGCCAGCAAGACCGTCATCGACACCAGCAACCCCATCGCCGACGGGCCGCCGGTGAACGGCGTGATCCCGTTCTTCACCGGGCCGGGCGACTCGCTCCTCGAGCGCTTGCAGGCAAGGGTACCCGCGGCCCTTCGTGAATCTGCTCCTGCTTCGGCAACGCGCCAGTTCGTGCGGGCGGGCCCCTACCTGTTCATCGCGGGAACGACGACGCCGCGAAGCGCGAGGTCATCGGCCTGCTGGGCCAGCTGGGCTGGGAGCACGAGGACCTCGGCGCAGCCGAGGCGGCCCGTGCCATCGAGCCGCTCTGCATGCTCTGG
>CAWJSR010000054.1:0-17236 GCA_963845515.1 uncultured delta proteobacterium
GCCGACCTGCCGGTCGCCGAGTTCCCAATCCTTCGCCACGAGTCCGGCGACTACCGCGTGACCTTCGCCCGCGGCATGACCGGCATCCTGGACGAGAAGGGGAAGCGGACGTCGCTCGCGAAGCTGGTCCGCGAGCACAAGGCGACCGCGGACGACAAGATCGACGGCGCCTACACCGTGGTCGTGCCGCGCGCCGGCGCGGTCCGGGTCGAGCTCGGCTCACGGCTCGCCATCGAGGCCCGCCACCGCCGCCCGATGGAGGTCAAGGGGGCGCCGTTCTGGGAGCGGATCAACTACCAGTTCCTCAACCTCTTCCTCGTCCTCTTCTTCATCCAGGGAGCCTTCGTCGTCGCGACGGAGAACTTCCCGTACGACACGGACATCGTCGCGGACGACCTCTTCAAGAACCCTGCCCGGATGGCGAAGTTCATCATCAAGCCGCCCGAGATCCAGAAGCTGGACCTGCCCAAGAGCGAGAAGAAGGACGACTCGGGCGAGGCGGCGGAGAAGCACAAGGGCGACGAGGGTCAGATGGGGAAGAAGGACGCCCCCAAGACCAACGCCCGCTCGGCCCCCAAGGCGATCGATCCCAACGCCAAGGAGATCGTGAAGCGGTCCGGCCTCCTGGGCGCGATCGGCCGTGGTGGTGGCGGCGGCCTCTCGACCATCTTCGGCCAGGGCGGCCTCGGCGGCGACCTCAAGGGCGCGGTCGGCAACATGTACGGCCCCGTGGTCGGCGACAGCTACGGCCTCGGCGGCCTCGGCATCCGTGGCTCGGGGTCGGGCGGCGGCGGGTCCGGTGAGACGATCGGCATCGGCGGCGTCGGCACGAAGGGGCGGGGCGGCGGGGTCGGCGGCTACGGCTCCGGCGCAGGCGGCCTCGGCCGCAAGGGCGAGCGCGACGTGAACATCTCGTCCGGCACGGCGCAGGTCATGGGCTCCATCGACAAGGAGCTGGTCCGCAAGGTGATCCAGGAGCACGCTGCGCAGATCCGCTACTGCTACGAGCAGCAGCTGGCGCTCAGCCCCAAGCTGTCTGGCAAGGTGTCCATCAAGTGGATCATCAACGCCGACGGCTCGGCCTCGGGGGCGCAGGTCGACGGCAGCTCGACCACGCTCCAGGACTCCAAGGTCCACCAGTGCATGATGTCGCGCATCGTCAGCTGGGAGTTCCCGAAGCCCAAGGGCGGCGGCATGGCAGTGATCACCTACCCGTGGATCCTCCGGTCCTCTGGTGGCGAGGAGTAGGCCCTGCGCCGGGGAACTAGAGGGGAGGCACGCGTGAAGAGCCGCTCGTTAGAGGTTGCCGTCGCGGTCCTGCTGGCGCTCGCCACCCAGGTGGCGTCGGCGCAGGAGGCCGCGCCGACGTTGCAGGAGGATCCCCGCGCGGCCAAGTTCAGGGACGTCGAGCGCGGCTTCTTCGTCGGCTTCGACGCCGGGTGGCTCTCGCTGCTGAAGACGCCCACGGCCGACCCGGCCAGGCATCCCTACACGGCCGCGGACGGTGACCCGGACGGCGGCGCCGCCGGCGGCCTGGTCCTCGGGCTCAACATGGGAGTCGACCTCGGCTCGCTCGTCGCCGTGTCGGTCTTCGCAGTCGGCGCCAACGAGAAGGCCGACGTCGACTACGGCGCGTTCAGCCTCTACGCGGCCGGCCTCGACCTCCGGATCTCCCCCATCTCGGTGAAGGATCGGAATGGCTGGGAGCGGCTCTTCGTGTACGCGCACGCCCGGGGCGGCTACGCCCGCACCTGGCCCACCGGGCTGTTCGGCGACGTCGAGACGCTGGTGTCGGGAGGGCTGGGGTTCGAGTACTTCACGCGGCTTCGCCACTTCTCCGTCGGGATGGCACTGGATGGCGTCTACGCCATGAAGGCCAGCTCGTTCGGCGTCGCGCTCTACCCGACGGTGCGGTACACGTTCTGACCTGGCGCGGCCGCTCGGACTACAGGTGAGCGCCTCGAGCCAGGACGAGACGATCAAGCGCCTCCTGGACGAGCTGGAGGCGGTGCCGGGAGATGAGCGGGCGCTGACCGAGTTGGCGGGGCTCTACGAGTCGGCGTCCCGCTTCGACGACCTGGTCGCGCTCCACGAGCGCGCCTCGCGGATGGCGCCGGACACCAGGCGCGCCGCTGCCCACCTCGGCGCTGCTGCGCGCGTCGCCAGGGACCTCCTCAAGAGCCCCCCACGGTCCGAAGAGCTCTGGCGCCAGGTCCTCGCCGTCGACCCGTCGAGCGCGGAGGCGCACGGGGCGCTGGTGGCGCTGGCCGAGGTGCGGGACGATCCGGTAGCGCTCGCCGCCGCGCTCGACGGCGCGGCTGGGGCGGCCACCGACCCCAGGGAGTCCGCTCGCCTCACCTTCCGGCTGGGCAAGGTCCAGGAGGAGCGGCTGGGCCGGAGGGACCGCGCCGCGCTGCTCTACACGCGGGCGGCCCGGATCGATCCTTCGTTCCACGAGGCTCGGGAAGCCGCGCTGGCCTGCTACCTGGCGCTCCGCCGCTGGGGGCAGGCGCGGCGGATGCTGGACGCGGCCCGCGGCGACACGTCGCCGGCGGTGCTGGCCGCGGCGTACGCCCGGCTGGGCGGGGCGCTCGCAGAGGAACCGCTGGAGCACCCGCTGGCGATGGACGTGCTCATCGAGGCGCTCACGCTCGACCGCGCCGCGCCGGGTGCCGCTGAGGCCCGCGAGCGGCTCCGCGCGCTCCCCCGGATCTGGCGGGAGGAGTCGGCGCGGCTCGAGGCGAAGGCCTCGGAGTTGGTCCGCGCGGGTGAGCGCCGGGAGGGCGCTCACCTGATCCTTCGAATGGCGCAGCTCGCCGCCGCCTGGGACCCTGCCGGCGGGCAGCGGGTCGTCGAGCTGGTCGAGCGCGCGTGGGCGCTCGCCCCGGGCCTGCCGGAGGCGCTCGAGGTGCTGGAGCGCGTCGTCTCCGAGAGCGGCGACCACCGTGGCCACGTCGAGGTCCTGGAGCGGCTCGCCGCGTCGACCCGCGACCGGGGCGCGCGCGTGGCGCTCCAGCTGGAGCTGGAGCGGCTGCACCTCGTCCGCTTCGGGGACACGGCGGCGGCGCTGGAGGCGCTCTTCCTGGCGCTCGAGCTGGACCCCGCCTGCGAGACGGCGGCGATCCAGGCGTTCGAGCACCTCGCCGACGCGGGCAGGGCGGCAGAGGCGGTGTCGGTCCTGGAGCGTCACCTCGCCGCCACCCCGGAGAAGCCCCAGCACGCGCTCTGGCGCACCCGCGCCGCCGGCCTCGCCGCAGCCAACCTGAGCGACCTTGCCCGGGCTCGCCGCCACCTCGAGTCCGCGCTGCGATCGGACCCTCGCTACGCCCCTGCGGCCGTCGCCCTCGCCCCGATCCTGGAGCAGGCGGGCGAGTGGCAGCGGCTCGTCGAGGTCATAGAGGTGGGGCTCCAGGCCGAGAAGGATCCGGCCGCGCGCGTCGCGCGGCTCCGCCGGATCGCCGGGCTGCAGGCCGAGCGGCTCGAGCGGCCGCGCGAGGCGCTCCGGACGCTGTCGCGTGCCCTCGCCATCGACCCGCGCAGCGCCGAGACGCGCGACGCCATGCTGCGCGCGGCGGCAGCCGGGGGGGCCAACACCGAGCTGCTCCGCGCCCTCCGGGCGGCCGTGGAGTCGCTGGACGGGGACGCCAGGGCGAGGGCTCCGCTCCTGCGGCTCGCCGCCGAGATCCTCGATCGCGATCTGGATCACGCCGACGAGGCGGTGAAGGCGTGGGGCGAGGTGACCGCCAACGATCCCGCCGACACCCAGGCGGCCGCCGCGCTGACCGCAGCCATGGCGCGGGCGGGCCGCCACGCAGAGGCGGTCCGCGCGCTCGAGGGCGAGATCGCCCGGGCTTCCGGCGCCGAGCGGCGGGCCCTCATCGTCCGGCTCGCGCGGCTCCGCACGGACGGCGGCGAGCCAGGGCCCGCCGCCGTCCTCTGGCGCACGCTGCTCGCGGCTCGCGCAGACGACGACGAGGCGATCCGTGGGCTCGCGGACGCGCTCCAGCACCTGCCTGGCGACCGCGCCGCCGAGGAGCGTGTGCTCGCGCTGGGCCGGCTCGCGGTCCGCGCCGACGGGGCCGGAGACCGCGAGCAGCTCGAGCTGGAGCGCGCCGAGGTGCTGGCGGATCCGCTCGCGCGGCTGGGTGAGGCCGCCGGTGCGGCCCTCACCGTGCTCCGCTCGGGAGGGGCGCAGCGCGCAGTGCGCGACCGGGCCGTGACGCTGCTGGAGAGGCTCCTCGCCCGCGGGGTCGACCCCCTGCGGATCGCGCAGGTGCTGGCGCCGGCCTATGCCGCCGCGGGGCAGCCGGAGAAGCAGGTGGCGATGCTGGAGCTGATCGCGCGCCGCCTCCCCGCGGCTGGTGACGCCCGCGAGCGCGCCCGTCACCTGCTGGACGCGTCGGTGCTTCGCGCCGAGCGGCTCGGCGATCCGCGCGGTGCCCTCTCCGACGCGGTCGAGGCGATCAAGGCGTGCCCAGACCACGCGGAGGCGCGCCGCCGCTGCGAGCGGCTGGCGGCCGAGGTGGGCGCCTTCGGCGAGCTCTACGCGCTGCTGATCGAGACGGCGCGGACGCTGGAGGGGCGCCCCGACGAAGAGCTGGCGCTGCGCCGGCGAGCCGCCGAGGTCGCGGAGCAGGAGCTGGGCTCCACCGAGGACGCCGACGCCCAGCTCCGGCGCTGCCTGGTGGTCCGCCCCGACGATCAGGAGATCCTCGCCGACCTGACCCGCGTGGCCATAGCCGGTCAGCGCTGGGAGGAGGTGGCGGACCTCCTCCACGACCGCGCCGGCCGCGCGGACGGCGCCGAGCGGATCGCGCTCCTGACGCAGCTGGGCGAGGCGCTCCTCGAGCGGCTGCGGAATCCCGACGCCGCGGCGGCCGTCTACGCAGAGGCGCTGACGCTGGCATCCGGCGAGCAGCGCCCCCGGCTCCTCGCGCGGCGCGCGGCCGCGCTGGAGCAGGCCGGCAACACCGGCGAGCGCGATCGCGTGCTCGCCGAGCTGGCCGCCACCGGACGAGGAACGGCTTCTCGCCTCGCGGGTCCAGACGGGGATATTCTCCCGGGAACGACTGCCATGAGCGACTCCGACACCCCCCCACAGACGGGCGCCCCTCACATGACCGACACAACCCCGGCGCCCGGCACGCAGCCGGAGGCTCCAGCGGCGCCCCCGAGCCCGATCGACGAGGCGGCCGCCGCGGCGCGCGCCAACCCGACGGACCCCGCGCTGCGCCGGGAGCTGCGCCGGGTCGCAGACGAGGCCGGTGACGCGGAGGGTTGCGCAGCGGTGCTGGAGCAGCTCGCGATGGAGGCTCCACCCGAGGTGCGCGCCTCCATATGGCGTGAGCTCGCGGACTGGAGCGAGCGCCGGCTCGGCTCGCCCGATCGCTCGGCGCAGGCATGGGCGCGGGTCCTGGCGGTGGCGCCCGGAGACCCCGAGGCGCTCACCAACCTCCGGCGCCACTACCGGACGAGCGAGCGCTGGCAGGATCTCCACGACGTCTGCGCGGAGATCGCGCGGCGTGCCGGGGAGCCCGCGGCTCGCCAGGACGCCCTGCGTGAGGCGGCGGTGATCGCGCAGTCGCGGCTCTCCGATCGCGAGAAGTCGGTCGCGTCGTGGCAGGCCGTGCTCGCGGCCGCGCCGGACGACGTCGAGGCCATGGCGGCGCTGGCGGAGCTCTTCCGCGAGGACCCCGCGGCGCGTGCCGTCATGCTGGCCAAGCAGGCGCAGCTCCTGGAGGGCGACGCGGATCCGCGGAAGGCGATCGACGCCTACGCCGCCATCCTGGCCGAGCGCCCCCGGGATCCAGCGACCATCGCCGGCCTGGAGCGGCTGCTCCAGCGCAAGGACGCGCGGGCCGCCGCAGCACGCCTGCTCGAGAACGTGCACCGGGTGGCCGGCGACGCGAAGAGGCTCGCCGAGGTGCTCGAGGTGCGCCTGGAGTTCGCGAACAGGGCCGAGCGCACGCCGCTGCTCGCCGAGGCTGCCGCGCTGCACGAGCGGAGCGGCGACCGCAAGCGGGGCTTCGTCGCGCGGGTCCAGCTCTGGCGCGAGACCATCCGGGACGGCCAGGACCAGCCCTCCGCGCGCGCCGAGCTCGAGCGCGTCGCGGCGGAGGCTGGGGCGATCGAAGAGCTGGTCGCCGCCTACGAGGAGGCGATCGAGGGAGGACTGGTCGTCGGGAAGGCGGCCCTCGACGTCCGCCGCCGGCTCGCCACGCTCTGGTCCAATCGGCTGGGCAAGCCCGAGAACGCGGCCCGCTGGCTGGAGGAGGTCGCCGCGCAGGCTCCAGGCCCCGAGGTGCTCGGCGCGCTCTCGCGCATCTACCGGAAGCTGGGGGACCTCCCGGAGCTGACGTCGGCGCTCAAGCGGCTCGCCCAGAGCACGGCCGCGCCCGGGGCCCGCAAGGAGCTCTGGCTGGAGGTCGCGCGGATCACCGAGGAGCAGATCCGGGACCGAGACGGTGCCATGGAGGCCTACCGCCAGGTGCTGTCGGCCGATCCGGACGACCTGGCCGTCATGCGGCTGCTCGGCCGGCTGCTGGGGATGTCCGAGCGGTTCGAGGAGCAGGCGGAGCTCCTGGTCCGCGAGGTCGCGCTCGTCGAGAAGCGTCCGGGCTTCGAGGCCGAGGGCTCGGAGCTCCGCTTCCGGCTCGGCCGCCTGCGCCAGGACAAGCTCGCGGACGTCGCCGGCGCCATGGACGCCTACCGCGAGGTGCTGGCCCGCGTGGCGCGTCACCCGGGGGCGCTGCAGGCGCTGGAGCAGATCGCGCGCACCACCGGACCGTCGGCGCGCGACGCCGCGTCCATCCTGGAGTCCACGTGGGCGTCCGGCGGCGACCACGGGAAGGTCGTCGAGGCGCTGGAGGCGAAGGCCTCGCTCGAGGCCGACACCGTGGTGCGGGCTGGCTACCTCAAGCGGGTCGCCGAGCTCTACGCCGGGCCGCTGCGAAATCCCGAGATGGCCTTCCTCGCCGCCGGCCGGGCCCTGGCCGCCTCTCCCGGCGACGCCGAGCTGATCGATCTCTCGGTGCGGCTGGCCGAGGCGGCCGGCGTGAACGAGGAGCTGCTCGGGCTGCTCGCCGAGAACGCCGACCGGGCGCACGAGCCGGGCGTCCGCGCCGAGTACCAGCGGCGCATCGCGCGCGCCTCGCGCGACGAGCCCCAGCGCGCCGCCGAGGCGTGGCAGCGGGTCCTCGACCTCCTCCCCGACGACCGCGAGGCCATGCAGGGGCTCGCCGACTCGCTGCGCGGCGGCGGCGAGGCGGATCGGCTCGCGCAGGCGATCCGGCGCAACCTCTCGGTCGAGGAGGACGTGCGCAAGCGCGCCAAGCTCCTCGCGGAGCTGGCGCGGCTGCAGAGCGACACCCTCGGTGACGCGCCCGGCGCGCTCCTCTCCTGGAAGCGCTACCTCGAGCTGGTCCCGGAGGACCGTGACGCGCTCCGGGCCCTCGACGCGATCTGCGTCGGGCTCGAGCGCTGGGTGGACCTGGACGAGACGCTGGCGCGCGAGATCTCGCTCGCCAGGAAGTCCAAGAAGCAGGCCGAGGCGCTGGTCCTCCTGCACCGGCTCGGGCTCCTCAAGGAGGAGCGGCTGCTCGACAGGGACGCCGCGGTCTCCTGCTACGAGGAGGTCCTCCAGACAGACCCGGCGCACGCGGAGGCCATCGAGCGGCTGGAGGCCATCCTCCAGGCCGACCCGGGCAACGCGCGCGCGGGGATCGTGCTTGAGCGGGCCTTCGGCCTGTCGGGCGATCACGGGCGCAGGGCGGCGACCCTGGAGGCGCGCGCCGGAGAGCGGCCGGACCCCCAGGAGCGAAAGGCGCTCTACCTCGAGCTCGCCGACCTCCGGGAGAAGAAGCTGGCCGACCCGGAGATGGCCTTCCTCGCGGTCTGCAAGGCGTTCCGTCAGGACCCCGCCGACGCGGTCGTGCGCGAGCGCATGGAGCGGCTCGCGGCGGCCACCGAGCAGCACGAGGAGCTGGCCGGCATCTACGAGGACGAGCTGGAGCGGCTGGCGCCCGCCGACCTCTCCAAGGTCGCGCTGCGGCTCGGCCAGCTCTACGAGGAGAAGCTCGCGGAGCCCGACCGCGCCGCCGGCTTCTTCCGGCGTGCGCTGGCGCTGGACCCCGAGGTGGTCGGCCTGGCGCTGCCGGCGCTCGACCGGCTCTATCAGCGGACGGAGGCGTGGAACGAGCTCGCCGACGTGCTCCAGTCCCGCGCCGATCTCGCGGCCGGCGCCGAGCGGGTCACCTTCCTCTACAGGCTCGGCCAGCTCACGCTCGAGAAGCTCGTCGCGATGGACCGCGCCTCCGCCGCCTGGGAGGCGGCGATCGCCACGGATCCCCGCCACCTCCCCTCGCTGCGCGCGCTGGAGACGCTGTACGAGGAGTCCGAGCGGCAGGGCGACCTCCTCCGGGTCCTCGTCGGGCAGAAGAAGGCTGGGCCAGACGGCGCAGAGCGCGAGCGCGTGCTCGTGAAGCTGGGCATCCTCTCGACCGAGCTGCTGGAGCTCGAGCCCGCAGTCGAGCACTGGAAGGATCTGCTCGCGGTCCGCCCGCGCCACGAGCAGGCCCTGGCTGCGCTGGAGGATCTCTACGAGCGGCTCGAGCGCTGGCAGGAGCTGGCCGCCCACCTGAAGGTCCGGATCCAGTCGACCGTCGACCGCAAGGAGATCTCTCGCCTCAACGACAAGCTGGGGCACGTGATGGGCACCAGGCTCGGCGACGCGAGCCTCGCGATCCAGTCGTTCAAGGCGGTCCTGGACTCCGACCCGCGCAACCGGCAGGCGCTCGAGGCGCTGCGCGACATCTACGCCGCCCAGGGCGATCAGGACGGCCTGGCGGGCATCTACCGCAGGCTCGTCCCGATCCAGGACGACGCCGCCGGCGTGAAGCGCGTCCGGCTCGAGCTGGCGCAGGTCCTGGTGAAGGCCGGCCAGAAGAACGAGGCCGCCGAGCAGGCGAAGCGCGCCTTCGACATCGAGCCGCACTCGGTCGACGACCTCGTCAAGATCGAGGAGATCTTCCGCGGCGCCGGCGCCGCGATGGAGGGCGTCCGCGCGGCCGAGGCGCGCGCGGCGCTGCTCGCGCAGGGGAGCCCTGCGGAGGCGATCCCGGCCTGGCTGGCGGTCGCCGACCTGTGGCGCGGCCAGAAGCGGAACGACCTCGCCGCGCTCTCGCTCGAGAAGGTGCTGGAGCTGGACCCGGCGCACCGCCCCGCGTTCGACCAGCTGCGCGACCTCCACGCGGCAGGCGGAAACTGGCGCGCCTGGGCGCGAGTGAGCGACGTCTTCGCGCCGAACATCCCCGATCCCGGCGAGAAGCTGAACCTGCTCAAGGAGGTCGCCCGGGTCCACGAGCAGAAGCTCGGCCAGAAGGAGATGGCCTTCATCGCCTGGACGCGCGCCCTCTCCGAGGCGCCCGGCGACGACGAGGCGCTCTCCTCCACCGAGCGGCTCGCCGGAGAGACGCAGGCGTGGGACGAGATCTCGGGCGTCCTGGACCAGGTGGCCGAGTCGGCGCGCGGGATGGTGCGGGCGAAGCTCCTGCTCCACCTGGGGCGCGTGCGGGACGAGAAGCTCGACGACGCCGCCGAGGCGGAGACCGCTTACCGGCGTGCGCTGGAGGCCGATCCGGCGAACCCCGAGGCGCTGCAGGCGCTCACCTCGCTCTTCAAGAAGCGCGGGCGCGTCCGCGAGCTGGTCATCACGCTCGAGCAGCGCTTCGAGGCGGCTGCCAGCCTGGAGGAGAAGAAGGCGACGCTCCTGGAGGCCGCGAAGCTCTACGACGGCGAGCTCCAGGACGTGGACGAGGCGGTCGCCGCGCTGAAGCGGATCCTCGACCTCGAGCCCGACGACGAGAACGCCGTCGGGATGATCTCGAAGATCCTGCGGCGCGAGAAGCGGTGGGGTGAGCTCCTCTCGATCTTCGCCCGCGCCCGCGATCTCAGCCCCCGACGAGGCCGGCCGCCTCGCCTGGCAGCTCCAGATGGCCGTCCTCCAGGAGAGCGAGCTCGGAGACGACGAGGCGGCGGTGGACTCCTACCGCTCGGTCATCGGCTCCGACGACTCCAACGTCCAGGCGCTCGGCGGGCTGGAGCGGCTCTACACCAAGCTCGACCGCTTCGCCGAGCTGAACCGCGTCTACGAGAAGCAGATCGCGCTTGCCACCGACCCGCGCGAGAAGGTCCGGGTGCTCGGGAAGAGCGCCGAGATCTACGAGGAGAAGCTCGGCGATCCGCGCCGCGCCATCGAGCGGAACGAGGAGGTGCTCGGGCTCGACGGCGGCAACCTCCCGGCGATCAAGGCGCTCGAGCGGCTGTACCGTCAGGAGCGCGCCTGGGAGAAGCTCATCAGCGTCTCCCAGCACCACCTCGGGCTGGTCAACGACCGGCGCGAGCAGGTGGCGCTGGAGGTGACCATCGGCGAGGTCTGGTGGAAGGACATGCAGCGCGTCGACCGCGCCGAGGGCATCTTCAACCACGCCCTGCAGCTCGACCCCGAGTCGCGCGAGGCGGTCAGCGCCCTGGGGCGGCTCTACGAGCGGAGCGGCAACTGGAACCTGGCGCTCGACATGCTGAAGCGCGAGGCGCGCATCGCCGGCGCCAGCACCGACGCGGTCGACATCTACGTCCGGATGGGGGCGATCCAGGAGGACATGCTCCTCGACACCTCCTCCGCCAAGGACGCCTACGGTCGCGCGCTCCAGATCGACCCCGGCTGCCTCCCGGCCATCCGGGCGATGAAGGGTATCTTCGAGCGGGAGCGGAACCAGGGGGCGTTCCTGGAGCAGCTCGTCTCCGAGGCGCGCTACGCGGAGGACCCCGCAGAGCAGGCGCGGCTCCTCACCGACGTGGGGCGGCTGCACCAGGAGGAGCGGAGCGACCGCGAGGGCGCGGCCCGCTACTTCGAGGAGGCGCTCAAGAAGGTGCCTGGCTACCTGGACGCGGCGCGGCCGCTCTCCGACATCTACGTCGCGACGCAGCAGTGGGATCACGCGGAGCGGATCCTGGACGGCATGGTCGCCGTGCTGGATGTCTCCGGCGACTCCAAGGAGCTCTGCCGGCAGGCCTACCGCCAGGGGTACGTGGCGGAGAAGCTCGGCAAGAAGGACAAGGCGCTCGCCGCCTACAGGCGCGCCTTCGACCTCGACGCGACCTACCTGCCGGCGCTGGAGGGGCTCGGCCACCTCCTCGTCGCGGCGGGTGAGCTCGAGGAGGCGATGCGGGTCTTCACCGCGATCCTGATCCACCATCGCGAGGGGCTCACGGACCTCGAGGTCGTCGAGACCAACTGGCAGATCGGCGAGCTGGCCGCGAAGATGGGGCAGGCCGAGCGCGCCATCAACACGTTCAAGAAGGCGCTCGAGATCGACGCGAACCACGAGCCGTCGCGCCGCAGCCTCGCGCGGCTCATGCAGGAGGCGGGCGACTGGGAGGGGGCGGTGGAGCAGCTGCAGCGGCTCCTCCCCTCGATCGAGGGCGACGCGAAGGTCGAGACGCTGGTCGCCATCGGCGAGGCGTGCCGCGACAGGCTCAAGGATCCGTACCAGGCGATCGACGCCTTCCTCGCAGCGGCGAAGGCGGATCCCTCCAGGATCGAGGTCGGGGAGGCCCTCCTCGGCCTGTACCGCGAGACGCGGCAGGGGCAGAAGGCGGCCGACGTCCTGGGCCAGGCCCTCGGCAGGCCGGAGGTCCAGGCGGACGCCGTCAGGGCGGCGAAGCTCCAGTTCTCTCTCGGCGAGACGCTCCGGGACGACGTGAAGGACGAGGCCGCGGCGATCGCGGCGTTCGAGCGCGCGCTCGACCTGAACCCGCGGCTGGTGGCCGCGTTCTCGGCGGTCGAGGAGATCCTCTCGCGGCAGAAGCGCTGGGACGATCTCGAGCAGACCTACGTCAGGATGGTCCAGCGGCTCCCCAAGACGGCGGACGCAGCGCCGGCGCGGATCGGCCTCTGGAAGGCGCTCGGCGACCTCTACCGGAACGTCCTCCGCAACGAGGACAGCGCCCGGCTCGCCTACCAGGTGGTCGTCAAGGCCGACCCGACCGACGTCGCCGCCGCGGAGCTCTACGCTGAGCTCGCGGCGAAGGTGCCGGGACAGGAGCACGAGGCGATCGGCGCCTACCGGCTGCTCGTGAAGCAGAGCCCGCGGCCGGCGAAGGCGGTCAGCGCGCTCGTGAGGCTGCTCGCGGCGCGAAAGGAGTACGACCGGGCCTTCAACGCCGCCCAGGTGGTCACCTTCCTGCTCGGCGGCGCGACCTCGGAGGAGCAGCAGGTCGTGGCGCGGCTGCGGAAGCTGGCGCGCGACCAGGCGGGGAGGGCACTCGACGACGAGAGCTGGCCGGCCCTGCTGCACGAGCGGCTCAAGGGGCCGCTCGCCGACATCATGACGGTGCTGGCGCATCCACGCCCGGCCGATGTTCGCGCAGTCACTCAAGGACCTCGGGCTCAACCCGAAGAAGGACGAGGTGGACGTCGAGGGCTCGATGCTCTTCTTCGTCAACATCTTCAAGTACGTCAGCCGCACGCTCGGCCTGCGCTCGGTGAGGCTCTACCGGCGCGACGACGTCCCGTCGCGGCTGCAGCTCGTCTCGACCGAGCCGGTCGGGCTGGTGGTGGCCGACCAGATGTTCGAGGAGCGGCCCAAGAAGGAGCTCTCCTTCCTGCTGGCGAAGGCGCTCGCCTTCGGGCGGCCGGAGCTCTTCATGGCGCGGCTGATGCCGCACGACCAGCTCGACCTGGTCTTCCAGGCCGCGTGCGCGCTCGGCACGTCGAAGTTCGTCGTGACTGCGGATCCGCACATGGTCGAGAAGCTGAAGCGGACGCTGGAGAAGACGCTCCCGGAGAGCGTGGTCAAGAACACGCTCAAGCTGCTCGCCAGGAACTACTGCGCGGTGCAGCACGCGGGAGACGTCCGGAGCTTCATGGACGTCGCTGAGCTGACGGCGAACCGGGTCGGAGCCCTGATGGCGGGTGACCTCGACGTGGTCCGGAAGATGGTGACCGCCGAGAAGGCGCAGGTCTCGAAGCTCCGCGACGAGACGCAGCTCAAGGATCTCGCGCTCTTCTGCCTCTCGGACGAGTACGCGGCCCTGCGGGAGAGGCTCGGTCTGACGGTCGTGGTGCCAGGGTAGGAGCACGCGCCCTGAGCACCTCCTTGCGCTCGGGGCGGACAAAAATTAAGATCGACGCGGACTTACGGCCCGGCAGCGCCGAGCATATCGGCCCCCACGGGGGAAGAAGAGATCGAACCCGCATCCAGGGTCGTTCCAATAGGACATGAAATTCACCTGCGATAGCTGCAACGCGCAGTACATGATCTCCGACGACAAGGTCGGCCCCACTGGCGTGAAGGTCCGCTGCAAGAAGTGCGGACACGTCATCACGGTCCGCCGCGACGCCGGGGGCGATGCTGCGTCTCCCGCCTCCGCCCCAGCCACCGAGTCGGCGCCAGCTCAGACCGGTGACGGCCTCGACGCCGAGCTCGGCAGCGCCTTCGACACCGCCTTCGGCGACAAGCCCCCCGAGCCCGACCTCGACAAGACTCAGGCGATGGGCTCCGAGGACGCGAAGAAGATCATCGACGCCCAGCCCTCGACCGAGTGGTACGTCGCGATCGGGGAGGCCCAGGTCGGGCCGCTCCCCATCGCCGACGTGAAGAGGAAGTGGGAGCAGGGGGACGTGGGACCGGACTCGCTCGTCTGGCGGCCCGGCATGGGCGACTGGTCGCCCCTCTCGACGGTCGCCGAGCTGGCGGCAGTCCTCTCGCCCGTCCCGCGCCCCACGCCTCGCGTGGCCGCGGCCCCCGCTGCGCAGAGGGTGGCCACCCCGGCCTTCGGCACGCCCGCGGCCGCCGCCCCGTCGACGGCCGCACCCGACGCGACCTGGAAGCCGGCCGGAGCCAGCGCCCTCGCGGCGCTGGCCAGCGAGGAGATCCAGTCCCGCGCGCCCGCGGCGCCGGAGGCTCCGAAGCCGGCGCAGAAGCCTGCGGGGGCGAGGTCGCTCGTCGAGCAGATGAACCTCGCCGATCAGGGCGGCGTCGAGCCGACCGGCGCGCTCCCCCTCTCGATCAAGGGGGTCGAGCGGACCGACGAGAGCCCGATCCGGCGCAAGTCGTCGGTCGCCACCCGGCAGGCGGAGATCCGGCAGAAGCGTGGCAACGCCCGCGTCGTCGTCGGCGTCATCGTGGCGGTGGTCGCCATAGTGGCCGCCGGCGCCTTCGGCGTGATCACGTACCTCGACAAGAAGCTTCCAGCCGGCCTCGCGGCGCTCACCCAGGGCGTCGCGCAGCCGGAGCCGCCGCCGCCACCCGCACCCTGCGCCAGCGCCGGCGCCAGCGGTCGCCGCGGCACCGGCCCCGGTCGCGCCTCCGCCCGTCGCCGAGCCCGCTCCACCACCGGCTGCCGCGCCGGCTCCCGAGGCCGCGCCGCCCGCCCCGGCAAAGGGTGGAGCGAAGCTCGCCGCCGGCACGAGGACGGCCAAGGCGCCTCCGCTGCCTTCGCGGACCACGGTCGCCAGCCGGGAGCCCGAGCCCCCGCCGCCTCCTCCCCCGCCTAAGAAGAAGGGCGACTCGCTCCTCGACGGAATCGACGGTGGCGGCGACGACGCCCTGGCCGACGCGCTCGGGTCCGGTTCGTCCGGCCGGTCGGTCTACGTCCCGCCGAAGCCGGGGGGCAGCGCCGCGCTCCCGGCCCAGGTGAGCGACGGCCAGATCACCGAGGCCATCAAGGGCAAGTTCGACTCGCTCGCCACCTGCGGTGAGCAGCACTCCGTCGACGGCGTCGTGGTCATGCGCTGGGGCATCACGCCGGAGGGTGGCTCGCGCGACATCAAGTGCGCCCCGCCCTGCGCGAGCCAGCCGCTCGCCGGCTGCCTCGGCTCGGTCATCAAGGGCATCCGCTTCCCACGCTCGGTCAACGGCCGCTCCAGGGTCGAGTTCCCCTTCAAGTTCTAGCGGGGCGCGCCGGGGGGGTCCCCGCCTCGCCGGATTGGACGGGAGTCGATGTCAGGGAAGCCGACGCCGGAGCCGGTCACGGGTTCGAGGCCGCAGCTCAGGCCCGTGGAGAAGATGGTGGTCCGCGAGCTGGAGACCCTCCGGCTCGTGCTCCGCGGCGGCTCGGTCGTCGACTGGCGCCGGCTCGACTTCGAGACGCGCGACGAGGTCGATCGCTTCCTCGCCATCAACCTCTTCGACCTCTCGGACCACCGCGACGAGCGGCGCGTACGGTCGATCCTCGCGCAGGCGGTGGAGTACCTCCGGAGGGTCTTCGGGTATCGGGTGGCAGACGTGGTCGCCCACCCGGCCGACCTGCGCGACCTCTTCCTGCTCGCGGCCGGAGCGATCGAGCCCAAGCGCTACCGGCGGATCGCGTGCGTCGTGCTCAAGGTGATGCACGTGGTGCAGCACCTCGAGGCGCGCGAGCTCCTCTTCCGGACGCCGGTGAGGGAGGCGGATCTCGCGGAGAAGGTCGACCAGCGCGTCAGCGCCGAGCTGACACGGCTGCGCAAGGCGGGGCTGCCGATAGTCGAGTTCGGCGGAAACGTGAAGCCGCGCCACTCGCTGATGACGAAGCTCATCGCGAAGAAGGAGACGCTGGCGGCCCAGATCTTCGATCGGCTCCGCTTCCGGATCGTGACCGAGCGGCGCGAGCAGATCCCGGCCGTCGTGCTCCAGCTCACCGAGAGCCTCTTCCCCTTCAACCACACCGTCCCCGGCCAGACGCAGAACAACCTGGTCGACTTCAGCGAGCTGCTGAGGGGCCACCCGGACGGTCCGGAGATCGGCGCGGCGCTCCAGTTTCCGCACGACGAGGAGGAGCCGGATCCCGCCACGCCGCAGAACGACCTGAGCGGCAGGGCCTACCGCGTGCTGAACTTCATCGTGGACGTACCGGTCAGGATCGACGAGTTCATCCCGCGCGCGGCCAGCGTGACCGAGGACCTCGGCCGGATCGTCTACATGGCGGTCGAGTTCCAGGTGGTGGACGCCGAGACGCAGCGCCACAACGAGGCCGGCGACAGCGCCCACGATCGCTACAAGCGGCGCCAGCTGAAGCGCGTGCTGCGCCGGCTCTCCCGCGGGCTGGTGGTGCCGAAGAAGAAGCCGCACCACCCGGGCAAGGCGGACTGATCGCCCCCTCACCGGAGGGAACGCCTTCCGGTGTGTCCCCTCTCCCGCGATGGGGAGAGGAGCTGGCCGCCAGCGGTCCACCCCATCTGACCCGTGCGCCGGTTGGCCGGCCCCGACATCTACCGTCCCCAACGATCCTCGGAAAGGGGCCGAGCAATGTCCAAGAACCTGAACGTGGTCCTCGGGGCCACCGGTCATGTGGGGAGCGTCGTCACCACGCGCCTGCTCGACGCCGGGAGGCCCGTCCGAGTGGTCGCGCGCAGCGCCGACAAGCTCGCCACCTTCGTGGCGCGCGGAGCGGAGGCGACCCCAGGCTCGGTGGACGACAAGGCCTTCCTGCGCCGTGCGTTCGACGGCGCCCGCGCCGCCTTCGTCCTGGTGCCGCCGTTCCTGGGCAGCGGGATCCGCGCCTGGCAGGACCGGACGGCCGGCGCGATCGGTGACGCCCTGGAGGCGGCCGCAGTGCCGTACGCGGTGGTGCTCTCATCCATCGGCGCCGAGCTCCAGACCGGCAACGGTCCGGTCGCCGGCCTCCATGTCCTCGAGCAGCGGCTCGATCGGATCCCCGGCCTCTCCTCCCTCTACCTCCGGCCCGGCTACTTCTTCGAGAACAACCTCGCCGCCATCGGGCTCATCAGGGCGCTTGGGGCGAACGGCGGCGCGCTCCGCCCAGACCTGAAGATGGCCCACATCGCCGCGCGCGACATCGGCGAGGTGGCGGCCCGTCGCATGGTGGCGCTCGACTGGAAGGGACACACGGTCCAGGAGCTGCATGGCCAGCGCGACCTGACCCTCGCCGAGGTGACCACTGCGCTCGGGGAGGCGATCGGCAGGCCCGACCTCCGGTACCTCCACCTCCCGTACGCCGACGCACAGAAGGGCATGGTGCAGGCAGGGCTGCCCGAGGAGATGGCGGCGCTCTACATGGACATGTCGAAGGGCTTCAACGAGGGGAAGGTGAAGCCGACGCAGCCGCGCAGCCCGGCGAGCACCACCCCCACCTCGATCGAGCGCTGGGCGGCCGAGGTCTTCGCGCCGGCCTTCGAGGCGAGCGCGCCCCGCGAGGCGGCCGGGGCCCCCGCCACGCACCCGTAGGGCGGTCGGTT
>CAWJSR010000055.1:0-211533 GCA_963845515.1 uncultured delta proteobacterium
GAGACAGGTCCATGGGAATCTCGTTCGACAAGAAGGTCGACGGCTCGGTCTGGCTGAATCTTCGAACATCCAGCCGACGGCGAAGCCGACGGAGCTGCAAACCCGCACCGACAAGTTGAAGGTCCTGGGCTTCGGCCGGGTGTTCACCGATCATGGCGATCGCGCGCGATGAGCACGGCAAGGGCTGGCACAGCGCCAGGGTCGAATCCCCGCGGCAACTTCCCGCTCGATCCGGCGACCGCCGTGCTGCACTACGCGCAGGAAATCTTCGAGGGGCTCAAGGCCTAGAAGCGCGCCGACGGCGGCGTGAACCTGTTCCGGCCGGACGCCAATGCGCGGCGCTTCCGCGACTCCGCCGATCGCATGGCGATGGCGCAGTTGCCCGAAGACATCTTCATCGAGGCGATCGAGCAGGTCGGTGCGCATCGACCGCGACTGGATCCCCGGCGGCGAAGGCAGCCTGTATCTGCGCCCGTTCATGATCGCCAGCGAGACTTCCTCGGCGTCAAGCCGTCGGCCGAATACATCTTCTCGGTGATCGCCTCGCCGGTCGGCTCCTACTTCAAGGGCGGCCCCGCCCCGGTGTCGATCTGGGTGTCGGACATGACACCCGCGCGGCGATCGGCGGCACCGGCGGCGTCAAATGCGGCGGCAACTATGCGGCCAGCTTGCGCGCGCAGGCCGAGGCGATCGAGCACGGCTGCGATCAGGTGGCGTTTCTCGACGCGGTCGAGCGCAAGTACATCGAAGAGCTCGGCGGCATGAACGTGTTCTTCGTGTTCGACGACGGCTCGTTGTCGACGCCGCCGCTCGGCACCATTCTGCCCGGCATCACCCGCGACTCGATCATCGCGCTCGCGCGCGAGGCCGGCCGCACCGTGCGCGAGGAGCCGTACACGATCGAGCAGTGGCGCGCCGATGCGGCCAGCGGCAAGCTCAAGGAAGCCTTCGCTTGCGGCACCGCCGCGGTGATCTCGCCGATCGGCACGGTGCGTTCGGCGAGCGGCGACTTCACCATCAGCGGCGGCGCCGCCGGCGAAGTCGCGATGGGCCTGCGCAAACAGCTCGTCGACATCCAATACGGCCGCGCGCCGGACAACCATGGCTGGGTCCGGAAGGTGTTCTGAGCGTCGCTCGCGTTCGAGCACCACCTCACCGCGAGTCACTCCGGGGCGCTGACGAAGTCAGCGAACCCGGAATTCTGGTAACAACCTTCAAATCCGACCGCGGCACAACCTCTCCCGCTTGCGCGGGAGGTCGGATCGCGCAGCGATCCGGGTGAGGGCACTCCTCTCCGCGAGCATTAAGCTCACTGCCTGGGGCGCCCTCACCGACCCTCTCCCGCAAGCGGGAGAGGGAGCGCGCGGTGCCTGGGGCTGAAGCAAAGCGCTCCACGCGCACGGCAACTACCTCCGCCCGAACAGCTTCTCGATATCGGTCAGCGTCAGCTCGACATAGGTCGGGCGGCCGTGGTTGCATTGGCCGGAGTTCGGCGTCGATTCCATTTCGCGCAGCAGCGCGTTCATTTCCTCGGGCTTGAGCACGCGCCCTGCCCGCACCGAGCCGTGGCAGGCCATGGTGGCGGCGACGTGCATCAGGCGGCGTTCCAGCGGCAGCGTTCGTCCCATTCGCCAATGCTCGGCGAGATCGCGCAGCAAATTCGCCGCATCGGTCTTGCCGAGCAGCGACGGCGTCTCGCGCACCGCCACCGCGCCGGGACCGAACTTGATCACCAGTCCAAATTTGGCCAGTTCCTCGCCGCGCGCAACTAATCGCTCCACCGTGGCCTCGTCCATCTCGACGATGTCGGGGATCAGCAGGATCTGCCGCTGCACGCCGTTGGCATCGAGCGACGTCTTCGAGCCGTCGTAGACGATGCGCTCGGTGTGCGGCATGCTGATCGACGACGATCAGCCCGCCGCGGGTCTGTGAGACGATAGAGGTTTCGTGGATCCCGCGTCCGCGCCGCGCCGAGCGGCGGACGGTCGAGCAGATCGGGCGCAACCTCGTGATGGCGGACATCCTGCTCGGTCCGCCGACGTCGAACGCCGCCTGCGGGCGCTCCGCAAACGACGGGGCGGCGCTGCCGCCGACAGGGTAGGACGGCGAACTGCGCCAGTCCCAATTCGCCGGCGGCGCCGACCCGGGCCGGAACGTCGAGATCACGCTGCTGGCGCTGTTGGCGGCGGCGCGCCGGCCCTCGCGCGCAGCTTCCTTGAGCGCATGCACGATCAGCGCACGGACGAGGCCCGCATTGCGGAAGCGCACTTCGGTCTGCTGGATGCACATTGGCATCGACCTCGCGCGAATCCAGCGTGACGAACAGCGCCAGCACCGGATGGCGATCGCGCGGCAAGTAATCGGCGTAGGCGCCACGCACCGCGCCGAGGATCAGCTTGTCGCGCACCGGCCGGCCGTTGACGAACAGATACTGCCCGAGCGCATTGGCCTTTGGTCAGCGACGGCGATGCGGCGAAACCCTCGACGACAACGCCCTCGCGTTCGGCGCGCACCTCGATGGCGTTGGCGCGGAAATCGGCGCCGAGAATATCGCCGAGCCGGATCAACTGCCCCGGTGCGCCGGCAGCGCCGCCGCCCATGTCACCGGCGCGCGGTCTCGCCGGCGAGCGTGAAAGCGATATCCGGCCGCGCCATCGCGAGGCGCCGCACCACTTCGCGGTATCGCTTCCGCCTCGGTGCGGTCGGTCTTGAGAAACTTCAGCGCGCCGGCGTCGCGAAGAACAGGTCGGCGACTTCGACGCGGGTGCCCTGGCTCAGCGCGGCCGGCGCAATCGGCGTCTTGTCGCCGCCCTCGACGCGCAGCGCCCAGGCGTGCGGTTCGCGCGCGCGTCCGGCCGCGGGCAATGATCGAGAGCCGCGCCACCGCGCCGATCGACGGCAGCGCCTCGCCGCGCGAATCCCGAGCGTGCGGATCTGCAGCAAATCCTCGTCGTCGAGCTTGGAAGTGGCGTGGCGATCAACCGCGAGCGCGAGATCGGCCGCAGTCATGCCGCCGCCGTCGTCGGCGATCACGATCTTCCGCCGCCCGCCGCCGTCCGAGAAAATGTCGATGCGGCTGGCGCCGGCATCGATCGCGTTCTCGACCAGCTCCTTCACCACACTCGCCGGCCGCTCCACCACCTCGCCGGCGGCGATGCGGTTGACGATTGTTTCGGGGAGTTGGCGAACGGGCATGCGGAACCGGACGAGTTGGGAATAGAGGTAGACCGACCTTAGAGGAGCAGGCTGCCGGCGTCAGCTATCGACGGACGCTTTCCCCACTCCGTCATTGCGAGCGCAGCGAGCAATCGAGCACCGTGCACTGCGCTGCTGGATTGCTTCGTCGCTTCGCTCCTCGCAATGACGGCCGGTTGGCGGCGCACGTCAATCGTCGAAGCTCTTGCCGCTGCGGCCGGCCTTGATGTCGCCGCGGCGCTTCTTGCCTTCGAGGCGGCGTTTCTTGGAGCCGAGGGTGGGGCGCGTGGCGCGGCGCGGGATCGGGCGGACCATGGCTTCGCGATGAGGCCCGCAGCCGGTCGATCGCGTCCGCCTTGTTGCGCTCCTGCGTGCGGAAGCGCTGGGCGTGGATGACGATCACGCCCTCCTTGGTCATGCGGCGGCCGGCGAGATTGATGAGCCGCTCCTTCACAGCGGGGCATCTTCCGGCGAGCGCGATCTTGCTGGTGTCGAAGCGGAGCTGGGCGGCGGTCGACAGCTTGTTGACGTTCTGCCCGCCCGGCCCGGACGGACACGAAGCCTATCTCGATATCGTCCTCGTCGATCGCGAGATTGCGGCTGATCCGCAGCATGCACTAATACGGTTGATGCTCGCGCGGACCGCACGGCGCGCCGACTGTCGCACCGGGCTGATCGAGGGGATCCGCCTCGCGCCTCAGCGCGCTCCCTCGCCCCGCTCTTGCGGGGAGAGGGGTGGGTGTAGGGGCTCTCTCCGCGAGTTTGCAGCCGCTCGGCTGTGTGGAAGGCGCCCCCTCACCCGCCCGGCTGCGCCGGACGACCCTCGGGTCAAGCCCGAGGGCAGGCTCTCTCCCGCGCGCGGAGAGAGGTTACGCCGTGCTCGGGGTGATGGACCAAACGCTGGCGTCAGCGTCAGTCGCTCCGCGGCGGCGGCGGCGTGCCGGCCGGGTTCACGGCGTTCTGGATCCTGGCGGCGGCCTGGTGGTGCCGCCGACCACGACGGTCAAAGGCCGTCGATCACAGCCGGTTGGCGGCGCGCTTGGCGTCGTCCAGCGTCACCGCGTTGATCACGGTCGCCGCGATGATCGATGTAGTCGATCGGCAGGCCATCGTTCTGATATTGCAGCATCGCCTGGGCGAGCTTCGCCGACGTATCCAGCGACAGCATCTGCGAGCCGTTGAGGTACGACTTCGCTTCATCCAGCTCCTGCTGGGTCGGGCCGGGCTCGGCCATCCGCTTCACCTCGGCCTCGATCGCCTCGATGCTCTGCGTCGCGCGGTCCGCGGGGTGCCCGTGGCGCCGGTGAACAGCGCCGATGTCTCATCCACACCATCGACTTGTAGATCGAGTAAGCCAGGCCACGCTTCTCGCGGACTTCGCGATACAGCCGCGACGACAGCGAACCGCCGCCGAGGATGTGGTTGACGACGCAGCCGGCCATGAAATCGGATCGTGGCGCTTGGAGCCCGGGCCGCCGAACATCACCACCGTCTGAGGCACGTCGAGCGGCACGAAGCTGTCTCGCCGTTGGCGGCGACGACGTCCGGCACCGGCGCGAGCTGTGCCTTCGCCGGCAGGCTGCCGAACGTCGCGTCGAGCAGCTTCGCAAGCGTATCGGCATCGACGTCGCCGACCACCGCGATCTTCAGCGTGTCCTTGGCCAGCACCTTGCCGACATAGGATTTCACGTCGTCGACATTGACCTTGGGCAGACTTTCGAGCCGCGCCCGTCGAGGGCCGGCCGTAGGGATGATCACCGGACGCGTACCTGCAGAAACTTGCGGCTCGCCATCGTGTTGGGATCGAGCGATCTGCCGGCGCAGCGTCGAGATCAGCCGCGCCGGATGCGCTCGACGTCCTTGGCCTCGAACCGCGCCGCGGTGAGCGAGGTGTGCAGCAGGCCGAACGCCTCGTCGCGGTTTTCCTTCAGCATGCGCAGCGAGCCGCGGAAGTAATCGCGCGTCACGTTGTAGGACAGCTGGATGGCACGGCGGTCGAGCCGCTCGTGGAAGGTCGCCGAATCCATGTCGCCCGAACCTTCGTCGAGCAATTCGCCACCATGTGGCCGACGCCGGGCTTGTCGGCCGGATCCTGCTGGCGCCGCCGTCGAACGAATACTCCATCGAGATCAGCGGCACGCGGGCATCCTGGACGAACGTGGAATGGACGCCGCCGGGCGTGACCAGATTTGGCATTCTTCGCTGCGGCGAGATCTTGGCGATGCCGCAGCGAGCGTCAGACTCGGCGATGACCGCCGCGCGGGTGAGGAAACGAACGGCGACGCTCACGAGCGCTTCTCCTCGGGCTTCGGCAGCGTGCCTTTGACCAGATAGCCGGTCACCGAGCGGTTGCGGTCGAGGAACTGCTGGGCGACGGCGCGCACCTCCTCGGCGGTGACGGCGCGGATCCGGTCGGCGAGGCTTGGATGTCCCGCACGGTGAGCCCCGGATGTCACCGCGGCCCCGTACCAGCGCGCCAGCGTCGCCTGATTGTCCTGCGCGTAGATCGCCTCGGCGATCAGCTGCGGGTCTTCACCCGCTCAGGTCTTCCGAGCGGATCGGGTTGCGGACGATGTCGGCGATGACGTTGTCGACCGCTTTCTCGATCTCGGAGAACTCGACGCCGGCTTCGGCGTCGCCGCGACGACGAACTGGCTCTCGTCGAGCGCCGTGCCCGAAGTGGGCGCCGACGCTGATCGCCAACGGCCGGTCGATCACCAGCGCGCGATACAGATATGAATTGCTGCCGCCGCCCATCAGCTGTGCCAGCACTTCCAGCGCGGCGCTTTCGCCCTTGGCGGCCGTATGAGCCGACGGCACCAGATAGAGCGCCGCACGCTCGGCTGCTCGACGCGCGGATCGGCCAGGACGGTGCGCGGGCCGGCCGGCGTCGGCTCCTGCGGCCGCATCCGCTGCGCCGGGATCGCTGGCTGCGGCGGGATCGCGCCATAGATGCTCGATCATCGGGCGGTTCCGTTGCCTCGACGTCGCCGGCGATCACCAGCGTGGCGTTGTTGGGCGCGTAGAAGCGGCGATAGAAGAACAGGAACTGAGCCGAGCAGCAGGCGCGCAGCCGGCGATCGCCATTCGGTCTGGCTGATCGGAAGCCCGAGCCCGGTCCCGCGGACCCGCCGCGTCCGGTCGTTCCGCGCCTGCTCGAACCGGTCGAGGATCCGCTCGAGGTCCGGCTCCTCGATCGGCTCGCCGGAGTTCCAGACGGTGATGGCGACGGCCGACGGGTAGTCGTCCGAGGCGAAGAGCCGGACGCGGATGGAGCCGCTCCCCGGCGTGAACTTCACCGCGTTGCTGAGGAGGTTGGAGAGGACCTGGCCGATCCGCTGGCCGTCGACGACGGCGCGGATCGCCGGGATCGGGCTCTCGAGCCGGAGATCGAGCCCCTTCTCGGCGGCGGCCCCGTGGAAGCGCTCGACGGCGCCGCGGACGAGCTCGTCGAGCGCGGTCGGCTCGACCTCCATCCGCAGCTTGTCCTTGGCGAGCCGGGACAGGTCGAGCAGGTCGTCGACCATCACGTTGAGCTTCTCTGCCGAGTCGCGCGCCATCTTCGAGATAGCGCGCCTGCTTCGGCGGGAGCGGCCCCGCGAGCCCCTGCAGGACGAGATCGAGCGCGCCGGTGATGGAGGTGAGCGGCGTGCGCAGCTCGTGGCTCACCACCTGGACGAACTCCTCCTTCCGCTCGTCGAGCCGCTTCTGCTCGGTCACGTCGCGCAGCACGACCGCCACGCCGCCGAGCCGCCCCTCCCCGTCGACGACGCGGGTGAGGGCCCACGCGAGGGTCCGATCGCGGACGCGGACCTCCTCGCTGACGAAGCTGCCGCCGCCGCGGGTGCCAGCGAGCTCCTCGTGCATCGGGCGATCGGGTCGAACCCCAGCACCTCGGTGAGCCAGGCCGACCTGACCGGACCGCCCAGCGGCGCGCCGAGCATCCGGCAGGCGGCGGGGTTGGCGATCACGTCCTCGTCCCGACCCGGACGACCACGAGCCCGTCCGCCATGGCCTCGACCACCTGCTCCAGCCGCCGCCGCTCCCCGCACCGCGGTGGCGGCGAAGGCACCGAGCGCCTCGCCCATCTCGTTGACCAGGAGGTCGAGCACGCGGGCGTCCCCCTCGCCGAACGCCTGCGTGCCGGCGCACTCCACGACGACGATGCCCGTCGTCTTTCCGTCGACCTGCACCGGGACGGTGAGGCGAGACGCGAAGGCCCCGGCGGCGCCGTCGCCGCCCGTGCTCGTGACCTTCACCTGGAGGTCCCGCTCGGGCGCCACGCGGCCGGTGCGCTCGGTCCAGGCGGCGAGCGCGTCCTCGCGGAGCGTCAGGAGGGCGCGATCGGAGAGGGCCGCCACCGGACGCAGGACCAGCACCGGCGGCCCGGCGTCGGGGACGAGGAGCGCCGCGGCGGCGTCGCACATGACCACGCGTGGGAGGAGCTCGAGGAGCCGCTCCAGGAGCGCCTGCCTGCTCTCGGCGAGGCCGACGTCCCGCGCGATCTCGGTCGCGACCTCTAGCGCCGCGATCCGGCGCTCCAGCTCGGCGTCGAGCCGCGCCTGCTCGCGCTTCAGCTTCACCTGCTCCAGCGCCCGCAGGATCGACTGGCGCAGGTCGACGTACTCCCAGGGCTTGGTCAGGTACCGGTAGACCTCCCCCTTGTTGATGGCGTCGATGATGTCGCGCGGGTCGGTGAAGGCGGTCAGGAGGATGACGCAGAGCCCCGGGCGCAGCCGCCGCGCGGCCGCGGCGAGCTCGATCCCGGTCATGCCGGGCATCCGCTGGTCGGTGACGAGGAGGTCGATGTCGCGGGCGCCGATGATCGCGAGCGCCTCCTCCCCTCCGGAGGCGGTAAGCGCCAGGTAGCCCTCACGCTCGGTGAAGATTCTCCTCAGGACGGCGAGCACCTCCGGCTCGTCATCCACGAAGAGTATGACCTCTGCCATCGCGCCCCCGGGGTCGCGATGCTCCCCGCCGACCCCCTCGAAAGATACCACGCGGGGTCCGGGCGCGGGCGCACCTACACCTACCCCGGCGGGTCCACTTGCGGTATCGCGGTTCCGGGGACTATAAGGACCGCCCTTTTTTGAAAGATTACCAAATGATCGCCCGCGAACAGATCCGAAACGTCGCCATCGTAGCCCACGTCGACCACGGCAAGACGACACTGGTCGACTTCATGCTGCGCCAGGCGGGGGTCTTCCGCGCCAACGAGCTGCTCGTCGAGCGCGTCATGGACTCGAACGACCTCGAGCGCGAGAAGGGGATCACCATCCTCGCCAAGAACACGGCGGTCACCTGGCAGGGGGTGAAGATCAACATCGTCGACACGCCCGGCCACGCCGACTTCGGCGGCGAGGTGGAGCGCGCGCTCAGGCTCGTGGACGGCGTGCTGCTGCTCGTCGACGCCGCCGAGGGGCCCCTCCCCCAGACCCGGTTCGTGCTCTCCAAGGCGCTCGCGCTGGGGCTGCCGAGCGTGCTGGTCATCAACAAGGTCGACCGGCAGGACGCCCGCGCGAAGGAGGTCCTCGACCTCGTCTACTCGCTCTACATCGACCTCGGGGCCAACGAGCACCAGATCGACTTCCCGGTGATCTACGCCATCGCCCGCGAGGGGCGCGCGGCCCACACGGTGAAGGACGCGTTCGAGTCGCAGAGCCTGAAGCCGCTCTTCGACGCGATCATGTCGCACATCCCGGCGCCGCCGCCGGGCGAGCACGAGAGCCTCCAGATGCTCGTCGACAACCTCGACTACGACGACTACGTCGGCCGGCTCGCGATCGGCCGCGTCGCGTCGGGCGTGATCCGCGAGGCGCAGACGATCGCCGTCATCCGCGAGGAGGGGAAGATCGTCCCCGCGAAGGTGGTCCGGCTCTACGCGTACGAGGGGCTGAAGCGGGTCGAGGTGAAGGAGGCGGGCGTCGGCGAGATCGTGTGCATCGCCGGGGCCGAGGAGATCGGCATCGGCGACACCATCTGCGCCCCGGACATGCCCCTGCCCCTCCCGCGCATCAGCGTCGAAGAGCCGACGATGTCGATGGTCTTCAAGGTGAACGACGGCCCCTTCGCAGGGAAGGAAGGGAAGTACGTCACCAGCCGCAACATCCGCGAGCGGCTCTACCGCGAGGCGTACAAGAACGTCTCCATCCGCGTCGAGGACACCGAGAGCCCCGACTCCTTCAAGGTGGTCGGGCGCGGCGAGCTCCAGCTCGCGGTCATCGTCGAGAACATGCGGCGCGAGGGGTACGAGCTGACGGTCTCGAACCCGGAGCCGATCCTCAAGGTCTTCAACGGCGAGACGCACGAGCCGATGGAGATCCTGGTGTGCGACCTGCCGAACGACGCCGTCGGCGGCGTGACGCAGAACATGGGGCCGCGCAAGGGGCGGATGATCGACATGCAGCCGGTCGGCTCAGGCCGCACGCGGCTCCAGTTCCGCGTCCCGGCGCGCGGCCTCATCGGCTTCCGCGGCGAGTTCCTCACGCTGACCCGCGGCGAGGGGATCATGTCCTCGTACTACGACGGCTACGAGCCGTGGCAGGGGCGGATCGAGAAGCGGAAGAACGGCGCCATCGTCGCCGACCGGATCGGCGAGGTGGTGGCCTACGCCGCCAACTACTGCCAGGAGCGCGGGGCGCTCTTCGTGAAGCCCGGCGACGCGGTCTACCCCGGCATGATCGTGGGCGAGCACAGCCACGAGGGGGACCTCGACTACAACATCTGCAAGGAGAAGAAGCTCACCAACATCCGCGCCGCCGGCCGCGACGAGAACGTGATGCTCACCCCGCCCCGCGAGATGGGGCTGGAGATCGCGCTCGAGTGGATCGACGAGGACGAGCTGGTCGAGGTGACGCCCAAGTCGGTCCGGCTGCGCAAGAAGGCCCTGGACCAGACGGCCCGCTACAAGGCGGAACGGGAGAAGAAGAAGGGGCTGGGGGCGGTCGGGGGGTAGCGGGGCCCTGTCCCCGAGGTGGACCGATCGCCGCTCGGCTGATATTCAAGCATGTCCATGACCGTCTCCTGGCATCGCGCCGAAGACCTGGTTCGGGCCGTCCAGGCGAAGCTCGTTGACGTCGACGTCCTGCTCGATGTGGGGTGCGGCATCTATCCACAGACGCTGGTGGTCCCGCGCGTCCACATCTGCTGTGAACCGTTCCCAGAGTATGTCGCGAACCTGCAGGCCGCCGTACGCGCTGGCCAGGCGCGCGCCGATGTCGTCCTTAGCCTCTCGTGGGCCGAGGCATTGAAGGCCCTGCCCGACAAGTCCGTGGACTCGGTCTTCCTGATCGACGTGATCGAGCACCTCGAGAAGGCCGAGGGAGTCGTACTCCTCCGCGACACGGAACGGGTAGCCCGTCGGCAGATCGTCCTGTTCACCCCACTCGGCTTCATGCCCCAGCACATATCTGGTCCGGACGCGTGGGGACTCGGTGGCGGCGAGGTGCAGGAGCACCGGTCGGGCTGGGGCCCAGAAGACTTCGACGACGGCTGGGATCTCGTCGCTGCGCGGGAGTACCACCGTGCCGACGCCTTCGGAACGCGACTGCCGGAGCCCTTCGGCGCCTTCTTCGCCGTCAGGAACCTCGCCCCCCCATCCGCGGAACCACAGAGGGACCGGGCGCTGAGGCGACTGTCCGCGGAAGGCGCGGCGATCGCCAACCCAGCCGTTCTTGCCAAGGCGCTCGACCTCCTTGGGTCCGCCCGCCGAGTCAACGTCCCGTGGATGCTTGCGCCGGCACAGGTGGCTGTCGACGCGCTGCTTGCCCTCCGCGACTCGTGGGCAGGGAGGCTCGCCCACAGGGCCCTTCTTCGCCTGCGCGGCGAAGCGGGTTAGCCCCTTCCCCTCCGCCCCCTGCGGCATGGCACACGAGACCGGCACGGACACTCGCATGGGCCCCTCCCCGGCCGAGCCGTCGTCCCTGATCGGCAAGACTGCGTGGAGTTCGATCGCATGCGTGGTCAGCGCCCTTGGCTCCCTCATCGTCGTCGTCGCCGCGTCACGCCTTCTCGGCCCCGAGGGTGCGGGCCAGGTCGCATACGCGGTCTGGGCGGCCACTCTCTCCGCTCAGGTGGGTCTCTTCGCACTTCCGCAGGCGGCGCTGCGTTTCCTTGCCGCTCCGACCGAGAGCCCCGGCGTCGCCCGCTGGCTCGTCAACCGGAGCGTCCTCCTCTCGCCGCTGGGAGTCCTCGGCGCCGCGGGGATGCAAGTCGCGTCAGGCGCCTCGTGGGCCACGGTCGCGGCAACCGGCGCGCTCGCGTGGGCCGGCATGGCGCTCTCGTTGGGGCAGTCGGTCCTCTCCGGAACCCAACGATACGGACGCCTCGCGATGCTCAGCCTTTGGTCTGTCGCCCTCCAGGTGTGTGGCGCGATCGTCGGCTGCGTCGCGGGCGGGCCGATCGGATGTATCCTCGGACAGTCGGCGGCGTGCGTGCCTCTCATCATCGGTTTGGCTGGGATCGTCGCCGATGGTCGCCGCCCGGACGGATCGGTGCTCCTACGAATCCGATCGTACGCGATTCACATCTGGGTCGCATCGACCGCCGGCCTCGTCGCGTGGTCGCGCCTGGAGTACGTGTTCCTTCAAAGACACGGCGCTGCGAACGTCGCAGTCTACGCGGTGGCGCTGGCCGTCGCCCAGCTGGGGCTCCAGCCTGCCACCATTCTGGGGAACGCCATGATTCCCCACTTCGGCGAATTGGCCAGCGGCGGACGCTCCGACACCTCGAAGGAGACCTTTGCCGCCGTCACGCGCGTGATGGCAGCACTGTCGCTTCCGCTGTGCCTGGGTCTGGCCGCGCTCACCCCCGCACTGGTGCCAGCGGTATTCGGGCCGGGCTTCGCCGGCGCGATCACGCCTGCTGCGATTCTCGTGGCCGCGGCCTCCCTCGTCGCCGTCGCTCCCGCTGCCACCGCCGTGGCCCACGCGGAGGAGCGTAACCGCTACATCGCGACCGCCACCGTCGGCGGGGCCTTGATCGCAATAGCGGGATTCGTGACCGTCATCCCGCGCTTTGGTGCGGTCGGAGCAGCCATCGTGCGCGCCACCGTTCAAGCCGGAGGTGTCGTCGTCGCGTTCTGGTACGTGCGAACGCGTTCCGGGATGGAGATGCCTCTCGGCCGCATCCTGCGTTCCGTTGCGGCGGCGTCGGTCGCGGCCACCACAGGATACGCAGCGATTCGCGGGCTCACTCCGGGATGGCCCTCACTCCTTGCCGGAGTCGCCGCCATCGCGATCACCTACGCCCTGCTCGCGCCCCTCGCCAAGGTGTTGGAGCGCCGCGACGTGGAGCACCTCAACCGGCTCTTGAGCCGGCTGCCCCAATTCGGCAGAGTGCTCATCCAAAGATACGTGTCATCCCTGGCAGGCCAACCGCGCTTGAACGAACGACGACGGAACACATAGCCGCAAACGAAGGCGCAAGACCACCCCGAGCCAATGAGTCTCACCGCTGACGAAACGGACACCTTGCAGCGCACGAGCGCTGGAGCGGTGGCGCCATGAAGAACATAGTGCTCATAAACTCCAAGATCGCCGTATCCGACAAGAGGCTCTCTTACAGCGCAACCAGGAGCATATACTCTCGCGACGAGCGATTCTTGCAGACCAAGGCGACGCTCGAGTCGGCGAAGAAGCACATTCCCGAGCCCTACCTGGTGTTAATTGACAATTCAGCCTTGAGCAACGACGCCGTGGAGTACTTCAAGAACGAAGCGGATCTGTTCTTGAATCCAATCCACGACGAGAGGATGCGCCACGACACGGACATCAACGAAGCCAAGGCGATGGGCGAACTCTCACAAATCAGGCATGCCCTGACGTATGTCGACAACTTTCCCTTCGAGTGGGGACACCTATTCAAACTCTGCGGAAGATACCTGATCAACGAACACTTCAACTACCGAAAGTTCGACAACGATCACAACATCTTCAGGGTCAACGAGCCGTTGACCAAGCACAAGTCGGACTTGCTCTCAAGAATACTGATGTCGAGAAGATGCTATTTCACCAGCTTCTATAAGATATCCCGAAGGAACTATCCGCAATACAGGGAAGCCATCACCAGATCATACGACAACTACAGCAATGACCCGAAACTGCAGAATGAGCCGTTGGAGCTTGTTCTTTGCAGCGACATTGCCGACAAGAGGCCGATCAAGCCAATCGGCCTGACGATCAACTGTGCGGTCGAGAAGTGGATTGAAGACATCTGAGCACTTCGAAGGCGCGCGAACCGGCGGAGACGGATACGCTCGGGCACCGCCCCATGTTCCTGACGCCGCGACCATGCAATCGCTGAGAGTCCTCGTCGTCGCGATGCCGGAGAGCGTCCACACGGCGCGCTGGATTGCACAGCTCGCGCCGACGACGAAGTGGTCGATCGAGCTCTTCTCGAGCCACCCGTCGGGCACGACCCACCCGTCGCTACTGGGCCTGACCACCCACCACTTCTTCCATGCAGCTCAGCGTGGGGTGGTGCAGCGAGGCATCCCGGTCCTGCAGCGCGACCTCGCCTACCTGGCGGAGCGGTCGCTGGAGCGCCTCCGGCCCAGCCTCCGCCGCGACGCGCTCGTCCGGCTCGTCCGACGGTTCCAGCCGGACGTCGTCCACTCCCTCGAGTTCCAGAGCGGCGCCTACCTCACGCTGCAGGCGAAGGAGGTCATCGGCGATCCTTTCCCTCCCTGGCTCGCGACCAACTGGGGGAGCGACATCGCGCACTTCCGCCAGTTCCCCGAGCACGCCGACCGGATCCGCCGCGTCCTGGCGTCGGCCGATGCGTATAGCTGCGAGTGTGCCCGCGACGTCCGGTTGGCGGACGAGATGGGGTTTCGCGGCCTCCGCTTTCCCCCTTCACCCAACGCCGGCGGGTACGACCTCGAGGCGGCAGCCCCGCTCCGCGTGTCGCCGACCTCGCAGCGCCGGCTCGTCATGGTCAAGGGATACCAGCACTTCGTCGGCAGGGCGCTCGTCGCGCTGAAGGCCGTCGAGGCCTGCGCCGATGTGCTCTCGGGCCACCGGATCTGCGTCTACTCCGCCACCCCGGACGTTGCAGCGGAGGCGCGAGCCCTCGCGCACAGGACGGGGCTTCCGGTGGAGATCCTGCGGGCCGACGCGGGCGTTCCGCACGGCGAGATCCTGGCTCGACACGGCGCCGCCCGTGTCTCCATCGCGCTCAGCATGAGCGACGGGGTCAGCACCTCCTTCCTGGAGGCCCTGCTCATGGGCTCCTTCCCGCTCCAGTCGTGGACCTCCTGCGCGAACGAGTGGATCACCGACGGCGAGACCGGGATGCTGCTCCCGCCGGACGATCTCGACGAGGCTGCCCGTGCGCTCAGGCGTGCGCTGACCGATGACCACCTCGTCGACGCGGCGGCCGAGGCCAACTGGAGGACCGCGCAGGAACGGCTCGACGCCGGTGACCTCGCACGGAAGGCCGTGGACATGTACACGCGGGTGGCCCGGCTGCGTCCGCGGTAGACTTCAGCTCGACGCAGCACAGGCCCCCTCACTCGACGACGGGCCTCCAACTCCACCGGCGACCTCATGGATCCTGCTCCCCTCGTCTCGATCGTCATCCCGGTCTACAACGGCGCCAACTACCTCCGGGAGGCGATCGACAGCGCACTGGCCCAGACCTACCCGCGGGTCGAGGTCCTCGTCGTCAACGACGGTTCGACCGACGGCGGAGCGACGGCGGCGATCGCGCGAGCCTACGGCGAGCGGATCCGCTACGTCGAGAAGGCGAACGGCGGCGTCTCCTCTGCCCTCAACGTGGGCATCCGCGAGATGCGCGGCGAGTACTTCTCGTGGCTGAGCCACGACGACCTCTACCGCCCGGAGCGGATCGCCACCCAGGTGGCCGTCGCGCTGCGACACCCGACGGCGGTCCTCTATGGCGACGTCGAGAACATCGACCCAGCGGGCCGAACGCTCGGCGGGAGACGCGTCGCAGCGCACCCGCCATCGATGCGACTCGCCATCATCATGGGGGATCCGGTCCACGGCCTGACGGTGCTGATCCCACGCGCGTGCCTGGCGCGCGTCGGCGCCTTCGACGAGCACCTCCGGACGATCCAGGACTACGACATGTGGTTCCGCCTCGCGGCCCACTTCCCCTTCGTGCACGTCCCCGGCTTCCTCGCACGGTATCGGGTGCACCCCTCCCAGGGTACGCAGACTATCGGCGCGCGTTACGAGGAGTGCGTCGCCCAGTTCAAGCGCTTCATCTCGGCGCTGAGCGAGTCCGAGATCAGGGCCTTCTACTCCCGCCCCCTCACGACCTTCTACGCCCGCATCGCGCTCAACATGAAGCTGAGGGGGTTCGACGAGGTGGCGGCGTACGCACTGTCCCGGTCGCTGGAGCACGCCGGCGACGCCACACTCCCGTCCCTCCTCGCCCTCCACTCCACGCGCCTTGCCTGCGCCGTGCTCACCCGGAAGCTGAAGCCAGCCTACTGGCTGCGCCGGCTGACACGGGACGATCGCACGGAGCAGACGCCCTCGTTGAACGGAGTCGCTCACACAGCCCTCCTGAGCCCCGCCTTCACGACCAGCACATAGAGCCAGTTCTTCAAGATGGACCGCTCCATTCGCGCCCTCACGCGGAGCGGCACGCCCATCCGCCTGGCGTGCGCGCGCTTCACCCGCGCGCTCTCGGCGATCTGCCGCCCCATCGAGGAGATCGACTTCGCGGAGGCGTGCGCGGTCATCAACGCCAGCACCCGCGGAATGCGCTCGACGCGCCGAGCGGACCCGAGAAGGCGGAGCCAGAGCTCGTAGTCGAGCGCGAGGTGGAGATCGGTCCGCAACCCTCCGACCTCCAGGAATGCCGCGCGCCGGAAGAACGTCGCGGGCTGCGACGGCCCCTGCGGGGACACCAGGACGTCGAGGACCGATCGGACGTCTGGCGTCACGTAGGGGCGAATCAGCCGGCCATTCTCGTCGACCACGTGCGCATCGCCATAGACCACGTCGAGGTCGGGGCTGGCGTCGAAGCGGGCGAGGACTGCGCGAAGCACATCGGGGGCTGCGTACACATCGTCCGAGTTGATCCACGCGACGATCTCGCCACCGGCAGCGAGGATCCCCTTGTTGACGGCCTCCGCCTGTCCCGAGTCCGGCTCGCTGGTCCAGCGGATGCGCGGGCCGTAGGAGCGCAGCAGGTCCTGGGTCCCGTCCGTGGACAGGCCGTCGACGACGATCACCTCGGCATCGTCGATCCCCTGCGCGAGGCAGCCATCGATGCAGCGCCGGATGAACCCCGCCTGGTTTCTCGTGGGGATGACGAACGAGACTCTCACTTGGCGACCAGCCCGAGATTACCACGCATGCCGTGATCAGCCGCGAGCCACCCGGCGCGCGATCTCGATCGTTCTCCTCGCGCACTCGGTCCAGGTCGACGGCGCGCGGGTCAGGACCGTCCTCCCGGGCAGCCGCAGCGCCGCGAGGAGCGCGTCGGGATCGCCGAAGTCGATCTGCCGGTCGGGCGGCATGCCGAGCTCGTCGAACACGGGCAGGCGCGAGCTGATGACCTTCTTCCGGAACTCGACCGCGGCCTCCAGCACCGGGATGCCGAACCCCTCGTAGCGCGACGGGAAGACGATCGCCTCCGCTCCCGCGTACACCCTCCGCACGTCCGCGTAGGGCAGGAAGCCGAGGTGGACCACGTCGTCCCCCACGCCGAGCTCGCGGGCGAGGCGCGCCAACCCCTTCCACGCGGGGTCTTCATCCCGCTGAAGACCAGCCTGGCGTCGAGGTCGCCGCGTCGGCGGAGCGCCGCGTACGTCCGGATGAGCTGGGCGTGGTTCTTGTGAGGGAAGGTCGCCGCCGGGTAATAGAGGTACGGGGAGGCGACGCGATCGGTCGGCGGGTCGTCGGAGGCGCGCGGCTCGTAGCCCAGGTGCACCGCCGTGATCCGCTCCGCGGAGACGCCGCACCGCTCGATCACGGTCGACCGCGTGAACTCGGAGATCGCGAGCAGGTGCTCGGCGCGGCCCATGGCCTGCGGATAGATCGCCGCGCGGAAGCAACGCTCCAGGAGGGCGATGTTCTCCGGGTGGAACAGGTGCTGGACGTCGACCACGGTGAGCAGCAGCCGCCCCGCGACCCGCTTGGGGAAGATCGACTGCTGGGGGAAGAGGATCACCTCGGCGCCCGATCGCAGGAAGGCGTCCTCGACGGCCCGCGCCCGCCAGGGGCTGAAGGCCTCCAGCAGTCGCTCGACGACGATCCGCCGGCCGCTCCGCGCGACGATGGCGCGCTCCCAGCCGGGGGTCTCGAGGCTCGCTGCCAGCCCCTCGTCGAGCACCGCCACGAGGGAGTCCCCAGCCTCGGCGACGCGCGGCAGCTCGGCGAGGAGCTTCCGCACGTAGGTCTCGGCGCCGCCGATCCGCCCGGGGCGGAAGGCGAGGAGGCTGACGGCCAACCTCACGCGGCCGCGCCCCCGCGGCGCGCCACCCGCAGCGCGCGCAGCAGCCGGTAGGCGCTGACGATCTGCAACGTCCGGAGCCGCTTGCGCAGCCGCAGGCCCGCGCCCGAGGGTGCGTAGCGCGCGAACACCGCCTCGTCCTCCCCGAACTGTCGCTCGAAGTCGGCCCCGCTCTTCGAGCGCATGTACCACCTGAAGGCCGCCAGCTCCTCGTCGATGAACAGCGGCGCCCGCTGGGCCGAGAGCCGGAGCCAGAGGTCATAGTCGAAGGTGTAGTGAAGTGCCTCGTCGAGGTAACCGATCCGCTCGTGCACCGGCCGACGCCAGAAGACGGTCATCTGGCTGACGAAGTTCTCGATCAGCAGCGCCTGCCGCGAATATCGCCGGCAGCGGTAGTCCTTGTAGGCGGCGAGCCACCGCCGGATCGGGCGGTCCTCCTCGTCCACGATGACGCAGCGGCCGTGCAGCCAGAGAAGGTCCGGCCGCTCGCGGAACGCCCGCGCAACCCGGTCCAGCGCGCCTGGGAGGAGCAGGTCGTCGGAGTTCACCCAGCCTACGACGTCGCCCGTGGCCGCACGAAGCCCCTTGTTGACGGCGTTCGCCTGCCCGGCGTCGGGCTCGACGACGAAGCGAAGCCGGTCCGCGTAGCGCTCGAGGATCTCGCGGGTCCCGTCGGTGCTCCCTCCATCGAAGACGAGGTACTCGAGGTCGAAGTCCCCCTGCTGGTCCAGGACGCTTCGGACCGTCCGCTCGATGAACTCACCCTGGTTCAGCGAGGGGGTGACGACGCTGATCTTGAGCCGGCCGCCGGTCACTTCGGCGCTCCACCAGCCGGCTTCACCGCTTCGCCCAGGCGTTCCAGCTCGGCGCGCAGGAGCGCGCACTCCTGCGTCAGTCGGCGCACCCGCGCCGAGTTGTCGGAGGCCGCGAGCGTCCCCGCGAGGACGTTGACCGCGAGGTAGAGGATGGCGACCGCGAAGAAGCCGTTGGACGGGACGTGGATCCCCACCAGGCCGGACACCGCGACGAGCAGCTCCGGAAAGGCCGTGACGAGGATCGCCAGCCCCGTCGTCACCAGCCAGGCGAGGCTGTCGCGCACCGAGAGCCGCTGCCGGCGGATGAGCCGGACCACCCACACGAGGAAGACGGACAGGACGGCGAGCGCGCTCAGCCGCAGCTCGAGGGGGATGATCGCGTTCACGGTGCGGACTCCTCCCGGCGGCGGCGCGCCCGGACCGGGAGCAGCACCAGCGCGACCGTGACCTTGACCATGTACAGGACGGACCTCAAGAGGGTGATGCTCGACGCGCCGTGGGCGCGATCCCTCATCCGCACGGGGACCTCGGCGACGCGCAAGCCGGCCCGGCAGGCGATCGCGATCGACTCCGGCTCCGGAAAGTCCGACGGGTAGCCTCGCGCGAAGAGCGCGATGGCGGCGCGGCCGGCCGCGCGGAAGCCGCTGGTGGAGTCGGTGACCCGGGCGCCGCACCGGACGCGGATCAGGCCTGCCAGGTACCGGATCCCCGCGCGCCTCGCCAGGGTGGACCGGAACTCCCCGTCTCCCAGGAAGCGGGATCCGACCACCAGATCGGCGGCGTTCGCGCGGATCGGCTCGAGGAGGCCGGGCAGGCTCGCGGCCTCGTGCTGCCCGTCGCCGTCGAACTGGACCGCCGCGGCGTAGCCGTGCTCGTGCGCCCAGAGGTAGCCGGCCTGGACCGCACCCCCGATCCCGAGGTTCATCGGCAGCCGCAAGACGCGGAACCCGAGCCTTCGCGCCGCGTCGCCCGTTCCGTCGGTGGAGCCGTCGTCCA
The DNA here is from genome assembly GCA_963845515.1 of uncultured delta proteobacterium. Classification (GTDB taxonomy): domain Bacteria; phylum Myxococcota; class Myxococcia; order Myxococcales; family Anaeromyxobacteraceae; genus DATIVK01. The sequence goes on from CAWJSR010000055.1 coordinate 19,437, forward strand.
CGACGCAGACGTCGGCGTCCGGGGCGTGCCGCCGGAGGTCCTCCGCGACCGCGGGCAGGCTTCGCGCTTCGTTGAAGGCCGGAACGATGACCAGCGTCCGCATGGGAGCGTGAATCTATAACGAAAACGCCGCCCCGGTCTCCCGAGGCGGCGTTCGAGTCCAGGCGTCCTGCCGGAAGGGCCTAGACCTTCGGCTTGGCGCGGGCGCGCTCGACCTGCACCTGCTTCGCCCGCGGCTGGCCCTTGACCGCCGTGTTGACGAAGAGGATGCCGTCGGCGTGGCCGGGGACCGCGCCCTTGACGAGCAGCACGTTCGACTCGGGCTCGATCCCGACGATCGTCAGGTTCTGGATGGTGATGTTGTCGTTGCCGTAGTGGCCGGGGAGGTGCTTGCCCTTCCAGACCTTGCCCGGCGTCTTGCGCTGACCGATCGCGCCGACGTGCCGGTGGTGCTCGTGCGCCGTCGAGGAGTCTCGCGCCGCGCCGTGCATGCCCCACTTCTTGATGACGCCGGCGAAGCCGCGCCCCTTGGTGACGCCAGCGACGTCGATCCGCTGGTTGAGCTTGAAGACCTTGTCGACCGTGAGGACGTCGCCAGCCTTCAGCTCGCCGAGCACCTTGGCGTCCTTGACCCGGATCTCCTTGAGGTGCCGGAAGATCGGCGTGCCGGCCTTCTTGAAGACGCCGAGCTCCGCCTTGCTGAGCCGGTAGGAGTGCTTCTCGTCCATCTGGCCGAAGCCGAGGACGACGCCGTCGTAGCCGTCCTTGTCCGCGCTCTTGCGGCGGATCACCGTGCAGGGACCCGCCTCGATCACGGTCACCGGGATGCAGTCACCCTCCGCGGTGAAGACCTGCGTCATCCCGACCTTCTTCGCCAACAGACCTGTCGCCATGTGTACACCTCGCATTGGTCCGCCGCGCGTCGTGAAGGGCCGCGGAGGACTTGCCGTGGAAAGGGCGCGGTTCTACCCGCCAGGGCGTGCCCTGTCAAGCGAAGCCCCCGGTTAGACGGGGGAAACCAGCGGACCGGCTCAGCCCTCTTCGCCGCGTTCGGGCGACTCGGGGAGCGTCAGCTCGAACGCGCCCCCGCGCAGCTCCAGCCGTCCGCCCATTCGCGTCGCGGCGCGCCTGGCAGCAGGGAGGGCGAGCGCCCTGCCCCGCGTGTCCGAGGCCGCACCCTTGAGCGGGTCCTCCAGGGCCCGGGGATCGGGCACGGCACCGCGGACCACGAGCCGCACCTCCCCGTCGGACGCGCGCCCCGAGACCTTGACCGCCGAGACCCCCTGGCTCGCCGCATCGAGCAGCGCGTCTATCATCCTCCCGAGCAGCGCCCGGTCGGCCAGCACCCCGAGGTCAGAGGAGACATCCAGCTCGATGGGCTGATCGGCGGCGCCGCGCCGCCCCTCTGCCGCGACCACCTGGTCTACCAGCGACACTCCCTCGGGGCGGACTGGAAAGATCCCGGTGTCGAGCCGCTCGCTGAGCAGGTGGTCCTCGACGAGGTTGCGCACGCGCTGGAGGGAGCGCAGGCACATTCCGGCGAGCTTCTCGCCCCGGGCCCCGGCGCGGTCGCTGGCCTCCATCCTGCCGAGCAGCTCCGCGGTCCAGAGCGCGGTCGAGAGCGGGTTGCGGATCTCGTGGGCGACGAAGCCGAGGTGGCTCGCCCGATCCTCGGCGGCCGCGTCGCCGCGGCCGCCGGAGGGGGTCGTACCCTCGGTCTCGCCCTCCGCAAGATCCTGTGATTCCTCGTCCATGGTTCTTCCTGCGCCTCTTGAGAGCGACGCCGCGCCTCCCCGAAAAATGCGGACTCCCACCAGTATACGCAAGCGGGTCCTGCGCGGATAAGCGCCCTTAGGACCCGAAAGAGACATGCCCCGCAACCCTTGACCCAAATATCCTACACCTTGCGCTCCGCGCCAATCGGCCACGGGAGACAACCTACCTACGTTTCTGCTTGAATGGCACACTCCTACTCGGCCCCACGGATTGCCCAGTTCGTGGGGAGAACGTTTCGATCCCGGAGGGGCGATGACTCGACCACGCGCAACGGCTCCGACTGATGCACTGGACCTCTTCCTCGCCGAGATCCGCACGGTGCCGCTGCTCACCGCCCAGGAGGAGGCGCGGCTGGCGCGCGCCTGGCGCGACGACGGAGACGCGCGCGCCGCCCACGACCTCATCACCGCCAACCTGCGGTTCGTCGTGAAGGTGGCGCACGAGTACCGCACCTACGGCTTCCGGCTCGCGGACCTGATCCAGGAGGGGAACATCGGCCTCATGAAGGCCGTGCAGAAGTTCGACCCCGAGAAGGAGATCCGGCTCATCTCGTACGCGGTCTGGTGGATCCGCGCGTACATCCAGAACTACATCCTCCGCTCCTGGTCGCTCGTGAAGATCGGGACGACGCAGGCGCAGCGGAAGCTCTTCTTCTCGCTCGCGCGCACCAAGCGCGAGCTGGAGCGGCTGGGCGGCGGCTCGGGCGCCGACCTCGTCGCCGACCGGCTCCACGTGCGCGAGTCCGAGGTGACCGAGATGGAGCGCCGGCTCGACGGGCGCGACCTCTCGCTCGACGCGCCCTGGGGCGAGGACGGCACGAGCACCCACGGCGACCACGTCCCGTGGAACGGAGTCGCGGCGGACGTCGAGATGGGCTCCCGGCAGGAGAGCCGGCTGGCGGCCGGCGTGGTCCGCGTCGCGATCGACCGGCTCGACGACCGTGAGAGGTTCATCGTCCAGAACAGGATCCTCACCGACGCGCCGATGACGCTGAAGGACGTCGGGGCCCACTTCGGCTTCTCGCGGGAGCGCGCGCGCCAGCTCGAGCTGCGCGCCAAGGAGAAGCTCCGCAGGGAGCTGCAGCCGCTCGCCGCGGCGATCGAGTGGCCGGTGAACGGGAGGACGGCGGAGGTCGAGTAGGCAGTACCTCAGCGAACCCGGCGGCGAGGCGCGCAGGCTCGAGCCGAGGTCGGGCGCGCGACGAGAGAGCAGCGGAGCCGTACATCTTCGTACGGCGAGCAGCACAGCGAGGAGTCCGCCCGAGATCGGCCGAGACCGCGCGCCGATCTCAGGCGAGCCCGTGCTTCTTCAGCCGGTACCGTAGCGTGTCCCGCGAGACGCCGAGCAGCCTGGCCGCCTTCGACTGATTCCCCGAGGCCCGCTCCATCGCCTCGACGATCAGCTTCTTCTCGACGTCCTCCAGCACGACGCCCTCGGTGCCCACCGTCGGGACCGCGCGCTCCGTCTTCTTCGCGTGCGACGCCTTGCGGATCTCGGGGGTCAGGTGCTCGGGCCGGACCTCCTCCATCCCGGCGTAGAGGATGAAGGCGCGCTCTACGACGTTGCGCAGCTCGCGGATGTTGCCGGGCCAGCCGTAGGCCTTCAGGTGCTCCATCGCGGACGAGGAGACCCCCTGCACGTGGCGCTTCATCTCCTGGTTGAAGCGGGCGATGAAGGCGGCGCAGAGCGCCGGGACGTCGTCGGCGTGATCGCGCAGCGCCGGCACCGTGATCCGGACCACGTTGAGCCGGAAGAAGAGATCGGCGCGGAAGCGCCCATCGCTGACGCGGCTCTCGAGGTCCACGTTCGTCGCTGCGATGACGCGCACGTCGGCGCGCAGCTCGGTCACGCCGCCGACGCGGCGGAAGGTCTTGTTCTCCAGCAGCCGGAGGAGCTTCGCCTGGCCGCCGGGCGGCAGGTCGCCGATCTCGTCCAGCATCACCGCGCCGCCGTCGGCCGACTCGAAGATGCCGCGCTTCTGCACGTGGGCGTCGGTGAAGGCACCTCGCTCGTGCCCGAAGAGCTCGCTCTCCAGGAGCTGCTCCGGCAGCGCCGCGCAGTTCACCTGGAGGAACGGCCGCTCGGCCCGGGCGCTCTCGAAGTGGATGGCGCGCGCCACCACCTCCTTGCCGGAGCCGCTCTCCCCCTCGATCAGGACCGTGGTCGCGTCGCTGCCCGCGAGCCGCCCGACCATGGACCGGACCTGCTCCATCGCCGCGGAGCCCCCCACGAGCGCCCCCATTGCGCTGGAGGTCCCCTTGCGCTCCGCGGTGAGGGTCGCGATCTGCCGGCGCGTCCGCGCGCTGCTCAGCGCCCGCTCGACCGCGGCGTCGAGGAGCTGGAGCGGGAAGGGCTTCACCAGGAAGTCGAGCGCGCCGTGCTTCATCGCGTCGACGGCCGTGTCGACGGTGCTGTGCGCCGACATCATGATGACGCTCATCTCCGGCTGCAGCCCGAGCGCCTTCTGCAGCGTCTCCACGCCGTTCATGCCGGGGAGCTGCACGTCGAGCAGGACCAGGTCCGGCGGGTCCGCCGCGATCGCCTCCAGCGCCTCCTCGCCCGTCTCGGAGGTGGCGACGACGTAGCCGTCGCGCTGGAGCCGCTCGGACACGGACCAGCGGATCAGCTTCTCGTCGTCGACGACGAGGATGCGCGCGGGGCTGTTGGGCATTGGACTCCTGTTTACGCTGCGTGCTCCGCGGCGCGCGAACCGGTGGAGCGCGCCTGCTGGAGCGTCACGGTGAAGATGGTGCCGCCGTCCGGCGGGCAACGATAGCCGATGTGGCCGCCGTGTTCACTCACGATCCGGGCGGAGATGGCCAGGCCGAGCCCGTTTCCCTCCCCCTTCGTCGTGATAGAACGGCTTGAAGACGTTGGGGCGCGCCTCCGCGGGGATGCCGGGCCCGCTGTCCTCGATCTCGACGTGGACGGTCCCCTCCCCCTTGCGCGACCTGACGACGAGGCGCGCCCCCTCGTGGCGCTGCATCGCCTGGCACGCGTTGATGCAGAGGTTCAGGAAGACCTGCTCCAGCTGTGCCGGATCCGCGAGGACCTGCGGCAGCCCGGCCGCGAGATCGGGAGCGATGGTCACGCACCCGTCGCGGCACTGCTGGCGGATGAGGAAGAGCACCTTCTCGATGGAGACGTTGACGTCGGAGGCGCGCAGCCTCGCCTTGGGCGGCCGCGCGAAGGAGAGGAGGCTCTCCATCGTGTTGCCGAGCCGCTGCACCTGGTGGCGCATCTCGCCGACGATCTCGGAGTGGCGGGGGTCCTGCGCCAGGTCCTCGGCCATCAGCTCGAGCGCGCCCGAGAGGCCGGCGAGCGGGTTCTTGATCTCGTGCGCCAGCCCCGTGGCGATCTCGCCGACTGCGGCGAAGCGGTCGGCGCGCACCATCCGCTCCCGGTAGAAGGCCTCGAGCTCCGCCTGGCTGCGGCGCAGCGAGGCGAGCATCGCGTCGAAGCTCCGCGCGGCGTCGCCGAGCTCGTCCGGCCGCCCCTCGTCGGCGCGCACGCCGAGGTCCCCCGACTCCGCCCGGAGCATCGCCGCCACGAGCCGCTGGAGCGGCGTGACCGCCTCGCGCCCCAGGAGCCAGAGGAGGATCACGAGCAGCGCGATGAAGGCCGCCCCCGCGGAGAAGGTGAGCGTCCGGGCCAGCCGCAGCTCGGAGTCGAGCACCGGCTCGCGCGTGAAGCGCAGGTCGATCCAGCCGTTGTTCGTCGCGGCGGCCCCGTGACAGCGTGCGCAGGCAGGAAGGTTCACGATCGGCTGGAGCACGGCGAAGATGGTGTCGTCGCCGCCGGGCGCAGGAAGGACGGTCGTCCCCTCCAGCCTCTGCGGCGCCGGCCACGGACGCTTGCCCGATCATGCGCAGGTCGGTCGAGGCCGAGACGACGCCCGTCGGGCCGAGCAGGCTCGCCGACAGGAGGTCGTTCCGGTGGTTCATCAGCGTCCCCAGCAGGCCCGGGACCTCTCCAGGCTGGCCGGAGAGCATCACGTTGGAGATGCCGCCCGCGACCATGGTGGCGAAGAGCTCCGCGCGCTCGCGGCGGCCACGGTCCATGTCCTTCGAGTAGACGAAGACCGCTCCGGTCACCATCGTCGCGAGCGTGATCGCGAAGAGGATGGCGGTCGGCGCGAGGATGCGCGCCCGCATGCTGGCGTCCAGGCGCCTGAAGAGCGAGCCGAAGAGGTTCAACGCAGAAACCCGTGTCCGCCGAAGGTGCGCGAGGGTCCCCCCGCCGTGAGCATTTCGTCACCGGGGGTTGGCGTCAGGTCCTGGCTCCTCGATGCAGCCAGCTGCACTGAAACCTCGGGGCTTGGGTCGGGTGAAATCACGCAGGTCTTGGGCGATTTCGCCACTCTTCGGACGCAATGTAAAGAGGCCAAACCAAGACTTATTGGCTCCGATGTAGGAGCGAGCACCCCGTGAAAGCGCCAAAGTCGCCCGGATACATCTCGCGCACATTGCCCTCTCCTCGTGCGAGTTCGCGTATTTACCCGGCACTACCCTTGCAGGTATGGTGCGGCCTCCATCGCCGAACAGGTCTTCCAACGGAGCGAATGAACCCCGTGCTCTCCAGAAATGCCGACCGCCTCAACTTGGCGCCTGTGCTCGTGGCGGCCCTGGCAGCACTCCTCCCTGTCTCGGCCTTCGGTCAGGCGCTCGCCCTCGACGTTCCACTCCCGCCTCCGCCTCCCGGGATGAAGGAAGTCCCGCTACCTCCGGCCCCTCCCGGCCTGAGGCCGCTCCCTGCGCCCGCCCCCCGGGCTGCTCCCGGCGCTCCAGGCGAGCGCTGCCTGTCCTGTCACGCCGCCGTGGCCCAGAAGTCGTTCCTCCACCCTTCGCTCGACAAGAACGACTGCACCGCCTGCCACTCGCCGCAGTCGGGCGCCAGCGGGAAGTGCCGCTCCCAGTCGGCGTCCAAGTGGACGCTCAAGAAGCAGGAGCCGGAGCTCTGCTACGACTGCCACGCCCGCAAGGACCAGTCGAAGAACGTCCACACCGCCGTGCGCCAGGGGAGCTGCCTCTCCTGCCACTCGCCCCACTCGTCCAATTACAAGGGGTTGCTGAACGATCCACCCGACCGGATCTGCATGAACTGCCACGAGGTGGAGCCGCTCCTCACCAAGGCGGTCAAGCACGCTCCGGTCGCCGAGGGGCGGTGCCTCGAGTGCCACAACCCGCACGGCTCGGACTCGGCCAACGCGATCCGCTCCTCGGGCAACGCCTTCTGCCTCAGGTGCCACGACTCGAAGGCCCCGACCACGCAGGGAAGCCCGGGGGCCGGCTTCCGGCTCGACATGGCGAAGCCGGTCGTCCACGCAGCCCTCAACCGCGGCGACTGCGGCCAGTGCCACGACATCGGCCACTCCGGGGACAACCTGAAGCTCCTGAAGAGGTCGGTGGTCGACACCTGCTACGGCTGCCACCCGCGCAAGGACAAGGACAAGTTCCCGCACAGCGCCGTCGTGATCGGCGACTGCGCCGTCTGCCACGAGCCGCACACCTCGGACCAGCCGAAGCTGCTGGCGAAGGCGACGATGAACGAGACCTGCTTCCTCTGCCACCAGGACGACGTGACCATGCGGAAGGTGCTCCACCCTCCACTCAAGAAGTCCTGCACCGAGTGCCACGGCGCCCACGGCGCACCCAACCGGAACGTGCTGAAGGCGGGCGAAGGGAAGAAGCAGTGCTACGCCTGCCACCAGCCGGTGGACAAGGGCAAGAACAAGCACGCCGCCCTCGAGCGCTACGGCTGCGGCGGCTGCCACGATCCGCACGGAACCGCATACGGCCGGCTCGTCCCCAAGAAGGTCAACGACCTCTGCGTCGGCTGCCACCAGGCAATGAAGGACGGAAGGCATGTGACGCCGCTCGTCGCTGCGGGCCACGTCGTCGGAGGCGACCTCCTCGACCCGCGCCGTCCCAACCGCGACTTCACCTGCGCCAGCTGCCACAACCCCCACGGCTCGGACAGCCCCAAGCTCTTCTACACCGGAGAAACCTCGATGGAGATGTGTTCGACCTGCCACGGCGACAAGAGCGGCAAGAACCCTGAGCTGAAGAACGTGATCTCCAAGGCAAGGAGGGCGAAGCCCACGGAAGGCGCCGCTGGCGGCGCAGGCGCAGGCGCGGGTACGGGTACGGGCGCCGGCGCGGGCGCGACGGGGGCGGCCCGATGATCGCGCTATTTGCTGCGCTCTCGATGACACTGCACGGCGCACCAGGCACCGTGATCACGGTCGGCAACGAGTCCTTCTCCGCGAAAGACATCGCCGCGCGCGCCGCCGAGTTTCGCCCAAGGACGCCGTCGGCCCAGGAGGTGGTAGATTCCCTCGTCGTCGAAGCGCTCTTCGCGCAGGACGCGAGGCGATCTGGTACGGCTTCGGCCCCCGAGGCGAAGACCGCCGTCGAAGGCGCCCGGGCAACAGTCCTCGCCGATGCGTACCTCGAGCGCGAGATCGGCGCCAAGTCGAAGCCCACCGAAGAGCAGGTCAAGTCCCTCTTCCACAAGGGCGCCGACAAGCTCCGCCTCTCACTCGTGGTCCTGGCTACGAAGGAGGAGACCCAGGCAGCGCTGCGTGCGGCTGCAGCGGGGCGGCGACCTCGCGGCCGAAGCGGCCCGTTCGCTCCACCCGTCCGCCGCCCAGAAGGGCGACACCGGGCTCGTCGTCCGGAACACCTTCGAGGATCCGCTCGGCGACGCCGCCTTCGCGGCGGCGTCCGGCGCCTGGGTCGGCCCCATCGCGCTGAAGAATGGCTGGGCCGTCGCGAAGGTCGTCGAGCAGGTCGTCGCCGACGAGAAGACCCTCCCGTCGGAGCGCCCGATCCTCGAGTCCATCATCCGGCGCGACATGGCCAACTTCCAGAAGCGTCACGTCGTCGCCCTGGCCCGCAAGACCCGGAAGGTGACTGTCGACGAACCCTGGCTCAACTCCCTCGGGAAGCGCGTGGACCTCACCGAAGCAGAGCTGAGCCGCGCCTTCGCCACCATCGACGGCGCCCCCGTGACCTACCACTCGATCGCATCCGACGTCGCTGCGATGGCACAGGGGCCATCGGCGCCCACTCCTTCGGCCCTCCCGTCCGCGTCCAGTTTGCGCAGAAGTACGTCGACAGGCTGCTGATGGCAGCAGCCGCGCGCGACGCGGGACTCCATCGCGTTGCAGAGGTCGAGGCTGCGCTGGTTCGCGCCGATGACGCGGCGCTCGGCCGGTACGAGGCCCGCCGCTTCGTGGCGCCGGCCTTCCCGGCGGCGCACGCTGACGCAGGAGGCCCGCGGGCAGGCGTACGAAAAGCGGATCTCGCAGCTCCGCAAGTCCATCGGCGTCAAGGTGGACTGGAGGCCGCGAAGGCCTCCAGGCGCCCGGCGCGCTAGCCGACCACGCCCCGCGGGCATAGGCCATGCAGAAGCGTTCACCGATACACGAGATCAAGGGGCCAGGCGGCGTCCTGACGGTTCGGCCCGGAAGACGAGGCCGCGCTCGACCTCGTCATGCTCGTCGACGGTGAGACGAGCGGCAGGACCTCGCTGAGGTTCTGCGGAAGTTCGGCCGTTCGCGGAGCACGTACTACGAGAAGCTTCGGCGCTACCGCGAGCAGGGGCTCGAGGGGCTCCTCGCGCGGCCACCCGGCCCCACGGCGCCGTGGCGCCGCCCGCTCGAGGTGGTCCGCTTCATCGTCACGACGCGCCTGCGGCAACCCGAGCAGTCTGCGGCCGAGATCGCCGAGGAGCTGGCCCGTCAGGGACACCCCGTGAGCATGCGCACCGTCGAGCGCACCCTGACCCAGTTCGGCCTCACGCGGCGCGAGCCGTGGCGCGGCGACGACGCGATCGACCGGTCGACGGAGAGTGACCACTTGAAACGCCACGCAGCCATCTGGGATCGTCGGCCTCCTCGCCGCGGCACCCGCGGCGGCGCAGCTACACCCGTTCGCGCTCCGGCGAGACCGGCATCCTCGACGTCCCGGACGCCGAGGTCGCGGGGCTCGGCAACGGGTCTGTCGCCGGCGAGCTGCGGCTCGACTCCTGTCGCCGGGGCGCGGACCGAGTTCGGCCCCCTCCCCCTCTACACGGTGCCGGACGTCGCAAGCAGCCTCGACATCGGCCTCACGATGCGGGAGTGGGGACAGCCCGGCGACCCTCGCCGCCAGCGCGTGCTCTTCGGCGCCGCCGCGAAGTTCCAGCTCCTGCCCCGCGCGGGCCCTACGGCCCGGCTTCGCCCTCAGCCTCATACGCTCGATCGCTTCAACTTCGAGCCCGCTTACGGCGCGCGAGCTCGTGTCGTCGCGTCGCGGTACTCGATGTCGTCCGGCTGTCCGCCTTCGTCGGGGCGGAGAACGGGGCAGCCGCGGGCGTCACCGCCGGCGCCGCCGCCGCGCTCGCCCTGCTTCCGAGGATGGAAGTCCAGGCCGAGTCACTGTATGGCCCGCGGGGATCGAACCTCGGGGTCGGCCTTCGCTGGGCCGCCACGACCAGCATCGCGCTAAACTCGTCGCCTCAACTTCTTCCCAGGCGACGACGGCTTCCGGATCGCAGTCGGGCTCACGTTCGCCGCTTCGTCGAAGGGGCCGGCGGCCTGAAGGTCGAGAAGGCGGCGCCCGACAGGCCGCCCAGGACGCCGGACGAAGCCGCGAAGTCGCCCTGGCGCTCGACGCCCGCCCCCGCTTCCGTCTCCGCATCCACTCCGCCGGCGACTCGAGGCCGGCGAGCGGACCTCGCCACCGCCAGCACGGCGTCCGCGTGGCCGTCGCCGAGCAGCTCCCGACCGGGCCCGCGGCGGTCCGGCAGGCGGCCGCCGCCGGCCCGAGCGCCGAGGACGTCTTCGAGAGCCAGCTGCGCGATCAGGACGCCGCCGCCGACGCGCGCGAGCGCCGTCTGAAGGCGACCGAGGATTCGCTCCGCCAGCGCGACTCGGCCGCGACCGCGGAGACCCAGCAGCTGGAGTCCCGCGACCAGCAGCTCGCCTCCCGTGAGATCCAGCTCGACGCCCGGGAGAAGCGGATCGTGCTGCGCGGCCCGCCGACGCAGGCCGAGCGCGCCATCGAGTCGCGCGAGGCGCAGCTCGGCACGCAGGAGCGCGCTTTCGCCGCCCAGGAGCGCGGGTTCCAGCCCACGCTCGACACGGCGGCGGGACGCGAGCGCGATGCCGCGGCCCGCGAGCAGGTCGAGCGCGCCGACGCCGAACGGCTGGGCGACGAGTGGAAGCGCGCCAAGGATCGCGTGAGCCAGCTCGACGTGCGCCGCCAGGCCTCGTCCGCCCGCCAGCGCCAGCTCGCCGCCGTGGAGGCCCGCCTCCTCGCCATGGGCGAGCAGGATCGACGCTGCCGAGCGCCAGCTCCGAACCCGCGCGGAGCGGCTGGACGCCTGGCAGCGCCGGCTCGATGCCCGCGCCGAGCGGCTGGAGCTGCTGGAGCGCCGCTCGGGCGACCAGCGCAAGCCGTCTGAAGGCCCGAAGCCGGCAGAGCCCGTCGCGGGCGTCACCACGGGCACGGGCACGGGCGCCGAACCCAGGTCCACCAAGGAAAAGGCCGTCTTCGTCATGGTGGTCAAGGCCCCGACCGCCATCATGAAGGAGCAGGCCCCGGGAGCCACGCCGCCACGGGCGGCGCGCCGGCCCCCTCCTCCAGCGCCGCCGTCGAGAAGGCGGTCGCCGCAGCGACGGTCGTCGCCTTCCCGACGCCCACGAGCGAGCTGTCCGAGCTCGACCGTGAGTCGATCGAAGAGCATCGCCAGGCTGGCCGCCAGGGAGAGCTGCGAGCTGCTGGTCTGGGCCCGCGCCAAGAGCCCTGCCCTCACGGCCGAGGCTCAGCGGCGCGCCGACGCCATCAAGAAGCTCGCGCTCGGCGCAGCCCAGCTCGACGCGAAGCGGGTCGTCACCCGCGTCACCACCCGCCCCGGCGCGACCGGCGTCGACGTGGTCGTCTCCGCGCTCCGCGAGCAGGGCGCGAAGCCGGGCCAGCCGGCGGCGCCCGCCGGGCGCACACCGGCGCCCGGCCGGCCGCACTCCAGATGCTCGGCTCCGGTGAGACCGGCAAGCGGCAGATCCGCGACGCCGTCCTCAGGGCGCAGCCGGCCATCGAGACCTGCGTCGGCGAGCAGATCCAGCGCAAGAACCTCACCCGCGCCGAGGGGGTCCTGAAGCTCACCGCCGCGGCCAACGGCAGGATCGTGATCGTGAAGACGAGCGAGGGAGATCTGGCGGGGAGCCGAGATGGAGAGCTGCCTCACCGAGGCCGCCAGGACCTGGCAGTTCCCGGCGGCCGAGGGCGAGTACGTCGTGGACGTGCCGATCACGGTGATCGGCGGAGGGGCGGCAAAGTGAGGGCTGCGCACATGATCCGCGCCGCGGTCGCCCTGTTGCTCGCACTCCCTCTCGCGGGGCGCGCGTTCGACTGGAGCGGTCAACTGGGGCTCTACTACGCCCGCACCGACGTCTGGAGCGCCGCTGCGGACCACCAGTCGGTCCCGAACCTGACGCTCGACGCAAGTCTGGGTGCACGCGGCTCTTTCCCTGAGCCGGGCATCCTGGACCTGTCGGCCCGGGCCGGTTATCGCTGGCACACGTCCAATCCCTCGAACGAGGCTTCGACGCGCTCGAACGAGCTCTCCTATCAACTGGCCCTTGGCCTCCTCGAGAACCCGACCTCTCACATACGGCTCCACCTGGACGCGAGCCGGGAGCGGCGCGAGTTCCTGACATCGCCGGACCTCTCCGGCGACGGGACCACCTCGCGCTACGGAGGCTCGATCGGCCTACGGTTGGCGGGGGAGCCCGCCGCCACCGCCTCATACGTCCACGAAGAGATGGAGGAGACCTTCCCCTCGCTCGACCCGCACTGGCGCGACCGTGAAATCGTGGCGGCGTCCTTCCGCAACGGGATCGGTCCCTTCATGGTCCTGGGCACGTTCAATGGCGACTGGAGCGACGGCTCGTGGATCGCCGACAACTTCGTTCAGCAGTTCCTCAACGTGCAGGCCACGGGGAGGATCGCTGGTGACTGGAATGTCAACATCAGTGACGGGTACTCCAGGCGAACGCCGACCGCCACGGGGCTGGGCGCCTACGGTACGGAGACGAACGGCTTTCGCGCCGCCATCGAGAGAACGGTCCTCGGGCTCGGGCGCTCCATCACCTACAGTTACATCCGCTCGGCCACCACCGCCTCCTCGGTCTCCGACGCGGGGGAAAGCCAGGGGCTCGCGGCCCTCTACGACGTTCCGATCGACGGGAACAGGCTCTACGTGCGAACCACTGGCTCGCTCGACCACTCGGAGCTGACGTCGACGACCGCGGCGGCGACGTCGACCGGCGAGACGTTGGGCGCCGACCTCTGGTGGCGTCGCAATCAGCCGGATTCGGGGCTAGACGTCCACGGCGGCCCGATCGTCGCGGCAGTCCAGAGCGATCCGGGCGGCTCCGGCGTTGGATATGGCGCCTCCGCGGGAGTAAGCTACACGCGCCAAGCCGCTCCGCTAGACCTCCAGGCATCGTACGGGGCGAGCTACGGCAACGACGTCCGGGCCTCGCTCGGCTGGTCTTTTCGACAGGAGTTGCAGGGTGCCCTCTCGGGCGTCATCGGGACCGCCCGCTGGTCGGCGACGGCGACCGGATCCTTCGCCAGGTCGTCCAGCCCGGTATTCGGCGATGGCGCGAGCCGAAGCCTCGCCCTCACCGCCTCGCTTCTCTACGAGACCTACTCCGTGTTCGGAAGCGCATCGGTCTCCGACGGAGCACCTTCCGGCGGGACGTTCTCCGGCGACGGCCTCTTCGTTCAGGCCCCCTACGTATCCCACAACCGGGCTGTCCAGCTGGGCATCGCCGGCGCCGTATGGGAGGCGCTGAACGGCACGCTCCAGGCACGATATGTCGTATCAGATTCACCTGGCGCTCCCAGCCTCGACCTCATGGAGGCCGAGGCCGCGCTCTCCTACAGGTACGGCGGTCTGGACTTCCGGCTTCGCGACCGCCTCTCGTCCGCCGAATCTCGCTATGGACGCGACGTGGTCAACATCGTCGAGCTTCGCCTCTCCCGCGCGCTCGGCAACAGCCGGTAGCGCGAAGATGCGGGGTCGGGCTGCCATCACGCTCTGCTGCCTCGCGGCGCTCCTCGCGGCGTGCGCACACCACGATGCCGGTGGCGAGAGAAGCTTCGCACCCGTTGCGGTCTCCTGGCCCCCGCCCCCCGCAAGCCCGCGTGCAAGCCTGCGAGGCATGATCCCGGACGGGGAGCCGACCCCACCCGTCCTGCCGTGGTGGCGGAGAGTGATCGACTGGATCGCGGGCGCCGAGGGCGGCCCGGCAGTCCTGCCGCCCGGAGCCCTCGTCCGCCCCTTCGGAGTCGCGGCGAACGCGCAGGGCGAGGTCTTCGTCGCCGACCCCGACCTCGCACGGGTGACCCGATATGATCGGGCAGCGCGCCCAACCCTCATCGAGTGTCGAGAAGCGCGGTGGTCTGCGCCGATCGCCGTGGCGCTGGCGCCGGATGGACCCTCTTCGTCGCCGATGCCGCCTCCGCCACGATCGTGAGGTGGGCGCCGGGAGGCTGCACGCTCCTGGGCTCAGGCTCGTTCGAGCGCCCCACCGGCCTCGCCGTCACCGCCGACCGGATCTGGGTGGTCGATCCCCCACGCCACCAGGTCATCGCGCTCTCGCACTCGGGCGCCGAGCTGGGCCGCTTCGGCGGACTGGGTGAAGGGAACGACGGCTTTCACTTCCCTACGGCGGTGGCGTTGGCTCCCGACGGGACCATCCTGGTCGTCGACGCCCTCAACTACCGTGTGGTGCGGCTAGCAGCCGATGGACGTTGGCTCGGCTCCTTCGGCGCCACCGGCGACGCTGGGGGGGCCTTCGCCCGCCCGAAGGCGGTGGCTACCGATGCAGGGGGCCGGATCTTCGTGAGCGATGCGCAACGCGGGGCCATACTCGCCTTCGACCCGTCCGGAACGTTCGAGTATGCGATCGGCGAGACGGGGCTGAACCCCGGCCAGTTTGCGCTGCCCGCCGGCCTCGCCGTCGTGGCGAACCGCCTCCTGGTCGCCGACAGCCAGAACCACAGGATCCAGCAGTTCGAGCTTCTCGGAGGACCGCCATGAAGAAGTGCCTCTTTCTCGCTCTGCTCGCCGCAGGCTTCGCGCGCGCTGCCGGACCGGGCGGCGTGGTCGGCTCCAAGCACGACCTCTCGGTGACCGGCCCGGGGAGCCACCGCGCGACCTCGGAGCGGAGCCCATGCGTCTTCTGCCACGGAACCCACATGGCGGGGCCGGGGCTCGGCGATCGCCCCACCGACGTTCAGCGGAGCTTCAAGCCGTACCAGAGCAGCACCATGTCCTCCCCGGTGGACGATCCATCTGGCGCGAGCCGGGTCTGTCTCTCCTGCCACGACGGGACCATCGCGCTCGGCAAGACGTTGACGCAGAGCATCAAGATGGCAGGGGGAGACTTCCTCGCACCCGGCCAGCGCGGCTATATCGGGACCGATCTTCGCGGCAGCCACCCGGTCTCCTTCATGCCCAGGGACGCCCAGAAGACGCACGCCCCGCGGTCCGGGGATCGTGTCCGGCTCGACCGCTCCGGGCAGGTGCAATGCACCTCCTGCCACGACCCCCACTCCGAGGCCGGTGGCGATCCGAAGCACCGGATGTTCCTCCTGAAGCCCCTGGACAACTCCGTGCTCTGCTCGACCTGCCATCCCTCTGTCGGGCTCGGCGCGATGTCGAGCCACGCCAGCTCCTCCCTCCCCATCCGCGCTCGCGACGGGAGCAGCACGAGCACGGGGGTGGCCGGCTGCGTCGCGTGCCACGAGGTGCACGGCGCGGACGTCCGCGGACGCCTGCTGAAGGCGGGCCCCACCGATGACGCGACGTGCCTCGCCTGCCATGACTCTGCGGCCGCTGGCGGGAACGTGGCTCGCGACCTCGAGAAGCCGTACGCCCACCTCTCCAAGGACGGAGGTGGCCACGACGCGGCCGAGGCACCCGGTGGTGGGAGGTCGGGCCGGAGCCTACCGGAGTCGAGCGCTGGCGCGCGCCGCCACGTGGCCTGCGTCGACTGCCACGACCCTCACACCTCCGCGAGGGGCGCCTCGGTTGCCCCGATCGCGGGTGGCGCTTACGGCAGGACCTGGGGTATCGGCCTCGATGGGCAGCAGGTCGCGCCCGCCCGGTTCGAATACGAGGTCTGCCTGAAGTGCCACGGCGACAGCCCCAATCGCCCCAACCGCGCCCAGGCACTCGGCATCAAGCGCGCGCGGCCGGACAGCAACCTTCGGCTGGTCTTCTCGCCGTCGGCCATCTCGTCCCACCCCGTGGCCGCCCCCGGGCGCAACCCCATGGTCCCGAGCCTCAGGGCGCCCTACTCGGTGGCGTCGTACGTCTACTGCACCGACTGCCACGCCTCGAACGACTCCCCGACAGCGGGCGGTGCAGGGGCGCGGGGGCCGCACGGCTCGATCTACCCGTTCATGCTGGAGCGGGAGTACCGCACGGCGGACTACACCGCCGAGAGCTCTGGGGCCTACGCCCTCTGCTACAAGTGCCACGATCGTGAAAGACTGCTCTCGGACGGTTCGCCGTTCACGCTGAGGACGGGCCCCGAAGCTGCGCTCCACTGGCGCCACGTGGTGAAGAGGAGCGCCCCCTGCTCGGCGTGCCACTCGGCGCACGGAGTCTCCCGCGAGGCGGGGACGGACGAAGGGAACCTCCACCTCATCTCATTCGATCTGTCCATCGTCCGACCCACGAAGGGGGACGCCGCGCGCTACACTTCGGCGGGTTCCGGCGGGGGGAGCTGCACCCTCACGTGCCACGACGTCCCGCACGCCGACGCAACGCACCGGTACCCGTAGAGCCGACGCGCCGGAACACCTCTCGAGCCTCGAGGATTGCCCAATGTACATGCCCTCTGCCCACCCCAACTCCAGGACACTCGTCGTCGCCGCGCTGCTGGCAGCCACCGCAGGGTGCGCCACCCGCCGTTCCGCTCTCGTCTGGCCAGAGCCGCCGGAGACGGCCCGGATCGAGCACATCAGGTCCTTCTCCTCCAACACCAACCTCGACCGCGGCTTCTGGGCGACGTTCATCGAGGCGCTCCTCCCCCGCAAGCGGTCCGCGGTGACCAAGAGCCCCCTGGGGCTGGCGCTCTCTCCCGACGAGCAGACCCTCTATGTCGCCTGTGGGGCGAAGGGCGGCGTCGTCGCGCTCGACCGGAAGTCCAGTACGCTGCGCAACTTCACGACCGACAGGGAGCACTTCCCCATGTTCGCGCACGGGGTGAAGGCGGACGCCGACGGGAACGTGTACGTCAGCGATCGCGCCGGCGCGGCGATCCTCGTCTTCGACGCGAAGGGAGGGTTCCTCCGCAAGATCACCTTCGAGGGGATGGCCGATCCCTCGGCGCTCGCGATCGACCGGAAGGCGCAGATCCTGTACGCCATCGCAGGCGCCTCGACGAGACAGTACACCCACCGGATCGAGGTCTTCTCCCTCCGAGGGGAACACCTCCGCACCCTCGGCGGCAGCGGTGACCTCCCCGGGCTCTTCTACTTCCCGACGGACGTCCAGGTGTCGCCGGAAGGCAACCTCTACGTGGTCGACATGCACAACAACCGCGTCCAGCTGCTGGACACGGAGGGGCGCCACCTGGCGACCTTCGGCAAGGAGGGGACCGGGCTTCCCGGCTACCTCGACAAGGCGAAGGGGCTCTCCTGGGACTCCTTCGGGAACCTCTACGTCGCCGACTCGATGCAGGGGGTCCACATCTTCAACCCCAGGTATCAGGCGCTGATGTGGTTCGGGGCCCCGCTGGTCGGCACCCCGGGCGCCATCGCGATCGACTCCCGTAACCGGATCTTCCTCGCCGACTTCAATAACAACTGCATCCACGAGTTCCAGTTGGTCAACACGCGACCCGAGGACAGCTTCGCCCCGCCGGAGAAGGAGGAGGCGAAGCCGGGTGAGGCGAAGCCGGAGTCGAAGGGCTCGTCCGGCAATGGGGAAGCCCCCACTTCCCCTCCCGCAACTGGCGCGCCCGCCGCCCAGTGACCTTGGGCTGGGCCAACTGCCCACGATGGGGCTTTTACCCCATCTAGGGCGACCGCGACGGCAATCATTTCCAGCGCTTAGCGCCTCCGGAGTAGGCACGACCGGTGCAGAGACCCACGCTGCCCAGACGAAGTTTGGGCAGAACAAACCAGAAAGGGACATGACCAATATGAAGAAGATCCTCTTCGCCGCCGCGATCGCGCTCTTCGCGACCCAGGCCTCCGCCACGATCGTCGGTTCCAGCCACGACCTCACGCTCGCCAAGTGGTCCGCCACCAACGTTGCCGGCAAGTCGGTGTGCAGCTACTGCCACGCGGCGCACGTGTTCAACACCGGTAACATCGTCAACGACTACCTCTGGAACCGCTCCATCAACGCGGCCTCCACCGCGGGCGTGGGCGCTGAGTCCAAGACCTGCCTCTCCTGCCACGACGGCACGACGAGCATCATGGCCGTCAACAACGGCGTCAGCGGCGGCAGCACGCTCCTGACGGGCAACATGAACATCGGCGGGACCGACGCGGCCCTGCTGAACGACCACCCGGTCGGCCTCACCTACACGACCACGAACACCAGCGCTGGCCTCGCGGCGCTCGCCACCGCGAAGACCAACGGCGCCCGCTTCTTCGGCGCCGGCACGGATCAGGTCGAGTGCGCCTCCTGCCACGACCCGCACTACAAGGTGGCCGGCAGCTACAAGTTCACGTTCGCCGGCTTCGACTGCGCCGACTGCCACGCCGTCAAGTAGGCTGTTGACGTGGTCCGCGAGCTGACTTAGTTCGCGGCTGCAGCTTGGGCGGGGACCTGAAAAGGTCCCCGCCTTTCCTTTTCCCCATCAGCGCCGACGCGCGCCCCCTGCTGGAGTCATGACCCGCCTACGCGCGCATTGGGCCCAACTCCTCATCGTCGTCGTCGGAGGGATCGCCTACTCCAACACGTTCGGCGTCCCGTTCCTGTTCGACGACAACGTCGTGCTGCTCGGCGAGCCAACGATCACGAACTTCGCCCCCAGCCCGCTCAGCCGGCGCTTCCTGGGGGACCTCTCCTTCGCCCTCTCCTGGCGCGTCTTCGGCGCGCATCCGGCCGGCCACCACGCCGTCAACCTGGTCATCCACGTCGTCAACGCCCTCCTCGTCTGGCAGATCGCGCGGCTGGCGTGGAGGACGAGCCGGCTGAGCGCTTCCCCGATCGCGCGCAACGCAGACCGGGCCGCCCTCCTCGCTGCGCTGCTCTTCGTCTCACATCCCATCCAGACCCAGGCCGTCACCTACGTCGTCCAGCGCTATGCGTCGCTGGCCGCGCTCTTCTTCCTCACCTCGGTCTGCGCGTACCTCAAGTGCCGGCTCGCCTCTCCCGGCCGGCCCGCGCGGGGCTGGTACGTCCTCTTCCTCGGCAGCGCGGCCGCCGCCTGCTGGACCAAGGAGAACGCCTTCACCCTGCCGCTCGCGATCGCCGCGGTCGAGTGGAGCCTCTTCGCCGCCCCCCTTCGGCGTCGCGCGGCCCTCCTCTCGCCCTTCCTGGTGGCCGCCGGCGCCGCGCTGGCCTTCGCCCTGGCCTCCGGGCTCACGCTGGCCCGGCTGGACCAGCTGGCCCGCGTCGACACGTCGATGGCCCGGAGCGACTACCTCCTGACCCAGCTCCGCGTCGTCGCGCGCTACCTCGGGCTCCTCGCCCTCCCGATCGGTCAGAATCTCGACCACGACGTCGCCATCTCGCGCTCGCTCGCCGAGCCGGCGGTCCTCCTCGCGCTCGCCCTCCACGCCCTCCTCGTCGGCGGCGCAGTCGCGGCGCTCCGCTGGGGATCCCGTCGCGACCCGGCGTGGCGCCTCGTCGGCTTCGGAGTGACCTGGTTCTACGTCACACTGCTCGTCGAGTCGTCGATCATCCCGATCGTCGACCCGATGTACGAGCACCGTGTCTACCTGCCGTCGGTGGGGCTCTTCATCGCGGTGGCGACCGCCCTCTGCGCGCTCCCGCCGCTGCAGCGGCGCAGGGGCTGGGCGGCGACCGCGGCGGCCCTCATAGCGCTCCTCACCGGCATGACCTTTGCGCGCAACCGCGTGTGGCGTGACGACCTTTCGCTCTGGTCAGACGCGGCCTCGAAGTCGCCGCGAAAGGCGCGACCGCTCAACAACCTCGGCGCGGCTCGCTTCGCGCGCGGAGAGTTCGCGTCTGCGGCCGCCCTCTACGAGCGGGCCATTCAGGCGGAGCCTGGCTACACGAAGGCCTGGTTCAACCTCGGTGAAGTCCGCCAGCGGATGGGGGACTGCCAGGGGGCGATAGGCCCGTACGAGGCCTTCCTCCAGGTTCACCCTGCGTACCCCGACACCTACGGAAACCTGGCAGACTGCTACGACCTGCTGGGGCGCCCCGACAGGGCACGAGCGCTCCGCGCGGAGCTCGCGCGCCTCGAGGCTGAGCGGAGCGGACGCCCGCTCCCGACCTTCTACCGGTAGACCGACCCCGTCCGGCGTAAGGGCCTGCCGGTGGAGCCGACTGCGCCCTGAAGCTCGCGCAGGCGTCGAAGCGCATAGTCCCGCTCGGAGAGGCGATCCGCGGCCTCGGCAAGGCGCGCATAGTAGGCGGAGGCCCCCTCGACATCGCCGCTCCTCGCGAGTAGATCCCCATCCCGCGCAGCGCCTCGACGGCACCACCGTCCAACTGGAGCGCCAGCCGGAAGCTCGCCGCCGCCCTGTTGTCCTGGCCGAGCCCAGCCCTCGCCAACCCGATCAGCGCGTGGCCCCTCCCGCTGTAGGGGCTCATGGAGAGCGCCTTCTGCAGCGCCCCCACCGCCTCCGAGTGGCGCCCCGCCGCGACCAGCGCCGCGCCCAGGTTGAAGCGCATGTGCGTCGCCGAAGGCTCGATCTCGCAGGCCCGCCGAAAGATGGCCACCGAGTCCGACCAGTGCGAAACCTGCGTGCGCGTCGCGGCCGTGAGCGCCAGGCACGCGGCCACGGCGACGGCGACGGATCCAGCCGCCGCAGCGCGCCCACGCGCACGCCCGGCGAGGTCGGCCGCGGCGTACGTCACCGCCACCGAGACCCCCATGAGCGGCACGTACGCAAAGCGGTCCGCCCAGGCCGGCCACATGCCCGCCTGGCTCAGCCCCAGGTAAGGGAGCAGCGCGACGAGGAACCAGGCGCAGCCGAAGGCGACGGAGGGGACGCGCCTCGCGCTGAACACCGCGGTGACGACGAGGGCGACGAGGACCGCCGCTCCCGCGATCGTCGGTCCCGGGCTGATCTGCGCGCGGTAGAGGTGGTAGGGACCGAGGCCGGCAGGCCAGAAGATGGCCTCGACGTAGGAGGGGAGCGCTGCGAGGGCGTTCGCCCCCAGCACGGCCAGCGAGGGGCGGAGCGCAGCAAGGCGGACCGCGGAGGCCATGACCAGCGCCGTACCCGCCAACGCCAGGAGGGCGAAGGGGACCTTCTCCCACATCAATGCCGCGGCACTCTGCCTGGGGAAGGGAGGGGGTTCCGGCAGCTCACCCCGGCCCGCTCCAAGGCGACCCAGCGGCCACGCGTCAAGGATCAGCAAGAGCGCTGGGAGCACCACCAGGCCGGGCTTCGCCAGGAGGCTCAGGGCCATGAGCAGGCAGGCGAGCGCGAGACGCCACCGGGCTGGCCTCGCAGCATGGGAGATGTAGGCGAGCACCGCGACCATGCCGATGGCCGTCGAGAGGACCGTCTTGAGCTCCGAAGCCCACGCCACCGCCTCCACCGTCAGGGGGTGGACCGCGAAGAGGCACGCGGCGGCCGCCGCGGTCCAGACCCTCCCCGTCGCCCTGCGGAGGATCAGGAGGAGCGTGATCGCCGTCACCGCGTGGAGCGCGACGCTCACGAGGTGGAAGCCCCATGGCTCGGGACCGAAGGCGGCACGGACGGCCATCAAGGCGAGCCACGTGAGCGGATGGAAGTAGGTCTCCGCCGCCTCGCGCGAGAAGGCCGCGCGGATCGAATCCCTGGTCAGCCCTCCCTGGACCATCCCGTTGTCGTAGATGTACGCGTCGTCGTCGAATCCGACGAAGTCGTTGGCGACCGCTCCCCCGTGCGCCACCGCCACCGCGAGCGCCACGAGCGCACTGGCGGCGAGAAGCTGCTTCCGGCCTGGGGAGCTCCCGGAATCCATCATTGTCCGCTCACTCCAAGGCCTCCAGTCACCCGATCGTAATCGGAGGCGCGCTCCCCGGAGGCCATCGCTCGGCGCCGCCCCTCGGCCAGCAGCTCCCTCGCCTCCGCGAGCCGCCCCTCGGTGGTGAGAAGTCGCGCGAGATTCACCGCCGCGTGCCAGTGCTTTCGGTCCCGGAGGAGCGCCTCCCGGAACATCCTCTCGGCGTCGCGGGGCCGCCCGACGCTCCGGTAGCAGTTGGCCAGCTGGTTGTAGCCGTCCGCCAGCCGGAGGCCGCTCGCAACGGCACGCTCGAACCAGGGCAGCGCCGCCGCGGCCCCATCCCTGGCCTTGGCCAGAAGCCCCATGTCGTAGAGCGCATCGGGCTCGGAAGGTGAGCGCTCGAGGGCTCGGCGGTAGTGCGCCTCCGCGCCCGCGAGGTCCCCTCTAGAATGCAGGATCACCCCGCGGTTCACGAGCGCCTTCGGATCCCAGGGGTTGCCGCTCAGCACCCAGTCATAGGCGGCCAGCGCCTCGTCAACGCGTCCCGCTCGCTCGTACACCTTGCCCAGATTGACGAGCGCCACGGCATTGCCCGGCGTGTTGCCTTCGCTGAGTGAGGCCGTGTGAAGGAAGAGTGACTCCGTGTCCTTCCAGAAGCCCACCTGCTCGCGTGTCTGCAGGGCGAGCCCAACGGTGATGACCGCGACCAGCGGTGCGACCGCCGCCCGCCGGCGCCCCGCCAGCGGGATCCACTCCGCCAGTCCCCACACCAGGGCGACGAGGAGCCCGATGACGGGCAGATAGACGAATCGATCGGCCGTCGCCGGCCAGAGACCGCTGCGAATCAGGCCCGAAGCTGGCACCAGCATCCCGCAGAACCAGAGCCACCCCACGAGTGGAGCGGGCGCGCGACGCGCGTGGAGCGCCACCGCCCACGTCGTCACCGCGAGCAACAGCAGCGCCCCGCCCCACGCCGACCAGTGGATGCTCCCCGGCTGCGGGTAGAAGACCCCCAGCCGTGCCGGCCAGAAGAGGCGGCCCAGGTACTGTGCATATCCCAGGATCGCCGTCTCGATCCGAAGGCCGAACGGCGTGGTCTCCGGATGTGTGCCGCTCGTTCGGCTGACGATCAGCGAGATCGCGGCGACGAGCGCGAAGAGAGGCGCCTTCTCGAGGAGAAGCCCGGCAGGAGACTGGCGCCGGACCGGCCAGTCCGCGCGCGCTGGAGCGGCCCACCGCGTACGGCCCAGCGGCCAGACATCCAGCAGCAAGAACAGCGCCGGCAGCGGCGCCACCGACGCCTTCGCGCAGAAGCTCGCAGCCGTCAGCGCGACCACCGCCGCCATGCGCCGCACTCCGGGCGCCCGCGCGTAGCCGGCATACGCCAGCAGCGCCCCCAACGCGAAGACGGCCGAGAGGACGTTCTTCCGCTCCACCGCCCACGCGACCGACTCGACCTGGAGCGGGTGGATCGCGAAGATCAGCGCCACCACCGCGGAGCGCCAGCGAGCGCCGGTGGTTCGAAGGAGCAAGGCGTAGACGAGCAGCGCCGCCAGGACGTGCAGCGCCAGGTTGACGGCGTGCGTGGCCCGGGCGCTGACGCCGAAGAGCGCCACGTCGGCCATCAGCGAGAGCAGCGTCAGCGGCTGCCAGTAGCTCACGGCGTCGCCGCTCAACCCGAGCGCCCAGCGGACCCCCTCCCATGTGAAACCGTCCTGGACGACCTGGTTCTGCTCGATGTAGCCGGTGTCGTCGAAGTCGACGAACCCGTTGTCCAGCACCGCCCAGAAGGCGATGAGCGCGGTGAGCGCGATGGCCGCCGCGATCGCGACGTCGACGCGCGTCGGTCGCGCGCCGTCTCCCGAGCGTCCCGTGGGGCTGATCGTCATGGCTACAGGAACTTGATGCGCCGGGCCGCGAAGAGGACCATCCGGAGGAGCAGGAGCCCGTGCCGGAAGCGCTGGATGTTGGTGGTCCCGTAGGTGCGCTCCCGGTACCTGATGGGCAGGTCGACTATGCGGAGGTTCTGGCGGGCCGCTCCGAAGATCAGGTCGAAGTCGCCGAAAGGATCGAACTCGCCGAAGTAGGCCCTGTTGGCCACGATTCGCTCGTAGTCCCGCTTCCAGAGCACCTTGGTGCCGCAGAGCGTGTCCTTCAGCGTCTGGCCGAGCAGCCAGGAGAAGGCGAGCCCGAAGAACTTGTTGGCGAGGAGGTTGAGGAACCTCATCGCCCGGTCCTCCATCGGGTAGACCAACCGGACTCCGTTGACGAACTCCCCGCGCCCCGACACCAACGCGTCGTAGAACCGTGGGAGATCCTCGGGCGGGACGGTGAGATCCGCGTCGAGGATCATCAGGACCTCGCCACGAGCCTCGGCAAACCCGAGCCTGACCGCGTCACCCTTCCCCTTACCCGTCTGGCGGAAGAGCCGCGCCCGGCACCCGGGGCGAGCCGCGATCTCCCGCTCGATGGTGACGAGCGTGGCATCCGTCGAGTGCCCCTCCACGAACACCAGATCCGTCCCGCCTCCCATCTCGGGGACCCGATCGAGGATCGCAGGGACGTTCCCGGCTTCATTGCGGGCGGGGACCACCACCGTCACCAGGGGCGCCCTCGGCCGATCCCCGCTCCCGGGCGCAACCCGGGCGACGACGAAGTTGGTCAGCGTCAGGAACCTGAACGGCCACAGCTTCGCGAGCCAGCGATTGGCCAGCGGCGCCAGGAGCGGAGTCCCCATGGGCCACAGGACGTCGCCGATCCGCCGGAAAGGCTCGAAGCCCGCGAGGCGCAGCAGGTTCTCGAGATCCTCCACGGCGAGCCAGTTCTGCCGAAGCAGCGGCTTCGCCAGACCCACCCGCCGCGCCGCGCGCAGCGGCAGCTCCCAGAGCCGGCTGTACGTGTTCAGGACGATCCGCGTCGAGGGCGTGCTGACGGCCCTGACCTTCTCCAGCACCTGCTGGACGTCCCAGAGATCGTTCACCAGGTCGGAGAGGATCACCACGTCGAAGGGCTCGTCCAGCGCGAGCTCGTGCGCGTCCTGCTTCACGAAGGTCAGGCGAGGAAACCGCGTTGCCGCCCGGGCGAGCATCTCCCCCGAGAAGTCGACGCCGACTCCACGGGAAGGCTCCAGCGCGGCGAGCAGCTCGCCTTCTCCGCACCCGATCTCCAGGACCCGCTGCCCGGGGGCGACGAGGTGGCGGAACATCGCCGTGACCCGCTGATGGTAGTAGCCGTCCATCCACGAGGCTCGACGCGCCACGCCGGCGACTCGATCCCAGTGGTCGACCCGCTCGGCGCGAAAAGTGTCGCCGTACGCCGAGGCGGCGGGCGACGCTCCGCCGGAGCCACGCTGTGTCATGTACGCTTCACCCTTCCCGGCGAGCTTCGATCATCAGGGAGCCGCCGATCTCGCGCACCACGGGGACCTTCTCCAGGAGATCGGACAGCGCCTCCACGCCAGCCGCCAACCAGGAAGGCGTAGCGGGGTGGAGGAAGTCGAAGGGTTCCACCCGCAACGGCGTGAACCCGGCCTTGCGCAGCTCAGCGGCGAGCGGCCAGCGAAGGAACGCCGACTCGTCCGGGGAGTCGCCCGCCCATCGCTTCAGGATGGGGATGTTCTTCTGGAGAAGGATGATGGGGTTGGCCATGTTCGGCTCGGAGAAGAGGATCTTCCCTCCCGGCCGGAGGACACGGCGGAACTCGGCGAGGGCCTCCCGGAGCACGAGGTGGTGCAGCACCGAGATCCCCACCACGACGTCGAACGCGCCCTCCCTGATCCCTGCGGAGTACGCGTTCTGGACCGAGAACCGCACACCGGGGTGCCCCTCTACCCGCGCCCTGGCCTTCCTCAAGAGGTCTGGAGAGATGTCGATCGCCGTCAAGTCCACTCCGGCCACCGCGAGCGCCTCGGTGAGGAGGCCGGTGCCGCACCCGATCTCCAGGACTCTCGCCCCCGGCGGCAGCGCCTGTCGGATGAAGTCCACGCGCCGCTTCCAGCGCCGGACCCCGGCCGCACCCGACCAGTTCCAGATCTCCTCCGCTCGCCCGGCGATGCGCCGCCCGTGCGCCATCTCGTTTGCAAGTCGATTTCCCATCGAAGTCCGATTGTGCCAGCAGGCTTGCCCGGGTGCGAGCGGCAAATCGCCTCTTGCAGAGCGGCGCTCAGCGGATTCCAGCGGGACCTGCTCACTCCAGGAGGGCGCGAACGTATTCTCGCGCGCGCTGCTGATCCGCCGGCACCGCACCGAGGAACGCCTGGTACATCTCCCTCGCTTCGAGGAGCCGACCGCGCGCCCGGAGGCTCTCGGCGAGCAGGAACATCGCCTCGAAGTTGGTCCCGTCCTGGCGAATCGCCTCGCGATACTGCTGCTCAGCCCCAAGGGCATCCCCGTCGTGCTGCAGGAAGCCGGCGAGCGCCACGCGCGCCCGGGCGTTCCATGGCTGGAGGCGTATCGCCGCTTCGATCTCCGCACGTGCCTCCGCAAAACGCCCCGCCCGCATGAGCGTGTCGCCGAGGTTGAAGCGCATCTCGCCGCTCCCTGGCTCCACCTCCACCGCGCGCCGATAGAGGGAAAGGCTGTCATTCCAGTGCCGCCCCTGGAGCACGCTGGCTGCACCCAGCCCAGCCACGAGCAGGCAGGAAGCGCCGACCGCGGCGCCCCTCAACCTTCCCTCTGCCGGGATCAGCTCCGCTGCAAGAAAGACCAGGCCGAAGACGACCCCCGCGAATGCGACGTAGACGAAGCGGTCGGCGCGACTCGGCCATAGTCCGCTTTGCCAGAGGCCGAGGTGCGGCAACAGCGCGACGCCGAACCAGGCACATCCAGCCAGCACGCTCGGATGTCTCCGCGCCAGGAGGAACGCCGCGGCGGTGACCAGCAACAGCGCCGCGACTCCCGCTGCCACCTTCGCCATGGGAACCGACGCTGGGAAGGGGTGAAACACTGCGTGACCGAACGGCCAGAAGAGGTCGCCGAGATAGGCGGGAAGGGACGCGATCGCGTTCTGGATCCTCACGCCGAGCGGCGCCGAGGCCGCGATGTTCGCGGTGATGCCCCTCGCCGAGAACAGGACGAGTGCAGTCATGCCCACGGAGAGGGCCAACATCGGCAACTTCTCGATCGTGAGGCCCTTCAACGACCGCAGGCGCCCCGCCAACCCGTCGCCTTCGAGCCGGCTCAATGGCCACGCATCCATGACGAGGAGCAACCCCGGCAGCACGACCCACGACGCCTTGGCCGCCATCGCCGCCACGAAGAGCGCGGCCAGCGCCACCTTCTGCTTGCTCGACGGCCGGCCCCGTGCGGCCACGTAGAGGAGGACCGCGCCGAACCCGAAGGCCGCCGACAGGACCGTCTTGCGCTCCGTCACCCAGGAGACCGACTCCAGCGTGACGGGGTGCGCAGCGAAGATCGCGGCCGCGATCAGCGACGGCCAGGGCCGCGCAGTGGCCAGGCGAAGGAGGGAGTAGAGCAGGACCACCACGACGGCATGCAGCAGCACGTTGACGAGGTGAAACCCCCAGGGGGCAGCGCCGAGGACCTCCCTGTCCAGCATGAGCGAGAGCCAGGTGATCGGGTGGAAGTAGGTGTTCCCGTGGTCGCTCTGGAAGGCCCATGCCACGCCTTTCGCCGAGAGACCTCCCTGGACGTGCTGGTTCTCGTAGACGTACACGTTGTCGTCGAAGGAGACGAAATCCCGGGTCACGGCCGCGCCGTGAACGATTCCCACGATCGCAACGAGGAGCGCCACGCGACCGACTTCGCCGACCCGCTCCGGCAATGCCCT
The DNA here is from genome assembly GCA_963845515.1 of uncultured delta proteobacterium. Lineage (GTDB taxonomy): Bacteria > Myxococcota > Myxococcia > Myxococcales > Anaeromyxobacteraceae > DATIVK01. The sequence goes on from CAWJSR010000055.1 coordinate 47,154, forward strand.
CATCTCGAAGTCCACCCCTCTAGAGGTAATCGCGCGCCACGCGCGCCTCGCGATCTTACCACGCCCGCCCCCTCCCCCCGTCGCACGGGCGCGCGCGCACGCCTTCGTGGCCCGGGACCTCGGCGGCTGGCGCTATACTCGCGCGGCCCATGTCGACCGGCCCGTCCACGAACCTCCCCACTGGCATGGCGCCTCGCACGCTCCCGCTTCTGCTTGCGGCAACCCTCGGCGCATGGCCGCTGGGGTCCGACGCCATGCCCCTCCATCCCGTGCCGCTCGACGCGATCGTCCCGCAGATGGAGACTGACGGCCCACTTCGGCTCGCGCCCGCGGGGCTGCAGCTCGACATCGATCGCAGGCAGACGCTCACCCTTCCGCTGCGCGGACTCGACCTGCTCGAACTGGACGTTCGCTCCGAGGGCTACTTCACGCTGGTCTGGTCCGACGACGGCCCGCCCGACACCGGGCGTTGGCCTCAGCCACCGCACTACCAGCGGCTTCCTCCGGGGATCTCGACCGTCCGCATCCCGATGCTCGTCGGAGGGGCAGCACTGGCTGGGGGCCGCCCTGTCCTGATGGTCGACGGCACCGGTCGCCTGACCATCACGGCCGTGCGCGCCTCGCCCCTGGCGCCGGCCCCGAGTGACGCAAAGCGGCAATCCGATCTCGCCACGCTCCTCTTCCCGGAAACCATCTGGCACACCACGGTCAATCGCCTCACTCCTCCCCAGCTTTCCGCCGACCCGCCGCGATGGTTCGCCGATCGCGCGGCGCTCCTCGGCGCCGTCGCAGCCGTCGTGGCAGGCGGGCTTGCGTGGCGCCGTGGTGGCGCTCCCCGCGCTGCGGCGAAGGGACTCGTCGCGGGCTGCCTGGTCGCCAGCGCGCTCTCCGACGGTCTGCTGCTCGTCCGCCTCCTGCCGGCCTTCCGCCTGGCGCCGCCACCGCGGGTCGAGGAGAGGATCCGGGACAACTACTACTTCGACGCCGAGTTCGGCGCCCTTGCCGCCCTCGCACGCTCCACACTCAGGCCCACCGAACGCGTCGGGACGATCGCGGCCGCCGACGACTGGTTCACCCGGCAGACCCTCTGCTTCAACCTCGCGCCACGCCCGTGCGTGAAGGTCGAGGGGGCCGGCCCGCGGTTTCCCGACCTCGCCGGCGTCAGGCGCCTCAGCCTGGACGAGCTCGACGCCGTCGTCGTCTCGGGTGACGCCGTGGCGCCAGCAGGCTTCGTGCCTGTTGCCCGCGTGAGCCCGTACGCCTTCGTGGCACGCCGACCATGAGCTACCTCGTCGCGCTGCTGCTCCTATCGCTGTCGGGTGTGTCCTTGCTCCGGTTGGCCCGGCTCGGCACCGGCACCTGGTTGGTGGACGGCCCGCTCGGCTGGCTGCTCGGCTGCGGGTGGTTCTCCCTGACCGCGATGCTGCTCCGTTTCCTCCTCGGGATTCCACATGGACGCGTAGTGGCACTCGCGATCGCCACCGCACCGATCGCGCTCTGGATCGGGCATCGCTCGCTGGCTCGGCAGCGGCCCGGCCCGAGCCCGACACCGGCGGCGCTCCGATTCCCCCGGCCCACCTGGCTCTTCGGCCCGCTCGCCGCCTACGTGCTGCTGGTCCTCGTCGCCGTCCTCCTGCACGGCGCCAACACTCCGACCCACACCGACGACGCCGTGCGCGTCCGGGCCCTGACACCCATCCTGGCCTTCGACGATGAATGGAGCGCGCCCGCGCGGTCGCTCCTCATGATGGCCGGCCCGGTCACCACCTTCGTCCCATCCCTCGGCTGGAGCGTCTCGGGAACGCTCGATCACTTCCACGTCAACTACTTCGTGGGAACGTCGCTCGCAGCCTTCCTCCTGCTAGCCGTCGGACTGGCCAGCATCCGCGGCGCACCGGAGCGAGGCTGGGCCCAGTCCTTCGCCACCCTCTCCATTCCACTCTTCGTCTACCACTGCACCTCCACGTACTCCGATGCCGTGCTCGCGCTCTTCGTCGCGGCCGGTGCACTCTTTGCGATGGAATATGGCCGCGGAGGCGACCTCTCCGACGCGATCCGCGCCGGCCTGATCTGGGCTGCAGCCACGATGGTGAAGCGTGAGGGAGAGGTGGTCGCCGGCTCGATGCTCCTGCTTCTCCTCCTCCAGGTCGGATGGCGCGCTCGCAACGGCAACTGGCGGCACCTCGGCCGGGCCCTCGCCTTCCTGGCTCCACCGGTCGTTCTCTTCGCGGCCGGGAAGGTCGCAGCGGTCGGGCTGGCAGAGGCCTTCCCCATCCTCTCCGTCCTGGCGAATGCCCCGTCCCTGGATTCGGCTGGCGCGCCTGGCCCGGCGGTGGCGGAGGGAATTTGCGCAGCCGCAGCCAGCGAATTCGGCTTCGCTCTCCTTCGATCCTGGAACGCCGGGATGGTCTTCTGGCTGTTGCCCTTCGCCGTGATACTCCGGCCCCGCCTGCTGCGATGCCCTGCGTTCTCCTGGTCCCTCGTCACCGTCACCGTGCTCCTCGGCGAGACGGCCTACGTGTCCATCGTCGCCTTTCCGGAGTTCACGATCGACCAGACCACGGTCCACCGCGCCCTCCTCGTCCCGGCCCTCGCGGCGGCCTGCTGGATCGCGGCGGTCGCAACCGAGCCCGCTTAGAGACGTTCAGGCCGCCGACTGAATGGCGCCGCTCGGTCGTTGGTCAGTGGCGCTTGTGGCACTCCAGACATACGGTCGAGTACTTCGCCCTGAACCCGAACTTCTGCGCCTTCACATCGTGTGGGTCATGACACGTGTGGCAGATGATCCTCCCCCCCTCCTCGACGGGCAGGGTCGCTGGAGGCGGATCCTGGATCTTGCCGACGTGCGTCATCGTCGTCCCTGGGTGGCACTCGTGACAGAGGTCGGGCTCCTTCGCGCGCAGCTTGCCGGCCTGTGACACGTGGCAGCGCTGGCAGAGCGGCGCGCCCTTGTAGTCGTGGGCGTTCTTCCACTCCTTGACGTCCGCCTCCGGCTGGACGGTCCAGGGAGCCTTCGGCGGCGGTGACGGGCGGCGCGCGATCTTCGGCCCGCCACAGCCGCCGAGCGACACGGCGACTACGGCGGCCAGAGCCAGGGAGAGGGGTGCAGGGCGCATGGTCGGGAATTTACCATGACGCGCACCTCTCGACCGACTCAGAACACGGGCGCGTCCGGCACCGTGAAGACGTGCATCGAGCCCTGCAGGACCGTCCCCACGCCGAAGTAGGCGATGACCACGAGCAGCACCGCGAACATGGCGAACCAGGCGAAGCGCTGGTCGCGCCAGCCATAGGTGACGCGGAGGTGGATCAGGACGCCATACGCGAGCCACGCCAGGAGGTTCCACGTCTCGAGGGGATCCCACGACCAGTACGCGCCCCACAGATCCTTCGCCCAGATCGCCCCCGAGGCGATCATGACCGCGCACGTGATGAACCCGAACACCACGTACCGGTAGGCCACGCGGTCCAGCTCCTCGAGGGACGGCAGCCGCTCCGCTGCGGGCAGGCGGCCCGCCCTTCGCAGCAGGTAGGCCAGCGAGGCACCGCTCGCCACCGAGAAGGCGGCGTACGCGAGGAACGCGAAGAAGACGTGCACGTAGAGCCACACGCTCCGCAGCGACGGCGCCATCGGGCCACCGGCGGTGTTCTGCGTGACGCTCCACCCGAGGATCACGAGCGCGAGGGCGAGGGCACCGATCCCGACGGACCTGAACAGCTTCCAGGCCGCAGGCGCGGCGAAGGCGAACACGACTATGGACCAGGCTCCAGTGGAGGCGTTCTCGTACGGCGTCGCGATTGGCGCGTGCCCGGTCTCGACCCAGCGCGCCAGCAAGGCCGCGGTGTGCGCCGCGAGCCCCGTGCCGGCCGCGATCCGCCCGAAGAGCGCCAGCCGGTCGCGCTGGAAGACGAGCGCCGCCAGCGGCAGGACGAGCCCCGCGGCGTAGGTGACGAAGACGATCGCCAGCAAGCTGGCTTCAAGGCGTGACATCTCTCTCCCCTTCCCCACGGAGGAAGCCGCTCCCCTCGAGGTACCGGCACAGATCACCGACGACCTCGGACTGATCCCCTCTACCCCCCGCGTCCGAGGCGGCCGCGACGAACAGCCTCTGCCCAGCCGAATCGACCGCCAGCGCGATCTCGCGCCGATAGAGCCAGAGGCGGGTGACCAGCCCGGCGATCCCCGAGAGGAACCCCGCCCACAGGAGGCCACCGCCGCGCTCGCGGGTCACCTGGAACTCCCCGGCGAGCCTCACCTCTGGCACACGCAGGAGGAAGGTCTTTCCGGGATCCGAGAGCGCTCCCCCTGGACCGACCAGCCCGGACACGGGCGGCTGCCCCGCCCGGCGAGCCGTCACCTCCAGCCCGTTCGGCATCGCGGCAGCGATCCCCTCCTGCGTCGCAGACCGCGCCAGTCCGACGCCACGCTCCTCGCTCCGTGCCCGCCGGGCCAGGCGCACCTCGACCTCGAGGCCGCACCCGTCGAGCCGGGCTCGATTGGCGCCGTCCGGCGTCCGGCGGAGCTTCACGAACGCCCCGTCGACCGCCCCGTCCGACGTCTCGCAGACGAACAGTGGGGCCGGCCTGGCGTCCATGATCAGGATGGAGACCGCTCCGCGGACGATCGGCTCGTTGATGGAGACACGCGTGGGGAGCGGCTCGCCCCCGACCATGACGTCGGCGGAGAGGCCGAGCGGGTTGTCCCCCGAACGCGCGGCGTGCACCGCCAGCACGCGAAAGGTGACCTCCGGGTATCGCGGCCCGATGCGGGGCAGGACGGGCGGCGAGGGATACGGGCCCTTCGCGTCGAACTCCTCCCCCTCCGCCACGAGGGCGAGCCCTGAGAAGCTGGTCAGGTCGAGCACGATCCCGGCCGCGAGGAGCAGCGCGAGCGAGCCGTGGAAGAGCAGGAACCCCAGCGGGGCAAGGCGGAAGCGGACGCCGCGAGCCGTGAGGGGCGCGGCGCTCCAGACGGCGTAGCCCCGCGCCTCGAGGAAGCCCACCGCGGCCCCGTGCGCGTCCGGCCCCTTCACGTCCAGGGTGACCGTCCCGGAGCGCCGGGCGAGGATCTCCGGGACCGTGGAGATCCCCTCGTCGAGCCGTGTCCTGCGGACGAGCCTGGGGATCCGATCGGCGAGCACCGCCGTGAGCGAGAGCAGGAACAGGACGAGGATCGACACCATCACCGGCGAGCGGAGCACGTCGGTCGCGCCCAGCGCCTCGAGCACCGCGACCGTGCGTGGCCGGGTCGTCCTCCAAGCCTCGTAGAGGGTCGGCTCGAAGGTCGCGCGCTGGGGAACCAGCAGCGACGCCAGGTAGAGCACGCCGAGCGAGGTCAGGATGAAGATGATGGTGGCCCTGCCCCTCAGGGCCTCGGCCAGGTGCCGGACCCACCTGCCGAGGGCGGTCAGAGCGCGAGCCAAGACCTGCCCCGGACCAGGTTCCGCGCCATCGCGAACTCGAGCCACGGATCGTCGTCGCGATTCAGCCGAGGCGGTGGCCCGCCGGCGAGGACCTCCCTGACGCCGCGCGCGTCGAGCACCTGCTCGATCGGTGCGGCGGTGCTCCAGAGCGGCTCGTCCAGCGCCGAGAGCCGTGCGAGCAGCCCGGAGTCGTCGAACGGCTTGCCGGAGCCGATGAGCACGAGATCGTCGTTGGACTTCACCCGCCAGACCGAAAGCTCGGGGAAGGACCTGGCCGCCGTCGCGAGGAGCGCGCGGCGCTCCTCGTCGTCCAGCAGGTACCCCGGGACCCAGGCGACCAGGAGCCCCGCTGGCCGGAGCCGCTGCCTGGCGAGCCCGAAGAACTCGCTCGTGAAGAGGCTCCCGGAGGTGGCGTCCACCGGGAAGGACGGGCCCGAGACGATGGCGTCGTAGGGGCCGGACCGCTCCGAGAGCAGACGGCGACCGTCCCCCCGGACCAGGTAACGCTGCAGGTCGGAGCGGAAATACAGGTTCACCGCCTCGATCACGTCGGGGTTGATCTCGGCGCACTCCACCGACGCGGTCCGGTAGAGATCCAGCAGCAGGACGAGGGTCCGGCCGGTCCCCAACCCGATCGCGAAGATGTCCTCCTGATCGCCGCGGATCGCGCCCGGCAGCAGGGCCAGGAGATGCTGCGTCGTCCGCTCGGTGCTCCGGCTGGCCCCCTCGATCCTCCCGTCGACCACGAGCACGCGCATCCCCGCCTCGTCCTCGAGGACCTGGACCCGGCCGTGCGGCGACCAGCGATCGAAGATCGCGGTCATCGCTCCGAGGCGCGGCCCGAGGTTGGCGTCCTCCAGCGCCCTCCCGGCGAGGTGGTAGCCGACCGGCGTGCGCGGGGGCTGGAGCAGGAACGCCACGCCGGCGGCGAGGAGCAGCACTGCGGCGACCCCTCGCGCGGAGAGGCGCTGCCCGGCGGCCACCAGCACGAGCACACCGGCGACGACGTTGGCGGACGACGCCGCCAGCAGCGTCCCCCAGATCCCGGCGGCCGGCAGGAGCGCGAAGCCAGCCAGCGCGCTCCCGGCGATCGATCCCATGAGGTTCGCCGCGTAGGCGCCCCCGACCGCGTGCGCGACGCGCTCCGGCTCCGTGGAGGCCACGAGCTTCGCGACCAGCGGAAACGTGATCCCCATCAGCACCGTCGGCGCCAGCACCGCTGGCAGGCAGAGCACGACGTCCAGCGCGAAGTAGGCCACCGGCTGGAGCTGGAAGCGCTGGAACGTCCAGAGGTGCACGGCCGGAAGGGCCCGCATCCCCACGACCGAGAGCACGGCGGTGACCGCGACCCCGAGCTCGCACAGGGCGACGGTCCGGGCCGCGTTCTTGAGCCGATCGCCGATCCGCGCCCCGATCCATCCCCCCAGCGCCAGCCCGGCCATGAGCGCGGTGAGCATGCCCGAGACGGCGTAGACGGAGGAGCCGAGGACGAGCTGGAGATAACGGGTCCAGACGACCTCGTCGGCGAGCGTCGCGGCCCCGGAGAACCCGTAGGCTATGAAGATCAACCTCTCTCGCGTGAGACTGCGACCGGGCTGGCTCATCCGGGCCACCGCTCGGCGATCGCCGCGCCCGCGCTCGCCGGCCAGACCGTCAGCGACCCTCCCCCGTCCTCGCGGTACCAGTAGGGCCTCGGCCGGAAGAACGCCCCGAGGACCAGCGCTAGCACGGCCGCGGCCATCGACCAGAGAGTCATGGCGCGGAAGGTGCGGTGGGCGACTCCCATTCGCAGGTAGGGGCGCAGCTCCCATGCGATCACGGCGTACCCGTCCTGCCCCTCGACGACCCGTCGCGGCGCGAGCTCAGCCTCGAGGACGACCTTCCCATCGACAACGAGCCTCGCGTGCGGCTTCCCTTCGACGCCTTCGGCCCAGGGCCAGTCGGCCACCCGGACCTCCAGCGCGGAGCCATCGGCTCCGACCGTCGCCGGAACGTCCCCGCACGCGACCCCGGGGAGGAGCGGCACCGGCCCGTCGAAGAGCCTGCCCATCTCCTGCTGCAGGACCGTGAGATGGATCCCCGGGCCGAAGCCCATGACGAAGAGGTCCATCCCCGCCACCGCCACCCGCTCGTGCGCCGAGGCAGCCCGCTCGACGAGCGCGGTCCCGCGCGAGTCGACGACCTTGAGATCGAACAGCCGGTCGGGCGTCCCGGGCCGAACCTCGTTCACGGCCACGCCGAACTTCAGGTCGCCGGGATCAGCGAACACGCCGAGATCGAGCGACTCGAACGTCGCCCGCCGGTCGAGATCGATCGCCGACATGGCGTACTGGAGCCACGTCCCTTCGATGTGAAGCCCGACGTTGAGCAACCCGGAGAGCAGGGCGCAGGTGACTGCCCCCCAGCTCACGGCCGGGACCCACGCGCGCCAGCGCTCCACATACCCGGCGCCCTCGCCGTCCGCCCTCCGAAGCGCGCGCTGGAGCACCACCTCGGACGGCCCCTTCGCGAGCTGAACCCCCTCTCCAGCAGGTCTTCGACCCGGCGCCGGACCGCGAAGCGCGTTCGCCATCCAGCGCGCCGAGCTCCAGGCGGCGCCGAGGAAGGCCACCGTCGCGGTGGCCGCGAGGATCTCAGGGAGGATTGGGAGGCCGCCCGCGATCCGCAACGCCAAGCAGGAGCGCGAACAAGGCCGTGGCGGCCCAGCCGAGCCACCCCGGCCGAGCGGTCGCGAGATCACGGAACGACATCGTGCGCACGATACCACGGCCGGCCCCGATGCTCCGGGGCCGGCCCATGGAGCTCTAGTAGTTCAGCGGACGTGATGCCGCGCCATCGGTCGTCGGGAACGTGTTGGTCGTGCCGCGTCCGTGCTGCCCACACGAGCCGAGCGAGACGGCCGGGTCGGGCGCGTTGCCGATCGTGTAGCACTTGTACGTACGCGCGACGCCGGTGCGCGGTCGCCCACCTCGCCTTGTCCTGCCCCGGCTGGCCGGTGTCGGCCGCAGTGTTCGTGTCGATCGGGTTGTACTCGCTCTGCGACGATCCGTTCATGAACCGCCACGCCTTGCGCGTGGTCGCGAGGTTGGCGAACGGAATGGCCTCACCCGAGCCGTGGATGCCGCCGTAGGTCGTGCCGCCGTGGCAGTGGATGCACCCGAGCCCGAACAGGGTGCCCTTCGACGCGTTCCTCGTCCCCGAGTCGTACGGCGGGCCGAAGACCTCGGTCAGATCGCCGGCGTTCTCCGGACCGTGAACGCCGCCTGCGCCCTTGTTGACGTACTTCGTCTTCGGGTGGCACCGGTAGCACACGGCGTTGCCGAGGCCGAACGACCCCAGCGCGTCGTTGGTGTCCGAGGTGGCGCAGCCGTTCGCGGCCGCGCCATCGCAGGCCCGCAGCAGGTACTCCGCGTTGACCCCGCCGTGAGCATTCAAGGTGGAGCGGTGGCAGTCGGAGCAGTACATCTTCGACGTGTCGTCGCAGACCGCGTCCGCGCAGGCCGCCTGCGTCGTGAAGGTGTGCGTGTTCTTGATCGAGTAGGCCGGCGCCGCCGTCGTGTACCGGCTCTGATTGAAGAAGACCAGCGCGTGGTACGAGAACTTCGTCCACGTGGCCGTGTCACCCGCGCCGCCCGCGGCGCTCGGGTACGAGCCCAACGGATCGAACTGCGACTTGACGTTCACGACCGTCCCGCGCGTCGCCCCGCCCAGCGAGGCGGTCGCGCCGCGCAGGTTCGAGTCGCTCGCGCTCTTCACCAGCGATCCCTGGCCGAAGGGCCTCACCGTCCCGGCAGTACGAACCGCCCGAGGGCGTCGCGGCGTGCCACGCCGTGTCGGCCGGGTTCATGTTGTACGTGTAGAGGGCGCCGTTCACGTCGTGGCAGGAGAGGCAGAACTTGTCCAGGTTCGCCTTCTCCGTCGCGTCGATGCCGCCCACCACGCGATCGATGTAGTAGATCGTCCCGGCCGGATCCACGCCGGCGCCGTTCCAGTTGGCCGCCGAGTCGGCGTCCAGCAACTTCACCGAGCTGATCCCAGCCTGGTTGTGGAGCGCGGTGGTCGTCACCTTCGTCCCGTCCGCGGACATCTTCCCCTCGGCGTGGCAGACGATGCAGTCCCACGCCTCCACCGACTCCGTGGTCGGCGTGGCCCCGACCACGTGGTGGCTGCGCCCCTTGAAGTCGCCGCCCACACCCGAGGCCGCCGTCACCTGCCGCCGCCTCGGCGTCGTCGTCGGCTGCCCCTTGTTGTGGCAACCCACGCAGTCGCCGCCCGTGGCATCCGCGCGACCCCGTTGAGGTGGAGCGCCTTGTTCACCGTCGTGTTCGTGTAGCCGACGTGGCAATCGACGCACGTGCTGCCGTAGTGGCCGCTCGCCGTCGAGGAGTCGAAGTGGCAAGTCCCGCAGGCCGCCTGCGACGCCCCTCCGGTCCAGCTCGGAACCTTGTTCGTCCCGCCGCTGCTCCCCGCGCCGTGGCAGTACGTGCTCGTGCACGTCGTCCCGGTCCAGCCGGGCGACAGCCCGCCCGTCTTGGTGAGCGTGTCGAACGCCACCTGCTTCGTCCCCTCGTGCGACGACCCGAGGTGGCACTCGTTGCAGGAGATCGCGCTGGCCCGCAGGTTGATCTGGTTCACGTGCGCGATGTGCGCCCCGACCGCGCGCGTCGTCGTCGCCGTCTCGCCCGCCATGCCCACCGGCGGTGAGGACTCCAGGTTCGCGTCCGCTCCCGCCACCGGCGTACGGGCAGGCCCCGTGTTGCCGTGGCAGCTCTTGCACGACAGCGTCTCGCCCCACGCCGGGGTCGCGACGCCATGGCAGCTGACGTTGCTGCACCTCTTCGTCGCCGTGTCGTAGTTCGAGGTGCCACCGTTCGTGTCGTACGTCGCCAGGATCGCCACGTCGATGAAGCCGTCCGTGTGCTTCGACCCGAGCACCTGCGTCGCGGTGCCGTCCACCATGTTCGCGTGACAGTAGGTGCAGCTCGCCGCCACCGTCAGCACGTGCTTCTGGTGGCTGTTCGAGTTCACCAGGTTCGCGCCTCCGTTCGCGTAGTTCGGCTCACCAAACTGCGACGTGAACGCCCCGCCGCTCACCGCGCCGTGGCACCCCTTGCAGTCCAGCGTCGCGACCTGGCCCCACACCACCGGCTTGTAGTCGTACGCCGTCGCGGATCCCGTCGTCAGCGGCCGGCCCGACGAGTGACAGTAGTTCGACGTGCAGTTGGGCGAGGCGTACGCCTGGCTCGTCTTCGCGTTCCGCGTCGCGAAGCCGACGTCCCTCGACCCGTTCACGTGCAGCGTAGCGTTCGAGACAGTCGTGTTCGCGCTCACCACGGTGTTGTGGCAGTCGACGCACCCGTAGTTGGCGCCGAGCACCGCCGCGTTGTTCACGTGCTCGTCGTGCGACGCCGTCGCGATCGCGGCCACGGCCGTGGCACTGCGTGCACGTCCCTGCCGCGTACGCCGCGTCCGTCCACTTGGGCTGGGTGTAGGTCGGAGAGGCCGTCCCGCTCGAGTGGCAGTAGACGGTCGAGCAGGTGTTCGTCCCGCCGGCGTAGGAGCCCAGCGCGTTCGGCGCGTTGAACCCGACGTCCTGCTTGTCGCCGTCCACGTGCTGCGACTCGATCACCGTCGAGTCGGTGTTGATCGACGGCGTGTGACACCGCAGGCAGATGTACGCGTAGCTCGGGCTCGAATTGATGTGCTTCGCGTGCGTCGCCGACATCGCCGTCGCCGCGTCCTTGCCGCCGTGGCACGCCGTGCACGCCAGCGCGGACTGCGCAGCCCACGTCGGCGCCGGCGTCTGGTACGCGATCGGCCGCGCGAGCGGCAGATCCACCGGATCCCCGTTCGAGTGGCAGTAGGTCGCGCACGTTCCAGTCGGTCGTCTTGTAGACGAGCCCGGTCGTCAGCGTGGTGTCGTTCTGGCCGTCGCCCGAGCGTGTACGGCGTCGCGCCGCTCGTCCAGTCGAAGCGCGACGTTCACCGCGAACGGGGTCGTCGCCGTCCCGCCCACGCTGTCGTTGTAGTGGTTCGCCGCCACCGTCGAGTGGCACTTCCCGCAGTTGTACCCGTACTGGGTCGTCGTCGAGGCCGGCGTGGTCGACGCCGTAAGCCGCCGCCGCCTCCGCTGCGCCCACGTGGAGTGCGTGCTCACCGCTCGTCGTGCGGGTTCACGTAGTGGCAGTCGTTGCACCCCGTCAGCTCCTTGAAGGCGGTGGTGGTGGTGGCCGCGTTGTGAGGGTGGCACTTCGTGCACTGCGCCCCCTGCATGTGCGTGCTGGTGGTGCCGGCCAGGTAGTACTTAATCTTCGCCGTGTCGGTGTGACACACCTGGCACACGCCGTTCAGCCCGTCCGTCGTGTTGTTGTCGACGTAGTCCGCGGGTCGAAGACGTCGTCCGCCAGGTTCAAGTTCGGAGTTGAACAGCACCACGTCTGGTCGTGAACTCGGTGGCGTCGGGGAGGCCCCACCCGTTCGCGTCGATGATGTCGTGGGAGCGTGATCGGCTGCTCGTGGATCATGTACGCGAGCACCTGATGCTCGGAGTCGGTGTTGAAGTCGCCGTGCGGATCGTGGCAGTCCCAGCAGAACTCGCCGCCGGAGTGGTTCGCCCCGTGGTCGGCCGCGTAGTGCGTCGCGGTCACGCGCGCGGTGGTGCGTCGCCTTCTTCAGCAGGAGGGGACCCGTCGAGTCCGGGTCGAACCCGCTCGCCGGCGTCAGCCCCGGCACGCCGTCAGCCGCGTGGCAGACGAGGCAGTTACCGTTCTTCCCCCACGTGACGTCCACGCTGGTGTTGACGAGCCGGAACGGGTTGGTGGCGTCGGCGTGCGGCGCCTTCTGGCCGCCCGAGTACCGCGGCATCTTCGGCGTGTGGCAGTAGAAGCAGCCCTCGTTGGCCATCTGGCCGTCGTAAGTCATCCCCGGGACCCCGGTGTTGCCCGACATGCCGGTGGCCGTGAACCCGGTCGTCCGTCCGTGCCCGTAGGTGCTGTACTCCGTCGGCGTGATGACCGACTTCTGGCTGCCCGACGAGGAAGATGTAGTCGTCCGTCGTCGGCTGTGCGCGACGTGACAGTCGCGTGCAAGGCCCCTCGACGATGGTCCCACCCCAGGTCGACGGCGCCGCAGGCGGCGTGTGGCACGACACGTTGGTGCAGATCGGCGGCTGTGTCGCCCCGCTCCGCGGCATGTAGCTGATGCTCGACGTAGGTCGGGGAGAAGGCGATGTCCGCCACCTGGTTGAGGTGCTCCCGTTGTTCAGGATCGTGGTGCCGGTCGCGTCCACCGTGTCGTAGTGGCAGTCGACGCACGCCGCCTGGCTACCCACGTGCGGGTTGTGGCTGTTCGCGGTGATCGAGGTCGAGCCACCGTTGACGTAGTTCGGTTCGCTCGCCTTCACAGTCCAGCCATAGCCGGTGTCGGCCGGCTGGTAGCTGCCGTGGCAGCTCGCACACCCGGTCAGCGGGGTCGTCCAGGGCTTCGGGAAGTACTTCGGCACCGTCGCCCCGACGTACTTCGAGCCCGCCGAGTGGCAGTAGGTCGTGCACCCGCCAGCCCCGCCCGAGACGTAGCTCAGCCCGGCGTCGACGTCCGCCGCCGCGTTCACGTGCTTGGCGATCGTCGTGATGGTCGGGGTCCCGTCCGTCGTCCCCGCGTGGCACGTCTGGCAGCCGAAGGTCGTCGCGTAGACCGACGCCTGGTTGGTGTGGGCGCCGTGCGCGTTGTTCACCATCGTCGTCGCGTAGCCGTGGCAGGACGCGCAGGTCGAGGTTCCGTTCCAGGCGGTGGACGGCCCGGACACATACCCGTCGGCGCCGTTCCGATCCGCGCCGTTCGAGTGGCAGTAGGTGTTGGAGCAGGTGTAGGCGACGCCGTTGTAGCCGCCGCCCGAGTTGTTGGGGCCGGTCGCGTCGAACCCGACGTCGCGCGACCCGTCCACGTGCTGGCCGCCGCCGGCGACGATCGCGTTGCTGGCGCTCGTCACGGTGTTCACGTGGCAGCGGACGCAGGTGTAGGCGTAGGTCGAGACGTGCTTCTCGTGCTTGGCGGAGAGCCCCGTGCCGCTGAAGACGGCGGTCTCGTGGCAGCTCGTGCACGTCATGTTCGCGGCGGTCGCCCACGTGATCAGGTTCTTCGTCGCCAGCGTCCCGCCCAGCGGCTTCCCGTTCGAGTGGCAGTAGTTGCTGCTGCAGTTCGGGCTCGCCCACTGGGGAGCCACCACCGGCGAGATCGCGCCCGTCCCCGTCGCCAGGTTGCTCCACCCCATCGCCACGCTGTTGTTCGCGTGCGCGCGGTCGTTCGCCACCGGCTTCGTGTGGCAGTTGTTGCAGTCGAGCGGCGCGACCATGTTCGTCGCCCCCTCGTCACGCACGTGCGCGTCGTGCGCACCCACCTGCACCACGGTGGCCGACGAGTTCCCCGCCGCGTCCACGCCCGTCCCGTTGTACCCGGGCGCCGCCGCGAAGTTCGTCGGACCCTGCGCCGTCCCAAGCGCCGCCAGCACGCCGTGGCATGCAGTGCAGCCGTTGTTCGGCTTGTCCGTGCCGCCGACGGTACCGCCGTTCACGTGGTAGGTCTTCGCCGTCCCGGACAGCCCACCCGTCGAGTATCCCGTCCCGTGGCAGTTCGCGCAGGCCGTGTTGGACGGGTGGACCACCGCTGGCGAGCCCGACGTCGCGGGAGAGGCCCCGTGGCACTGCGTGCAGGCAGCGGCCGCGTTGAAGTTCGTGATCCCCGTCGCGCTCCACTGCGCTACGACCGTCTCTCCGGCCAGCGTCGCGCCGTGACAGTAGTTGACGCACGTCGGCGTCCCTTCCCACGCCGTCGAGTAGGCGTTGGTCCCCGCGAGCGGCGTCGGCGTCACCCCACCCGTCGTGGCCAGCCCATTCCACGCTGCGTCACGCGTGCCGTTGTGCTGCACCGTCGAAGGGTGGCACTCCGCGCACGCCAGGCCGTTGGTCCGGTAGGTGTCGCTGTCCACGTGCTGTGAGGTGCGCTCCGACGCGCTGGCTGGTGCTCGAGTCCGGCGTCATCCACCGGCGGTGCGCCCTTGAGGTTCGCGTCCACGGTCCCCACGATCGACTTCACGCGGGTCGCAGAGCCGTGGCAGTCGCCGCAGGCGAGCGTCGCGCCCCACTGCGCGTTCTTGTTGCCGTGGCAGCTGATGGCGGAGCAGGTCTCACTCGCCTCGTCGTAGGTGAAGGTGATCCCAGGCCCCGCAGAGACGTCTCGCGTGTTGTCCAGGTGCTGCAGCCCGTCGGTGATCAGCGCCCCCGAGGTCTGGACAGTCGTCGCGTGGCAGTTCACGCACTCCGTCTTCGCCGTCGCCAGCACCGAGCTCAGGTGCTTGTCGTGGCTGTTCCGCGTCTTCACGTTCCCGGTGTTGTTCGCGTAGTTCGGCTCGCCGTACACCGCGTTGAACGCCGACGGCGTATCCGACCCGTGGCACGCGAGGCAGTTGTCCGTGATCGCGCTGCCCCACGTGGCCGTCTTGTAGTCGGCGGCGACGAGCGGCGGCTCAGTCCCGTTCGAGTGGCAGTAGTTCGTCCCGCACGCGCCGCCGCTCCAGCTCGCCGCGTCCACGTCCTTCTGCCCGTCCACGTGGTTCGCGAAGCCGGTCGTCGCGTCGATCGCCCCGTCCGCGGCACCGATCGTCGCGTCGTGGCACGTCACGCACCCCAGGTTGGTGCCCAGGTAGGCCGCGGCGTTCACGTGACCCGTGTGCGAGCCCGTCGCCAGCTTGTACGTCGCCGACGAGTTGCCGCCGTGGCAGTTGTCGCAGTCCGCGTCCGTCGTCCCCGTGCTCCAGCTCATCGCCGTCGGGTTCGTCGTCGCCCCGAACGCCGGTCCCACCGTCGTCGTCCCGTTCGAGTGGCAGTACGTGGACGTGCACCCGTACCCCGGGGTCCCGGCGTAGACGCCGCCCTGCTGGTTCACCGTGTCCGCCGGGAACGCCACCGCCGAGAAGTCCACTTCCTTCGTCCGGTTGACGTGGTTCCCGACCGTCGCGATGCTGATCGACGAGTCGTCCGTCATCGTCGGCGCGTGACACTCGTCGCACGTGTACGTGTAGCCCGTCAGGTGCTTCGAGTGCTTCGCCGACAGGTTCGTCCCGCCGAACGCAGACACCGCGTGGCAGCTCCCGCACGTCATGTCCGCCGCGCTCGTCCACGAGAAGGCAGGCGCCAGCAGCGTCCCTCCCAGCGGCGTCGCGTTCGAGTGGCAGTACACCGTGCTGCAGTTGGGCGACGCCTCGAACGCCGCCCCGAACGCCGCCGGGTTCGGCACCATCGTCGACCCGTTCGTCGCCAGCGCGCCCCAGCCGATCCCCACCGCCGCGTCGGCGTGCGTCGTGGTCCCGTCCGTCGGCTTCGTCCCGTGGCAGTTCGAGCAGTCCAGCGCCGCGACGCTGTTCTTGCTCCCAGCCGGCCGCACGTGCGCGTCGTGCGCACCCACGCTCGGAACCGAGACCAGGGCGGACCCGTTCGTGTCCACGCCGGTCCCGTTGTAGCCAGGCGCCGCCGTCATCGACGTGTTCGGCACCGCCGCAGCGGCCACCCCGGCCAGCACGCCGTGGCAAGCCGTGCACCCGTTGTTCGGCTTGTCCGTCCCGGCCACCGTGCTCTGGTTGACGTGCGTGTCCTTCGCTTCGACCGTGATCCCGCTCGTCACGTAGCCCGCGCCATGGCAGGCCACGCAGTTGGTGTTCTGCGGGTGGTCACCAGCGCCAGCGTCCACCGCCGCAGGCACGCCGTGGCACGTGCCGCACGCCACCTCGCCCACTCCGGCCGTCCACGTCGGCGCCCGGTCGCTCCCGCCCATCTCCGTCCCGCCAGGCGCGTGGCAGTACGTGTTCGAGCACGTCGCCCCGTCCCAGGTCGGCGTCTTCGTCCCGCCGTTCGTCGCGACGGTCCCCCACGCCACCTGCTTCGTCCTGTTGTGCGTCCAGCCGTTGTGACACTCCGCGCACGCCAGCGCGTTCTGCCTCAGCCGGATCTGGTTCGCGTGCGCGATGTGCGCTCCCACCGCCCGCGTCGTCGTCAGCGTCTCGTTGCCGAGCCCTTCGGGCGGCGAAGCCTCCAGGTTCACGTCCGCGCCGGCCACCGGCGTGCGCGCCGCCCCGGTGTTGCCGTGGCACCCGTTGCAGGCGAGGGTCGCGCCCCACTGCGCGTTTCCGCCGCCGTGGCAGTTGATGCTGGTGCAGGTCTCGCTCGCCTCGTCGTAGGTGAAGGTGATCCCCGACCCCGCAGAGACGTTGCGGCCGTTCTTCAGGTGGTCCCCGCCGCCTGCGACCAGCGCGCCCGAGACCTGGACCGTCGTCGGATGGCAGCTCACGCAGTCCGCCGCCGCCGCCACGTGCTTATCGTGGCTGTTCCGCGTGTCGGGATCGCTCGTGTTGTTGGTGTACCAGGGGGCGCCGGCGATCCCGCCGGCCTCACGTCCGTGGCACTCCTTGCAGTTGTCGGTGCTGTCTGCCCCACCCCAGGTGACCGACACGTACCCCGGCGTCTCCGTCCCGTCCGAGTGGCAGTAGTTCGCCGCGCAGGAGTTCCCTGCGAACGTCGTGGTGCCCGTGTCGACCGCACCATCCACGTGCTTCGTCTTGTCTGTGATCACGCCGTTGGAGGCGTCGACGATCGCATGGCACGTCAGGCAGTTGTACGTGGTGTTCTTGTAGGCGGTCGCGTCGGCGACGTGCAGCGCGTGCGACCCGCTCGACAAGGTGGTGGCGTCGTCGTGGCAGCCCACGCAACCGAACGTGGCCACCGCAGAGAACGACGGCGCCGGCACGGTGCCCGGCGTCGCGGGGGTCGGGTTGTGGCAGTAGGTGCTGGTGCAGGTCGGGTAGCTCCAGGTCGGGGCGCGCGCGCCTCCGTCCGACGCGATCGTGCCGAACACGACCTGCGCCTCCTCGGTGCCGGCGGTCGCAGCGTGCGCGTTCGGGATGGGGTGGCACTCCGCGCAGCCCATGGGCGAGGCGACGGTGGTCGCGTCGTTCACGTGGGTCTGGTGGACGCCCACGCCGCGGACGGAGACGGCGTCGGAGGTCGTGCCGCCGTAGGACTTGGGCGGGGCCAGCTTCGCGTCGGCGCTGGCGCCGGTGACGAGCACCCGCGAGACGTTGCCGTGACAGTCGGTGCAGGCCGTCCCCTGGGAGATCCCGTCGATGTGCGTGATCTTCGCCGACGCGGAGAGGGGGACGGTGTAGCCGGGGTGGCAGAGCACGCAGCCGGTCGGCGTGGAGAGCGGGTGCGCGGCGCCGGAGTGGAGGAGCGTCGGCGGGCTGCCGTGGCAGCTGCCGCAGGTGAGCGTCGCGGGGGTGTTCCACTTGACGGTGAGCTTGGTGGCGGGCGAGCCGTCGGCCATCGTCGCGCCGTGGCAGTAGTTGGTGCAGGTCGGGTTGCTCACCCAGCCCGCGGTCGTGACGCCGGCCGCGGGCGAGACCGTCGCACCGTCGGCCCTGGTGATCGTCCCCCAGTTCAGGTCGATGTCGTTGTCCCCGTGGCCGTAGTTCAGGTGGCACTCGGCGCAGGTCAGCGCGTCCCGCCGGTAGGTGTCCGCGTTGACGTGATCGAGGTGGACACCGCCGTTCAGGACCTTGGGGGCGGTCGTCGTCGGCGCGGTGGGAGGCGAGTAGGTCAGGTATGCGTCCGTCGCCCCGGAGATGGCGGAGGCGCGGCCGCCCGCGGCACCGTGGCAACCGGCGCAGTCGACGTTGAAGCCCTTCTTGTGCGAGTGGCAGGCGGCGCAGTTCTTCGAGCTCGTTCCCGCTGTGGGAGGTGAGCGTGCCGTTGCTGCGGAAGACTGCGGTCCGCGTGTGGCAAACCTGGCACGGGCCGCTGCCGTCACCGTTTGCGAAGGAGGCCGCGGAAGGGTACCCGACGCCGCCGTTGGAGACGTATCCACGGCGGGTGGAGAAGCGGACCTGGGCCGGCGGGAGTGCCTGGTACACGTTCGGCGGGTCGATCTGGGTCGCGATGAGGGAGGCGTTGGTGGTGTCGTGGGGCTGGTGGCAGGTGCGGCAGCCGGCGTACCAGGAGCCGTACTTCTCGGGACCCGTCGCTTCCGAGGAGTGGGACTGGTGGGCGTGGCAGTCGCTGCAGAGCTGGCCGCCGTTGTCACGGACCAGCAGCTTGCCGTCGCCCCGCTTCTGGTTGCCCCCAATCCCCGCGTAGTTCGTCGTTACCGCGACCGGCCCCGACCAGACCACGTCGAGCGCCGTGCCGTTCGTCCCCGACGCCTGGAGCGTGTAACTCTGGCCGGAGGTGAGCTGACTCGTCGTCAGCCTTCCTTCCCAGATCCCCGAGTCGGTCGCCGTACCGTACTTGAGGTTCTGAGTCAGTGGGATCGAGCCGGTGCCCGCCCCCTGCCACTCGAGCGTCACCGCGCCGATGGCCTGCGTCGCCCCGCCGGCCGTCTTCGGGCTGAAGACGCGCACTTGCACGCGCAGGGGTAGCGTGATCGCCCCGGGGCCCGGGTTCACGATCCCGATGACCACCTTCCGGTTGTTCGCGGTCGGGTCGCCCTCCGGGTGAACCGCGGCGGCAGCGATCCCCGCGGCCAATGCCATGATCCCCAGGGCGGCGAAGCGCGCGAAGATGCGAACGTTCTTGCGGGAGCTCATCGACTCTCTCTCCTCAAACCTTGTCGTCGGCACTGGCTGTCGCTACCGCGCGTCCCTGCTGAGGGAGTTCGAATCGGCGTTGTGGACGCGATGGCATGTCGTGCACCGCACGAGCCCGCCATCCAGGACGAGATCGTTGGTGGCGTTCCGCTGCCCGTCTTCGGCGTCGCTCGCAGAGGTCCCCAGCTTACCCTCGAGGTCGGTGGTCGCCGTCCCATCCGCGTCGAGCACCGTCCCACGGTCGGAGTTCAACCCGTTCGCGTTCAGCCCGACGTTGACGGGGTGGCTGAACTTCCGGACCCCGTTCGGTCGGTAGTAGCGATCGTCGCCTCGCGCGCGGACATGGTTCATCACGCGCTCCTTGTGGCAACTGAAGCAGATGTCGTCGTTGACGTTCGTGACCCTGAGGAACGGATAGCCGACGTAGAAGTCCCAGAGGTCGCCGACCGCGGCTCCAGCCGTCCACTTCACCTTGATCCCTGCGATGTCCAGGTCGACGTCAGTGTTGTTGACGTACTTCTTCCCTTGGCCTCCTGACGTACCGGGAATCCAGGCGGTGCCGTTCCAGTTGAGCCAGCTCTCCGCGTTCCAGCCGTAGTCGTGGGACAGGATGAAATACCCCTCCCCCCTTGCCACGTCGACACTCTGGATCTGCAGCCGGAAGCCCTCGGCGTTCGATCCGGGAGCTGCCGTCAGCGTCAACGTTGCGCTGCCGGAGCCGGACGTCGCGGCCTGGCCAACGCCAACCGGAATCGAGGTATGCATTGACCCGGGCTTGAGTCCAGCCGGCGCATCGTGCGCGTTGTGACAGACCACGCACTGGAGGTTGCCGGCGCTCCATACATAGTCGTCGGCGAATCCTCCGACGATCTGCGCGCCGTGCGCCGGGCTGGCCCCCGGCTTGCTCCAGCTGTGGCTGGTGCCGGTCGTCCCCGGAACCGCCTCGTCCGTGGCCGGGACCCACGGCGCGCCGAAAGCCTGCCCGGACTGGTTGTGGCAGTCGAGGCAGGCAGTGCTGAGGGTGTACGTGGTCTCCGTGCGTACCGCGAGGCTATGGCAGAAGTAGCACGCCTGCTCGCCATTCGCGGTCTTGTCGTGGGGAGGGAAGAGCCGCTCCGGAGTCACCAGTGAGTGAGCCACCGCCGGCGCAAGGAGAGCGACCAGCACCGCGCCTATCGCCGTGCCTACCAGGAAGCTGCGCATCCCTATTCCTCCGCCTCGTCGCCCACCACGGCGACGCTCACCCGGGCCGGTGCGCTCCGCACCAGACCGTCATCCACCTCGAGCTCGAACTCGTACGTCCCCGCCGACTTCGGTCTGAAGGTCGCCACCGACGTCCCCTCGATTACCGTCCACGGCCCACCCACCTGCGCCCACCGGTACCCCTTCGCTCCGGTCGACCCCCGCGCGTCCAGGGAGACCCGCGCCCCCGTCACCACCGTTGCGGGCCCGCTCACCTTCGCGAACGGGATCGGCTTCCCGTCCTTCCTCGCCTCCACTCGGACCCGCATCGGCGCACCCACCCCAGCACCGTCCTTCACCGTCAGCTCGAACTCGTACGACCCAGGCTCGAACAGGTACGCCGTCGCCATCGCGCGATCCGCCGACCCGACCCCGGTCGCCGGCCCCGACACCTGCCGCCACGCGTACTCCGCGCTCCCGCTAGACGACGTGCTACCCGCGCCGTCCAGCGTCGCCTCCGTCCCCACCGCAGCCACGGCAGGGGCCTTCGCCACCGCCACCGGCAGCGCGCCGTCAGCCGCCGCCACGTAGACCTCCACTCGACCGGGCGGCGACTGGATCCCGGCCTTGGTGACGGTGACCTCGAAGGTGTAGCGACCGGCCTCGCTCGCCTCGAAGCTGGCGGCGGCGAGTCCGTCGCCAACGACTGGAACCTGGGGACCGGCCACCTGGCGCCAGGAGTAACCCGCGGCGCCGGCGACGATGCTAGCCGTCGCGTCGAGCGCTATCCGCCCTCCTACCTTCCCGACCACCGGCGTCGCGACCACCGCGACCGGCACCTTCTGCTTCCCCACCACCACGACGCTCGACTCAACCGCGTCGCCGAGCTTCGACGGGTCCGTGACCGTTGCCCTGAAGTCGTGGGTCCCTGGAGCCGAGAACGTCGCCGTCAGCGCGCTCGTGGTCTCCCCGCCCGTCACGACAGGGCCGGTGAGCTGCTCCCAAGCGTGCGCCAGCGGGTCGCCGTTGGCGTCATCGGACCGCCCCGCATCGAGCGTGACCGCCGCGCCGCCCTCGACCACCTGCACCCTCGTCGCGACCGCCATGGGCGAGACGTTGACGACGTTCGCCGTGACCTCGATGGGATCCGACTTCACCCCGCCGCACGTCGCCACGACGGTGAAGTGGTACGCACCCTTGCGCGCCGGGAAGGTCGGCGCGAACCCCTCCGCCTTCCTCAACGCGACCGTCCTCTCGTCCTCCGGCGCCTGGGTCCACTGAGCAGTGCACTTCGACGGGTCGGGGATCTCCGTCACCGTCGCCGACAGCCTCACCAGGCCGGGTACGAACTCCGTCGCCCCGCTCGCCACCAGGACCGGCCTGACGTTCGGCGGACGCAACGGATCCGTTCCGTTCGCCACCTCCACCGCGTCCGACTCGCCGTCCCCGTCCGTGTCGACGTTCCCTGGTGCGGTCCCGAGCGCGTACTCCTCCAGGTTCACCAGCCCGTCCCCGTCCAGATCCTTCAGCGCGTCCTGCGCGCTCGTCGAGTCGAGCCCCACCTGACCCTCCCAGGCGTCGTTCATCCCATCGCAGTCGCCGTCCCCAACGCACTCCGGCAGCGGCCTCCCGTCCCCGAAACGATCGATCCGACTCGCGAGGAGGTTCGCGACCAGCAGGTCGCCGTTCTCCATGACCGCCATCCCCGCAGGCTGCTCCAGCGTCCCGACGCCCGTCTGGGAGAGGCCGATCGTCTGCACTCGCGTGTCATCCGGGGCCACGACCTCGACCTTGTTGAGATTGAGATCCGCGACGAAGAGCTGACCGCCCGAGCCGACCAGCAGCGCCCCCGTCAGCTTCGCCGGGCCGACTCCGCTCGCGCCGATCACCTTCACGCGAGCTCCGCTCACCGGATCCAGCCCGAAGATCATCCCCCCCGGGCTCTCGTGATCCTGAGCCACCCAGATGACTCCCGACGAGGCGTCCACCGCCACGTCCACCAGCCTGAACAACCCGCCCGTCCCCGATGGCCTGAACTCCGACACCAGCGAACCATCCACCGCGCGCGACTGGACCACCCCGGAGCTGAAGACGGACCAGACAACGCCTCGCGCTGCGTCCCAGGACATCCCCGTAGGACTGACGCCCAGCCCCAGATGCACCTTCCCCCCGAGCACCTTCCCGTTCCGTTCGTCCAGCACGACGAATTCAACGCGGTCGTTCACCGCGTAGATCTTCCCGCCCCCGGCCGTCACCGCCCTCACGCCGTTCAGGAGCGTCGCGACGAAGTCACCCCGCTTCGTCAGCAGGTTCAGCTGCCCCTTCGCGTCGATCACCACGAACTGCCCGCTGGAGGTAGCCGCCATGCGCCGAGGCCCGAAGATCTGCGCGCCGACGCTCCCCTGCAGAGTCGGGACACCGACGGCACCGTCCGAAGCAGTGGCCTGGCCACACGTGAGGAGAACACACACCGGCAGCAGGATCGCGCGTCCGAGCGTTCCGGAGGTCATGGGGAGGCGCAGGATGCAAGACCCGATCCCGCAAAAACCGCTGCCGTTTCAAGTAGATTGGCAGTGCTAACGAGACGTTTGCGGCTTTGGAGCCGGTCCCGCGACCGCGAGCTTCACTGAAGGTACAGGCAAGTTGGTGAAATCCCCCATGACGCCGGAGAAATGCCCCACCCAACGCGTCAGCGTGCTCCGTCAGGGTTATCCTTCAGGCGCCGCCGTAGGCCCTGCACCCACCGCTGCGCCAACCCCCGGCCCCCTCTGCCCGCTTCTTCTCGCGCAGCGCCGGAGCGCCATCCCTCTCACTTCGGGGATCCGACCTCTGCGAGCATCCTGCGGACCGACTCGGGCAGCTGGCCTCCGCCGGCCCCGTGCTGCATCTTCGGCATCCTGGTGCCGAGGTGGCCAAAGTACTTACCGTAGGACTTCATCATCTCTTCGAAGGCGCTCAGCATGTAGCGCCGCTTGAAGCCCTCGGGGAGCGCCAGGACCTCCGGGAGCTTCTTCGCGTAGAAGGTCATGTAGCAGCGCCCAAGCGCGACCGAGACGTCCTCCAGGCTCATCGCGTAGGGCTCGATGATCGGCGTCGCGAGGTTGTACCTGGAGTAGTCGTGGACGCGCACCCGATCCTTCAGCTGCTCGTAGATCGGCGTGAACGGCATCGGCGTCAGCACCGGGAAGACGGCGACGTCAGGGTTCAGCCGGATCGCCACCTCGATGGTCCTGTCGATCGACTCCTGGGTCTCCGTCGGGTGACCGATCATGAAGGACGCCTCGGTGATGAGGTCGTTCTCCCGGGCGAGCTGGAGCGCCTTCGCGTTGGTGCTGACGCTGGTCCCCTTGTTGAGGCTCACCAGCAGCTCGTCGGTGCTCCCCTCCGCCCCGAGGTAGAGGTGGACGATCCCCGCCTCCCGGTACTTGTGGAGGATGTCGGCGTCCCGGACGATGTCCTCGACCCGCGTCTCCATGAGCAGCATGACGCCCAGCTTCGTCTCGATCAGCAGATCGAGCAGCCGCTCCCAGCGCGCCCGGTCGCTCGTCGGATACGGGTCGATCATCGTGATCGCCTCGACGCCGTACTTCTCCACGAGCAACCGCATCTCGGCGACCGAGTCCTCCGGGCTCCGCGCGCGCCAGTCGCCGCGCCAGAAGGCCCGGTGGCTGCAGAAGGAGCAGCCCATCATGCAGCCGCGCGACGTGAGGACCGAGGCCATCCGGCCATAGGGCGCGATGTGGTACCGGTAGAGGCTCCAGTCGAGCAGGTGCCAGGCCGGCTTCAGCGCGTCGAGGTCGGCGAGGTGCTGGCGCAGCTCGGTGGCCACCACGTCGCCGCCGCGCCGGAACGCGAGCCCCTTCACGCCCTCGAACCGTTCCCCCGGCAGGGCGTCCAGGAGCTCGGCGAGGGTCTCCTCCGCCTCGCCACGGAGGACGAAGTCCACGCGCTGGTCCCGATCCCGGAGCAGTTCCTCGTGCCTGAAGGTCGGGAACGGCCCGCCCATGATCGTCCGGATGGCGGGGTCCACGTCCTTCGCTATCCCCAGGGCCCGCAGCGCGTTGGGGACGATGGCCGTGCTGATGGCGCCGGTCACCGGGAGGTAGTCCCAGGCGACCACCACGTCCGGCCTGACCCGCTCGACCTCGGCCCGGATCGACTCGAAGGTCCCGCCCTCCATGTTCATCGCGTCGAAGATCCGGGCCTCGTGGCCCGCCGCCTCCGCCGCCCCGGCGAGATAGGCGATCTGGAGTGGCGGCCAGCTGCCGATCGCTTCCACGCCCCAGTAGTTGTAAGGCGGGACGACGAACAGGATCTTGCTCACGGAACGGACCTCATGCTCGAACCGGAATGCCCTGGGCAGCGTGCGGCAGAATACCACCGCTCGGCACACACCGCCGAGTCGGGCCCGGACGAATCCCAAGGGTTACGTGGGCCTGCGCATGTGGACCCGACGAGGCCGGATTCGGCCACGCCGGGCTGCTCTCGCGGCCCTTCCGACCCCGTCAGCTCACGCGGCGCCTTCGCTCCGCTCGTACGCCCCACGTGCCACCACGTCCCCCGGGTAGGCGACGTAGAGCGGCCCCCAGGACGGGTTCCTGTCGTGCATGGTCTTGAGCCCCGCCAGCATCCGCTGCATGAGCCGTCCGACGTCCGCCTCCGCCTGGAGGGCCTCGGTCACGGCTGCCGCGACGACGTGGGCGGCGTAGATCCCCGGCCCGTACCTCGCCGGGAGAGGCTTCGCCGACCGGAGGGGCTCCCGCAGCGCCATGACGATCTCCTCGTCCCCGTCGCGCCAGTCCTGGATCTCGCCGAGCGCGTGGTGCTCCAGCGCGGCCAGCTTCTCCCCGACGATGGTCTTCGCCACGACGGCTGCCGACCGCTTCGCCACCGTGACCGTCACGGGCGTGCTGCCGAGCCTCACCTGGCCGAGATCGCGGTCGGTCTCGTGCTCGAGGAGCGCTGCCCACCTCGCGGCCCCGTCGAAGGAGAGCAGTCGAACCGTCTCCGCACCGAGCCAGCCGCGGAGGATGTCCGCGGGGTGCGGGTCGTCCTTGGAGCCCACGTTCCTGAGCTGTGCCCTCCCCCGGTGCGCGCCGTTCAGCGCCCTGAAGTAGCCGATCAACCCGACCGCCGCGGCCGGCCCCATGTTCAGGATCCCCAGGACGTCCGACGCCGACTCGTCCAGCCGGGCCGCCCAGTAGTCCGCGATGACCACCCCTAGCTTCGCGGCCGTGAGCCTCTCGCGGACCGCGCGCACCAGCTCGTCGTGGAGGCCGTCGTCGGCTGCGAGGATGTCGTGGCCGGCCGTCTCGTGCGCGAGCGCCGACCAGGCGAGCAGCCCTTCGCGCGCGTTGGCCGTTGGGAGGCTGACGATCGGCGCCTTCACCTCGAAGGAGGCGGTCGCGGTGACCGGCCAGGTGTACGGCCCCGCGTCGGCGTCGCCCCAGCGGACGAGCGGCGGGAGGACGCCGCGGTCGGGCGCCTTCACGCCGCGTCGATCCTCTGCGGAGAGGAAGCCGTCGTAGAGGTCGCTCACGACCTCCTGGAAGCCGTCGGTCGCGAGCTCACGGTAGCCCTCCCCGTTCTGCAGGATGCACTGCGCGATGTCGAACATGAGCCGCGCCGTCCCCTCGCGATCCGGATCCTCGCCGAGCACCTGCTCGAAGCCGCTGACGCCGAGGCCGTCGAGCGTCCGGACGAAGGGCTCGTGCACCGACTTCAGGTAGAGCGGCGGCACCTTCCTGCGGGCCGCGTCGAGGCGCGCGCGGAGCGTCACGAAGTCCGAGGGGTCGGGGGGACCGTTCTCACGCGAGAGCGCTGCGGAGCGGGCGTCCTCGATGCATGCGGGGAGGTTGTCGAGCGCCGGCTGGACGACAGGCCGCGGCTGCTTCGTTCGAGCTGCTGGCTTCGATGGCATGCGTGAGCTCCCTCACTCCGAGTGGGCTCCGTGATGCCATACATTCACTCATCGTCCACCAACCCTCTAGGGGCGTGCGGCGCGCCAGCCCCGTGCTACGGTGCCATCGCATGAAGGAGAAGCTCACCATCCTCAACGCCTTCGTCCACGACGTGGCGACCGGGACGTGGATCGGGACGCTGGTGCTCCTGACGATCCTCCATCAGGAGACCCGGAAGCCGGCCTGGTTCCTCGCCGGCCCGCTGGTCCCCGGGCTCGAACGGAAGTTCCTCGTCCTCACCTGGGTGAGCCTCGGCCTCATCGTGGCGACGGGCGTCGTCAGGATGGTGACGTGGAAGGTCTTCGGCTGGACCGGCGACATGGAGCGCGACCGGATCCAGCTCCTGAAGATCAAGCACGCGCTGCTGGGGATCGTCTTCGCAGCGGGGACCGTCTGGCAGGTCCTGCTGGTCTACGGCTCATAGAACGTTCGGCAAGCGCCCGCTTGCCCGACTCCCGGTCGACTGCCCGATCCGCAGGCTCCCGATCTTCATGGCCGTTTTGACCCTCGCGGAGTCCGGGTGTTAGGGGAAATCCCGTACACCGGCTCGCGGCGGTCGCGGTCGCGAAGGAGAAGATCCAGATGACGACGCCCTCACCCGCTGACGCCCTCGCAGTCGCGGAGCGCAGGCAGCTCACCGAGGAGATCCTCGGCTTCATCGAGGCGGGCGTCGACGTCGAGCGTGCCCGACTTCAACGCGCTACGCGCTCCGCCTGTTCGCGCTGCAGTACGGGACCAACGCGATCTTCCGCGAGTTCTGCGACGCGAAGAAGGTGCGGCCGTGGCGGACGTCGACGCGCTGGCAGGACGTCCCGATGGTCTACAACGACGTCTTCAAGACCCACCTCGTCGCCTCCTTCCCGCTCGAGCAGTCGGTGATGGGCTGCCTCACCGGCGGCACGACCAGCCTCACGCAGCGCGGGCGGATCTTCCGCGACGAGGACGGCAAGCGGCTCGTCTTCGCGGCCAACCGGATGATGACCGGCTCCTACCTGTTCCCGGACTTCGAGGAGGGGAGGCGCTGCCGGATCCTGATCCTCGCGCCCGAGCCCCGAGCTGGCGCCGTCGATGGGGATGGCCATCGGGATGGACCAGACGCGGCGGGCCTTCGGGACGCCGGACAGCCAGTTCCTGCTCGGGAAGTCCGGCATCGACGTCGACGGCGCTGCTCAAGGCGCTGCGCGAGTCCGAGGCGAGCGGCGTCCCGGTCGCGCTCATCGGCGCGACCGTCGGCGTACGTCTACTTCTTCCAGGCCTGCCGCCGGAAGAAGATGGCGTTCCAGCTGCCGCCCGGCAGCCGCATCTGCGACGGCGGCGGCTACCGCGGCCGCTTCGGCGTGGTGACCCGCGACGACTACTACGCCATGGTCGAGGAGATCCTCGGCATCCCGGAGACCCACTGCGTCAACGTGCTCGGCGAGGCGGAGACGGCGACCAACCTCTTCGACGACTCGCTGCGCCGCCACGTGAAGGGGCTGCCGCCGCGCAAGCGGACCCGGCCCGGTGCCGCCCTGGTCGCGCGTGCTCGCGATGAGCATCGACACGCTGAAGCCGCTCCCCGACGGCGAGGTCGGGCTGCTCGCGCACTGGGACCTGGCGAACGTCCCGACGGTGCTGGCCGTCATCACCGACAACCTCGGCTACACCACCGACGGCGGACGCGGCTGCGAGATGGTGGGGCGCGCCAAGCTCGAGAACGGCAAGGTCTCGCCGCTCCCCGACGAGAAGCCCATCGGCGCGATGGGCGACTCGGCGATCTTCCGGATGCTCGAGACCTACGTGAACTTCTCGATCGACCTGAAGATGCGGATCGGCGAAGGACCCGAAGGTCGGCGCCGAGCATCCGCGAGGAGATCGAGGCGCGCCCGGGCTCGCGTCGCCTCCTGCCCGCAGGTGGTGGACGAGATCCTGGTCTCGCAGGCCGACGAGGAGGCCGCGAGGCTGCGCGACGCGTCGCTCGAGGCCTTCAAGGACCAGACCGACCGGCCGCTGGAGTGGTTCAGGGCGCAGGCGGAGAAGCAGGCGCTGACGGACCATCCGGCGGGCCTGCAGTCGGAGAAGGCGGTCGAGGAGTGACGGGCCGGTCGGCCTCACGCGCTCTCCTGCTCCCGCTCCACCCTCACCCGACCAGCGGATTGCGCCAGCGGAGACCGGGGAAGCGCGCGAAGTCGGCGTCGTTCGAGTGGACCTCGCACTGGTGCTCGATCGCGAGGGCCGCGAGGTGAGCGTCCGTCGTGAGGTTCCCCGCCACGCCCACGTCCCTGAGCAGACGACCTAGCACCTCCAGGTGCCGGGCTCCCGGATCCAGCGCCTCCACGTTCGCCCGGTCGAACCATGACTGGACGTGCGCCACGGCCCGCGCGGGCGCGAGGGGTGTCGAGAGGACCGCCGGGTGGGTCATGAGCCGGATGAAGCCGCAGGTCACCGCCCATGGCAGGCCTACGCCCTCCGAGCCGCTGAGCAGCCCCTCCCACCAGCGCCGCGCGGCGTCGTGATCGCGCGCGTCCCGGTTGTAGGCATAGACGAGCAGGTTGACGTCGGGGACGATCACCTGGGGGAGCCGGCCTTCCGGGAGAACTCCTCCGCCTCGAGCTGATCTGCGAGTTGGTTTAGCCTCCCCTGGTCGACGCCGGGGCGGAACCCGCCCGAGTGCGGCTCGACGACGAAGGGGCTCTGGGCCGCTGCCTTCTCCTGCGCCGCCAACCCGCGGCGCAGGACCTCGTCGAGCGTCGCCTTGAACGAGCGGCGTTTCAGGTGCGCCAGCTTCTTCAGCTTGGCCGCGACGTCGGCGTCGAGGGTGACCGTCGTCCGCATGAAGGCATCATGATGCGCACCAGTCATGCTGTCAAGGTGACGCCGACGGTGGCCCCTGCGCGAAGGGGCTCGCGCCGCTCAGCGGGAGCGCGCGCGCCTGCGCTGCCTCCCACTCCGCGCGCGCCTTGCCGTAGGCCACCTTCATCGGGAGCTGCGCCATCAGCGAGAACAGGTGCGTCTTCGGAAAGCCCGGCCCACGGGATGGCGCGCAGACGGTCGACGATGCGCCGGGCGCTGAAGATCTCGCTGACGAGCTGGTGGTATTCGCGCTCGCGCCGCTCCGGGGTCGCCTCTGGGTCCGGGTGCTCGAACACGGCCCTGACGCCCGTGTAGGCCTCCCACCCGAGCCCGGGGATCAGGTAGGGCCGGTATTCCTCGTAGAGCTCCGTGCCCGGTAGCGGCGTGGCCAGCACGGGGTGGATGCCGACGCGGAGCTCGTCCGCCAGCTCCAGGGTCCGCTTGAACGCCTCGAGCCCGTCCTCACGCGCGCCGAGCATCGTGAAGAGGACGACCTCGATCCCCTCGCCCCTGGATGCGCTTCACCGCCTCGACGCGGTCCTTCCCCTGCTTCCCCTCCGCGCGGAAGCCCGCGAGCGTCTCCGCCGAGTCGGTCTCCCACCCGGCCCAGACCGAGTAGAGCCCGCTGCGGCGCGCGGCCTTCAGCACGCGCTCCCCCTCGGGTCCCTGGACGCTGCGCAGATCGCCGAAGCCGTACCAGGAGCGGCGCCTTCCCGCGGCGATGGCGTCGAAGAGCGCGATGGCGCGGTCCGGATCGGCGCCCCAGATGTTGTCGTCGCCGTTGAACCAGATCGAGCCCGCCCGCGCCTCGATCTCCGCGGCGACCTCGTCCACCGGCCGGTAGCGGATCTCGCTCCCGAAGAAGCGGCTGACCGTGCAGAACGAGCAGCTGGTACGGGCAGCCGCGCATCGTGAAGAACGCGCGGAAGTGGTACTGGCCGCGGAGCTTCGCGTCGATCGGCGTCGGGAGTCCGGCGAGCGGGAGCCGGACGCCGTCGTAGCGCGGCGCGGAGCCGCCCCGCCGACGCGTCGCGCAGCACCTCGCCCCAGACCGACTCGGCCTCGCCCACGACCACCGCGTCGGCGTGCAGCGCCGCCTCGTCCGGGAGCGCCGTCGCGTGGATGCCGCCGAGCACCACCCGGATCCCACGCGCCCGGCAGCCGTCGGCGAACCGGTAGACCCACGGCGCCGTCGAGGTCCAGACGCTCATGCCGACGAGGTCGCCGCGGACGTCGTCCGGCGTGAAGCGGCGCCTGGTTCGCGTCCACGAGCTGGAGCTCGCGTCTCGGGCCGTTCGCGAAGCGTGAGCGCGCCGAGGTACTCCAGGATCGGCGGAACCATCGGCACGCGCCCGGAGAAGGGGAACTCGGGAGAGATCAGCGTGACCTTCATCCGTGCTCCAGTCCGCCGGGAGTCGCCCGCCTGCGCCGCACGAACGCGATCCAGCCCGCCAGCACCCCGAGCCCGAGCGCCGACGCCCACTGGCCGGCCCGCACCTCCGGGGGACGGTAGCGCATCTCAAGCACGTGGCGGCCCGCCGGCCACCGCACCGCCCGGACCAGCACGTCGGCTGGGAAGATCGGCACGCTCCAGCCGTCGATGGTGGCCTCCCACCCCGGCCACCAGGCGTCCGCGATCACGAGCGTCGCGGGTGCGTCCGCCTCGGCCTCGACCCGGAGCGACTCGAGCCCGCGCTCGATCGAGAGCACGCGCCCCGACGCGGCGTCGAACCGGCTCGAAGCCTCCACCACTACCGCCTCGCTCTGCGCGACGAAGGCGTCGACCGTCTCGAGGAGGGCGGCCTGCTCGTCCCTGACGACGCGAACCACGGGGGGAAAGCTCGCCCACTCCCGGTGGGGCACTGACCATATCTCCTTGCCCGCGGCGGAGCCGACGCGCGTGGCCCCGCTCGTCGCGATGGCATAGGAGGCGTGCTGCTCGGCCGAGAGAGGCCGATCCACCACCACGTGCGTCCCTGCGTAGCGCCTCGACGCCGCCGGCCACTGGGCTCCGAAGGCGTTCCGCAGGCGCGCCAACCGCCCGGGGGTCAGGGCCTCGTAGTCGCTGAGCGTGTCGAGCCGAGAGCGGACGTTGGAGGCAGGGTACCCGAGCGCCGCGTTGTCGCGCCCCGCCTGATCGGACCAATCCAAACCGGGATCCGTGGAGATCGGGTCCCTGGTGAATGGCGTCACGATCCGGGGACCCGGAGCCTTCGCGTCCAGCGCCGGGCCAGGCGAGCGGAGGCGCGCAGCCGGATCGCCCGAGCGGAGCGCCATCGGCGAGGCCGCCGCCACGGCGCCCCAGGCCAGGACGGCCAGTGCGGTCCTTCCCCGAGCGGCGCCGAACCGACCTCGAAGAAGGAGCCAGCCCCCCAGCGCAGCCACCGCACCCAGCACGTGCCAAGCGCCGCGCAGCACGCGCGCCTCTGCTAAGACCGCCACGTCCGGTGCTAGCCCTGAGGCTACCAGGAAGCAGACTCCAATGGACGCGAGCCCCAGCGACACGGCCGCGCCGAAGACCCGCCACCCCGCGACCCGCTGCTCGACGACCGCATCGAACCCGATCCCCGCGAGCACCGCCAGGACGAGCGTCAGGGGGCCGACCAACTTCTCCGAGTAACGGAAAGCGCTCCAGATCGGCACCCACCGGAGCAAGGCATCCGCACCGAGCGCCGGCCCCAGCGCAAGCCAGAGGAGCACGAGGCAGAGCGCCGCCAGGACCCTGCCTCGCCGCCCTTCACGAGCGCCGGCGATCGCGAGCACCACCGGCAAGAGGCCGACGAACACGCTCGCGGCGAACGGCGCCGGGTTGATGCCTGCCGGCCAGCGGCCCGGACCGGCGAGCCCCTCGTACACGCGGTCCAGCATGGGGTCAGAGCCGCGGAGGAGCCCCGGCACGATCAGCTCCGGGATGCGCCACGGCTCGAAGGCCCATACCTTCGGTGTCCGGATCCACGCCTCTGCAGCGCGGATGGTCCGGGGGAGATTGGCGGCCGACGGGAGGAGTTGAACGCCGGCAACGAGCAGGCCGACGGTCCCCGCGGCGACGGCGCGCATCGAGCCGCGCCAGCCGCCTGCCTCCCAGGCGAGCGCGAACGCCAGGACGCAGCCGACTATCAACGATTGAGCGTCGCCAGAGAAGGCGAGCACGACCACGCCGCCGACACCGAAGGCGAGCATGGATGGTCGGTGATCGACCGCGACGCGGCGCAGCCCGGCCAGGCAGAACGGCAAGCTCCCTGCCCCGGCGAGGAAGACGAGGTTGTCGGCCATCGACAGCACGAACCCCGAGGTCGCGAACGCGACGGCGGCGACGGCCGCGCCGGCGCGAGAGGCCCCCAGATCGCGCGCCAGCAGTGCGGCACCGAGGCCGGCGCAGGTCACGTACCCCCCGATGAGGACGTCTGCGCTCCGGCCCGTCCTCAGCCACGCCGTGAGGATCGAGACGGGGTGCAGGACGCCATGGATGGCGTCAGCGAGGAACGGCATCCCGGCGCCCATGAACGGGTTCCAAAGGGGCAGGCGAAAGGCGCGAAGCGCCTCGTCTACGATCCAGCGCTGAGGCGCGTAGAGGGTCTGCGTGTCGAACCAGACGAGCGTTCGACCGGCCAGCCAGTGGACGGCCAGCGGCGCCAGCACGGCGCAGGCAACTAGTGCCGGGAATGTCACCCGGATGATCCGAACGCGCACGCGCTCCATGTCTCGCCACGATGGCCCGCGTCGACGGCGGGCTGGAAGAGTTGAGCTACCGTGTGCCGGGGGGCGGCCTCGAGAACCCCCCGTCCACGTCGCGCAGCGCGACGCTACGTCGCCTGTTCACCAGCCCGTACTTCTCCGTCACCAGCGCGTCGCCGTCCACCCAGCAGGTGCCGTAGTTGGACTCCGCGACGTCGACGGCGACCGGCCTCCCGCGCCCGTCCCTGATCACGGCCTCGACGAGCGCCATGTGCGCGCGCGACGCGAAGACCGCCAGGTCGCCCACCCGGACCTCGTCCGGCTGGATCCTCGTCGCCTGTGCCGCGCGCCCCTTCCCCAGGCGTCGTTCGACGTAGTCGGTGCAGAACCCGCCGCTCCGGAGCCAGCACCTCGTGTCGCCGACCGTGCAGCCCACCCGCTTCACCACCTGGTTGACCACGCGGTTGGAGCAGACGGGGAGGTCCCCCGCGCTCCGCGCGTGCCCGCCGGATGCGGCTGTAGCGAGCGTCAGCGCCAGGGTCCAGGCTGCGCTCATGGCGCCTCGACCTTCCACGCGAGCTGCGGACCGTCCTTCACGCCGTAGGCCAGCCTGCCATCGTCCGCGAACCGCACCGGGAACACCTGCTCGTACTGGGCGTGCTCTCTGACGGTCCTCGCGTCCGTGTCGGCGACCACGACGAACCGCTTCCCGTCCTTCCGCGCGCGATAGGCGACGAAGCGCCCGTCGGGGCTGAACTGCGGCGACACCACGCGATCGTACGGAGGCCCTGCCTTCCCGTTCACGACGACGAACCAGGTCGCGCCACTCCGCGCGGCATGGGCGTTCGAGCGCCCGTCGGCGCTGTAGGTCAGACCTTCGGCCTCCTCATATCCGGCCTCGGTCTGCGCGGCCTCCGCGAAGAACTGCCGGAAGGCCGTCCCACCACCGGAGACGGCGAGCGCGCCCACCGCCTGGCCGCCGGGGCGGACGACGAGCGGGCCAGCGAGGTCGACAGAGAGCGGCTCCTCACGACCGTCCAGCACGACGAGGCGAGTCCCGGACCGCTCGGCGGTGTAGGCGACGCCGCGGCCGTCGGGTCCGAAGGCGAGGCCGTCCGCGGAGTCCACCGGCTGGCCCCGCGTGACCGCCCCGGGCGTGTCGAGGGCGGCGACGACCACGCGCCGCCGCGAGCCGCTGGCGGCGATGGCGGCCACCCTGGAGCGGCCAGGATCGAAGGTCACCTGGTACACGGCTGGATCGACGACCGTCCGCGTCTTGAAGGCGAGGTCGCTGACGACGAGCCGGCCCGCCTCGTCCCGTTCGTCTACGTCCTCGACGAAGGCGAGCCTCGACGAGTCGGCGCTGAATCCATAGGTCCTCGCGTAGTGCGTCCGCGTCCCAGCGTTGGGCTTGCCGTCCAGCACGAGGTGCCACCGCTCCCCCTGCATGGCCTGGTAGAGGACATGGGCGCCGTCCGGGCTGAACACCGGAAGCCTGACCGTGCTGAAGGCCGGTCCCTCCACGCCGTCCACGACCACGCGCCACTTCCCGTCGGCGAGCGCCCCGTAGGCGCAGCGCCGCCCGTCGGCGCTGAGGATCACGTCCCCCACGACCTCGTACCACTTGCCCGCGCGGCCGTTGTGGACGACCTGCAGCTTGCCCTCCCGCTCCGAGACGAAGGCGACGCCCCCACCCCTCTCGCCGAAGATGAACTCGAGGAACCCGGCCGGCGAATTGGGGTGCGGGCCGCGCGCGGGCAGCGGGATCGACGGCGGCGCCGCGTCGGCGGGGATCGCCGCGAGGATCGTCGTCGCGTCTGACGCGGCGCTGGCCAGGGGAGGCGGAACGGACTCCTTGCGGCAGCCCGCGACCGAGAGCAAGAGGCAGAGGGAGGCGGCGAGGGGCTTCGTCATAGGGGACGATCGACGCGGAGGTGCTGCTTCTCGTGCACGCCGCGCTGGTTCGCCTTCCACTTCTCGAAGGCGATCGTCATCCCCTTGCGGACCGGGAGCTGGTTCGTGAGCGAGAGGATGTGGGCGTAGGGGAAGCCGCGACACCGGGACGTCGAGCATGTGCTTGAGGACGCGGCCGAGGCTCAGGAGCTCGAGCGACGTCTCGTAGAAGCGTCCGCTCGCGCACCTCGGGCGTCATGGCCGGGTCCGGGTGCTCGAAGAGCGCGTAGGCGCCGGTGTAGTACTCCCAGCCGAGGTCCTTGTAGATGTACGGCTCGTACTGCTGGCGCAGCTCGGTGCCGGGGTACGGGACGACGAGCGACGGGTGCATGCTGACGCCCAGCCGGTCGGCGACGTCGACGGCGCGCTGGTAGTCGTCGAGCGAGTCGGCGCGCGAGCCGAGCATGAAGAAGAGCGAGACGTCGATCCCGTGGTCCTTGAGCGTCTTGACGGCCCGCTCGCGGTCCACGCCCACCTTGCGGTCGGCGCCGTAGGCCGCGAGCGCCCCCTCGCCGATCGACTCCCACCCCACCCAGACGGTGAGCATCCCGCACTCGCGCGCCGCGTTCAGCATGCGCGAGCCCGTCGGGCGAGAGGACGGGCGCGAGGCTGCCGAAGCCCATCCACTTCTTCCTGCTCCCGCGGAGCGCGGTGAAGAGCTCGATGGCCCGGTCGATGCTTGCCGAGCCACCAGATGTTCTCGTCGCCGTTGATGTACATGCTGCCCGGGATGGCGTCGACGTCGCGGACCACGTCGTCGATCGGCCGCATCCGGATCTTCGAGCCGAAGTACCTTGTTCACCGAGCAGAAGGAGCACTGGTACGGGCAGCCGCGGGCGGTGTTGACGATGCGGAAGTCGTGGCCGTGCTTCAGCATGCCGTAGAGCGGCGTCGGCAGGTCGTCGAGCGGCAGCCTGCTCGCCCCGGTAGAAGGGCTGGAGCGCGCCCGGCGCGGAAGTCCTTCAGCACCTGCGGCCAGACCGACTCGGCCTCGCCGATCACCACCGCGTCGGCGTGCTGCTTCGCCTCCTCGGGCAGTGCCGAGGCGTGCATGCCGCCGACGACCACCTTGATGCCGCGCGCGCGCAGCCCGTCCGCGATCCGGTAGCCGGGCACGGCCGTCGGCGTCAGCAGGCTGATCGCCGGCGAGGTCGCACTGGAGCGTGTCGAAGACGTCCGGCGTGGCGCTCGCGCTGTAGAGCTCGATCTCGATGGACGGATCGGCCTTGCGCGTGAGCGCCGCGAGGTACTCCAGGATGGGAGGGGCGACGGCGTCCAGCCGAATGGCAGCGGCGGCTTGATGATGCAGAGCTTCAAGGTGCGTCCAGTCTCCCCTCCCCTGCGCGCCCGCTAGTGCTCGATCCGGAAGCCGGAGTGGAACGTCTCCACGCTGAACGGAATGCCCCAGTAGCTGACGATCATGACCGCGACGGCCACGAGCGAATATATGGCCAGCCGCCGACCGCGCCACCCGAACGTGATGCGCAGGTGCAGGTAGATGCCGTAGATCAGCCAGGAGATGAGCGACCAGACCTCAACGGGATCCCAGTTCCAGAAACGTTCCCTTGACCGTGTTCGGCCCAGAAGGCACCTGAGACGATCATCACGCCGTACATCGTGAAGCCCGCCACCACGAACCGGTAGCTCAGGTCGTCGAGCGCCACCGGCGCCGGCAGCATGTCGTAGAGGCCACCCTGCCCCCTCTCCTTGAGCAGGTACAGGAGCCCCAGCCCGGCGGCGATGAGCACCGAGCTGAAGCCGGCGCTCGCGCCCACGATGTGCACCCAGAGCCACCCGCTCTGCAGCGCCGGGACCAGCTCCGCCGCGGGTGCGGTCCGGATGCGTCCCCGCCCACCCGATCAGCACGAACGCCACGGGCATGACCAGCACGCCCAGCGGTCGGACCTTCGTCGTGGAGCCCTGCACCAGCAGGTAGAGCAGCACCGAGACCCCGACGCCGAGCGAGAGCGACTCGGCGATGGTGATGAACGGCGTCGCCCCGCCGACCCCCCAGCGAACGGCGATGCTCGCCACGTGGGGCACGAACCCCGCCCCGGCGGCGATCAGCCCGCCCAGCAGCAGCCTCTCGCCCCTTCGCGATGAACCCGAAGACGTAGGCGAACGCGCTCAGTCCGTATAGCCCCACCGCGCACCAGAACAGCACTTGCTCGGTCCTCATCTGCCTCTCCCCGCGCGCCCTCCGCCGGCGGCGCGCCTCCAGTCAGTGGGTCTGCTCCGCGCGCCTTCGCGCCGCTCCCTGCCTCACCCGCCCGGCGAAGGTGAGGACCATCCCGGCCAGCCCGGTACAGAGGCTCGTCAGGACGACGTTCACGCCGGGATCGTATCGAACGCTCATGCCGACCCAGTAGTGAGCCTCACTCGGCGACAGCGAAAACTCTCCCGCGTCGAACGTCCCGCCGACGGTCACCTTGCCAGCCTGCGCGGCGCCAGCCGTCCCGTCGGCGCCGATCGGCCGAACCTGGAGTCCGACATCGCCTGTCCGATCCGTCACGGCGTTCGGCCGGTAGGTCAGCAGCAACTCCGCGCGGGGGTGCTCGGGCGGCGGCGGGAACGGAAAGGACGACGGCTCTGTCGCCGACCCCGTCGCGTAGAGATAGCCGCCGTCCGGCTGCTTCAGGCTCTGGAGCGGGCACGTAGGCTCCGTACTCTACCTTGCCGTCCCCGTCCTTGAGCAGCACCAGGAGCGAGTAGCCCTCCTTCGAGGGGAAGTAGCGCACCCCGTCGAAGTCGAGGTGGCGGGTCGACGTAGATCGTGCCTTGCGCCCGCCGCTCGCCGTCCTCCACGGGAGCTCGTACGCAGCGCGCTTGTCCTGGCCGTCGACCCTGTAGCCTCGGTGCATTGCCTTCAGTGTCGTCTCGCCCCGCAGGCGGCTGAAGTGGAAGAAGCGACCGTACTCGACGAGGTCGTAGCTCTCCGGGTTGCCATTGGGCAGCGTCTCTCCCTCCGTGAGGCGCATCGTCCCCTTGAAGTGGAAGAGGCCGTCGTAGACAACGCCCGCGAGCAGCGCGAGGAAGCTCACGTGGAACAGGATCATCCCGACGGAGAGGAGCGTCAGCTTCCGCTTCCAGATCCGGCTGAAGAAGGCGGCGCCCGAGCTGAGCGCGAGCAGCACGAGCAGGGCGTTGAACCAGAGCGTCGAGAAGATCAACTGCCCATGCCCGGGCGCCCCGGTAGACGGTTACGCCGACGACGCAGCACGCCAGGACCCCGACCAGCAAGGCGATCGCCAGCCTCGGGGAGACGAGGAAGGCGTAGGCGCGTCCGACGACCCTCTGCGCGCGATGCTCAGCAGGCTCGACCGGGGCGGGCGTTTCGGGCGTCGGCTCGCTTGCCATGGAGCAGCGCGGGCTAGTAGACACCGCCGACGGTATAACCCCCCATCGAGCCGCAATTGCTGGCCGCCTGCGTGGTCGGGTTGGAGCAGCCGGGGCTGTAGACCACCGTAGCACCGCCAACGACGGCGCTCTTCGGGCTGTGCTGACCGATCACGTAGGTATTGCGGATGAAGGCGTAAGGGCGGGTATTGACCGTAACCGGGGTGCCGGTGGCAGTGCCCAGCCACCGGGTCTTCCGGGTGCCGACGTTGCCACCTGCAGGCAGGGCGTCGAAGCCGTGGACGTCCTCTGCGCGCAGCGGCCGGACTTGCGTGGTGCCCACCGTCCCGCTCCAGAAGCCGCCGTGGCACATGCTGCACCCGTTCTTCAGCGCGTTGGTCATGCCGCTGTTGCCGCTGTTACTGAACGCCGAGCCCGCGCCGTGGTTCGAGGCGGACAACGTGTCGTACTGGGCGTGGCACTTGATGCAGAGCGTGGCCGACTGGGTGCTCGGGTTACTGGCGCCCGACCCGAAGGCGGTGCCGCGGATCGTATCGGTGCCGCCGTGCGCGGTGATCGTCTTCGTGATGATGCCACTGTCCGTGGGAAGCGCGTGGCAGTCCCAGCAGGACATGAGGTAGCCCCAGCTCGTGTTGTTTCCTGTGGTCTTGGTCATGTTCCACGGAACCGCCATCCGGGTGTTGGCGGCGTACGAGTTGTTCTGCTTGCCCATGATCGGATGGTACGACGAGTTCGACGTTGCGAAGGAAGCCGCGACGTTGGTGACGCAGCCGTCGATCGGGTTCTGGACCTGCCACCACGCCGGGCTCGAGGCCGGGGCGTTGTTCAGGTTCCCCGACTGCAGGCTCCGGTAGAAGATGCCGCCAACCGTGACCCAGTCGCCAGACGGGTACGTCGTGGTGGCAGCGTACGCTGCAGCCGCCGTCCAGTAGGTCGGGCTCGACGCCGGCGGCTTGTTCAGGTTGGCGGTGAGGTTCGTCGCCTCGTAGTAGGCGCCGGTCACGTTGACCCACATTCCATAACTATAGGTCACTGTCGCCGACCAGGCAGGCGGGGCGCCCAGGCACGCAGTGAGGGCGGCCGAAGCCAGGTACCCATTCCCGGCGATCGTCGTCCCGAACGGCTTCCACGGCGCGGCGTTCGGCATCAGCGACGTCGGCACCTGGGCGAGCGGGCTCAGCGCGCCGTCGGAGTCGTGGCACTTGAGGCACTGATTGGCCTGGATGGCCGCGAGCGCCGCGAAGGAGGGGTCCGCCTCGAACCTGACTGCGAGGTCGCGGCTGAAGCCGCCGAAGCCGGTCACCGTGGAGCCCGTGCTCGTGAAGGCGCCGGGCGTACCGGCGAAGGTCACGCCCTGGATCTCCGTCCCCAGATCCGGATCGCGCAGGTTCAGGTACCCGTTGCCATGGAGCGACGAAGGCGTCGCGTCCGCCGGACTGTTCGCCTCCATGTGGCAGACGGCGCAGTCCGCGTTCGAGACCGTCCTGTTGGCAGGCGTCGCGTTCGTGGACGCCTTGTGCGACCAGGTCTGCCTGAACTCGGTGACGACGTCGCGCCGGCTCCGAGTCCCCGCGAGCGGCCCCTTCGTGATCGTCTGCGTCGTCGCGTGGCAGCCGGTGCACTCGCCGCCGAAGCCGGTCGCGTGGGTGTGGCAGCTGATGCAGTACGGAACCGTCGTGCTGCCCGAGTTGTGAACGCTCGACACGGGGGCGGCGCCGCCCACGCCGTCGGTGTCGTCGTAGCCGAGCCGGTTCCAGTACTTGGTCCAGGCCGTGCCAGCGAGCAGCGTGTCGTTCGTCGCCGCGTGGCAGGCCTGGCAGACGCCCACGCGCTGCGTACCGGTTCCGGCCCCCTCCACCGCCTTGCCGACCGCCGGCGGGCTGGCCGCCTCGGAGTTGTAGGTGACGGCGCGCGTCACGCCGGCCGCGCCCACATACCCGTAGGTGCCGTCCGAGACCGCCGTGACGGACTTGCCCAACATGGCGACGTTGTTGGTCGTGTTGTTTGGGCGATCGCCATGCGGATCGTGGCAGTCCCAGCAGAACTTGCCGCCCAGCGTGTCGATGGTGTGCTTCCCGCCCCCGTGGACGCTGGGCGACTTCAGGGTGGCGACCTTCTTCGCATAGGCGGTGACTGCGCCGTCGGGATCGACGCCGTTCGCGGTCGCGCTGTGGCAGTTGAGGCAGGTCGCGTTGGCGAGCTCGGTCGTCGACGTGTCGTACGGAGCCGAGACGCCGATCGCGTTCGTGACGCCCCGCAGCCGGAACGGGTTGGTCGGCGTGTAGTGGCTGGCGTCGGAGTCGTGGCAGAACATGCACTCCGACGTGCCCGCCGTCGGCGTCGTCAGGAAGTTGGCCGCCGGGTTCCCGGTGACGTCGTACGTGAGCGACGCCTTGCCGTGGCCGGAGTAGGTCCACTCCGTCGTGTTGATCGTCGCGGCGACGCCGTTGTTCCAGAAGTTGGCGCCGAGGTCGTCCACCTCCACCCCGGTCGTGCCGTGGCAGCTCGAGCAGGTCTGGGCCGGGCCGCCCCAGACGACCGCGGTCGCGTTGTTGCCGTGGCAGGTGATCCCGGCGCAGGTGGCGGAAGCGGGCGCCGCCGTGCCGGCCACGTACGCGAAGTTGGAGCCCCTGAGCCCCGTTGCGATCGACGCTTCGATCGACCCGTTGGTGTGGCTGGAGCCCACGATGGCCGTACCCGCCGCGTCCACGAGGCCGCTGTGGCACTTGGCGCAGTCGGTCGACGCCCCGACGTGCTTGGCGTGGCTGTTGGAGGCCGCGTTGTTGATGCCGCCGTTCGCGTAGTCTGGCGCGCCGGTCGTGTTGCCCACGCCGGTGCCGTGACAGCCGTTGCACTTGTTCAGCCAGGCCGCGGAGTTCCAGGCGGCGGACACGAAGGTCGCGGTGCGCTGGCCGGAAGAGTGGCAGTAGGTCGTGACACAGCTCGGGGACACGTACGTCTGGGTGGTCACCCGAGCTCCCCGCGGCGCGATGGAGACGTCCTTCACGCCGTTGACGTGGTTGGCGAGGCCGCCAGCCGAAATCGGCGAGTCGGTCGCGGCCGCCACGGTGTTCTGGTGGCAGGCGCCGCAGACGTAGTTCGTCCCGATCACCGACGCGTTGGCCACGTGGTTCATGTGGGCCGGGGAGCCCTGGAAGCTGGAGCCGGCCGCGACGCCGATGGTGGGCGGGGCCGTGGAGGTGAAGCCGTGGCAGGTCTGGCAGGTAGTCGCGGAGGCCGAGTTCCAGGCGATCGCCGCGCTGGCTGTCGCGCTGAAGGGCGATGCGGTGGCGACGCCGCCCGAGTGGCAGTAGGTGCTCGTACACGTGTAGCCCGGGGAGCCCGCGTAGGCGCCGCCCGACTGGTCGATCGTCGCGGCGATCGCGGTCGTCGAGAAGTCGACGTCCTTGACGGCATCGACGTGCTTTCCGACCGTGCCG
Source organism: uncultured delta proteobacterium (assembly GCA_963845515.1). GTDB lineage: Bacteria > Myxococcota > Myxococcia > Myxococcales > Anaeromyxobacteraceae > DATIVK01. The sequence goes on from CAWJSR010000055.1 coordinate 88,603, forward strand.
ATGGTGCCGGACGAGTTGTTCGCCATCGTCGGGGCATGGCACTCGTCGCACGTGTAGGAGTAGTTCCCGACGGTCCCGGCGACGTGCTTCTGGTGGCGCGTCGAGAGCCCCGTCCCACCGAAGACGGCGGTCTGGTGGCAGGTGGTGCAGCCCATCGGCGTCGTCGTGCTGGTCCACGAGATCGTCGACTGCGTCTGGACGGTCCCGCCGAGCGGGGCGGCGTTGGAGTGGCAGTAGTTGGTGCAGGTCCCCGCCGTGTAGGACGGCGTCACGCCCGCGATGGCCGTCCAGCTCCAGGCGAGCGCCCCGTCCGCGTGAGTGATGGTGCCGTCCACGGGGATGGCGTGACACTGGGCGCACTTGCCCGACATGAATAGGCCCGCGTTCACGTGCTTGATGTGCGCGCCGACGCCGACGAAGGTCCGCGCCGTGTTCCCCTTGCCGTCGACGGCGGTCGCGTCGAAGCCGGGGGCCGCGGCCGGGTCGGTGTTGAGCGCGACGGGCGTGGTGCCCGCGGGCTGGATGACGCCGTGGCACGCGCGGCAGCCGGTCCCGTGCTGGACCGTGCCGTCGATGTGCGTGCCGATAGCAGGCGAGGTGAGCCCCGTCGTCGCGTAGCCGGCGCCGTGGCAGTTGGCGCAGGCGGCGTTCTGCGGGTGGTGGGCGTTCGTCAGGTTCGGCATCGCCACCGGGCCGGTCGCCTGGCCGTGGCAGCTCGAGCAGGTGGTCGCCTGGGCCGTGGCCCAGTTCCAGGCGAGGCCGCGGCCGCCTCCCGCGAGGCCATCGCCGTGGCACCAGTTGGTGCAGTTCGCGCTGGCGTGGGTGGGGGCCGTGCCCGTCCAGGTGCTCGCCAGGTTGCCTGCGAGCGGGACCATGCTCGCGTCCAGCATCGTGCCCTTGGCGATCGCGCTGTACCCGATCTGGACCGTCGGGGTCGTCTGGTGCGAGGCGCCCGTGTGGCAGTCGTTGCAGAGCAGCGGCGCGCTCCGGTAGGTCGCGAGGGTCACGTGCTTCAGGTGCTCGCCGCCGTTCGTGACGAAGACATTTGGCACCGGGTTGGGGGCGGCGCTGACGATGGGAGGCGCGGCCTGGAACTTGGAGTCGGCGCCGGCGGCGGCCGTGCGGGTCTCGGTGGCGTCACCGTGGCAGGCCGTGCAGCTCGCCCCGAGCCCCTTCGTGTGCTTGTGACAGGCGCCGCAGTTCCCGGTGCCGTGGGTCTCGGCGGCCGGGATGCCGTCCGCCTGGTACACGGCCGTCCGCGTGTGGCAGACCTCGCAGACGCCGGTGTTGCCGGCGCCGGTGCCGGGCTGGGCAAACGAGTTGGCCACGAAGCCGTTCTTGTTCAAGAAGGTGACGGTCTGCGGAGTGGTCGGACCGGTCAGCTCGGGCGGCTTGATCTGGGTCTTGACGAGGGCAAGGTTGGTCGTCGTGTGGGGCGTGTGGCAGTCGCGACAGGTGGCCGCCCACGAGCCGTACTTGCTCCCGGTGCTCTCGGACGAGTGGGTCATCACGCCGGCGTGGCAGTCGGAGCAGAGCTGGCTAGAGTTGTCGCGCACGAGCAGGTTGCCATCGCCCCTCGCCGTGGAGATCTTGACGGTGAGCGTCCCAGAGTAGACCGGGCCGCCGCCGATGGAGTTGGAGGCGTACGCCCGCAGGGTGACGGTGCTGCCGGCGGCATAGGCGCCGGCGGGGATGGTGTGCATCCAGACGCCGGACGTGCCCGCCGCCGGGCCGTAGTTGGCGCTCTTCGCCGTCGCGTTGAGCAGGATCCCCGCTCCGCCGTTGATGGTCAGGTAGACCGTCTCCGCCGGGCTGAAGACCCCGCCGCCGGTGGGGCTGAACGCCCGGATCTGGACCTTCGCCGGCAGCGTGAGGACCGCGCCGTTCATGGGGTTGATGATCGAGACGACCGGCCGGACGCTGTCGGGCGTGGGGTCGCCGTCGCCGATGAATGAGGACGGCACGTAGGGGCCGGCCGAGGCGGAGGCGATCGAGTTGTTGAGGCTCGCGTCGCGGGCGAAGGCGACGAAGTAGTAGCTCGAACCGGACGTCAGACCGCCGGCGGTGCATGCCTTGGCGCCCGGCGGGGCGAGGCACGCCACGAAGGACGTTCCGATGGTCTGCGAAGGTCCCGCCGCGTTGTAGTCGGTCCCCTCCACGGGCTTGTCCGTCGGCGCCGAACCGATCTTGCCGAGCACCACCACCTCACCGCCCGTCGTGAAGTCGGCGTCCGACGGCTCCGCCGTCCATGCAAGTGAAACCTGGCTGTTGCCGGCCGTGCCCGAGAGCCCCGTCGGCGCACCGGTCGAGAGGTTGTCGATGGTCCTGGCCGCGCTGACGGTGTCGGTGCCGCTCAGCGTGTAGCCCGTCGCGGCGACCGCCGTGATCCGGCCGGTGACCGCCACCTGCGTGCCGGGCGGCACCGCCATGGCGGCGTGCGTCTTCGGCGTCACGCAGACCCACAGGTTCGACGCGGTCGTGCTGAGCGTGAGCCCGGTGAAGGTCGTGAAGCTCGGAGCGTCCGAGGCGGGGTTGGTGATCGTGGAGTACGGGGTCGTCTGGGTGCAGGCGCTCGTGTTCTCGAGCGTGAGCGTCCCGATCAGCGCCGCGGAGCCCGCCGGCATCGTCACGGTGATGCTGCTCGGCGTGACCGTACCGGTGTTAGTCACGAGCGTGAACGCGTCCAACGCGACCTCGGCGCCGCCCGGGGCGAGCGTCGTCACCGCCTCTCCGGTGGAGGCGTTGGCGAGGGTGATCTGTCCCGAGATCGCAGGGGTGATCGGCCCGACCGTGGCCGACGGCACCGAGCTGTTGAGCCGCGAGTCCCTCGCGAACGCCTCGAAGTAGTACGCGGTCCCGTTGGTCAGGCCGGTGGCGGTGCAGGTCCTGGCTCCAGGCGCGGCGAGACACGCGACGAACGAGGTGCCGATCGTCTGCCCTACCGTGTTGTAGTCGGTCCCCTCGGCCGGAACGTCCACCGGTGCCGCGGTCGCCCTGCCAAGCACGACCACTTCGCCGCCCGCGGTGAAGTCCGCGTCGGCCGGCTCACCGGTCCAGCTCACGACCACCTGCCCACTGCCTGCCGTGCCGGAGAGCCCCGTGGGCGCCCCTGGCGACAGGTTGTCGATCGTCCTGGCGGCGCTGACGGTGTCGGTGCCGCTCATCGTGTAGCCCGTCGCGGCGACCGCCGTGATCTGGCCGGTGACCGCCACCTGCGTGCCGGGCGGCACCGCCATGGCGGGGTGCGTCTTCGGCGTCACGCAGACCCACAGGTTGGACGCGGTCGTGCCGAGCGTGAGGCCGGTGAACGTCGTGAAGCTCGGAGCGTCCGAGGCCGGGTTGGTGATCGTGGAGTACGGGGTCGCCTGGGTGCAGGCGCTCGTGTTCTCGAGCGTGAGCGTCCCGATCAGCGCCGCGGAGCCCGCCGGCATCGTCACGGTGATGCTGCTCGGCGTGACCGTGCCCGCGCTGGTCGCCAGCGTGAAGGCATCGAGAGCCACCTCGGCTCCGCCCGGGGGGAGCGTCGTCGCCGCCTCGCCCGTCGTCGCGTTGGCGAGGTTGAGGGTGTTGGAGGGGGCCAGGGTCTCGGTGACGGTGATCGTGCTCTGGGTGGTGGTGCTGTTGTTGATGTAGATGCGAGCTTGATCCCCCAGAGCATTCGGCCGAACCCAGGCCTCCAGCACCAACCGATGACCTGCGGCGACGGCGCCACCGGTCCCAGTCCACGACCCGATCGCGGTTCGCGTCTGGGTCGTAGGTAGGGCCACGGCGGCAGACGTGAACAGCACGACCCCGTTGCCCGCAGCACCGGCCGGATCGAAGTCGACGAGCTTGAACTGGATCTGGTCGGTGGTCGCCGTTCCCCGAACGTAGATGTTGGCCGATGGAGCGGTGATCGTCTGCGCCGAAGCGTAATTCGACGGCAGATAGATCCTGGCGAACTGCGTCCAGGTCAGAGCCGGGTCGGTGCTCAGGCTCCGGAAGTTCGCAGCGTTGGCGGCCTGGGCTGCCGTCTGGAGAAGGGTTCGGTGGTTGTTCGCGCCGCCGGTCAGCGCGGTGGCGGGAACGTTCGTGGATCCTTCGTTGGTGCTGATGAGGGTGCCCGTGTCCTGCCAGAGGTTGTAGGTCACGGTCGCCGCCCCCGCCCTCGCCGCGCCCAGCGCGAGCACCGCGACCCCCACCGCTCCCAGCCACCGCGCAGCTCGGCCCCCGGCGCCCGCCTCCGACGATCGGCGCCCGGCGTGCCGGCCGCGAGTCCGCGCCAGGTCGTCCCCTGAACGGGGAGAGGAGTCACCGACCGTGGTGTGGAATACGCCCATCGCAGCCTCCGACAAGACCTGAGAGTGAAAATCGCCGAAGAAATGACCGTGGCCGCCCTCGGGCGGCCACGGGATTCGTCGGCAGGTCTGGTGGAGGTGCGCTTGCGGGCGCGCTACGCCGATCGGGCTACCGGACGTCGTTGGTCAGCGAGTTGGAGTCGGCGTTGTGTGGAGCGTGGCAGGTGGTGCAGCCGACCTTCCCTTCGACCAGCGAAAGCTTGTTGGAGGGAAACTGTTCGGTCGCCTCACCCTGCGCCGAGCCGTCGGCGTCGAGAGGATCCGCCGCGTCGTAACCCTTGCCGTTCTCTCCGAGCGCCTGGTTCACGGGGTGGCTGAAGTAATTCGTTCCGTCGGCCGGGTAGGAGCCGTTACCGCCCTCGACGGTCGTGTGATTCATGTTCCGGTCCGCGTGGCAGTCCAGGCACATCGCGTCGCCGACGTTCGAGACACGCAGGTTTGGATAGGAGACGAAGAACTGCCAGGTGGCGCCGACGCTCGGAGTGGAGGTCATCCTCACCAGGACGTTCTCATCTTGAGGGAGCGGCCTGTCGTTGGCCGGCGTGTTCCCTACGGTGAACGATATCGTCGTCCACGTAGGCGTAGCCATCCAGAAGTCGTCCGAGACCCTGAGTGAACCAGCCCCCATGACCTCCAGCTGATAGGTCTTCATGAGCGGGAAGTCCAACGCGTAGAGTGACGTGACCGTCAGGCCCCCCGTTTCCGGCGGGTTCATCGGTGCCTGCTGCACACCCACCGGATAGGAGGAGAACGCCGACTGCGGCGCGAACGTGTCCTGAATCCGCATGCCCGTCGCATCCTTCTTCCCGTGGACGTCGTGGCAGACGGAACACTGGAGGTTTCCGGAGTCGAGATACGATGCCATCTCCGGGTTCGTCGGAGCGTTGACACCCGGCGAGCCGCTCCACTTGTGGTGAATGCCGGCCGAGCCCGGAACCGCCTGGGATCCCGTCGACGACCAGTCGGGTTTGAAGAAGTTGTTTTCGGCCCTCAGAACGCCGTCGTGGCAGGTGAGGCAGGCTTCGTTATTGGTGGGCCAATTTGTGAACGTCCCTCCCACCGGAACGTGGAGCCTATGGCAGGTCTGGCAATCAGCGGGACTTCCGGAGAAGGATCCGTCGTGCGGCGCGTCGAGCGCGGCCGACGGACCGGCCCAGCAGAGAACCGTTACCGCCGCCAGGACGAGGAGCTTGAGGGTGCGCATGTCAGTTCCCTTTGGCACTACTGAACGGAGACCGTGACGGCGTACGGCGCGCTGCGGACCGACCCGTCGTCGACGACCAGCTCGAACCGGTAGGTGCCGGCGGCCGGCGCCCGGAAGACCGCTGCGGCGCTGGCGCCGTCGAGGGCCACCCAGGGACCGGCTACCTGTGTCCAGCGGTAACGAGTGCACCCCGTGCTGGCGCGGCCGTCGAGGATGACCAGCTCACCCACCAGAGCATCGGTCGGCGCAGTAGCGGACGCGACGGGGAGCACCTTGCCGGGTGCAACCACGTCGAGCCGGACGATCGCGGGAGCGCCGACTGCACCGCTGCCGTCCGTGACGGTCAGCTCGAAGGCGAACGCGCCGGTGGCGAACGGAACGACCGTGGGGGTGGCGGAGTCGGCACCCGAGAGACCGGCCGCCGGCCCTGCGACCTGGCGCCATTGGTACGTGAGCGCGGAGCCGGTGCTGGCGGAGCCGTCGAGCGTGAGGGCGGTGTTGACCGTGCCGGTCGCCGGGCCCGACGCGACCGCGGCGGGCGGTGTCGCGCTCGCCGCGAGGACTGCCACCCGGGCTGGCGGCGAGCGGAGCGCGCCGTTCCAGGCGGTGACCTCGAAGACGTAGACTCCGGGAGCAGGCGGGGTGAACGACGGAGCCGCGACGCCCGGAAGCTCGGTCGTGCCGTCGACGTGCAGCCAGGAGAAGGTGACGCCCTGCGGCAGGCTCGCGCTCGCGTCGAGCGTCACGGGGACGCCGACCGTGGCGGTCACGACGGGGCTGGCGACGATGACCGTCGGCAGCTGATCGTCAACCACGACGACGCCGAGGGTCTCGACGCCGGCGAGGCCGGCCGGGTCGATGGCGGTCAACTGGAAGGCGTAGTAGCCGGCAGCGCTGGGCCGGACCGTGAGGCTCGGGCCGCGCGCCACGACGGAGGTGGCAGGCCCGGCGACCTGCTCCCAGGCGTAGGTGAGCGCGTCGCCGTTGGCGTCACTCGAGAACGAGCCGGAGAGCGTCACGGTGCGCCCCGGCGAGGTGACGACGTCGGCCCCCGCGTCGGCGACCGGAGCGACGTTGAGCACCTTGACCTCGGCGACCGCTGGGGCGCTGGAGGCGGTCCCACACCTCGCGATCCCCTCGAAGCGATACGTGCCGGCCTTGCGGGCTATGAACGACGGCGTGAAGGTCGTGGCGTTGCGGAGCGTGACCGCGGTGCCGGAGAGCTGGCGCCAGGCGGCGACGCAGGTCCCCGTGCCGGTGCCGGTCGCGCTGATGGTGGCGAGCCCCGGGGGAACCTCGACCGGGCCGCCGACCACGCACTGCGGGCGGTGATCGCCGCCGTCCATCGGGTTGAAGCCGGCCAGCTTCTCGGCGCGGTCGTCGTAGCCATCGCCGTCGGTGTCGGCCTTGGTCGGATCGGTGCCGAGCGCGTACTCCTCGATGTTGTTCAGGCCATCCCCGTCTGGATCGGACAGCGCATCGCTCGCGTCGTTCGGGTCGAGGCGGTGCGCCAGCTCCCAGGCGTCGGGGAGCCCGTCGCAGTCTGCGTCGCCCGCGCAGGTCGGGAGAGCGGCACCCGTCCCGAAGCGGTCCACCCGGTTGAAGAAGGAGTTGCAGACTGCGAGGTCGCCGTTGGCCATGAACGCGAGGCCGCGCGGCTGCAGCAGGTAGCTGTCCACGTCCCCCGCGCTACCGATGGTTCCCACCGGCACCCCGGTGGAAGTGATCACCTGGACGGTGGAGGCGTACGCGTCGCTCACGAAGACCCGCCCGCCGGGGCCGACGGCAAGGCCGCCGGTGTCGACCACCTGACCAAGCGCGCTTCCGGACGTAAGCATCGAGCGGAGCCAGGTCGCCGTCGTCGGGTCGAAGGCGTGGACACGGTTGCCCGTCGATCCGTCCCTCTCGGCGACCCAGAGCGTGCCGGTCGCTGCGTCGAGGGCGACGTCGGCCATGTTGCGCAGGTCCCTGCCCTCCGCCTGGGTGATGGTCGCGGCTACGGTGCCGTCCAGGCGGAAGGCCAGTACCCGCCTCGCCTCGTAGACGGTAGCCCAAAGGAGCTGCCGCTCCTCGTCCCACGCAAGGCCGGAGATCGTGCTCGAGGATTCCCACTTCATCGCGGAGAGCAGCCGCCCGTTGCCCGCGTCGACCTTGAGGATCCCCCGCCTACCCGTGGCGACGTAGATCGCATCGCCAGCGACGGCGACGGCCGTTGCACCGAGGGAGCTCAGCGAGCTCTTCAAGTCACCTCGCCTGGTCAGGAGGTGCAGCGCGCCCGCGTTGTCCACCACGAAGAGATCGCCGGCAGTGTTGGCGGCAACGCGCCGCGGGTAGCTCATCGGCGCAGAGAGCCCCCCCTGGAAGACGGAGAGCTCGACCTCGACCGACGCGGTCCTGGTGGACACGAGGCCGTCGACGTCGGTGACCGTCACGGTGATGGAGACCGGGTCGGACGGCTGCGTGGACGGCGCTGCCCAGGTGGTGCTCGGCGAGGCGGGATCGGCGAACGTGCCGGCGGTAGCGGACCAGGCGTAGGTCAGGGGCCCGTTCCCGAAGGCCAGCGACGTCACGTCGTTGACCGAGCCGATGATGACGGCGGTGGGCGTCGTGAAGATTCCGATGAGGGGCGCGACGGGCGCCGCAACGGTTACGCTGGCGTTCGCGGCCGCGGCTGGCGACACGGCATCGAGGTACGCCTCACACGTCAGGGTCACCGTGCCTGCCGTCACCGGCGCGGTCCAGGCGAGAGTCGCGCTGGCGTGCTGGGTGACCGCTGGGAGCAGGACCGTCTCCGTTGAAGCACCCCCCGGAAACGTGCCCGAGGTCGCGCTGAACACGAGTCTGTCGATGTTCGTACCGGCGAAGCAGTAACCCATTGAAGGAACACAGTCGTATGTGCAGGTCACGTCGGACGCGGAACCAGTTACGACCGACGTTGGCGCCGCGATCACGTTGCCGAGCGCCAGCGCCGCACCCGGCGCCGCAAGGAGTACCGCTGCCGCGACCACCGCATACACGAGTGCCCTTGGACTCATGGCGCCTTTCCCTGCAAAGCCCGAACCGCCGGAATTCGCCCCGTTAGTCAGCCGTTTACACATTCCAAGTACCCCATCGTGCAAGGGGACGACGCACCGAGACAGGCTGAACCGAGGGGCGCGGCAGACTTCGACCGGGTGAAATACCCCACGCTTGCGAATGATACCCCACCCGGCGGAACCATTGAATGTATCCGCGTGTCGTACAGCCTCGAAACGGTTACGGATTCCTCCTACCCTCCGCTGCGCTGGGCATTTGGACGCCAGCGTGCTCTTGGACCCGTCGGGCGCGCGATCGGTCACCGAAACGTTGAGCGGTCCCTCACCCGTTCAGCTCCGCCTCCACGACCCGAACCCTCGCCTTCAGCCGACGCCAGAAGACGACGCCATAGACGACGAACGCGAAGGCGATGACGTGCTTCACGATCAGGGCGGGGACCTGTCCCTTGTCGGCGAAGTGGTTCCACTCGAACTGGACGTACCAGATCGTCCTCGGGATACCGCCGAGAACGATCCAGGCGAGCGCGACGCGCGCCATCTTCGCCATCGAGCGCTGGATCTCGAGGAAGTAGCGCGAGGCATCCGGCCCACGCGGACCCGCCTCGTAGCGCCGCAGCAGCACCCAGAGCGCGAACGCGCTCGCGGCGAGGAGCGCCGTCGCCACGTCGTGGAAGTAGTTGTTCATCATCAGGGCGATGCCGGCGGTGGGCGACATGGGGGCTCGCTGTTCGGGTTCGTGGTGTGAGCCGCATCCTCTCGCCCCCGCCCGCCGCGGTCCAGCCTCTCCCGTTGACAGCCCGCGCACGCTCGCAGATCCTCCCGCCGTGGCTTCGCCCGATCAGCGCATGGCGCGCGCCCGGCTGGCCCACGCTTGGCCCGCCCTCGCCGCCGCCGCGATCGGCCTCGCGTGGTTCCTCGTCCATGTAGGCCCGGCCGTCCTGGATCCCGGCAACGTCGCCTGGCTCATGAACGGGGACTGGGCGGCCAACTACCTGGGCTGGGCCTTCTTCAGGCATGCCCCCCTCGGCCTGCCGCTCGGCGACAACCCGATCTACCCGGTGCCGGCCGGGAGCACGCTCGGCTTCACCGACTCGATCCCGATCGTGGGCGTGCTGCTGCGCCCCATCGCGTCGCTCCTGCCCGACGACTTCCAGTACGTCGGCCCGTGGCTCGCGCTCTGCTTCGGGCTCCAGGGGTTCATCGGGGCGAAGCTGGTCCGGCTCGCGACGCCGCACCCCGTGGCGCAGGCCGCCGGCGGCGCGCTCTTCGCCCTAGCCCCTCCCCTCCTCCACCGGGTGGTCGGCCCCAACACCGGTCACGCCAGCAACACCGCCCACTGGCTGGTGCTCGCGTTCCTCTGGCTCGCCCTGGCTCCGGCCGCCCGCGGCCCCTGGCGACGGCTCGGGGCCGCCGCGGCGCTGCTGCTCGTCGCCGCGGGGGTGCACCCGTACCACGTCGTGGTGGGGTCGGCGCTCTCCGCCGCGCTCGTGCTGCGGCTCTGGCTCGTCGACCGCCTCCTCGCCTGGCGACCCGCCGCCGCCGCACTCGCCGCCGTCCCCGCCGTGGCCGCGCTCGGGCTCGCGGCCTTCGGCTACTTCACCGACGGTGTCGAGACGGCGGCCGGAGGGTTCGGCTTCTTCTCCGCCGACGCGCTGGCCCTCCTGGCGCCGATGCAGTGGTCGCGCCTCTGGACCGGCCCTTCGCTCGGCCACGGCCAGTACGAGGGGTTCGGCTACCTCGGCGCCGGCCCCCTCCTCGCGGCGCTCGCCGCGCTCGGCTCGGCGGTGGTCCGGCGGCGCGAGCTCGCGACCTCCCGCTGGCGCTCCGCCCTCCCGGCGCTCGCGGCGGCGCTCGCCCTCGCCCTCCTCTCCCTCTCCAACCGGATCACCCTCGGGGGCAGGCTCGTCGCCGAGCTCGACGCCAGCGGCCCCCTGGCTCACCTCGCGGCCACCTTCCGCTCCTCCGGCCGGTTCGTCTGGACGCTCCACTACCTCGTGCTCTTCGCGGCGCTCGCGGCGCTCGCCGCGGCGTGGCGCGACCGGCCGCGGCTCGTCGCCGGCGCCTTCGCCGTGGCCCTCGCGCTCCAGGCAGCGGAGATCCGGCCGCCGGTCCCGGTCGACTTCGGCGCCGCGCGCTGGGCTCCACCGACCAGCGAGATCTGGAGCGCCGCGCGCGACACCTACCGGCACGTGGTCCTCTACCCTCCCTATCTCCTCGCCGGCGGGGCGCTCGTCGCCCCGGAGGCGTGCGGTGGGCCGGCCGTCGGGCCCGACGGTCACCTGCCGGCGGCTGCCGTCGCCCTCCTGCTCGGCGCCAGCTTCAACAGCGCCTACGCCGCCCGGCTGGACCCGGTCGCGTCGGGGCGCGGCTGCCTGGAGCTTCGGCGGTCCGTCGAGCTGGGACGGCTGGCTCCGGAGACGATCTACGTGCTCACGCCCCGCTACCGTTCGATCTTCGAGGCGGCGCGCGCGACGTGCGGCACCGTGGACGGGCTCCTCGCCTGCGTGGCTGGCGGCAGCCGGGATCCGTTCAGTACGGCGCTCCGGCGCTTCGGCGCCCCCTGATCGGCTCCGCACCGGGCGGCGTCCACCAGACCCGCAGGACGGTGCGCCCGCCGGCGCCGGCGACCTCCCAGCGAGGGAGCAGCGCGGGATTGCCCGACGCCCAGCGCTCCAGCGGGCCGCCCGCGAAGCCCACCCAGTAGGTCCCACCGGGAAGCGGCGGGCGGTCCCCCTCCTCGGCCGGGACCACCTCGATCGGCGTCCCGTGGCCGAGCCAGGCGATCGGCCAGTAGGTCCACCAGTCCTCGGCGATCACGCGCGCCCGGCCCTTCGCCGCCGCCTCGCTGGAGACGAGCCGGAACGCCTCGGCCTTCGGCTCGACGGGACCGGTGAAGAAGGTCGGGTGGGAGGTGGAGCCGCGCTCGTCGATGGCCGCCAGGTAGCGCGTTCCGAAGCCCACGAGCGCCAGGGCGGCGATCCCGCCGACGAGCGCGTCCGGGACCCAGCGACGCCCGGTCGAGGCAGCTAGCTCACCCAGCAGGATCGTCACCGCGACGATGGTCGGGACGACGAGGACCATCCCGTAGCGCTCCACGTGCGGCCGCAGCGCGTTGCTTCCGGCGAGGAGGAAGAAGGACGCGAGCGTCGCCAGCCAGCCGAGCACGATCCCGGCCTCCGGTCCCGCGGGACGCTTCGCGAGCCGCACCGCCCCCACGGCGAGGAGCGAGATCAGGAGCAGCCCCACGCCGAAGTCCACCGCCCGCCGCAGGCCGCCGAACCCCTCCCCCACGACGTACTGGTAGACGGTGTCGCCGCTCAGGAAGCGGACGAAGAGGAGCGCGAAGTTGCCCGGCTCCGATGGCTCCGTCGCCCGGTCGAGCGCGCCCCCGACGTAGGCCTGCCCCGTCCCACCCGAGGTGACGACCGGGATCAGGGCGAGTGCCGCGACGAGGAGCAGGCCGTGCAGCCCGGTGCGAGGCGCCGCCCCGCGCCAGCCCCGCCGCGCCACCTCGGCGAAGAGAAAGGTGGAGAAGAGGAATGGTCCGAGGAAGACGTTGGTCGGCTGGACCGCCAGCGCCAGCGCGAGGAGGCCGGCGCTCGCCCAGGCCACCCCCGAGAGGGCGAAGTGGAGCGCGGCGATGGCCACGAGCCCCGAGTGGCTGGCGTCCCAGCCAAAGCGCGCGTAGGCGAGATCAATGGGGAGCACCGCAGTCAGCACGAGCGCGACGAGCGCGGCCGACCGCCCGAAGTGGCGGCGTACGACGAGCCAGGTGAGGACCAACTGAGCGAGTGAGGAGATGAGCGCGGGAAGCCTCAGCGCCGCGAGGGATCGCGGCGCGAAGGGTTGGAGCAGGAGGAGCAGCCCCGAGTGGATCGGCCCGAGCAGGTTGCCGCTCGGCGTTCGCCAGTCGACCTGCTCTCCGGCGAGGAGCCGGAGCACCTGGACCCCGTACCAGGCCTCGTCGCCGTTCACCCCCGGGATGCGGCCGAGCGCGTAGCAGCGGAAGGCGACCGACACCGCGACGAGCACGGCGGCGCCCGCGAGCACAGCCCTCTCCGCGCGGGTCGAGGTGGCATGGATCACGGGACCTCCGTCAGCGCCCCGTCGCGCCAGCGAGCTCCAGCTGGAGCCGGAGGACGAGCGGGTCTCCCGGCGCGGTCCGGGCGTAGTCGAGCAGGAGCGGCAGCGCGGCCGCGCCGCGCCCGGTCCGGGCCAGCGCCACCGCCGCGGTGAGCTTCCACGCGCTCATCCCGTGGCCGTGCCCCGCCCCCCTCGCCGCGCGCGCGGCGATGGCCAGGAGGTTCTCGTACCCGGCGCCGGCGGGGAGCTCGCGGGCCCTGACGAAGCGCTCCAGCGCCCCGGCTCGGCGCGCGAAGAGGATCGCGCGGGCGTCGGCGAAGATGACTGCCCAGTCCGGGTCGCGCAGGAGCGCCTCGCTCATCCGGACCAGCGTGCCGGAGGCCGGATCCGCTCCCGGGAGCAGGACCAGCTCGACGTCCGCGAGGGCCAGGAGCGCCCTGTAGACCGGCACCCCCGGCGCGAACGGAGCAGCGGCCTCCGGGTCGTCGACCGCAAGCCTGTACAGATCGAAGGCGCGGATCGAGAGCGCGCGCCCGTCGATGAAGACCTTCACGTCGGGCGCGAGGGCGTTCACGAGGAAGCCGCCGTCGTTGTGGTCGTCGAAGAGGACGCCCTGGTAATGCGCCGCACGGATCGCGCGAACGGCCGGCTCCAGCGAGGCGTCGTAGGGAACGTCGGCGCCGAGGGCGGTGGTCGCGGCCCCGAGGTTCGCGAACCACCCGGCCACGGCCAGCACGGCGACGGCGGAGGCGACGGTCGCCGCGCGCCGGGCACGGGACACGAGCGGCTCGGCCAGCCGGAGCGCCCACGGGGCGATCCCGAGCGCGGCGACCTCGGCGGCCACGACCGCGAAGAAGGGGATGAACCGGATGGCCCGCACGCCCATCGCCGTCGCGACGAGCGCGATCGCCACCCGCTCCCACCGCACCTCGCGGGGCCGGAGGAGGTGGAGGATCAACCCCGCTCCACCCGCGATCCCGAGCCAGAAGAGCGCCGGCATGCGCCGCGCGATCCCTGCGACGGTGGCGTGGTCGAAGATCGACTGCCACTCGACGATCTCGCGCCAGTACGGGGACGCAGACGACGCGCTCGTCCCGAAGGCCTGCCAGGCGGCCTCGAAGCCGCACGGGTTGAGGCCGCTCGCCAGGATCGCGGCGCCGACGAAGACGAAGGGGCGCGGCGCCTCGCGGAGGGAGCGGACGCGGGCGAGCGCGTAGACCCCGGCGACGCCCGCGCCGACGACGAAGCCGGCGTGGAGGTTGGCCCAGACGACGAAGAGCACCGGGAGGGACCACTGCGCCCACCGCCGGCCCTCGAAGGCGCGGTCGAGCAGCCCGAGGAGGAGGACGAGCGCGAGGCTCGTGAAGATCTGCGGGCGGTCGGCGACGTAGGCGATCTCGACGACGATCACCTGCGCGGTCGCGCCGAGGAGCACGGCGGCGAGCGGCGCCGGGGCGCCGGCCGAGCGGAGGCGCCGCCAGGCGAGCGCGAACATGGCGCCGAGGACTGTGGCGCGCAGGAGGATGATCCCCTTCAGCCCGGCGAGCAGGTTCACCGCGTGGAAGAGGAGCTGCGCGAGCCAGAACTGCCTGAGCACGAAGTCGCGCCGGACGGTCCCCTCCCCGAAGTCGAGGCCGGGGCCGAAGGGATCGTGGTCGAGGAGCTGGCGGTGCTCCCACATCCACCTGCCCGACGCGAGGTGCCACCAGAAGTCCGGATCCACGACCGCCGTGGTGAGCGCCAGGCCGATGGCGGCGAGGAGCAGGAGCCCTGCGATCGCCGGGAGACGGGCGAGGCGGGGGTCGACCGGAGGAGTGGTGGGAGGAGCGTCGTTGCGGGCGGTCTCGACCATCGGGGCGCACTGTAGCATCGGAGCCCCTCAAGGGACCTCGTACCACGACGCACGCGCTCGTCCGCGGAGCCGAAGCCGGCCCGAAGCCACCAGGTCGCGCAGGTGGGCCCGCAGGGTGTTGCGGTTGGCCTTCGTGAGTCGAACCGCGGCGGCGAGCGTGAACCGGCCGTGCTCCCGGGTCAGTCGGAGCAACTCCTCGTCGAGCGGCGGGAGCGCCGCGGCGACTCGCTCGCGATCGACCTTCCTCGCCAGCGCTTCCTTCTGTGCGACGAGGCAGCGAAGGAGAAAGGCCACCCACTCGCCGAGCTGGGACTCGTCGCCCTCCAGCGTCGCCTGCGCCCGGCGCAGCGTGCGGTAGTACTCGTCCTTGTTCTCCTCGACGACCCGCTCGAGCGAGGCGAACGGCACGTAGTCATAGCCAGCGCGCAGCAGGAGGAGCGTCGTGAGGATCCGCGCGAGCCTGCCGTTCCCGTCCTGGAACGGGTGGACGGCCAGGAAGCGCACCACGAAGACGGCGATGACGAGCAGCGGGTGATGCTCCCGCGCGACGAGGGCCTCGCGCGTCCAGCCAACCAGCGCCTCCATGAGTCGAGGCGTGTCGAAAGGGCTCGCGGTCCGGAAGAGGACGCCGAGGCTGCGGCCATCAGCGTCGAAGGCCTCGACGTGGTTGGGGACGGACTTGTAGCCACCGCGGTGGCGCTCGTCCTTCTCCGAGAACTTCAGCAGCACGCCGTGGAGCTGCTTCAGGTGGTTCTCCGTGAGCTCCAGCTCGGATGCAGCGGAGAAGACCAGCTCCATCGCCGCCGCGTAGCCCGCCACCTCCTGCTCGTCGCGCGAGCGGAAGGACCGGACGTCCAGGCCAGCCAGGAGCCTGTCGACCTCGGCGTCGGAGAGGTGCGCCCCCTCGATCCGCGTCGATGATCCGACCGACTCGATGGTTGCGACCCGCCGCAGCGCCGAGAGCCGATCTGGCGCGAGCGTCCCCAGCGCCTGCCAGCGCCCCTTGAACTCATCGATCTCAGCGATGAGGCGAAGGATCTCCGGGGTGATCGTCAGTGAATTCAGGGGTTCCATCGGCCACATCCGATTCCGTATCCGATAATATCCGATACAAGACGGGGAGGCCAAGGTCCGGGCTGCGAACTCGGTCGGGACTGGATCCCGGTGCTCGGCTGGGGCGCGGCGAGTCCCGCGGCCCTGAGTGCATTCGGGGCCGCGGGACTCGCCGGCACGCCGTCAGAGCTGAAGCGTGTAGGAATACTCTTGGTGTGGCGCGGTCGCGTCGAAGACGAAGTAGTAGGGGGTGACGGTGGTGTCCTGCGACCCGCCCGCCCACTGGTCCGTGACGAACATCCGCGGGGCGTTGGCGAGGCTCCGCACCATCGTATTCTGCTGGACGTGGTGGGCATCGTCCCAGACGAGCCCCGCGGCAGGGTCTGGGCGTGGGTCGCGAAGGCGCGCCGCCGCGACGAGGAGCAGCCGCCAGTCGTTGCGCCGCCGCCGACCCTCGCGCAGGGACTTCCCGCTCCCGTCGCCTGCGCCCGCCTCGCCGCGTGCTCCACCGCGTACTGCTTGAACGCCCTGCCCTGCGGGTACTGGATCATCCACGACGTCACGTGGCTCATCGGGAAGCCGCGCCAGCCGACCTGCACGACGCGCTTGAGGATGCGCGGCAGGGTGAAGAGCCGCGCGCGCAGGTCGATGATCAGGTCCTCGCGCTCACGCGAGCTGAGCGTGGGGTGCTCGAAGACCGCGTGGTTGCCGTCGAAGTCATCCCAGTCGAGGCCGGTCTTTAGATACGGTCGGTACTGATCGTAGAGCTTCGTGCCAGGGAACGGGGTCGTCATCACGGGGTGGGCAGAGACCTTGAGCTCGTCGCAGAGCGCGAGCAGCCCGTCGTAGTCGGCGCGGACGTCCTGCCGCCCGCCGAGCATCGTGAAGAGCTGCACCTCGATGCCATGGTCGCGGATGCGCTTGAGCTGGTCCCTGCGGTGGCTCCCCTGCTTGCCCACCGCCCGATACTCCTCGAGCGTGGCGAGGTTGTTCGACTCCCAGCCCACCATGACCGCGGTGAGGCCGGCGCGCCGCGCGTTGTCGAGCAGCTCGTCGGCCTGCGCGTGATCGAGCGTTACGAGGTCGCCCGAGCCGAACCACCACTTGCCGCGGACGGTCTTCGCCATCTCGGCGTAGAGCTCGATGGAGCGCTTGACGTCGACGCCCCAGATGTTGTCGTCGATGCCCCAGAACAGCCGCCGCTTCGACGCGGCGACCTCGGTCACCACCTCGTCGATCGGGCGGACGCGCGTCTTGCCGCCGAAGAACTCGTGGACGGAGCAGAAAGTGCAGCGGTGTGGGCAGCCACGCGAGGTCTGGAAGTAGCCGTAGACGTAGCTCGTGCTCCAGAGGTCGGTGACCGGATGCGGCAGGCCGACCAGCTCGGGAAAGTGGCCGTGATAGACCGGCTGGAGCGTCCCCTCCGCGAGGTCGGTGAGGAGCGTGGCCCAGACCGTCTCGGCCTCCGCGACCACGATGGCGTCGGCGTGCGCCTTGGCCTCCTCGGGCAGCGCGGTGACGTCGATCCCGCCGAGGATGACCTTGCTGCCGGCGGCGCGGAGCCTGTCGGCCATCCGGTAGACCCACGGTGCCTGCGGAGTCAGGACCGTGAAGCAGACCGCGTCGGCGGTCACCTCCTCGGGGACGAGCGGCTCCTTGTTGGCGTCGAGGAGCGCGACCTCCACGCTCGGGTCCACCTGGCGCGTGAGGCCAGCGAGGTACTCCAGCACCGGGGGCGCGATGGGGAGCCCCTGGGACATCTGGCCCTTCTCGCCGAAGGGGGGGGAGACGAGGAGGAGGCGCATTGGGGGATCGAATCTAGCGCCCGCGCGGCGCGGCCGCTACGTCGCGCCGCCGGCTCAGCGGCGCGTGGCGATCGAGCCGAGGATGAGGTTGCGCGCGTTGTGGAACTCGACCACCGGGAGGTCGTCCTCGTAGGCGCCATCGAACGTCGGCGGGCGCGAGGCGGCGTCGGACAGGGCGACGGCGAAGCGCCCCTTGGCGTCGGGCGTGGCGTTCTCGGCGAGGCTGGCCACCTGGTCCTCGACGGGATAGCGCTCGGCGTTGGAGCCGACGAGCACGACGTCGTCGCCCGGGACCCTCCAGGCGGTCACGTGGCGAAAGTTCTTCGCGAAGGCCCTCAGGACGCGGCTCATGTCGGTGTCTTCCATCAGTGAGAAGTCCACCCACACGCCGATGACTCCCGAAGGCGAGAGTTGGTCAGCAGCGATGGAGAAGAACTCACTCGTCAGCAGCGCCGCCGACCCCTCCTCCACCGCCCATGACGGGCTCACGACGATGAGGTCGTAGGGCTCACGGTGGACCAGCAGGTGGTTGCGGCCGTCGGCGTGGAAGTGCTTGATGCGCGGGTTCTTGAACAGCTCCGGGTTCAGGTATCTGCGGTTGGCCTCGATGATCCCTGCGCTGATCTCGACCGAGTCGATCGTCTCGATGGGGGTCTCGGCGAGCGCATGGAGCGTGTGACCGGAGCCCAGGCCGATGTTGAGCGCTCTCTTCGCGGGCTTGATCAGGCGGCTCGTGAACCACGGGAGGCGGGCCAGCAGCGCAAAGGAGGGCGTCTCGCCAGCCTCCAGCTTGCTGCCGTTCACGAGGGTCAACTCCGCCCCGGCGCCGCCGCGCAGGAGCCAGACCTCGCCGTCGATGCCGTCGTCGTGGAAGAGCACCTGGGCGCCCCCCCCGCTGCTCGCGACCCGCTCGGCGAGCTCGGGCGAACCGAACCTGTCCGCGTAGCCGTACGAGAAGGTCGGCGCGGCCGGGGCGTTGAACCGCAGCGCAGCCATGACCGCGATGGCGGCCCCGGCAGCGGCGATGCCGCCCTCCCGCGCGCGACGCTGCAGGAGGAGGATGGCGAGGGCGTTCACGACGTTCAGCACGCCGGCGATCACGGCGGTCTTCGTCACGCCGATGAGCGGGATGAGCATGAAGCCCGCCCCGAGAGAACCGATGATGCCGCCGAAGGTGTTGATGGCGTAGAGCCGCCCCGCCTGCCGCCCGGGCTCGCCGCGCCACTCGGTGAAGAGCCGCACCGTCAGCGGGAAGGTCATCCCCATGAGCGTCGTAGGGACGCCCATGAGCAGGAACGCGATGATGAACTGGACGGCGTAGAACGCGGTGAACGACTCGTGAAAGGCGTAGTAGCTGGAGATGTAGAGCGGCGTCAGGCTGCGCATCAGCGGCGCGACGACGAGCCCGGCGACGCCGATCCCCAGCTCGCAGAGGGCGAAGGCGCGTACGGGATCCTTCACCTTCCTGGACGCGACTGCGCCGAGCCCGCCGCCGACCGAGAGCCCCGCCATGAAGGCCGCGAGCATGGTCGAGAGGGCGTAGGTCGACGAGCCCATGACGGTCGAGAGGGTCCGCGTCCAGACGACCTCGAAGATGAGGGCTGAGGCGCCGGAGAGGCCGAAGGCGAGGAAGAGCGTCGGGCGGAGCAGGGGTCGCTTGGGCATGTGACAGGTCCAGGGCGCGCAGGCTACACTTGGGTACTGCCCTGCGGCAACTGGGCACAGGTGGGTTTAGCGTCTACCCCTCCTTCGACCCAGGGCCAGAGCGCGCCCAACGACCGGTCGAGTCGCCATCGCGCGAGGCGCTCCGGGGTCGCGCGCTGGCCGCACGCAGGGTAAACGACCGTGGACCTGATGCAGGCGCTCTCACCGAGGGGAGTCCGCCCGCGCTGGCGTTGCCGCCAGGGAGACCGGGAGGTATGTTTCGCGCCCCGAGTCGTGATGCCCATCGCGATCGGCTCTAATGCGGATAACGTTCGTCTTCCCACCCCTCGGACACGCCGGCATCCAGGACGCGAGCATGCCGCTCGTTCCACCCGTGCTGGAGCACCTGGCAGGGCTTGCGACCAGCCTGCGGCCAGACTGGGACGTCCGAATCGTGAACGCGAACGTCGAGCCCTGCGATCCGGGCGGCCTCGACGCGGACGTCGTCGGGGTCAGCATTCTCACGCACCAGGCCGGCTGGGCGTATCGACTCGGAGACGCGCTGCGCGCCAGGGGCGTCCGCGTACTCTTTGGAGGGCCCCACCCCTCAGTGCTTCCGGACGAGGCGGCACCGCACTGCGACGCCGTCGTCACAGGGGAGGCAGAGGGCATCCTCGACGCGGTGTTCTCCGACCTGGAGCGGGGATCGCTGCGTCCCCGGTACGACGGCGGGTTCGCTGCGTTGGACCGCGTCCCGTATCCGCGGCGCGACCTCGCGAAGGGGGTGTTCCATTCGTTCTTCACGTCGCGGGGATGCCCCCACTCGTGCGACTTCTGCGCGACGCCATTCCTCCACGGGAAGCGGGTGAGGTATCGCCCGATCCCGGAGGTCGTCAACGACCTCGCCAGCTCCGACCACAAGACGTGGTTCTCCACCGACGCGGACGCCTGGGGACCCGACGTCGACCGCTACACCGCGCTGTTCCGCGAGATGGCGGGATCGGTCCCGGGGATTCGCTGGGTCGGAGAGGCCGGAAGCCTGTCGCTACAGCATCCGCGCAGCGACGAGCTCCTGAAGTGGGCGCGCCGCTCCGGCCTCATGCAGGTCTGGATGGGCTGGGAGAGCTTCAGCCCCGAGGTGCTCGCCGCGTACGGCGCGACCTCCAAGTCCGCGTCCGACCGGGAGGACGCGCTGCGCCGGATCCGGGACGCCGGGATCGACGTGGTCCTGTTCCTCATGCTGGGAGCGCCTGACGAGCCGCTGGAGGAGTTCCAGCGGGTGCTGGAGGTCTGCGACCGGCTCCGCGTCACGCCTCATCCCGTCATGGTGGTCCCCTACCCCGGCACCGTGCTGTACGAGCGCTACGAGAGCGTCCTCCCCCGGGGGGAAGGCTGGGACCGCTTCGACGGTCTGCACGCGATCCTCCCGCAGCGCGACGGTGGCTACGCGCGCCGGGAGGGGCTCCTGAAGGATCTGTGGGTGGAGTCATTCACCTACCGGCGAATCTTCGACCGCTTGAGGAGCCTCTCGTGGCGGGGCTTCCCGTACGCGCACGTGGCCTCCGGCATCGTCCAGTTCGCCCTGCGCAAGGCGTTCCGGGCACACGTCGCCAACGCCGCCGCCCCGACCGCCGGAGCGCCCGTCACCCGGCTGCCGGGAGGGCACCCGGGGTGAATGCCGCGCGTCGCCGACGATGGGTTCCGCGGGCGTCGACTACCAGATCGGATAGACGAACGGCGCCAGTGAGGAGCTCGCCACCCACACCGAGAAGGCCGCCGCAACCAGGAGCACGAGGAGGATTGGTAGGAGCCAGAAGCGCTTTCGGACCCGCAGAAAGCGCCAAAGGTCAGTCAGGGTCTCCAGGAGAGTATTCATGGCAGTCGTCAGGGAGAGATCGCGCGGAGGATCTCCTCCGCGACGAGTTGGTGGCCCGCCGGGCTCCAGTGGATGTCGCCTGGGATGAAGAGTACGCCGCTCAGCGACTTCGTCCCTCCCGACCCGGACGCCGTGCGGGTGTCGCCCGCCGTCGCGTCCAGAAAGACCGGGAAGAGATCCATCAGGCCGACGCCGTTACGATCCGCGACACCACGCCAGAAAGCGGCCCACTTCGGCGCCCTGGTCGCGATCTCGACGTGGAACGGATGCGGAAAGATGACGAGCGTGGCACGGATCCCGCGCGCCTTGCACAGGTCCAGCACCCCTTGAACGTAGGCGTCGAGGTGCCCGAGGGCCCGCCGTCCCCACCGTTCCTGAACCCGGGCGTCGAACATCTCGTACATCTCGTCGTCAAGTCGACTGGCCGTCGCCAGCCGTTCCCGCTCCCGGTACCGGACGAGCGCCTGCCATGCGAGATCGGCCACGAAGGACCGTCGACGCAGCGCCTCCCACGTTCGACCGGGCCTCGGCGGCTCTCTGTAGGGAGGCTTCCCCGGCTCCCACTCCTCGAACTCGATCTCGTTGTGCGCGTCGGACGTGTCGATGAACACGAACAGGTCGTCCACCTTCAACCCGACCTCTTCGAGGAGGTACTTCAGCCTGTAGTAGTAGAGCTTCGGGGAAGCACCCGAGACCCCCACGTCGAGGACGTCGTAGTGCTCCCGTCCGAGCCGGCGGTCCACGATGCCGACGAAGGTGTCCTCGTACGGCACGCCGATCCCCTCGACGAACGAGTCTCCCAGGAAGACGAGTCTCCGCTTGGGTGTGTACGCCGGGACGTCGCGCTCGTCGGCGTCCCGAAGCCCGAGCCGGTTCGTGATGACTGGATAGGTCTGGCCTGGCGCGCCCCAGCGCTCCATGAACCGCACGCCTGGCCCGAAGCCGTGGTGGTACCGCGCGTCGTACCGCCGGGCGCCGTTGCGGTCGATCCCTCTCAGGCGCTCGGCGTCGACTCCGGGGCGCGGCAGCAGCGCGCCGGCGACGAGGTCCAACGCCACGAGCAACACCATGAAAGTCGCGAAGAGCGAGGCGCGCGGCCACCGCTCGAATCGGCTCGGAGTGACCAAGCCTCGCCTATCCGGGTCCATCGAAGTCCGACGGAGTGAACGCATGCTCACGGACGATCCAGGCCGGCGCAGCCGCCCGCCGGGGCTCGAACGCCACGTCGCCAGCGCCAGCGGCCCGCCGGAGCCATGCGATAGGGGTGAGTAACAGGAGGAACATCACGGAGAATCCGACCCGCCTGCCTCCCGCACCGATCGCTCGCGCGACAGCGTCCAGGCCAGCGACGATGGCGCGGGCCACCCGCGGGAGCGCCACGCCCGCGAGTAGAAGCACGGGGGCGACGACACTGGCACCGTGCCACCTGACCCCGAGCCCCGCCAGGATCACCGTCACGACCCCGATCCGCTCGAGGTCGCGAGTCCGCACCGACGTGTCATCTCCGCGGCTGCCCCTCGCCTGCCCGCTCCCGATCTTCCACGGCGACATGAACGCCGGCTGCTGGTCCTTTCGAAAGAGGCAAGGCCCCATGACGAGGGCGTCCAGCTCGGTCCCCATGAAGCACCTGTAAGCGTCCTCCGGCGTGGTCACGATTGGCTCTCCCGCCACGTTGAAGCTCGTGTTGACCAGGACACCGCACCCGGTCGAGGCCTTGAAGGCGTCCAGCACCGCGGCGAAGACCGGGTTGACCGTACGTGACACGGTCTGGATACGCGCGGAGCCATCGACGTGCGTGACCGCCGGGATGTCCGAGCGGGCCCCGTCCCCCGGAGCCGACGGTCCATGGCGGTGCACCTCCGCGACCGGCGCGGTGAGCAGCATGTACGGCGACGGACGATCTATGTCGAACCACTCGCGCGCATCCTCCGCGAGGACCGCCGGCGCGAACGGCCTGAACCCCTCGCGGTGCTTCACGGCGGCGTTCAGGCGCTGCTGCATCTCCGGACGACGAGGATCGGCCAGGATCGAGCGGTTCCCCAGCGCGCGCGGTCCCCACTCGGCGCGCCCCTGGAACCACCCAAGCACGTTCCCGTCGGCCAGGAGGCCGGCCGCCGCCACGGCGGCGTCGGAGGCAGAGGCGAACCGCTCGAAGGGAGCGCCGAACCGGCGCGCGCAGCGCTCGATCTCCTCCGGCCCAAACGACGGGCCGAGGAGCGCCCCCTGCATCGCGTCGCCCGTCCCGGCGCTTCGAGGCGCTCCAAGGGCGACGTGATGCAGCGCCAGCGCCGCACCCAGGGCGCCCCCCGCGTCTCCCGCGGCCGGCTGGATCCAGATGTCCTCGAACAACCCGGCATCCAGGATCCGCCGGTTGGCGACGCAGTTCAGGGCGACTCCCCCGGCCAGGCAGAGCCGGCGCGACCCCGTGAGGCGGAGGGCCTCGCGCGCCATCCTCACGAGCGCCTCCTCGGTCACCCGCTGGGCGGCGAGCGCGAGGTCCCCGTGCTCCGCCTCTATCGGCGCGCCCGGGCGCCGCCGCGCCATTCCGAAGAGGGTCGCCCACTCGGCCTCGTCGATGGTCCTCCGCTCCTCGAGGAAGCGGAAGCGGCGCACGTCGAGCGCGAGCGCCCCGTCGTCCCCGACGGAGAGGAGCTCGGTCTCGATGACCCGACGGAAGCGGCGGAACCGATCGGAGGACTCGTCACCATACGGCGCGAGCCCCATCACCTTGTACTCTCCGTCGTTGACGTCGAACCCGAGGAACCAGGTGATCGCCGAGTAGAAGAGCCCGAGGGAGTGCGGGAAGTGGAGCTCGCGCGCGACCGAGAGGGACGCGCAGTGCCCATGGCCGATCGAGGCGGTGGCCCATTCGCCCACGCCGTCGACGGTGAGGACGGCTGCCTCCTCGAATGGGGACGGGAAGAAGGCGCTCGCGGCGTGGGAGAGGTGATGTTCAGAGAAGTAGAGGCGGGTCGCGGGAGCCGTGTCGCCGATCCTCGCGAGCTCCTCGCGGATCAGGAAGCGCGGGAGGAGCATCGGCCTCAGCGCCGCCGGCACGCCCGAGACGAACGCGCGAAGGCCGCGCGGGGCCACGGCATGGAAGCTCGCCATCAACCGCTCGAACTTCAGGAGCGGCTTGTCGTAGAAGGCCACGGCGTCGATGTCCGAGAGATCGCGCCCCGCGTGGTCGAGGCAAGAGCGGATGGCCTGCGCCGGGAAGGAAGGATCGTGCCTCCTGCGGGAGAAGCGCTCCTCCTGCGCGGCGGCCGCAACCACGCCGTCCTCCAGGAGGACCGCCGCCGAGTCATGGTAGTAGGCTGAGATCCCGAGGATGCGCATGGTGTGAGGCGCTGCGGAGCCACTATACCCTCGACCGCCCACTCCTGCCGCTCGCGCCCAGGCTGCCCCGCGAAGACGGGCTACGGCGGGCCGACCTCCAACGGCCTGCGCCGGCGCCGCTCCCGCTCCGCAACGAGACCGAGCGCCGCGACCGCGGTGAGCCCTGCTGCGCTGATCCACCACCCGACACGTATCTCGATCGGATCATAGCGCATCACCAGCCGATGCCTGCCAGGCGGCCACGCGACCGCGCGCACCAGGAGGTCCGCGGCCAGGATCGGCGTCTCCGCGCCGTCGATCCACGCGCGCCAACCGACCCAGAAGGCGTCGTTGACGACGAGGAGCGCTGGGCCGGACGCCTCCGCGTCGATCCGCACCTCCTCGCGCCCGCGCGCCGTCGAGAGGACCTTCCCCGGCGCGGTCGCGGGCGCGGAGGGAGCCTCGACGACCACCTCCAGGTCGGCACCTCGGCGGATCAACTCCTCCACGCGCGCGTGAGCGTCCTCCGGACGTCCCACCCCCGTCGCCCTGGCGGCGAAGAAGGCCCATGGTCTGTGCGGGATGGCCCACACCTCGAAGCTGCCGAGCGCCTCCTCGCGCTGCACGAACTCCCCCCCATCGATCGCGGCCGCCGCGGCCGCCTCGCTCTCGGCGTCGAACACCGGCGAAATGAGGACGTGCGTGGCAGCGTAGCGCCGCGCCGCGCGCAGAAACCCGCCGCCGAGCGTGAGCTGGAGGTTTTCGCACCGGCGAGGCTTGAACCCACCACACTCCTTCAGCGAGTCGACCCCGAACGCCACGTTGGACGCCGGGTAGAGATGCGTGCGCCACGCGAGCGCGATCGCATCGATGCGGTCCAGCCCTGCCCCCGGCTTGAGCACCTGCTGGTAAGGGTGCACCAGGCGGGGAGCAGGTGACGTCGTCTCCAGGCGCAACTGCGGGACGATCTCGCGGACCTCGCGAACGCCGAAATGGGCCGCCGTCGGGATGGCCGCGGCGGGGGCGCAGCACGTCAGGAGCGCGAACGCGGCCGTCCTCAGCCGCGGCGCCTTCACGCGGTCCATGGCGAAGATCGCTCCCGCGCCGATCAGGGCGTGCGGGAGGCCACGCACGAGGTTCGCGCGGACGAACGCCCGCTTCTCACCGTTCCCGTCGATCAGCGCCTCCATCGCCTCCGGGGCCAGGACCGCTACTGCGAGCGCCGCCGCCGCCCCGACCATGACGAGCCCCAGGAGCCACGTCGCCGCGCGCGGGAGGCGCCGCCTGCCGATGACGTCGATCCCGAGCGCCGCCGCAGCGGAGAGCGTCAGCGTCAGCGGCGCGGTCAGCTTCTCGCTGTACCGGAAGCGGCTCCACACCGGGACCGCGTCGAGCATCTGGCGCGCGCCGAGGTGGTGCCCGAGCGCGAGCCAGAGCAGCACGGCGCAGGACACCGCCAGGAGCACGGAGACGCGCCGGCGCTCCGCGAAGAGGCCCATCGCGGCGCACGCGGTGAGCGGCAGTCCGACGTAGAGGCTCTCCGCGAAGCGGCCCGGCAGCGCGCTTCCCGCGGCCGGCTCGATCGGAGGTGCCGTAGTCAGCTGCCCGCGGGAGACCCCGGGACGATCCACTCCACCAGGCGCGCGGGCTCCAGTGGCCACTGGATCTTCTCCCAGGGCAGCAGGTCCACCCCACGATACGTGTACTGCAACTCCTTCCAGGTTGCAGCGATCTGCACCCCGGCGAGCAGCGTGCCGGCGAGCATCCCGGCGAGCGCACGGAGGAGCCCTCGCCGCCCTCCCGCCTCGGCGGCGAGCGCCAGGCCGAGCCCGCCCGCGACCAGCGTCGCCTGCGTGTCCCCCGAGTAGAAGGCCACGCACGTCGCCGCCGCCGTCAGCACCGAACCCCAGGCGTTTCCCCCCCCCGCGACGCGCGCCGCGGCCATCAGCCAGGGCATGCTCGCGACGCCGGCGAGGAAGACCGGGTTGCCGGTCATCGACACGGAGTAGCCGGAGAGCGCGAACGCAAGCCCGCCGCCCGCCGCCGCGGTGGCGCTGCAACCGAGCGCCCGCGCGAGCGCAAACGCGCCGAGCGCCGCCATGACGAGGTAGCCAAGGAGCAGGGCGTCCATGGAGCGGGGCGCCATCGCGGCGCCGAGCAGGGACACGGGGTGCAGGACCGAATGGATCCCCTCGGCGAAGAGCGGCTTCCCCCCGCACTCGTGAGGATTCCAGAGGGGCAGCCGCCCCTCGCGGAGCGCGTCGACCACCAGAGGCCGGAGCGGCGCATAGAGGAAGTCCGTGTCGCGCCGCGAGAGGGTCCGGTGACCAAGGGTCGCCGGCGCGAAGACGAGCAGGACGACCGCGGCGATGCCCGCCGCCCACGCCGCGTGCTCGCGCCACCGGCTCATCGCAAGGGCGCTCGCAGGCAGAGCGGCACGGCCGTCGCGGCGACCGCGGCGGCGTAAGTCCAGGCCAACCACTTTCCCCGACGCAGGCGCGACGCCGCCGAGTCGACGGACCACGCGACGACCACCCAGGCGAACGGCAGCACCATCGCCGCCCCCTGGAACGCCGCCCGTGACCCCATCGCCACGAAGGGCGCGTACGCGCAGCAGAGCAGCCCCAACGTGAGCAGGACGGATCCCTCACGCCGGTCCACAACGCGCCAGCAGAGCGCGGCGAACGCCGGGAGGGTCGCCAGCCACGAGAGCGGGCTCGACCGCCCGCCATGCCAGGGCTGCACGAACCAGAGCAGCGGGCTCACGTCGACGGCCACCGGGTTCCCCACCCCCGCCCCTCCGAGCGCCGCCCGCCCGCGCGCGGGAAGCCAGAGCCAGTCCGCCAACGACGCGCCGCCCCTGACGAACGCCGGGGCGTACGTCGCGAAGTAGATCGCGAGAGGAACCGCGAGGAGCGCGGCCGCGATGAAGAGCCCTTCGGCGGCTCGGACCGCGGCCCCTGCGCGACGGTCCGAGAGCCGCGTCGCGGCGGCGTAGACCACCACGACGCCGATGGGAGCCGCGACCAGCAGGCTCGCGGAGAGCGCGAGCCCGAGCAGGGCCCCGGCGACGATCGCCGCAGCGCTTCGCCCGCCGTCGAGATGCTTGAGCACCACGGCCACCCCGGCCAGGAGGAAGAAGGCCGCGTGGACCTCCACCGCCCCGCCGCGGGAGAGGGCGACGTGGAGCGGATCGACCGCGACCAGCAGCGCGGCCAGTTGCGCCGCCTGGTCGGAGGAGGAGAGCCGTCTCGCCAGGAGCGCCACGAGCACTATCGTCAGTGTCCCGAGGAGCAACCCCGGCGCCCTCGCGCCGGCGACGCCTCCGAAGATCCTCTCCGACCCCCACGCCAACGCAAGGGGCAACGCCCCGGTGTGCAGCGGCACGGGGATCCGCCCCTCCTCGACGAAGCGGCGGGCGGGCTCGAGCCCCGCGGCGGATGCGGCTGCGGCCGCGCCCGCGAAGCCGAGCCACCGCAGCGCTCCGCCCATGACCGTGATGCCCGCGATCCCGGAGGCGAACGGGCCTGGACCGCTCCGCCAATCGGTCATGGCCGGGCGCCCTTCTCCTCGAACGCTCGCCTGATCTCCGACGTCCCCGACATGATCTCTAGGAAGTCGGCCAGCTTGAGGCGCGCCGCGTCCGCGACGTCCGGGTTGTCCAGCGCGAAGGATGCCGTGAAGACGTCGGCGCGGAGCCCCGACGCCAGCAGCGCCCTCGCCAGCGCTGCGGGGTCCCCCACCGTGAACCAGGAGGCATCGACAGCCAGCACGACGGGCTCGCGCATCCGGGGCAACCGGGCACTGATCGTACGCTCCGGACTCGCGGCGTCGCTCACGTCCTCGAGCGGGCTGCCCCAGCGGATCCCGAAGCGGTCGCGGAACTCGTCGCCCGGCAGGACGTTGACGATGCGCCGCGCCAGGTGCTCCTGCGACGCGAGCCAAAGGTAGCTCCTGTGCGTGACGGCCGGCGGGGTGAACGTGCCGGCGGATGGACGGACGGCCGGCTCAGGGGGCTCGAAGTGCAGGAAGCTCCCGAGGTGCACGACCACCCTTCCGTGCAGGCCACGCGCGTTCCACAGCCGCCACAGGTCGTCCGCGGTCGCCACCACATCGATGACGACGCGGTCGCGCGCGAGTTCGGCGGCCGCGCCCGCGCCCCGCGCCGCCGCGCCAGCGCGCTGGAGGCCGAGGAGCGTCCCGGCGCACAAGGCGATCAGCACGACGGCCAGCGCGGCTCGGCGCCCTGCGCTGGAAGGCTTACGCGGCATCGCCCGTACCGTCCCGAAGCGAGCGCTCGAGCTCCGCCAGGAGCAGCTCCGCCTCGTCCTCGAACAGGGCCCTGAAGTACTCCGCTCGCCCGGCGATCTCCAGCGTCTCCGCGCCCTCCACGCCACCGGGCCGGACGACGTACTCCCGCCTGTAGAGGATGAACCTAGCCACCAGCGCCACGGCGCCGAGCCCGAAGCCGCTCCAGATCACCCCCAGCCCGCGCTCGGCGCGGACGTACAGGGTCACCCAGTATCGCCAATCGGCGAAGGTGATGGTGTAGGGCCCGAAGCGGGCGCTCTCGCCGGGCCGCAGTGTCTGGGCGATCCGCTTACCGAATTGGTTCGCGACGGTGAGGGAGAGAGCGGGGTCCAGCGGCTCGAGAGAGCGGGTCCGCTCGCCCTCCGCGTCCCGCACGTAGTCCGGGAAGAACTGGGCCGTCCAGGCCCAGTCCAGCAGCCTGAAGGGTTCACGCTTCCCCGCGGCGATGTCGAGCCGCATCCACCCGCCGAACACCTCGGTCCCCGCTGCGTCCCGGATGATGAGGAGCGGCGCGACGCCGAGCCGCTTGAACACCACCGAGGCGTCCCCGACCTCGTAGGGGTCGTTGATCCCGAAGTCGTGGCTTCCGAACCGATCGTCCCGGATCTTCAGGCGAAGCCCCGTCGCGACGCGCCCCTCCTGCCGCGGCGTCACCGTCTCGAGCGTGAAGCGAACCACGGGAGGCTCGCCCACGCGCGGCAGCACGGGCGGGCGCGCGTACTGCTCCAGCGCGCCACTGAAACTCTCACCGGGGCCGAGCTCCACGATCCCCTCGAACCGGGTGTAGAGGCTCGCCGCCGCGCCGACGGCCACAAACAGGAACGAGAGGTGAAACGCGAGCGTGGCGGCGGGCGCGAACCGGTAGCGGACGGCACGCAGGGCGCCGTCGCGCGACAACAGGTGGAAGCCGCGCGCCGCAAAGAAGGCGCCGGCCTCCTCGAGGGCGCCGCGGCCGGCCGCGAGGCTCCGCCGCACCGAGAACCCTTGCGCCGTGGCGGGATCCGGGATCGGCCGATCGACGCGCACCCGCTCGAGCGTCAAGGGGACGCGGCGAGACATGACGACCACCAGGTTCAGGAAGAAGAGCGACCAGAGCGCGATCGCGAGGGGAGAGCGGTAGACGTCGGTGAGCTGCATGGCCTCCAGGAGGCCCACGAGCCTCGGGCTCCCCTGGCTCCACGCGGCGTAGGCCTCCCCCTGGAGCACCGCCCGCTGCGGGATGGCGAGCCCCGCGCCGAAAAGCGCCACCAGCCCGATCAGCACCCCCAGCGTGAGCCGGAGCGAGCCGAGGAGATCGAGCGCGCGCCTCAAGAAGCGCTCCGCCGCGCACGCCAGGCCAGGGCTCCGGCAGCGGATGCCAGGAGCGCTGCCACCCCGAGCAGCCACGAACGCGGCTCCCTCCTGACGTCGACGCGTAGCCACGCGGGCCCGCCCGTGAACCTGAACCGCAGCCCCTCGAACTCGACCTCCTCCGCGTCCGAGACGTCGCGCTCCAACAGCCGGGTCTTGCCTCGCTGCACGCGGAGGTGGAGCTTCGTTGGAGTGATCGAATCCTGCCCCGTGGGGACCGAGACGTAGAGCCGATGTGGCAGGACTCCCAGTCCCAGGTACTCCCTGGAGCCAGGCGAGAGCTTCACGAACCCCTCGACCTCCGTCGTGCCGTCGCGGCGCGCCACGACGCACAGCGGGGCCGGATACGGGCCGCGGACAACGACCGTCAGCCCCGCGCCCAGGTCGGCTCGCCTCCCAGGTTGAACGTGACGGACGCGCCCGTCGACGTTCAGGTCCACGCCGCCATCCTCGCCGAGCGCCACCTCTCCCACCGAGATCACCGGAACCAGCGCCAGTGCACCGCGAGCCAGGGCGCGCCAAGGGGCGTCCTCCTCGTGCTCGCCCAGATCGAGCCTTCCCTCCAGCCTTCCCGCCGACCAGACGGCCGGCTGCACGAGCAGGCAAAGCGCAGCGCTCCAGCCGAGGAGCGCCACGGCGCTGCGGGCACGAACGGCCGACGCGATCGAGCACAGGAGCGCACCGCCCAGCCCGAGCTCCCACGCCCGCACGGACCACGCCGCCAGGGCGCGAGCCCCGTCCAACCGCCCAGCGGCCACGAGGGCCGCGACGAAAACTAGGGGCAACCCGAGCGGCGCGAGGACTCGAGGCGAGCCGGCGCTGCGGACGATCCGCCAGCCGCGATCGGTGGCCAGCCTCACGGCGCCTCCCCGCCGCCGGCGCCCTTTGCCGGCTCCTCCGCGAGGTCCCAGGCGCCGACGACCCATGCGCCACGGATCCTGGCGAACACGTACCGGAACGCCTGGCTACTGCCGCGCGCGCCAAGGATCGGCGACCGGTCGGCGGCGCGCTGCGTCTCGGTGTTCCAGTCCTCCTGCACGACGGCAGTAACGACGTCCGGAGCGGTGGCGGTGGCCTCCAACAGGGTCGCGCTCGCGAGGTCGTGAACCTGGACGAGCCCGGCGTCACGGAGAAAGCCGATCTCGCGGAAGATCTCGTGCTTCACCGGGGCGGTGGCCGGGAAGTCGTTGAGCAGGTCGGGGGTACCGCCGCTCGCAAAGAGGTCCTGGTAGATGTCGAGGTAGGCTTCTAGCGCCGCCTCCACCTCGTCACGCTCGCGAGCGGCCAGAGGCGCTGGGTAGCGTTGCCGCCCGGCCAACCCGTCGACCCGCCAGGCCACCGCGCCGAACGCCGCGACGCTCAGAGCGGCCCAGACGATGCCCAGCCAGTGCGCGCCGCAAGGTCTCATCGCACGTTGAAGAAATGGCTCGAGGTCTCGACGACGAAGGTGACGCCGAACGCCGTGATGATCATCCCTGCGATCGCCAGGACCGCGAGCCGCGCGAACGCCGCGCCACGCCAGCCGCGGGTGACGCGGAGGTGAATTGCGATCCCGTAGGTCACCCACGTGATGAGCGACCAGGTCTCGACGGGGTCCCACGACCAATACGCGCCCCAGAGATCCTTTGCCCAGATCGCGCCCGACGCGATCATCACCGCATCCGCGATGAAGCCCAGGATGATCCACCTGAAGACGAGTTCGTCCAGTCTGTCCAGCGAGGG
This sequence comes from uncultured delta proteobacterium, assembly GCA_963845515.1. Lineage (GTDB taxonomy): Bacteria > Myxococcota > Myxococcia > Myxococcales > Anaeromyxobacteraceae > DATIVK01. The sequence goes on from CAWJSR010000055.1 coordinate 120,193, forward strand.
GAAGCGCCCGTACACGGGGTTGGGATCCGGGCGCGAAGCGTCGCGCCGCTTCAGGAGCCACGCGATCCCCCCCGCCATCGCGAGCGCGTAGCCGCCAAACGCGATCCACGCGAACATCACGTGGACGTAGAGCCACGTAGACTTGAGCGACACCGCGAGCGGGGTGAGCGCCGGCTCGCGCATCGCCCCGTAGCCCATGATCAGGAAGGACAGCGGCAGGGTGGCGACGGCAAGCACCTCCAGCCCGCGACGCCGCCAGGCGACCCAGAGCGTGGCCGCGACGATGAACCACGCGCCCAGGAGGCCGTTCTCGTAGTCGCCCGCCCACGGCAGGTGGCGCTGCGCGGCGTACCTCGCCGCGATGGCGCCCGTGTGCGCGACCAGGCCGACGGCGGCGACCCGGATCGCCCTCGGGAGCATCCGCTCCGATCGGAAGACGATCGCGTAGACGAGGCCGCCTGTCGCGACGGCGTAAACCAGCACGGCGGCCCAGAAGAGGATGTTCTCGATGGGGGACATTGGACTCAGCGGCGCTGCCCTACGGACGACGATACCACGACGTCCGGCCTCACGAGCCAGCCGGCTCGGGCACCACCACAGCGCGCGCACGGAACCCCGCGCTGTCCAGGATCTGGCGCGCGATGCGCGACATGAAGCCCATCGTGCAGAAGACGACGATCTCGCGGTCGCGCGGAAGCTCGGCAAGCCGATCAGGCAGCCGCGCGATGGGGATGTGCCGCGCCCACGCCGGCCTCGACCCCTCGTTGTCCCTCACGTCCAGTATGAGGGGCGCGGACGGACCGCCATCCTGATGCCACAACCGCATGAAGTCGCCTTGGCAGATCACGCCCACGCCGGCCAAGCACGGGACCAGATCCCGGGACGCGGCCGGGACCACCAGCGCCCGTCCCAAGCCACGCCAGGCCTCGATGCCGCCCTCCAGGATCTTCACGTGGACCTGCTCCCGGAAGCCGTCCGGCTGGACCCGCCGAATCGCTGCTGCCGCGGCGGCCGCGGCGGGATCGCGCGCGTCGCGCCCGACCACGACGAAGGTCGGCATCCCGAACCCGACGACGTCCGCGCGCGCGATCGTCTCCGCCCTGCTCGCGATGGCTCGCGGCAGGGTCCCACGCGCGACCTCCTCCGCAGGCCTCACGTCCAGCACGAGAGTGTTCTCGGTCTCGAGCCAGCTCGCGACGTCCTTCGCGCTGACGAACGCCGGCCGGGTCGCGGCCTCCCACTCGCGCATGCCTCCCCGAAACACCCGGGCGCTCGTATGGCCGATCCGCAGCGCCGCCCGCAGCGCCTCGACCGGGCGCGAGTCCTGGTGCGAGTCGCCGTAGAACACGATCGGCGTGGCGCGCTCCCGGGGCAAGACCGCCTCAAGCCCCCCTCCACCCGGCGCGGACAGGGCCCCCTCGATGTGACCGCGAGCGAACGCCGCACGATCGCGGACGTCGACCGGGATCGGCCGCGGGGCGTCGCCACCCCACTCGTCGCCCCCCACGAACTCCCGCGGGTCGGCCACCAGCTCGGGCGTCGTCCAGACCGTGGGAAGCAGTTCGAGCCAATGAGCGGTTCGCACGCCGTCCTTCATCGAGCCGGGGTCGAAGCGAACGGTGTCACCCACGCTGAGAAGGTAGACGTCCATCGTGCCGAGCAGCAGTCCGCCCCGCTCGAGCCGAACCACCTCAGTGCGTGACCCGCGCCCGACCAGGGTGAGGCCATACCGCGAGGTCATCACGACCTCGCCCTCGACGGGCGCCGCCCGCGCCTGGAACGCCGCCGTGAGCCCCGCCACGGCAGCCGCCGCGGCGAGGGGTCCGGCGATCCAGGCTGAGCGGCGGACGAGTCCTTCCTTCGTCACGTCAGTACTCCAGGGTCCGGGCGCCGCGAGTTGGGTTCTTCCCGCCCTGGTGTGAGGTGCAGCCGCCCCACGTGTCCGTGCTGCTATTGATGAGGTAGCACGTCCCAGTGCCCGCCGTGTTCCAGGTGGTCGGATCGGTGACGGTCGCCGTGGTCGTGGGACTGTAGTACCGGTACGACGCGCCGGTCCCCATGAACCTGTACATCTTGGTGGTCGAGCCCGTGGTGAAGACCTGGTACGAGCCATTCGTGCCGTGGATCGAGCCCAAGCCGAATCCACCGTGACAGCCGAGACAGTTGATGTCGGGAGCGACCGTCCCGTCCGTCGAGGTCAGGTGAGCGAAGGCACCACCAGGCCCGCTGTAGATCGCCCACTTGGCGCAGGCCTGATGGGCGGCCGTGTTGGAGCCGGTTCCAGTTCCGGTGTTCTCGTAGACGCCCGCAGCATGACACTTCGAGCAGATGGTCGTCGAGCTGACGGTGCCGCCGCCCGTGGTCGCGGCGTCGGCGCCGCTCTTGTCGCTGAGCATGAACCAGGTGCTTCGGCTGCCGTGCGCGTTCGACTCGTTGAGGTGGCAGTCGGAGCAGTGCAGCCCCGCCAGCTCGCGCTCCGTGTTGATGGTCTTTCCCTCCATCGTCACGGTTCCCGCCGTCCACGTTCCCGTCGGAAGGAACGCCGACGTGTAGCGCTTCGTGAACTGGTTCAGGTTGTGATGGCTGGCGAAGCTCTTCCCCGGGGCGTTTCCGGTGTTGAACTGGCTCTTCACGTCGACCACCCTCGTCCGCTGCGCCTTGACGGTGTTGGACGTGGTCTCCTTGGCATTCGCCAGGGTGTCGGCGACGTTGAAGGGCTTCAGGGCGTTTGCCGACCCGGCACCCGGCGCCGTCGCGCCGTAGAGCATGCCGCTCGCCGGCGTCGTCTTGTTGACCGCCACCGCGGCCGCGCCGCCAAGGTCATGACAGCCCATGCAGAAGCCGTCCATCTTGTTGCGAACCACCGTGCTGGCGGTTCCCTTCGCGAGCAGAGCCTGGCGACTGCCGGGCCAGGCCACCGCGATCGTGGTGCCGCCGGCGGTGTCGACGTCTCGCAGGTCGATCGTGGTCGTCCCGGTCGTGGACGCCCCGTGGTTGGCGTCGATCGCCTTGATGCCACCGGCGGTGGTGGAGGACAGGTCGCCCTCCGCGTGACAGAGGATGCAGTCGAAGTTGGTCACGATGAAGCCGCCCGTCCCCGAGACCCCGTTCGACACGTGCCGGCTCGGCCGGATGAAGTCGTCGCCCGGCTGCCCCAGCGTCGCCGCCGAGTCCGAGATCGTCCGCGGGACCTTGGTGCCCTGTCTCCGTCCCGTGGCACAGATGCAGTCGCCGCCGCCTGCACGGTCCCGTCGATGTGCTTCGTCGTCGCTGACGCGCCGGTGCCCGTGTAGATGATCTTCCCGGCCGCGTCCACCGTCTCGGAGTGACACCCGGCGCAGGCCGTCGCGTTGGCCGGAACCGTGCCGTGGGAAGCGCCCGTGGGATTCGGCGGCAACCCGTGGCAGCTGCCGCAGTCCGCCGTCGCCGCGCCCCAGGTCCAGGTCGTGATGCTCCCCCTCGAGGCCGCGGCCAGTTTGTCGCCGTGGCAGTAGGTGCTCGTGCACGTGCCAGGGCTCCCCGGCGACCAGCCTGGAGCAGAGCCGCCGAGATTCGCCACGACGGCGTCCGCGAAGCTCACGTCCCGCGTGCCGTTCATGTGGCCGTTCGTGCGCGTGCCCGCGTGGCACTCCGAGCACTTGATCGGCAGGTAGTTCTGCCCCTCGGCCGTCGTGATCGGCACGACGTGCGCCTGGTGCGGCCCGACGATGTTCCCGGTCAACGCCCCGGCCGTGTCCTTCGGCGGCGCCGCCACCAGGTTGGTGTCACCAACCCCGACCGCAGACCCGATGGTGCGGGGAGACGTGCCGTGGCAGCTCGAGCAGGTCAACGTCCCGTTGTTGCCCCAGACCACCGTATTGGTGCCACCGTGGCACCTCGTAGACGAGCAGGTCTTGGTCGCGGCCGTGTAGTTGTTGGTCGCGGTGGCGTCCATGTCATAGGCAGCCAGGATGGCGACGTTCCGGACGCCGTCCGTGTGCGCCGAGCCGGCGATCACCGTCCCGGCGGGGGTCACGTAGCCGGTGTGGCAGTGCTCGCAGTCGGTCGCGCCGCCCGTCGTGTGCACCGCGTGGCTGTTCGCGCTCGGCAGCGTCGCACCGTCGGCGCCGTCGGGGGCGCCCGTGCTGGTGCTCTTCCCGTGGCACCCGGTGCAGGTGATGGCCGCCCCGCCCCACGAGACGGTGGTGTAGCGCGCCGCGTACGTCGCCTCGGCGAAGGCCGGGTCACGCCCGGTCGAGTGGCAGTAGTTCGTGGAGCAGCTCGTCGACGCGTAGGCGCCGCTGGCAGCCTGACCGGTCCTGGTCGGGAACCCGACGTTCTTCGCGCCATCCACGTGCAGCGCATAGCCGCCCGGGTTGATGAGGGTCGTGTTCGCGCTGACCACCGTGTTGTGGCACTCCACGCACCCGTAGCCGGTGGCGCCGAGCACCGCCGGCTGGTTCACGTGCTCGTCGTGCGTCGCCGTCGCGAGGGTGGTCTGGATCCCGTGACACTGGGTGCAGGTCCCGCCGTACGCCGCATCCGTCCACGTCGGCGGCGTCGCGGGTAGGTCGGCGACGCCATGCCGTTCGAGTGGCAGTACACCGTCTGGCATGCGACTGGCCCCGACGTACGTGACGCCCGACGTGTTCGGCGCGTCGAACCCGACGTCCTTCTTGTCGTCTGTCCACGTGCTGCGACTCGATCACCGTCGCGTCGGTGTTGATCGACGGCGTGTGGCAGCGACGGCAGGTGAATGCGTAGCTCGCGCTGGAGTTGGCGTTGATGTGCTTCGCGTGGGTGGGCGACATCGCGGGGTGGCCGTGTCCTTCCCGCCGTGGCATGCAGTGCACGGCAGCGCCGCCTGCGCCGTCCACGTGGGCGCGGGCGTCTGGTACGCGATCGCCGGCGCCGTCGCACCCAATGGATCGCCGTTCGAGTGGCAGTAGGTCGCGCACGTCCCCGTCGTCGTCTTGAAGAGGAACCCCGTCGGCACGTGCTGATCGTTCGTCGCCGTGCCGAGCGTGTACGGCGTCGCGCCGCTCGTCCAGTCGAAGCCGACGTTCACCGAGAACGGCGTGGACGTCCCGCCCGCGTTGTCGTTGTAGTGGTTCGTCGCCACCGTCGTGTGGCACTTGCCGCAGTTGTAGCCGTACTGGGTCGCCGTCGAGGCCGGCGTGGTCACGCCATAGGCCGCCGACGCCTCCGCAGCGCCCACGTGGAGGGCGTGCTCACCGCTCGCCGTCGGGCTCACGTAGTGGCAGTCGTTGCAGCCGGTCGCCTCCTTGAAGGAGTTGTTGTGGGTGTGGCACTTGGTGCAGAGCGCGCCCTGCATGTGGTTGCTGGTCGTGCCAGCCAGGTAGTACTTGATCGCCGCGTTGGTGTGGCACACCTGGCAGACGCCGTTGAGCCCGTTCGTGGTGTTGTTGTCCACGTAGTCCAGCGGATCCCACCCGGCCGTCCCGCCCACGATCTCCGAGTTGAACGCGACCCAGTTCGTCGTGAACTCCGTGAGCGGGTCGGGGACGCCCCAGTTGTTCTGATCCTCCACCGTCTCGTGCGTCTTGATCGGCCTCTCCTGGATCATGTACGCGAGCAGCTTGTTCGCCGCGGAGTAGCTCTGGTCGCCGTGCGGATCGTGGCAGTCCCAGCAGAACTCCCCGCCCTTGCCGGCTCCCGCAGCCAGGTGATCGGCGCCGTAGTGCGCCGCGGTCACGACGGCGTTTAGCGCCGTCTTGGAGGTGAGTGGCCCGCCCGCGTCCGGATCGAAGCCCGTCCGGTTCGTCGCGTGGCAGATGAGGCAGTTGCCGTTCTTCCCCCAGCTCAGCCCCGTGTTCGCCAGGCGGAACGGGTTCGACGGGTCGCCGTGCTGCACGGTCGCCGTGAGCGGGCTCGTGCTCAGCGCGTCCTTCGGCAGGTGGCAGTAGTAGCACCCCTCCTGCGCCTTCGAGGTGCCGTAGGACATCCCCGGGATCCCGGTGTTTTGGGACATCCCCGCATCCGTGAACGGGCTCATCCTCCCGTGACCGTAGGTGTTGTAGTCCTCCGGATCGATGAGCGCGATAGGGTCCGTCTTGTACTTGTAGTTGTCGACGTCGCCGTTGGTCGCCCCGGCCGCCGCCATGTGGCACTGGGTGCACTGCGGCTCGATGATGATGCCGCCCCACTGCGCAGGCGCGAGCGGGTTGGACAAGTGACAGCTCACGGCGTTGCAGCTCGGCGGCGTCGCGCCGCTCCGCGGGATGTACGTCTGGATCGTCCCCACCGAGGTGTCGAAGGCGATGTCCACCTTGCCGTCCATGTGCAGCGACGGGTTGGCGATCACGCCACCGGCCGCCGTCACCACGTCCTTGTGGCAGTCGTAGCAGGAGTCGGCTCCGCCGATGTGAATGTTGTGGGTGTTCGCCTTGTACGTGTTGACCGTGTCGTTGTCGTAGTTCGGCTCGCCCGCCTTCGAATCGTACAGGACCCCGTCGCCGACCTTGGTGTACGCGCCGTGGCAGTCGTTGCACCCGCCGAGGTCGGTCGGCGTCGTCCACGACATGTTCGAGTAGTACTTGTACGGCGCCGCCTCCGACAGCAGCTTCTTCCCAGTCGAGTGGCAGTAGGTCGTGCAGGAGTTGGCGACCGTGTTCCCCGCGTCCTGGTACTTGAGGCTCCCGGCCGGGTTGCCGTCCACGTTGGACAGGGCGTTCACGTGCAGCGACGTGGACGCGATCGTCGCTCCGTCCTGGGTCGTCGGGTAGTGGCAGGTCTGGCAGCCCCAGGTCACCCCGTAGACCGACGCCTGGTTGGTGTGGGCGCCGTGCGCCGTGTTCACCATCGTAGTCCCGTACCCGTGGCACGAAGCGCAGGGCGCCGACGTGTCCCATGCCGCCGCCGAGAAGCCGGACGAGTAGTTCCCGTCACGGTCGATGCCGGGAGAGTGGCAGTAGGTGTTCGAGCACTTGTGGGCCGCGGCGTCGTAGCCGCCGAGCGAGTTGTTCGGCCCGGTCGCGTCGAAGTTCACGTCTCGGGTCCCGTCCACGTGCTGGCCGCCGCCGGAGACGATCGCCATGCCGGACGTCACGGTGTTCACGTGGCAGCGCACGCACGCATAGCCGTAGGTCGAGACGTGCTTCTGGTGCTTCGGCGAGAGCCCCGTCCCGGTGAAGATCGCGGTCTGGTGGCAGCTCGTGCAGCCCAGGTTCGCCCCGTTCGTCCACGCGGGTGAGTCGGGGAGCGAGTCGGTGCCGCCCAGCGGCCTGGCGTTGGAGTGGCAGTAGACGCTCGTGCACTTGAAGGTCGAGGCCGAGTAGGACGGCGACAGACGGGTGCCGTCCTTTGCGATGGAACCCCAGTTGAAGTCGAGCCCTGCGTCCGCGTGGTCGGTGTTCCCGGCAATCGGCAGGACGTGGCACTGCGCGCACGCGATGGCGGCCGTCGCACCCGTCGCCGACGTCGGCTCGAAGTGGGCCCGGTGGGCGCCGACGCCCTTGACGGTCACGAGGGCATTGCCCGTCGTGTCGACGCCGGTGCCGCCGTAGCCGGGGGCGGACCTCGTGTCGCCCGGCGGAACGATGGTGCCATCGGCGACGGTCAGGTCGCCGTGGCACGACGAGCAGCCCTTGTTCGGCTTCTGGACCGTCCCGTTGAGGTGCGTGCCCTTCGCCGCGACCGACAGGCCACCAGTCGAGTACCCAGCCCCGTGGCAGTTCGCGCACGCCGTGTTCTGCGGGTGATCCGCGGCCACCGCCGAGGAGACCGGAGGCGGCGCCCCGTGGCACGAGGAGCAGCCGATCGCGGTCTCGCTCCTCCAGTCGAAGCTGGCGGCCCCGCCGCCCGCCCCGAGCCCCTGGCCGTGGCACCAGTTGGTGCAGGTCGGCGTGGTCGGCCAGCCGTGGCTGGCGACCGCACCGGTGATCGGGGTGGGCGCCGTGCCGTTCGACCTGGCCAGGGTTCCCCAGTCCACGTCCGCCGCCCCATCCCTGTGGGTGTAGGTCGCGTGGCAATCGTCGCAGAGGAGCGGGTTGGTCCGGAAGTTGGTGCGGTCCAGGTGGATCATGTGGCCGTCGCCGGTCGTGACCTGGCCGGTCGGCACCGGGGACGCCAGCGCGGGTGGCGCCGCCGTGAGGTGCTCGTCGGTGTTCAGGACGCCTGCCGTGCGGCTCTCCAGGCCGTGGCAGGTGAAGCACACTCCCTTCATCCCCTTCTTGTGATCGTGGCAGCCGATGCAGTTGCCGCCCGTCTCGTGGGTCTTGTTGAGGCCATCGTTCGTGTAGAACGCTGTCTGCGTGTGGCACACCTGGCACACGCCGTTGTTGGCGGCGTTGTACGGGCCGCCCACGACGCCTCCCGTGTTGCTGCGGTACACGACCGTTCGAGCCGCCTCGTCCTGCGAATACGAGGGCGGCGTGATCAGCTCGCGGATGAGGCCGATGTTCCGCGTCAAGTGGCTGGTGTGGCAGTCGCGACAGGCGAGCGACCAGGAGCCCTTCTTGTTGCTGGTCGACTCAGAGCTGTGGGTCATGACCCCCGCGTGGCAGTCGCTGCAGAGCTGGCTCGAGTTGTCGCGGACGAGCAGGTTGCCGTCGCCCTTCTTCGTCGCGTCGTAGGTGACCGAGACCTTGCGGGAGAGGACGCTCTCGGCGACCGGCAGCTTCGTGTTGAACGCCTTGACCTGAAGCGTTCGCACTCCCGCCGTCAACGAGTTGACCTGGATCTCCCAGACGCCGCTGGTGGCGGTCGTGCCGTAGCGCGCGCTGGGCAGCATTGTCCCGTAGTTCGCCCCGTCGATCTGCAGGGTGACGGCGCCGACGCTGACGCCACCGGTCGGGACGGAGACGCGCGCCTGGACGCGGAGCGGGAGCCCCACGGGGCCGCCGGCGGGGTTGATGATGGAGACGCTGGGCTTGGTCGAGTTGTCGCCGGTGTCCCCCTCGCCGACGTAGGCGGTCGGGGAGAACGGGCCGATCGAGAGGGAGGTCGCCGAGTAGTTGAGGCGCACGTCCCGGGCGAAGGCCTTGAAGTAGTACTGGGTGCCGGTGTTGAGGCCGGTGACGGGGCAGCCCTTCACGCCGGGGGCCGCGACGCAGCCGACCGTGCCGTCGCCGACGGTCTCGCTGCCGGAGTAGTTCACGCCCTCGGTCGGCACGCCGGTGGGGGCGCTGCCCACCTTGACGAGGACGATCACCTCGCCGCCAGTCGCGAAGTCGGCGTCGGATGGCTCGGTGGTCCAGGCGACGTTGACCTGCCCGCTGCCCGCGGTTCCGCTCAACCCGCTGACGATCGGGGTCGGCGCAGTGTTGTCGAGGGTGAGGGTGGCGCTGCCCGGGTCCGTCCCGGTGACCGTCGAGGTGGTCGCGAGCGCGGTGATCCTGCCGGTGACGGTGGGAGAACCCGTGAAGAGCGCGTGATCCTTCGCCGTGACGCAGACGTAGTAGTTGGTCTGGGTCGTGGTCGCGCTGATGTTGCTGGTGAAGGTGAGCGCGTTCGCGCCGGCCGGCGGGCTCGAGGCCGTGACGTACGGCGTGCCGGTGCAGTCGGCGGCCGGGTAGATCCCGACGGCCGCGACCGGCGTGCCGGTCGAGTAGGTCAGCGTCACGGTGGCGCCGGTGACGGTGGAGGTGGCGCTGGAGGTGAGCGCGAACGTGTCCACCGCGGCCTTCGCGTTCGGCGCGATCGGGGTGGTCGTCGACTCGGAGGTGCCGGTCTTGAAGTCCGCGAGGGTGAGGGTGACCACCGCCCCCGAGGGCGTGTAGGGCCCGACGGACGCAGATGTCGCCGAGAAGTTGAACTGCGCGTCGCGCGCGAAGGCCTTGAAGTAGTACGCCGAGCCGTTGGTGAGCGTGCCCGCCGTGCACGTCTTCACGCCCGGTGCGGCCACGCAGGCCACCACGCCGTCGCCGACCGTCTCTCCCCCGAGGTAGTCCGTGCCTTCCACCGGCGTCCCGGTCGGCGCCGCGCCGACCCTGCGCAGCACGACCACCTCGCCGCCGGCGATGAAGTCGGCGTCCGAGGGCTCGGTCGTCCAGGAGACGACGACCTGCGTGTTGCCGGCGCTGCCGGAGAGGCCGGAGACGACCGGGCTCGGCGCCAGGTTGTCGACCGTGAAGGTGTTCGCCGAGTCGGTCCCCGCGCCAACCGCCGGGTTGGTCGCCGACACGTAGGCGCTCACGGAGATGTTGGTCTGCGAGGAGAGCGTCGAGTGGCCGTCGAACGTCGCAGTGACCGAGCACGTCGAAGCGGTGCCGGTCACGCCAAGGCTCGGGGACAGCGTGAGGGTCGGCGCGGCCACCGGGTTGGTGGCGGTTGCCGTCGAGATGGTGCCGGTCCCGCCCGCCGTGCACGTCACGGTGACGCTGGCGAAGTCTGCATTTCCGGTGAGAGCGAGGGTGACGGTCGTGACTGTGTAGTTCTTGACGCCCCCCGTTCCCGTGAGAGTGAAGGAGTCGAGCGTCACGTTGGAGGCGCCGGGGGCCACGGTCGCCCCCGCCGGATCGGTGTCGGTGGCGAGGGTGAGCGTGGCGCTGGCGATACCGGGGATCGTGGCGAGCAACGCCGCCGCAAGGGTTCCAAGCGCGGAGCCGCGGATCCGATCCAGCTTCGAGCACCCGTTCGTACGCTTCGTCATCACGCCACCCTCACATTCAGCTCGACCAAGGCCGCACCCTCGCCCGCACGCAAAGTCACACTCGAACCGGCCATCAGAACCGACGCCTCCACGCTCTCTCGACCTTCGTGGATGTGTGCGTAATTCTGGGACATTCGGCTACCTCGCGGTTCGAAGACACAAGTCCGCTGAGACCAAGTGCAAGCGACGGGCCCCGAAGAGGCCCGCGCATGATTCAGGCGTGCTCACGCAGAAACGTTCTGTACTCCCCTGAAACGCAGCCTCTTCGCTGTTTCCCTACAGACTACCCCCATTAGGGCCATGCGGCGCATCGCGCAGGCTGCGCCTTTTCACCCAGCCGCCCGCTTCCCCGGCTTCGCCTCCGGCGCGTCCGCCGCCGGGAGCACCATCTCCACCATCCGCTGGTGCAGCCCCCCGCCGGCGAAGTCGAACTGCTCGCCGTAGTCCTTCATCATCTGCTTGAAGGCGGAGAGCATGTAGCGGCGCTTGAAGCCGTCCGGGAGCGCGAGGACCTCGCGCATCTTGCGCGAGTAGAAGGTCATGTAGCACTTGCCCAGCGCGCCGGTGACGTCCTCGAGCGACATCGCGTACGGCTCGATGATCGGCGTGACCAGGTTGTACTTCGAGTAGTCGAAGACCCGGATCCGGTCCTTCATCTGCTCGAAGAGCGGCGTGAAGGGCATCGGCGTCACCACCGGGAAGACGGCGATGTCCGGGTTGAGCCGGATCGCCTCCTGCGCGGTCTTCTCGATCGACTCCCACGTCTCGGTCGGGAAGCCGATCATGAACGACGCCTCGGTCATGATGTCGGCGTCGCGCAGCAGGTCGAGCGCGCGCTTGTTCATGTCGACGTCGGTGCCCTTGTTGAGGCTGTCGAGCATCTCGTCGGAGCTGCTCTCCGCGCCCACGTAGACGTGGATGATGCCGGCGTCGCGGTACTTCGCGAGGATGTCCGCGTCCCGGATGATGTCCTCGACGCGCGTCTCGATGAGGAGCTGCACGCCGAGCTTCGCCTCGATGAGGAGGTCGAGCAGCCGCTCCCAGCGCTCCCGGTCGTGGGTCGGGTAGGCGTCGATGAGCGTGATGAACTCGACCTCGTACGTCGTCGACCAGGTGGCGCATCTCGTCGACGACCTTCACCGGGTCGCGCGCGCGCCAGTCGCCGCGCCAGAAGAGGCGCTGGCTGCAGAAGGAGCAGCCCATCATGCAGCCGCGCGACGTGAGGACGGAGGCCATCCGGCCCCAGGGCTCGATGTTGTAGTGGTAGTCGTCCCAGTCGAGCAGGTGCCACGCCGGCCTCGAGCGCGTCGAGGTCGGCGATGTGCGGGCGCATCGGCGGGGTGACGACGTCGCCGTCCCGCGCAGGAAGGCGATCCCCTTGACGCCCGAGGCGTCGCCGGCGGGGAGCGCGCCGAGCAGCTCCACCAGCGTCTCCTCCGGCTCGCCGCGCAGGACGTAGTCCACGCGGTTGGCGGGGTCCTCGAGGATCTCCTCGTACATGAAGGTCGGGTGCGGGCCGCCGATGATCGTCACGATCCGGGGGTTCGACCTCCTTCGCGATCGCGAGCGACCTTCAGCGCCGCCGGCACCGTGGCGGTGCTGATCGCGCCGGTCACCGGGAGGTAGTCGAGCGTCATCACGACGTCGGGGCGCGCAGCGCTCGATCTCGCGCGCGGACGTCGTCGAAGGAGTGCTTCTTGTTCATCGCGTCGAAGATCTTCGCCTCGTGACCCGGCCGTCGATCGCCGCGCCCGCCAGGTAGGCGAGGTGCAGCGGCGGCCACGTGCCGATGACCTGCACGCCCCAGCAGGCGTACGGCGGCGTCACGAAGAGAACCTTCATCCACGACCTCCGCGTGGGCGAGCGCACGCGACCCCTCACGGCGCGTCCAGCCACGACTTCGGTCCACTATACCGATCGTTTCGCCGGTCGTCGCTCCCACTCCGCCATACACCGGCGCGGATAGTCTTGAAATTACGATTACCTGGGGGCGACGACCCTCGCGCGTCCAGGGACCGCGGGACGAGGGAAACGAACCGGCCTTGCTCACGCGGGCGTCCTGTAGACTCCCCGCTCGACCGAAGTCCGGAGTCGCCATGCCTCGACTCGCACCCATCTTCCTCCTCGCACTGTCGCTCATTGGCTGCGCCCACCGCCTGCCGCGCGTGTTGAGTGAGTCCAGGTCCCAGCACAACGACTTGATCGTGATCGAGGAGATGGCTGGCGTCCGTTCACTCCGCTTCGAGCGCCACGGCGTCATCCAGAGCCTGATTCGGATCGGCCACCCGCTGGACCTGCAGCTCGCCTACTCGAAGGCGGCGATGGCGGCCCTTGCGCTGGTCGAGAAGCCGCGGCGCATTCTCGTCGTCGGACTCGGGGGCGGGGCGATGCCCATGTTCCTGCGCACGACCCTCCCTGACGCGACGATCGACGTCGTGGACCTCGACCCCGCCGTCATCGAGATGGCGCGCCGCTTCTTCGGGTTCCGCGAAGACGACCGACTCCGCGCCTTCGCCGACGACGGCCGCGCTTTCGTGGAAGGGTCCGACGGCAACTATGACCTGATCTTCCTCGATGCCTATGGGTCGTCGGACATCCCCCGGCATCTGGCGACGCTGGAGTTTCTCCGGACCGTTCGCGATCGCCTTTCACCGTCCGGCGTGGTGGTCGGGAACGTCTTTGGGGCGGACCAGAACCCGTCGTTCGGTGCGATGTACCGGACCTACGCCGCCTCCTTCGACCAACTGTGCGTCTTCGAGACCCCTCTGAACGTCAACTGGATCTTCCTCGGCCGGGGGAGCGCTCCCACGTCCATCGACGCCGAGCTCTCAGCGAAGGCCGCGGGACTCTCCGCGCGCTACGGCCTCCCCTTTGAAATCGGGCCATACGTGGAGCGGGGCTGCATGGCGCCGAAGGTGGATGGCGGTGAGGTGCTGCGCGACGGTCCGGCGCCGCCGTAGCTGTGGTAGCGGCACCGCTGGCGCGAGCGCGGCGAAACCGCGCACGAGGCGCGCATCTAGGGTGTTTTCCGGAGGCGAGCACCGGTATCAAAGCCGGCGGCTCCCGTACTCCTCCCAATATCGACGCCGCCCGGGATGCGAGAGAGTGGAATCAAGAAAGGGAGCACGACATGACCCGGTACGAGAGCAACGCGACGGTGAAGAGCGGCTACTACTTCAACCCCATCACCATGAGCATCGTCCCGGTCTCCCGTGACGGCGAGCGGCTCCCGAACGAGAAGGGCACCTGGTTCGCCATCCCGTGGGTCGCTGCGCTCGCGCTGACGCCCCTCCTCGGCGCCCTCTTCCTCATGTTCCTCCCGATGATCGGCTTCGTCCTCTTCGCGCAGGCGGCCGGCGTCAAGGTCGCGGGCGTCTTCCGCGGCGGCGCGGGCGAGCTCGTCGTCCCCGGCTACGCCCCCGGCATGGCGCACCTCACCGGCAAGGAGGCCACTGGTGAGAAGAAGGAGGGCGAGGTGAAGCCCGCCCCCGAGCTCGAGAAGCTGCAGAAGGAGATCGAGGAGAAGCGGAAGTAGCGCCCCCTCACCCTGCCCTCACCTGCCCTCTCCTCCGCAGCGCGGGGGAGAGGGTTGTTCTTTGGGGGGCAGCGCTCTTCGCTCGGTGGGAGGGCTTTCTCTTTGGCTCCGCAGCGCTATCATGGCTCCGATGCTACGCGACGACGTCCTCGGGAAGATCGCGGCCCACGAGGCCGAGCTTCGCGCCATGGGCGTCAAGCGGCTTCTGCTTTTCGGCTCCGTCGCCCGGGGGCAGGAGCGCGCCGAGAGTGACGTCGACTTCCTCGTCGAGTTCGACGGCCGGCCGGTAGGCTACTTCCACCTCTTCAAGGTCCAGCGCCAGCTCGAGGAGTGGGTCGGGCGCAAGGTCGATTTGGCACGGTCGCCAGCCTCCGGCGCGAGCTCCGGGACGAAGTGCTCGCCGAGGCAGAGCGTGCAGCGTAGAGACTGGCGACTGCGGGCAGCCGACATCGTCTCCGCGGCCGAGAGGCTCGAGCGCTACACCCGCGATGCCGGCTTCGAGCAGTTCCAGGCGAGCGAGCAACTGATCGCGGCGGTCAGCTACGAACTGCTCGTCATCGGCGAGGCCGCGAAGAGCATCCCGGCCGAGGTGCAAGCCGCTGCGCCCGCCCTGGATTGGGCAGGCATGCGCGGCATGAGGAACGTCGTCGCGCACGAGTACTTCGGCGTCGACCTCAAGGTGGTCTGGGACACGGCGACGCGGGATGTTCCGGAAATCGTGGAGCCGCTCCGGGCGCTCCTCGCTGCGGCGCGCTGAAGCTCAGTTCATGGAGTCAGCTCGGCCACGCGGATCGCGAAACGCTCGAGGGCGTCCAGGTGGCGCGGCGCCTCGGCGAGCAGGCGGCTCCAGTCGAGCGAGCCGTACTGGTGTGCGATGCGATTGCGCAGGCTGGCGGCGTCGCTCAGTGGCGGCGTCGCTCAGGGCGGAGGCAAGGGCGTGGTCAACCACCGCGCGCCCCATCGACGTGGAGGGCACGGCGCCTGACGGCCTCCGCGCATCGGCGGGCGCTCACTCGACCAGCGGGTTCCGCCAGCGGAGTCCAGGGAAGCGGGCGAAGTCCGCATCGTTCGAGTGGACGACGCACCGGTGCTCGATTGCGAGGGCGGCGAGGTGAGCGTCCGTCGTGAGGTTCCCCCCCACTCCCACCGCCCCAAGCAGGCGGCCGAGCACGTCGAGGTGCCGGGCCCCGGGGTCCAGCGCCTCCACGTTCGTCCGCTCGAACCAGGACTGAACGTGCGCCATGGCCCGGGCGGGCGCGAGCGGTGTCGAGAGGACCGCGGGGTGGGTCATGATCCGGATGAACCCACAGGTCACGGCCCACGGCAGCCCGACGCCCTCGGAGCCGCTGAGCAGCTCCTCCCACCAGCGCCGGGCAGCGGCATGGTCACGCGCCGTCCCGGTTGTACGGCGTAGACCAGGCAGGTTCACGTCGGGCATGATCGACCGGGAGGGGCCGGCCTTCCGCGTAGAAGTTCCTCCGCCTCCGAGCTGATCCCGCGAGCTGGTTCAGCCTCGCCTGGTCGACGCCGGGGAGGAACCCTCCCGAGTGCGGCTCGACGACGAAGGGGCGCGGGCATCCGCCCTCTCCTGCCCGGCCAGCCCACGTCGCAGCACCTCGTCGAGGGTGCGCCTTGAAGGAGCGACGTTCGAGATGGGCCAGCTTCTTGAGCTTGGCCGCGACATCGTCGTCTAGCGTGACCGTGGTCCGCATGGAGAGCATCATGATGCGCGCCTATGTGCCGTCAAGGTGCCAGGAGGCTTCCCAAGGCCAACCTCACAAGCGTCGGACGCTCCCCGTCGGCCCTCAGCCCCCGGTCTTCAGCTGCTGGATCCGCTGATGCGACACGCCCAGCATCGCGGCGGCGTCGCGCACCGAGAGGCCGTACTGGTGCGTGAGCTCCTTTGCCAGCAGGACGGTCGCCTTCTGGGCGTCGGCATACAGCTCGTCGGCGCGCTCCCGGGCCGCCGTCGCACGCTTCAGCGAGCGCAGCAGCTTCGCTGGAAGCTTCACGTCGTCCACGAGCTCTGCACGGGCAGCCGCCGCGTCGCCGACGGCCAGCGCGAGCGCTTCGCGCACCCGGCGCCGCGCGCTGGCGATCGTGCGGCCGTCGCTGTTGACGCCGGCGACGCCGTGCAGCTCGGCGATCCACCAGCCTCCCTCGTCCCGCTCGTATGTAACGGTGTACTTGGCCATGGCACCTCCTACGCACCCCGTAGCCACCCAGCGCCCAGGCATGGCGCGAGCTGGCGCTCGATCGACCTCAGGGTCCCGGCCGGGATATCCCGGGACCCGTGGTCCGGAACCGTGGCGAAGCATCCGCCGGCCCGGACGCGCACGTGAGAGCCCTTCTGGCGGACGACCTCGCCGCCGAGATCCTTGATTCGAAGAAGGACCTGCCGAGCGTTCACGAGCTAATCGTGTCAGCTGCGCGTACACGTGTCAATGCGGTAGACACCCATAGGGGAGTGCCCTTCCCCCTCATGCAGCTTCTCCCCCAACGTGTTGGGGGAGAAGGGCCAGCGCCGCCGGCCCATCGCGTCTAGTCGTCGACCCGGATGACCCCGCGCTTGATCGCGAGGCGGACCAGCTCCGTCCGGTTGTGGACGCCCAGCTTCTCCATCACCTTCTCGCGGTGGCTCATCGCGGTCTTCACGCTGATGCCGAGCGTCTCGGCGACCTCCTTGTTGGAGCCGCCCTCCGCGACCAGCTTCAGGACCTGCTTCTCGCGGTCGGTGAGCGTCTCGTAGGGATCGCTGCCGCCGGGCGCGGTCGAGGCGCTCTCCTCCATCGCCACGCGCGCGACCTCGGGGTCGAGCACCAGCCCGCCGCGGTGGACCGCGCGGATGGCGTCCACCAGCCCGGCGCCCGCCGACTTCTTCAGGATGTACCCGGACACGCCGACCTTGAGCAGCCGGCGGACGTACTCACGGTCCTCGTACTGCGAGAGGATGAGCACCTTCGCGCGACGTCCCTGCTTCTTCAGCTCGATCGTCGCCTCGATCCCGCCGAGCCCGGGCATCGCGATGTCCATCACGACGACGTCGGGGTCCAGCTTCTCGACCTGCTCGATCGCCTGCTTGCCGTCGCGGGCCTCCCCGACCACCTCGATGTCGGCGTGCGGCGACAGCAGCGCACGCACCCCCTCGCGGAGGATGGCGTGGTCGTCGGCCAGCAGGACGCGGATCGCGGTCACTCGGTCACCATGGCGGGGAGCGGGATACGTACCTCGACACGCGTCCCCTTGCCAACGGCCGACTCGATCCTGGCCGTCCCGCCCAGGATCTCGGCCCGCTCCTTGATCCCGAGGATCCCCCAGTGCTTCCGATCCTCCTCGGACACCGGCGCCGCTGGGTCGAACCCCTGCCCGTCGTCCTCGATCGAGATGCGCAGGTCCTGGCCGTCCCTGCCCAGCTCCACCAGGACGGCCGACGCCTGCGCGTGGCGCGCGACGTTGCCGAGCGCCTCCTGGACGATCCTGAAGAGGGCGGTCTCGATCTCGGGTGAGACGCGTGACGCCCCCTCCTCGCACTCGCAGCGGACCGAGACCCCCTTCTTGCGGAGCGCCCGCTCCGCGTACCACTCGATGGCGGAGAGGAGCCCCAGGTCGTCGAGCACCGATGGGCGGAGATCGAAGATGAGCCGGTGGACGTCCTCCAGCGTGCTCTTCGCGATCGCCTTCACCTCGTCGAGCCGCGGCTGCCCGCCGCCGCGGATCGCCTCGGAGGCCGCGTCGATGCCCATCGCGAGGGCGGCGAGGGACTGGCTCGTCTCGTCGTGCAGCTCGCGCGCGAGCCGCTTGCGCTCGTCCTCCTGCGCCGTGATCACCTTGCGCAGCAGGTCGCCGCGCATCGCCTCGCGCTCGCGCAGCCGCTCGTTGGCCTCGGCCAGCGCGTGGGTCCGCTCCTCCACCCGCTCCTCGAGGACCGCGTTCTGGTTGGCCACGCGCAGGATCAGGTCCCGCAGGGACGCGCGCATCCTGTCGAGCGCCTGCCCCAGCCGCCCGATCTCGTCCTCGCCCAGGTCGGGGATCGCGCGGGAGAGGTCCCCCGCGGAGATCCGCTCCGCCTCCCTCGTGAGGACGCTCACCGGCTGGGTCACGCTCCGCGCGGCCCCCCAGGAGAAGACGACCACCATGAAGGCGTAGAGGAGCGTGCCGAGCACGGCCCACGGCACCCCCGCGTCGAACGGCAGCGCCTCGCGCGCGTCCTGGCGCACGAGCACGCCCCACGGCGCGGCGGCGAGCGGCGCGAAGGCGTAGACCTCCGCCTCCAGCGCCGCCGGCGCCATCCCCTCGCCCTGCTCGTCGATGGTGCCGTGGCAGCCCCGGCAGCGCCCTGCGGCTGGCTCCTTCTTCCGGACGCGCTCGCCGAACTGCACCTTGCAGCGGATGGTCCGGCCGATCCTGGACTCGTCGGTGCTGGCGACGATCGTCCCGGCCTCGTCGACGACGTCGGCCGAACCCGTCTCCCCGCGCTCGAGGAGCCCCAGCACGCTGCTGAAGTCGCGCGTGCCGGGATCGAGGCGCGAGACCGCGACGCCGATGACTTCCCCCTTGTAGCTCCGGAGCGGCACCGCCTCGTAGATCGCGTGGCCGTGCAGGTGCGGGACCAGGCGCGAGAGGTGCGGGCGGCCGTCGCCGAGCGCGTCGGCGATGTCGTCGATGGCTGCGGCCGGGATGCTGGCGCCCGAGCCCGCCAGCGCCTCGGCCACCACGTAGCCGGTGTCGTCGAGCAGGTAGACCGGGGCGCGGTGCTGCAGCTGATCCATCGCCCGCGCGACCGCGCGGTGCTCCTTCTCGCCGGCGGGGTGCGAGAGCTGGCCGCCGGTCGAGGCGGCCAGCTGCTGGAGCACGCGCAGGTCGCCGTTGACCTTCGCGTCCAGGTCGGCCGCCACGGCCTGCGCAGCCGAGAGCCAGCCCGCGTGGAGCCTGTCCTCCGTGAGGTTGAGCCAGTAGCTCCCGACGACGCCGGCCACGAGCAGCGGGAAGGCGACGCCGGTCGCCATCAGGAGGTAGACGCGGGGGCGCAGCCCGATTGAGCCGCTCGCCCGAACCCGTGGGGCCGGCTGCGTCGGCGTCTCGCTCATGGTCCGCTCCCCTCGCGCCGCAGGCCGTGGGCGAGCTTGTGGATCTCGGGCTCTGCGCTGCGCGCGCGGAGCACGACCGGGATCCCGTCGAGCTGCCACTCGAGCTGCTGCCAGACCGCCCCGTCGACGACGACGCTGAGCATGACCGCGGGGATGTTCCCGACCGTCGTGCGGTTGCGCTTCAGGACGTCCGCCTTGCCGAGGAGGAGGGGCGAGATGGGCTCGCCGGCCTTCGTCGCCTGGAACACGATGAGGGACGGCAGGCCGTCCTCGGTCGACTTGAAGGTGACCGCGACGGAGCCGCCGCGCCCGCCGGCGATGCGGATCCGGTCCGGGGGCCAGGCGAGCCGCCTGGGGAAGTACGCCGGGAGGTAGAGCCGCGCGTCCGCGCGGCGCGCCGCCTCGTCGATCGTCTCGACCACGCGGACGTGGCGCTCCTCCCCCGCGAGCCAGCCCGGGGGCCCTTCCCAGCACGCCGAGCGTGACCGCCGCCGCGCCGGCGACCCAGATCAGGATCACGAGCATCTTCAGGAGCTCGACGAGGGTGGCCGTGGGCTCGCGGACTGTCACGGTCATACGACGAAGTAGAGCACGACGGTGAGCGTCGCGGTGGCGAGGGCGAGCCGGACGGCGCCGAACCGGAGCGGCTTCGGCGCCGGCGCCAGGAGGCGGCGGCAGCGGACCTCCAGATCCCGCGCGTGGGCCTTCTCGATCGGCTCGGTGAGCGCGGCGGCGAACGGGAGGGAGCGCGGGACGGGCGCGAAGCGCGAGGTCGCGCGGTGGAGCTTCAGGAGGCCGGCGGCGAGCGGCAGCCGGTGGCCGATGGCGGCGGCCGCGCGCTCGTCGGCGACGTGCTCGGCGTCGCGCACGATGACGCGCGAGACGACCTGGAAGGCAGGGTTGAAGAACATGATCGCGCGCGCCGCCATGATCACCCAGCTCACCGCGGGATCGTGACGCGCGAGGTGGGAGAGCTCGTGCGCGATGGCCGCCTCCAGCTCCTCGTCGTCGAGCAGCGCCAGCGAGCCGCGGGAGACCACGATCTCCTGGCGCCGCACCCCTGTGCAGAAGAGCATCGGGACGTCGGAGGCGACGAAGCGGATCGGCGGCGGGCGGACGCCGATCCGGCGCGCCACCGGGAAGAGCGCCGCGTCGAGCCGTGCGACCCCGGCCTCGTCCGCCTTGCCACCGGCGGGGCGTCCGCGCCGGCGGAAGAGCGGGAGGAAGTCGAGCAGGAAGAGGGCGGTGCCGGCGGCGGCGAACCCGGCGAGCCACCAGGAGTCGAGCCCGATCCCGAGGAAGCGGAGGTCGCCCCAGGCGTCGGCCGAGAAGATGGCGGTGGAGTCGCGGAAGCTCTCGTCGGCCCGATCGACGCCGAGGACGACGACCGCCGGAAACAGCACCAGCGGATAGCCCAGGGCGAGGAGCCTCAGGGCGATCCGCTGGCGTGGTTCGGCGACCTGCCACCCCTTCACCAGCGCCTCGATGAAGAGGGACGCGACGAGGGAGTGGAAGATCGCCTGCGTGAGGATGTCAGCCCACGTTGCGTCTGCCGTCATGCCCAGGAGCGGCGGCCGCGTGTCCCTCGACGTCGGGGGGCGTCCCCTCGATCCTGGCGAGCTCCAGGGGGTGCTCGTGCAGCATCCGCTCACGCGAGATCTTACCCGTAAAGATGCCGGCGTCGAAGGGGAAGACGTCCGGGTTCAGGTGCGCGTTGAAGATGTGCCAGATGGCGATGACGAAGAAGGCCATCAGCCCTTCGTTCGAGTGGAACACCTTGGCCACCGGGATCACCTGCCCCGGCAGGATGCTCGCGACCTTGACCGGGAAGTACAGGACGAAGCCGCTCGTGATCATGATGACGTTGCCGAAGACGAGCCCCCAGTACTCGAACTTCATCTTGTAGTCGTAGCGGTCGTAGTGGGGGTGGTGCTGCGTCATCCCGAGGTAGTAACGGAGCTGCAGGATGGCGTCCTCGAAGTCCTTGCGGCCGGGGATCATCGACATCGTCGACTTCTTGGCCATGATCGAGGCGATGGCGTTCGCGAAGTGGACCACCGTCGAGAGGGCCAGCAGGAGCCCGCTGATCCGGTGGATCAGCCGCGTGGAGCTGATCCCGCCGAACAGGTCGACGAGCCCGTGGGCCCAGCCGGCCTGGTAGAACTTCTGCGGGAGGCCGGTGAGGCAGAGCAGCGTGAAGAGCAGCATCGTGATCAGGTGCTCGATGCGCTGCTGCAGGTTGAAGCGGACGATGTATGCGTTCGTGCTCATCGATTCACCACGACGCGCCAGAGGTGCAGCGCGATCTGAAGGACGAGGCCCCCGACCATGAAGGGGATGAGGATCCGGTAGAAGAGCTGGGCGGCCCAGACGGCCGGCGCCGCCTCGAGCGTCGGCTGGTAGTGCGACATCCAGGCCTTCGGGAAGCTGGCGCTCGCGCCGGGGTGGCACTTGGCGCAGGTCTTCTGGAGGTTGGCCGCCATCACCTGCGAGTTCGGATCGTCGCCCTTGCGGATGTCATGGACGCCGTGGCAGTCGGTGCAGACCGCCGCGAGCCGCTCACCGGAGCCCTTGGTGGACTTGTGCTGCAGCGACGCCGACATGCCGTGGAAGTCGGCGAGGTAGGTGTCGACCACGTGCGTGGAGAGGCCGTACTTCGTCATCAGCTTCTCGTTGCCGTGGCAGCGGCCGCAGATCTCGGGGGTCCGCATCGCGAGGGCGCCCTCGCGCGGATCCGACGTGTCGTGCGCCCTGTGGCAGTCGGTGCAGACCGGGACGTCCGAGGACGACTCGACCGCCATCCCGTGGACGCTGGCCGCGTAGACCTTCGCCTCGTCCGGGTGGCAGCGGCTGCACATCTGGGAGATCCGGTTGCGCGGCTGGCCCGGGCGCGAGATGTCGTGCGCGCCGTGGCAGTCGACGCAGAGGGCGGCCTTCGTGTTCCCCTTGGACATCAGGGCGTAGTGCACGCCGTCCAGCGTCTTCGTGTAGTTGGCGAAGTGGCAGCCCTTGCACTGCTCGTAGTAGGCGACCGTCACCTCGCGCTTGTTCTTGAACGGGATCTCGTTGTCGGCGTGATCGTCGTTCTTGTCCGAGTGGCAGTCGGTGCAGCGCAGCATCTCGCCGTGGACCGACTTCGCGAAGTTCGCCTGATCGACGAAGAGGGAGAGCTTCTCACCCCCCGCGAGGTCGAACGACAGCGACTGGTCGGTGTGACACATCAGACAGCCGTCCTGCTCGGCAGGGATGCCAGCCTGTGCCGGCACCGCGCAGAGCGCGAACAGGAGCGCCAATAGATATCGCTTCATCGTTGCCCAGCTCCGGGAAGTGTTGGGTTCCTCAGCAGCGCGGAAATAGGGTGAGGACGGCCTCGCCATCTATCAGGGGCGAGGCAGACTGTCCAATGTCGAGTTGTCGAAAACCGTCCTATTGACGGCGGGATGCGACGTTTTGGCGCACCCCCTGTGTGCGAATGCGCACAGCCAACCAGAACGCGTCAAGGCCGCGGATCGGCTCTCCCTGGGAGCCAATCACGCGGCCTTGCTTGGGTATGCAGGAGTATTCGGCTGCCTTCGGTCAATTCACCTCGGTGAAGGAGGCCACCAGCGCGTTCCAGCGCTCCTCGCCCAGGATCCAGGGGGCAGGGTTGATCAGCTCGCCCCCATCGGCCGCGGCGATCCCGAGCTGCTGCTCGAGCTGGTGATTCCAGCGCTGCGCCTCCTTCGCCATCCAGCCGTCCGCCGCCGCGCCCGCCGGGAAGGCGGTCCACTGGTCGTTCGCCGGCTCGAGCGCGACGAGCCAGCCCCTGCCGTAGCCGTCGGACCCGACGAGCGACGGGTCGCGGACGACGGCCGCGTTGACGCCAGCGATCCGCGCGTCGAACGGGGCGCGCACCGGGAGCTGCCTCCCGCCTCCCCACAGCGTGGCGATCGTCTCGCCGCGCTTCACGCGCGTCCCGGTGCGGACCGCGTCGACTGCCGTCACAGCCGGCAGGAGCCGTAGCGCGAGGTCGTCGATGCCGACCTCGAGGGCCCCCTCCCCTCGCTGCAGGAGCCAGGTGTGGCCCGGCGCGTACCGCACGCCCGGGCGCACCGAGACGCCGCCCACCTCGTGGAGCCCCAGCGCCCGGCGGCGCCTGACCCGCACCCGGTTGATCGCCCACCCGATGGCGATCAGCGGGATGGCGATGACGGCGAGGACTGCGAGGAAGATGCCGACGCGGAACAGCCCTCCGGCCACGAAGACACCGATCTTCTCCAACGTCTCGAGCGCGACCGACATGGCAGCCTCCTCGTCGAGTCACCGGGCGGCCCGGCTGGCCGTTCGCGGACCAGACAGTCCGCCCGGTTCCCTGCGCCTGCCCCTACGGCAGACCTACATGGCGTGACACATCGTGCAGTCGTCGAGGTTGAAGGCCTGCTTCCCGTGGCACTTGCCGCAGGACTCTCCGGCCTTCATCCGGTCATGGGTGATCGGCGTCGACGGCGTCGAGGCGCTCTTCCCGAGGATCCTGAAGGTGCCGGCGTGACAGGCGGTGCACGAGCCGGCCGGCTTCGACGTGTCCACGTGCATGTCGTGGTTGAAGGTCACGACCCCGGGGCTCCCGTCGCCCTGCGGGAGCTTCAGCGCCCCCGGAAGCTTCGGGAGATCGGCGGCCAGCGCCGCACCGCCGATCAGGAGCCCCACCAACACGACGCTCATCCGCTTCGCCCAGGTCATGGCGTCTCTCCGTCAGGTCAGGAAGAACTTGCGCGCGAGCTCGGTCCACTGCTCGCCCTCGAGCTCCGGGCCGATGCCCAGGATCGGCGCACCGCCGTCCTGGAGGACTCGCCCGAGCTCCGGGCTCATCCGCATCGCCAGCGCCTCCGCCGCGTCCTCGAGGAGGCGGCCGGCGGCGCTGCCGGAGACGAGCTGCCTCAGGTCGTGCGCCAGCCGCGGCGCCTTGACCTTGAAGAGCCAGCCCTTGCCGTACGGCTCCGAGAGCGTCTCGGAGCTGGCGCGCGCTGCCTCGTTGACGGCGACGACGGTCCCCTCGATGGGCGACAGCATCGGGACGCTGCCGGTGCCGGCGGCCACCTCGAACGCAGGCTCGCCCTGGGCGACGCGGGCGCCGACGGCAGGGAGGGAGACGCGGGCCGGGCCGACGAACTTCTGGGCGAAGTCGTCCATCCCGACGGTGACGATTCCGTCGTCCTCCACGCGGGCCCAGGTGTGGCCCGGGTGGAGCTTCACGCCGGCTGGGATGTCGAACCAGCCGAAGGACGGCGCCGTCGCGGCAGGTGCGCGGACCGACTTCTCGCGGGCCATGGCTGGCGCGCGCGCCGGGACCCGAGCGGTCTCCTCCGCCTTCCTTCCACCCTGGACGTACTTCCAGAAGGGGATGAAGAGGAGCATGTAGCCGACGCCGAGTCCGTACTCCATCAACTTCGCGGGATAGATGCTGAGCAGGTCGTATGCCATGGCGTCCTCCTAGTGCTCCTGCGGGAATGCCGCGTCTTCCTTCATGATGGGCATCCGGTTCACGATCCAGCGGAACAGGACGATGAGGAGGGTGACGAGCGTCACCGAGACGAGCAGCTCCTGCCACGACGGGACGTACCGGACGGGCTCGTTCCAGTTGAAGGCGATGACCGACATGTTGAGCCGGTTCAGCACGATGCTCAGCACGCCCATCACGCCGCCGACCCGGACGATCCTCGCGCTGCCGTTGCGGGCGCCGTACGCGAAGATGAGCGCCGGGACCAGGACGAAGCCGACGATCTCGACGAGGTACCAGGCGCCGTAGCCGGTCGCCAGGTAGCCCCAGGCGTGGCTGTCGACCACGCTCTGCAGCTTGAGGAAGAAGTACGCGAACATCGTGATGGCGGCGGCGCGGCCGAGCCCGACGGTGAGCTTGTCGAGGTCGAAGTGCGCGCCCTTGATCTGGCTCGCGAAGGCCTTGTGGGAGAGCATGCTCTCCACGATGACCATCGAGAGACCGGCGATGATGGCGCTGACGAAGAAGTGGATGAAGACGTAGGGCGTGTACCAGAGCGGGTGGAGCTTGGTCGGTGCGATGAGGAAGAGCGACCCGAGCGCCGACTGGTGCATCGTCGAGAACATGACCGACAGCACGGTGAGCGCGACGAGGGCCTTCTTCATGACCGAGTGGAGCTTCTTCCAGCCGAGCCACTCGAAGAGCGGGACGGTGAACTCGAGGGCGAGGACCGTCGAGTAGCACATGACGCACCAGGCGACCTCGTAGAGGACCGACGCCGAGCCGTTGCTCACGAGGGCCATGACGATGTTCCAGGGCCGGCCGAGATCGGCCAGCAGCCCGACGATGGCCATCACGTAGCCGAGGAAGGCGGTCAGGATCGCCGGCCGCTCGATGGGGTGGTACGCCTTCATGTTGAAGATCTGGACCGTGGCGCCGATGGTGAAGCCGCCGGCCGCCAGCACGATGCCGGTCATCATGTCGAAGCCGATCCAGAGCCCCCACGGTGCGGTCTGCGACAGGTTGGTGACGGCGCCCAGCCCCGCGTAAAATCTGTAGATGAAGACGGGCAGGCCGGCCGCGAGGATGCACCCGATGATCAGGTTGTTCGGCGTGACGAGCGACTTCAGGTACTCGCGCCCGGACATCCCGAGCAGGATCTTCTGGCGGAAGAAGCCAGGGGCGGTGGCGACCGCAGCGTTCGCGCTAGCCATGGTGTTCCTCCTTCTCGGCCTTGCCGTGGCCCGTGTCGCCTGAGGACTCTTCCTTCTCCTTGCCGTGGGTCATCGCGTAGATCCCCATCAGGAGCGGCGGCCACAGGGTCATGACGAACGGCGGAGCGCCGAGCGCGCCGGTGACGAGGTCCGGGTACGCCCGGGTCCCGACGTCGGAGGAGAGGCCGAGCCGCTCGAACGGGACGTCGGTCAGGTAGAGCCAGCTCGTGCCGCCGGCCTCCAGCTCCCCGTACAGGTGGTGCACGTAGCGATCGGGGTTCTGGTAGATGCGGGTCTTGGCGACGTCGATCAGCTCGCTGCGCTTCCCGAAGAGGAGAGCACCGGACGGGCAGACCTCGGCGCAGGCCGGGCCCTTCCCCTCCGCCTGGCGCGCCGCGCAGAAGGTGCACTTCCGGACGCGGGGCACGTTGCTCTCGTACTCGTACTTCGGGACGTCGAACGGGCAGGCGATCATGCAGTAGCGGCAGCCCATGCAGCGGGACGCGTCGTAGGTGACCGGCCCCGTGGGCAGCTTGACCATCGCCTGGACCGGGCATGCAGACGCGCACGCGGGGGCCACGCAGTGCATGCACTGGCGCTTCACGAACCGGTCGACTCCCGGCTCCTTCTCGACGCGGTTGACGACGGTGAAGACCTGCTGCGCCGTGTCCCGCTTCTCGTTGAAGACCGCGTCTCCCTCGGCGGGCGCCGGAAGGCCGTTGGCCTCCGCGCACGCCGCCTCACAGGCACGGCACCCCACGCAGAGGGTCGTGTCGACGAGTACGCCTGGACCGTCCAGGTTCGCCTCGGCTGCGCGAGCCTCCGTGGTCAGGAGGCTCGCTCCGGCCGTGGCGCCGGCGATTTTGAAGAACCCTCTGCGGGTGACCTTCATGGCTGGCTCCGTCTGGATCGTCCGTGACGCTAGCGGGCGGCGACCAGGTTGAGGGTTCCGATGACGACGACGCCGATGAGCGCGATGGCGAATGCGAACATCATGACTGAGCTCCCTTCACGGTTGAGGTTTCGCTTCCCTCGACCTCGGCCGACTTGCCGCTTCGGGCGAGCGCTTCCCTGTAGAGCGGACAGTCACAGAAGGCATCCGACCCACAGGAGTTCGCCGTGGTGACTCGATCGACCGGGACGAGCTTCTTCACCGGGTAGGCTCGACAGAAGACCATCGTGACTTCCTTGAGGTAGGGGCAGGTCATTGTCGCGTCTCCCGATGTGGTGAATCGCAAGCCAGAGGCCAGCTTTGGCCCGATCGCGGGATCGGGCGCGCCCCCACCAGTTCCCGGAGTGAACTCGCAATGTTGAGCTGGCTGCGCGCCGGCGCACGCGGGATCGCGCGACAGGCCGGCACTCGGTGAGTGATGAGAAATCCAACGCCTGAATGCGCCAAGGCCGCGCCCACTCTCAGTGGTTACGCGGCCTTGGAGGGTGTCGAGAGCCTTACGTGGAGGATCTCAACGGTGAGGAGTAACTCATCAGCGCGACGAGTCCTCCTCCGTCTTCACCACCTCGTCCTCGCCGTCCCTGCGGATCCCGTAGCGCTTCATCTTGTTGTAGAGCGTGACGCGGTCGATGCCGAGGATGCGCGCAGATTGGCTCACGTTGCCGCCGGTGTGGGCGAGGACGGCCGCGACGTGCCGCCGCTCCATGTCCTCGAGGGACGCGAGCGGGCCCGCCTTGGGCGCCGCCCCCTCCCCCTTCGCTTCGGTCCCGCCCATCCCCAGGTCGTGGAGCTGCAGGACGGGCCCCTGCGCGACCACGGCGCCACGCTCGAGCACGTTCCGCAGCTCGCGGACGTTCCCTGGCCAGTCGTGCGCCATGATGGCCGCCATCGCCTCGGACGAGATCCCGTCGAGCCGCTTCTTCATCTCCACCGCGAGCCGCTCCAGGATCGAGTCGACGAGGAGCGGCAGGTCCTCCCGGCGCTGGCGCAGCGGCGGCAGCGTGATCGGGATGACGTTCAGCCGGTAGAAGAGGTCCTCGCGGAACTTGCCCTCCGCGACGGCCCGCCGCAGGTCCTTGTTGGTCGCCGCGATGATCCTGACATCCACCTCGATGTTCTCGTTCCCGCCGATCCGGTGGAACTTGCGCTCCTCGAGGACCCGCAGGAGGTCGAGCTGTAGCTTCCCGCCGATGTCGCCGATCTCGTCGAGGAAGAGCGTGCCGCCGTGGGCCGCCTCGAACTTCCCCTTCCGGCGCGCGGAGGCCCCCGTGAAGGACCCCTTCTCGTGGCCGAAGAGCTCCGACTCGAGGAGGCTCTCGGTGAGCGCCGCGCACGACACGGCGACGAAGGCCCCCTCCGCTCGCGGGCTCTCGGCGTGGATGGACCGGGCGAGGACCTCCTTGCCGGAGCCGCTCTCCCCGAGCACCAGGATCGTGGAGTTGGAGCGCGCGGCGGTCTTCGCCAGCTCGAAGACCGACTGCATCGCGGGGCTCTTCGAGACGAGGTCCCGGAAGCGGTACTCGCGCTTGAGCGCCTGGCGCAGGACCGCGTTCTCCCGCAGCAGGCTCTGCTGCGAGACGATCTTCTGCATCATCAGGGTGAGCTCCTCGGGGTCGAAGGGCTTCACCAGGTAGTCGTAGGCTCCCTTCTTCATGGCGGCCACGGCGGTGTCCACCGTCGCGTAGGCGGTCATGATGACGAAGGCGACGTCGGGCTGGATCTTCTTCGCCTCGTCAAGGACCTGCAGCCCGTCCATCCCGGGCATCTTGAGATCCGCGACGACGATGGACCAGCGCTCCGCCTTGAGCTTCTGCACGGCGCTCGGGCCGTCGGGGGCGAGGGCGACGGTGTAGCCGTCCTTCTCCAGCCACCCTCCCAGCGACTCGCGGACGATCTCCTCGTCGTCCACCACCAGGATCCTCGTCCTATCATTGGTCGACATGGCTAGTTCCCTCCTCGCGCTTCCCAGAGCCTCGCGGCGCAGTCCTCGCAGAGCTCCGCCCGTTTGGAATCGACGTCGTGGACGCCGCCGCTCCGACCCATCACGCAGACCGGCGTCGCGCAGTGCATCAGCCCGAAGACGTGGCCGAGCTCGTGGACGGCCTCCTTCACCAGCCGGTCCTCCAGGAGCTTCGGGCCGGCCAGCTCCACGTCCTCCATCAGCCGCGCGGTCGAGACCACCGCCACCCGCCCGCCCAGCTGGGCCTCGCCGAACACGTAGGTGAGGATCGGGATGAAGAGATCCTTGTCGGTGATCCCCAGGAGCCGGCCGCCGCCGGGTCCCGCGTCCAGGAGCCACTTCAGCACCTTCCCGGAGGCCCACTGGTTGCGCCGCGGGTCGTACGCGTCGGCCGGGCGCTCGCGACCTTCCCAGAGCGCGACCGGGATGTCGAAGAGCCCGACGAGGGCGAGGCGCAGGTGATCCATCAAGGCTGGATCCACCTCCCTCTCACCAATCCACCAGAGGAAGATCGGCTCCTCGCCGTCCATGACCTCTCCCCGGGGTGTGTGCAGTCGAAAGTCCTCCCCTCTCCCCCACCGGGGGAGAGGGCGGGGTGAGGGGGCAGCCGTGGCGCATCACGCCCTGCGCTCCCCGGCGGCGTGCACCGGGAGCCGGATGGCCACCCGGGTCCCCTTGCCCGGCTCGGACGTCAGATCTATGTGGCCTCCGTGGCGCTCGATGATGCCATAGACGACCGAGAGGCCGAGGCCGGTCCCCTTCTCCTTCGTGGTGAAGAACGGGTCGAAGACGTGCGCCATCACCTCCGGCGTGATCCCGGGGCCGCTGTCGGAGATGGCGATCTCCACCTCGTGACCGTCCTTCACCACCGAGGTGTCGATCGTCAGCTTCCCGCCGAGCGCCATCGCCTCGCAGGCGTTCATGATGACGTTGACGATCGCCTGCCGAAGCTGGCCGAAGTCGCCGTCGACCCTCGGGAGGGGCTGGCTGTTCCGCTCGACGCGCACGTTCTGGATCCCGAGCTGGTTGGCGAGGAGCTGGAGCGCCTCCTCGACGACCCCCGACGGATCGATCTCGGCCACCGCCAGCGGCCGCTCGCGCGCGAAGTCCAGGAGGTTGCGGACGATGGCGGTGCAGCGCTCCGCCTCGCGCTCCACCAGGTGGAGGTTCTTCACGAGGGTCTTGCGCGTGGCGTCGTCGGGGGTGCCGGCGTCGAGCGTCCGGACGAGCAGCTTCGCGAAGGTGAGGATGCCCGCGAGCGGGTTGTTGATCTCGTGGGCGATCGAGGCGGAGAGCTTGCCGAGCGACGAGAGCTTCTCGCTCCGGATCAGCTGGTCCTGCGCCGTCCGGAGGGCGGCGGTCCGGTCCTCGACCTTCCGCTCGAGGACCGCCATCAGCGCCTTCAGCTCCTCCTCCGTCTGGCGGAGCGAGCGCGTCATGTCGTTGAAGGAGGTGGCGAGCAGCCCCAGCTCGCCGGACCAGGTGACGGGGATCTCGATGTCGAGCTGGTCGCGCGCGACGCGGCGGGTCGCCTGGACGAGCGAGGCCACCGGCATCACGACGTGTGCTCGCGTGAAGAGCCAGAAGCCGACGCCCAGCAGCCCGGCGATGAGCGCAGCCACCACGAGCGACTCCCAGCGGAACGAGGCCGCCGCCAGGTCGGCCCGCTCCAGCGAGATCTCAACGTCGAGCACCCCGAGGACCTTCTGGTCGGTCGGGTGGGCGTGGCAGGCGGCGGAGGAGCAGGCCGCCTCGTTGTAGAGGGGGGCGACGATCCCCAGGATCCGGTGGCTCGGCCCCGCGAACGTGCGCGTCCGCTCCTTCAGCGACGGGTGGGAGAGCGCCTCCCCCTCGGCGTGGCAGAGCGAGCAGGCCTCCGCGTTCCGGTCGACGAGCTGGTCGATCTCGCCGCGGTCGGTCGAGAAGGTGACGCGCCCGTTCGCGTCCATCATGCGCACCTTCTCGATGCCGTTCTGGCGCGCGACGTCCTCCATGATGACGTAGGCGTCGGGGCGGCGATCCTGGAGCATGGCCCGGTGGATCGAGCTGCGCAGCGTGGAGGAGAGCAGGTCCGACTCCTCGGCCACCTGCTCCTGGAGCCTGGACTGGACGCGGAATTCGGCGATGGCGAAGGCGCCCACCGTCGCGAGGCTGGCGACGACGATCCCGCCCATCATCCGGACCGAGAGCCGCTGGTGCCAGGGGATGACGAAGCCGACGTCGCTCAGCGTGCTCGGCCGGATGGCGCGCGCGAGCCGATCCATCTGACCGGCCTCGCCGCCGGCGCCGCCCGGAGGGGACGCCGCCGCTGGTCGCGCGGGCTGCGCTGGGTCGGACACCTTGCCCCCTGCTGGAGAGTGCGCATCACTGGACGTGCACGAACATCGTCATCCATCGTACCAGCGTTGAACATTGCTACTCATCAACCCATTGTTCAATTTCTCGTCGGTGTGCGTGCTCGCGCACCCGAAGGATTGACCCACTGCCGGATCCTGCTAGAGATCGCCCCGTGACAGACCCCCGCGCCGTCCTCCTCGTACAGTGCGCCGATCGGCCAGGCCTCATCGCGGCCATCTCATCCTTCCTCTTCAGGCACGGCGCGAACATCATCGACTTCGACCAGCACACCTCGTCGGAGAACGGCGGCGTCTACTTCACGCGGCTCGAGTTCCAGACCGGCAAGGTCGACCTGCCCCTGGACGACCTCACGAAGGCCTTCGAGCTGGACGTCGCGCGCCCGTTCGCCATGGACTGGCGGCTGACCGACTCCACGCGGCGTAAGCGGGTCGCGGTGCTGGTGTCGAAGCACGACCACGCGATGCTGGAGCTGCTCTGGACCTGGAAGCGTGGCGACCTGCACGCGGACGTCACCACCGTCATCTCGAATCACCCCGACCTCGAGGACGCGGTCCGCGGGTTCGGCGTCCCCTTCCTGCACGTCCCGAACTCGAAGGAGACGCGCGCGGCCGCCGAGGAGAGGATCCAGGGGGCGCTCGAGGGCAAGGCCGACCTGGTGGTCCTCGCGCGCTACATGCAGATCGTCTCGGCCGACTTCGTCCGGCGCTGGCCCCACCGGATCATCAACATCCACCACTCCTTCCTCCCGGCCTTCATCGGCGCGGATCCGTATCGGCAGGCCTACGACCGCGGCGTGAAGGTCGTCGGGGCGACCGCCCACTACGTGACGGAGGAGCTGGACGCCGGGCCGATCATCGACCAGGACGTCGGCCGTGTGACCCACCGTGACGAGGTGGAGGATCTCGAAGTCGATCGGCCGCGACCTCGAGCGCCGCGTGCTGGTCCGCGCGGTGCGCTGGCACTGCGAGGACCGCGTGATCGTCCACGGGAACAAGACGGTGGTGTTCGCGTAGACGCCGTACCCGTGGTCGCTCCCTCACCCTTCCCCTCTCCCTCGATGAGGGAGAGGGGACGTCACCATGGGTGGGACCTTCGCCTCGCGAGCGACGTCAGCTGTCGTCGTCCACGCACGGCGAGGCCTCGGCGGTGCCGAAGCACGCGTCGATCGCCGCCTTCGCGGCCTCGCGGGTGGCGGCGCTCTCGGCACCGCGCGTCGAGAGCTGGCTGACGAGCAGATCGCACCCCTCACCACCGAAGCACTGGTCGCACCAGGTCTCGGGGTGGTTCTTGTAGAAGCCGGGGCTGCAGTCGGCCGTCGCCGGCCCGCAGCCGGGCGCGTCGACCTCGATGACGCCGAAGTCGACCTGCCAGGTGGGCTCGCCGCAGAACGCGGCCCCGAGGTCGAGGATCCCGTCTCCGGCCGCCGTCAGGTCGAGGCTGGACGAGTACGTGCCCGGAGCGACGAAGGAGGTGAAGCTGCCGCTCTCGCCAGTGTCCGCCGATACCGTCCCGCCGTCGCCGGTGAGCGTCACCGTCACGCCGGACACTGGAGCGAGCGTGCCGACGCAGACGACGGCGCCCTGGACGTAGCAGGCCCAGGCCGCGGTGCCCCACGTCATCACGCTCACCACTGCTGCAGCCAGGATTCCTCGAATCAAGCCGGTCATGTGGTCCTCCCCCTCTATTGAATGCGCGCTAGCGATCAACGCGTGTGGGGAGATTACCGCCATGTAGGACAGCCCAGGGTCGGCTCAAATGAGCGGTGGTGGCCGTTCTTGTGGGCTCACCTGAAATTGGAGCCCCGTCCAGGGATCGGACCGAGGGGGGAGCTCGCCGTTCACTCCCCCTTGGCCTTCACGATCGCCTCGTCCTCCGGGATGTCGCGGCGCGACCGCCAGATCGAGAGGCCGATCGCGCCGCCGAGCAGCAGGACCACCACGGTGAGCGAGGCGAGCGACGGGACGTGGACCCAGCGCGACGCCAGCATCTTCCCGCCGATGAAGACGAGCACCGCGGAGAGGCCGTACTCGAGGTAGGCGAAGCGATCCATCATCCGGGCGACCGCGAAGAAGAGCGAGCGGAGCCCCAGGATGGCGAAGATGTTCGACGTGAAGACGATGAACGGGTCGAGCGTCACGCCGAAGATGGCCGGGATCGAGTCGAGCGCGAAGACGACGTCCGAGATCTCGATCATCGCGAGGGCGAGGAAGAGCGGCGTGGCGACCCAGCGCGCCCCCTCCCGCACGAAGAACGCGTGGCCGTGGTAGGTGCTCGTCGACGGCACGATCCTGCGCAGCGTCCGGAAGGCCCAGCTCTTCTCGGGGTGCGGCTCGTCCTCCTCCTTGCGGAGCGCGAGCCGCACGCCGGTCACCACCAGGAACGCCCCGAACACGTAGATGAGCCAGTCGAACCGGGCGAGCAGCGCGGTGCCGCCCAGGATCATCGCGGCGCGCAGCACGATCGCGCTGAGGATTCCCCAGAACAGGACCCGGTGCTGGTAGATCGCCGGCACCGCGAAGGCGTTGAAGAGCAGGATGAAGACGAAGAGGTTGTCGACCGAGAGCGACTCCTCGATCAGG
The DNA here is from genome assembly GCA_963845515.1 of uncultured delta proteobacterium. Classification (GTDB taxonomy): domain Bacteria; phylum Myxococcota; class Myxococcia; order Myxococcales; family Anaeromyxobacteraceae; genus DATIVK01. The sequence continues at coordinate 153,945 of CAWJSR010000055.1, forward strand.
TAGCCCGTGAGGAACTCGAGCGCCTTCCCCGCGCCGTACCGCCACCAGATCCAGCCGTCGAAGAGGAGCGCCAGCCCGATCCAGACCGCCGTCCAGCGGATGGCGGAGCGCGTGGAGACGACCTCGTCCTTCCGATGGACCAGGAGGAGGTCGACCGTCAGGAGGACGAGGATGAGCAGGATGAAGCCCGCCCAGAGGAGCGGGGGCGCTGCGATGGGGGTCATCTGTGGTTCCTCGTTCGAGCCGTCTTCTATGGCGATAGCGCCCCGAAGGACATGAGAATCTTTGCCTTGTGCGCTAGAAGTGTCGTGATCCTCCGCCGCGCCCACGCCATGAACCGCCACGCCAGCATCGCCCTTCCCGCGGCCGCACTCCTGGCCATCCTCCCCGCCCTCGCGACGATCGGCGGATGCAAGGGCGACGCCGACGCCGGCCCCAGGCCCACGCGCCCCGTCTCCGTCCGGATGGCCGCTGCCGTCGAGAAGAGCGCGCCGGTGGAGGTCCACTCTGTCGGCAGGATCGTCTCCAACCGCTCGGTCGCCCTCAAGCCGCAGGTCTCGGGCCTCCTCGTCGCGGCCCGCTTCACCGAAGGTCAGCGCGTCGCGGAGGGGCAGGTGCTCCTCGAGATCGACCGCCGCCCCTACGCCGCTGCGCTGGCCGAGGCGAGCGCCCGGCGCGACCAGGAGCGGGCGCGGGCCGCCAACCTGAGGGCCGAGGCGACCCGCCTCGCCGAGCTCGCCGCCAGGGAGCTGATCGGGAAGCAGGAGTTCGAGACGGCGAACGCGAACGCCGCCGCCGCCGAGGCCGGCGCCGCCGCGACCGAGGCGGCCGTCCAGCGCGCCGAGCTGAACCTCTCCTGGTGCACCATCCGCGCGCCGATCTCGGGCCGGACCGGCCGGCTCCTGGTCCAGCCGGGAAACCTCGTCTCGGCCACCAGCACCGATCCGATCGTCACCATCGAGCAGACCCGGCCGGTCTTCGCGTCCTTCACCATCCCCGAGCGCCACCTCTCGCTGCTGCGCCAGCGCGGCAAGGCGCAGGCGGTGGAGGTGCGGACGAGCGGCGGCACCGCCGTGACCGGCGCAGTCGACTTCGTCGACAACGCCGTGGACCCGTCGACGGGCACCATCCTCCTCAAGGCGCGGATCGCCAACGACGACGAGGCGCTCTGGCCAGGCCAGATCGTCGAGATCAAGGTGGCCCTCGCCGAGCGGGCGAAGGCGATCGTGGTCCCGGCCTCCGCCGTGTCGCAGGGGCAGCAAGGCGACTACGTCTTCGTCGTGAAGGGCGACCGGACCGTCGAGCTCCGGACGGTCTCCGTCGACCAGATCCTCGGCGACGAGGCGGTCGTCGGGCGCGGCGTCGCGGTGGGCGAGACCGTGGTCACGGAGGGGCAGCTGAAGCTGGTGCCCGGGGCGAAGGTCGAACCGGCGGACAAGGCGCCGGAGGGCAAGTGAACCTCTCGGCCCCGTTCATCCGGCGGCCGGTGATGACCACGCTCGTCACCGCGAGCTTCGTGGCGTTCGGCCTCGCCGCGTACTTCAAGCTGCCGGTGGCGGACCTCCCGACGGTCGATTTCCCGACCATCCAGGTCTCCGCTTCGCTCCCCGGCGCCAACCCCGAGACGATGGCCGCCACGGTGGCGACCCCGCTCGAGCGTCGCTTCTCGACCATCGCCGGGCTCACGGCGATGAACTCCAACAGCCTCCAGGGCTCCACCTCCATCAGCCTGGAGTTCGCCCTCGAGCGGGACATCGACGCGGCCGCGCAGGACGTGCAGGCGGCGATCGCCGCCTCGGCCCGCAACCTGCCCGCCAACCTGCCGGCGCCGCCGACGCTCACCAAGGTCAACCCGGCCGACGCGCCGATCCTCTTCTTCGCCCTGACCTCGCCGACGCTGCCGATGTCCCAGCTCAACCGGATGGGCCAGGACCTGATCGCCCAGCGGATCTCGACGGTCCCCGGGGTGGCGCAGGTGCAGGTCTTCGGCGCGCAGAAGTACGCGATCAGGATCCAGGTCGATCCGCGCGCCCTCGCCGCCCGCGGCATCGGGCTCGACGAGGTCGCGGAGGGCATCCGGGCCGCCAACACCAACCTGCCGAGCGGCGCGCTCGGCAGCGGCGCGAGCCGCGCCTGGACCGTCGAGGCGACGGGCGGCCTCGCCGGCGCTGCAGAGTTCCGCCGGCTGCCGGTCCGCGTGCGGGACGGGGTGACCGTCCGGCTCGAGGACGTGGCCCGCGTCGTCGACAGCGTCGAGAACGACCAGACCGCCGCCTGGTTCTTCAGCGGCGGCAAGGAGCAGCGCTCCATCGTCCTCGCCGTCCAGCGGCAGCCCGGGACCAACACCGTCCAGGTCGCCGACGGCGTCCGGGCGCTCCTCCCGTCGATCCAGCGCCAGCTCCCCGCCGCCGCGACCCTCCACCTGCTCTACGACCGCTCCGAGTCGATCCGCCACTCGGTCCGCGACGTCCAGTTCACCCTCCTGCTCACGCTGGCGCTCGTCATCCTCGTCATCTTCCTCTTCCTGCGGAACCTGAGGGCGACGGTCATCCCCAGCCTCGCGCTGCCGGTCTCGCTCGTCGGGACCTTCGCGCTGATGTGGGCGATGGGCTACTCGCTCGACAACCTGTCGCTGATGGCGCTCACGCTCGCCGTCGGCTTCGTCGTCGACGACGCCATCGTGATGCTCGAGAACGTGGTCCGCCACATGGAGAAGGGCGAGGCGCGGCTCGAGGCGACCTTCTCCGGCTCGAAGGAGGTGGCCTTCACCATCGTCTCGATGACCATCTCGCTCGCGGCCGTCTTCCTCCCGGTCCTCTTCATGGGCGGGATCGTCGGGCGGCTCTTTCGCGAGTTCGCCGTCACGATCGGCGCCGCCATCCTCGTCTCCGGCTTCGTCTCCCTCACCCTCACGCCGCTCCTCTGCTCGCGCTTCCTCCGCCCGCACTCCGCGTCGGAGCGGCACGGGCGGCTCTACCAGCTCATCGAGCGCAACTTCGAGTGGGGGCTGCGGACGTACGCGCGGGGGCTCAGCTGGTCGCTCGCGCGCCCCGCGCCTGGTCCTCGTCCTCTCCGGCCTCGTCTTCGTCGTGATGGTGCCGCTCTGGATCGCGATCCCGAAGGGCTTCCTGCCGAGCGAGGACGTCGGGCGGATCCAGCTCCAGGCGGAGCCCGCCGAGGGGACGAGCTTCGACGCGGTCTCGAGATCCCTGCGCGCCGCCGCCGCGATCGTCGCGGCGCACCCGGCGATCGACGAGCTGAACACCAACATCGGCGGGCGCGGCGGGCTCTCCGGGAGCGGCTTCATCAAGCTCAAGCCGCGCTCAGAGCGGCCGCACGTCGACCAGGTGATCCAGCAGCTGCGCGGCCAGCTCGCGAGCGTGCCGGGGCTGCGGGTCTTCCTCGTCAACCCTCCCCCCATCCGGATCGGCGCCCAGCAGTCGCGCGCGCAGTACCAGTTCACCCTCCAGGACAGCGACACCGGCGTCCTCTACGACGGCGCGACGCGGCTCGAGAAGCAGCTCCGCGAGCTGCCGCAGCTCACCGACGTCACGAGCGACCTGCGCCTCTCGACCCCCCGCATCAAGGTGGAGATCGACCGCGAGCGCGCCGCGGCGCTCGACGTGAGCCCGGCCGTGCTGGAGGAGGCGCTCTACACCGCCTTCGGCACGCGCCAGATCTCGCAGATCGACGCGCCGGAGGACCAGTACCAGGTGATCCTGGAGCTGGCCCCGGAGTTCCGCGCCGACCCCGCGGCGCTCTCCTGGATCAACGTCCGCTCTGCGAGCGGCGCCCTGGTCCCGATCGAGGCGGTGGCGAAGCTCGTCCGGACCGTCGCGCCGCAGCAGGTGAACCACGCCGGCCAGCTCCCCGCCGTCACCCTCTCCTTCAACCTCAGGCCCGGGGCGTCGCTCGGCCAGGCCACGACCGCCGTCGAGCGCGCCGCGGCCGAGCTGCTGCCGGCCACCGTGACGACCGCGTTCCAGGGGACCGCCCAGGCCTTCCAGGCCTCGCTCGCCGGCATGGGGCTCCTGCTCGTGATGTCGATCGTCGTCATCTACGTCGTGCTCGGGATCCTCTACGAGAGCTTCATCCACCCGATCACGATCCTCACCGCGCTGCCGTTCGCAGGGCTGGGCGCGGTGATCACGCTCCTCGCGTTCCGCGTGGAGCTCTCGATCTACGCCATCGTCGGCGTGATCATGCTGGTCGGCCTGGTGAAGAAGAACGGCATCATGATGGTCGACTTCGCCATCGAGGCGCAGAAGGGCGGTATGTCCCCGCAGGAGGCGATCAAGGAGGCCTGCCTCGTCCGCTTCCGGCCGATCATGATGACGACGATGGCCGCCCTGATGGGGACGCTCCCCATCGCGCTCGGGCTCGGCGCCGGCGCCGAGTCGCGGCAGCCACTGGGGCTCGCGGTGGTCGGCGGCCTCCTCTTCTCGCAGTTCCTGACGCTCTTCGTGACGCCGGTCTTCTACGAGGTGGCGGAGCGGTTCCGTCACCGGGGAGGCGCGCGTGAGCGAGCCTGAGCCCTGCGCCGCCTGCGACGTCATCGCCGGCCGGCGACCGCCGCCCGGGGGGATCCTCTGGCGCGGCGGCGGGTTTGCGCTACACGCGCTGGCCGATGCCACGCCGATCCCCGGCTGGCTGGTCCTGACGAGCGAACGTCACGCCCGCGCCTGGTACGACCTGGAGCCGGGCGAGCTGGCGGGGCTGGGGGAGGCCGCCGCGCAGGTCATGGCCGCGCAGCGCTCGGTGCTGCACGCGGAGCACGTCTACGCCTTCGCCATCGGCGACGTGCTCCATCACTTCCACCTGCACCTCGTCCCCCGCTACGCGGAGACTCCGGAGCGCCTCCGGGGGCGCCACTGCTTCGATGGGCTTCCGGGGGACATGCTCCCGGCGGACGCGGTCGAGCAGGCGGCGCGGCTCGTCGCCGACAGCCTGTTTCCTATGGGTGACTTCCCTCTCCCACACCGGAGGCGAGGGTCAGGGTGAGGGAGCGAACAGCTCCCGCAGCCCCTCCCGGAAGCTCGGCCAGCGCAGCGTCACCCCCAGCGCCTCCCGGCTCCACTCCGAGCTGATCCGCCGGCTGGGGCCGGGCGGCGCGCCCTCGCTGCGCGGCGCCGGGATCCCCAGCTCCCCAGCGATCCACTCCACGACGTCGCGCCGGCGCGTCGGGGTGGCGTCGCTCCCGTGGTACACGCGCCCCGGCTCGCCACGCAGGAGCGCGGCGAGGACGAAGGCCACCGCGTCGTCCAGGTGGCAGAAGTTCATCCAGGCGTCGTCCCCTGGCCCGAGCGCGAGCCGGCCGGAGCGGACGCGATCGACGATGCCGGCGCGTCCCGGCCCGTAGAGCCCCGAGAGCCTGAGGACGCAGGCGCGGGCGCCGCGGGCCGCCGCGTCCAGGACGGTCCGCTCCGCCTCCACGAGCACCTCGCCAGTCGGTCCGGACGGCGCCGTCGCCGTCCGCTCCTCGACCACGCCGCCGTCGCGCTGGCCGAAGACCCCCGTCGAGCCGGTGTAGACGAAGGCGCGGACGCCGTTTCGTGCCGCCCCCTCCAGGAGCGCCTCGTTCGCCGCCACGTAGGCCGTCCGATACGCCTCGACCGTGTCGCTGCGAGGACGACTGGCAGGCGACGATCGCCTCGACGTCGGGAGGGATGAGGCGAGCAGCGCCGGGGGCCGCGAGGTCGAGCGCCAGCGGCGTGGCGCCGGCATCGACCAGCGGGCGGAGTGAGTCTGCGCGCCGCCGGACCGCGACGACCCCGTGCCCTCCGGCGAGCAGGGCCCTGGCGAGAGCGCTCCCCAGCCAGCCGGCACCTGCGACAAGAACGCGCATGATCACCCCCGTCTCAGTTACCACCGTCCGACGTCCCGGAGCCACGGTACAGCCCCTCACTTTCCCAAGTGGCCCCCGTGGCCTACGCTTTTCCCAAGGGTTATCTCCTGAAGGAAGCGCGAGGACGCCTTGTCGACCTTCCTGCTCTCATGGCTCTCGAAGCAGTACGGGGCGCTGGATGCGCAGGTCTTCCTGCGCGAGCAGCCCGGGAGCTGGCTGGTGCTCGAGAACGAGGCAGGGAGCCCGACCCGCGCCGCCAACCCCATCGCCATGCGCGTCGCGCTCCGCCGCGATCGAACCCTGTTCACCGTCGGGCGCGATCCATCCAGCGACTTCGTCGTCACCGACCCCGGGGTGGCGCTCGCGCACGCGATCCTGCAGCCCGAGGAGGACGGCGTCTGGTCCATCCGGCGCGCGTCGGCCGAGTCGCCGGCGCTGCTCGACGGGCTGGAGCTCGGGGACACCCCGATCGCGCTCGGCTCCGGCGCGAGGATCGACCTCGGCGGCGCGCGGTTCACCTACTACTCCGGTGAGGATCTCCACGCGAGGATGAAGGACGTCGCGTAGCCACCCTCACCCCTTCAGCGCCTCCGCGACGATCTCCTTCGCCTCCTCCACTATCCGGCCGAGGTGCTCCGCTCCCAGGAAGCTCTCCGCGTAGATCTTGTAGACGTCCTCGGTGCCAGACGGGCGCGCGGCGAACCAGCCTTCGTCCGTGACCACCTTGAGCCCGCCGATCTCCGCGCCGTTACCCGGCGCTCGCGTGAGCTTCGCCCGGATCGCGTCGCCCGCGAGCGTCGTCGCCTTGACCGCCTCCGGTGACAGCCTCTTCAGGATCGCCTTCTCGCCCGGCGTGGCGGGCGCGTCGATCCTGGCGTAGGTCGGCGCGCCCAGCGCGGCCGAGAGCTCCGCGTAGAGCTCCCCCGGGTCGCGCCCCGTCACCGCGCGCATCTCGGCGGCCAGCAGGTCCATCACGATGCCGTCCTTGTCGGTCGTCCAGGTGGTCCCGTCGCGGCGGAGGAAGCTCGCCCCGGCGCTCTCCTCCCCCCCGAAGCCGAGGCTGCCATCCAGGAGCCCGGGCACGAACCACTTGAAGCCGACCGGCACCTCCACGAGCGGCCGGCCCAACCGACCTGCCACCCGGTCGATGATCGCCGACGAGACGAGCGTCTTCCCGACGGCCGCGCGTCCGGGCCAGCGCTCCCGATGCCGGAAGAGGTAGTCGATGGCGACGGCGAGGAAGTGGTTCGGGGCGAGCAGCCCCGTGCGCGGGACGACGATCCCGTGGCGATCCGAGTCGGCGTCGTTGCCGAAGGCGAGGTCGAACCGATCCTTCATCGCGACGAGGTTCGCCATCGCGTAAGGCGAGGAGCAGTCCATCCTGATCCTGCCGTCATGGTCGAGCGGCATGAAGCCGAAGGTCGGGTCCACCACGGGGTTGACCACCGTGACGTCGATCCCCCAGCGCTCGGCGATCGGCCCCCAGTAGTGCGCGTTGGAGCCGCCGAGCGGGTCGCAGCCGAGCCGGAGCCCGGCGCTGCGCACGGCGTCGAGGTCGACCGCCTGTCCCAGCTCCTCGACGTAGGGGGTCACGTAGTCGCGCGTCGAGCAGTTGGGCGCACCCCGCGCCTGTGCGAGCGCCACGCGCTTCACGCCGCGGCACCCATCCTCCAGGAGCGCGTTGGCGCGCCGCTCGATCCAGCCCGTCACGTCGGTGTCGGCCGGGCCGCCGTTCGGCGGGTTGTACTTGATGCCGCCGTCCTCCGGCGGGTTATGGGACGGCGTGACCACCACCCCGTCGGCGAGCCGGTCGGTTCGCCCGCGGTTCCAGCAGAGGATCGCGTGGGAGATCACCGGGGTCGGGACCGGCGCGCCGCCGGCGGAGACGACGACCTCGACGCCGTTGGCGACCAGCACCTCCAGGGCCGTCTCCTCGGCCGGCGCGGAGAGCCCGTGCGTGTCGCTGCCGATGAAGAGCGGGCCGTCGATCCCCGCGCTGCGCCGGTGCTCGCACACGGCCTGCGCCACTGCCAGCAGGTGCGCCTCGTTGAAGCCCCGCCGGAGCGACGAGCCGCGGTGGCCGGAGGTGCCGAAGGCGACCCGCTGCGAAGGATCCTTCGGGTCTGGAGCGTCTGCGCCGTAGCGCCGCCGGAGCTCCGCGACGTCGACGAGGACGCTCCGGGGCGCCGGCTTTCCTGCGAGGGGATGTGCCATGCCCCGATGCTCGCACGGATGAGTGGGTGGGCAGGGGTCTCGGGCGGGGCTTCCCCGACGACGAGCGCCACGGCTGGCAGCCGGGAGGTTCCACGGCTAACATCCCATCTCCCGTGCTCGCAGCCGCCCTCACCACCCTCGCGCTCGCCGCGTCGACCGTCGCCCCTTGGCAGGCGCTCGAGGCAGGGCTCGACCTGGGGCGCTTCGAGGGGCCGGCCGGCGGCGCCGGCGACGGCGTGATCACCATCCTCCGGGTCGACCCGCGCCACTTCGAGCTCCGCCTGCTCAACGCCTCCGCCCCCGGCGAAGGCTCCGCTCGCAGCGCGCGCGAATGGGCGGTCCGGACCCATGCGGTGGCCGCCATCAACGCGGCGATGTACCAGGAGGATCTCCGGACCAGCGTGTCGCTCATGCGCACGCGCACCCACGTCAACCACCGCCGCGTGTCGCGCGACCGGACCGTGCTGGCCTTCGATCCCGTCGAGGCGGGGACCCCCCCGCTCCGGATCATCGACCGCGACTGCGACGACCTCGAGGCCATCGGGAAGGGTTACGGGTCGCTGGTGCAGTCGATCCGGCTCGTCTCCTGCGAGCGGAAGAACGTCTGGACCCCCGCCGGGCGGCGCACCAGCGCGGCGGTGGTCGGGCTCGACGGCGCCGGGCGACTGCTGCTGGTCCACGCCCGCACGGCCTGGCCCACGAGCGTGCTCGCGGACGCGCTGCTCTCGCTGCCGATCGACCTCCAGCGCGCGATGTACGTCGAGGGCGGCGCCGAGGCGCAGCTCTTCATCGCCGCCGGCGGCCGCGAGCTGGAGCTGATCGGGGCGTTCGATGGGATCCCAGCAGTCGCGCAGAACGTGGACGCGTGGCCGGTGCCGAACGTGCTCGGCGTCTACCGTAGGAAGGCGCAGTTGCGGTCACCAACCCCCTCACCCCTGGCTTCTCCCCCGCCCCCGCGGGGGAGAGGGAAGTCGGACAGCCGATGAGCCGTGCACGCTGGATCGCCACGTTCGCCGGGGCGCTGCTCACGTTCGCGGCCGTGGCGACGCTGCCCGCCCTGGACGCCGCCCTCCCCGGGATCGCCGCCCGCAAGGCGCGCGCTGCGCCGCCCGGCCCCTTCGGCGAGCGGCTCATCCCCGCCCCGCTCCTCTCGCGCGGCAAGCGGGTGGTCACCAGCAGCGGCGACGGCGACGCGCTGGTGGACGGTGCCTACCGGACCGGCGCGAAGTGGGGCGGCGGCGAGCCCTCGCCTTCGCGCCCCGCGTGGGCGTCGATCGAGCTCGGCCGCGGTCCGTCGCGGCTCCTCCTCTCCTGGACCTCCTCCGGCAACCACGACTACTGGGACCAGTTCTACGGCGCGCCGGTGGACTACCGGATCGAGGTCTCCGCCGACTCCACCGACGGCCGCGACGGGACGTGGCAGACGGTGGTCGACGTCCAGGGACAACCCGGCCCACGGCCGGGCCCACTCCTTCCCCTTCGCAGGGATGAGCTGGGTCCGGATGTCGGTGACGCGGCTGCCCGAGAAGGTCAACGAGTGGGGGCTCTTCATCGACGAGATCGACGTCCACGATCTCTCCGACGGCGGGAACGACGTCTGGGCGTTCCTGGGCGACAGCATCACCTGCGAGACCGCAGACCGCGGCACCCCTCGCCGCCCGGCGTTCCAGGACCAGATCGCCGCGCGCCACCCGGGCTACCGCCCGGCGACGATCAACGTCGGGCTCGCCCGCTACAAGACCTTCGAGGTGCTCGAGAAGATCGACCAGCTCCTCGCGCTCAACCCGGACGCGCACGTCTGGGCGATCCTGATCGGCGCCAACGACGGCACGCCCGAGATGGTGCGGGACTCGCTGCGCCCGCTGATCGAGCGGCTGAAGGCCGCCGGGAAGATCCCCGTCGTCGCCAGGATCGCGTTCCAGACCAAGTACGGACCGGACTACGCCGCCGGCAAGAACGTCATGCTCGACGAGGTGGTCCGCGACGGCGGGGATCGGCCCGGGGCCGGATCTCTACTCGTGGTTCAAGGCCCACCCCGAGCGGCTGCGCGACGGCCTGCACCCCGACGACGCGGGGACGATCGAGCTGAACAGGCTGTGGGCGGAGGCGGTGGCGCCGCTCTACCCCTGGTGACCTACACCCGGTCCGAGACCAGCGCCTCGAACTCGCGATCCAGCAGCGTCGGGTCCCCGAGGTTCAGCTCCACGAGGCGGCGCAGGTGCGCCATGCTCTCGAGGTCGATCTCCTCGCGCCGCACGCCGACGCGCCCCGGCTCGACGTGGGCCATCTCGCCGATCATCCGGATGCAGGCCTCGGTCGGCTCCAGCCGGATGTTGAGCGAGCAGGGCTGGCCTCGCCGCCCGGAGAAGTCCTCCGCCACCTGCAGCAGCGCGCCGTTGAGCGAGACGTCGATCACGTCGACGACGATCCGCTCGGTCCCGAGCACGAGCTCGGCGGGCCGGTGGAACTGGATCCGGGAGAACCTGCGTCGGTTGTCGTTGGAGCCCTGCGTCACGGTCCACCTCGTGTCCACGGGAATCTTCCGCTGAGGGGCGTCCGAACGCAACCCGCCGGGCGCAACCCGCTTGGGCGCTGCTAGGATGGTGCAGTCTCGCGGCAGGGGGCCAGACGTGAGCGGCGAAGCCGACAAGAAGGAGCCGGGCGCGGTGAAGCGCATGCGGGCCATCCGCAACCTCGGGATCATGGCTCACATCGACGCGGGGAAGACCACGCTCACCGAGCGGCTCCTCTTCGCCGCCGGGAAGACCCACAAGATGGGCGAGGTCCACGACGGCGACGCCGTCATGGACTGGATGGAGCTGGAGCGGGAGCGCGGGATCACGATCACCTCCGCGGTGACCAGCTTCGAGTGGCACGGCCACGAGCTGCACCTCATCGACACCCCCGGTCACGTGGACTTCACCGTCGAGGTCGAGCGGAGCCTGCGCGTGCTCGACGGCGCGGTCGCCGTCTTCGACGCCGTCAACGGCGTCGAGCCGCAGAGCGAGACGGTCTGGCGCCAGGCGGACCGCTACCGCGTGCCGCGGATCGCGTTCGCCAACAAGATGGATCGGGTCGGGGCCGACTTCGCCGCCACGCTCGCGTCGATGCGGAAGCACTTCCCCGATCACCGGATCGCCGCGCTCCACCGCCCCATCGGCGCCGAGGGGTCGTTCGAGGGGTTCGAGGATCTCGTCGGGCGGCGCAGCCACAGGTTCACCGACCCCGAGGATCTGCGGGCCTTCACCACGGCGCAGGGGCTCTCGCCGAGCCGCGGAGGCCGACAGGCGCGCGCTGCTGGAGGTCCTGGCGGACGTCGACGAGCAGGCCGGGGACGCCTTCCTGGGCGACCGTGACCTCGACGAGCCTTCGCTCGTGGCGGCGATCAGGCGCGCGACCTTGTCAGGGCACTTCGTCCCGCTCCTCTGCGGCTCGGCGCTGCGGAACAAGGGCATCCCGCAGGTGCTCGACGCGATCTGCGCCTACCTGCCCTCGCCGCTCGACCTCCCGCCGCCGGTCGGCGTGAACCCGAGGACCGGGGCGGAGGAGACGCGCGACGCCGACGACCACCAGCCGCTCCTCGCGCTCGCCTTCAAGATCTCGCTCCTCGACGAGCAGCGCCGCTTCGTATTCCTGCGCGTCTACTCCGGCCGCGTCGCCGAGGGGGACGACGTCTGGAACGCGACGCTGGGGAAGCCGGAGAAGATCGCGCGCGTCCTGCTGATGCACGCCGCCCAGAAGAAGCGGGTGCCGTCCCTCGGCGCCGGCCAGATCTTCGCGGTGATGGGGCTCAAGGAGACCCGGACCGGCGACACGCTGACCTCGCCCGGCCACGCGCTGGTGCTGGAGCGGATCTCCGTCTACCAGCCGGTCATCTCGCAGGCGATCGAGCCCGCCTCGACGCGCGATCGGGAGCCGCTGCTCGAGGCGCTCGCGAGGATCGCCGACGAGGATCCGAGCTTCAAGTCGGGCGAGGATCCGGAGACGGGCCAGCTCCTCATCTCCGGGATGGGTGAGCTCCACCTGGAGGTGGTCGTCGAGCGGCTGCGGCGCGAGTTCGGGGTCGGCGTCCGGACCGGCGACCCGCAGGTCCTCATGCGCGAGGCGCTCACGGCCTCCGCCGAGGCCGAGGCCGTCTTCGAGCGGAGGATCGACGGCGACGAGATCTTCGGCCAGGCGGCGGTCCGGGTCGCCCCCCTCGCGCGCGGCGCGGGCTTCCGCTTCGCCATCGCCCCCGAGGCGGCGGCCCTCCCCTTCCTCCGGGACGAGGTCCGGCACCAGATCGCCGACGGGGCCCGCGAGGCGGCCGACTCCGGCGTGCTGCAGGGCTTCCCGCTCCAGGACGTCGAGGTGACCCTCACCGGCGCGACGTGGCGCGAGGGGGCCTCGAAGCCCTTCGCCTACAAGGTGGCGACCGCCGACGCCGTCAGGGCCGCGGCCGCGCGCGCGAAGCCGGTGCTGCTCGAGCCGATCATGAAGCTGGAGCTCAGCCTCCCGAACGAGCACATCGGCGGCGTCATCGGGGCGCTCGACGCCCGCAAGGGGACCATCCTCGACGTCGCGGAGCGGGGCGCCGCGCTGAAGATCGTCCGGGCCGAGGCGCCGCTCCGGCGCATGTTCGGCTTCGCGACCGAGCTGCGCTCCCTCACGCAGGGGCGCGCGCTCTTCACGATGGAGTTCGACCGGTACGACGCGGCGTGATCGAATCGCCCCCTCACCCCGCCTTCGCCGCCGCCCGCGCGAAGCCCGGCGCCGAGCGCTCGATCACCTTCTCGTCCACGCAGAAGGTGAGCCGGAAGTAGCCGGGCATGCCGAAGCCCCGGCCGGGGACCGCGAGGATGTTCTCCTCCAGGAGGAGGTTCACGAAGGCCTGGTCGTCTCCGCCCGGAGCCTTCGGGAAGAAGTAGAAGGCCCCCTTCGGCAGGTAGAACTCGATCCCGGCCCCCGAGAGCGCCGCGGCCATCGCCTTGCGGCGCCTGTCGTAGATGGCGACGTCGACGCTCTCGTCGATGAGCGCCTCGACGAGCTGCTGGCCGACCACCGGCGCGTTCACGAAGCCGAGGGTCCGGTTGGTCATCGTCAGCGCGTCGACGAGCACCTGCACGTCAGGCATCGCCGGGCTCGCGACGATGTATCCGATCCGCTCGCCCGCGAGCGACAGGCTCTTCGAGAAGGAGCCGACCACCACCGCGAACGGGGAGACGGGGAGGATGGGCGGCACCACCGCGCCGTCGTAGGCGAGCGCGCGGTACGGCTCGTCCGAGACGAGGAAGACGGGGCGCTCGCGCCCGGCGTTCACCTTCGCCAGCACGTCGCCGATCGCGCGCAGCGTGGCCGCGTCGTAGATGCAGCCGGTGGGGTTGTTCGGCGAGTCGATGATGAGCGCGCGCGTGCGCGGGCCGATGGCCGCCTCCAGCGCCGCGAGGTCGGGCGCGAAGTCGGGGGCCTTCGACGGCACCGCCCGGAGCGTGGCGCCGAAGTGGCCCGCGTAGGCGCCGTACTCGACGAAGTACGGGGCGAAGCAGAGGACCTCGTCGCCGGGCTCCAGCACCGCGCGGAAGAAGGTGACGAGCCCGCCGGCCGCGCCACAGGTGAGCAGGAGGTGGCGCGCCTCGACGGGGGCCTGCTGCTCGCGCGCGAGCTTCTTCGCCAGCGCTGCGCGGACCGACGGCAGCCCTGCGTTGGGGCAGTAGCCGAGCCCCATGGGCTGCACGGCGCGCTCCGCCAGCGCCCGGATGGCGGCCGCCGCGGCGGCAGGCGGTGGCACGTCGGGGTTGCCGAGGCTGAAGTCGAAGACGTTCGCCGCGCCGACGCGCGCCTTCAGCTCGATCCCGGCGTCGAACATGCGCCGGATCCAGGAGGCGCTCTCCATCTGCTGGCGGATCTGGGGAGTGACGATCTGCATCGGCTGGCTCCCTGTTGGCGAGGGCCATCCTTCTACCGCACGGGGCACCCCGGGTGGAACTGGAGGCGCGTGCATCGCCACCTCCCTCCTGATACACGTCACCCATATGAAGACGACCGTGGAGATTCCCGACCCTGTCCTTTCGCAGGCGCGCAAGGTGGCCGCTCGCGAAGGGACGACGGTCCGCGCGCTGATCGAGGAGGGGCTCAGGAAGGTTCTGGGCGAGCGGGCGAAGGAGGGGGAGTTCCGGCTCCGCAAGGCGAGCTTCAAGGGCAAGGGGCTCCAGCCGGAGCTCCGCGACGCGGGCTGGGAGCGGATCCGGGACGCGGCCTACGAAGGGCACGGCTCGTGATCGCCGTCGACACCAACATCCTGGTCTACGCGCACCGGGAGGACTCTCCCGTGTCACGCTCCCCGCGGCCGAGCGCGTCCGGCGGCGGCGGAGGGACGTGCGGCATGGGCCGTCCCGTGGCCCTGCGTCCTGGAGTTCCTCGCGATCGTCACCCACCCGCGCATCTACCAGCCGCCGACGCCTCTACCGGCGGCGGTCGCGCAGGTGGACGCCTGGCTGGAGTCGCCCTCGGTCGTGCTCCTCGCGGAGCCCGATGGCCACTGGCCGCGCCTCCGCGCGACGCTCGCGGTCGGCCGCGCGACGGGCCCGATGGTCCACGACGCGCGCGTCGCGGCGCTCTGCGCCGCGTACGAGGTGTCGGAGCTCTGGACGGCCGACCGGGACTTCGGACGGTTCCCAGGGGGTGCCGGCCCGGAACCCGCTCGTCGGTGGATGAGGCAGGCCGGGCGCCGCCCGCTCCATCGAAGAACCCTCTCCCCCGGTGGGGGAGAGGGGAGTCGCCCTGCCGGCGACTACAGCCCGATCTGCTTGAAGAAGTCGTTCCCCTTGTCATCCACGAGGATGAAGGCGGGGAAGTTCTCGACCTCGATCTTCCAGACGGCCTCCATCCCGAGCTCGGGGAAGTCGAGGACCTCGACCTTCTTGATGTTCTCCTCGGCGAGGACCGCGGCGGGGCCGCCCGGCGAGCCGAGGTAGAAGCCGCCCCACTTCTTGCACGCGTCGGTGACCTGCTGCGTGCGGTTCCCCTTCGCGATCATCACGAGCGAGCCGCCCTTCGCCTGGAGCAGGTCGACGTAGGAGTCCATGCGTCCGGCGGTGGTCGGGCCGAAGGAGCCCGACGCCTTGCCCGGGGGAGTCTTGGCCGGGCCGGCGTAGTAGATCGGGTGCTTCGTCAGGTACTCGGGGATCGGCTTGCCCGCGTCCAGGATCTCCTTGAACTTCGCGTGCGCGATGTCGCGCCCCACGATGATCGTGCCGTTGAGCAGCAGCGGCGTCGAGACCGGGTGCTTGGAGAGCTCGGCCAGGATCTCCTTCATCGGCCGGTTGAGGTCGATCTTCACGCCGTGCTCGTGCTTCCCCACCTTGAACTGCTCGGGGATGAGCCGGCTCGGGGCGTGATCGAGCTCCTCGATGAAGAGCCCCTCCTTCGTGATCTTGGCCTTCACGTTCCGGTCGGCCGAGCAGGAGACCGCCATGCCGACGGGGCAGGAGGCGCCGTGGCGCGGCAGCCGGATCACCCGGATGTCATGGGCGAAGTACTTGCCGCCGAACTGGGCGCCGATGCCGAGCTTGTACGCCTTCTCCAGCAGCTTCTGCTCCAGCTCCAGGTCCCGGAAGGCCTGGCCGTGCTCGTTGCCGGCGGTCGGGAGCGCGTCGAGGTAGCGGGCCGACGCGAGCTTCACCGTCTTCATGCACTGGTCGGCCGAGGTGCCGCCGACGACGATGGCGATGTGGTACGGCGGGCAGGCCGCCGTGCCGAGGTACTTCATCTTGTCGACGAGGAACTTCTCCAGCGTCGCGGGGTTGAGGAGGGCCTTCGTCTCCTGCCAGAGGCTCGTCTTGTTGGCCGAGCCGCCGCCCTTCGCGATGAAGAGGAACTTGTACTCCATGCCCTGCGTCGCGATGAGGTCGATCTGGGCCGGCAGGTTGGTGCCGGTGTTGACCTCCTTGTACATGTCGAGCGCCGCGGTCTGCGAGTAGCGCAGGTTCTCCTTCGTGTAGGTCGCGTAGACGCCCTTCGAGAGCCACTCCTCGTCGTTGGCGCCGGTCCAGACCTGCTGCCCCTTCTTCCCCATGATCGTCGCGGTGCCGGTGTCCTGGCAGATGGGCAGCTCGCCGCGCGCGGCGATCTCGGCGTTCTTCAGGAAGGCGAGGGCGACCCCCTTGTCGTTCTGCGACGACTCGGAGTCGGCGAGGATCTTGGCGACCTGCTCGTTGTGCGAGGGGCGGAGGAAGAACGAGACCTCGCGCATCGCCTCGCGGGCGAGCGTCTCGAGCGCCGACGGGTCGACCTTGAGGATCTCCTTGCCGTCGAACTGCGCGACCGAGACCCCATCCTTGCCGATGGAGCGGTACTGGGTCGTGTCCTTACCGAGCGGGAACGGATCCTGGTACTGGAAGGCGGGAGTCGCCATGGCTACGCATCTCCTGTTTGGACGAAGGGGTTCGGAAATGGGGCTGTGCGGAGTGGCAAGGTAACCACAGCCTCCGAGCGGTGTCGACGGACGAGATCGCGCGGGGATAGAATGCCGCCCCATGGCGAAACCCAAGATCGACGAGCTGGTGAAGGGGAAGGGGCCGGAGGCCGTCCGCGGCAAGACGGTCGAGGTCCACTACACCGGCTGGCTCACGGACGGTAAGCAGTTCGACTCCTCGGTCGGCGGGACGCCCTTCTCCTTCCGGCTGGGCGCCGGCGAGGTGATCGAGGGCTGGGACCGAGGCGTGGCAGGCATGAAGGTCGGCGGCAAGCGGAAGCTCACCCTCCCCCCCGAGCTGGCCTACGGAGCCGCCGGCGCGCCGCCGGACATCCCGCCCAACTCGACGCTGGTCTTCGAGGTCGAGCTGCTGGCGGTGTATTAGCCGCGCGCCTTCAGGAAGAAGACGATCCCGCCGCCGAGGGCGACGAGGCCGGTGACGATGTACATCGCGCCCGCCAGCATCGCCTTCGTGCCGACGAGCAGGCCGGAGTTGGTGCGCATCTCGCGCCGCAGGAAGCCGTCGCGCAGTCCGAGCCACGCCGACGCGGCGCCGCCGAGGACGAGCACCGCCACGATGCCGACGTGGAGCGGGTTGGAGGGGTCGAGGAGAGGCTCCAACCTAGGTCCCCTTGCCGATCCGCTCGAGGACCGCCACCAGCAGCTTCCAGAACGTGGCGACCGACGGCACGCTCACCCGCTCGTCGGGGGTGTGGGCGTCGGTGAGGGTCGGGCCGAAGGAGACCATCTCCGTCCCGGGGTACTTCTCGCCGATGATCCCGCACTCCAGCCCGGCGTGGAGCGCGCGGACCGCCATCGCCCTCCCGAAGTGCTCGGCGTGAACCGCGTCCACGAGCCTGACCAGCCCCGCGCCCGGCTCGGGCTTCCAGCCTGGGTAACCGCCCTGCAGCTCCATCGAGAAGCCGGCTAGCGCGCAGGCGGCCCCAATCCGCTCCACGAGCGCGCGGCGCGACGCGTCCACGGCGCTGCGCGTCAGGAAGCAGATCTGGGCGTGGCTGCCCTGCGTCTCGGCGATCCCGAGGTTGGTGGACGTCTGGACGAGCCCGGGCAGCTCCGGGCTCATCTCCTCGACCCCGTGCGGAGCCGCGGCCAGGAGCCCCGCGACGACGAACGCGTCGTCGGCCGACATCGGGGCGCCGTCCTCCGCCGCTTCGACGTTGAACGAGATCCCCGGATCGAGCCGGCCGTACGACGCGCGCCGCTCGGCCGAGAGCCGCGCGACGTCGGCCTCGATCGCGCCGCGCCTGGCAGGGTCAGCCCGGACGATGGCGAACGCCTCGCGAGGGATGGCGTTCCGCTTGTTCCCGCCCGCCGCGCTGACGAGCTCCAGCCCGTGCGCTGGGATCAGCGCGACGAGCAGCTGGCCGAGGAGCCGCAGCGCGTTGGCGCGGCCGGAGGCGATGTCGGTGCCGGAGTGGCCGCCCTTGAGGCCGGTGACCCGCAGACGGAGCGCCACCCTCCCCGGCGCCGGCGGTGCGCGCGTCAGCCGGCGCGTCGCCACCGCGTCGATCCCGCCCGCGCAGCCGATGATCAGCTCGCCCTCCTGCTCGCTGTCCAGGTTGAGCAGGTAGCGGGCGCGCAGCCAGCCGGGCTCGACCGCCTGCGCGCCGGTGAGCCCGGTCTCCTCGTCCACGGTGAAGAGCGCCTCGAGCGGCCCGTGAGTCAGCTCCTTCGAGGCCAGGACGGCGAGCGCAGCCGCGACCCCCATGCCGTCGTCCGCGCCCAGCGTGGTTCCGCGGGCACGGACCTGGTCGCCGTCGACGTAGACGTCGATAGGGTCGCGCGCGAAGTCGTGGGCAGTCCGCTCGTTCTTCTCGCAGACCATGTCGACGTGGGACTGGAGGGCGACGACCGGGGCCGCCTCGCAGCCCGGCGTCGCGCGCTTGCGCGCCAGGACGTTGCCGGCCGCGTCCTGCTCGACGTCACAGCCTGCTGCGCGGGCCTGGTCCATCACCCACCGCGCGGCCGCCGCCTCGTTCTTCGAGCCGCGGGGGATCCGCGACAGGTCCAGGAAGTAACGCCAGAGCAGGCGGGGTTCGAGCGAAGTGAGCGTGTCGGCCAAGCCTGGTCCCTCCGTGCCTGCGGCGCCCTGCCGCAGCGGACCCTCTTTTACAGGAACTTAGAGGCGAGGGCACCCCCCAGAGGCCTTACAGAACCCCACCCGAAAGTAGGGCAGAGACGAGCTCCCGGCTCACGCGGGCGTGGTTGCTCCGCCATTCGGCGTTGGCCTCCGGCCCGACCCGGTTGGCCACCGCCAGCGCAGCGGCGGCGGGAACGCCCGCTTCGGCACAGGCCGCGAAGACGCCGGTCAGCTCCAGGTGCTCGGCGGCCGCCAGGGTCGACAGCCGCCGCGCCCCCTCCAGCGTGCAGGTGATCGCCGGAGGGACGGCGACCGCGAAGCCCGGGAGCGGCAGAGACCAGCCCGCCGGCCAGCGGGTCCGCTCGATCTCCGGCCTGAACGCCCTGCCCTCCAGCTCGTCGAGCGAGGTGGCGATCGCCTCTGAGGCGCAGAGGTGCGCCCCGACGGCGAGCCGCCCGTCGTAGGCGCCGCAGGTCCCGATGAAGAGGACCCGGGCCGTCCTCGCCTCGACCAGGAGCCGCGCCGTGGCGGCTGCCGCGGCGAGCGCGCCCACGCCCGTCAGCGCCACGCGCCAGCCCGCCGGCGGCGCGGCGTCGAGGCCGGCGAGCTCCGGCGAGAAGGCGGCGAGGAGGAGGTTCTCTGCGGGACGTGACGTCATGCCCGACGTGATGCTACGCGGCGCGCACGTCGGCGTCGACTCCTGCTCTCCACCGAACGTCGCCGGCGGTCCACCGCTCCGGACCCGTCATCAGGGGCAGGGGGCGACCCCGTCGCTGAACGGAGTGCACCAGCCGGTGAAGGCGGAGCATCTCGTCCCCTCGACGCAGAACAGGTCGGCGGAAGCGTCGCACACCCCGCCGGCCGGCACGGTCCCCTCGACGCAGAGCCCCGACGACGCGCAGCCGAGCCCCCAGCAGCCTCCATGCTCTGCGCAGTCATCTCCTGCGCGCCAAGGAATGTCCGCGCAGCGCGTACCGGCGGCTGCGCTGCAATAGACGCCCATGCCGCACGCGGCAGCGGCGCAGCTCTCCCCTACGGGCACCAACGGACGGCAGCGCCGGTCCTCGGCGCAGCCGAGCCCCGTCTGGCAGTCGTTGTTGAACCCGGAGCAGTACTCAGCAACGGCGAGCCGGGGCCTGCAGACGCCGGAGTCACAGTAGAGCCCAGGCAGGCACGAGTCGACGCCGCGACCGCAGGGCTCCCCCTCGGCACCTGGCACGTCGGGGACGCAGAGGTGGGTTGCCCAGTCGCAGGCGCCCGAAAGGCACTCCCCGGAGTCGGAGCAGTCGCTGCCCTCGGGCTTCCTCGCCGCGCAGAGCCAGGGGCAGGTAATGCCGGCATCGCACCAGCCGGTCGCGCACTCGTCGCTCGAACCGCAGACGTCCCCGTCGGCAACGGTGCCCGTGAAGACGCCATCGCAGACCGCCGGGCCGCTCCCCCCATCGAGCTCCGCGCAGGTCGCAGCCTCGATCGCCGCCAGGCACTCGGTCGCCATCGCCGGGTCGTAGGCGATGCGCCCCGCATCGACGGAGGCCCTTCGCCTGAGTGCCGACCCGTTCGCGTGCTCCGCGCCGATCGCCACGAAGACGGCGCCGATCTTCTCGCACGACAGATTCCTGGCCCAGTAGGCGTCCATGATCATGGCAGCGCCCCCTCCCGCCGTCGCGAGGTCCCTCGCGACCGGCGTCGCTTCGACCGAGACCGAGACCGGCAACACCAGCGAGTTGGAGGCCCCGGCCGCCTCGAGGATGAGCATCCCCGACCAGGTTCCGGACGGCAGCGCCCCAGCTTCGACGGAGACCACGACGGTGAAGGGCGCGCTCGTGCCGCCGACCGTCGCGCCGAGCCAGGCCGCCGTCGAGGTCACGGTCGGCGCCGGGAGCGTGCCGGTGCCCGAGTTGCTCACGGTGAAGCTCTTCGCTGCCGGGCTCGCGCCGTACGGCAAGGAGAAGGAGAGGCCGGGGACCGAGGCGGCGATCGTGGGCTGGGTCACCGTGTAGACGACCGGAATCAGGAGCGGGGAGTTGACCGCGTGGTCGTCAGTGATGGTCAGCGTCCCCGCGTACCTGCCGGCTTCGAGCCCGGCGGCGACCGTGACCGTCACCCCGCTGGCCATGGCGATCGGCATGGGCACGGAGGGGGTGACCGTGAGCCACGCCTGGTCGCAGACGATCGTGACGTTGTCGAGTACGCCAGTCCCCGCGCTGGCGATGGAGAGTTCCTGCGCGGCCGCCGCCGCCCCGCCGAAGGCGCTGGTGAAGGTGAGGCGCGCCTTGTCCACCGCGATCACCGGGCTGAGCTCATCCCGCGAGATCTCCAGGACGACGGTGAGGGTCCTGCAGGCCGCACCGCTCGCACAGACCTCGACGGTCGCGAGTTGCAGTCCCTCCGGCACCGCGGTCGTGGAGGGGCGAACCGTCAGCGTCCAGGCCGAGCCAGAGCCGTCGAGGTCCACCTCGAGCCAGCCGCTCGTCGCGCCGGGGTACGCGACGGCCACGAGGGTCGAGGCGAGCGTCCCGCCGCGCGAGTAGCCGACGTCGACGGTCTTGGCGTCCGGCAACGCGCCCCCGGCCCTGATCGGCCCGAAGTCGACCCGCGTCGCCGAGAGCGTCAGCTCCGGACCGGGCGCGGACTCTTCGGCCGGGCAGCCGACCAGGGTCGCGGCCAGCACAGCCGCCAGCAGCGCGCCGCGGCGCGCCTCGAACTTCGCCGTCATGGTCCGTACCCCCCGAGGCACGCATCTTGTCAACGCGGCAGCCTCACCGCAAGCAAAGGAATGGACCAGCCCGACCGACGAGCCGAGTCAGCACGTGCTGCTGCGGGAGCGGAACCCGAGCGCCTTCACCTCCGTAGATCCCGGTACGCCCGCGCACCCTTCCGCCCCATTCCCGGGTCCGTTAGAATCGCGCCCCCTCAGCACCCGGAGCGCGCAGCGATGCACAGCAAGCCCAACAAGTTCCGCGTCGGCCTCGTCCAGATGGCGATGTCGAGCGACCCGCAGGCCAACGAAGAGAAGGCCGCCGCGAAGGTGGAGGAGGCCGCCCGCGACGGGGCGGAGGTCGTCTGCCTGCCCGAGATGTACCGGACGCCCTACTTCTGCCAGCGCGAGGACGCGGCGCTCTTCGACCTCGCCGAGCCGGTCGCCGGCCCCAGCGGCGCGCGCTTCGCGAAGGTCGCGAAGCAGGCGGGCGTCGCGGTCATCGTCCCGATCTTCGAGAGGCGCGCGGCCGGGCTCTACCACAACAGCGCGATCGTCATCGACGCCGACGGCCAGACCGTCGGCCTCTACCGCAAGATGCACATCCCCGACGACCCTGCCTTCTACGAGAAGTTCTACTTTGCGCCTGGCGACCTGGGGTTCAAGGCGTTCGACGTGAAGGCGGGGCGCATCGGCACGCTCATCTGCTGGGACCAGTGGTACCCGGAGGGCGCGCGGCTCACGGCGCTGCAAGGGGCCTCGATCCTGTTCTACCCGACCGCGATCGGTTGGCACCCCGCCGAGAAGGCGGAGCACGGCGCCTCGCAGCGCGACGCGTGGCGCACGGTCCAGCGCGGCCACGCGGTGGCCAACGGCGTCTACGTCGCGGCGGTGAACCGCGTCGGCCACGAGGTCTTCAACCCGGGCACGCCGGGGCTCCAGTTCTGGGGCAGCTCCTTCCTCTGCGACCCGCTCGGCGTCGTGATCGCCGAGGCGTCGATCGACGCGGAGGAGACCCTGATCGGCGAGGTGGACCTCGGCCGGATCGAGGAGGTCCGGCGCGGCTGGCCGTTCCTCCGCGACCGGCGGATCGACGCGTACGGCGACGTCGTGAAGAGGTTCATCGATTGAGCCCGGCGAACGGAGGGACGCCGGAGGCGCAGGGCTTCGCCATGCCTGCCGAGTGGGCGCGGCACGAGGCGACGTGGCTCTCCTTCCCGCACAACGCCGCCGACTGGCCGGGCAAGTTCGCCCCGATCCCGTGGGCCTACGCGGAGATCGTCCGCTGGGCCGCCGAGGGGGAGACCGTCCGGCTCATCGTCAAGGACGCCGCCCACGAGAAGAGCGCCCGCCGCGTGCTCGGGCGCTCCGGCATCCCGCTCGACCGCGTCCAGCTCCTGCGCTGGCCCACCGACCGGGGCTGGATGCGTGACACCGGACCGATCTGGGTGACGCGCGCCAGGCGCCCGGGCGATCGTCCGGTTCCGCTTCGACGGCTGGTCCAAGTACCCGAACTGGAAGAGGGACGTGAAGCTCCCGGAGCGGGCGGCGGCGCGGCTCGACGCCGAGCTCCTGCCGATGGTCCACCGCGACCGCGAGGTGATCCTGGAGGGCGGCGCCATCGACGTGAACGGCGCCGGCACGATCCTCACGACCGAGGAGTGCATGCTCGACCCGAAGGTCCAGGTCCGGAACCCGGGCTTCGGGCGCGCCGACTACGAGGCCGTCTTCCGCGACGCGCTCGGGGCACGGAACACGATCTGGCTCGGGCGCGGCATCGCCGGCGACGACACGCACGGCCACGTGGACGACCTCGCCCGCTTCGTGGGGCAGAAGACCGTCGTCCTCGTCCGCGAGGACGATCCGAAGGATCCCAACTACGCGCCGCTCGAGGAGAACCGCGAGCGGCTCCAGGGCGCGCGGCTGGAGGACGGCTCGCGGCCCGAGGTCGTCTACCTGCCGATGCCCGGGCCGGTCGTCTTCGACGGTCAGCGGCTGCCGGCGAGCTACGCCAACTTCTACATCGCCAACGCAGCGGTCCTGGTGCCGACCTTCGACGACCCCTCCGACCGCGAGGCGCTCGGGATCCTCGGAGACCTCTTCAAGGACCGGCCCGTCGTCGGGATCCACGCCCGCGACCTCGTCTGGGGGCTCGGCACTATCCACTGCCTCTCGCAGCAGGAGCCGGCAGTACCCCTGTAATCGGCCGGAGGTCCGTCTCGTTTCCGGGCGCCGCCCGCCCGAACCGCTCCGCAGTCGAGGCAGCCGTGGAGGCCCTTCTTGGGGCTCCGCGCCAAATTTCCTCGTTTCGTGCGACCGCGCGCTATGGCGCACTCCTTGCGTTGCGTGCTACCGATTCAGGGCTCGGCACGGCGGGGGATCAGAATCACCATCGGTCACCCCTCTGCGCCCACGTCGTTCACCGTTCGTGGCATCGCATACGCGGAGGATCCCCCGATGACGCTTCGCCGATACGCACCGCTCGCGCTCATGGCGCTGGCCGTGGGCTGCACAGAGGTCAAGCAGGAGAAGCCTACCAACACCCTGGTCTTCGCGACGTTCGACTCGACCGCGGGCGTCATCCCGACGCCGAACGACCTGGCGCTGCAGGGCGCTCCCGGCATCGACACCTCGGGGGCCAACGTCCTCAAGACCGCGCAGAAGGCACTGCTCCTGGACTTCGTCGCGTCGAGCGGGTTCCCGTCCGACCAGGAGGTCTCCATCAGCATCCCGTTCCGCGCCGTCACGTTCGACGCCGCGACCAATGCCTACGTGACCGCGGCGACGCAGCCGGTCGTCGATCCTGCGACGGCCACGGCCAGCACCGTGGCGCTCTTCAAGGTCTCTGGCGGCGCCGTGACGCCTGTGGCGTTCACGGCCGAGACCGACCTGCTCGACTCGAAGGTGCTCAAGATCCGGAAGGCGGCGGACGCGACCGGCAGCCGGCGCTGGGAGCCCGGCGCCCGCTACGTCGTCGCGGTCCGCGGCGGCTCCAGCGGCGTGAAGACGACGACGGGGCTCACCGTGAACGCCGACCAGGGGATCGCCCTCGTCATCCCCAACAAGGACATGACCAAGGTGGAGAACCAGCCGCCTGGTGGCCTCGACGCCGTGACCGCCGCGAAGCTCGACGGCCTCCGCAAGGTCCTGTGGAGCGCGGTCCCTTGGTGCAACATGCCGGTGATTCCGCCGGCCTACGCGGCGCTGCTGACCGCGGGCTGGAACCCCGTCGCCGATCCCGCCCTGGCCGCCCTCTGCGCGTCGCCGCCCGTGCCGACCGCGAGCAGCGCCTTCGCCGCGATCTCCGGGGTCTTCCCCGTCGAGCAGACCGCCGCCATCGCGACGTTCCAGATCGCGCCGAGCCCCGGCACGTACGTGGTGGTCGACTCGGGCTCCGGCGTCGCGCCGCTGCCGTTCGATCTGATGCGCGAGGCGATCCCTTCGGACGTCACCAAGCCGCTCGACGGCGGCCTCGTGAAGCCCAACGCCGCCTTCGGCGCCGCTGGCGCCGGGCTGGTCACGCTCGACGGCTTCTCGACGACCGCCATGATCCTGGCGTCGACCTCGGGGCCGATCACGGCCGGCACCGTCGCCGCCAACGTGAAGCTCTACAAGCGCAACGCCGACGCGACCTGGACCGAGGTCCTCGCCGTCGTCAAGCAGCCCCCCCAGATCCAGCAGGGCGGCTTCTCCGTGGCCATCGGCCTCCAGCCGGCCGTCTGGACCGGGACCATGGCGCTTCCCCCGCTCGCCGAGGACACGAAGTACGCGGTCGTCGTGAACGACGGCGTCACCGACTTCACCGGGATGGTCTCGCTCGCCCGCTCCACCTTCTCGAAGCTGATCCTCGAGCAGACGGCGCCGGTGGTCTATCCGTGGCCGGTCGCGCAGGGGACGAACCCCTCGACCCTCACGCCGCTCCTCGCAGGGATGGACGCCCAGACGGCAGCAGGCATCCAGAAGATGCGCGGCGAGATCGATGAGCTGATCGCCGACC
Source organism: uncultured delta proteobacterium (assembly GCA_963845515.1). Classification (GTDB taxonomy): domain Bacteria; phylum Myxococcota; class Myxococcia; order Myxococcales; family Anaeromyxobacteraceae; genus DATIVK01. The sequence goes on from CAWJSR010000055.1 coordinate 179,252, forward strand.
GGACCCTCACCCGCTCGTCCATCGCCGCCGCCTACACGTTCAAGACGCAGACGGTGACCCCCACGTCGGTCGGCCTGGCGGCCGCCCCGTACGCGTCGTTGAGCAGCGTTGCGCCGTCCAGCGTCGTGGCGTTCACGCCAGCGCAGTTCGAGACGCTGACCATGATCCCCGCGGGGCTCTTCCCCTCCGGCTCCAGCATCGTGACCGCGCAGATCACGACGATAGATCCGATGGACACCGATCCATCGAAGGGGACGCTGAACCCCAACCAGGCCGCGTGGGGCGCCAAGCAGCTCGACGCCATCGTGCTCCTCCCGGCGGCCGCCAGCGTGGCCGCCAGTTGCCCTGCTCCCGCCGACGCGCTCAAGTGCGCGCCGCTGGTCGTCTTCCACCACGGACTCGCCGGCTCCCGCCTGCAGTCGGTCGTCCTCGCCAACGCGCTCGCGGCCAACGGGTTCGCCGTGGCGGCGATCGACGCGCCGTTCCACGGCGGCCGTGCGTTCTGCTCGACCGACGCGCACTGCGCGTCGGGCGGTACCTGCACCCTCAACATGGTCGATCCGGACGGCGCTGGGCCGATCCCCGCGTTCCAGAACCAGATCAACCCGTCGAGCTGCACGACCTCCCTCGCGCCCGACGCGACCGGGCTGAGCACGGCCGCTTCCGGGCAGTACCTGATCTCTGCCAACTTCTTCCGATTCCGCGACGCCATCCGCGAGGACGTCCTGGACCAGTCGGCCCTAGTCCTCGCGCTGGCGCCTCCCACGCCACGCACCACCGATGCGTTCGCGACGACCGCCGCCGGGCTCGGTGTCGCCATCGACCCTACCAGGGTCTACTACCTCGGCCAGTCGCTCGGCGGGATCGTCGGGACACAGATCCTCGCGACCAACCCCCGCTACTCGCGAGGAGTGCTCAACGTCCCCGGCGGCACCTTCGTGGACGTCTTCACCACCTCGCCGAGCTTCACCACCGGCAGCAACGACGGCACGCCGGACTCCCTGCTGGAGCTGGCGCTCCAGTCGGTCATACCCGGCTTCGATCTGACGAAGGTCGATCCCACGCATCCCGGCTTCACGCCGGGGGGCTTCGACGCGGCGATGGCGGCGGCGTACCTGAAGACCCTCAACGTCGCGAAGTGGATCATCGACCCGGCGGATCCGATCAACTACGCGGCCAACGTCGAGACGAAGCTCCTCTCTCCGCTCATGGCCAACCTCCCGAACGGCGACGGCGTGCGCATCACTTCCCGCACCTTGAAGACGTTGATGCCGTAAGTCTCGTGACGACCGGTACGCGCATCCACGCCAAGCGTAAACAGCAAGATCTCCAGCTTGTTGGTGCCGGCTAGGCGCGTTCGCGCATCGATATTCTTGAGCAGATCGGACATGGGACACCCTCGTTTTCCGCTGTGGTCCGCTTGCCGGGGCGGCCAAGCAGCGGGAATCTTACGTCAATTCCTGACACTATGATGGAAGGGCCGCGGGTACACAGACCGATCGCACCCGGCCTTTCGGCACCATGTCATGCCATGTTGAACAGCTTGCCGAAATTGGCGATATCCAGCACCTGTTTGACCACGCCACGACAGTTGGTCAGCGCAATCGACTTGCCGGCCGCCTTCGCCTTGTCGCGCAACATGAGCAGCATCCCCAAGGCCGAACTATCCAGATACTCGACGCCGCCCAGATCGACGGTCAACTCCTTGGCTGCGGTATCCGCCAACGCCGTGTCGACCGCTTCGCGAAATTCGCGATGCGAATTGAAATCAAACCGGCCGACCAGCCTGATCTCGATACCACCCTCCCTGCCAATTACATTCGTCTGCATGAATACACTCCAGATTGTCTGACACCATTTATCCAGTATAGCCGCTCGAGCCTAACCTCGGTCCAGGCGCTGGAGACGTGCCAGGAGATGTGCCGCGACGTCCCGCAGCGTCACCACCTCGTCTACCGCGCCGATCAGCGCCGCTTCGCGCGGCATGCCGTAGACGACGCAACTCGCCTCGTCCTGGCCGATGGTCCATGCCCCGGCCTGCCGCATGGCGAGCATGCCCCTGGCGCCGTCCTTGCCCATGCCGGTCAGGACTATCGCCGTCGCATTGGCGCCCAGTTCGGCCGCCACGGAATCGAACAGGACATCCACCGCCGGCCGGTGTCGATTGACCGGCTCGGCGCTTGACAGCTCGGTCACGCAGCCGCCGGCCACTCTTCCTGACCAGAAGATGCGAGTGCCCGGGAGCCAGATAAGCCATGCCGGGATGCAGACGCTCACCCCCTTTCGCCTCGACCACGGTCAAGGACGACAAGCCATCCAGGCGTTTGGCAAAGGATGGCGTAAACGACTCCGGCATGTGCTGGACCATGACGATGGGCGGCATTTCCTGCTGGCAGACGGATCAGCACCTCCTTGATGGCCTCGGTACCGCCGGTCGAAGCTCCGATGGCAATGACATGACTGTTCAGCAAGCGCTGTGAAAAACCGGCGGAGGAAACCGTGGCGGCGCCGTCCGCCGGCCGGGCGGGCGCCGGGCGTGGCGTGGCAACCCGGCCGCGCGCATGGAAGGCGGCGCGAATCTTGTCGCGGACGTCTTCGGTGTAGGCATGCAGCATGGCGGCGTTGTCCGCCTGCGGCTTGGTGACGAAATCGAACGCGCCGGTCTCCAGCGCTTGCAGCGTCACCTCGGAGCCGCGCGCGGTATGGGACGAGATCATGACCACCGGCATCGGACGCAGGCGCATCAACCGGCCGAGGAATTCCAGGCCGTCCATCCTCGGCATTTCCACGTCCAGGGTCAGCACGTCCGGGTTGAGGGACTTGATCATTTCCCGGGCGGCGATCGGGTCGGGGGCGGCCCCGACCACCTCGATGTCCGGTGCGCCGCCGATGATCTCGGTCAGCAAGGCCCGCATCAGCGCGGAGTCGTCAACAATCAGTACTTTGATGCTCATCAGGTAAACAACTCGATATCGCCCACCACCGGGGCTTCGGTAAGCCGCGCCGCATACTCCTTCTCGCGCCGCATCAGGGTGTCGTTGTGCATGCGGATGAGCTTCTTGACCAGTACCCGGCCGCTCTGCGGAAAGAAATAGACCTTGCGTGGATGCACGTCCAGCAGATCCTGCGCCTTGACCGGAATGCCCTCGGTGTTCAGGTACTCCAGTACGAAGCGGGAGTTGCGGTCGCCCACCTGGGAACTCGAAAGGCTGGCCATGACGCGGCCACCGCCGAAGACCTTGGCTTCCAGGTTGCCGCGCCGGGCACCGAGCTTGAGCAGGTGGTTGATCAGGATTTCCATGGCATAGGTGCCGTAGCGTGCCGAGGAGGAGAAGCCACTGCTATCGGCGGACTCGGCAAGCATGAAATGGTTCATGCCGCCCATACCCTTTTCGCGGTCGCGGATGCAGGCGGAGACACAGGAGCCCAGAACCGTCACCAGGACCATGTCGGAGGTCGTGACATAGTATTCACCCGGCAGCACCTTGACCGCTTCGGCCTCGAAATGTCGGTCGTAGTAACGGTTGTTGGCCAGGTGCTCCGCAAAACCCGCTTCGCTGCCGCTGGTCATCGGGCGGCCCGCGGGGTTGCGTGACTGTGGTCGGCTCGTTCGTATACGGTGCGGCCAAGGGAATGAAACAAGTCGGCGGCATGGAGGAAGCTCTCCGAATGGCCGGCATAGAGCAGGCCATCGTCGCGCAGCAGCGGCACGAACTTCTTGAGAATCTGGTACTGGGTCGGCTTGTCGAAATAGATCATCACATTGCGGCAGAACAGCGCATCCAGCGGCCCCTGGACTGGCCAGCGGGCGTCCAGCAGATTGATCTGGACAAAGCTGACCAGACGCCGCAATTCGGGCCGCACCCGCGCGTACCCGGACTGACTGCCCGTGCCCTTCAGGAAGAAGCGCTGCAAGCGCGCCGGCTGCATGCGATCGACACGGTCGAGCGTATAGACCCCTCGCTCGGCGGCGGTGAGCACATTGGTGTCGATGTCGCTGGCGACGATCTCCACCGGCGGCGACAACGTATCGAACGCCTCGCAGGCGGTCATCGCCAGCGAGTAGGGCTCCTCGCCGGTCGAAGCGGCCGAGCACCAGATGCGCAAGGGCCGGTGGCGCCTTTCCCGCAGCTGTTTGAGCAGGATGTCGAAGTGATGTGCCTCGCGGAAGAACGCGGTCAGGTTGGTGGTCAGGGAATTGACGAAGGTTTCCCACTCCTGCTCGTCGCCACCTTCCAGGCGGGCCAGATAATCCTCGAACGTGGTCAGCCTCAACGCGCGCAAGCGTCGCGCCAAGCGCGAATAGACCATGTCCTGTTTGATCGGTGCCAGCGATATGCCAGCGTGATCGTAGATCAGCTTGCGGACCCGGTCGAAGTCAGCCTGCGTGAAGTGGAACTCTCGATCCGGTGTCAGCGTCGGTGCCGGAGACGAGGAGCCGGAAGAAGCAACCGGGCTCAAAACTCTTCCCACTCTTCGTTGTCGTCGGCGAGGTGGGCGGGCGGGCCTTTGCGGGCCGTCGGCTTGGCCAACGCCGGCTTCTCGGTCCGCGCCTCATGGCCCAGTTGCCTCGGCGTCACGTCCCGCAAGGCCGGCCCCGGCAGGTTCGTCCCGCCTCCTCCCGCCGAGAGCTTGAACATGCCCACCGCCTGCACCAGACCCCGCGCCTGCTCTTCCAGACTCTCGGCCGCCGCCGCCGCTTGTTCCACCAGGGCGGCGTTCTGCTGGGTCACTTCGTCCATCTGACCCACCGCCTGCGTCACTTGCTCGATGCCCGAGCTTTGTTCCCGGCTGGCGCCGCTGATCTCGGTCACCAGGTTGGCCACGCTCCGGAACGAGCGCACCACTTCGTCCATGGTGCTGCCCGCTTCGCCAACCAGCTTGGCGCCACTGTCGACCTTGTCCACCGATTCGGCGATCAGCGTCTTGATCTCCTTGGCCGCCGTGGCGCTTCGTTGCGCCAGGTTCCTCACTTCGGTGGCCACCACGGCGAAGCCCCGTCCTTGTTCGCCCGCCCGGGCCGCTTCCACGGCCGCGTTCAGCGCCAGGATGTTGGTCTGGAAGGCGATGCTGTCGATGACGCCGATGATGTCGGCGATCTTCTTCGAGCTGTCCTGGATCTCGCCCATGGTCACCACGACCCGCTTGACGACTTCGCCACCCCGCACCACGCCTTCGTTGGAGCTCTTGGCCAGTTCGTTCGCCTGCCGGGCATTCTCGGCGTTCTGCCGGACGGTGGCGTTGAGTTCTTCCATGGAGCTGGCGGTCTCTTCCAGACTGCTCGCCTGTTCTTCCGTCCGGCTCGATAGATCCTGGTTCCCCGCCGCAATCTCCTGCGCCGCCGTGTTGATCGCCTCCGTCGCTTCCTTGATCCGTCCCACTACTTCGCGCAGACGCGCCACCGTCGTGTTGGTGTCGTCCTTCAGTTGGGCAAATGTGCCCTGGTAGTCGCCTTCCATGGTCTGCGTGAGATCACCGCGCGCCAGCGCCCCCAACACGCCGGCCACCGAGTTCAGGCCGCTGGCCGCCGTATCCAGGAGTTTGTTCAGACCATTCGCCAGGCTTGCGAAGAAGTCGACCTTGCCTTCCGGGGACAGGCGCTTGGTGAAGTCGCCGGCCGCCGCCGCGGTGACGATCTCCTCGATCTCGCGCTCTACCGCCACCTCGGCCGTGCGGTCGATCCATTGGCTCGCCCGCGCCAGGTAGCGACCGTTACTGTCGCGAACCGGTGTCGCCGTTACCCGCAACTGCTTGCCGGCCATCGCAACATCCAGTGTGCGCGGCTCCAGCAACTCGCTTCCGTAGACCTTGCGCATGGCCTCGTCGTCGAAATATCCAGCCAGGCCATGGCCATACATGCCTTCGACAGTGAAGCCCGGATGGGCCTGCGCAATGGCCGGCGCCATCGCCGTCCACAGCGCCGTGGCCGCGTTGTTCATGTAGATGAGCTGGTTGTTGAAGTCCGAGATGGTCATTGGCATCGCCGCACCGTCGAGGGCGATCTTGATCCGGGTCGCCTCGTCCGACACCCGCTTGGTTTCCGCCACTTCAAAGCCGAGCCGTGTCTGCATTGATTGCAGGCCCTGGAGGGTCTTGCCAAGCTCGTCGTTATGGGTGACATCGATCACGCCGGTGTAGTTGCCCTGGGTGACATTGGCTAGCGTCGTCACGACTTGGTCGAGGGGACGCTTGATCGAACGCACCAGGCGCAACGCAGCAAAGCCGGCCAGGGCGAGGACGGCCAGGACGCCGAGCACAGTCAACAGGCGGACCTGTTCGTAATGCGCCAGGGAAGATTGGAACTCGCTACGCGCCTTGTCGGAGTGGTACTTGAACAAGGCATCCGCCCTGGCCGAAGCTTCCGCATAAAGTGGATTGGCCTTCTGGAGGAGGATTGCGTTGGCATCGCGGAAATTGCCGCTAAGCATGGCCTGCTGGGCCGGCAGCAGGCCCTCTTGAACAAACTTCTTACGCGCATCGGTATAGGCTTCGGCCAGGGCGCGATGTTCATCGGAGTGAATCGCCTTCTGGTACTCATCCCACAGCCGGGAGATTTCCTCGATGTTTTCCTTGACCGGGTCGGTATGCTGGGCCAGCGGGTGATCGTGGTACTTGAGCGATTCACCGGCGGGATCGTGCTGCAGGGCGAGCAGGACATGGGCCCGATTGTCCGCCATCAGCTTGCCGATGCGGCCGACGATGCGGGTGGTTTCGGTTCTGCGCTCGAACATGTCGGAAACCAGCCGGTTGGTGGTTGAGACCATGAACAGCCCGACCATCGCCTGAACGACCAACACCACGGCGAGCGAGCCCAGGATACCGGCCAGGCGGCCCGCGACCGGCATGTTGGCCCAGATGCTTTCGCGGCCCTTGACCGCCTTGCCGTAACGAATGACCAGGTTGCCCTGGCGCTTCTCGCGAAACTGTCGATAGACCTCTTCATGGGCGGCGATGGCCTCGCGGGTCGCCTTGCGGCGCAGCGACATGTAGCCCGTGATCTGCCCGCCTTCCCAGATCGGTGTGGCATTGGCCAGCACCCAATAGTAGTCGCCATTCTTGCAACGGTTCTTGACCATGCCGGTCCAGGGCCGGCCGGCCTTGAGGGTGTCCCACAAGTCCTGGAAAGCCTCCGTCGGCATGTCGGGATGCCGAACGATGTTGTGCGGCTCGCCGATCAGTTCCCTTTCCGTGAAGCCGCTAATGTCGAGAAAGTCGCGATTGATGTAGGTGATGCGTCCCTTGAGGTCGGTCTTCGAGACGATCATGGTGTCGTCGCGCAACTGAATCTCGTTCTGGGTCACCGGCAAATTGGTTCTCATGCTCGTTCGTTCCTCTGCTCAATGGTCGGATGAACCACCGCTGTCAAAACTCTTCCCACTCTTCGTTGTCGTCGGCGAGGTGGGCGGGCGGGCCTTTGCGGGCCGTCGGCTTGGCCAACGCCGGCTTCTCGGTCCGCGCCTCATGGCCCAGTTGCCTCGGCGTCACGTCCCGCAAGGCCGGCCCCGGCAGGTTCGTCCCGCCTCCTCCCGCCGAGAGCTTGAACATGCCCACCGCCTGCACCAGACCCCGCGCCTGCTCTTCCAGACTCTCGGCCGCCGCCGCCGCTTGTTCCACCAGGGCGGCGTTCTGCTGGGTCACTTCGTCCATCTGACCCACCGCCTGCGTCACTTGCTCGATGCCCGAGCTTTGTTCCCGGCTGGCGCCGCTGATCTCGGTCACCAGGTTGGCCACGCTCCGGAACGAGCGCACCACTTCGTCCATGGTGCTGCCCGCTTCGCCAACCAGCTTGGCGCCACTGTCGACCTTGCCCACCGATTCGGCGATCAGCGTCTTGATCTCCTTGGCCGCCGTGGCGCTTCGTTGCGCCAGGTTCCTCACTTCGGTGGCCACCACGGCGAAGCCCCGTCCTTGTTCGCCCGCCCGGGCCGCTTCCACGGCGGCGTTCAGCGCCAGGATGTTGGTCTGGAAGGCGATGCTGTCGATGACGCCGATGATGTCGGCGATCTTCTTCGAGCTGTCCTGGATCTCGCCCATGGTCACCACGACCCGCTTGACGACTTCGCCACCCCGCACCACGCCTTCGTTGGAGCTCTTGGCCAGTTCGTTCGCCTGCCGGGCATTCTCGGCGTTCTGCCGGACGGTGGCGTTGAGTTGTTCCATGGAGCTGGCGGTCTCTTCCAGACTGCTCGCCTGTTCTTCCGTCCGGCTCGATAGATCCTGGTTCCCCGCCGCAATCTCCTGCGCCGCCGTGTTGATCGCCTCCGTCGCTTCCTTGATCCGTCCCACTACTTCGCGCAGACGGCCGATGGTGGCGTTGGTATCGTCCTTCAACTGACCGAGCACACCCTGATAGTCGGCTTCCACCGACTTGGTCAGGTCGCCGTTGGCCACCGCCTTCAGCACGCTCGCCACGTCGGCCAGGCCACGCGCCGTGATCTCCATCAACTGGTTGATGCCCCGTGCCAGGTTGAGGAAGAAGCCCTCCTTGTCAGTCTCGGGCAAACGCCGGGAAAAATCGCCCGCCACGGCCGCGGTGACGATCTCCTCGACTTCACGCTCCGCCGCCACCTCGGCGGTCCGGTCACGCCATTCGGCGACGCTGCCCAATCGCTCGCCTTGCTCGTTGAGCACCGGATTGGCGGAGACGGTCAGGGACCGGCCGCCGATTTCCAGATTGGCCGTGTAGACACCGGCGAGCTTGGCCAGCAGTTCCGCCTGGTGGCGCGGGTTCTTGTGAAAGACGTCGATGCAGGTACCAAGCAAGCGGTCGGCGTCGAAGTTGGGCAACTGGGTGCGAATGCCGGCTTCGGCCCCCTTGAGAACCCGCTGTACGGACTTGTTGATGTAGATGATGTTGCGTTCGGGATCGGCGATCATCACCCCGGTCGACACGTTGTCCAAGGCCACCTTGACGCGGGCCATTTCATTGCCGATGCGCTTGGATTCCGCCAGTTCGAAACCCGAGCGAGTCTGCATCGACTGCAAGCCCTGCAGCAGCTTGCCGACCTCGTCGTCGCGGGAAATGTCGATGGCATTCGAGTAATCGCCCTGGGCGACATTGCGCAGCACGCCGACCACGCCACGCAAGTCGCGCCGGATGGCCCGAATGAGCCAGTAGGACAAGGCGCCACCGACGATCAGCAACACGACCATCAGGCCAATCTGGGTGTTGCGGGTCACGACGTAGCGCCCTTGCGAGTCGGACATTTCCGCCCGGCCCTGCTTGACGTGGCGGTCACGCAGCGCGTCGGCCTTGGCAACGGCAACCATGAACAGAGGATTGACCTTTTCCTGGAACAAGGCCCAGGCCACGCCGTTGTCGCCCGCGTCGATAGCCTCGACGGCGGGCAACAGCCCTTCCTTGACGAAACGCGCTCGCGCCGCCGCGTAGTCATCGGCAATCTTGCGGTGCTCATCGGTCAACACGGTCTTCTGGTAGTCCTTCCAGAGCCCGGTAATCTCGGCGATGTTCTTGCGTACCTGCTCCATATACGGACGATGATCGGCGGTGGCGATCGACGGGTCGTGATGGACGCCCAGACCGCTGAGCGCGATCTGCATGCGGTTGTCGCCCATCAATTGCGTGATCCGGCCAAGGATGCGCACGCCGTCGAAGCGCTGCTCGTACAGGCTGACCGTCGCATCATTGGTGCGGGAAAGGGCGACGATGGCCATCAGCGCCATGACCAGCACCAGCGTCCCGAGCAGAGCTAGCAGGCCGCCGATGCGATGCGCGAGGGTCAGGTTCTCCCGCCAGCGGCCACCGCTGACCGCGCGGCCGCACCGGATCACCAAACCGCCCTGGCGCTTTTCCCGGAACTGGCGATAGACGTCCTCGTGCGCCTGGATCATCTCCCGGCTGGCTTTGCGCCGAACCGACAGATAGCCGGTTACCTGACCGTGGTCCCAGATCGGCGTCGCATTGGCCAGTACCCAGTAGTGGTCGCCGTTCTTGCAGCGGTTCTTGACGTAGCCGGTCCAGGGACGGCCGACCTTGAGGGTATCCCACAGGTCCTGAAAGGCTTCCGTCGGCATGTCGGGATGCCGGACGATGTTGTGCGGCTCGCCGATCAATTCGCTTTCGGCGAAGCCGCTGATGGCGAGAAAATCGCGATTGACGTAGGTGATCTGGCCCTTCAGGTCGGTCTTCGAGACAATGATCGTCTCGTCGCCCAGCTCGATCTCGTTGTTGGTCACCGGCAAGTTCGTCCGCATGGGGAGCCCCTTTGAATCGGCTAGTCGCCGGAACGCAGCGTCGGCGCGACGTTGGCTGCCGGCCCGACCGGCTTTGCCATCCCGGATCGCCATCAGAGTGCCGCCGCCTCGTCCATCAGCGCCATCTCCGAAGAAAGCATCAGGCGCGTGATGTCCACCACGATCAGCATGCGCTCTTCGAGCGTGGTCAGACCCTGGATGTACCGGGTATCGACGGTCGCGGCGAACTCCGGCGCGGGACGGATCTGGTCGGGGCGCAGCGAGGTAACATCGGAAACGCCATCGACCACGATACCGACCACCCGCTCGGCGATGTTGAGGATGATGACCACGGTGAACGGCGTGTATTCCGCCTTGCCGACCTCGAACTTGATGCGCAGATCGACGATCGGCACGATGGTGCCGCGCAGGTTGATGACGCCCTTGATGAAGGCCGGCGCGTTGGCGATGGTCGTCGGCTTCTCGTAGCCGCGGATCTCCTGCACCTTCAGGATGTCGATCGCGTATTCCTCGGGACCGAGCGTGAAGGTCAGGTACTCCTGCGCCAAGCCGCCTTCGTCGATCTGTCTGGGGACTTGATTGGGCAATATCCTGACCATGCTTGTGCTCCTGTTGTCAGGCTGCCGCCGCCATGGCGCTCTTCGCCATGCCGGCCAGTACCGCCACGTCGAGAATCAGCGCCACGTGGCCGTCGCCCATGATGGTGGCGCCGGAAACGCCAGGCACCTTGCGATAATTGGCTTCCAGGCTCTTGATCACGACCTGCTGCTGGCCGACCAGGGCGTCGACGAACAGCGCGGCCTTGGTCGCCGTCCGCTTCGAGGATGACCATGATGCCGTCGCTCCAGCGCCGTCACGGCGCCGGGTATGCCGAACAACTCGTGCAGGGCGATCACCGGCAGGTATTCGCCGCGCACCTGAACAACAGGCGCTTGACGCCGGAAATGCTCTTGATCATGCCCGGTTCGGCCTGCAGCGATTCGATCACGTAGCCCAGCGGCATGATGTAGGTTTCGCTGGCCGACCGCGACCGACATGCCGTCGAGAATCGCCAGCGTCAGCGGCAGCCGGACGGTCATGCGCGTGCCGATGCCGGTCATCGACTCGATCTCGACGCGACCGCCCATGGCGTTGATGTTGCGTCTTCACCACGTCCATGCCGACGCCGCGGCCGGACACCTCGGTGACCTGCTCGGCGGTCGAGAAACCGGCCTCGAAGATCAGCTGCCAGACTTCCTGGTCGGTCATCTGGTCATGCACCTGGAGGCCGCGCTCCCTGGCCTTGGCGAGAATCTTGCTGCGCGGTTCAGGCCGGCGCCGTCGTCGCCGACCTCGATGACGATGTTGCCGCTCTGGTGGTAGGCGCGCAGCGTGATGGTGCCGACCGGCTGCTTGCCCTTCTCGGCCCGCGCGTCGGGCATTTCGATGCCGTGGTCGAGGCTGTTGCGCACCAGGTGGGTGAGCGGATCGGTGATGCGCTCGATCAGGCCCTTGTCGAGTTCGGTGCTCTCGCCGACCAGCTTGAGCTCGACCTGCTTGCCCAGCTTCTGCGAAAGGTCGCGCACCACGCGCGGGAAGCGCGAGAACACCACGGATATCGGCATCATGCGGATCGACATCACCGATTCCTGCAGATCGCGCGTAGTTGCGCTCCAGTTGCGTCAGGCCGTTGTGCAGGCGTTCGAATGCGACTGGGTCGACTGCCGCTGGCCGACTGCGCCAGCATGGCCTGGGTGATCACCAGTTCGCCGACCAGATTGATCAGTTGATCGACCTTGTCGACGCCGACGCGGATGGTGGCCTCGCCGCCAGCTGCCTTGCCCGCCGGCTTGGCCGCCACCTCGCGCTTTTCCGCCGGCGCGTCGGCAGCGGGCTTCGCCACCGCCGGGGCGACCGGCACGTCCGCGGCGACCGGAACCGGCACCTCCACGAACAACCCGAAGCCATCGCCCTCGAGGGCAACCGATGCCGAGGCGGCATCGGCTGTCATGACCGCGGTCGCCGGCGCCGGAACATCGGCAAAGAAGCCGTAACTGCCGTCGCCCGCGTCCGCCGGGACCGCCGGAGAAGGCTCCGATGCCGGCATCTCGTCGAAAAGTCCGTACGCCTCGCCCCCTTGATCGCGCCCTTGATCGCCAGACGATGCGCTCGGCGCCACATCGGCGAATAGTCCGTAGGCTTCCTCGACAGCGGGCGGCGTCGCTTCGTCCGAGAACAGCCCGTAGGCATCCTCGGTCGCATCGGCCGCGAGGCCGCCGCCGAGCGGCAGAATTCTGATGCTGTCGCTGCGCGCGACGAACTCGAGCATGCCGCGCAACGCTTCACCATCCGCCTCGCCAAGCAGTTCCACCCGATAGGGCTGCCCTTCGGTGTCCGGCGCGGCAAGCAGCCGGACGCCGCCGAAGTCGGCCAACTCCCCGAGCACGCTGTCGCACATCGCCCGAGTAACTTCCGGGGCGCCTTCCAGGACAAACTGAATCTCGCAACCCATGACAGGCGTCGGCACAGGCACCGCCCCGGTTCCTGGAGAAGGCTGCGGTTCCGCCGCAACCGGCTCGGCTGTCGGAACCGCGGGATCGCTCCCGCCGGTCAGGGACTTCAAACGCGCACAGGTCGCGTCGACGGCGGCAGGATCGACCTCGCCATCGCCCTTGTGGCCCGCCAGCATGGTCTTGAGGACGTCGCCGGCGTCGAGAAAGGCATCGATCATTTCGTCGCGCAGCGCCAACTCGCCCTTGCGAATCCGATCGAGCAGGTTCTCCAGAATATGGGTGACCTGAGCCATGTCGGTAAAACCGAACGTGCCCGCCGACCCCTTGATCGAGTGGGCCGCGCGGAATATCGCGTTCAGCTGCTCGATGTCGGGGTTGGCCATGTCGAGCCCCAGCAACAGGGACTCCATGTTGGCCAGATGCTCGTCGGTCTCTTCGAAGAAGACCTGGTAGAACTGGCTGAGATCGATAGCCACCGTCGGCCTCCGTTCCGTTCGGCGGCGTTAACCGATGACCTTCTTGACGATCTCGATCAGCTTCTGCGGATCAAAAGGCTTGACCAGCCAACCGGTCGCACCGGCGGCGCGACCTTGCTGCTTCATCGCATCGGACGACTCGGTCGTCAGCATCAGGATCGGCACGGTCTTGTACTGCGGCATGCCGCGCAGCGTCTTGATCAGGGTCAGGCCGTCCATGCGCGGCATGTTCTGGTCGGAAAGGATCAGGTTGAAGGTCTTGCTCTTGGCCTTTTCGAGGCCGTCCATGCCATCCACGGCTTCGACAACCTCGTACCCGGAACTCTTCAGGGTAAAGGCCACCATCTGACGAATGGATGCGGAATCATCGACTGCGAGGATTGTTTTTGCCATTTGCTCAAGGCTCCTAGAAGAGTTCTATGTCGCCGCGGCTGAGTGCCTGCTGGCCGACGGGATTGTCTGCCGCCAAGCTTCGAAAGATCCGCCAGACCGGCGGCGATCTTACCGGTTTCGCCGCGCAGATTCGCAATCGCCGCGCCGATATCGCTTTGGGCGGCATCGGCCCGCAGCCTGCGGCCAAGCGCGCCCAGCTCGGCGAGCACGCTTTCCAGCGCCTCGATTCGACGGCCAGACGTGGTCCATGAGCTGCGACACCATGTCCTGGAACTGCAGCGCGGTCACCGCCTGGTTGACCTGCGTTCGGCGACCCGGTCAGAACCACTCGCCAGGCGGTCGATGGCCACATTGCGAACCCTGGTTCTGCTCTTCCATGGTGAGCATGATCTGCTCCGACCTGCGTCTTGGAGTTGAGGGCAAAGGTCATGTCCTGACCGGCCATGCGCTGTATGGCCTGCTCGGTCTGGTGTACCGATGTCTGCATGCTTTCCATCAAGGTGCTGATCTGCTGACTGAACTGGGTGGTGCGGCCGGACAGGTCGCGCACTTCGTCGGCGACCACCGCGAATCCACGCCCGCTTCGCCGGCCCGCGCCGCCTCGATGGCGGCATTGAGCGCCAGCAGGTTGGTCTGCTTGGCGATGGCGCCGATTTCGGAAAGGATGCTCCTGCACCTTCTGGGCGTGCTTGGCGATGCCATCGGTCAGTTCGACCAGTTCCATGCCGAGCTTGCTGTTGCCGATCACGCTATCGACGACTTCGCGCCATCACCTGGGAGGTGCTGGCAACGAACTCGTCGAACTGTGCGACCTTCGCAGCCGGCTGGCCACCGGCCGCGCCCGTGACGCCCAGCGCTACCTCGTGCTGCTCGCGGATCAACTCGTTCATGCCGTGGAAAGCTGCTGGTCAAGCTGGCCAATGGCGTCGGCCAGCAGCGCCTGCAGGTACGATCAACCTCGGCCCTGATGTCGGTCGAACTGGACGCGAGCACTGGTCAATCGCACTCATCGAGCAGGCTCGGTAAATTCTCCGATCAGCTGCCCGCTCGCCGTCCGAGGCGCGGCCGTCCTGTTGCTCTGGCGGCCGCCAGCCGGCGTACTGCGCAAAGGCACCGGCCGCGAGCAGACCGGCAGCCAGCAAGACCAGCGCCACCAGACCAGCCGGCGCCGGCCTTGTCGATGTCCAATAGCGCATATGCGCCGACCAGCACCGCCATGGTCCAGGCAAGGCCCGATCGCGATGAATTTGCCAAGACAAGTCAAGCGTCTGTTCCCCAGATATTCCACTGTCAAGCGCCGCTTCCGGCCGGAGACGGCTCGCGACCGCACTGTCCACGGCCTCCGTCGGCGGCTTCCGCATTATCCACCTCGGCGATATTGCCGTCCCTCATTATCGCTTCCTCGGTGCGCTTGTTCAGCACGACGATGCTGATGCGCCGGTTGATCGCGCTATAGGGATCGTCCTTGTCGTAACAGCACGGTGGAGGCGAGGCCGACCACCCGCATCACTCTTGCTGTCGTCCATGCCGCCCGCCACCAATTCGCGGCGCGAAGCATTGGCGCGATTGGTCGACAGCTCCCAGTTGCCGAAACCCTTGTCGCCACCGGCATAAGGCGTGGCATCGGTGTGTCCCGACAGGCTGATTCGGTTCTCGACCTTGTTCAGACCCCTGCCGATTTCGCGCAGGATGTCGCGGGTATAGGGCTTGAGTTCCGAACTGGCCGAATCGAACATCGGCCGATTCTTTTCATCGACGATCTGGATGCGCAGACCCTCGGTGGTCAGGTCGAGCAGCAGCTGGTTCTTGAATTGCTTGAGCGTCGGGCGTCGCATCGATCAAGGCCTCCGATGTTCGCCCTTGAGAGTTTCGAGCTTCTGGCTGCTCCAGCTTCTCGAAGTCCGCCTTGAGGCGCTGCAGGTTGATGGTCTTCTTTTCCGACTCGGTCTCGCCTTTCTTCACCTGGCCAGAGGTGCGCGTCAGATCTTCGCCGCCCCCCTGGACAACCGACGAGGAATCGCCGGAGCCGGAGCCGCCAACAGAGCGCCACTTTGAGCGGCGTCTGAAAATAGTCCGCGATCCCCTTGAGGTCGCCCTTGGTGGTCGAACCCAGCAGCCACATGAGCAGGAAGAAAGCCATCATCGCCGTGACGAAGTCGGCGTAGGCGATCTTCCAGGCGCCGCCATGTGACCGCCGCCACCCTTCTTGATGCGCTTGACGACTATCGGCTGTTGGCTATCGTCGCTCATGGCGAGTCACTGGCCTTCACTTGCCCTTGCGGGCCTTGAGGTCTTCTTCCAGTTCGATGAAGGTCGGCCGGTCGGTCGAGTAAAGCACCTTGCGACCGAATTCGACCGCCACCTGCGGGCGCGTAGCCGTTCATGCTCGCCAGCAGGACGACCTTGATGCACTGATAGATCTTGCCGCCCTCTTCGGCCTTCTGCTCTAGCTGGCCGGCGATCGGCGCAACGAAGCCGTAGGAAACCAGAATACCGAGGAAGGTGCCGACCAGCGCGCCGCCGATCATCTTGCCCGAGCACCGCCGGCGGCTCGCCCACCGAGCCCATCACGTTCACCACGCCCATCACGGCCACCACGATACCGAAGGCCGGCATCGCGTCGGCGACCTTCGACATGCACATGGGCCGGAACATGGGCCTCGTGATGGTGAGTCTCGATTTCGATATCCATCAGGTTCTCGATTTCGAAGGCATTGAGGTTGCCGCCAACCATCATGCGCAGGTAGTCGGTGATGAATTCCATGACATGGTGATCATGTATCACCGTCGGGTACTTGGAGAAGATCGGACTGCCGTCCGGGTTCTCGATGTCGCCCTCGATCGACATCAGACCTTCCTTGCGCACCTTGGCGAGGATCTCGTAGAGCATGGCCAGCAGATCCATGTACAGCGCCTTGTTGAGATTCGAGCCCTTCAGCACCGATGGCAGGGCGGCGAGCCGTCGCCTTGATCGCCTTGCTGCTGTTGCCGGCGATGAACCCACCGACGGTCAGGCCAACAATGGCGAGATACTCGAGCGGCACGAAAAGGGCGGCCAGGCTGCCGTGCACGGCATAGGTGCCGACCGACGCCGCCAGGATCACCACATAACCGATCAACAGAAACACGACCGGCCTCCCGATGTCCGAATCAATGCGAACCGGCCCGGCGCTAGCGTCCGGGCTCGATTGGTGCCGCAATCATATCGGTATTCAACCCCGGGCGGAGTGGTCGTGCAGAGGCCTTTTAGCCCCGCTATTCCGGCCGCCCCGCGCCGAGCGGCGCGGGGCGGCCGCCAGAGGATCAACAGCGACCAATCAGTGACATGTCTCAGGCGGCGACGGCTTCGGCAGCGGCACGCCGCGTCTTGCCGGCGCGGGCCGGCATGTGGCACAAGCCGCAGACATACCCACGGGTGGGATCGTAGGCATGGGCAACGAACTCGCCACCGCACTCCTTGCAGGTGGCCATCTGCAGCATGCTGGCCTCGAAGAAGCGCACCATCGTCCAGGCGCGGGTCAGCGACAGACACCATGTCCATACCGGCAGCGTCGATCTGTTCCAGGTACATGCGGTAGGCCTTGATGATCAGTTCAAGACCCTTGAGGCTGGGTGTTGCGCTGGAGGAAACCGGAAGTAAGCCATGAACAGGGAGGCATGCACGTTCGGCTGCCAGGTCATGAACCAGTCGGTCGAAAAAGGCAGCATGCCCTTGGGCGGCGAAACGCCGCGCACTTCCTTGTAGAGCTTGAGCAGTCGCTCGCGCGAGAGCTTGGTTTCCGCCTCCAGCATTTGCAGGCGGGCACCCAACTGGATGAGTTCGACGGCTAGGCGAATATCTCTCGCCTCCGAGATCACGGACTTGTTACGCATGAGGAACCTCCGAATCGATCGATGTATGGAGTCGCGCTGCGACCGTCAGGCCACAGTTGCAACAGGCCGGCCGGCGGCCAGAATCGCCGCGTGAATGTGACCGACGCCACGGTCACGCTCGTGATTGGCCAGTAGATCGATCAACAGCGAATCTTCGAAGCGGAAGCTGCACAGCAGCATGTCGGAAGCTGGCCATCTTCAGAACCTGCCCCGGGGTCAGACGTTCAAGGATATCGGCAATCTCCTCGCTGATGCCAAGCCGGAAAATGGCCGCTTCCCGATCGGAGCGAACCATGTTTTGTGCCAGCATCAGGTAGGCGAGATTGACTTCCTTTATGTCGTTGTAGGTGTCAGTCGATTTCATTGGAAAACTCCTTGTAGGCCCGCCCTCCTGCGCTCCACGCCTTACCCGGGACCAGAATCCCCGCGCCGGCTGCTTTGACGGTGATGACATTATCAATCCGACTCCGTCAAGGAAAACATCACTGTAAAACGGTTTCTGTTGTCAGAAATGGGGCGGCTCAGTTTGTAAGAAAAAACCTTACAAACCGCCAGCAAGCAACTGAATTTTATTTATTTTTCCAGTCAGAATCCGGGTCGCCCCAGGCGCCTATACCGTCCGTGCCATGGTACCGACGCGATTGCGGCCCTGGTCCTTGGCTATGTACAGCCCCTGGTCGGCGCGTTTCACCAACATGGCGACATCCTCCATGCCGACATCCTGTACCGCCACACCAATGCTGACGGTTGTCGTCAGGTGCAACCGGCCGATGTTGACGCTCATCGCCTGAACCGAGTGACGGATGCGCTCCGCGCAAGCCAGCGCGGACGACAGGGGAGTATCCGGGCAGATGACCAGGAACTCGTCGCCGCCGATGCGCGCCACCAGGTCCTGCACGCGCAAACCCGACTTGAGGGCCAGCGCCGCCTGTTTGAGGACCGCATCACCGACGTCATGGCCATGGCGGTCGTTGATCGGCTTGAACTCGTCGAGATCGACCACCATGCAGGAAAGCGGTCGCTTGCTGCGCAACGCCGCCGCCCACTCCTGGTCGAGTCGCTCCATGGCGAAGCGCCGATTGGGGAAGCCGGTCAAGGCATCGGTCAATGCGGCTTCCTGGAGGCGGCGATTGGTCACCGCCAACTCCGCGGCGAATCGGCGAATGTCTTCCCGGTCGCGCTCGATTTCGTCTTGCAGCTTGATCACGCGTTGCCCGCCACGCAGGCGGGCCGCCAGCACGCGCGGCTTGAGCGGCTTGACCATGAAGTCATCGACACCGCTTTCGAACGCTTTCACCAAATTCTCTTCGTCCTCCAATCCGGTCAGGATCAGAATATAGATGCCGCGACCAAGCTTGGTCTCCCGAAGCGCGCGGGTCAGCGCGATGCCGTCCATCTCCGGCATCATCCAATCGATCACCATCAGTTGGGGCTGAACTTCCAGGGCCATCTCCAGCCCGCGGCGCCCGTTGGTCGCCTCGTACACCTCATGGCCATGATTGGTCAGCAGCGCCCTGAGCACGGCACGAATGGCCGCATCGTCGTCCACGACCAGCACGCGCATGCGGTAGCCTTCGTCGCCGGGCAGTTCGGTATCGCCAACCATCATCTTCGGCGGCGGCGGCGCTTGGCAGAGGTCCTCGAACGGCGGCAGCACCGATGTCCTGACTTCGAGCAGCGCGCCCCAGTCCAGCCAGTCCCGGGCCACCTTGTTGCATAGAGTGGTCAACGTGTCGGCTTCGATCGACAGGCGGCTGCCGAGCAGAAACAGGGGCGGCATCATGGCGCGCCGCTCGGATTCGGGCGCCAGGCAGACATCGGCGATGCGGTGCGCCAATACCAGAGCCCAGGTCAGCGTGTAGGGCCGAGAACCGTCGACAAAGCCGGCACTCTCGGGGCACTCATGGCGATAGACAGGATCGACGTATATCTTGGGCAAGCCCCAGTCGAGCAGCATCGCCGCCGACAGCTCGCCATGGGTCATGACAAAGGCTTCCTGTTCCAGCCTGGTTTGCTTGTCAACGCCGACGCGACGAACCTCGCCAAGCAATTGCGTGTACTGCCTCGGGAACAGAGTCGCAAGCGCCAGCTCGCCAATACGCGAGAGCAGGCCAATGCTGAAACACTCTTCAGGCGGCGCGGCGCGCAAGCGGGCCGCCAGCGCCTGAAACGCCACCGCACAAACCAGCGAGTGCGACCAGAAGTGCGGGTAGTCGAATTCCGCGCACTTCCCGTCGCGGTATTCCGAGAGCAGGGAAAAGCTCAGCGCCAGCCCCCGTACCGCCGGAATGCCAAGCACCATCAGGGCATCCTGGATCGAGGCTATGGGCCGATGAGCACCCACCTGGACAGAGTTGGAGGCCTTGATCAACCTGCCGACAAAAGCCGGATCACCCTTGACCGCGTTGACGATATCGGCAATCTTGGCATTGTCCCGTTGCGTCTGGCGAATGATGGCCAGTGCGGCGCCTGTCGGCGAGGGCAGGTGACCGGTGGCCTTGAGTTGTTTGTATTGGCTGAGATCTATCGGGCTGGTCATTGCGGCTGGCTCGAACCTGGACGGCGTGGGTCTCCGCCAAGTTATATCACAGCGACCGACAGGGACCGCCAACACGGCTGGGCCAAGTCCATTAGAATCAATCTCGCATGGATCCGGCCATCAACTATTGCTCGAACTGCGGCGCGCCTGTCGCCATCCGCATCCCCGCCGGGGACCGGTTGCCACGCCATATGTGCGATGCCTGCGGCGCCATTCACTACCAAAACCCCCGGCTGGTGGTCGGCGCGTTGCCGGTCTGGGAAGACAAGATCCTGCTCTGCCGCAGGGCCATCGAGCCGCGCCACGGCAAATGGACGCTGCCCGCCGGGTTCATGGAGAACGGTGAGACGGTCGCCGACGCCGCCCGTCGCGAGACCAGCGAAGAGGCGAACGCCCGCATCGAACTGGACGACATGTTCACCCTGATCGCCGTGCCGCACATCAGTCAGGTGCATGTCGTCTATCGCGCCCGTCTGCTCGACCTGGACTTCTCCGCCGGCGAGGAAACCCTTGAGACCCGGCTCTTCGGCGAGGCGGAGATTCCCTGGGAGGAAATCGCCTTCCGGACGATTGCCATGACCCTGCGCCACTACTTCGCCGACCGGCGCGCCGGTGCCTTCCTCTTCCACGCCGGCGACCTGACCCCGCCTTGACAAGGAGAGTGCCGTGACCTTTGCCACCGCCGACCTGTGCGACAGCCACGAAGAGATGATCCGTAACGGAGAACTGCGGGTCGTCGCGCCGATGTTCCGCAGTTTTGGCGGCTGCGGAACCTTCTCTGGCCGGATTGCCACGCTCAAACTGTTCGAAGACAACTCCTTGGTCCGCACGGCCCTCGACCAGGCGGGCGACGGCCGCGTGCTGCTCATCGACGGTGGCGGCTCGCTGCGCCGCGCCCTGGTCGGCGATCAACTCGCGATGCTGGCCGTCAAGAACGGCTGGAGGGGGATTGTCGCCTACGGCTGCATCCGCGACTCCGCCGCCATCGCCGGCATGGACCTCGGCGTCCTCGCCCTGGCCACCCATCCCCAGAAGACCGACAAGAGGAACGTCGGCGAGGCGGATATCGCCGTCACCTTCGGCGGCGTCACCTTCAAGCCGGGTGAATGGCTTTACGCCGACGCCGATGGCGTCCTGATCGCGACGAATCCCCTGACCTGAAACGCGCCCACCAATGGTGGAATCCGCCGGGCCTGGACCCGGGTCGATGGCATTTTGCCAGCAAGAATATCGTTTCACATAACGAGAGATAGAACTTATCCAATTGATTTAACTGGATAAGTTTTTGTCTAATGTCTTATATAAGACACTTGTTGCTTCGCATCATTTCCCCTATACTTCGTCCCATCAATCGCCCACGAACTTAGTCGGGCATTGAACCCAACTAGACAACCTATCGAGGACAGAAAAATGACCGACCGCAAAGCCGCCGTTGCCGCCCTGGAAAAGGACTGGGCCGAGAATCCCCGCTGGAAGGGCATCAAGCGTGCCTACTCCGCCGAAGATGTGATCCGCCTGCGCGGCAGCTTCCCCATCGAGCAGACCCTCGCCCGTCGCGGCGCGGAGAAGCTGTGGCGGCTTGGTGAACAACGAGCCGTACGTGAACTGCCTCGGCGCCCTGACCGGTGGCCAGGCCATGCAGCAGGTGAAGGCCGGCATCAAGGCCATCTACCTGTCCGGCTGGCAGGTGGCGGCCGATAACAACGGCTATGCCGCGATGTACCCGGACCAGTCGCTGTATCCCGTCGATTCCGTGCCGACAGTGGTCGAGCGCATCAACAACTCCTTCAAGCGCGCCGACGAGATCCAGTGGTCGCGCAAGCGTCAATCCGGGTGACGCCGGCTACGTCGACTACTTCGCGCCGATCGTCGCCGACGCCGAGGCGGGCTTCGGCGGCGTGCTCAACGCCTACGAACTGATGAAGGCAATGATCCGCTCCGGCGCCGCCGGGCGTGCATTTCGAGGATCAACTCGCCTCCGTGAAGAAGTGCGGCCACATGGGCGGCAAGGTGCTGGTGCCGATCGCAGGAAGCCGTGCAGAAGCTGATCGCCGCGCGGCTCGCCGCCGACGTGATGGGCGTGCCGACCATCATTCTGGCCCGGACCGACGCCGAGGCCGCCGATCTGCTGACCTCCGACGTCGATGCCAACGACAAGCCCTTCATCACCGGCGAACGCACCGCCGAAGGCTTCTACAAGACCAAGCCGGGACTGGAGCAGGCGATCTCGCGCGGCCTGGCCTACGCGCCCTATGCCGACATGGTCTGGTGCGAAACCGGCAAGCCCGATCTCGAATTCGCCCGCAAGTTCGCCGAAGCAATCCGCGCCAAGTTCCCCGGCAAGCTGCTGGCCTACAACTGCTCGCCGTCCTTCAACTGGAAGAAGAACCTCGACGACGCCACCATCGCCAAGTTCCAGCGCGAGCTCGGCGCCATGGGCTACAAGTACCAGTTCATCACCCTGGCCGGCATCCACAACATGTGGTACCACATGTTCGACCTGGCGCAGGACTACGCCCAGCGCGGCATGACCGCCTATGTCGAGAAGGTTCAGGAACCCGAATTCGCTGCCCGCGATCGCGGCTACACCTTCGTCTCCCACCAGCAGGAAGTGGGCACCGGCTACTTCGACGATGTCACCACCGTCATTCAGGGCGGCGTCTCGTCCGTCACCGCGCTAACCGGCTCGACCGAAGAGGAACAGTTCCATTGATCCTGCCGATTCCGCCAAGCACCGGACCCTCGGCACAGAGGGAGTGGAACCGCGGTAGTTCTCGCGGGAGAAGGGACCGCGCCGGTAAGATTTCCGCGACCGGCGCGGTCGATTCTCGATGGCGCCGACTAGCGTCCCAGCAGCGACGCGACCAGGGTCCCGTCGGCCGCCGTCAAGCTGTGGTCGGCCGGCACGACGAAACTGCGGGCCTGCCCCCGCAGCGTCGCGACGTTGTTGAGATCCTGGCTGAAACCCGGCACCAGGAGGTCGCCCAGACCGAAAGGCGCGGCGCGCACGATCGAAAAATACTGGATGCGCGGATGCGCCTGGCCGTTCAGCCAGAACAGGGCGCTGCCGGGCACGGCGGGCGAAAGATCGACCAGGACCGGCCAGGAATGCTTGACCACGCTGATAGTCGCGGCCCCCAACGACATCCTTCACGAAGCCGAACGGGCCGCCTTCGTGCGTGGCGTCGAGGGCCTGCAGCGCGCGCTCGGTACCCAGATGCGGCGACGCGATGGTGATCAGACGCGTCACGCCATCGGCGCCGCCGCGCACCAGCGCCATGCGTGCCACCACACCGCCGGCGGAATGGCCGACCAGCGTAATCGCCTCTTTCGAATGGCGGTCCTTGAGCGCCCGCACGGCGGCGACCAGGATGTCCGATTGCACCATCAAGGGCGCGGTCGATGGCAGCTCGATGGTGTAGGCCTTCTTCGCGGACTTGCCGAATACCGGCGGCAACGTCGGGCCGCCGGGGCCGGGCAGGATGACCCCGGCCGGCTGCCAGCCATTGCCGGCCAGCACCGCGTTGATGCCGCTGAACTCCCACGAACCGGCGCTGCCCAAGTAACCGTGCACCAGCAACGCAACATCCGCGCGAGCGGACTGACTCAGGCCGACGAACAACACGAAGAAAGCGACGATAAACGAACGCATCACAGTGCCTCCATGTGAATTGAAAATTCGGTACGCCGCCCATTTTATCCCCGCCCAAGCATCGGAGAGAGCCCCCCATGAACCCAGCCACCAATGACAAGCTGCCCGATGGCGTCGCAATCAACGCGCCATTGCATCCTCGTTTCGACGAAATCCTGACCCACGATGCCCTGGCGCTGGTCGCCAGGCTGCATCGCGCCTTCGAGCCACGCCGGCGGGAACTTCTGGCGAAACGTATCGAACGCCAGGCGCGCATCGACGCCGGCGAAATGCCCGACTTCCTGCCTGAAACCCGGCACATCCGCGCAGGCGACTGGCGGGTGGCGCCGCTACCCAAGGCACTGGAGTGCCGGCGCGTCGAAATCACCGGCCCGGTCGAGCGCAAGATGATCATCAACGCCTTCAACTCGGGCGCCGACTCCTACATGGCCGACTTCGAGGATTCCAACAGCCCGAACTGGTTCAACCAGATCCAGGGCCAGGTGAACATCAAGGACGCCATCCGCGGCACCATCAGCCTCGAACAGAACGGCAAGACCTACAAACTCAACGACAAGATCGCCACCTTGCAGATTCGTCCGCGCGGCTGGCACCTCGACGAGAAGCACGTCACCGTCGATGGCCAGCGCGTCTCCGGCGGCCTGTTCGACTTCGCCCTGGTGTTCTTCCACAACGCCAGGCAGCAGGTGGCCAACGGCGCCGGTCCCTTCTACTACCTGCCGAAGATGGAAAGCCATCTGGAGGCGCGGCTATGGAACGACATCTTTGTCATGGCCCAACACGAAGTCGGCATTCCGCAAGGCACCATCAAGGCCACGGTGCTGATCGAGACCATCCTCGCGACCTTCGAACTGGAAGAAATCCTCTACGAGCTGCGCGAGCACAGCGCGGGCCTGAATGCCGGTCGCTGGGACTACATCTTCTCCTGCATCAAGAAGTTCAAGCGCAACGAGGACTTCTGTCTCGCCCAGCGCGGCGCCATCACCATGGAGGTGCCCTTCATGCGCAGCTACGCCCTGGCGCTGGTCAAGGCCTGCCACAAGCGTGGCGCGCCGGCCATCGGCGGCATGAGCGCGCTGATCCCGATCAAGAACGATCCGGTCGCCAACGAGAAGGCTCTGGCCGGTATCCGCCACGACAAGACCCGCGACGCCAACGACGGCTTCGACGGCGGTTGGGTGGCCCACCCGGGCCTGGTCTCCATCGCCATGGAGGAAATGGTCAAGGTTCTCGGTGACCGCCCCAATCAATGGGACAAGCAGCGCGACGACGCCTTCGGCCCCCGGGACTGGCTGAATTTCCAGCCCGAGCAGCCCATCACCGAAGCCGGCTTGCGCAACAACATCAACGTCGGCATCCACTACCTCGGCTCGTGGCTGGCCGGCAACGGCTGCGTGCCGATCCACAACCTGATGGAGGATGCCGCCACCGCCGAGATCAGCCGCTCGCAGGTCTGGCAATGGGTACGCTCGCCGAAAGGGCTTCTCGACGATGGCCGCAAGGTGACCGCCGAGATGGTGAAGGCCTTGATCCCCGAGGAACTCGCCAAGGTGAAAGCGACTGTCACGGCGCAGGGCGAAGCAACGGCCAGCTACGACCAGGCCGCCGGGATCTTCGAGCAGATGTCGCTCGCCGACAACTACCCGGAATTCCTCACCCTGCCGCTCTACGAGGCAATGGACTAGCCTTCGGTCGCCGACTGGAAACGACAAGGGCACGCATGGTTGCGTGCCCTTGTCGTTCCACACCACTGCGGCGCTATTCGGCCAGGGCTTCGGCCACTTCGCGGACGATCACCCACTTGCCGTCGATCTTCCGCCACTCGAGCGTCTTGGCCACCCGGTCCCGATAGCCGGCCGCGCGGTAGGTCTGCACAAAGGTGGTGACTGCATTGTTCGGGTCCCTGGCGACGACTTTGACATTGGCGATATCGAGCTGGATATCGCGCGCGGCAGCGATGACCTGCTTGCGCTTGGCGGACCAGGCCGGGCGACCGCCGCCATCTGCCGGCGCAAAGCTGTCGGCGTAAGCGTCCAGGTAAGCCTGCGCGTTTCGGCTTGACCAGGCGTCAGCCCAGTTCTTGAGCGCCAACGCGACGTCACGGTCGGTAGCGGCCGAAGCCGCCACCACGGCGGCGTTGGTGGCGGCCGGCGCGGGGCCCGCCGCTGGCTGAGTCGCTTCACGCACGTATTCCGCCGCCCGCGCGTCGAGGGCGCCCTTATCCACCGTGTAGAGCACCGGACCTTCCGGCGGGCATCGCTCGGCGCCGTCGCCTTCGACTTTCCAATCGACCAGGTCGGGCAGTTCGTCCTTGGCGACACGCGCCAGATCCAGGGTTTGCAGCAGGTTGCCGAAGCCCGCCTGGGTGCGTACTTGCGCGATCAGCAGGTCATAGTCGGCATTCGTATAGGCGCGCTTGGCCTGGAAGAGTTCGTTCTCGGTGTCGAGCAGGTCCAGCAGCGTGCGCTGGCCGATGTCGAACTGCTTGCGGTAGGCGTCGTGGGCCTTTTCCGTGGAAAGCTGGTGCTGATCGAGGTAGCCCAGTTGCTCGGTCAGCTTGCGGGTGTCGTTGTAGGCGATGGCCACCGTCTGTCGCACGTCGCGGCAGACCTTGTCGCGCAGGTCCTTGGCGACATTGACCTGGTCGGCAAACTGGCGCGCGCGCGCCTGATCGGAAAAGCCATTGAACAGGTTCCAGGTCAGAAACACCTCGGCCGTGCGGTTGTCGGTGCGACCGGTATAGCCGTTGAGATCGGTACCCCGCTCGTTCTTCAGGCGAAAATCGACGCGCGGCTGATAGGCAGCCTTGCGCACTCCTTGCGCGACGTCCGCCGAACGCAGATTCTCGATGGCCGCCTGGATGGCCGGATTGCGTGCCTGGGCGGCATTGAAGAGCGTCGCCGAATCGCCCGGCAGTCCCTTGACCAGGGCCGGCGGCGCGGCCATGTTCCTCTCCGGCATCGAGCCCACCAAGCGCTGATAGCGCGCGCTCACGTCATGAAGGTTGGATGTTTCGACCAGCAGGTTCGATTCGGCCAGGGCCAGACGACCCGACGCCTGTTCGAGGTCCACCTTGCGGGCGACGCCGGCCTGCGCCTTCTTCTGGATCTGTTCGAAGACGGCGCGGTGACGCACGTAGTTGTCTTCCGCCAGATTCACCAGCTTGCGATAACGCAACACGTCCAGATAGGCTCGCGCCGCCTCCAGCGCCGCGCTCTCGGAAGCGTCGAGCAGCTCGAAATAGCGGACCTGCCGCGCGTGATCGAGGCGCTTGACTTCGCTGCTCGTGGCGAAACCGTCGTAGAGCATCTGGGTCAGCGACAAGGTCGCGGAACGACGGCTGTAGTCGCTCTTGAGCAGGGGGTCATCGCGATGCTCGCGGCCGATGCCGGCGGTGAGATCGACGCGCGGCAGGTAGCCGCCGGCGGCGACATCCTTCTCGTTCACCGACGCCTGGTAGGCGTGCCACTTTTGCAGCACCTCCGGATTGCTCAGTATCGCCTTCTGCGCAACCGACTTGAGCGTATCCTGCTGGGCCAATACACTAGCCGGGCCGAGAGCCGCCACACCGAGGCATACAGACAGAACCGTTCTTGTCGCGCGCAGAGAAGCCATTGGAACCCCCAGAGTCGTCATCTTGTTTTCGGCAAATTATACATAGCCGGTTTTCCGGGCCATCCGCCGGGCTGTCGGGGTACACAATTTCACAAAGCCTGTCTGGCGGACGGCTGCTACGCGCGCTATGCGCTTTTCTGACGCTCATCTTCGGCGTTGCCGCAGCCACCGCCCTCGACATCGATCGATTGCTCGCCACGCTCCAGCGCCTGGGCGGCCAAACCGCCCTGCTGGCCGAGTGGCAACAATTGCTCGAAACCACCGCGAACCTCGATGGCGCGGAAAACAGGCTGCGCCGGGTCAACGAATTCTTCAACCGCCGCATCCAGTTCGGCGATGACCAGCAGATCTGGGGACAAAGCGACTACTGGGCAACGCCCATGGAAACCTTGGCCAAGGGCAAGGGCGACTGCGAGGACTTCACCATCGCCAAGTATTTCACGCTGCTCAATTCGGGCATACCCAACGAACAATTGCGGCTGGTCTACGTCAAGGCCCGCATCGGCGGCACATCCAGCACCGTGCAGCAGGCGCACATGGTGCTGGCATGGTACGCCACGCCGGATGCCGAGCCACTGGTACTCGACAATCTGATCACCGAGATCCGGCCGGCGGCGCGGCGTCCGGATCTGTTACCCGTTTTCAGTTTCAACAGCCAGGGTATCTGGCAAGGCGCCGCTGGCGGCGAACCGCAGAGCGCGGGCGGCATCGGCCGGCTGTCGCGCTGGCAGGATCTCTTGCAGCGGGCGCGCAAGGAAGGCTTCGACTGAGCAGCGCGGCCCATTGAACTTGTATCGAGGGGAATCATCATGTCCATGTACCGCCAACTTTGGCTCGCCATCGTCGTCAGCACCCTGCTGGCGTTGCTCGGCAGCCTGCTTGCCTCGACCCTGAGCGCCCGCGCCTATCTCTCGGAACAGTTGAGCATCAAGAACTCCGACAACGCCGCCGCGCTGGCCCTTTCGCTCAGCCAGCAAAACCCCGACGAAGTCACCGTGGAGCTGACGGTTTCGGCCTTGTTCGACAGCGGCCACTACGAACTGATCCGCGTCACCGACCCGTTCGGCAAGACCATGGTCGAGCGCCTCGCCCCGGCCGGGGAATTCGATGTACCGACCTGGTTCGCCCGCAATTTGCCGATCACCGCCGCGCCCGGCCGGGCACAGATCAGCAAGGGCTGGCAGCAGTTCGGCGCCATCGAGCTGGTCAGCCATAGCCGCTTTGCCTACCGTGCGTTGTGGAAGAGCCTCTGGGAAATGGTCGGCGCGCTGGCCGCCGCCGGCCTGGTCGGCGGTTTTCTCGGCTCGCATGGTGCTGCGCCGGCTGCGCAAGCCGCTCGGGGCGGTGATCGATCAGGCCCAGGCGATCACCCAGCGACGCTTCATCACCATCGCCGAACCCAGGGTGCCGGAGCTGCGCCAACTGGCCGCCGCCATGAACACGACCGTGGGTCGCCTCAAGGCCATGTTCGAGGAGGAAGCGGCACGCCTGGAAACCGTGCGCCGCGAAGCGAACTGCGACCCACTAACCGGCCTTGCCAATCGCGACAACTTCCTGGCCCGCCTGCGCGCGAACCTCACCGACGAGGAGGCGCAAGGCGGCAGCCTCTTGCTGATCCGCGTCGCCAACCTCACCGACATCAACCACCGACTCGGCCGCAACGCCACGGACGATCTCTTGAAGCGTATCGGCGCAATCATTGGCCAAGTGGCGACGAAGTACCCGGAGGGTCTGGGTGCCCGACTGAACGGCGCCGACTATGCATTGCTGCTGCCCGGCCTGAAAGAGCCGCGGCACGTCACGGAAGCCCTGCGACAGACGCTGATCAACGAATGCGAGTCGTTCGTCGGCACCGGTCCGACGGCTTCGTTCGGCCTCGGCAGCTACCCGCGTGGCATGGAAGCAGGCACGGTACTGGCACAGATCGACGCGGCGCTGGCCGCCGCCGAGGCCGAAGGCGCCAACGCCCTCAACGAAGCCCAATTCGTCGCCGACGAGGAAGTACCCAAGACCGCCGACGAATGGTCACAACTGATCCGCCGCGCCCTGGAGCAGCGCTGGGTACGACTGATCTCCTTCCCGGTGGCGGACCTCGCGGGCCGTGGCATCCACCGGGAATGCCCGCTGCGCCTGATGCTGGACGAGCACGGCGAGTGGCTGCCCGCCGGCCGCTTCCTGCCCATGGCCGAGCGGCTGAAATTGACGCCGCAACTCGACCTGGCCGCCATCTCGCTCGGCCTGGAGCAACTCGATGCCGAGACCGCCATGCCCGATCTGGCCATCAACATCTCGGCCAGCTCGATCGAGGACGAGGGATTCCGCCGGCAGTTGCTCGGCTGCCTGCAGCAGCGGCCCCGTGCCGCCGGCCGCCTGTGGCTGGAAGTGGCAGAAAATGGCGCTCTCCACCACTTCGACGCCTTCCGCAGGATGGTCGGTGAACTCAAGGGTACCGGCTGCCGCATCGGCATCGAGCACTTCGGCCGCCAATTCAGCCAGATCGGTCTGTTGCACGATCTCGGCATCGACTACCTGAAAGTCGACGCCAGCTTCATTCGCCACCTCGAAGCCAACGCCGGCAACCAGGCATTCCTGAAAGGGCTGGCCGGCATCGCCCACGGCATCGGCCTGATGGTGATCGCCGAAGGCGTGGTCAGCGACGCCGAATTGCGGGCGCTGGCAAGCGTCGACTTCGACGGCGCCACCGGGCCGGCGATCACGGACATCGCATAAGTAAGCGAGGCCCACCGACACGGGCCTCGCTGACCGACTTTCTCAGTCAGTGATCAGCTTGCCCTTGGTAAGCAGATCCTGAATCACCTGCTGATCGGTCGTAAACGAACCAACCAGATTGACGCCCTGTAGCAAGATGGTCTGCTCCACCGCGCCAGCCGCATCGGCATTGACGCTAACGGTGGTATTCGTGCCATCGGTGGTGAAGTGCAAGTAATTGGCCAAATTGCCGGCATTGGTGTTGCCATGCGCTTCGTTAACCAGCAGATCACGCAGATCGAGCACATCGGTACCGGCTGTCAAACCAAAACCCTGCACCGTATCCGTACCGGCTTCTCCCAGTCTCCACCGCATGACATCCGAACCGAGACCACCATCAAGACTATCGTCGCCGGCACCGCCAATCAGGACGTCGTTGCCGGCGCCGCCGATCAGCGTATCAACGCCATTTGTTCCCGCCAACCAATCGTCACTGGCGGTACCCGCGACATGGTCGAGCTTGGTGCTGTCCGAATCGCTCGCGCTGCTCCCACCTACCGCTTCCGTCGCGGTTACGCTGGCCGTGATTCCGTTCACCTGGCCATCCGTCAGCGCAACCCCCGAGGTCATGGCAATAACATGGCCGACCTGAACCGTGGCGGTACCGCCTGTAACAGTGATCGGCGTAGCACCGTCCATCAGCGTTACGCCAGATGGAATGCCCGTCAGCGTTATCACCGAAAGCGACTCACTGCCATCGGTGTCGTTGAGATAGGCCTCGGTATTCAGGGTATAGCTATAAACACCACTATTGATTGTCAGGTTGTCAAAGCGGACCACCGAGTCGTTATCGAAGCTATAAAACCCGACGTTGTTCAGCGCGGGCGCGGTTGTTGCGCCGCCCGTCACGGTTCCATAACCATAGTTCAGACTAGTCGTTGCGCTAGACGTGATATCCGTTGCCGTTACCGCAATGCCCGTATTGCTCACCGCAATGTTCAGGTTGAACCAGTCGTCACCGGCAAAAGCAGCTCTTGCCAAATCGATCGGAACACCACCGACAACTTGCACCAGTGATAGCTCCTGGTACTGACCCGGGTAGCCGTTGAACTGGCTGCCCCCTGGCGCGTAGTCTGGGCTCGGATTTTCCCAGCGGGCCAGGAAGTAGTTATTGTCGTCAACGTAACCGAACACGAAGCCAACGCCATTCGCTTGTGCGGAACCCGCGTCCGCATAGAGTTGCGCGGAAATGACATAGCTGGTCGATGCTTTTTCGGCGCCGGTAAGTGCGGCGCCGGTATATTGCAGAAAACCTTGCGCATCGTCGGACCCGGATGCGCCACCCTGGTTATATGCCGCGAAAGTCGAGCCATCCGCGGACTCGCCTGCATTCGTCCGGGTCGTCCAACGGTTGGCAAAGTTGGTTTGCTCGGTTGCGTTGCTACCTGTCTGGCCATTCCATGCAACATTATTGAACAGCGTTGTTTCGGTTTGCGTCTTGCCATTGCCACCGGGGATTTCGGCAAACGAATTGCCGAAAAGGGCATTTGCCGTCCAACCAGTCGTACCACCACTATTAAAGTTGGCTGAGAACAGGTTGTTGGTGGAGGTAATCATGCCGTTGCTGGCCACATGCGCGTAGACGGTGGGCACATCCGCCACCGCGGTCACCGTCACATTGACGTTGGCTGTCTCGGTAACGCCGCCGCTGGTCACCGTATAGGTGAAGGCCGGCACCGCGCCGCTAAAATCGGCCGGCGGCGTGAACACGAGATTGCCTCCGACCAGCGCCACCGCGCCGTTGGTCACCGCCACCGCCGCGCCACCATCGACGATCGCCAGCCCATTGACCGCCGTGATCTGGTGACCCACGTTTTCAAAGGTGTCGTTGGCATTGACGTTGATCGTCACCGCCGTGTCTTCGTTGGTCGTCACCACATTGGCGGCAATGTCCACCACCGGGGTAACCGTGATCGCCACCGTGTTGCTCACCACCGGAGCCACACCGTCGTTGGTCGCCACCGTCAGCGTCGCGCCACCGTTGTAGTCCGCCGTCGGAGCGTAGGCCAGACCATTTAGGGCCGCCGTAATGTTGGCCGGCGAACCCACCAGGGTGACGCTGCCCGTGCCGTTATTGGTGATGGCGACACCCGCCGTGGCCACGGCGATCAGCGTACCGTTGGTTACTGTCACCACCGTGGTCACCGATGCATTATCGACATCCGCCACGGTAATGGCGTTGCCGTTCGCCACGCTGAACACCCGCGCCACATCCTCGTTGGTGCTCTGCGCACCCGGCACACCTTGCGTCGGCGCAT
>CAWJSR010000056.1:0-15909 GCA_963845515.1 uncultured delta proteobacterium
ACGATCTTCGAGCAGGCCCTGAGCCCGGTGGAGCGGCACGAGCTGGGCGCGCACTACACCCGCGAGGCCGACATTGAGCGCGTCGTCGGGCCGACCATCATCGAGCCCTGGCGGGAGCGGATCGCCAACCTGCGCTACCCGAAGGAGGCCGAGGCGCTCATCGAGCAGCTAAAGGGCTTCCACGTTCTAGACCCGGCGTGCGGCTGCGGCGACTTCCTGTACGTCGTCTACCGCGAGATGAAGCGGATCGAGGCCGGGCTCGCCCATAAGTGGAGCGAGCTGCAGCTCAAGGTCGCCAAGCGAAGGGCTGACCTCAAGCCTCCGCCGCCCGGGCCGTGGTTCAGCTTGCGGCAGCTTCACGGGATCGAGCTCAACGGCTTCGCCGCGTTCCTCGCCCGAGTCGTCCTCTGGATCGGCGAGCACCTCGCGACCCGGGAGCTCGGGCTCGATGAGCCTACGCTTCCGCTCAAGAACCTGAGCGAGACGATCCGCCAGGGCGACGCCCTCCTCACGGCCTGGCCGCGGCCGGAGGGAGAGCTGGCGATCGTCGGCAACCCGCCCTACCTGGGCGTGAGGAAGCTGCGGCGGGAGTTGGGCGACGACTACGTCGAGCAGCTGTTCGAGCGGTACCCCGACAACCGCGCCGCCGACTTCGTGACCTACTGGTTCACCATCGCGCTGGATACCCTGCGTCCCGGGGAGCGCGCCGGCTTCGTCGCGACCAATTCGATCGCCCAGAACGAGAGCCGTGAGGCGAGCCTGGACAAGATCGTCGCGAGGGGCGCGACCATCATCGACGCCTGGAAGAGCTACCCGTGGCCGGGCGAGGCCGCCGTCCACGTGGCCATCGTCAACTGGGTGATGGCTCCGTGGGAGGGGCTGCGGACGCTGGACGGCGAAGAGGTCGCGTCGATCTCGCCTGCGCTCACCTGGATCACCGACGTGACCGCTGTGCGGCAGATTCCGGCAAACGGGGGGCTCTGCTTCATGGGCGTAACCCCTGGCAACAGGGAGTTCTTCCTGTCGGACGAGCAGCGCACAGAGCTTCTCGGGCAAGATCCGAAGTCCGAGGCGGTGATCAAGCCGTTCCTCATCGGGCGGGACGTCAACCGGGAGATCGATCAGAAGCCCACGCGGTGGATCATCGACTTCGGCTCGATGGAGAGGGATGAGGCTGAGATCTACGCCGGCGCCATGCGGCACGTCCGCAAGCACGTCTACCCGATTCGGAAGAACAATCGGCGGGAGGCTCGTGCCACGAATTGGTGGCGTTTTGCCGAGGTGGCGCCGAACCTTCGGGCCGCGATCGACGGGGCGAAGCGCGTGCTTGTCATCCCTTGCGTCGGACCCAACCTGGTCATCTCGCGCCAGTCAGCCAGTATCTGCTTCGACCACCAGTTGATGGTCGTCGCACTCAGCAAGCCGTTTCACTTCGGCGTGCTGCAGTCAGCTATCCACTCGAAGTGGGCCCGTGCCCGCGGGTCGACCTTGAAGGGCGACCTTCGCTACACGAACACCACCATCTTCGAGACCTTCCCGTTCCCGCTGCAGAAGGACGGAAGCTACGACCCCCGGAAGGTCCCGCAGACCCCCGCAGCCGAGCGGGTGAGCGACGCGGCCGAGACTTTCGAGCGGGTTCGCAGCGAGGCCTGCCGGGAGCGAGAGCTGGGGCTCACCAGAGATCCACAACCAGCTCGAAGCTGGCGAGGACGGGGCACTGGGCCGCGCCTGGGTCGCATTGAACGACGCCGTCACGGCCTGCTACGGGTTCCCAAAGGGAACCTGGCGGGACGAGGGCGAAACACTGGCGAGGTTGCTGGAGTTGAACCGCAGGGTAGCCGTCGGGTGACCTCGCGACGAAAGATCCCCGAGGACGTTCAGGCGCACCTGCTCTATGCGAGTCGCCGGCGGTGCTGCGTGTGTTTCTTCCTCGAAGGCGTAACGACACCCAAGTCCGGGCAGATAGCGCACCTCGATCAGGATCCAACAAACGATGAGCCTGAGAATCTGGCGTGGCTTTGCCTGGAGCACCACGACCTCTATGACTCCCGAACAAGTCAGTCGAAAGGCCTCACATTCGGGGAGGTGCGGAGGTACCGGGACGAACTGCACGCCCTCATCCAGCGGACCGCGCCGCAGGCCGTGCTTCCGTCACACAACGCGGAGGGCAAACCGCAACCTGGGCTCGTCTCTTCCGCGGATTGGCTCAGCCGAATAATTGAGGCGTACGACCGCGAGGAGAGAGGCAGGGAACTGGGCCAGCCCCCCAACGGAATCGCACTGGGACACCTTGCCGAGGTTGCCGCGCGAGAGGCTGGCGACTTCGGCGCAGCACTGGAAGCGTTTGTGTCCCTGTTGAGGCTGGCTGGCGGTGGGGACCGCCAGGCGGGGCGCGTGTACGAGTACGAGACGTCGATCGTCAGCGCGAATCCAGTCACAGCGAGCGCGCGTATTCTCAGGCTCTTCTCGGATATCGACTCGGGACTCTTCCACAAGGCTCTCGGACGTGGGTGCGACTACTCGCTAATGGGGGATGTCGCCTTCCGGGATCTGGACGCCGAGTCACCGCTGCCACATGCCTCGTTCTGCCCCTACGTGCAGATCTTGTGTGCGTTCCTGACGTCCTCCGGAAGCCCGCCGTCTGTTCGGTCCGCCGAAGTTGTTTCCAATGAGGTGGCCAAGCTCCTGATGAGAAGCGCACTCCTCTTGGTGCTGCGCGGCAGCGAGGTGCCTGCGCCGCCCCGCGTCATCTATGTCAATCCGAGCGGGCGCCGATGCGAACAGGACGTGACGCCGGAAGACTTGCCCCCCTTCGTCTGGGTCGCACACGAGGTTGCGAAGCTACCGCAGCCGATCTTCGAATACACGGTGAAGCGTCTTTCGTTCATGAGCGGGCTGCAGAGTCCTTACCAGGACGCTGCGACAGCAGTGCCTCTGCCCCAGGCTCTCTTGTATGTCCGGAAATGGGCGCTTTGGCAGAGCGGAGCGGCGGGCTACATGGCCCTTGCGACGGAGAGTGATGTGGCACGAGCGGGCGAGGCAATAGAGGCAATGAAGGCGCTGGGCCTGCGCGTCGCGGCACAGGTCCGAGCTTTTGTCGAGGGGGAGCGTCGGCCAGCAGAGTGACGGCCAGCAGAGTGACAACGCAGGGAGCCGCTCAGAGGCGCGTCAGCGTCTGGTGGAAGCCGCTGGCGGTCGAGTCCCCGAGCGTCGGGCCGGGTGGCGCTGCCCCTTCAACGGCGACCGCCTGTGCTGTACCGTGCGGCCCGCGATGAGCCTCTCCGCCGCCTTCCTCCTCGGCCTCGTGCAGGCCGCCACCGAGTTCCTGCCGGTCTCCTCCACGGCCCACCTGCTCGTCTTCGGCGAGCTGCTCGGCCACGACCTCGCCGACAGCCGCTTCCGCGCGTTCGCGACCATCATCCAGTCGGGGACCACGCTCGCGGTGATCGCCTACTTCCGCGACGAGATCTGGCGGCTCGCGCGCGCCGGCGTCCTCTCCCTGGTCCACCTGCGCCCGCTCGAGACCCGGGAGTCCCGCCTCGCGTGGCTCATCGTCCTCGGCACCATCCCCGCCGCCGTCGCGGGGAAGCTCCTCGAGCACCGGATCGAGGCGCTGGGGAACTGGGTCATCGCCGGCTCGCTCGTCATCCTCGGCCTCGTCCTCCTCGGCGCCGAGGCCTGGGCGCGCCACGCGCGGACGATGGAGCAGGTCGGCGTGGTCGACGCCGTGCTCATCGGCGTCGCGCAGGCCATCGCGCTCGTCCCGGGGAGCTCCCGCTCCGGCACGACGCTCACCGCCGGCATGGCGCTCGGCTTCACGCGCGAGGCCGCGGCCCGCTTCAGCTTCCTCCTCTCGGTGCCGATCATCCTCGCGGCCGGCGCGTACAAGCTCTGGAAGGCCCTGCCGGTCATCAGGCAGAACCCGTCCTGGGCGAGCGCGACCATCGTGGGGACGATCGTGTCGGCCATCTTCGGCTACCTCGTCATCGGCTGGCTCCTCGGCTGGCTCCGCACCCGGTCCACCTACGTCTTCGTGGCGTGGCGGATCGCGGCCGGCGTCGTCCTCGCCGTCCTCATCTGGCGCGGAGTGCTCCCTGCGGACCAGGGGCGGTCCGAGCCGCAGGCGACCGCGCAGCGGCGATGACCTTCGACCGGCTGAAGGCGGCGCTGGCCGCGCGCCCCCTCGGGCCGGATCCGACCGCCGCCGTCCCGCCGGCGCACGTCCCTGCCGGGGGCTTCCGCCACTCGTCGGTCCTGGTGCCGCTCTACGAGAAGGAAGGGCAGCCGCACGTCCTCCTCACGCTGCGCCCGTCCACGATGCGCCGGCACGCCGGCCAGATCGCGTTCCCCGGCGGCGCGCTCGACCCGGGCGAGGGGAGCCTGGAGGGGGCGCTGCGCGAGGCTCAAGAGGAGGTGGGGCTCGACCGGGACCGGGCGACGGTCCTCGGGCGGCTCACCGAGGTGATCGTCCTGACCACGCCGTTCCGCTTGACGCCCTGGGTCGCGACCGTGCCATATCCGTACCCCTACACTGCCGCTCCGGGGGAGGTGGAGGAGATCCTCCACGTGCCGCTCGCCGCGCTCCTCGACGAGGCGGCGTACGGCGTCACCCGGATCGAGGCTTACGGGATGTTCCTGGACACCCACACCTACCGCGCCGGCGCGCACCTGATCTGGGGCGCCACCGCCCGGGTGCTGCACGAGCTGCTCAACGTCTGGAGGACGCTGTGAAGATCTATCCCGTCGTCATGGCCGGCGGCTCCGGCACACGCTTCTGGCCGCTGTCCCGCAAGGACCGCCCGAAGCAGTTCCTCGCCCTCGCCGGCGACGAGCCGCTCATCGCCGCCACCGTTCACCGGCTGCCGCCGCTCGCCAAGGCGAGCGCAGACCTTCGTCGTCTGCGGACCCGCCCACGCGAAGGCGGCGCGCAAGCTCCTCCCGGAGCTGCGCCGAGGACCACTTCATCGTCGAGCCGTGCGCCCGGAACACCGCGCCGTGCGTCGGCCTCGCCGCCCTCCACGTCGCGGCCCGCGACCCCAAGGGGATCATCGCGATGCTGCCGGCCGACCACCACGTCTCGCGCCCGGAGTCCTTCCGCGAGACCATCGCGGCCGCCGCGAAGGTCGCGGCCGATGGGCTCATCGCGACGATCGGGATCCGGCCGAGCCGCCCCGAGACCGGCTACGGCTACCTGAAGATCGGCGCCCGCCTGCCGGGCCCAAAGGGGAAGGGACGCTCGCAGGCCCACCGCGTCGAGCGGTTCGTCGAGAAGCCGGACCTCGTCACCGCCGCGCGGTACCTCGCCGACGGCGACTACCTCTGGAACTCGGGCATCTTCGTCTTTCGCGCCGACGTCATCCTCGAGGAGATCCGGAAGGCCATGCCTGTCCTCGGCGAGCAGCTCGAGGCGATCGGCCGCGCGCTCGGGACGCCCTCCTACAAGAAGGTGCTCGCCCGCGTCTTCCCGGAGTGCCCCTCCATCTCGATCGACTACGGCGTCATGGAGAAGAGCCACCGGATCGCCGTGGTCCCCGCCGACTTCGGCTGGAGCGACGTCGGCAGCTTCGCCGCGCTGGCGGAGGTCCGGGAGCAGGACCTGCTCGGGAACGTGGTCGAGGGCGACGGGCTCGTCGTGGACGGCCGGAACAACGTCGTGCTGGGCGGCCGCGGGAGGCCGCTGGTGGTGGTGGGGCTCGACGACGTGGTGGCCGTGGACGCTGGCGACGCCATCCTGGTGGTGGCGCGCGAGCGGGCCCAGGACGTTCGGCGCGCGGTGGAGGAGCTGACCCGCCGCGGCCGCGAGGACGTGCTCTAGATCAGTGCCCCACGGGGTGCGCCGCAGGAGAACACCGGACATGGCAAAGCTCTCACCGACCCTCTTCCGCGAGTACGACATCCGCGGGCTCGTGGACCAGGACCTGACCGAGGAGGCGGTCTCGCTCATCGGCAAGGCGCTGGGGACGAAGGTCCGCGCCGCCGGCGGCAAGAACGTCGTCGTCGGGCGCGACTGCCGCGAGTCGGGCGAGCGCTTCAACCGGCGGCTCGTGGCCGCGCTCCGGTCCACCGGCTGCGACGTGATCGACCTGGGCGTGGTGCCGACGCCGCTCGTCTACTTCGCGGCCTACACGCTCCCCGGCGTCGACGGCTCCTGCCAGATCACCGGCTCGCACAACCCGCCGGAGTACAACGGGCTGAAGCTCGGGCTCGGCAAGAGCACGTTCCACGGAGAGGAGATCCAGGAGCTGCGCCGTGTCATCGAGCAGGGCCAGTTCGCGTCCGGAGAGGGGAGCCTCCGGAGCCACGACATCGTCACGCCCTACCTCGCCCACGTCAGGGGGAACCTGGCGTTCGGGACGCGGAGGCTCAAGGTCGTCGTCGACGCCGGCAACGGGACCGGCGGGGTCGTCGCCGTCCCGCTCTTCCAGTCGCTCGGGGTCGACGTCGTGCCGCTCTTCATCGAGATGGACGGCCGCTTCCCGAACCACCACGCCGACCCGACGGTCGAGAAGAACCTCGAGCACCTGAAGGCGAAGGTGCGCGAGGTGAAGGCCGACATCGGCATCGCCTACGACGGCGACGCAGACCGGGTCGGGGCGGTGGACGAGCTGGGGAACGTGCTCTGGGGCGACCAGATCATGATCCTCTTCTCGCGCGCCCTGCTCGCCGAGGTCCCGGGCGCCGCGATCGTCGGCGAGGTGAAGTGCTCCTTCACGCTCTACGACGACATCGAGGCGAAGGGCGGCCGCGGCATCATGTGGAAGGCCGGCCACAGCCTCATCAAGGCGAAGATGAAGGAGGAGCAGGCGCTGCTGGCCGGCGAGATGAGCGGCCACATCTTCTTCGGCCACCGCTGGTTCGGCTTCGACGACGGCATCTACTCGTCGGGGCGGCTCCTGGAGCTCCTCTCCCGGACCGACGCGAAGATGTCGACGCTGCTCGCCGACGTGCCGAAGACCTTCAGCACCCCGGAGCTGCGGGTCGACTGCCCCGAGGACAAGAAGTTCGAGCTGGTCAGGCGGGCGCAGGAGTTCTTCGCGGCGCGGTACGAGGCGGTGACCGTGGACGGCGTCCGCGTCGTCTTCCCCGACGGATGGGGGCTGGTCCGCGCCTCCAACACCCAGCCGATCCTGGTCCTCCGCTTCGAGGCCACGACGCAGGAGCGGCTCGTCGAGATCGAGCAGCTCGTCCGCTCGAAGGTCGACGAGCTGAAGCGCGAGCTGGGGGCCTGATGGCCCGCCTCGCCCTCGGCGTCGATCTCGGAGGCAGCAACGCGCGCGCCGCCGTCGTGGACGTCGAGGCAGGCGAGATCGTGGCGGTCCGCAAGGAGCTGCTGGTCGAGCGGGCCCCGGAGGCGGTGGTCCGCGTCCTCGCGGCGCTGGCGCGCGGCGCGGCAGCCGACGCGGGCGTCGAGCCGGCCTCGCTGGGGACGGCCGGGGTCGGCGTGGCAGGTCAGTGCCTCGGCATGACCGGCATCGTCGTGAACGCCCCGAACCTCGGCTGGCGCAACGTCTCCTTCGGCGGTCTCCTCGCGGGCGCGCTCGGGCAGCCGGTCCGCGTGGCGAACGATCTCTCCGCGGCTGCGGTGGGCGAGCACGCATGGGGTGCCGCCAGGGGCGCGACCGACGCGCTGGTGGTCTTCGTCGGCTCCGGCGTCGGCTGCGGGCTCATCCTCGGCGGCCGCCTGCACGAGGGGGCCTACGGCGTGGCGGGCGAGCTCGGGCACGTGAAGGTGCGCCCGCCGCGGCCCGGCCAGAAGGAGCGCATCTGCGGGTGCGGCGAGTGGGGCTGCCTCGAGGCGTACACCGGAGGAGTCCACGTCGCGGCGCGGGTGCGCGAGGACGTGAGCGCCGGGCTCGCGGATCGCGTGAAGGCGATCGCGGGGAGCGAGGCGAACGTCTCCGCCGCGGCGGTCGAGGCCGCCTACGAAGAGGGTGACCTCTACGCGCGCGAGCTGTGGGGCGAGCTGGGGGAGCTGCTCGGCCGCGCGATCGCCAACGCGACGACGCTCCTCAACCCCTCCCGCGTGGTGCTCGGCGGCGGCGTGCTGCTCGGCTGCCCGAACCTCGCCCGGATCGTCCGCGCGCAGGTCGTCGACAAGACCGCGCGCGCCGCGCGCGCCGGTGTCGAGCTCGTCCCGGCCGAGCTGGGTGACGACGCCGGGCTGATGGGCGCGGCGCTGCTCTGATTGGCGCGCGGTCTCGGCCCCCCCCTCGAGCTGGCGCGAGGGGCTACGGCGCCTCGAACCGGACCGTGAAGCGCAGCCAGGTCGCGACGCGCTCGTCGCCCCTGCGGGCGGGCTCGAACTTGAAGTAGCGCTTCGCGATCCGGACGGCCGCCTCCGCGAAGCCGTTGCCGGGATCGTCGACCGCGGTCGCCTCCGTGACCCTGCCCGTCTCGTCCACCAGGAGCCGGAGCACCACCGCGGCCTCCAGCCCCTGCGCGAGCGCGGCCGGCGGGTACTCGCCCTGCGGGATCTCGATGGAGACCGGCCTGGGGAGCACCGTCACCTGCGTCGGCGGGACGTACCTCTCCGCGGCGTACGGCCTCACCTCCTCCGGCTTCGGCGCCTCCCTCGGGAGCTGCCCGTAGAGCGTGTTGCCGACCGGGGCGGCGAAGCCGCCCGAGGCGGTGGTGGAGGACATGGAGATGCCCACCTTCACAGGGGCCCGCTGCGGCGGCGGGGCGCCGGGTGGCGGCGGCTCGTTGGGAGGGGGCGGCGTCTCCGGGGCCGGGGCCTTCGCCTCGGGTGCGTCACGCGGCAGCGCCTTGGCGACCCTGGGCTCCGCGAGCCTGGGCCGGGGTGGGGCCTCGACCGGCGCCGGCGGGTCAGGCGGCCGCGGCGCGCTCTCGACCACGTCGATCCGGACGGTCTCGTACCGCCTGGGCGGCGGCGCGCTCCAGAGCAGCGCCAGGATGACGCCGTGGAGCGCCAGCGAGGCGACGGTGCCCGCGGCCAGCGGGGCGCGCCTCGAGGCCGGCACTCAACGCTCCTTCTCGATGTTGATCGCGAAGCGGGAGATCCCTGCTCCCTTCACGACGTCGATGACGCGGACCACGGCGCCGTGCAGCGCCCCCCTGTCGGCGGAGATGATCGCGCGCGCGTCGGGGTTGGCCGCGGCGGCCGCGCGGGCGCGCTCGACCAGCTCCGCCTCGGAGCGCTTCACGCCGTCGAGGTAGAGGTCCCCCTCGCGCGTGACGATCGACCGAGAGCAGCGCGCCCGTCGTCTCGCCGCCGTGCGCCGCGCGCGGCAGGTCCACCTCGATGGCGGCCCGCACGATGTACGTCGCCGTCACCATGAAGATGATGAGCAGCACGAGGACGACGTCCACCAGCGGCGTGACGTTGATGCCGACGATCATGTCGTCGTCGTCGCTGTCGAGGGTGCCGGCCATGCGGGGCCTCAGCTCGCCTTCATGCGAGCGATGGCGGCGTGCCCGAGCGCCTGGGCGCGCTGCGTCGCGCGGCGGAGCGCGCGCTGGAAGTAGTTGTAGGCGACCACCGCCGGGAGCGCCACGAAGAGCCCGACGGCGGTGGCGACGAGCGCGTCGGCGATCCCGGTCATCACCGTCCCGGAGCCGGCGGCGTTCGGGTTCCCGGCCAGATCGGCGAAGGCACGGATGATCCCGAGCACGGTGCCGAAGAGCCCGACGAACGGGGCGTTGTTCCCCAGGGTGCCGAGGAACGCGAGCCGGCGCTCGTACTCGATCCGCGAGCGGGCGACCGTCCCGCTGACGACCTCGGCCAGGGCCTCGGCCCCGAGGCCGGCGTGCTCGGCGGCTGCGCGGACGACGTCGGCCTCGACGCCGGGCCGCGTGCCCACCGCGTCGCGCGCCTTCGCGAAGTCGCCCGCGAGGAGCACCGGGACGAGCGCGTCGACGTCGAGCCGGCGCCTTGCGGCGAAGAAGAGCGCTCGCTCGACCATGACGGCGAACGAGGCGACGGAGAGCGCGATGAGGAGCCAGAGCACCCACTCGGCGCCGACGTTCGTGAAGGAGAGGATCCGGTTCGTGAGCATGAGGGTGCGACATTGAGCGCGCGGAAATCACACGCTGTCAAGGCGATGGAGCGCGTTGACGGGGAGTGGAGTCGCCGAAAGTGGCATCACCGCGGGTGGACGAACGCGCCGCGGAGCGGCTCGGACGGCCGTCCCGCGGCGCGAGCCGGAGGATCGACGATGGGATCCGAAAGGGACGTGCGACGGTGAGCCACGCGAAAAAGGCGCGTGCCTTCCTTGACGGGATCGATCGGCGCAAGTAATTTCTCTTCACATTGTCCGTTCTACCGTCCATCTCGGATGAGAATGGGCCACCGAGGAGGGAAGCTCTGATGCCTGCCAAGAAGAAGGTCGCCAAGAAGACCGTCGCCAAGAAGCCCGCCAAGAAGACGACCAAGAAGGCCAAGAAGTAGACGCGGCAGGAATCTTCTCCGCGTAGCGCCGCGGCCGCCTTCGGGCGGCCGCAGCTTTTTCTGGAGGCGCGCAGCGCGCCCGGGCGCGAAGCGCGGCGCCGAAGCGCCGCCGGGCGCGCTCCCCTCCCCGGTCACGGTCGGTGAGAGGGTCGAGGTGGGAGGATGTCGCTCGGAGCGCGTGAGATCGAGGCG
The DNA here is from genome assembly GCA_963845515.1 of uncultured delta proteobacterium. Lineage (GTDB taxonomy): Bacteria > Myxococcota > Myxococcia > Myxococcales > Anaeromyxobacteraceae > DATIVK01. The sequence goes on from CAWJSR010000056.1 coordinate 10,601, forward strand.
CTGGTTCGCGAGCTGCAGCCGCTCGTAGGACTTCGGATCGACGCCGTCCGGCTGCACGCCGAGCGCGCGCTCACGCTGGAGCTCCACGGCTCCGCAGGCAGCGTGCTCCTCCTCGTCTCCGCGGAGCCGGACGTCACGCGCCTCCACGTCGCGTCGCGCCGGCCGCCCCAGCCCGAGCACCCGTTCGGCGCGCAGGCGGTGCTGCGGCGGGCGCTCGAGGGTTCCCGCCTCTCCGCGCTCACGCTCCTCGCCGGCGACCGGGTCGTGGCGCTCGACCTCTCGAAGAGCGAGGGACCGCTTCGCCTGGTCGCCGAGCTGACGGGGCGGCACGGCAACCTGTTCCTGCTGGGGGGCGACGGCGTCATCCGCGCCGCCGCAGGGCGGAACCTCTCGCAGCGCCGGCAGCTCGTCCCCGGCACGCCCTGGGTCGCCCCGGCGCCGCCGCCGCTCGCGGCGACGGAGGCTGCCGCACGGCACGAGGCCGACGCACCGGACGAGGCGACCTCGCCGTCAGGAGCCGGCGCGAAGGGTCGCTTCCCGCTCTCGGCTGCGGTCGAGCAGCGCTACGCCGAGCGCGAGGCGGCGCGGCTCCTCTCCGATGGGCGCCGGCGCCTGCGCGAGCCGCTGCGCGCCGGGCTCGCGCGGGCACGCCGCGCGCTGGAGCGGCTCGCCGAGGAGGCTGCGCGCGTGCCGGCCGCCGAGGCCGACCGCCGCGCGGCAGATCTCCTCAAGCAGAACCTCCGACTCCTCAGGCGCGGTCAGCGGGAGGTGACGCTCACCGAGTGGACCGACGCCGGCGCCCGCCAGGTGACGGTCGCGCTCGATCCGGCGCTGTCACCACAGCAGAACATGGAGCGCCACTACCGGCACTACCGCCGGATCGTGGAGAGCGCCGCCAGGGTCGAGGCGCGGGCCGCCGAGATGCGGGCGCGCGAGGTGGCGCTGCGGGCGCTCCTCGACGCCGTCGACGCTGCTCCGCTCGAGTCCCTGGCCAGGCTGGAGCGGGAGGCCCGCGCGCTCTCGGCGGGACCGAAGGCGCAGCCCGCCGCGGGCGCGCGCCGCCGGCGCGAGGAGCCTCCGCCCCCGTACCGGACCTTCCACTCCCTGGCAGGCGTCCAGATCCTCGTCGGCAGGGGCGCCGCGCAGAACGACGCGCTCACCTTGCGGATAGCGCGCGGCAACGACGCCTGGCTCCACGCCCGCGGGATCACCGGTGCCCACGTCGTGATCCGGGTCGCGCGTGGGCAGGCACCCGACCAGGAGACGCTCCTCGACGGGGCCCACCTCGCCGCGCACTTCAGCGACGCGCGCGGCGAGCCGTCCTGTGACGTCGCGTGGACTCGCGCCAGGTTCGTCCGGAAGCCCAAGGGGTCGGCGCCTGGAGCGGTGACCTACAGCCAGGAGCGGGTGATCGCCCTGCGCATCGAGCGGCTCCGGATCGAGCGGCTGCTCGCGGCAGAGGAGGCGGCGCCTTGACCTCGGACGTCCCGGGCCACAGGATTCGGGCGTCGTGACCTCGACCGCGGAACGCCAGCTCCACCTGTTCGACGCGCGGCGACTCGCCCCGGAGGAGCGGGCGGAGCGCGCCCGGCGACTCGCCGACGCGCTCTCCTCGTTCCTCTCGGAGGACGTCCGGCTCACGATCCACGACAACCGCTCGACGATGGTCTCGTTCCGCCGGCGGGGGCCTGAGGTGCACTACCGGGTCCACCACATGTTCCTCGACTCGCCGGACGAGGTGGTCGGGGCCCTCGCAGCCTTCGCGCTGCCCGGCCGTGGCACCGCGGCGCGCCGTCGCGACGCAGGCCAGCGGATCGACGAGTGGGTGAAGCGCCACCGTCATCGCATCTCGGGGCCTCGATCCGTGCCCCTCCAGCCGCGCGGGCGCGCGCACGACCTCAAGGCGATCTTCGATCGGATCAACGCCGAGCACTTCGGCGGCGCGATCGACGCGCGCATCGGCTGGGGGTCGGTCCGCGTCGGGGACCGGCGGCGCACGGTCAAGACCGGCGTCTACCTGGAGGAGGCGAGGCTCATCCGGATCCACCCCTCGCTGGACCGGCCCGAGGTCCCCGAGCTCTACGTGGCCTTCATCGTCTTCCACGAGATGCTCCACCAGGCGGTCCCCGCGCGCGAGGTCAACGGGCGGCGCGTCGTCCACGGCAGGGAGTTCCGCCGGCGGGAGCGGGCCTGGCCCGATTACGAGCGCGCGCTCGCGTGGGAGCGGCAACACATCAGGCTCCTCCTGTCGTCCCCGGCGTGACGTCGATGGAGGCTCTCCTCTCCACCCGGGACGCGGGGAAAAGAGGGGTGAGGGCGTGATCGGGTGGCCCCGCGTTGCTATGGCATGATTCTCCTCTCCCCATCCTCTCTTCCGGTGGAGGGGGAGGAAGGGATCGGCCTCGATGCAGCGCGCCTTCATCATCGCTCCGCTCGCCCTCCTCGTCGCCGCCGGCTGCCTGACCTCCCGCGGGACCGCTGACGCGCCGATCGTCTCGGAGGTCCGCTTCGAGGGGATGCGCCTGCTCGACGAGGACGACCTCGCCGAGCGGCTCGCCACGCACCGGCCGGAGGGGCTCCTCCTGCGCGAGGGGTACTCCCTCGACAGCGACGCACTCAGCGTGGACCGGCGCCGGATCGAGGCCTGGTACCGGGAGCGGGGTTTCTACGGCGCGAAGGTCCTCGACGCGAAGGTCACCCCCGACGGTCGCGGCCGCGCTCGGGTGACGTTCCGCGTCGAGGAGGGGGTGCCTGTGCGCGTTCGCCAGGTCACGGTGACCGGCCTGGACGCCGCGCCGGAGGCGAAGGCGCGGGTCGGGACGCTCCCCATCGCCCCCGGGCAGGTGTTCCGGGAGCAGCGCTACGATCGCGCGCGCGGCGCCATCGCGCGCGCGCTGCGCGAGACGGGCTGGGGCGACGCGAAGGTGACGCAGTCTGCGCTCGTCGTCCCGGAGGAGCTGCGCGCCGAGGTCACCTACGCGGTGGAGCCCGGGCCGCGCCTCGCGTTCGGCGACATCGAGGTCGAGGGCGCCGTCGTCGTGCCGCCAGAGCGGGTCGTCCAGAAGGTGCGGCTCGCCCTGCGCCCGGGAGGCTGGTTCGACGAGTCGCTGCTGGAGGCCGCCCAGGCGCGCGTCTTCGAGATGGGGGTCTTCGGCGGCGTGCGCATCACGCGCGGTCCCACGGACGAGGCGCGCGGGGTGATCCCGGTCAAGGTCGAGGTGCGCGAGGCGCCGTTCCGCAGCATCAGCGCCGGTCCCGGCATCGCCTTCCAGCAGAACCGCTGGGAGGGGCGCGTCTCCGGCGCCTGGACGCACCGCAACTTCCTCGGTGACCTCCGGCGTCTCTCCACCGACGGACGCGTCGGCTGGGCATTCCTGCCGTCGCCGTTCGCCCCGCTGAAGCAGGGGTTCGTCGCGCTGGCCGGGGTGGGGCTCACGCAGCCGCGGACCTTCGGGACGCCGGTCGACACGACCGTGCGCCTGGAGCTGGAGCGCTCCATCGAGGAGGCCTACTCGTTCTGGTCGCAGCGCGGGCGCATCGGCTTCCCGTCGCGCATCGGGAGGCGCGCCATCTTCGTCCCCTCGTACGCGCTGGAGGCGTACGAGGTCGAGGGGATCGCCGGGACGCAGGCGGTGCGGAGCGCGCCGCTGCTCGCGAGCTGCCCGGGCCGGCTCTGCATCCTCAGCTACCTGGAGCAACGGCTCGCGCTCGACCTGCGCGACGACCCGATCGAGACGCGCAAGGGAAGCTACTTCGCGGTCGCGGTGCAGGAGGGCTTCCGGCTCGGCGTCTACGGCTACCAGTACCTGCGCTTCCTCCCGGAGGCGCGCGCCTTCCTGCCGCTCGGGAGGCGCGTGGTCCTCGCGGCGCGCGCGCGGCTCGGGGCGCTCGTCCCGATCGCCGAGGCGTCTCCGCCGCCCATCGTGGCCCGCTTCACCGCCGGCGGGCCGCTCTCGATGCGCGGGTACTACGTCGGCCGTCTCTCGCCGCTCCAGCGTCAGGATGGCGAGTACGTGCCTGTAGGCGGGAACGGCCTGGTGGACGGGGCCGTGGAGCTCCGCGTCGACGCCTCGCGCTCGCTCGGACTCGCCCTCTTCCTGGACGTGGGCAACGTCTCGAAGCCGGACACCGACGGCCTGGCGTGGCTCTCGGCGGCCGACCCGATGCTGCTCCAGTACGCGGCAGGCCTCGGGCTGCGCTACCGGACGCCGGTGGGGCCGCTCCGGCTCGACGCCGCGGTCCGGCTTCCCAACCCGCTCGCGCCCGCCGCCGGCGTGCCGGGGCTCACGGTCCTGAGCGACGCCTGCGCCGCGCAGCCCACCTCGGACTTCCCGTGTGTCCACCACGAGCCGCTCGTCTCGGTGCACCTGACCCTGGGGGAGGCGTTCTAGTGCCCAGCGCGCCGGCCACTCCGGCAGCCGTCCGCCGCGCGCTGCGGGGGCTTGGCTGGGCGCTCCTCTGGGGCGTCGCGATTGGCGGCGTCGCGCTCTCCGTGGCGGCGCTCCTCGCGGCGCTCCCCGTGACGCGCCCGCTCGCGGCGGCGACCCTCGTCAGGTGGGCGGACGAGGCGGTGGCGGGGCGGCTGGAGCTGGACGGGATCGGCGTGCTCGCGCGCGGCGGCGTGGAGCTTCGCGGCCTGCGCGTCTTCGATCCGGACGGCCGGCCGGTGCTCGGCGTGGAGCGCGCGCGCGTCTTCTTCCACGCGTTCGGCATCGTGGAGCGCGAGCTGGGGGTCACGCTGGAGCTCGATGGCGTCGAGGTGGACGCAGCGCAGCGCGGTGAGGACGGTGAGCTGGCGCTGGCGCGGGCCTTCGCCCCGGCCCGCAGGGCGCCGCCGCGCCCCGGGAGGACGGCCGTCGAGCGCCCCGCCGGCGCTGGAGAGGTCGCGAGGGAGGCAGTTGGCTGGACCCTGCGCGTGGCGCGACTCTCGATCTCGCGAGGGCACGTCGTGGCCGAGGGGCTGGAAGGCGAGCCGCTGGACCTGACGGGGGTCACCCTCGACGCCCGCGGGCTCTGGGCGGCCCGAGGGGCCTGGATCGAGGCGCGGCTCGCGGGCGTTCTAGAGGCCCCCGTGAAGGCGCCAGTGACGCTCGAGCTGCGCGCCATGCGCGACCACGACCGCGTGGAGCTCCAGCGCCTCGCGGCGAGCGTGGGGGACGATCGGCTCGAGGCCGTGGGGGAGGGTGATCTCGCGCGGCGGAGCGGCCGGCTGGCGGTCACGCGGCTGGGGCTCTCGGCGCGGGAGGCGGGGGCCCTCGCGCCCGCGGCCCGGCTCGCGGGCGGCCTCTCCGGGACGATCTACGCGGAGT
>CAWJSR010000057.1:0-258811 GCA_963845515.1 uncultured delta proteobacterium
CTTCAGGTCCACCCGGGCGATCTCGAAGCCGTCCTGGGTGCGGACCATCGCCTCCAGCCGCTCGCGGGCGTCGTCCCCTGCCCGCTTGAAGTGGGCCAGGAGGAGGCAGTGGCTCTGGACGGCGCCGCGCCCGACCCGCCCCCGCAGCTGGTGGAGCTGCGAGAGGCCGAAGCGCTCGGCGTGCTCCACGATCATGACGGTGGCGTTCGGGACGTCGACGCCGACCTCGATGACGGTGGTCGCGACGAGGACGCGGATGCCGCCGGCGCGGAACCTGTCCATGACCGCCTGCTTCTCCTCCGCCTTGAGCTGGCCGTGGAGGAGCCCGACCTCGTGGCCGTCGAAGACCTTGCGCAGGGCCTCGGCGCCGCTCGGTCGCGTCGGCGAGATCGCTCTTCTCCGACTCCGCGACCAGCGGGTAGACCACGTAGGCCTGCCGCCCCGCGTCCAGCTCCTTCCTCGCGAGCGCGTATGCCGCCTTGCGCTGGGAGTCGCCGAAGACGCGGGTCGCGACCGGCGCGCGCCCGGGCGGCAGCTCGTCGATCTTGGACTGGTCGAGGTCGCCGTAGAAGGCGAGCGCGAGCGTCCGGGGGATCGGCGTCGCCGTCATCACCAGCACGTCCAGGCGCCGCCCCTTCTTCGCCAGCGAGGCGCGCTGCTCGACGCCGAAGCGGTGCTGCTCGTCGACGACCGCGAGCCCGAGCCGCTCGAAGGCGACGCCCTCCTCGAGCAGCGCGTGGGTGCCGATGGCGATCCGGGCGCGCCCGTCCGCGAGCGCCGCCCGCGCCTCCCGCTGCGGGCGGCCGCGTGACTGCGCCCCCACGAACACCGCCTCCACGCCGCTCCCTTCGAGCCAGCGCCCGAAGGTGCGCGCGTGCTGCTCGGCGAGGATCTCGGTCGGGACGAGCAGGGCTGCCTGCCAGCCCGAGCGGACGGCGAGCATCATCGCGGCGAAGGCGACGGCCGTCTTGCCGCTCCCCACGTCGCCCTGCAGCAGCCGGCTCATCGGCTCGGGGCGGGCCATGTCGCCGGCGATCTCGGCCAGCGCGCGCCGCTGCGCGCCGGTCAGCGCGAACGGGAGCGGCCGGATCGCCGCTGCGACCGCAGCGGGCGAGGCGTCGAACGCGATCCCCGGCTCGCCGCGCACCCCCTGCCGGCGGCGCGCGAGCGCCAGCTGGAGGAAGAAGAGCTCCTCGAAGACGAGCCGCCTGAAGCCCGGGGTGGCCCGCTCGGCCGCGAGCGCGAGGTCGGTCCCGGCCGCCGGGAAGTGGGCCTGCCTGAGCGCGTCGGCCCGCGAGACGAGCCCCCGCCGCGCGCGCACCGGCGCGGGGAGCTCCTCCACGATCCACGGCGCGTACTCGTCGCAGAGCCGCTTCATCAGCCGGCGGAGCGAGGGGTGCTGCCAGTCGGCCGGTCCCGGGTAGACCGGGACGATCCTCCCGAAGTTCGCCGAGTCGCCGGCGGTCAGCTTCTCGATCTCCGGCTGCGTCAGCTGGCGGCGCCCCCCGAAGCCCTCGCTGACCTTTCCGGACGCGAGGAAGGTGTCGCCCGCCTTCAGCTCCTTCTGACGCCAGGGCGGCGCGTTGAAGAAGACCAGCTCGATGCCGCCGCTCGCGTCGGAGAGGCCGACCTTGAGGATCGGGCGGCCGTTCCTCATCCGCTGCGTGCGGACGTGGCGGACCGTGCCGACGACGATTGCCTCCTCGCCGAGCCTGACGTCGGACACCCGCTGGGCGCGCGTGCGGTCCTGCCAGCCCTTGGGCAGGAACTCCAGCGCCTCCTCCACCGTCCCCCTCCCTCGCTCCTCCAGCTGCGCGCGGGGCGCCGGGTGGGCGCGCGGGACCTCGGCCAGCGGCGTCGCGAGCCGCCGCCGCCGCTCGGCGCGCTCCGCCGCGTCGCGCGGCTCGGCCGGCGTCACGATGTGGCGCTCCTCGACGACGAGCTCGAGAGCCTCCTCGTCGGACGGCGCCGGCTGAGGCTGCGTAGCTGGCGGGGCGGCGCGGAGTGGCTCGGCCCGCGCCGACGGGTTGACGGCCGCGGGGCGCGGCGCTCCGGCAGGCGCAGCCGCCGACGCCGCCCGGGCGATCGCCTTCAGCTCGTCCGGAACGGGGATGAGCGCGGCGAGGTGGGCGGTGATGCGGGACAGCGCGCTGCGCCTGGCGGCGAGGTCGAGCTGGTCGAAGCCAGCCGCCTCTGCGGCGAGCCCGAGGAGCGCCGCGGAGTCAGGCGCGCCCGCGTCGCGGGCCCGCCTGACCGCAGCTCGAACCGTCTCCCCGAAACCGACCAGCCGCGGCAGGCCGGCGAAGCCGTCGCGCGACGCGAACCGGAGCGGCGGCACGAGCGCGCCCAGGGCGGCCGCAGGACCGTCCTCGGGGCCTGCGCCGTCGGTCGCTCTCCCCATCCGGTTCCCGCTTGCGCCCCGTTCCACGGGGCGAGTCTACAGGGCTACTCCGACTGCTCGGACGGGAGCTCCTCCTCGAGGAACTCGACCGTGACGATCTCGTAGACCTTCTCGCCGCCCGGCGAGCGGACCGTGACCTCGTCCCCCTCGCTGCGCCCGATCATGGCGCGCGCGATCGGGGAGGTGACGCTGATCTTCCCCTCCTTGAGGTTCGCCTCCAGCTCACCGACGATCCGGTAACGGACCTTGTCGCCGCCGTCCACGTCGGCGAGCGTCACGGTCGCCCCGAAGACGACCTTGTCGCCCTGATGCCTGGAGACGTCGATCACCTCGGCGCTCGCGATCCAGTGCTCGACCTGGGCGATCCGCCCCTCCAGGTGGGACTGCTTCTCCTTGGCGGCGTGGAACTCGGCGTTCTCCGAGATGTCGCCGTGCGAGCGCGCCTCGGCGATGTCCTTCACGTTGTTGGGCCGGTCGACCGTCTTGAGCTTCTTCAGCTCCGCCTTGAGCCGGATGAGTCCACCCTTGGTCATCGGAACGCGCTGCGACATCGTCTCACCGCCTTGGAAAAAAACGGGCGGCCGTCCCGGGACCATCCCCGGGGCGGCCGCTGCCCACCGCATATATGGTGAACCGGAGGGCGCCTGTCAACGGCTCCCTGTCATGCCGTGGTACTCCTGCAGCGATCTGACCGTGACCGGCGCCTGGCGCACCGCCTCCATCGCGCCGACCGCCGCGCGCGCGCCCGTCATCGTCGTGAAGTAGGGCAGCTGCTTCATCAGGGTCTCGCGGCGGATCGAGTAGCTGTCGGCGATCTCGCGCTTTCCGGCCGTCGTGTTGACCACGAAGTGGACGTCGCCGTCCTTGATCCGGTCGACGATCGACGGCCGCCCCTCCGCGACCTTCTTCACCAGCGTGGACGGGATCCCCTGGCTGGTGAGGAACGCGTGCGTCCCCGAGGTCGCCAGCACCTCGAAGCCGAGCGCCGCGATCCGGCGGGCGATGTCTGCGACGCCTGGCTTGTCCCCGTCCTTCACCGAGACGAAGGCGCGCTTCCCCTCCCCTCCCTCCGGGAGCCGGTTGCCCGCCGCGGTCTGCGCCTTGTGGAAGGCGCGGTAGAAGTCGAGGTCGATCCCCATCACCTCGCCGGTCGACCGCATCTCGGGGCCGAGCATGGTGTCGACGCCGGGGAACCGCGAGAAGGGGAAGACCGCCTCCTTCACCGCGACGTGCTTCGTCGGGAGCGACCCCGTCACGCCCGCCTCGGCGAGCGTCTTGCCCACCATGCAGTACGCGCCCGCCTTCGCGAGCGGCAGACCGGTCGCCTTGCCGACGAACGGCACGGTGCGGCTCGCGCGCGGGTTCACCTCGAGGATGTAGATGTCCTTCCCCTGGATGGCGAACTGCACGTTCATGAGGCCGACGACCTCGAGCTCGCGCGCGAGCGCGATGGACTGGCGTTCGATCTCGCTCACGACCCCGGGCGCGAGGCTGTACGGCGGGAGGGCGCAGGCCGAGTCGCCGGAGTGGATGCCGGCCTCCTCGATGTGCTCCATGATGCCGCCGACCACGACCGTCGTGCCGTCCGAGACGACGTCGACGTCCACCTCGGCAGCGTCCCGCAGGAAGCGATCGATGAGGACGGGGCGCTCGTTGGAGGCCTGGACCGCCTCGGTGAGGTAGGTGCGCAGGTCGGTGTCGTCGAAGACGACCTCCATGGCGCGACCGCCGAGGACGTAGGACGGGCGGACCATCACCGGATAGCCGATCCGGTGAGCCACGGCGAAGGCCTCGTCCGCGCTGCGCGCGACGCCGTTCTCGGGCTGGCGCAGCCCGAGCTTCACGATCAGGTCGGAGAAGCGCTCGCGGTCCTCGGCACGGTCGATGGCGTCGGGCGACGTCCCGAAGATTGGCACCCCCAGCTCGTGCAGCGGCACGGCCAGCTTCAGCGGGGTCTGCCCTCCATACTGGACGATCAGCCCCTTCGGCTTCTCGACGTGCACGATCTCGAGCACGTCCTCGAGCGTGAGCGGCTCGAAGTAGAGCCGGTCGGAGGTGTCGTAGTCCGTCGAGACCGTCTCCGGGTTGCAGTTGACCATGATGGTCTCGAACCCGGCCTTGGAGAGCTCGAAGGCGGCGTGGACGCAGCAGTAGTCGAACTCGATCCCCTGCCCGATCCGGTTCGGACCGCCACCGAGGATCATGACCTTGGGCTTGTCGGTCGGGGCCGCCTCGCACTCCTCCTCGTACGTCGAGTAGAGGTACGGCGTGTGGGCCTCGAACTCGGCGGCGCAGGTGTCCACCCGCTTGAAGACCGGGCGGACCCCAGCCGCCCAGCGCGTCTCGCGAACCTCGCGCTCGCCCTTCCCGGTGAGCTGGGCGATCCGCTTGTCCGAGAAGCCCATCCGCTTGGCCTCGCGCCACGCGGCCGCGCCGGCCGGCAGCCCCTTCGCGAGGGTGGCCTCGTACTGGACGATCTCCTCCAGCTCGCGGAGGAACCAGCGGTCGATCCAGGTGGCCTCGAAGACCTCGTCGACCGGGAGGCCGGCGCGGAAGGCCTCGGCGACCCAGAAGATGCGGTGTGCGCGGGGCACGCGGATCTCGGCGTTCACCTGGTCGAGCTCCGCTGCGGTGTAGGCCTCCCCAGGGCGCTTGCCGAGCGTCGACTCGAAGCCGCACCGGTCGATCTCGAGGCCGCGGATCGCCTTCTGGAAGCTCTCCTGGAAGGTGCGGCCCATCGCCATCACCTCGCCGACCGACTTCATCTGCGTGGTGAGCGTGCCGTCCGCGCCCTTGAACTTCTCGAAGGCGAAGCGGGGCATCTTGGTGACGACGTAGTCGATCGTCGGCTCGAACGAGGCCGGCGTGTAGCGGGTGATGTCGTTCTTGATCTCGTCGAGCGTGTAGCCGACGGCGAGCTTGGCGGCGATCTTGGCGATCGGGAACCCGGTCGCCTTCGAGGCGAGCGCCGAGGAGCGCGAGACGCGCGGGTTCATCTCGATCACGACCAGCCGGCCGTTCCCGGGGTGGACGCCGAACTGGATGTTGGAGCCGCCGGTCTCGACGCCGATCTCGCGGATGATGCGGACGGAGGCGTCCCGCATCACCTGGTACTCCTTGTCGGTGAGCGTCTGCGCTGGGGCGACGGTGATCGAGTCGCCGGTGTGGACCCCCATCGGATCGAGGTTCTCGATCGAGCAGATGATGACGACGTTGTCGTTCCTGTCGCGCATCACCTCCAGCTCGTACTCCTTCCACCCGATGATCGACTCCTCGCAGAGGATGGTGTGGGTCGGGCTGAGCGTGAGGGCGCGCCGCGCCATCGGCTCGAACTCCTCGAGGTTGTAGGCGACGCCGCCGCCCTCGCCGCCGAGCGTGAAGCTGGGGCGGATGATGATGGGGAAGCCGATCTCCCTGGCGATGCGCCTTGGCGTCGTCCCAGCTCGTCGCGTAGCCCGACTTCGGCATGTCGACGCCGATCCGGTTCATCGCGTCCTTGAAGAGCTGCCGATCCTCGGCCTTCTCGATCGCCGGGAGCTTCGCGCCGATCAGCTCGACGCCGTGCCGCTCCAGGGCTCCGTTCTTGGCGAGCGCCACCGCGAGGTTGAGCGCCGTCTGTCCGCCGAGCGTCGGCAGGAGCACGTCGGGCTTCTCGCGCGCGAGGATCTGCTCGGCGATCTCCGGGGTGATCGGCTCCACGTAGGTCCGATCCGCGAAGCCCGGATCGGTCATGATCGTGGCCGGGTTCGAGTTGAGGAGGACGACCTCGTACCCCTCCTCCTTGAGGGCCTTGCAGGCCTGCGTACCCGAGTAGTCGAACTCGCAGCCCTGCCCGATGACGATCGGGCCGGACCCTACGATCATGATCTTCTTGATGTCTGTGCGGCGCGGCATGGGCGCGGAAACTAGCACAAGCCAGCGCCGGGGCGCACCCCCGCAGCAGCGCCGCCAGAACCGGGCCGAGTGCCTGAATTTCAGGCAGTCGGCCTGGCCGCCGCCTCCTTCTCCCTGGCCGCCTTCACCAACTCCAGGAGCTTCTTGAGCTTGGGGTAGCGCTCGGCCATCGCCGCCACCACGGGCGTGGGGAAGGAGACCACGACGAGGTCCGTCCGGGCGACGAGCGCGGCCGGGAGCCCTCCCCCGAGGACGTGTGATTCCCCGTGGAAGGCGCCGCGCTCCAGCGTCGCGAGCTCGAAGGGCGTCTCGCCACGCGCGCTCCAGAGCGTGGCGCTCCCTTCATAAAGGAGCATGAACGCGTCGTCGCCCGTCGAGGAGACCACCTCGCCCGGCTCGAAGCTCTGGACGCGAGCGAGCTCCAGCAGGTCGTGGCGCGCGTCTGCATCGAGCGACTTGAAGAGGTGGCTCGACTCCACGAACGCCGTCGTGGCGAGGTCTCCGTGGACCTCACGAGGCTCGCTAGCCATGTCATGGAAGCTAGCATAAGCTCCCGCGCCCATGTACCGATTCGCGGCCATCCTCGCACTGTCGGTCACCCAGGCGGAGCCGCCGGCACAGGTCCCCGCGAGTGCGCCGGCCGCGACGGTGAGGCCGGAGCCGGCCGCAGCATCCCCCATGCCGGCCGCTCCTCCCGACTCGGCGCCGACGCCCACCCCACCCGCACCGGCCGCTCCTCCTGCGGCGGCCGCTCCTCCCGCAGCGGCGCGAGCCACTCCGCCCGCCAGCACGGTTCAGCGCCCTGCGCCGCAGGATCGTCCCCGCCTCGTCGCTCCCGTCCAGCCGGCCTCCGAGCCTCGGTCGGAGCGCGACCAGGTGCTGGCCGCCGCGCTCGGCTTCGTCGACGCCCTCCTGCGCGGCGACGCGGCAGCCCTCTCCGCGGCGTCGGCGCCCCGGTTCAGCTTCGACGGCGAGGTTGCGGAGGGACGCGAGCTCCAGGCCCGGCGGTGGCGGGAGATCTTCGCGACGAGAAACGCCTCGGGCGAGGCGCTGCGGGACCTGGTCCTGCTGCGGGCCGGCGAGGCCGCGGCGCAGCTTGGTGCCCCTCCGCCCCGGGTCGCAGGCCTACTGCAGCCCGGCGGGTGGATCGCCGTCGCGGACATCTCGAGCCGGCCCGTCGTCCTGTTCCTGACCCCCCAGGGAGGCCGCTTCGCGGTCGAAGGGATGCACGACTGACCTAGCGGCCAAGCTTCTTTCGAAGCCCCTCCTGCACGTTCCTGGGGACGAAGCTGGAGACGTCGCCGCCGAAGGTCGCGACCTCGCGGACGAGCCTCGCCGAGACGAAGAAGTAGTCCTCGCCGGTCATGACGAAGACCGTCTCCATCTCGGGCATGAGCTGCCGGTTCATGTTGGCGATCTGGAACTCGTAGTCGAAGTCCGAGACTGCCCGGAGCCCGCGCAGGATGGTGGAGATCCCCTTGGCGCGCGCGTAGTGGGTGAGGAGGCCGTCGAAGCTGTCGACCTCGATCCGGGGATCGTGGCCGAACGCCTCGTCGATGAGCTGCTTCCGCTCTTCGACACCGAAGAGCGGGCTCTTCTGGGGGTTGTTGGCGACCGCTACGACGAGGTTGTCGAAGAGCTTCAGCCCTCGCTGGATGATCGCGACGTGGCCGTTGGTCAGCGGGTCGAATGACCCGGGATATATGGCGAATCTGGACATGGGCGGTGCAACATAGCTCACCCACGAACGTAGATCGAGACTCCGGTATCGCCGTAGCCGCGCCGATCCACGAGGCTCAGCGCGCCGTACGCGTCGCCCGGCGGGCGGCGCGCGTCGTGCTCCGCGACCACGCGACCGCCGTCGCGCACCACCCGCTCCACGGCGGCCAGCGCGGCCTCGGGTCCCTCGGCGTAGGGCGGGTCGATGAAGACCAGGGCGAACGTGCCGGCCTGGAGCCGCGCGAGCGCCTCGTCGACCCGCGCACGCAGGACCTCGACCCGTACGCCGCAGCCGCAGGCCTCCGCGTTGCGCCGGATCACCTCGACCGCGCCCCGGTCCGCCTCGACGCAGACCGCCCGCTCGCACCCGCGCGAGAGCGCCTCGAGCGCCAGGGCGCCGGTCCCGGCGTAGAGGTCGAGCACCGCCCCGCCTTCGAAGAACTGGCCCAGCAGGTTGAAGATCGCCCCGCGCACCTTGTCGCTCGTGGGGCGGGTGGCCAGCCCCCTGGGCGCCGCGAGCCTCCGCCCGCGCGCCGCGCCCGCGATGATCCGCGTCATCGCTCGTCCAGCATCCGCTCGAGCGCCGCTTCCAGCGCGATCGCGCTGCCCACCATCCCGAGCCCTTCGATGAGGGCCGACACCTCGACGTACGCCCGCGCCTCCAGCCGATCCGCGGCGTCCCGGGAGAGCTCCTCGGCAGCGAGCGCGAGCGCTGGCGTCCGCGACTCGCCCTCCCGCTGCTGCTCGAGCTTCTCCCACGGGATGACGGCGATCCCCGCGATCGCCGCCGCGCCACCGTCCTCGCAGCCGCGGACCGGGGAGCGCGCGAGCGCCTCCAGCAGGCGCGGGCGTCACGGGCCCCCTGCGAATCACCGGGATCCCCGACAGCTCCGCGCAGAGCCTGACGAGCCGCACGACCTGCGCGCGCGCGTCGTTCGCCGCGCCGGCCGCCTCGCACCGTACGCTCACCACGTCAGGCGCGGCCCCCTGCCGCTCCAGCTCGGCGACGAGCCCCCTGGGGGAGTCCTCGAGCGCCACCAGGCAGTCCACGCAAGCTCCCCGCTCTGCCGCCGGCGCCGCCACCGCCGCGAAGACGCGCGCACGCTCGTTGGCCGGGACGCCGCGGACGTCGACCGCGAGGTGGGTGATCCCGGCGTCGACGAGCCTGAAGGCCTCCCGCTCCGCCCGCTCGACGTCGGCCGCCCTCGCGCCCTCCACGGTCACCTCGGCCGAGAGGAAGATCGGCAGCCCTCCGGCCACCTCGTCCGCCGCTTCGGTCACCGCCTGGAACCACGGCTCCGGCGGCGTCCCGGGGGGCAGCGCGAGCCCGATGGCGGAGTCGGCCTGCCTCGCCGCGACCAGGGCGGCGCGGGCGACTCCGGCGATCGGAGCCCGCACGATGGGGAGCACGCTGCTGTCCGGGAGGGCCGCGCGCAGCAGCTCGCGCAGGGAGAGCGGGCAAGCCTCGTTGCGCGGCGACAGCCGATCGATGACCACGGCCGTGCGGAACGCGAGGATCTTCGGGCCCACGGGACTCCTATACCACGTCGATTCGGGAGATCAGTGGTCGTGCCGTTCGTTGGCGTGGCGGTAGCCGGCGGTCTCGATCTGGATCGTCGCGTGGTCGATGGCGAAGCGCTCCCTGAGGATCCGCTTCACCTCGTCCAGGATCTCGTCGTTGCGCCCGACGTCCACGCCGTCGACCACGACGTGCGCCGAGAGGGCGTAGAGGCCGCTGGCGATGGTCCAGATGTGGAGATCGTGCACCGCGCAGACCCCCTTCGCCACCTGCATCGCGCCGCTGACGGCGCCCACGTCGAGGTGGGCCGGCACCGACTCCATGAGGATGTGGGTGATCTCCAGCGCGAGCCGCGAGGCGCCCACCAGGATGAGCAGCACGATGAGGAGCGAGAGGGCCGAGTCCACCCATCCGAGGGACGGCTGGATCGCCATGACCCCGGCCGCGACCAGCACGGCGACTGACGAGACGGCGTCGGAGAGGACGTGCATGAACGCCGCCCGCGCGTTGACGCCGTGCTCCTCGTGCAGCCAGTAGAGGATGGCCAGGTTCCCGGCGAGCCCGATCACGCCGACCCCGGCCATCACGGGGACGTTGATGTGGCCTCGGGGTGACCCGAGCCGCTCGATCGCCTCCCAGGCGATCCAGACCGCGAGCCCGAGGAGCAGCGCGACGTTCAGTTGGGCGCCCAGGACCTCGGCCCGCCGGTACCCGTAGGTGCGCCGGTCGTCGGCCGGGCGGCTGGCCAGGATCGCGGCCACGAGCGCCATCGCGAGCGCGCCGGTGTCGGTGAGCATGTGGCCGGCGTCGGACAGGAGGGCGAGCGAGCCGGAGATCCAGCCGCCGACCGCCTCCGCAACCATGATGCCGCCCGTGCAGACCAGGGAGAGGGCCAGCCTCCGCCTGCTCAGCCGGGCCAACGTGGCGCGATCCTCCCGGCGCTCCGCGCCACCGTCGTCCCCGTGTCCACCACCCCGGAGACCGCGATCGTGATGGTGACCTCGATCGTGGCCGTGGTGATGATGATGCCCGTCGCCCACGCTCGCCTCCGTCCTTGCCCCCAGAGCATATCCGACGGGGTAGGATCGCGCCCGTGCGTCAACTCCTCCTCGCCGCCGCCCTCCTGCTCCCCGTCGCCGTCGCCGGCCAGCCGTACGATCCGTCGTTCCGCTGGTGGACCCTCGACACCGAGCACTTCCAGGTCCACTTCCACCAGGGAGAGGAGGCGCTGGCCCAGCGCGTCGCCCGCGCTGCCGAGAAGGCACACGCGAGGCTCACGCCGATCCTGCGGTTCGCGCCCTCCGAGCGGACCCAGATCGTCCTCTCGGACGACCAGGACTCGGCCAACGGGATGGCCACCCCCGTCCTCTACGACACGATACGGCTCTTCGCGGTGCCGCCGTCCGGCCGATCCGAGCTGAACGACTACCGCGACTGGGTCCAGTCGCTCGTCGACCACGAGTACGTCCACATCCTCCAGCTCGACTCGGTCCGTGGCGTCCCTGCCGCCTTCAACGAGGTCTTCGGGAAGTTCTTCTGGTTCCCCAACGCCCTCCTCCCTCCCTGGATGATCGAGGGGCTCGCGGTCCTCCACGAGTCTGGGGGTGATCCCGGCGCCGGCCGCAACTCGAACGCCCTCTACGACATGTATGCGCGAGCCCTGGTCCTCGAGCCGCCGGGCTTCCCATCGCTCAACCTGGCGACGCACCCATCCCTGGACTGGCCGACCGGCGACGTCCCGTACCTGCTCGGCGGGAAGATGATGGAGCTGCTGCAGCGCCGCTACGGCGACGCGGCGATCGCCGACTTCGTCTACGAGCAGTCCTTCCAGCTCTGGCCGTGGGCCCCGGGCATCATGGCGCGGCGCGCCTTCCGGAAGAACCTCTCCGAGCTCGTGGGGGGACCTGCGCGGCGAGCTGGCGGCCCGCTACGGCCGTCAGCTCGACGAGGTCCGGCTCGACGCCCGGTCACCGTCGCGAGGCCGGCTCACCCGGCGCGGCGGCCAGGTGGAGAACCCGCGCTGGTCGCCGGACGGAGCCTTCGTGGCCTGGCTCGACCAGTCGCTCGACGAGCGCGGCCGGCCTCCGGCGCGCGACGCCGGACGGCACCGACCTCGGCCTCGCGCTGCCCGTCGACGCCACCGGCGCCTTCGCGCTCCGGTCCCGGACCGAGGCGCTCGTGTCGATCGGAGAGGTCCAGGGGTTCCGCTACGTCGAGGACCTCTGGAGCGTCGATCTCGCCACCGGGCGATCGGCGCCGACTCACCGACGGCGAGCGGGCGACGGATCCCGACGTGCGCGCCAGGCGGCGACGTCGTCGTCTACGTCGCCCGGACCGGCGACGGCGAGCTGGCGCTGCGTCGCCGACGCCTCTCGTTCGCGCCGACCGCTCGCTCTTCGGCGAGCGGAGGCGCGTCGAGGTCGGGTCGTTCGAGACGCTGGTCTCGCGCCCCGGGGCCCAGCTCTACTCGCCTCGCCTCTCGCCGGACGGCACCCGCGTCGCCTTCGAGCTGCACGAGGGTGGACGGCGCGATCTCGCGCTCTTCGCCGACGGGAAGGTCACCCGGCTCACCGACGACGACGCCCTCGACCTCGACCCCGCGTGGTCGCCCGACGGGAGCCGGCTCTACTTCGCCTCCGACCGGGGCGGCATCTTCAACGTCTACGCCCGCCTGGAGGACGGCACGATCCGCCAGGTGACCAACGTCGAGACCGGCGCGCTCGAGCCGGAGCCCTCACCAGACGGGAAGACCCTCGCGTTCGTCGGCTACGGGAGGGCCGGCTACGATCTGGCGTCCATCCCGCTCGACCCGGGCACCTGGCTCGACCCCCTCCCCGCTCCTCCTGCGCCGCTGCTGGAGCCCGCAGCGGCGGCGCCGCCGATCCCGGCGCGCACGTACTCTCCGCTGGCCACCCTCCGCCCCCACTGGTGGTTTCCGTTCTTCGGGACCGACGCGATGGGATCGACGTGGGGGCTCACGACCAGCGGCGCGGACGTGCTCGGGCGCCACTCGTGGAGCCTGCAGGGCTGGTACGCGCAGGAGTCGAAGGGGATCGGGTACTTCGCCGGCTATCAGGGCGGCTGGTCCTGGCCCTTCCTCGACGCGTGGTCGTCGCGCGACGTGACCACCACGCCCGGCCTTCCGTCGCGGCTACGAGGAGGAGTGGACGCCGCTGGCCCCCGGCGCGACCTTCACCCGGGCAAAGGTCACGAGCTTCCTCTCAGCTCGCCTCGGCTGGATGGGGACCAACTTCCGCTCGGTCGATCCGGCGCCGGAGTCGACCCTCGCCCCGTCCTTCCTCGCGTTCCGCGACGGCTTCCTGTCGGCCGCGACGCTGACCGTCGCCTGGAGCAACGCGAGACGCTACGTCCGCTCCGTCTCGCGCGAGGAAGGGATGCTCGCGCTGGCCGACCTCCAGCTGGCCGATCCCGCCCTGGGGAGCGACTACTCGACGGCGCGGGCGCGCGGCGTGGTCGGCGGCTTCCTCCGCGTCCCCTGGACGCGCCACGTCGTCCTCGGCGGCCGACTGGCCGGCGGCGTCGCCCACGGCTCGCTCGGCGGCAGGGCGCCGTACCGTCTGGGTGGGCTGGCGCTCGACGAGGTGGGCGGTGCCACGACGACCGCCTTCGCGCTGGGCGGGACCGACTCGCTGCGCGGATACCGCACCGGCGAGCTGCAGGGGAACGGCTTCGTCCTCGCCAACGCCGAGCTGCGCTTCCCCCTGTTCCGCCCGGAGCTCGGCCATACGACCTGGCCGGTCTTCCTGCGCCGCGTGCACGGGGCCCTCTTCCTCGACGCCGGGGACGCCTTCCAGGTGGGCGACTCGCCCCAGACCGGCGCGCACACGCTCGCGCTAGACACGCTCCAGTTCGGCGCCGGCGGCGAGCTACGGCTGGAGCTGTTCCTCGGCTACTCGCTGCCGATCGAGCTTCGGCTGGGCGTCGCGCAGGGGCTCGGGCGGCTCCTGGCCGGCTGGCAGGGAGGCAGCCCCCCCTCCGACCCGCGCACCACGACGCAGCTCTACGTGACGGCAGGGCCCTCCTTCTAGACCGGGCCGGGCCACAGTCCACTTGCGGGACGCGTGCGGCGATGCTAGATACGGCGCCGTTTCGCCGACATAGCTCAGTTGGTAGAGCAACTGATTCGTAATCAGTAGGTCCCCAGTTCAAATCTGGGTGTCGGCTCCAGTTTCCCTAATATATCCGTTAGCTTCGCGGGGCCTCTCCTGACACACGGGGGAGGCCCCGCTGGTCTTCTCCCGCTCTGGAGCGCGGTTTCGGGGGTGAAGGCCATTGCGGTCAGGGACTCGTTGGAGCCGTCTAGCGGTACGGAAGATCATACCCGGCGGCGCGCAGGATCTTCTCGTAGTGGGTGAGCACATCATCAAGGCGTTCGATCACGGCGCCAAGGTCAGATGCGGCGGAGACACCGTTCCCAGCCTTCATCAAGTCGGCCGCCTCTGCGATGTCACCGCGCAGAATGCGCAGCGTGTCACCCTGGATGACCACGCCCGGGAACTGTCGCCCGGGCATCTTCACCACGCTCTGGTTTGACGTTGTGTCGAGGATGAACGCGCCCCCTTCGCTCGGTTGAAGCTCTTGAAGGCGGAAGACTTCCTCCACCAGCAGCGGGACGTCCTGCCGGGCGCTGGCGATGAAGTCGTAGTCGGCGTCCGTGGCGCCGGTCAGCTCGATGTCATCGCGCCGGTCAGGCCCCTCGCCGACCATTATGAAGCTGCTGCCGCACTGGTGCTCTCGGCCCTCCACCAGCGGTTTCCACGGTCCCGGCGAAGCAGCGTCAGCCCGGGCACGGATCTCCTGCAGCCGCTTCTCGTCGACCATCGCGTTCTCCTGCCCCTTCAGCCAAGCGGCAACAAACCGCTGCCGGCAATTGGGCGGGCGCTACCTACAACCGCGCCCTCCACCCGGACAACCACGCATTTCGCACGGGAGCCGGTTTCGGCGCAGGAGAGGCGATCTCGTCCTCGCCGGGAAGCCTGACGACGTTCTTAGAGGGCAGACGTCCCGATTCCGCAATGAAGACGACGGCACGCAATTCCCCCTCGGGAGCCCTCCCGAGGTACTCTGGCCACGTCCGCCGTGGTGAAGTACCAGTCAAAACGCTGATCGGGCCGTAGAGCCATCATTTCCCGTCCATTGGAGTCGATCCTCAACGGCACCACAGGCAACCAGCGGCGGAAGCCGTTCACCGGGCGAAAACCGATCCCCTCGATAGGCAGGTGCTCCCCACAGTTGTTGCGGATGCACACGGCGACCTGCGCAGGAGACTTGGGGTTGATGTCGGCCTTCAGGAAGGTCTTGGCGACAATCAGCGTGCCTCCTCGTCTGACCGCTTCAGCGCGTCTGTGGTCGGCGCCCTTCATGCTTAGGGCACGCCGGGAGTAGCCGACAGCTAGGAGTGAAGCGCCGAGGGCGATGACCGAGAGGATCCGCTCTCCGCTCTCCTCCATCAGGTAGGTAGCGAAGCCCACTGGCGTTAGCCTCGCGACGTGGGGACGCCGCCGCGCCTGGTGGTACGGGATCCGTAGAAGTTGAAAATGACCGTGACCGTAGGTGGAGGTGCTTCGGCCTTCGCCTTCTTCGCCTTCTTGATGAAGAGCCCTCGGAGCGTCCCGAGAAGAGGGAGGAGACCACCTGCCACCTTCACCGCCTCCGCCACGTCGATCTCGCCGCTCATGTGCCCTTATCTCTCTGGCCGTTTTGGGGTGTCAACGTCCACCCACACGGGAACCCCAACGCGATCGGTCCGCGATCCACGGACGATCCACCGTTCGCCATCTCCCGCGATCCTCTTCCTTTCTTTGATCGAAGTAGCCGTATGGGAACGGGGAATGGGGACGTTCAGCCACACCCGCCTGGAAGGACTCGGGATCTCGGTGTGAAGAGCGACGGAAAAAGAATGACGTTGGGCGGTTGTGTAGCTGCCGTTTGATCCGTGGTCCCCAGTTCAAATCTGGGTGTCGGCTCCAGAAACGGCAGAATGATAACGGGCGCTTGAGGGTGGTTTCCTCGGCGCCCGTTTCCTTTCTTCCGCTGGCAAGGCTTGGTGGGCCGGGACGTGACCACGTGATTCCGGAGGTCTGCGGAGGCGCGAAGCTCCCCGCTTTCAGGACGGGGCACCCCCGCCACTCGGTCGCCGTGAACGCGGGGCCAGCCCAGGCCCGTGGCTTCCTGGGGCACAAGTCGCCGCGTACCGAGAAGCGGCTCTACGGGACGCACGCGGCACCGCCGAAGATCCCGACGCTGGCGTAGGCTACGCGCTGGAGGGGGCGTGGCGACCGGACCGGGACACGACGAACAGCTTCAAGGGGAGATCGGCGAGCGCGAACTCCTTCGGCTCGCCCAGGAGGCACGCCTACACGCAATGAAGGCGGTGCCCGACCTCGGCGGATGGGACTTCTGCGTCGAGGAGCCCGAGTTCCCGTCCACCGCCCGACTCGACCTTCGCCCCGCGGGACGCCGCTGGATGGTACAGGTCAAGACGGTCCACCGCCTCGACTCCTCGGTCTCGAATCAGCCTTGTGAACTGGCGTCGCATGGCGACTCAGTCGGTCCCCTGGTTCGTGCTGGTCGTCGAGGTCGTGGACCTCAAGCCGAAGCGGTCGTTCCTCGTCCACATCGGAGAGCACTGGATCGCTAAGACCCTCGAACGGCTCGTGAAGCTCCGCCCTGGGGCCGAGGCCCGCCTCAACAAGCTGACGATGGGGCTGAAGTTCCGTGATGCCCTAGTTCCTTCGGACGGACCGACGTTCGTCGCCGCGCTCCGCCGCGCCGCCGGCAGCGCTCCCGCCGACTACGCCGCCGAGAAGGATTGACTCGTCAAGACTGTCGGCTACGACGAGTTCCGCTATCGAGGAACCATGCGAGTCGGGTTCGACGGCCTCGACCAGATCGCGGATTTCGCCATCGGCCGTCGGGACAGCCTTCCCGCGCGGGACGTGATTGTCGACAGCATCCGGTTCGGCGTCCCTCTACGAGAGTTCGAGATGTCAGAGGGCGCGCTGACCCTGCTCGCCCGTCCCGTGAGCGGGCGCGCGCGGGTCACCCACACCCGTGCGAACGTCGGGACGAGGTGCTCGCTGGAGTTCGACGTCGTGCAGGCGACCCGCGTCATTCCGGACATTCCGTCTGAGCACGAACGGGCGGCCCTCCGGCACCCAATTGTCCAGAATCTACCTGCGAGCGTCGGACGCCAAGGTCGACATTCACTACAAGTTGCCCGAGTCGAAGGACCCTTTGCCTCTCGCGGAGATTGGACCGGCGTCCGAGTTCATCGCCATCATTGCGGACGCGTCACCCACGGACGGCGTTCGGGCCGAGGTCCAGTTCAACGATGGGCCTGTCGTCTCCATCACCCTGCAGGACACGAAGCTGAATACGCGGGACCTCGCGAAGGCCGCGATCCCCATCGCGAACGCGTGGGAAATCGCACGCCGCGTGGGCCTTGAGCACGTCCGCGTGCTCCCGTGGGAACTCTACGCACAGAGCGACCGCCTCTTCATGGGGCGAATCGCGCTGGAGAGCCGGGGCGGAGGAGCGGCTCGACTGAAGGACCTGAACACCGACCAGCTTCGTGACGGCCTGTCGGGCGTCGTGGGCGCGAACGCGGTCCGGATCGGGGACACAGTCTGCGTCTTCGGAATCTCGTGCACGGGGCCTGGCCGGATCGAGTCGGGACCGGACGGCAAGCCCGAAGCAGTGATCGAAAGCGGCACCTTCCGCGCCCACGGGATCCGGCTGCTCGGTCGAGCCCAGTTCGACGCCGAGCGCTATAAGCTCCAAGAGGCGCTCGACGATGCCGTGTGCGCCGACCTCGACGCACTCGGAGTCGTGAATGTGTTCGTGCCAAAGCGGGACGGCCAGGGTAACCGGCTCCTGCTGCGCCCCGCAGCGTCACCTGACGGCCGAACCTGAACCACTCCACGGTCTCGAGTGGCACGTCCCTTCGAAATCGTCCGCCCGCACGAGCCACTCTGAGCACGAGCGCTTCAGGCGGAGGTGCTGCTTGCCGACGAACCGACGGCCGTGCGCCATGTAACGCTGAGCCGCCACCGGGGCGAATCCGCCGGGCCCAGGCAGGAGCCCATCGTGCGCCACTCCGCCCGGTAGTCCTTGCGTTCCTTGCTCGTCAGCGGCTTCTGCATGCACGGCTCCGCGGGCGGTGCGGCGCAGCGCGACCTACACCATCGCGCCTTCCGACCGCGAGCCCGCCTTTGGCCGAGCGCTCACCGCCATGCAGAGCCGCGGGTGGTTCATCGCTGTCTCTGACCGCGCTGCTGGGCTGCTCACGACCCAAGTCATGAACGCGGGGGCCAAGGTGTGCGGAATCCTCACGTGCCAGACCAGGCGAATCCTTCAGATCAGCATCGCGGCGGACGGCGCAGTGATCGTCAACCTCCATGAGGAGTTGAGCGTCACCGGCTTCGATGGCGTTCCGTCGGGATGGGCTCCCAACACCGCGCCGGCTGCCGTGGCGATGGTTGAGCAGGAGCAGGCCGCGATCCTGTCAGAGATCGCCGGAGTCACGATAAGACCGGCACCGCCTGCGCATTTGCGCTAGCAAGGTCGGGGCTCGTCCCTCAGGCAGCCAGCCCCGTAGACGTTGATGTTGACGGTGACGAAGGTTGAGTCGCCCCAGCCGCTACGATTCTTCCGTTCCCGCAATGTCGGCCACGATCGCCGCCATCGCGCGCCATGAGTTTGGAGCGCCGCCCCGAAGCCGTGTCGGCGTACTGGCGCGAGCGCGGCGCGGAGGCGAAGAAGCCCCCGTCGCGCACGATGTGGTCCTAAGTGGTCGATTAGGCGCGGTGCTTCTCTCGCCCGGGAGGGCCGTGGTAGTAGACTCGCCCTCCACGGGTCGGGGACACTGTCCAGTGCGAAGGTTGCTGGCTCCCGGTAGTCAGGAGGTGAGGCCATGAGTTCAATCGCACACGCCAGCCGCGTTGAGGAGTACGCCTGCGTTTCGGCCATCTTTGAGGATGATGGCGCGACGAGCACGACGCGGCGTTCCGGGCGCGGGTCGTCATGGCTACGGGGCGGGTGGAGGCGCTGGCTCGCTTCGTCACTCAAGACGCGTTTGAGGCCGGTGTGGACTCCCTTGCGACCGCACAGTTCATGGCCGAGATGGAGGCGATCTTCGCGGATCCGGCTTTCCCAGACCTGGTGAGATTGGCGCAGGTGGCCGCGCTTTCGCCGACAGCCGGCGTCGACGATGCTGCAGACGGCCTGCTCGAGGATCTCCTGGAGTACTCGGGGAAGGCGTCGCGTCTGCCCGCCGGGGATCAGGCGAACCCACGGGCGTCTTCCGTTCACGGGATGGCGCGCCTGTTGGTGGCGGTGACGGGCCTCGCACTGGCGGCGCGCGGCAGAGATCGCTGGGCTTCGTGGATGCCGGGGATGCTCTGGCATGAAGGGCGCCGTGGCGTGCTTGAACTGGCGGCGGCTCGAGGGATCGGTTGGGCTCAGGTGGCTGTCGGCGCCGTCACGCAGCGGGACGCGATGCTTCGCGCCAAGCCGTTCGACCGGGCTGCGTCGGACCGAGCAGCGAAGCTACTGGGCCTCGACGGCTAGGTGATGCTCCGGCTCGAGTACCTGCCCGAGTTCGAGGGCAAACTCGTCAACCTGGGCTCGCGCGACGTCGCGATCGTCCGGGAGAACGTCGAGGCGATCCGGCGCGACCCGCGAGCGGGCGGCCATCCATCGGACCTGGGGACGTCGGCTGGCATGGCAGCATGTCTGCCCGCACAGCTTCGTCGTGATCTTCCGCTGGCCCGGCGGGGACCAATCGACCCCTCGGACACGATCGTGCTCGAAGGGATCGTCGAGCGCTTCTAGACTCGTCGCCGGTCCACGCCAGAGACGAGTCCGACAGGGATCGCAGGTCCCCAGTTCAAATCTGGGTGTCGGCTCCAGTTTCCTCAGCACGTACGGCAGCTTTGACGGGCGGCGCTCCTCGCGGGGTTCCGCCCGTCGCACATTTCAGGACCCGCGGCACCGCATTCCTCTGCGTGACTCCGGCCGCGCCGCGTGCTCTCCTCCCCCCACTGAAATGGAGTACCTCACCTTCCACGTGGGCGAACGCGAGTTCGCCATCGAGATGAGCCGGGTGCAGGAGATCGTGGCTCCGCCGCCGATCTCCCGCGTGCCGAACATGCCGCCTGCGCTGCTCGGGCTCGCCGGGCTGCGCGGCGAGCCCACCGCCGTGATCGACGCGGGGCTCCGGCTCGACGGCCGCCGGATCGCCATCTCCCGCAGGACTCCGCTCCTGGTGCTCAACGTCCTCCAGGCGGAGCGGATGATCGCCATCGGGCTGCTGGTGGGGGCGGCCGGGCGCAAGCTGGAGCTCGAGACGCTGCTCCCCTGGACCGAGGGGCTCGCGCGCTTCGCCGGCGCCGACGCGTGCATCGGCTTCGCCGACGTGGACGGCGAGATGGTGATCGTCCTCGACGTCGACCAGCTCCTCGAGTTCCGGAAGATCCGCGAGGCCGCTCCCCGCGCATTGCCTGAGCCGCGCACCGACCCTGCCCCCGCTCCAGCCGCCGCCTCCCCAGCCGCGAGCGCTGGCGCCTCGGTTGGTGGCGCCCCGGCAGCCGCTCCCTTTGCGTTCTCGCATGCCGTCACCGCGTCATCGACGAAGTCGGCGCAGGGGACTGCGCAGGGCTCCTCGGCGCAGTCTGGGCACGGCCGCGCATCCTCGGCGCCAACCGGAGCGGCGATGTCGGTCTCCTCGCCCCCTCACCCTGTCCCTCTCCCCCGGTGGGGGAGAGGGAGTGGTGGAATGGCTGTCTCGCTCCCCCGGTCGGAGAGCGGGAGTGGTGGAATGGCTGCCTCGCTCTCCCGGTCGGGGAGAGGAAGTGGTTCGCCGGGTGACGATCACGCTCGCCGAACGGCGGCGTCACTGGCGGCGCCGCACATGGCGGGCGCAGCTTCGCTCGCTCACCCCGCCCCTGTCCCACGGTGGGGGACAGGGAGTGGTGCACCGGCTTCACTTGAGTCGGCGGAGTCAGCGGTCCGAGACCCGGCGGCTGCCTACTCCGCGAGGAGCCGCGCTCCCTGGCTCGCCGCTGCCGTGGTGATCGCCCTGCTCCTCTTCCTCGCTGGCCTCTTTGCCGCCTTTGGCGGCGGCAGCGACCGGAAGGACCCGACGACCTCGTCCTCGGCCCCCTCGCCGCGCGCAGCGGCCTCGACCGCCCGGGAGTCCACGGACGTCGCTGCCGCGCCATCACGCTCGACTCCGCTCCCGCGATCCGATCGAGTCGAGCCGCCGCCGCCGACCCAGCCCCTCCCGGCCGCCGCCGCGCCGGCCGTGACCGCGTCGATGACTTCGAAGCCGCCGGAGACGCAGTCGACTGCGAGCGCACCCCTGCCGACCCCGGCTCCGGCCGCGCCCCCCGCGCGACGCGCCCATCCCCTGCCGCCGTCGATGGTCGTCACCGCAAGCACCCCTGCCTGCGAGATCCATGAGGTCGCGAAGGGCGACACGCTCTGGTGGATCGCCGCCCGGCGGCTGGGGAGCCCCTACAAGTGGCCGAAGCTGTTCGGCGAGAACCGCGACCGGCTCGCCGACCCGAACGTCATCGAGATCCACGACCGGATCCGCGTCCCAGGGGGCTGCGTCTCGTCCGCCGCGAGGTGACCATGGCAAGCCGGAAGAGCGCCTTCCAGGAGTCGATGGACACCTTCAACCGCGCAGCCGACCTCATCCGGCTGCACCCGCGCGTCCGGCTCGAGATCGAGGAGCCCGACTTCGAGCACATCTTCTACGTCACCATCGACACCCGTGACCGGCTGGTGCCGCTCGGCCCCGAGGAGGAGGCGCGCCACGCGGACATCCCCGACTCGGACGTGAAGGCGGCGGACGCCTTCGAGCCGCTCGCGGACGGCAAGTTCATCCTGCACAGGCGCGCGTTGCTCGAGGCGGACATCACCATCCGGCGGGGGGTGCTCCGGATCCCCGGCAAGGGGCTCTTCCGCATCGAGAAGGGCGGCCCCCGCAAGTTCAAGGCCTACCGCGTCCAGCACAACCAGGTGCGCGGCCCGTACAAGGGGGGCGTCCGGTATCACCAGGACGTCTCGCTCGATCTGTTCAAGGCGCTCGCGGCAGACATGACGTGGAAGACGGCGATCGCCGAGATCCCGTTCGGCGGCGCGAAGGGAGGGATCCGGATCGACCCCTTCGCGTTCTCGAAGGAGGAGATGGAGCACCTCACGCTCCGCTACGTCTACAAGCTCAAGAACCTGATGGGTCCCTTCCTCGACATCCCTGCCCCGGACGTCGGCACCAACGGCGAGATCATGGCGATCATGATGCGCCAGTTCACCGACGGTGAGCGGGAGAAGCACCGCCTGCGCGGCGTCGTCACCGGCAAGGACGTCCGGATCGGCGGCTCCGAGGGGCGGCTGAAGGCGACCGGCCAGGGGGTCGTCTACTGCATCGAGGAGTGGGCGCGGGAGAACGCGTTCCAGCTCCAGGGGGCGCGCGTCCTCGTCCAGGGCTTCGGCAACGTCGGCTCGTCGACGGCCGAGCTCCTCGCTGCGCTGGGGGCCAGGATCGTCGCCGTCGACGACGCGCACGGCGCTGTCCACGCGGGCGACGGGATCGACGTGCCGGCGCTCCTCCGCCACGTCCAGCAGGACCCCGCCAACCTCCGCCGCTCGGTCGCGGGCTTCGCCGGCGCGCGCCCGATCTCCAGGGACGACTTCTGGGGGCTCGACGCGGACATCCTGGTCCCGGCCGCGCTGGGGGGCGTGATCACCGCGCAGGTGGCCGAGAGGCTCCGCGTCCGGCTCGTCGCCGAGGGGGCGAACAGCCCAACGACGCCCGACGGGGACCGCGTGCTGGCTGCCCGCGGCATCGACGTCATCCCCGACGTCATCTGCAACGCCGGCGGCGTCACCGCATCCTACTTCGAGTGGCTGCAGAACCAGCGGCTCGAGCGCTGGAGCGAGGCGGAGGTGAACGGACGCCTGGAGCGGATCATCAAGTCCAACTACGCGGTGATCCGCGACATCGCCGCCGATCGCCCGCGGAAGACCCCGCTCCACGACTCCAGGCGCTACTGCATCGGCCGCGCGACCGACGTCCGGACCGCCTCCATGGTCCTCGCGCTGAAGCGGATCGAGGCCCACTACCTGCTGGAGGGTTTCAGCCAGTAAGGCGCGCAGCGCGGCGCGACCCTACTCGTCCTCCGCGCAGACCGCGTCCATGATCTGCTCTCGCCTCCTCTGCACGAGCCGGCCCGCGGCCGGCAGGGTGCGGAGGAGGACGATGAACCCGAGAGCCCCGAGCGCCGCCCAAGCCGGCGGCAGGAGCCAGCCGCGCTCGAGCTTCACCGCGATCAGCACCGGACCGGCGAACAGGGTCGCGGCGGCAGTGGTGGTGGCCATTCCGACGAGCCCCGAGAGCATCGGTAGGCGCGCGCCCCGCTCCATCGTGAAGCCTGCGCCGATCGGGTTGGCGGCGGTCACCACGTTCCCCACGACGTACAGCCATGGCGCGAGCCCGGCGTGCAGGGCGAACCCACCCGCGAGCACCCAGCCAGGCGGCAGTCCGGCGACAGCGACGGTCGCCAGCACGCAGCCGGCGAAGACGACGAACGACAGGCTCGCCGCCGCCAGGTTCTTCGCTGCGAGCACGTCGGAGAGCCGAAGCGGCGCGAGGAAGAAGAGCCGCGCGCCGGTCCGGTCCCACCCGAAGCCGTTGAGCCAGAACGGCTGCGTCACCACGTGCGCGTACAGGGCGAAGCCGAAGAGCGGGAGCGCCGCCACCACCTCCCCTGCCTCCTCTGGGATGTGTGGAGCTGCGCGCCATGCGACCAGACCGGCGATGGCCGGGATCACCAGCACCAGGACGAGCGAGAGCGGGTGGCGCAGCAGGTAGCGGCACTCCTTCTCGACGAGCGGCCCCAGCCTGGCGCCCAGCCAGCCGACCGGGAGCCCGGCTGACTGCGCGCTGGCCCGCCCGGTCCTGCCGCCGCCATTCCCGCCGGAGAGCGCGTCGGCGAGCGCCAGCCGGAAGGAGAGCCACGCGCCGGCCGCCGCGCCAGCGGCGAGGCCGGCCAGCGGGAGGGACGCGGCGGCTACCTGTCCGGTGAAGAGCCGCCGCGCTGCAGCGGCCCCGAGGGCCGCCGGCCAGGCGATCCACTGGAGACGACCGAGGCGCCCCATCAGCTCACGGTATGGATGCTTCGCCCCAGAGGCGACGAAGGCGACCAGCAGGACCAGCCCCAGGTATACGAGCGCGATGCCGACGTCCCGCGCGCGCCGGACACGGACCAGCCTGCCGAGCAGCTCCTGGAGGAGCGCCACGTAGACGACGGTCGCAGCGACGAAGAGGGCGAAGGTGAGCGCGAGCGGGCCGAGCCATGCGCCCGGGCGCGCCAGCGCCGCCCCGGCGAACGCGCCGCCGAGGAGCACGGTCCAGAAGAGCGCGAAGGGGTCTCCGGCAGCGGAGGCCACCAGGCCGTAGGCGTAGATCCGCCCCGGGCGCAGCGGGTAGACGAGGAACCTCTTCAGATCGAGCGTGTCGCGCTCGGCGAGCGTGAGCGCCACCGCGGTCCAGGTCTGCCAGATCCCGAAGAAGATGGCCGTGACCGCCACCTCAGTGAGCACCCCGCGGCCGATCCTCGCGGCGCGGTACGTGCCGGCGCCGATGGCGCCCGAGAAGAGGAGCGCCGCCAGGCCTGACAGCCCGAACACGACGACCCGGGCGACCAGCTCGGGGACGCCGCGTCGCGAGAGGAACCTGCGGGCGAGCAGCCTGCCCCTGAGCTCCACGAACGCGAGGAGGGACGCCCTGTTGCCGCTCAAGGGATCCCCTGGCGGTCCCCGAGCCAGGAGAGCCCCTGCGGCGCGATGCGATCCTCCCCCACCGTCCGGATGAAGATCTCCTCGAGCGTGCCGTCGCCGCGCACCTCGTCGAGCGTCCCCTGGGCCACCAGCCGCCCGCCGCGGATGATGCCCACGTGGGAGACGAGCCGCTCGACCACCTCGAGGACGTGGCTCGTCAGGAAGATCGTCATCCGCCCGCGCGCGACCAGGTCCTGCAGCATCCTCCGGATGCCGGTGACCGCCACCGCGTCGATCCCCTCGAAGGGCTCGTCGAGGAAGAGCACCTTCGGCGCGTGGATGAGCGCGCAGCCGAGGGCGAGCTTCTTCTTCATGCCGTGGCTGTAGTCGACGACCAGCTTCCCTGCTTCGTCGCTCAGCTCCAGCGCCGCGAGGAGCTCGTCTGCGCGCCGCCCGGCCACGCTCCGCTCCAGTCCGTAGAGCTGTCCGTGCAGCCGCAGCTGCTCGGCCCCCGACAGGCGCTCGAAGAGCGCCAGGCCGTCGGGGACGACGCCGATCTGCCCCTTCACGCGGAGCGAGTCGCTCGCGAGGTCCATGCCGAGCACCCGCGCGCCGCCGGCGCTGGGCGCCAGGAGCCCGGTGAGCATCCTGATCGTGGTGCTCTTGCCCGCGCCGTTGGGCCCGAGGAAGCCGAAGAAGGCGCCCTCTGGGACGGCGAGCGAGAGATCCGCCACGGCCGCGCGGTCTCCGAAGAAGCGCGTCAGGCCGTGCGTCTCGATCGCGAGCATGCCTCCGTGCGGTAGCACGGGGTCCACCCGCCTACAAGGCGATGGACGGGCACGGCCTCACTGCAGCGCCGAGTGGGACTCCTCACCGGTCTCGAAGTACATGAAGCGCATCCCCATGCCGCGGAGTGCGAGCGGACCGCAGGAGCCCCCCGCGGCGCGCCCGAGCAGGTGGCAAACGTAGCGGACCTCGGCGATCACCGTCATCTCCCCACCGTCCGAGGAAAAGGTCACGCGCACCTGCGAGCCTATCGGCTGCGGGGCGCGCGTCTCGACGAACATCCCACCTTCGGAGATGTTTCGGGCGATCCCCATGCCGAGCCCGCTGTCGCCGTCCAGGTAGACGGGAAAGACTTTGTCGAGCCGGGCACCCCGGCGTCGCTCGGTGTTTGCATGGTCATCGGCCGGCTTCGTTTCCTTGCGGTACCAGAGCATCGCCGCCTCCCTCGAACGATGCCGAGCGTAAGCGGGTGCGCTGATGTAGTCAAAGAAACGACTCACGACTACATGCTGCCTCACCAACTGTAGTGCCACATGGGTTCACTCTTACGGAGAGTATGATGCCTCGCAAAGCCGCCCTTCCCTTCTTCCTGCTGCTCCTCCTTGCCCCCGTGGCGTCCGACGCCGACGAGCGCTTCCAGGCCTCTGCGGCCAAGGCAGAGCGTCTGGAGGACCTGCGCATCTTCCTCGGCAACTACGTGGGGCGCTGCACCGATCCCATCGAGCGTCGGGCCTGCGAGGGCAAGGTCTCCGCCTTTCGCAAGGGAGTGGGCTCCAAGGCCTTCGTGGTCCGGGTCACTGAAGCCTCACAGGTCGTCCGCACCCAGCCAAAGGGGGACCGCGTAGTGCTGCTGCTCACCCCCTTCATCGACGGCGGAGGCTTCGCCCTCACCCGTGGCGAGCCCCGGAGGCAGGACGCGGACGGCAATCCGCTCGTGGACCTGGTCCCGATCGAGGTCCAGCTGCCTCCCGGGATGATGGAGATGGAGTTCCTCAGCCCGTTCCGCTCCGGGGCGATCGACGTGGAGTTGGTGTTTCGCCCGGAGCGGGCGTGGAAGATGAAGCGCAAGGGCGAGCCGGGCTCCTACGAGGGGCTTGCGGCACGGTTCCTCGCGCTTCGAATCCTCAACTCGCGAGACGACTCGGAGATCGCCGCGAAGGTCTGGTGAACGCGGGCTACTTCCGCCCGCCGAACGGCACGGCCACGAAGACCGCGCCGCCGCCCCGCTTCACGCGCAGCAGCGCCATGTCGCCGTCCTTCAGCCTGGCGAGCGCCTTGGCGACGTCGGCCGGCGCCTTCACGCGCTCGCGGTTCACCTCGACGACGATGTCGCCTTCGCGGATGCCGGCGCGTGCTGCCGGCCCCTCGGGGTCGACGTCGACCACCACCAGGCCGTCGCCGGGGGCGGCGTCCAACCGCCTCGCGAGCTCCGGCGTGATCGGCTGGACGGTGATCCCGAGCTTCACCTTGCTCTTCTCCGGCTCGCCGCCGGTCCCCGACTCCTCGTCCTGCTGCTCGCCGGAGAAGTCGCCGCGGGCCAGCGACTCCTCGTCGGGACGCCTGGCGACCTGCAGCGTCACCTTCTTCTCGGAGCCCTTCCTGAGGAAGGTGAGGGTCACCTTCTCGCCCGGGGGGACCGTCGCGACGCCGCGGGTGAGCGCGCCCGAGGACTCGACCGGCTTGCCGTTCATGCTGAGGACCAGATCCCCGGCTTCGAGGCCGCCCTTCTCGGCCGGCGTCCCCTTCACCACCTGCTGGACCAGCGCCCCCTTCTGCTCCGCCCGGAAGCCGAAGGCCTGGGCGAGGTCCGGCGTCAGCTCGGAGACCTGGACGCCGAGGTAGCCACGGACCACCTTCCCCTTCTCCTTGAGCTGCGGGAGGAGGGTCTTGGCGAGGGTGATCGGGACGGCGAACCCGACGCCGACGAAGGTGCCCTGCGGCGCGAGGATCATCGTGTTGATGCCGACGACCTCGCCCCGAAGGTTGAACAGCGGCCCACCGGAGTTGCCAGGGTTGATCGCCGCGTCGGTCTGGAGGAAGTCGTCGTACGTGCCGCCGCTCACCGAGCGGTGCTTCGCCGAGATGATCCCGAAGGTGGCGGTGTCGGCGAGGCCGAAGGGACTGCCGAGCGCCAGGACGAAGTCTCCCTGCTCGAGCCCGTCGGAGTCGCCGAGGACGACGGTCGGGAGGTCCTTGGGCGGGTTCTTCAGCTTGATGAGCGCGACGTCGGTGACCGCGTCCTTCCCCACCACGGTGGCGACGAACTCACGGTTGTCGGTGAGCTTCACGCGGATGTCGGTGGCGTCCTTCACCACGTGGTTGTTGGTGAGGATGAAGCCCTCCTGATTGATGACGAACCCCGAGCCCAGGCTGGAGCCGCGGAACTGCTGCGGGGCGTCCGGCGCGGGACGGCCGAAGAAGCGCTCGAAGAACTCCTCCTCCGGGCTACCGCGCTGCCCCTGGGCGCGCGCAGGGTGCTTCACCATGGTCGTCGTGGAGATGTTCACCACCGCCGGGCGGAGCCGCCTGATGAGCGGCGCCAGCGAGGTCTGACCGGGAACCGCGATCTCCTTCTCGGCGGGGACGGTGATCGCCGCCTCCCGGTACAGCCCTCCCGGGGTCTCCGCGTTGGCCTTGCCCTCGCGTGAGCAGGCCGGAACGGCGGCCGAGACGAAGACGAGTGCAAGAAGGATGGTGACGAACCGGCGCATTGGGCCTCCGCTCGAGGTTGGGTCTGTGAACTAAGACGCCGAGGACGCTCCCGGTATTCCCGGGGCGTCCCATACCTAAGTCCGAAGCGGGCGCTGTCAACGCTCCCGGGTCAGAGGCCGAGCAGCTGCGCGAGGCTTCTCTCGTCGGCCGGCGGAAACTCGTAGCCGTCGAGCTCCTCGGGGAAGACCCAGCGATGGTCGTTGACGCCGAGGTGCTGGACCTCGCCCCCCCTGTCGCGGCAGCGGTATACGCAGAAGTCGATGTCGTAGCCCTCGTACTCGTGCTCCACGTGGACCACGCGCTCGAGCACCGCCACCTCGATCCCGAGGGTCTCGCGCAGCTCGCGCGCGAGGGCCGACTCGTCGCTCTCGCCGGGCTCGACCTTCCCTCCCGGGAACTCCCAGAGGAGCGGGAAGATGGCGCGTGCCTGCCGCTGGGCGATTAGGTAGCGCCCGTCGCGCTCTATCATGCCGCCAACCACTCGGATCTTCCGTCCCATCGGCGCACCCTTCTGCGACCTTCGATCGAACCCGAATTCACCGCGAGCGATCATTGTAGGATTGTCGATCGATGACGTCCATTCGCTTCCTTGGCGCTGCCGGCACCGTGACGCGCGCCCCCCGAAGGTGACCTTCCTCGTCCATGGCGAGCCAGGTTCGCTGGCGTCAGCCTCTTCTCGGCTCGATAATATGGGTTGGACCAACAGGGTCCCTGTTCACATGGAGGAGGTAGCCCTCTCGTGACGAAGCCGCGAACCGCACTCGTGCTCTCTGGTGGAGGCGCTCGCGGCGCCTACGAGGCCGGCGTGGTCCGCTACCTGCGCGAGGAGTTCCCGTCCACGCTAGGTGAACAACCCCGGATCGACATCCTGTCCGGGACGAGCATCGGGGCGGTCAACGCGTGCTTCCTGGCCGCCAGCGCCCAGACGCCAGAGCTGCAGGGGCGCATGCTCGCCGACGTCTGGCTCTCCCTTCGGATCGAGGAGGTCTTCCACTGGAGCGTCCTGCGCCTCGCGGCGCTGCCGCTCTATCTCCTGCGCCGGGTCCGGATGCTCCGGCTGCGCCACCGCTCCTGGCGCATCTCCGACTTCGTCTACCCGGAGGCGCTGGCCCGCGTGATCCGCGACCGCATCGACTGGGACCAGCTCCACGTCAACGTTCGGAGCGGCGACGTCACGGCGTTGACGGTCACGGCCACCGACCTCGGGACGGGGCGCGCGGTGGTCTTCATCGAGACGTCCGAGGAGCTGCCGGTCTGGAGCCGCGACCCGCAGGTCGAGGCGCGCCCCCGCTCGATCGCCGCCTGCCACGCCCTCGCCTCCGGCGCGATCCCCCTGCTCTTCAGGCCCGTCTTCATCGAGGGCTCCTGGTTCAACGACGGCTCGATCCTGCAGAACACGCCGCTCGCCCCGGCCATCCGCCTCGGCGCGGATCGCGTCCTGGTGGTCGGGCTCCGCCACCAGGGGCGCCGCCTCGCCCCGCGCATCCGCGCCGAGAGCGAAGCGCCGTCCACGAGCGCCCAGCTCGGCGGCATCCTCAACGCGCTCACCCTCGACCACGCCGACTACGACCTCGACCGGCTCCGCCGCCTCAACCAGCTCCTGGAGCAGGGCGAGCAGACCTTCGGCCCCGACTTCCGCCGCCGGTTCGCGGCGCTGGGCGGCGAGCAGCTCGGGACGCCGATCCGGCGCGTTCGCGACCTGGTGATCCGCCCCTCCCAGGACCTCGGCGTGATCGCGCGCGAGTACGCCCAGAGCCGCATCCACAAGCTCCGCCCCGGAACGCTCGCGGCGCGGCTCCTGCGCCTGGCGGCCGCCGACGCGAACGGCGACGGCGACGGCGCGGCCGACTTCGCGAGCTACCTGCTCTTCGACAGGGAGTACGCCGCGGCCCTCATGGACC
Organism: uncultured delta proteobacterium; assembly: GCA_963845515.1. Taxonomy (GTDB): domain Bacteria; phylum Myxococcota; class Myxococcia; order Myxococcales; family Anaeromyxobacteraceae; genus DATIVK01. Next base: position 29,741 of record CAWJSR010000057.1, read on the forward strand.
TCGGCTACGACGACGCCCGCAAGCAGCGCGACGCGCTGGTGGAGTTCTTCAAGGCGCCGGTCGACGAGGCCCCGCCGATCCCCGCACCGGCCGCCGAGTTCACGGCGGCGTGAGGGTCGCCGGGCGCGGGGAGAAGCACCTCTCCCCGGCTCCGGCGCTGACCATTCATGCCATCGTGCGCCTTGGGAATGCACCTCTCCCCCGCCCCCGCGGGGGAGAGGCTGGGTGAGGGGGCGTCGTACCCGTACGCGCTCGACTCTTGCTGTGCGGAGCTCAGCCGGAACCGCGCGATCCCGGACGTCTTGAGTCCAGCGGGCTCACGGAGGGTGAACCGGAGACCCGCTCCCCTGACCTCTCCCCCGCCGGAGCGGGGAGAGGGAGGTTCCCCGCGAGGGGCGAGAGGCTGGGTGAGGTGAAGCCCCTCCCCCGTCGTCCCGATCAGCCGGACCGCGGGTAGGACCCGAGCATGTAGAGCCGGTGCACGCGCGCGCGGACGCCGGCGAGCGCCGCCTCACCGGCCGCGTCGAGCCGATGCCCCTCGAAGTCGACGAAGAAGATGTAGTGGCCGAGGGACTGCTTCATCGGCCTGCTCTCCACCTTCGAGAGGTTGATCCCCCGGGTCGAGAACTCGCCGATCACCTCGTAGAGGCCGCCCGGGCGATCGCGGTCGAGGGTGAACGCCACGCTGGTCTTGTCCGTGCCCGTCGGCGGCTCGTCGGCGCGCGCGACGAGGACGAAGCGGGTCACGTTCTCGTCGCTGTCCTGGATGTCGCTCGCGAGCACGTCGAGCCCGTAGCGCTTGGCGGCCGCGAGCGACCCGATGGCGGCGGCGTCCACCTCGCCGTTGGCGACGCGGCGGGCAGCCTCGGCGGTCGAGAGGGTCGGCTCCCGGTTCGCCTTCGGGAAGTGCTCGGCGAGGTAGCGCGCGCACTGGCCGATCGGCTGTGGGTGCGAGAGGATCCGCGTGATCGAGCCGAGCGCCGTCCCGGGGCGGGCGAGCAGGTGCTGACGCACGCGCAGCGAGACCTCGCGCCGGATGAGCGGCCCGGGGCGGTGCACCAGGAGATCGAGGATCGCCCCGATCTGCCCCTCGGTGGAGTTCTCGATCGGCAGCAGCGCGGCGTCCACGTCGCCGCGCAGGAGCATGTCGTAGGCCTCCGCGAAGGTCGCGGCGGGGACGTACTCGCCGCCCCGGCAGAGATCGCAGTGGGAGAGGGCCTCCTCGCTGAAGGTTCCGGGTGGACCCAGGTACGCGACGCGCATCCGAGAACGACTACCAGAGGGGCGCGCCGCCGTCACGCGAAGTGGCGGCCCATGCGCGGGCGCGGTTGATGCCAGCGGAGCCGTGGTCGCCCCCTCTCCCGGCACATCTCCCCCGGTGGGCTCATGATCCCACACATCCTGTCGGACATGCCGGGGGCGTGATCCAACCTCGCCGAGGTCGAGGGGCCGAGTTTCGAGACGCCGCAGCAGGCTCGCGTCCAGCGTCGCCGTCCGCCGCCACTTCCGTTCCCGCGCCAGAAACGGCTCATCACGGGGGAGAAGGCGCCCGGGCGGCGTCGGCGCGCGCAGGCCCCGCCGGCGATTCGCGCCGCGGCCCCGGCTGACCGCAGCGTCCGCGCGATCCCCGCCGTCAGGCCGGCGCGGTGGGTCGTGAGGGCGGCCGGGCGGCGCCTCGCGAGTACCGGTCCATCCAGACGTCCCCGAAGCTCTGCCGTGCGGCCAGGTCGTTGTGCAGGGCGCACGCGATCCGGATGTTACCGACGGTCGACCTCCCTCCGCGCGCGACCGGCACGATGTGGTCGTACTGCAGCCGATGGGTCGAGCCGCAGACGCCGCCGTCCGAGGTCGGCCAGACGCACCTCCCCCCGTCCCGGAGCCAGACCTCCCGCTTCACTTCGGCCGGGATGTGGCGCGATTCCGGCTCCGAGGGCGAGCGTGCTCCCTCGCCCCCTCCCTTGCGAGGCCGCTTCACCAGCCCCTTCCGCTTCGCCGCCCGTTCGAGGAGAAGGTCGAGCCCCGCCTCGAGGATGGCCCCCTCGTCGGCACCGGGGTGGGAGTGGGAGAGGGCGTCCTTCGCGGCCGCGAGCTTGCGCATGAACTCCTTCGACACCGTCGCGTGGAGCCGGTGGAGGCTCGCCGTGAGGGGCTCTGAGGTGGAGCGAGGGGCGCTGGCTTGCGCAGCCGGAGGCGGCGGCGGTGCGCGGGGCGGCACGCTCCCTCCCGCCGCTGGCGCCGCGTTCACTGCGAGCGTTTCGCCTGGAAGAAGTGATTGACCCGGCTCAAGCGTCGGCGCGGAGGCGGGCAGGGCCGGGGCCTCCGAGAGCATAGCGGCCGCCGGGACGGCAGCGCCACGCGAAGCCACCGTCGTCACGACGACCCGCTGGGGGACCGCCTCCCGGGGAGCGATCTCGGCCGCCACCGCCTTCGCCTCGTTCTTGGAGGCGTGGAAGAACCGGGGCAGGACCTCGACCCGATTCTCCGCCGTGATGACCTTCGCCAGCTCGCAGACGCTGGAGATACACAGCCGCCCGTCCCGGAGGGGCGCCTCCACCTCCGGAAAGCGCTGGAGGAGCTCCGCCGCTGTCTTCCGAAGGAAGGCGGCCCCGGAGGAGAGCTTCAGCTCCCGGCGCAGGTAGTAGAAGAGGCTGGTGTAGCCCATGCCGACCCAGAGCCGGCGCTGGTCAAAGTCCGCGAGGGCGACGAGGAAGTCGGCCATCGCTCCTTGCTCGCGGCGGAGGAGGACGAGGAGGCGGGAGGAGAGCTCGCGTGCGTTGTCCATGCACGAATCCTCTCATGCGATTTCGCACCCTCCGTAGACGCGCGCGTTCGCCGTCTGGCGTGATTTCCGGCACGGGGGCTTCCGCCTCCGAAGGCGAAGCCTCCTCGCGCGGCTGCGGGCGCGTAGTGAGTCCTGGCGCGGGATTCCGAGCGACCTCGTCAGTCGAGGCGCGATTCCGCCAGACCCGCGTCAAGCGGATTCATCAGCGGCATTTCGCCATACGTGAACCTGGCTCGCGCGCCAACGCGCCGACTCCATCCACCCACGCTCCCAGCCGCGCCCAGGTCGCTCCCCCCGCAGGGGACCACGGCCGCGAGCGGGGGCGAGCGCCGGAGTCGAAGCCGCCTGCGAAGGCGCCCTCCCCGTGATGAGCCGCTTCTGGCGCGGATTCGGGTGCTGCGGGGGTCGACGCGACGCGGGTGCTTCACCGTGCAGCGGCGCGCCCGCCCGGCGGGGGAGAGGGAGGATCAGTCACGGTGGCGCTGCAGCGCTTCGACGATCGAGGCCACCTCGCGAACCGAGGCAGCGTAGTGACGAGGGGCAGCGACCGCGAGCTGGTCCCGGGTGCACGCCCCCCAGAGCGCGGCCACGCTCACCACCCCAGCAGCGTTCCCAGCCGCCACGTCGTGCGGCGAGTCCCCGACGAAGAGCGCCTCTTCAGGGCTCCGATCGAGCCGCCGCGCCGCCAGCCAGACGCCGTCTGGCGCAGGCTTGGCAGGGACCCCGGAGTCGGCCGCCACGACCGCCCCCATGAAGCCATCGAGCCCGACGTGCCGGAGCGACCGGTGCGCGCCGACCTCGATCTTGGCCGTGACGACGCCGAGCGGGTGGCCAGCGGCGTGGAGCGCGCGCACGACCTCGGTCGCGCCGTCGAAGACGCGCGTGAGCCGGTCGTGGTTGGCGAGCCAGAAGGTCCGGTAGCGCTGGAAGAGCGGCTCGACGTCCTCCGGCGCCACGGCGAACTGGGCGAGCTGATCCCTGAGCGGCGTGCCGATCCCCGCGATCCACTCGGCGTCGGTCGGGGCGCGCGCGTAGCCCTCGAACGCGTGGCGCACCGACGTCAGGATGAACGGCACCGTGTCGAGGAGCGTTCCGTCGAGGTCGAAGAGGACGGCGATTGGGCGGCTGGGCATCATGGAAATGATAAGGGCCGGGGCTCCCGGTTTCCCGTGGAGTTCCCGGCCCTTCTGTGTGGGCGCCGCAGGTTTCGAACCTGCGACCCCCGCCGTGTGAAGGCGGTGCTCTACCGCTGAGCTAGGCGCCCGGCTTTGCGAGGCGGCGGAGTATGCCGTCGGCCCCCTACCCTGTCAACGAGGTTCCACGTCCTCCGGATCCTCGGGATCGCGCCAACCCGGCCGCGGGCGCGACGCCCGCTGCGCGCGCGCCATGGCCTCGAGCCGTGCGCTGAGATCGCGCGCCTGGCGCTGGATCCGCTCCACCTGCTCCTCGAGCTCCCGCAGGTCCTCGCGGCTGAAGCCACCCGCCGCGCGCGCCGCCGACGCCTGCAGCGCCTCGAGCTTGCGCACCGCCTTCTGCGCGAGCTCGGACGCGGCCGCGATGGCCTGCTGGCCGCGCGGATCGCCGAGCAGCTTCTCCGAGGCGTCGATCGCCAGCTTCACGCCGAACTCGAGCAGCTCCGACGCCAGCCCCTTCTTCGTCACCATCACGGTCCCCGCTTCAGCGCTTCAGCCAACCGAAGAGCCCTCCCTTGCGCTCGTCGCCAGCGGCGGCACCGGCGGCGGCGTTCGCCCGCTCCTCGCGCCTGGCCTTGTCGTCCGCCAGCGCCCTCTTGAGCTGGTCGGGCGTGTCCCGCGTCGCCAGCTTCACCTCGGTCATCCCCTTCTCGGGATCGTCGAAGGTCACCTTGAGCAGGCACTCCTCGTCGAGCTTGAAGTCGATCCGCCGGCCGGTCGCGGCGGCCGGGAGCCGGATCGACCCGAGGTACTCGTTGTCGACGATCAGGTCCGACTCGCCCTGGTAGATGTCGATCTCGATGGGCTGGCCCGGCTCGCGCGGCGGCGGCAGCCGGAACGACTTGTTCGAGGGGATGGTCGTGTTCTTGTCGAGGATCCGCCGGAAGTGGCTGTTGGGCAGCGCGATGCCGATCGGCATCGAGAGCACGTCGACGAGCGTCACCGAGTCGATCGTGTCGAGCGAGTCGGCGAGGAGCGCGGCGCCCAGGGCCACGCACTCGTCGGGGTGGACGCCCTTGCGCGGCGGCTTCCCGAAGTGCTCCAGGATCTTCTGCTGCACGAGCGGCATCCGGCTCTGGCCGCCGACCAGGATGATCTCGTCGATGTCGCCGGGGCCGAGGCTCTTCTCCGCCAGCACCTGGTCGCAGAGTCAGGAAGGTGCGGTCGACGAGGTCCATGGTCAGCTCGTTGAGCTGCTGCCGCGACAGCGGCATGCGGATGTCGACCGGCTTCCCCTTGCGTTCCTCGATGAACGGCAGGTCGATGACGACGTTCGGCATCAGCGTCAGGTCGATCTTGGCGGTCTCCGCCCCGCTTCTTCACGCGCTGCATGGCGATCGGGGACTGGGCGAGGTCGATGCTGCTGCTTCTGCCAGAAGTCCTCGAGCACCCAGTCGATGATCCGGTTGTCGAAGTCGACGCCGCCGAGGAAGGTGTCGCCGCCCGTGGCCAGCACCTCGAACACGTTGCCGGTGAGCTGGAGGACCGAGACGTCGAAGGTGCCGCCGCCGAGATCGTAGACGAGGATCTTCTGATCGAGGCCGCGGCTGAAGCCGTACGCGAGCGCCGCCGCGGTCGGCTCGTTCACGATCCGCTTCACGTCGAAGCCCGCGAGCCGCCCCGCCTCCCGCACCGCCTGGCGCTGCGCGTCGGAGTAGTAGGCCGGGACCGAGATGACCGCCTCGTCGATCGGCTTCTGGAGGAACGCCTCGGCGATCTTCTTGATGTGCGCGAGGATCAGCGCGCTCACCTCGGGGAGCCCGTAGGACCTTCCCCCCGAGCGAGACCGCCGCGTCGCCGGTCGGACCCTCGACGATGTCGTAGCTGTAGTAGCTGCGCAGCTCCTGGACGACCTTGGAGTTCCACTTGCGGCCGATGAGCCGCTTCGCGCCGTAGATCGTGTTCTTCGGGTTGACGACCAGCTGGTCCTTGGCGGCGCCACCGACGAGCATGTCGCCCCGGTCGGTGAGCGCCACCACCGTCGGCAGGATCAGGTTTCCGCTGTCGGTCGGCACGACCTTGGGGATCCGCGCGCGGACGTGGGCGACGCAGGCGTTGGTCGTGCCGAGATCGATGCCGATGATGGACTTCTCGCGGGGGTCGGCCATGACGCCCGATCCAATAGCACACCCGCGCCCGGCCCCCGAATCCGGCGGCCGTGGGCCGCGTCCCCTGATCACGCGCCAGCCTAGAAGGGGACGTCTCCGCCGCCCTCGTCGCCTCCGGGCTGCTCCTCCGGCTCCTCGGCGGAGCCGAAGAGCGCCGGGAGGCTCCGCGGATCTCGCGCCGGCAGCGCGGCCGCCTGCGGCGCAGGGGGGAGCGGCGGTGGGACGCTCCCCTCCTCGAGCTGCCAGCGCTCGTAGATCGCCGGCTCGGCAGGGAGCTCCTCCAGGAAGCGCGACGCCTTCATCACCACCCGCTCACGGTCCCTCGGCGCGGCCACCATCGGATACGTCAGGTAGAGCTCGTCCTTCGCGCGCGTCGCGGCGACGTAGAAGAGCCGCCGCTCCTCCTCCTCGCCGTCGCGGTCCCTCAGCGCCTGGGCGCTCGGGAAGCGCCCGTCGGCGAGCCAGACCACGAAGACGGCGCGCCACTCCAGCCCCTTCGCCTGGTGGACCGACGAGAGGACCATCTTCTCGTCGGGCTCGCCGCCTTCCGAGACCGTCTCCGCCGAGATCTCGGTCAGGAGCGCGATCTCGGCGAGGAAGGCCTCCGTGTCCTCGTAGCCGCGCGCGTACTCGGCGAGCTGCCGGATGTCCTCGATCCGCGAGTCGGCGTTCAGGAACTCGGCGCGCAGGTACTCCTCGTACCCCTCGTCGAGCACCTTCTCGATCGCCTCGCCGGGCAGGTCGCTGGTGGGGCGGCGCGTCAGCGCCCGGAGCAGCTCCACCAGCCGCCGATAGCCCGGCCTGCCCTTCGGCGGGACCTGGGAGGCCACCTCCGGCGAGGGGAGCTCGTCGACCGCTCCCTGCCCGCGCCGGCGCCGGGCCTCGAAGGCCGTCCAGACCGCCTCGGCCGTGGCCGTGCCGACGCCGGGAGTGAGCCGCAGGCAGCGCTTCAGCGCGAGCTCGTCCCCCGGGTTCCGCGCGAAGCGGAGGTGGGCGAGCACGTCCTTCACGTGCGCCGCCTCGAAGAAGCGGACGCCGCTGCGGACGACGAACGGGATCCCGCGGCGCGCCAGCTCGAACTGGATCTCCATCGAGTGGTGGTGGGCGCGGTAGAGGACGGCGATCTCCGGGAGCGGGATCCCCTCGTCCCGCAGCTCCAGGACGCGCTGGGCCACGAACGCCGCCTGCTGCTGGACCTCGCGACAGGGCACCACGGCGGGCAGCGTGCCGTCGGGACGGACGCTCCGCAGCTCCTTCTCGAACTGCCGGACGTTGGCGGCGATGGAGGCGTTCGCGAGCGCCAGCACCTGTGGCGTCGACCGGTAGTTGATCGTGAGCGCGTACCGCCGCGCGTCCGGGTAGCGCTTCTCGAACTCCAGGATGTTGGCGAAGTGAGCCCCGCGGAAGGAGTAGATGCTCTGGGCGTCGTCCCCGACCACGCAGAGGCTGCGGTGCTCCTGGACCAGCAGGTCCACCACGTCCCCCTGGAGCCGGTTGGTGTCCTGGTACTCGTCCACCAGGACGTGGCGGAAGCGCTCCGCCAGGACCCTCCGGACCGGCTCCCGCTCGGCGAGCAGGATCTTCCAGTTGAGGAGCAGGTCGTCGAAGTCCATCGCGTTCAGCTCGTGCTTGCGCTCGGCATAGCGCCGCGCCACCCGCAGGACGTCGTCACCGAGCGGCAGGAACTGGGGGCGCCGGTCCGCGAGCACGTCTGCGAGGGGCGTCTGCGTGTTGACCGCCATCGACACGAGGTCGATCAGCACGTCTGCCTTCGGGAAGCGGCGGGCCCCCACCGCCAGGCCACAGTCGGCGATCGCGGCGCTCATCACGTCGCGAGAGTCCTCCCGATCCAGGATCGAGTAGCCCCGCTGGTAGCCGAGCTGCTCCCCGTGCTCCCTCAGCACCTGGTGCGCGACGTGGTGGAAGGTGCCGCCGCTGATGCGCCGCGTGTCGACGCGCGCCACCTCCTCGACCCTGCGGAGCATCTCGCGGGCCGCCTTGTTGGTGAACGTCAGCAGCAGCAGCGACTCGGGGGAGATGCCGTCGTGCAGCAGCCGGGCGACCCTCCACGTGAGGGTCCGCGTCTTGCCGGAGCCGGCCCCCGCGACGACGAGGATCGGCCCGTCGCCGGCCTCCACGACGGCGATCTGCTCCTCGTTCAGCAGCCCCTGGTATCCGAGCGTTCCGGACGGGCGGGGCTGCGGCTGCAGTGTGTAGCGACGGGACATGCGTTCAGGTGAACCTAGCAGGCGATATCACCACGGTCAAACCGCCCGTCCGCGGCTCGGCTCCTTCACCCAGGGCAGACCGGCTGGACGAAAAATGGACGGCGCGCGCGCCGTCGATAGCATCCGACATCGATGTCGCCGCGCAACCCCGTCCCCACAGCGCTCGCCCTGCTCCTCTCGGCCTGCGCCACGGCACGGCCGACCGCGCGCCCCGCCCTGCACCCGCCCGCCCAGGAGTCCCGGGCCGGCGTCCGCGAACCGGACGCCGGCCCGGTCCCTCCGATCGCGCGCTCCGCCCCCGCCCAGGCTCCACGGGAGATCACCGTGCGGACCGCGATCGAGACGGCGCGCGGCCTCGTGGGGCAGCGCGAGATCTCGCTCGACGGCGCCCGCTTCGGCGACGACTGCACCGCCCTCGTGCGCGCGGCCTTCTCGAGGGCTGGGGCCCCGATGCCATCAGGGGCGACCAGCGTCGCGGCGATCCATCAGCTCGCGCGTGAGCGCGGGCTCTTGCGCCGCGGCGCCCCCGCGGCGGGCGACCTCGTCTTCCTGTCGGACCGACCCGGGGGAGCCCCCGCGCACGTGGGGATCGTAGAGACGGTCGCCGGCGACGGCACTGCGCTGGTCCTGCACCGGACCGGGCGCGGCGTCGCGCGACTTCGCGTCAACGCAGCGCAGCCCTGGAAGCTGCGGAGCGACGCGGGGCGTCTGCTCAACGACCCGCTGGTGACCGGCGCGGGTCGGCTCCCGGCGGGCCGCCTCTTCGTTGCCTGGGCCTCGTTCGTCTAGCCGCCGTTGTCCATCCACGGCTCCCGCTCCTGGACCGGCGCCCGCGCAGGGGGCGCCGGTGGCGGTTTCGCCGGAGGAGCCGCTGCAGGCGCAGGGGCCACGGCAGGAGCGGTGGGCGGAGCGGCAGCGGGGGGCGAGGCCGGCGCAGTAGCCGGGCCAGCGGAGGGAGCGGGCCGGGCCGGGGCAACGACGGGGGCTCCGGGTGCTCCGCCAGGAGCGTGAGGAGCCGGAACGGCGGCAGGGCCCGGCGCTGCTGCGCCTGCAGGGGCCGGGCGCGGCGCCACCCACGGCCGGGGAGCGGCTGCTGGAGCGGCAGCAGGTGCGGCTTCGGCAGCCGGAGCGGCGGGCGCCGCAGGAGCCACCAGCTCTCCGCGGAGACGGCTCCCTCGCCTATGGCGCGGATTGGCGGCGAGCAGCCCGTCCAGCGCGGCCGCGGCGGCCTCCCGCCTTCCGAGCGCGGCATACGTGCGGGCCAGGATGAACCGCGCCCGCAGGATCTCCGGATGGGCGGCGACGAGCGCCGTGAGCTTGCTCACGGCCCGCTCGCGCGGCTCCTTGCCGTCCTCGCGCGCGTCGAGCCACGCCTCCGCCAGCTGCATCCACGGATCGCGATCGGCAGCCCCGGCGGCGGCGCGGATGAACCGCAGCGCCTGCTCCCGGTCCCCGGTCGCCGCCGAGTGGATCGCGAGTGCCCGCGCCACGGCGATCTCGCCGACGCGCTCGTTCGAGAACTGCTTCAGCGCGCCGTAGGCACGCTCGGCGAGCGACCGGGCCGTCGCCTGCCGCGGCTCCACCTGGACCCGCAGCGCCTCCACCTCGGCCGACAGCGCGGCGAGGGTCTCGGGCGGCGCAGGCGGCTGCGCCGCGGCGACCCGATCCCGCTCGGCCACCTTGAGCGCGAGCCGCTGGGCAGGCACGGCCACCTCCTCGAGCAGTCCAGCCGCGAGCAGGAGCTGCGCGAGCGCGCGGTCGGCCTCGATCGTGTCGATCGCGGCCCCGCTGCGTGCGACCTCATCCAGCGAGACGGTGGCCCTCTCCAGGCTGTCGATGTCGTCGAGGGCGACGAGCGCCATCGCCTCCGAGTGGCGCCGCGTGGCGGCCGGGTCGACGCGCCGGCCGATGATCATGAGCGCCGCGGTCGCGGTCACCGCGACGCCGACGGCGACGAGCGGGATCAGCCAGCGGAGCCTCGCGTTCGTCTTGAGGCGCGCCTCGAACGCCCCCATCGTGTCGCGGTGCGCCCTCGGGGGCCTCACCGAGGAGTGGGCGCTCGAGGGCGGCGCCGGGCGGTAGATCGACGGCTGCCGCGAGGAGCCGGCCGGTGTGTCGGAGTGAGGCTGGCGCGGCGGCGCTACCGGGTGAGGGGGCGGTGCGGCGGGCACGCCTACGAGGGTCCGGCCCGCCGCGCGCGGCGGAACGGCGTTGAAGACGTGCTGGCACTTGGTGCACTGGACCGGGGACCCCTCGGGGGCGAGGAGTGACTCGTCCAGTTCGTAGGTCGTAGAGCAGCGTTCGCAGCGGATGTTCAAAGCGGCGCCTCCGGGCGCCGCGAGACTACCTCTAGTCCGCTTCCTCCGCCATGCCGACCCGTGGCGGCGCCACCATGAGCCAGGGGCGCGATCGCTCCAGCCGCACCGGGCCGATCCCGCGAACCCGCAGCAGCGCCTCGACCGACCGGAAGGGACCGGCCTCATCGCGGTCGGCGACGACCTCGGCCCCCAGCGCCGGCGAGAGCCCCGGGACGAAACCAAGCTCCCGGGCGGTCGCGCGGTTCAGGTCGAGCGGCAGCCCAAGCAGCAGCCTCTCGTCCCCGGAGAGGTCGCGCCGCACACCCCCGTCCGCGGCGCAGCCCAGCCAATGCCGGGGTGCGGCTCCCCGGCCCTCCTCGGCGCACCGACGCGGGTGAGCCGCAGGTGCGTGGCGCAGGAGCGCTGGGAGCAGCAGGACGGCGACGAGCAGGGAGAGGGCGACGCGGCGCATGGCCGCGAGAGGAGCAAGGGAGGGGCCATCATCCGGAGTGCCCCCTCACCCCACCCTCTCCCCCGGTGGGCAGGGCGAGCGCATCTAAACCCCATTGAGATCGATCACTTGGCCGATGGGCTCGACAGAGCCCTCGGCCCGTGATCGGTTTCGGTGATGGGAAGACACTCGCCGCCTCACTCGCTGCAGCTCGTCGTCGAGCACTTCAGGCCCCTGAAGGACCCCCGCATCGATCGGACGAAGCTCCATCCGCTCGAGAACATTCTCGTGATGACGCTCTCTGCCTCGATCTGTGGCGCGGAGGGGTGGGACGAGATCGCCAGGTTCACCGAGGCGCGCGAGGAGTGGTACGCGACCTTCCTGGACATGCCGGGCGGTGCGCCGTCGGCCGACACCTTCCGGAGGCTCTTCGAGCGCCTGTCACCGGTGAAGTTCGAGGAGTGCTTCCGAAGCTGGGTCGACGCGCTCGCGGAGGACTTCGCGGGCGAGGTCGTCGCGATCGACGGGAAGACGCTACGAGGAGCGGTCGAGAAGGCGGGGAAGAAGACAAAACTGCACATGGTCCACGTCTGGGCCACGACGCAGCAGCTTCTCCTCGCACAGCGGGCGGTCAAAGGCGGCGCGTCCGGCGAGATGGCCGCCATCCCGAAGCTCCTCGAGGTGCTCGACCTGGAGGGCGCGATCATCACCACGGATGCCAACGGTTGCACCGCTGCTGTGACGCGCGCCATCATCGAGAACAAGGCCGACTACGTCCTGGCGGTGAAGGGCAACCGGGGTCGCTTCTACGATCACGTCGTGAACGCCTTCGCTGGCCGACAGCGATTTGCCGCGGACCGCAAGCACGCCACGATCGACGAAGGCCATGGCCGCAAAGAGACCCGCGTCGTGAGCGTCCTCGAGCCCGAGGACTGGCCGTGGCAGACCAAGAACAACGGCGAGTGGGCCGGGCTCCGCACGGCGGCGCGCATCGAGCGCACGCGAGAGATCGTCGGCGGGAAAACCAGCACCGAGGTCCACTACTTCGTGTCCAGCCTTCCCCCCGACGCCAAGAGAGTCGCCGAGGCGATTCGAGCTCACTGGAGCATCGAGAACGGACTCCACTGGTCGCTCGACGTCGCCTTCGGCGACGACCGCCGCCGCGTGCGCGACGCTCGGGCTGCCGAGAACCTCGCGACCATCGACCGGATCGCCCTGCTGCTCCTCAAGCACGCGCCGGCACGCACGGACCGGAAGCTCAGCGTCCGGATGAGCCGCAAGGTGGCCGCCTGGGACGTCACCTACACGGCCCAGGTCCTAACTTCTGGGAAATCGATCCCTTAAGATGCGCTCGCCCTGCCCGGTGGGGGAGAGGGGAGACTCCGGTGAAGAGGTCTCCGGCGGGGAGAGTGTGCTTCCGGCGCCTAGGCGACCACGTTGTTCGCGAGCTCCACGCAGAGCGCCTGGTTCAGGGCGACCACGGCCTTCTTGTAGTCGGCGCGCTCGATGATGAACTGCATGTTGGTCTGCCGCAGCGACTGCGACACCGCGAGGACGTTGATCTCCGCGGCGGCGAGCGCCTGCGTGGCGCGCGCCAGGACCCCCGGGAACGCGATGTTGGAGCCGATGGCGCAGACGATCGCGGACGGCACGACCTTGACCAGCTCGTACTTCTCCTCGAGCTCCTGGATGAAGGAGTCCTTCGCCGCCTTCTCCCAGATGACGTGGGTCATCGAGTTGGCGTTGGTCGCCTTCGCGATGTACGAGACGCCGTGCCGCTTGAAGGCCTCCATCACCCCGAGGTCGAAGCCGACCGTCCCCACCATCGAGGGGTCGTGGATCTCGAGCGCCACGACCTTGTCGGTCCCGGCGATCACCTCGACGCGGGCCTGCTTCCCCACGAAGTCCTTGGTGACGAGCGTCCCCGGGTGGTCGGGCTCGAAGGTGTTCTTGAGCCGGATCGGGATGCCGGCCATCTCCATCGGCTTCGCGGCCTTCGGGTGGATCGCCTCCATCCCGACGTCGGCGAGCTGGTCGGCGACGTCGTAGTTGGTCCTCCCGACGACGATCGCGTTCTTCGTCCCCACGAGGACGGGATCGGCCGAGGAGAGGTGGAACTCCTTGTGGATCACCGCCTCGCTCGCCTTCAGCTCGACCGCCACCTTGCTGAAGGTGACCTCCGAGTAGCCGCGATCGAACTCGCGCATGATCCCTTCGACGCCCTTCGTGTAGCCGGTGACGATGACCACCTGGCTCGCGAGGTTCACGCCGTGGAAGCACTTGTGGATCCGGCCGTCGATCGTCAGGGCCTCGTCGTCGTCGAAGCCGGAGAGGTCCATCAGGAGCGCCTTGATCCCCTTCTTCTTCAGGATCTCGACGCTGTTGAAGGCGCTGTGCGCCTCGCCGATCGCGGCCAGCATCTCGCGGGCCGCCTGCAGGACCTCCTCCTTGCGGAGGTACCCGCTCGACAGCACGTGGCGCATCGAGTCGAGGTACGCCTTGAGCTCCTTCATCCGGCGCACGATGAAGCCGTCGGCTACCACCAGGTCGAGCCCGAGTGGCTCCATCCCCTCGTTGATCGCCTTGAGCTTCCCCGTCAGGGCGTCGAGCGCGGCGCCGTACTCGCCGCCCTCCGCGAACTTCGCGTAGACGCCCTGCTCGCCCGTCTTCTTGTGCTCGAGGAGCCAGTTGGTGACGCCCGAGTAGGCAGACACGATGTAGACCCGACCGTAGATCCGGTTCGGCTCGTGCAGGATGATGTTCTTGAGCACCTCGTCGAAGGCCGACATCGAGGTGCCGCCGATCTTCTCGACGCTGATCATTCGCGGATTCCCTAAGGGTTAGGAGAGGTTCGGGATGCTAGCACAAGTCTCGGCCAGCCGGATGGCCCGGCGCAAGCCGGCGTAACGCGGGCGGATCGCCGCTTCCCGCGGCGTGCACCACTCCCACGCCACGTGCTCGTCGGAGAGGCGGGGGGCGAAGCCACGCGGGAGGCGCGCGACGAAGGCCGTCTCCTCGCAGATCCTCAAGCCCGGGCGACGCGGCGGCACCAGCGCGGGATCGAGCGGGAACGCGTGACGATAGCGCAGCGGCGCGACCTCCACGTCCGCCCCCGTCTCCTCCCCCAGCTCGCGGCGCGCGGCCGTAGCGGGATCCTCGCCCGGCTCGATCCTCCCGGTGACCGGCTGCCAGAAGCCGCCTCGCTCGGGTGTTCGAAGCAGGAGGAGGATCCGGCCGTCAGCCCCGACCGGCACGACCGAGACCGTCTCGAGATCGGGTGGTGCGCGCTCGGCGGAGCGCCCCAGCGCGCGCGCCAGGTGTTGCGCCAGCCGCTCCGCCACGGCCCCCTCCTCGGCCACCGGCAGCCCCCGCTCACGAAGCTCGCGGTCCAGGCTCGTGACGCCGAGCCGGGGGTCCGAGATGCCGCACGGGACGATCGCCTGGAACTGCTGGAGGTCCACGGTCACGTTGAGCGCCAGGCCGTGGCTCGTCATGCCGTGGGAGAGGTGGACTCCCACCGCGCCCACCTTGCGCGACCCGATCCATGCCCCCCGGTGCTCGGGGTGGCGCGCGGCCTCCACGCCGAGGTCGCCACAGGTCAGGACCATCGCCTCCTCGAGCGCCTCGACGAAGCGCCGAGCCCCCATGGATGGGCCCAGCTCCATCACCGGGTAGGCGACCAGCTGGCCTGGCCCGTGCCACGTCACGTCGCCGCCGCGGTCCGTCTCGTGGAGCTCGTAGCCGCGCTTCGCGAGCCAGTCGGGCGAGGCGAGGACGTTCCCGCGTCCCGCGCCGCGCCCCAGCGTCAGGACCGGCGGGTGCTCGAGGACGAACAGGTGGTCGGTCCCTGGCGGCTGCGCGCTCCGGACGGCTTCGGCCGCGAGCCTCATGAGGGCGAGTCCGTCCTCGTACTCGACGAGGCCGAGCTGCCGGACGAGGAGCCTCCGCTCGCTCACTCGCCCTCCCCGCGGCGAGGCCGCTCGGCTCGAGGCAGCGCGTGGGCGGCGCAGCCGAGCGCCACCTTGCAGGCCTCCATGAACGCCTCGGCCAGCGTCGGGTGCGCGTGCACCGTCTCCGCGACGCCCTCTAGCGTCGCCCCCAGCTCGATGGCGAGCGCCGCCTCCGCCACCAGCTCGCAGACCTCCGGGCCGGCGAGGGACGCGCCGACGATCCGGTGCGAGCCACGGTCCGCGATCACCTTCACGAACCCCTCTCCGCGATCGATCGCCACCGCACGCCCCAGGGCGCCGAACGCGAACTTGCCGACGACGACCTCGACCCCCTTCGCGCGCGCCTCCTCCTCGAGGAGCCCGACGTGCGCGATCTCCGGGTCGGTGAAGACCGCCGACGGGACGACCTTCCAGCGGCGTGAATGCGGCAGCCCGGCGATCGCCTCGGCTGCCAGCTCCCCCTCCCGGGACGCCTTGTGGGCGAGGAGCGGCGGGCCGGCGAGATCGCCCACCGCATGGATCGAAGGCACGCTGGTCCGGCAGCGCTCGTCGGTCACCACGAACCCGCGGTCGTCGAACCGGACCCCCAGCCGCTCCAGTCCGAGTCCCGTCGCGTCGGGCCGGAAGCCGACGGCGACCAGCACCTTGTCGACGGTGTGCACCTCCTCGACCCCCTGGACCTCGACGCGGAGCGCGAGTCCATCGGGCCGCCGCTCGTAGCCCTTCGCCCTGGCACCGACCCTCACGACCACGCCGCGCTGCCTGAAGCCCTTCTGGACGAGCCTGACCGCCTCTGGATCGCAGATCCCGAGGATCGTGGGCTGCGCCTCGAGGAAGGTCACCCGCGAGCCGAGCTTGGAGTAGACGGTCCCCAGCTCGGCCCCCACGACCCCTCCTCCGATGACGGCGAGCCGCGGGGGGATCTCGGACAGCGCCAGCGCCTCACGCGCCCCCCAGACGTCCTGGCCGTCCACGTCGAAGCCGGGGAGCGCGATCGGCCTGGCGCCGGTCGCGACGACGAAGGCGGGGGCCTCCAGCCGGATCGGCCCCTCCCCGTCCACCTCCACCTCGACGGTGGTCGGTCCGGAGAACCTCGCCCTGCCCCTGATCACGTCGACGCCGTTGCCCTTCTCGAGGGTCCCGATCCCTGCGACCAGCTTCCGGACCACCCCGTCCTTGAACTCGCGGAGCTTCGCGACGTCAAGGCGCAGCTCGCCCACGATCCCCCTGGCCGCGGCGCCGCGCAGGTCGTCCAGGAGGCTCGCCGCCGCGATGAGCGCCTTCGACGGGATGCAGCCCCAGTTCAGGCAGGTCCCTCCCATCGCCTCCCGCTCGACCAGGGCGGTGCGCACCCCGAGCTGCGCGAGACGGATGGCGGCCACGTAGCCGCCGGGCCCCGCGCCAATCACCACCGCGTCGTACTTCCGCTCCATCGTCATCGTCCTCCCCCGACGCTCAGGGCGCTGGAGTGGATCCGGTCACCGGCTGGGGGCTCGGCGCCCGGTTGCGCCGACGCAGCCCCTCGCAGGGGTCCTCCCGCTCCGCGCGTGGCGTGAAGACCACAAAGTCGAAAGGGAAGCGGTCCCCGCCGTACGGCTCGGCGAACTGGCGCGGCCAGCGGAGCTCCGCGTCCGCCTCGACGAGGGCGATCGAGACGTGCCGGCGGCCGGGCGCGACGCGCTCGAGCCACGCCGGGACGCCGCGATCCGTCCGTGCGTGCCCGTCGCCAGTGACCAGGACCGCGCCCCCGCCACCGCCAGCGGCGGCGACCCGAAGGGCCATCTGGACGTCCCGCGCCCGCTGCGCCCGGACGAGGCCGGGGAGCAGCTCCTTCGGAACCTCGCCGCAGTGGTTCTCCTTCATCTCCTTGGCCCAGGCGCGCAGCTCCTCGGGCGCCGGCTCTCCCGCGCGCTCGAGCAGCTCCCGCACGTCGGCGGGGAGCGCCTCGACCCCCTTGCGGACCGCCTCTCGCGCGACCGGACGAGGGAGGTTGGCGGCGACCAGCTCCAGCCTCGCGGCGAGGCCGATCTCGAAGATGGGCCGGTAGAGCGCGAACTCCGGCCAGCCGGACTTCTTCCAGCCCGTCGCCTCGGCGATGGCGTCGGGGGTGGCCGGCGTCACCGCGAGCGCAGCCGCCAGCGCCTCGGCCTGGCTCGTGTCGAGCATCTCGAAGGCGAGCGCCGGCCGCTTCCCGCCCGCGAGGGCCGCCTCCAGGAAGGCGGCCTGCAGGCGGTGGTGGTCCTCGTTGTCGTGCGTCTCGCCGAGGAAGACGTACTCGGCCTTCGCGAGCGCCGCGCGAATCTCGGCCGCGTCCACCCACCGCTCGTCCCTCGTGGAGAGGGCGTAGCCCACGAGCGGGTGCTCCCGCTCCAGCGGGCTCCTCCACTCCAGGGCGCCGAAGGCCCGCGGATCGCGCGCCGTGGGCGGGACGGGACGGCCGGCGCAGCCGCCTGCGAGCAGCGTCGAGGCCAGGGCCAGCGCCATGAGCCCGCGCCTCACGAGCTGCTCCGCGGCGCGGTAGGACGAGCGGACGAGCGGCCCGCTCGCGACGAACTGGAATCCCATCTCGTACCCTTCCTCCTCGTGCGAGGCGAAGCGCTCCGGGGTGATCCACTCCGCCACCGGCAGCTGGCGCGGGGACGGCTGGAGGTACTGTCCCAGGGTCAGGAGCTCCACGCCGGCCGAGCGCAGGTCGCGCATGGCCTCTCGCACCTCTCCGGTCGTCTCGCCGAGCCCAAGCAGCAGCGAGCTCTTGGTGAGGATCGACGGGAACTCGCGCTTCACCCTGCCGAGGACGTCGAGCGTGAGGTCGTAGCCGGCGCGCGGGTCGCGCACCTGCGACGTGAGCCGCCGCACCGTCTCCAGGTTCTGGCCCAGGACGTGCGGCTCCGCCCGCCCGAGCTCCCGCACCGAGTCGGCGCAGCCGCCGAAGTCCGGGGTGAGCGCCTCCACGGTCGGTCTCCCCAGCGCCCTCACGCTCCGGATCGCCGCGGCGAAGTGCGCTGCGCCGCCGTCCGGGAGGTCGTCGCGGTCGACGCTCGTCAGGACCACGTGGTCGAGCCCGAGCCGATCGACGGCACCGGCCACCCGCGCCGGCTCGCCCGGATCGAGTGGCGGCGGGCTCGCGCCGCTCGGCACGTCGCAGAAGCGGCACCCCCTGGTGCACGTACCCCCCATCAGCAGGAAGGTGGCCGTCCCTGCGCTCCAGCACTCACCTGCGTTCGGGCAGTTCGCCTCCTCGCAGACCGTCTTCAGGCTCAGCGAGGAGAGCGTCGCCTTCACCCGCCGGTACCGCTCGCCGCCTCCGAGCGGTGCGCGCAGCCAGCGTGGCTTGGGGGCGGTTGGGCGGGGGTGCGTCATGGTGGCCGCCGTGGCTGGGCGGGACGCCATGCTATCATCGCGCGCGAGCGCCAGCGGGACCGGCATGCGTGAGGCTGCGGAATGACGGAGTCACTCACCGACCCCACCCACATCCTCGTGGTGGACGACGACGATGCAGTACGCGACGCGATCGCCGTCCTGCTCCAGGAGGAGGGCTACGAGTGCTCTCGCGCCGACGGCGCGCAGGCCGCGCTCGACCTCCTCAAGGCCGGCGAGCACCCGCTCGTCATCTCGGACATGCGCATGCCCGTCCACGACGGGATGTGGCTCCTCGAGCGGATCGGGGAGGAGCACCCCGAGACCGCCGTGATCATGCTCACCGCCTTCAGCGACACCGAGGCAGCGGTGGACTGCCTCAGGAAGGGGGCGGTCGACTACCTCCTGAAGCCGCCGCGGGTCACCAACCTGGTGCGGGCCGTCGAGCGCGCGCTCTCCAGGCGACGGCTGGAGCTGGCCCGCCAGCGCTACCAGCGCAGCCTGGAGCAGCGAGTCCGCGAGAAGACGGCCGAGCTCTCGGCGGCCCTTCGCGAGATCGAGACCGCGTACGCCAACACCCTCAGCGCGCTCGTCGCGGCGCTCGACGCCCGCGAGCACGAGACCAGCGACCACTCGCAGCGCGTCGTCCGCTACACCCTCGCGGTCGCCAAGCGGATGGGGCTCGGGGACGCCGAGATCCCCAACCTCTCCCGCGGCGCGCTCCTGCACGACATCGGCAAGATCGGAGTCCCTGACGCGATCCTGCTCAAGCCGGGAGCGCTGACGCCGGAGGAGTGGGTGGAGATGCGCAAGCACCCCCAGACCGGGTTCACCATCCTGCAGCCGATCCCCTTCCTGTCGGCCCCGGCGGAGATCGTCCTGGCGCACCAGGAGCGGATCGACGGCGGCGGGTACCCCCGCGGCCTCTCGGGCGACGCCATCCCGTTCGGCGCTCGCGTCTTCGCCATCGCCGACACCTTCGACGCGATCACGAGCAACCGCCCGTACCGGCGCGCGGCCACCGTCGAGACCGCGCGCGACGAGATCCGGCGCTGCGCGGGGCGCCAGTTCGATCGCCAGTGCGCCGAGGCCTTCCTCTCCTTCTCGGTCGAGGAGCTCGCCGCCCTCGCCCGCCCGGCGGCCCGGCCCTGACGGCGGAGCGCACCATGTCCGCTCCGCTCGGAAAGCTCTCTGACGGCAATGGGCGCGAGATCTCCTATCTCCGGGTCTCGCTCACGGATCGCTGCAACCTCCGCTGCTCGTACTGCGCGGTCCACTCCACACCACAGGACTCCAGGCCGCTCCGGCGGGACGAGGTGCGCCGCCTGGTCTCGATCTTCGGCCGGCTGGGGATCCGGCGCGTCCGGCTCACCGGAGGCGAGCCGACCCTGCGGCGAGACCTCCTCGACGTCGTGGCAGACGTGCGGAGCACCCCGGGCATCGAGGAGATCGCGCTCACGACCAACGGCTTCCGGCTGGAGGAGCTCGCCGCGCCGCTTCGCGCCGCCGGCGTCTCGCGGCTGAACGTCTCGTTCGACACGCTCGACGGGGACCGGCTCGAGCGGATCTGCGGCCGCCCGGTGCGGATCGAGCGGCTCCTCGCCGGGATCGAGGCGGCGACGCGTGCCCGCTTCACGTCGGTGAAGCTCAACACCGTAGTGATGCGCGGGGAGAACGACGGTGAGGTGGGAGAGATCGTCCGCTTCGCCTGGCGCGTAGGCGCCCTCCCGCGCTTCATCGAGCTGATGCCCTTCGGCGCCGGAGTCCCTGTCCCCGCCGCCGAGACCAAGCGGCTCCTGGCTGAGCAAGGGGTCGAGCTTCGCCCCGACGAGACCCGCGGCTGGGGCCCCGCCTACCACATGCAGGGGCGGAGCCGGGTGGGCGGCGCCGAGCTCACCGGGCTCGTGGGGTTCATCTCCGCCATGACGGAGAACTTCTGCTCGTCGTGCAACCGCGTCCGGATCGCAGCCGACGGCTCGCTCCGCGCCTGCCTGGGAGGCCACGACCGGGTGTCGCTGCGGGAGCTCCTCGACGCCGGCGCCACCGACGAGGTGATCGCCGGCCGCATCCTGGCGGAGCTGGGGCGCAAGGGCGACCGCCACCTGATGGGCAAGGAGGGTTGCTCGCTCCTGCCCATGATCGGAACCGGCGGTTAGCTCAGGGCGTGACCCGTGGTCAGGGCGCCGGCGGGAGCGGGCAGCCCGGCGGCGGGACCTCGGCGCCGTCGCCGCTGATGCTGCGGTGGATCTTCATCGCGCAGAACTTGGGGCCGCACATGGAGCAGTACTCGGCGTCCTTGTACGACTCGTCCGGGAGCGTCTCGTCGTGCATCGAGCGCGCGGTGTCCGGGTCCAGCGACAGCTCGAACTGCTTCTTCCAGTCGAAGGCGCGCCGAGCCCTGGCCAGGGCGTCGTCGCGGTCGCGTGCCCCCGGACGGTGGCGGGCGATGTCGGCCGCGTGGGCGGCGATCTTGTAGGCGACGATCCCCTGCCGGACGTCGTCGACGTTCGGGAGCCCGAGGTGCTCCTTGGGCGTCACGTAGCAGAGCATCGACGCGCCGTGCTGCGCGGCCACGGCTGCGCCGATGGCGCTCGTGATGTGATCGTAGCCGGGCGCGATGTCGGTCACGAGCGGCCCGAGGACGTAGAACGGCGCGTCGTCGCACAGCTCCCGCTCCCGCTCCATGTTCATCGGGATCTGGTCGAGCGGCACGTGCCCCGGCCCCTCGATCATCACCTGGACGTCGTGGCTCCAGGCCTTCCTCGCCAGCTCTCCGAGGACCTTGAGCTCGCCGAACTGGGCCGAGTCGGACGCGTCCGCCAGGCAGCCGGGCCGGAGCCCGTCACCGAGCGAGAAGGTGACGTCGTACTTCTTGAAGATCTCGCAGATGTCGTCGAAGTGGGTGTAGAGCGGGTTCTCGGCCTTGTTCGCCTGCATCCACTGCGCCATCAGCGCGCCACCGCGCGAGACGATGCCGATGACCCTCTTCGCCGCCAGGGGGACGAAGTCACGGAGGAGGCCGGCGTGGATCGTCATGTAGTCCACGCCCTGCTGCGCCTGCGCCTCGATGATCTCGAGGAGGAGCTTCGGCGTGAGCTGGACGACGTCGTCGACGTGGGCGAGCGCCTCGTAGATCGGCACCGTCCCGACCGGGATGGGGCTGGCGCGGATGATCGCCTCCCGGATCCTCGGGATGTCCCCGCCCGTCGAGAGATCCATCACCGTGTCGGCGCCGAGCTTGAGGCAGACGCGGAGCTTCTCCAGCTCGGCGGCGATGTCGGAGACGACGGCGGAGTTGCCGATGTTCGCGTTGATCTTGCAGGTCGCCGCGATCCCGATCCCGATCGGCTCCAGCTCCGGGTGGCAGACGTTCGCCGGGATGACCAGGCGGCCCCGCGCGACCTCGGCGCGGACCAGCTCGGGCTCGAGCTGCTCGCGCCGTGCGACGTGCGCCATCTCCTCGGAGACGACGCCCTCGCGGGCCAGGTGGAGCTGCGTGAGGTTCTTGCGCCCACGCCGGGGGGCGATCCAGTCGGCTCGCATTCCAGAAACCTGCCTTTCGGAGAACGCGAAAACTAATAGGGCGCTCGTGCTGGGTCAACGAGCGCCCGAAGAATCTCCGCGGTGCACCCCCACCGATGGGCGAGGCGGGGGCGCTCGCCCGCAGCGCCTACCGGAGGGCCTTGAAGGCGTCCCGCCCGGCGTAGCGCGCCGTCTTCCCGAGCTCCTCCTCGATCCGGAGGAGCTGGTTGTACTTGGCGACGCGGTCCGAGCGGGAGGCCGACCCGGTCTTGATCTGGCCGCAGTCGCAGGCGACCGCGAGGTCGGCGATCGTCGTGTCCTCGGTCTCACCGGAGCGGTGGCTCATGACGCTGGTGAACCCGGCGCGGTGGGCCATGCGGACGGCCTCGAGCGTCTCGGTCAGCGATCCGATCTGGTTGACCTTCACCAGGATCGAGTTGCTCACCCCGTCCTTGATGCCGCGGGAGAGCCGCTCCACGTTCGTGACGAAGAGATCGTCGCCGACGAGCTGGAGCTCGCCGCCGAGCTTCTCGGTCAGGAGCTTCCACGTCGCCCAGTCGTTCTCGTCGCAGCCGTCCTCGATGGAGACGATCGGGTACTTGGCCGCGAGCCCCGCGTAGTAGTCGACGAGCCCCTTGCCGTCGAAGGTCTTGCCCTCGCCCTCGAGGACGTACTTGCCCGCCTTCGCGTCGTAGAACTCGCTCGCGGCGCAGTCGAGCGCCAGCGCGATCTGCTTGCCCGGCTCGTAGCCGGCCAGCTTGATCGCCTCCATGATGAGGGAGAGGGCCTCCTCGTTCGACGCGAGGCTGGGCGCGTAGCCTCCCTCGTCTCCCACGCCGGTGTTGGCACCCTTCCCCTTGAGGACCTTCTTGAGGGCGTGGAAGACCTCCGCGCCGTAGCGCAGGGCCTCGGCGAACGTCGGCGCCCCGAGCGGCACCACCATGAACTCCTGGATGTCGACGTTGGAGTCCGCGTGAGCGCCGCCGTTGAGGATGTTCATCAGCGGCACCGGGAGCGTGCGGGCGTTGGCGCCGCCGATGTACCGGTAGAGCGGAAGCTGGTGCGCCTGGGCCGCCGCGCGGG
Organism: uncultured delta proteobacterium; assembly: GCA_963845515.1. Taxonomy (GTDB): domain Bacteria; phylum Myxococcota; class Myxococcia; order Myxococcales; family Anaeromyxobacteraceae; genus DATIVK01. The sequence goes on from CAWJSR010000057.1 coordinate 52,712, forward strand.
CAGCCGCGAGCGACACGCCGAGGATCGCGTTCGCGCCCAGCTTGGACTTGGTCGGCGTGCCGTCGAGCGCCAGCATCCGGCTGTCGAGCGACGCCTGGTCGGTCGCGTCCATGCCGATCACCGCGGGGGCGATGGCGTCGATCACGTTCGCCGTGGCCTTCCGGACGCCCTTGCCGAGGAAGCGCGACTTGTCGCCGTCACGGAGCTCGAGAGCCTCGTGCTCGCCGGTGCTGGCCCCGGACGGGACGGCGGCGCGGCCGACGTCGCCGGTCGCGACGGCTACCTCGACCTCGACGGTCGGATTTCCGCGGGAATCCAGGATCTCGCGAGCGTGGACGTTGATGATCTCGGTCATTGGGGAGTCCGTCTCCGCGGCCTGCTCGGCGCTGCGCCCCGCGCGCAGTCCGGCGGTCGACATGGGGCGCCGAATCTGCCCCTACGACCGCGTCCCGTCAACGGATTTTGTGATCGTCAGGCGTAGTCGATGATGACGACGCCGCGGTCCCGATCGCCCTCGTCCGGGCCGCCACCGGGAGTCGGACCGGCCGGGGGCGGCGGGCTCGGAGCGGGCACCTCGGCCGTCGGACGGATGTCTCGCCCGCGATCGCGCTCGCGCCGCTTGATCTCGTCGATGACGTAGGCGTCCAGCATCGCCGCATCCCCTGAAGCTAGTCTAATGGCGACCCCCGGCGGGTCAAGCTGCCCCTTCTGCCCGGGTCCGGAACGCCTCCAGCGTCAGGGGGAGCTGGACGCGGGTGAGCTCATCGGCCACGCGGTCGACGACGAACTGCGGAACGAGCGCCGGGCGGGCGATCTGGACGTCGACGGTGTAGCGCGCGAGCGTGCCGCCGGCGTCCTCGGCGAGCTCCCACGAACCGTCCGAGCGGGCAAGAAGGTCCCCGCTCACGAGGGACCACGTGACCCTCCTTGGAGGCTCCTCGCGGTGCGCGAGGACGTAGCGGACGCGCCGGATCGCGAGGTCCACCTCGTACTCGACGTGGCGCGCCCCACCCGCCTCCCCGACCACGCGGCACGCCACGACGCCCGGGAGGAACTCCGGGTAGCGCCCGTAGTCGGTGATCACGCCCCAGACGCGATCGATGGGGGCGGCGATCCGGAGCTCTCTGGTCGTCGCCCCCACGCGGCACCCCTACCAGCCGTAGTCGGGCTTGCCGTGGAACCGGTGGACCGTCTCGATGAAGCGCACCGTCCCGGTCTTCGAGCGCATCACCACCGAGTGGCTGCGCGCGCCGCTCCCGGTGAAGCGGACGCCCTTGAGGAAGTCACCGTTGGTCACGCCGGTCGCCGCGAACATGACGCTGCCGCCCGCCATCTCCTCGGCGGTCATGATCTTGTCGAGGTCCAGCATCCCCATCGCCCTGGCGCGCCTCTTCTCGTCGTCGTTGCGCCACATGAGGCGCCCCTGCATGTCGCCGCCGACGCAGCGAAGCGCCGCCGCGCTGATCACCCCTTCTGGCGCGCCACCGGTCCCCATCAGCACGTCCACGCCGGTGTCCGGGAAGCAGGTGTTGAGCGCGCCGGCGACGTCGCCGTCTCCGATGAGCTTGATGCGCGCGCCCGCCTCCCGGACCTCGCGGATGAGCTGATCGTGGCGCGGCCGCTCGAGGATCACGACGCTGAGATCCTGGACCGGCTTGCCCAGCGCCTGGCTGATCCGCTTCAGGTTCTCGGTGGGCGACTTCGAGAGGTCGATGGAGCCCTTCGCGCCGGGCCCCACCGCGATCTTCTCCATGTAGGTGTCGGGCGCCCGCAGCAGCTTCCCCTTCTCCCCCATGGCGATCACGCTGATGGCTCCCGCGGCCCCCGTGGCGCAGAGGTTGGTCCCCTCCAGCGGATCGACCGCGATCTCGACGATCATGCTGCCCGCGTTTGCGCGCCCGACCCGCTCGCCGATGAAGAGCATGGGCGCCTCGTCCCGCTCCCCCTCGCCGATCACGATCTCGCCGTCGATCGAGAGGTCGTTGAAGGCCTTGCGCATCGCCTCGACGGCGAGCTGGTCGGCGCCGTTCCGGTCCCCGCGCCCCATGGAGCGGGCGGAGGCCAGAGCGGCGGCTTCGGTGACACGAACGGCTTCGAGCGCGAGGTTGCGATCCATGTCCTTGTTTCCTCCGGTCAGTTGGGAAGCGGCAGGGGCCGCCGGCTGCGCCGGTGAGCCCCTTGGGGAGAGACCACGATCAGGGGCCGGCCCTGCGGAACGCACTCAGCACGGCGCGGACCTGCGGCGCTGCGACGCCGTCGACGAGCGCCCAGGTCTCGAGGCGCACGGGCCCGACGCCCGGCGCGAACGTCATCTCCATCACGTGCTCGGTCGACGAGCCGGCGCGGTTGTGTCCCCTCACCCGGACGCAGCCCTCGTAGCGCCCCGCGGGAACCTCCACGAGCTCCCCGACACCGACGATCTCGTACCGCTCCGTGGAGGAGACCGAGACGACGGACGTCCAGGAGCTCCCCACCGCCAACGGGGCGCACAGGAGGCGGCGGATCCGGTCGCGGACGCACTCGCCGTCGGCGCGGAGCTCGGTCCGCTCGCTGTCGCGGAAGAAGCCGTCGGCCGTCCGCTCGGTGATCCGGACGGTCCGCGCCGCCTTTCGCCCCCCACCGGCGAGCTGTGGCGAGACGTCGTCCCAGACCCACTCGTTCCCCACGGCCAGCGGGTAGAAGCTGGCGGGACCACCGGCGGGCGCGACGGGATTGGGAGCCACCGGCACCGAGGAGCACGCGAAGGCGATCACGACCGGGAGGAGTAGCGTCCTGATCTTCATGGCCGCAGCATCTTAGCTGCAATCCGGGCGCGAATGGTCACGGCTTCTTGGCCGATGGCGGTGCGACGCCGACTCGGGTCCGCGTGAGGGCCTGGCCCGCCGCCTGGCGGACCGCCCAGTCCGCGTGACCCGACTGAAGGGTCAGCAGGTACCCCTCCACGTCCGCCCCGCCGATCTCCCCAAGGACCGGGATCAGCCGGAGCGTCGCCCCGGTGTCCCCCGCCTGCGCCGCCTCGATGAGCGCCAACGCCGACGCAGGGTCCTTGAAGGTGGCGAGGGCGTCCACCGCTGCACGCGCAACGACCGGGTCCGGGTCACGGACGCGCTCGGCGACCGCCCGCGACGTGCCGCTCGCGCCCCTCGCCGCCAGCGCGCGCAGCGCGCGCAGGCGCGCACGCGGGTCGCCGCCCGCGAGATCGCCTACGAGCGCTTCGGTCGACTTCTGGGCCGCGTGGAGGTCGAGCGCAAGCGCCTGCGCAGCTTCACTCACCGCGCCGCTCAGCGCTTCCTTCCATGCGCCCTGGGGGTCACGGCCCGGAAGCGCCACCTGCGCCCTCCCCTCCTCGAGAGGGCGGGGGCCGCTCGCCCAGGACTGCTCCAGCTGGAGCTCGACGACCACCTCCGCGGCTGACCGGGTCGGCGCGCGCAGCGTCGTCATGCCGAACGCCACGACCGACAGCGTCGCGCGGTAGTGACGAGGCGCCCCTTCATCGTAGGGGAAGCCGGCCCCGGCGAACGCCTTCCTGGCAGCCTCGGTGAGCTGGCGTACGTCGAGCCCCACCTCGGCGAGCGCTGGCGACAGCTCGGAGGGCGGCACCACGATCACGCCGATCGGCGCGATCGTGGGCTTCCTCCCGCACGCCGGCAGCAGGGCGGCGAGCGCGAGCAGCGCGAAGGCGAGGGTTGCGCGCTGCGCCCCTCCGCTCATTCCCCTCAGCCCCCCGAAGACTCGCCGCCACCAGCCCCAGGGGCGGGCTGCTGGGGCGCCGCGGGTTCAGCGGTGCGGGGGGCGTCTTCAACAGCAGCCCCGGCCGCGTCGCCGCTGGCAGCCTCCCCGGCAGCCACCGGCGCGCCAGCCTCCGGGGTGCCGGGCGCAGCAGCGCCGTCGCGCCGACCGCGTCCCCCACGGCGGCGCCGGCGGCGACGCCGGCGGCGGCGTCCCTCTCCGCCCTCGCCAGCGGTGCCGGGCGCGGTGGATCCCTCGCCTCCAGCCTGGACCGACTGCTCCTCCGGCCCCTCGTCGGCGCCGTCGTCATCCTCGTCGCCGCCATCGTCGTCCGGCGACGAGGACCCCTCCTCGATCGTGGCTCGCACCTCGATGATCGAGCCCTGCCCTTCACCAGACGGCTCGGAGGCAGGGGGCGGCTCGGCCTCCTGCGTGCCGTCCGCGGCGGAGATCTCGACGGCCACCTCGGCCCTGGGCTCGCTCGGCTCCTGGTCCCGGCGACGTCCTTCGCGTCCTTCGCGTCCCTCGCGGCCTTCGCGCCCTTCGCGCCGATCCCGCTCCTCGCGCCGAACCTTCCTGGCCGACTCCTCCTCGGCCCCCTTGGCCGCCGCGTCCCTGAAGAAGGCTTCGTCGACCTCGGGAACGACGACCTGGCGGCAGCCGATCCCCGCCTCCGTGGCCGCCTCCGAGAGCGCCTCGCCGCAGAGGAGGATCACCGGAAGCTGGCCGCCCGCGCCCGCCTCTCCGCGGGCCTCGCGCTCGGGGTCCCCGGTCCCGATCACGACGCCGATCTGCGCGCCGTAGTTCGAGACGTCGCGACGAAGGTCCTGGACGTCGCGGCGCGTGACTTCACCGTGGGCCCTGAGGACGCGGATCGCGTGGCGAACGTTGGCCACGCCCAGCTGCTTCCGCGCCGTGTAGACCGCGTGCTCGCGGCCTCGCTTGACCACCTTGAGCTCCAGGTAGCCGAGCCGCTCGAGGAGCGCCGAGGCGAGGTGCTCGAATGTGGGCCCGTCGCAGTCGCGCATCCGACGACGAAGCGCTCCGAGCGCCGCCTTGCGGATGTCGGCGCCAGAGGCCGCCGCACGGGGGGAGGCCGCCGCGACCCGTTCGCCGGGCTCCGGCTGTGCCACCAGGGTGACCGTCTCGCCCTCGACCTCGAACAGGTTGCTGCGCCCCGCAGACTTGCGCCGGCGGTTGTCCTCGATGAGCGCAGCGCGCAGCGAGCCGAGATCGCGCACGAACGCTTCCGGCATCAGGAGCCGCTCCGCGCCCTGCGACGCGATCTCGACCAGCGACAGCGGCTTGCCGGCGCCAGCGAGGATCTCGTAGGCGACCTCGGAGGGAGGCGGGAAGCGCTTGGCGCGCTTCTCCTCGCCCTCCTCGCGCCGCCTTCCGCGCCCCTCTCCACGTCCCTCGCCACGCCCTTCGCCGCGCCCGGTGGACCGCACGACCTCGCGGCTCGGGATGGGATGGCGCTCCAGCGCGCGGTACGGAATCTCGTCGGCGGGAGGAGGCTCGATCAGGTTCTCGACGGCAGTGGGATCCTCTTCGAGCCCCCACTCCACGAGCGCAAAGGTACCGTGTTGTACGGCAATGACGCGTCGGTCGGCCTTGGGCAGGCGGCAATGGGCCACCAGCTGCCCCGCCATGGTCTCCTCCGGGATCTTCCCGACATGGTCGAGCAGATCTTCTCGGGCGGCGATCTCGGCGATCTTCGTGAAGTGAAGAGGCTTCCCCTCGCGCCGCAGCACCTCGATGGCGGCTTCGGTGAAGGTCATTCAAGTCCTTGGTTGAAATTTCCAGGGGGGCGTCGTCGGTGACGAGCCTCCGCAAGTACCCGCATCATCGGGCCGCCGGTCCGGCGTGTCAACGGCCAAACCTCGCGATTCCCCAATGGTTATTGGCGGGTCAGACGCCCAGGAACAGCCGCTTGCCGAAGTTGAGGGCGAGGTCGGCATCGAAGATCTTCTGGGCAGACGTCTCGATGTCGTAGGGCACGCGGATGTACTCCACCTCGCGCCGCTCTGTGTCGTACATCACGAAGCAGGCCCTGTTGTCACAGTCCCGGGGCTGGCCCACCGAGCCGACCGAGATCACGTACTTGTAGCCCTTCCGCAGCCCGAACTTGTGCGAGACCACCTCGTTGACATCGCCCGCGGAGTGGAGGGCGAAGACCTTGCAGAGGTGGGAGTGACCGATGAAGCTGACGTCGGCGAGGTCGTCGAAGTGTGGGACCAGCTCGAGCGCCTGCTCCATCGCGAAGACGTACTCGTAGGAAGGCGGCTCGAGCGGGGATCCGTGGGTGAAGCTCACGCCGTCGAGCGTGCGGTGCGAGTAAGGCAGCGTCCGCAGCCACTCCAGGTGGTCCAGGTCGATCCGGGCCGCGGTCCAGTCGAGGGCGTGGCGCGCCGCGTCGTAATAGAAGCTGTAGTCCATGCGCCCGGAGACCGCTGCGTCATGGTTCCCCAGCAGCGTCACGGCCGAGATCTTCCGGATGAGCGCGCAGCACTCGTTCACGCTCGCGCCGTACCCGACCACGTCACCCAGGCAGATGACGGTGTCCGGCTCGAGACGTTCGAGAGCCGCCAGCGATTCGTTGAGCGCCTCGAGGTTCGAATGGATGTCGCTCAGGATCCCGATCCGCATTCGCCCGTGGCCACCCTTCGGAGGGGTCGGCGCATCGTAGCCGCCGTCCCTCCAGAGCGTCAACCCGCCGAGGCCTCGAAGAGGTCCTCTTCGAGCTCGTCGAAGTGTGCAAGCATCCGCGCCTCCGCGTACCGGTCCCGGATCTCGCCGGTCGTGAGGGTCCGGAGCCGGTCCAGGCTGAACTGCTCGACCACGTAGCTGGCGAGCACGCTGCCGAGGACGATTGCTCGACGGAGGACCCCGCGCTCCTCGCGACCCTGCCTGGCCAGGTAGCCCATGAAGCCGCCCGCGAAGCTGTCCCCGGCCCCGGTGGGATCGTAGACGTTGGGCAGCGGGAAGGCCGAGGCCATGAAGACCTCCTCCCCGGAGAAGAAGGCGGCGCCATACTCGCCGCGCTTGACCACCACGGCGCGGGGGCCCATCCGGAGGATGGCCTTCGCGGCCTTCACGACGTTGTGCTCGCCGGCGAGCTGGCGCGCCTCGGCGTCGTTGACGAAGACCATGTCGACGCGCTTGAACGTCTCGAGCAGGCTCGCGCGCTTGGACGTGATCCAGTAGTTCATCGTGTCGCAGGCGACGAAGCGGGGCGCACGGATCTGGTCCAGCACCTGCCTCTGCAGGTCCGGATCGATGTTGCCGAGGAAGACGTAGGCCGAGTCACGGAAGTGCTCCGGCAGCTCCGGCTTGAAGTCGGCGAAGACGTTGAGCTGCGTGTCGAGCGTGTGCGCCGTGTTCAGGTCGAACTCGTACCTGCCGCTCCAGCGAAAGGTCCTCCCCGGCCGGCGGACCAGGCCGCCGAGGTCGATCCCGCGCGAGGTCAGGAAGTCCACGTGCTCCGCCGGGAAGTCCTCGCCCACCACCGCGACCACGCGGGTGGGGAGGAAGAAGCTCGCGCAGGACGCGAAGTAGGCGGCCGAGCCGCCCAGGACGTCGGCGCGACGTCCGAACGGGGTCTCCAGCGTGTCCAGCGCGACCGAACCGACGACGAGCAGTGACAAGGCGGCCTCCTGTTGCCGCGCGTGCGTTCGGCGGCGGGCGTTGCGTACCGTGGCGGCCCCGTCCAGGTCAACGTGAACCGTCTGGCTCACCCGCCGCCGCCAGCTGGCCGCAGGCGGCGGAGACGTCGCGCCCTCGGCTCTTGCGGACGACGGCGGTGAGCCCCAGCGCGGCCAGCCGCTCCCGGAAGCGGTCGATCCGCGCCGGCTCGGGCGCGCAGAGCGCGAGCCCGGGGTTCTCGTTGTAGGGGATCAGGTTCACCTTCGACGGGATCCCCTTGAGGATCCGGCCGAGCCGGTCGGCGTCCTCGTCAGAGTCGTTCACCCCCCCCAGCATCACGTACTCGAACGTGATGCGGCGCCCCTGCTTCATCGGGAACGCCCGGCACGCGCGCAGCAGCTCCGCGATCGGGTAGCGCTGGTTGACGGGCATGATCCGGCTGCGCGCCTCGTCGGTGGTGGCGTTGAGCGAGACCGCCAGCTTCACCTGCGTCTCCTCCCCGAGCCTCCGGATCATCGGCGCGAGGCCGGCGGTCGAGACCGTGACGTGACGGTGGGAGAAGTTGGGTCCGTCCTCCGAGAGCAGGATGGCCAGGCCGGCCTTCAGGTTCTCGAAGTTGGCGAGCGGCTCCCCCATCCCCATGAAGACGAGGTTGGTCAGCGGCCGCGGTCCCTCCCCCTCGCCCAGCTCGACCAGGCGCCGGTTGGCCCGGTGGACCTGATCGACGATCTCGCCCGCCGTGAGGTTGCGCAGGAGCCCCATGGTCGCGGTGAGGCAGAAGGTGCACCCCATGCCGCAGCCGACCTGCGACGAGACGCAGAGCGTCTTCCGCTCGGTCTCCGGCATGTAGACCGACTCGACGGGGAGCCCGTCGGAGGTGCGCCACTTCCACTTGATCGTCCCATCGGCGGAGCGCTGCTCGGCCTCGCGCGACAGCGTCGTGAGCGCGCAGCGCGCAGCGAGAGCGGCCCTGAACGCCCGCGGCACGTCCGTCAGCTCGTCGAGCGACGCCGCGCCCCGGAGGTGGAGCCAGCGGTGGATCTGGCGCGCGCGAAAGGGTCGCTCGCCGAGCTCGCCCACCAGCGCCTCGAGCTCGGCGCGCCCCATCGAGCGCAGGTCAGGACGTGGATCACGCGCCGCCATGCGATCAGCCCCCCGCAGCCGGCATCGCGGGGGCCGGGGCCGGCGCGGGCTCCTCGGTCGCCGACGAGGTCCTCGCGATCTCGACGCGCGTGACGCGCCGCTCGTCGCCGGCCCTCACGGCGAAGGTGAGGCCGTCCCAGGCGATCACGGCACCCACGGGGGGCACCCGGCCGGCGTGAGCGGTGACGAAGCCGCCCAGCGTCTCGAAGTCGCCCTCCTCCGGGAACCTCACCTGGGGGGCGCGCTCGCCGTCGGGGGCGAGCGGCTCGGCACCCTGACGCTGGTTCAGCAGGGCCTCGAGCTCGTGGAGCGGCACCGACGCATCGGCTAGCCAGACGCCGTCAGCGATCACCTTCACCGGGGCGGACTCGACGTCTGCCTCGTCCTGGATCTCGCCCACGATCTCCTCGATCACGTCCTCCAGGGTCACGAGGCCGCTCGTGCCGCCGAACTCGTCGACGACGACGGCGATGTGCGTCTTTCGCCGCTGCATCTCCTTCAGCAGGCGGGAGATCTTCATCTGCTCGGGGACGAAGAACGGGGACTTGATGTGCTCCTCCAGCGAGACCTTCCCGCCTCCCAGCACCGCAGGGAGGACGTCGCGAACGAGCAGCACGCCGACCACGTTGTCGATCGACCCGTCATAGACCGGCATCCGGCTGTACGGGTTCTCGCGGACGACGCGGAGCAGCTCTTCCGGGGTCGCCTCGCGGTCGAGCGCCGCCATCCGCGTGCGCGGGATCATGATCTCGCGCACGACCCGGTCGGCGAACTCCAGGACGCTGTTCAGCAGCTCCTCCTTCACCTCGTCGAGGACCCCCTCCCGCGAGCCCATCTCGATCAGGTACTCGATCTCCTCGCTCGTCACGGTCGGCCCCCTGGTGGCGCCACCTCCAAAGAACCCGACCAGGAGGCTGGTCCCTTTCGTCGTGGCGGTCGCGAGCGGCCAGAGGAGGAAGCTGATCGCGCGAACGAGCGGGATGGAGAGCATCGAGACCCTGACCGGGTGGCGCTTCCCCACGGTCTTGGGGACGATCTCGCCCAGGAAGAGGACGACGGCGGTCGTGGTCGCCGTCGCGGCGGCGAAGACCGACGCCGCGTTCCACCAGGGGTGCGCGGCGACGAGGTCTGCGGCGATCGACCCGGCGAGCGCGCCCGACCCGATGTTGACGAGCGTGTTGACGATGAGGAGCGTCGAGAGCGTCCGCTCGGGCTGCTCGATCCAGAGGGAGAGCATCCTGGCGCGCCGCCCGCCGGCGTCGCGCAGCTGTCGCGCGCGAGCGTCGCCGAGCGCCGTCAACGCGGTCTCCGTCCCCGAGCAGAACGCGGACGCGAAGAGGAAGGCGAACGCCAGGAACCACTTCCATGTCTCCACTGCTGCCAACGGCTTCAGTCCTTCCTTTCCCCCGCAAACTGCGACGCCCGCCTGTGAGGCGGGCGCGCTGTGAGTCACATACTAACGCGGAAACGGATGACGGCAGGTCCCGGCCGGGGCGTCCGACCGAAACCTGCCGTCATTACAGGCCCTTGGCTAGCGCTTATCCTTCCAGTTGTAGCCGTGGATCTCGACCTCGGGGAAGAAGTAGCTCACCTCGATCCGGGCGTTCTCCACGCTGTCCGAGCCGTGGACGGTGTTCTTCTCGATGTCGGTGGCGAAGTCCTTGCGGAGGGTGCCGTCGGCCGCCTTCTTGGGGTCCGTCGCGCCCATGATGTCCCGGTTCTTCAGGACCGCGTTCTCTCCCTCGAGGACCATCAGGACGACCGGTCCGCTGGTCATGGACTCGACGAGGCTGCCGAAGAACGGGCGGGCCTTGTGGACCGCGTAGAAGCCCTCGGCCTCGGCCCTGGAGAGCCGCTTCAGCTTGATCGCGATGGGCTTGAGGTCGGCGGTCTCGAAGCGGCTGATGACCCGCCCGATGATGCCCTTCTCGACCCCGTCCGGCTTGACGATGGAAAGCGTACGCTCGATTGCCATTGCTCTTCTCCGTTCTTGCGCTGATGTGGCCGCCGCCTTGACGCGTGGACATCCCCCGCGCCGCGGCTGGCCATGTCCTGGGGAGGGCGCCCTCCGCATGAACCGCGTAGCGCCCGGCGCGCCCCTTTTACCCGGTTCGACGGCTTTCCGCGAGGGCGCGCTTCATGGCGTCGCCCATGAGGTGGGGCGCCTCGCAGACGGTGATCCCCGCCTCGCGGAAGGCGGCGAGCTTGGCCTCCGCAGTGCCGGCGTTCCCCGCGATCACCGCGCCGGCGTGCCCCATCCGCTTGCCGGGCGGCGCGGTACGGCCGGCGATGAAGCCCACGACCGGCTTGGTCATCGCCTCGCGGACGAAGGCGGCCGCCTGCTCCTCCTCGGCGCCGCCGATCTCGCCGATGAGGATCACGGCGTCGGTCCCCTCGTCGGCCTCGAAGGCGGAGAGGATGTCGACGAAGCCGAGCCCGTGGACCGGATCGCCTCCGATCCCCACCGCCGTGGACTGGCCCATCCCCAGGTCGCTGAGCTGCTTCACCGCCTCGTAGGTGAGCGTCCCGGAGCGCGAAACCACCCCTATCCTCCCCGGCTGGTGCACGTGACCGGGCATGATCCCGATCTTGCACTGCCCCGGCGTTATCACCCCCGGGCAGTTCGGCCCGATCAACCTCACGCCGGGAGCGCACCCCAGGTACCGCTTCACCTGGACCATGTCCAACGTCGGGATCCCCTCGGTGATCGCGACGATCAGCCCGACCCCTGACTCCGCTGCCTCGATGATCGCGTCGGCCGCCCCCCGCGGCGGCACGAAGATGGCCGCGGCGTCCGCCGCGGTCGCGCGCACGGCCTCTTCGACGCCGTGGAAGATCGGGACCGTCCTGAGGAAGCGTGTCCCTCCGCGCCCTGGGGTGACCCCCGCCACGACCCGCGTGCCGTAGGCGATCATCTGCTCGGCGTGGAACGACCCGGCAGCGCCGGTGATCCCCTGGACGAGCACGCGGGTCTCCCTGTCGACGAGGATGCTCACGCGTCCGCTCCCGCTCTCCGCATGCTCAGGCCCCGGCGCTCGCCGCAAGGACTGCCCGGCGCGCCGCGTCCCCGAGATCGTCTGCGGGGATGATCTTCAGCTCGCTCTGGGCGAGGATCCCCTTGCCCAGCTCCACGTTGGTCCCCTCCAGCCTCACCACCAGCGGGATGGTCAGCCCCACCTGTCGCGCCGCCGAGACGATCCCGTGCGCGATCACGTCGCACTTCATGATCCCGCCGAAGATGTTCACCAGCACCGCCTTCACGCCGGGGTCGGCGAGCAGGATCTTGAACGCCGCGGTGACCGTCTCCTCGTCGGCGCCGCCGCCGACGTCCAGGAAGTTGGCCGGACGTCCGCCGGCCAGCTGGATCGCGTCCATGGTCGCCATCGCGAGCCCTGCGCCGTTCACCATGCAGCCGATGTCGCCGTCCAGGCCGATGTAGGAGAGGCCGAACTCCCGGGCGCGGGTCTCGCGGGCGTCATCCTCGTCGGCGTCGCGCAACGCCGCGACGTCGGGGTGCCGGAAGAGGGCGTTGTCGTCGAAGCTCATCTTCGCGTCGAGCGCGACGACCTCCCCCTGGACGGTGATCACGAGCGGGTTGATCTCGGCGAGCGAGGCGTCGGTCGCGACGTAGGCGGCGTAGAGCGCCTTCGCGAGGCGGACGAAGCCGTGGACGCTGTCGCCCTGCAGCCCCATCCCGAACGCGAGCCTGCGCGCCTGGAACGCCAGGAGCCCCGTGAGCGGGTCCACCGACTCGCGCAGGAGCTTCTCGGGGTGGCTGCGCGCGACCTCCTCGATCGCCATCCCGCCCTCGATCGAGGCCATCACGACCACGCGACCGCGCTCCCGATCGAGCGTCATGCCCAGGTAGAGCTCCCGCGCGATCCGGCAGCCCTCCTCGACGTAGACCTTGCGGACGAGCTGGCCGGCCGGACCGGTCTGGGGCGTTCGCAGGACCGTGCCGAGCATGGCCTCCGCGTGGCTCCGCGCCTCGGCGGGAGAGCGGGCGAGCCTGACGCCGCCTCCCTTCCCACGGCCACCGGCGTGGATCTGCGCCTTGATCGCGCAGATCCCGCTGCCGAGCTGCCGGGCGGCGCCCTCCGCCTCCACCGCGCTCACGGCGAGGTACCCCCGGGGTACGGTCACCCCGAACTTCCGGAGTAGCTCCTTCGCCTGGTACTCGTGAATCTTCACGCAGCACCAGTGTAGCAGGCTGCCGAAGGTCGGAGGCTGGCAGTGGTGGCGTGCGGCCGCCGGTCGGCGGCTACAGCTTCGTCTCGGCGACGGACTTCCTGACCGACTCCAGCGACTTGGCGAGCATCGCCTTCTCCTCGTCGTTGAGGTCGACCTCGAGGATCCGCTCGACGCCTCCAGCGCCGATGATGACCGGCACTCCGACGAAGAGCCCCTTCACGCCGTACTGTCCGTCGAGGAGCGCGGAGCACGGGAGGAGGCGCTTCTTGTCGTGCAGGAAGGACTCGGCCATCGCGATGGCGCTGCTGGCCGGGGCGTAGAACGCCGAGCCGGTGCCGAGCAGCGCCACGATCTCGCCGCCCCCCTTGCGCGTGCGATCGACGATGGCGTCGAGCTTGGCCTTGTCGATGAGCTTCGTGAGCGGGACGCCGGCGACCGACGAGTACCTGAGCAGCGGGCACATGTCGTCGCCATGGCCTCCGAGCACCAGGGCCGTGACGTCCTGCGGCGACACGCCCGCGGCCTCCGCGACGAAGAACTGGAAGCGGGCCGTGTCCAGGACCCCAGCCATGCCGACGACCCGGCTCCTGGGGAACCCGGTGATCTTGTACATGGCGTACACCATCGAATCGAGCGGGTTCGTCACGACGATCACGAACGCACCCGGGGCGTATTGCTTGATGCCCTGGGCGACCTTGGTGATCGCGTCCAGGTTGACCTTGAGGAGATCCTCGCGGCTCATCCCCGGCTTCCGCGGGACGCCGGCGGTGACGATGCAGACGTCCGCGTCCTTGATGATCGAGTAGTCGGTCGTGCCGCCACCGGTGACGGCCACGTCGAAGCGCCCGACGCCGCGGCTCTCCTGGAGGTCGAGCGCCTTGCCCTTCGCGACGCCCTCCATGATGTCGACGAGCACCACGTCGCCGAGCTCCTTCTGGCCAGCGAGGAGCGCGAGCGTACCGCCGATCTGGCCAGCCCCGATGAGAGCGATCTTCTTGCGAGCCATGTTCGAGCTTTACCCTTCTGGGCGTGAGTGCGAGCCGCCAGCTACATGTGCTTGATGATCTCGTCGCCGAACTCGGAGCACTTCACCTCGACCGCGTCGCCGACCCCCTCGCCCTTCATGAGGCGCGCGAAGTCGTACGTCACGCGGTGGCCGGTGATGGCGCCATCCATCCCCTTGATGACGAGGTCGGCCGCCTCGACCCAGCCCATGTGGCGCAGCATCATCTCGCCGGAGAGGATGACGGAGCCCGGGTTCACCTTGTCCAGGTCTGCGTACTTGGGGGCGGTGCCGTGCGTCGCCTCGAAGATGGCGTGGCCGGTGACGTAGTTGGCGTTGCCGCCAGGCGCGATCCCGATGCCGCCGACCTGCGCGGCGATCGCGTCGGAGAGGTAGTCGCCGTTGAGGTTGAGCGTCGCGATGACGTCGAACTCGTCGGGGCGGGTCAGGATCTGCTGGAGCATGATGTCCGCGATCGCGTCCTTGACGAGGACCTTGCCCCTGCCGAGCTCCGTCCGCTGCTCGGCGTTGGCCGCCTCCTCACCCTTCGCGGCGCGGGTGCGCTCCCACTGATCCCAGGTGTACGTCTTGTCGCCGAACTCCTTCTCGGCGAGCGCGTACCCCCAGTTGCGGAAGGCGCCCTCCGTGAACTTCATGATGTTGCCCTTGTGCACGATCGTGACGCTCTTGCGCTTGTACTTGACGGCGTACTCGATCGCGGCGCGGACGAGCCGCTCGGTCCCTTCGCGCGAGACGGCCTTCACGCCCAGGCCGCACGAGCCGGGGAAGCGGATCTTGCGGTACTCGCGCGGGAACTCCCGCTCCATGAAGGCCAGCATCTTCTTGACCTGCTCGGAGCCCGCCTCCCACTCGATGCCGGCGTAGATGTCCTCCGTGTTCTCGCGGAAGATCACCACGTCCACCTTGCCCGGGTTCTTCACCGGCGAGGGGACACCCTTGAACCAGCGGACCGGCCGCAGGCAGACGTAGAGGTCGAGGATCTGCCGGAGCGCGACGTTCAGCGAGCGGATGCCGCCGCCGATGGGCGTCGTGAGCGGCCCCTTGATCCCGATGACGTACTCACGGAAGGCGTCCGTGGTCTCGTCCGGGAGCCAGTTGTTGAACTTGGTGAAGGCCTTCTCGCCGGCGTAGACCTCGGCCCAGGCGATCTTCCTCCTGCCCGGGTAGGCCTTCTCGACGGCGGCGTCGAGGACCCGCTGCGTGGCGCGCCAGATGTCGCGACCGGTCCCGTCCCCCTCGATGAACGGCACGATCGGGCGGTCAGGGATGACGAGCTTCCCAGCGCTCATCGTGATCTTCGCGCCGTCCTTGGGAACGACAGGCTTCGCGTCAGCCATTCCGTGGAACCCCGGGGGCTATCGAGGAGGGATGAAGTGGACCTCGGCTATTACCACCCGCCCGTCCGAGGTGTCTAGCAATAGGCGCGCACTGCCCGGTAGTCGCAGAGCTGCACGCCGGCGACCACCACGGCACGCCGAACGGCCGGGGCGCAGAGCGCGGCCAGCTCGACCTCCCGCTCGACGCCGAAGGAGGTCCGCGCATGGCTCGGCCGGTACCCGGGGTGCGCCATCAGCTCGGTGGTCCCGTCGCCCAGCGTCGCGACGACCTCGGCCAGGCGGGCTTCGGTCCAGGCAGGGCGGAGCGCGGCGTCGCCCAGGAAGCGATCCACCGCGAGGACGCCCACGCGGCGGAGCGAGTCACGCGTCGCCGCGTCGATCGCCCTCACCGGGAGGCCGCGCTCGCGTGCCACGCGCGCGAAGGGTGCCAGGGCCGCGGACGCGACGTGAAGATGCTTGTGGCTGTCGAGGTGGGTCGGCGGCTCGCCGCGGAGCTCCTGGAAGCGCGCCAGCTGGTCCCGCAGCGCGCGCTCGACCTCACCCTCCGTCATGCCGGGCTCGAGGACCACGTGCAGGCCGATCCCGAGCGACCGCGGCGCCCGCCGAAGCGCGTCCTTGGAGAACGGGGTGGCGACCATCGCGGTCGCGCTGGTGACGATCCCCCGGGCGTGCGCCTCCAGGATGCCGCGGTCGATCTCGGGATCGTACCCGAGATCATCCGCGTTCACGACCAGGTGGCGCACGGCGCTGCGGGCGCGGCGGGTCAGACCTTCGGCGGCGGCCGCGGCGTCACCGCGAGCACGCCGGCCGAGAAGTCGTAGATCGACTCCAGGCGGACGTTCCTGTAGCGCTCGAACTTGAACGCCATCCGCGAGAGGAGCGCCAGGAACGCCTTCACGTCGGGGCGGCCGGCGCGCCCAGCGGCCTTCCTGAGCCGCTTCACCTCAGCGATGATCGGCTTTCGCACCTCGGTGGGGTGGTAGATGTGCGCGCCCGAGAAGAGGAGCTGATCGCCGAACGGGAGCAGGCGCGCCTCGAGCAGGTCCCCCTTCTTCAACCCGGCGAGCTGGCGCCGCTCGGCGACGTCGTGGTCGACGTCGTCGAAGACGTCGCGCAGGACGACGCGCCCCTCGGCGATCTTGCGGACCTCGAAGAGCCCGTGGACGTTCCCGGTCAGCCGCCGGTACGCCTCCAGGACGGCCGGCTCCATCTCGGTGCCGTTCGCCGCGATGAAGTTCTCGAGCGTCGACGTCTTCTGCCCGTTGGGCCGGTAGTCGTACAGGTAGTGATCGAGCATCCCGTTGACGCGGGGCTCGTAGGTCAGCTCGTCCTCACGCGGCTCGCCGTAGCGGGCGTAGTGCTCACCGCGGGCGGCCAGCAGATCCTGCGTCCGCAGCTCCGCGGTGGCCCACGCGAGGAGCCTCTCATGGAGCTCCTGGAGGGTCATCGCGCCCGCTCCATCATCGCGGCGAACCGCCCGAAGAGAGCGCGCGCGTCGTGCGGACCCGGGCAGGACTCCGGGTGGTACTGGACGCTGAAGGCCGGCGCGTCGAGCACCTCGATCCCCTCGACGGTCCCGTCGTTGAGGTTCAGGTGCGTGACCCGCGCGCGCTTGCCGAGCGACCCGTCGTCGACGGCGAAGCCGTGGTTCTGGACGGTGATGTCGACCTTGCCGGTCGCGAGGTCCTTCACCGGCTGGTTCGCGCCGCGATGGCCGAACTTGAGCTTGTACGTCCTGGCGCCGATCGCGAGCGACAGGATCTGGTGGCCCAGGCAGATGCCGAAGATCGGCACCTGCCCGAGCAGCGTCCCGACGGTCTCCCTGGCGCCGACGACGGCGGCCGGATCGCCCGGGCCGTTGGTGAGGAAGATGCCGTCGGGCTTCAGCGCGAGGGTCTCGGCGGCTGACGTCCCGCCTGGGACCACCGTGATCCGGCAGCCCTCCGCCGCGAGGAGCCGCAGCATCGCCCGCTTGAGCCCCCAGTCGTAGGCCACGACGTGGAAGCGCGGGGCGTCGAGCTTGCGGCGCTCGGCGACGGTCCAGGTGTCGGCGCCCTGCTCCACCCACTCGTACCGCTTCGGCGTCGTGATCCTGGTGGCGAGATCCTGCCCCTCCATCCCCGGCAGGGCGCGAGCCTTCTCCACGGCCTCCGCCGAGGACCCGGAGGTCGAGATGACCCCCATCTGCGCGCCGACGGTCCGGATGTGCTTCGTGAGGCGGCGCGTGTCGATCCCGGAGATCCCGACGACCCGGTGGGCCTTCAGGTAGGCGTCGAGGCTGCGCTCGGAGCGGAAGCTCGAGGGCTCCTCGGCGAAGTGACGGACGATGAAGCCGGTCGCGTGGACGCGGTCCGACTCGTCGTCGGCAGCCGTCGTGCCGTAGTTCCCCTGCTCCGGGTACGTCATGCAGATCATCTGCCCGACGTAGGAGGGGTCGGTGAGGATCTCCTGATAGCCGGTGAGCGAGGTGTTGAAGACCACCTCGCCAGCCGCCTCACCATCCGCACCGAACGAGACGCCTTCGAACGTGGTGCCGTCCGCGAGCGCCAGGATCGCCTTCTTCATCTTCCTTCACTTCTCCCCGTGGACGAGCTTGCCGCCCACGAACGCATGCGTGCAGCGACCGACGAGCCGCTTCGACTTCCACGGCGAGTTCCGGCTCTTCGAGAAGCCGACCGCCGGATCGTAGGTCCACTCCACGGTAGGGTCGAGCACCGCGACGTCCCCGGGTGCCCCCTTTGCGAGGCTCCCGCCCGGCAGCCCGAGCGCGCGCGCCGGGCCGACGGTGAGGGCCTCGATGAGCCGCCCCTCGGTGAACGCGCCGGTCCGTGCCACCGCGAGGCACACCGCGAAGGCGGTCTCGAGGCCGATGATGCCGTTCGCGGCGACGTCGAACTCCAGCGCCTTCTCCACGTCGGAGTGCGGCGCGTGATCGGTCGCGATCGCGTCGAGGGTGCCGTCCGCCAACCCCTCGCGGCAGGCCTTGACGTCGTCCGCCGATCGGAGCGGCGGGTTCATCTTGAAGTCCGTGTCGTAGCCCGCGATCCCGACGTCCTCGTCGGTGAGGGCGAGGTGGTGCGGCGTGACCTCGGCCGAGACATGGAGCCCGCGCGCCTTCGCGTCACGCACCGCGCGGACGGAGCCCCGCGTGGAGACGTGCTGGACGTGGAGCCGTCCACCGGTCAGCTCGGCGAGGGCGATGTCCCGAAGCACCATCACCTCTTCCGCCGCGCCGGGGATCCCCTTCAGGCCGAGCCGGGTCGACGTCGGCCCCTCGTGCATGACGCCCTTGCCGACGAGCCCGAGATCCTCCTCGTGCACCGCGACCGGGAGCTTGAACGCCCGGGCGTACTCGAGCGCGCGGCGCATCAGGGCCACCGACATGACCGGCTTCCCGTCGTCCGACAGCGCGACGCAGCCGGCGGACCTCAGCTCGCCGAACTCGGCCAGCTCCTCGCCTGCCTGCCCCTTCGAGATGCAGCCGACGGGGTAGACGCGCGCGGCGCCAGCCGCGGCCGCCCGGGCGAGCATCAGCTCGGTGATGCTCGTGTTGTCGTTCACCGGCTTGGTGTTCGGCATCGCGACGACGCTGGTGAACCCGCCGGCCACGGCCGCGCGCGCGCCCGTGGCGACGGTCTCCTTGTACTCCTGCCCCGGCTCCCGCAGGTGGCAGTGGAGATCTATGAAGCCCGGGGTCACCCACCTGCCCCTGGCGTCGAAGACCCGCGCGTCCTTCGGACGCTCGACGCGCTCTGCGACCTCGGCCACGACTCCGTCCTTGAGGACGATGGTGCGGACCCCGTCGACGCCGCTGGCCGGGTCGATCACGCGACCGCCCTCGATGAAGATCGTCTCGCTCATGCCTTGGCCTCGACGCCGACGCCCTCGCCGCTCGAGCCGCCGGCGAGGAGGTAGAGGATCGCCATGCGGACGGCGACCCCGTTCTGGACCTGATCCAGGATGACGCTACGTCCCCCGTCCGCGACGTCCGGTGAGAGCTCGACGCCGCGATTGATCGGCCCGGGGTGGAGGACCACGCACGTGGGCTTGAGCCACTCCGCCGCCTTCTTGGCGTTGAGCCCCCAGTAGCGCGAGTACTCGCGGGTGTTCGGGATCAGCGGGTCGCCGATCCGCTCGTGCTGGATGCGGAGCATCATCACGGCGTCAGCGCCGTCGACCGCGTCCTTCAGGTCGTAGGCCACCGTCGCGCCCAGCTTCTCGATTCCAGCCGGCATCATCGTGGGCGGCCCGCAGAACCGGACCTTGGCGCCGAGCTTGGGCAGGCAGTGGACGGCGGAGCGCGCCACGCGCGAGTGGCTGACGTCCCCGACGATGGTGACGACCTTCCCCTCGAGCGAGCCGAACCGCTCCCTCAGGGTGAAGGCGTCGAGGAGCCCCTGGCTCGGGTGCTCGTGCGCGCCGTCGCCGGCCGAGACCACGGCGCACCCGACGCTCTCCGACACGAGGCGCGGCGCGCCGCCAGACTGGTGCCGGATGACGATCACGTCCGGGCGCATCGCCTCGAGGTTCCTGACTGTGTCGACGAGCGTCTCGCCCTTGGTGACGGACGAGGAGCTCGACGTCCAGTTGAGCGCGTCGGCCGAGAGGATCTTCGCAGCGATCTCGAACGAGCTGCGCGTCCGCGTCGACGCCTCGAAGAAGAGGTTGATGATCGACTTGCCCCGGAGGCTCGGCACCTTCTTGATGGGGCGGCGCAGGACCTCCTTCATCGTCACCGCGAGATCGAGGACCTGCAGCAGCTCCTCGCGGGAGTACTCCGCCAGCGCGATGCAGTGCTTTTGACGTCCGATCACGTCCCCCTCCTCGGCTTGACCACCACCACGTCCTCTGGGACCCCGTCTTCCCTCAGCCGGACCTGGACGTCGTCGGACGCCGCGGCGTCCACGACCGCCCCCACGAAGTCGGCGGCGACGGGCAGCTCCCTGCCGCCGCGGTCGACGAGGACCGCCAGCCAGACGCGGCGCGGCCGCCCGAAGTCGACTAGCTCGTCGAGCGCCGCGCGGACGGTGCGCCCCGTGAAGAGCACGTCGTCGACCAGGACGACGGTCTTGCCGTCGAGCGGAAACCCGATCTCGGTGGGTCCGATGACCGGCGCCGCCCCGCGGGCGGAGAGGTCGTCCCTGTAGAGCGCGATGTCGAGCGTGCCTGCGGGCAGCTCCCGTCCAAGCGCCTTGCCGAGCTGCGCCCGCAGCCGCGCGGCGAGCCTGACCCCGCCGCGACGGACGGCCACGACCGCCAGCCCGTCCGCCTCGCCGGCGGACTGAGCGCGGGACAGTATCTCCGCGCTCAGCCTGGCGACGCTCCGCTCCACCTCGTTCGACTTCAGCGCGATCCGTTCCATCACCGTTGAGGCCCCCAGTCTGGGATGACGAGCTCCTGGGACAGGTCGATCGATCCCACCCACTCCGAGACCTTCTCAGTGTACGGGTATCGGATCTCGCGCACGTACTCGAACGCCACGCGGAGCGTCGGCGGCTGCGTGGACGCGTCGCGCTCCCAGGTCACGTCGGAGGGGAGCACGTTGATCGACGGGGCCTTCTCGGTCCTGCCGTCCTCGAGGACGACCTCGGTGGAGTCGAGGGCCCGAAGCTTCTGGCAGAGCTTCTCGACCAGCGCGACGTCGTCCCTGTTCTTGATCGCCTGGTTCATGTAGTCGCGCACGGCCTGCTTGGCCTCGTAATGCAGGACGTAGACGGGGGCCCAGACGATGGTCAGGTAGACCGCCACGGCAAGCGCCGCGAGGATGAGCAGGGTGACCCAGGAGACTCCGCCACGCTCGTACCGGCGCGGACGGTCGTTCGAGGAGTGGGGGGCCATTGAGGTCTCGCTTCTACCGTTACTCGACGACTTTGAAAAGGCGATCGAACCGGGGGCCCCGTGCTCCGCCGCCCCCGCCGCCCCTGCCCCAGTTCCAGGCCACCGCGACGGCCTTGCCCTTGATCCGTGAAAACGGGACCTGCCAGCCCCCGCCCTGCCGGCTGTCGGCCGACCGATCCCGGTTGTCACCCAGCACGAAGAGGTGACCAGGCCGGACGACCTCGAAGGGGCCTTCCTGGGCGCCCGCCCTGACACGCCTACACTGGAGGACGTCGTGCGCGCGCGCCCCGGCCGCGGCGGAGGCGGTCCAGCTCGCCTCGACGTCCACCGGCATCGCGCTGGCAGGCCGAGCGATGGTCCCCACCGCGATCCGCTCACGCTGGACCCGGCAGGTGTCGGTCCACCAGACTCCGGTCTCCTCGTTCAGCTCGTCGTAAGCCAGCTCGCCGGCAGGCTCTCGAGGCTGCGGCACCCCGTTGACGAGGAGCACCTGCTCGCGGATCTCCACCACGTCGCCGGGGAGCCCGACCACGCGCTTGACCCAGTCCTCGCGCAGTCCGCGCGGCCCTGACAGCACGACCACGTCGCCTCGGCGGGGCAGCTCCCCGCCCAGCGGCCTGTAGCCGACGAACGGAAGCCTGAGGCCGTAGGCCGGCTTCCACACGAGGACGTTGTCCCCGGCCACGAGCGTGGGGACCATCGACCCCGAGGGGATCACGAGGGTCTCGACCACGCAGGCGCGGAGCCCCAGCGCCGCGACGGCGGCGGCCGCGAGCGGGATGCCGAAGCGCCGGAGGAGGCTGCGTCGCGTGAAGCCGAGGTGCTCGTCCCACAGCCCGTCGAGCCGCTGGAGCGCGCCGGAGAGCCGCTCGGAATCGTCCCCCTGGGCGGCGAGCTCGACCTCGGCCGCGGCCGCGTCGATCTTCTCCCGCGCTTCCCCGATCCGCTTCTTGTGGCGCCGGGCGACGCGCCTGGCGTCGCGCGCGAAGCCGACGGCCTCCCTGCGAACCCGCGCCGCCTTGCGCACCGCTCCGTACACGGGACGCTCCCTAATCCTCGACCTTCAGGACGGCGAGGAAGGCCGACTGCGGGATCTCGACCGAGCCCACCTGCTTCATCCGCTTCTTCCCCTCCTTCTGCTTCTCCAGGAGCTTGCGCTTGCGCGAGATGTCGCCACCGTAGCACTTGGCGATGACGTTCTTGCGGAACGCCTTCACGGTCTCCCGCGCGATCACCTTGGCGCCGATGGCCGCCTGGATGGCGACCTCGTACATCTGCTTCGGGATCTCCTCCTTGAGCTTCGCGCAGAGGTCGCGCCCGCGGTGGTAGGCGCGCTCGCGATGGACGATGACGGAGAGCGCGTCCACCGGCTCGCCGTTGATGAGGATGTCGAGCTTGACCAGGTCGGCCTCTTCGTACCCGCGCAGCTCGTAGTCGAGGCTGGCGTAGCCGCGGGTGAGGCTCTTCAGCTTGTCGAAGAAGTCGAAGACCACCTCGGCCATCGGGATCTCGTAGGTGATCTGCACGCGCTTCGTGCCGATGTACTTCAGGTCCTTCTGCATGCCGCGCCGGTCCTGGCAGAGCTTCAGGATGGCCCCGACGTCGTCGGTCCGTGCGTGGATGTGACAGGTGAGCAGCGGCTCCTCGAGCTTGGCGATCCGCTGGACCGGCGGGAGCTTCGCCGGGTTGTCGATCTCCAGCACCGCCCCCTGGGTGTCGGTCACGCGGTAGACGACCGAGGGCGCGGTGGTGATGAGGGAGAGGTTGTACTCTCGCTCCAGCCGCTCCTGGACGATCTCCATGTGGAGGAGGCCGAGGTAGCCGCACCGGTAGCCGAAGCCGAGCGCCTGCGAGGTCTCGGCCTCGAAGGTGAAGGCCGAGTCGTTCAGCTTGAGCTTGTCGAGGGCGTCCCGGAGCTGCTCGTAGTCGGCGGCGTCGATGGGGAAGACGCCGCTGAAGACCATCGGCTTCACGACCTTGAAGCCGGGGAGCGGCGCGGCCACGGGCCGGTCCACCTCGGTGATGGTGTCACCCACCTTGGCGTCGTGGACGTCCTTCACGTTGGCGACGCAGATGCCCACCTCGCCGGCCATGAGCTGCGGGACGCTGGCGGAGAACGGCGTGAACACGCCCAGCTCCTGCACCTCGAACTCGCGCTTGTTGCTCCAGAGCAGGATCTTCTGCTTCGGCTTGAGCGTGCCGTCGAAGACGCGCACCAGCATGACCACGCCGCGGTACGTGTCGTACCAGGAGTCGAAGATGATCGCCTTGAGCGGCGCCTCGGGATCGCCCTTCGGCGGGGGGACCTTCTTGACGATCTGCTCGAGGATCTCCTGGATCCCGATCCCCTCCTTGGCCGAGCACGGGACCGCGTCGGAGGCGTCGAGGCCGATCACCTCCTCGATCTCGCGGCGGACCTCCGGGACGTCTGCGCTCGGCAGGTCGATCTTGTTTATGACCGGGATGATCTCGAGGTCGTGGTCGAGCGCCTGGTAGACGTTGGCCAGCGTCTGCGCCTCCACCCCCTGCGTGGCGTCGACCACCAGGACGGCCCCCTCGCAGGCCGCGAGCGAGCGGGAGACCTCGTAGGCGAAGTCGACGTGCCCGGGGGTGTCGATCAGGTTCAGCTGGTAGGTCTTCCCGTCCTGCGCGACGTAGCGCATGCGGACGGTCTGGGCCTTGATCGTGATGCCCCGCTCCCGCTCCAGCTCCATGTTGTCGAGGAACTGGGCCTGCTGCTCGCGCTTCGACACCGTTCCGGTCTGGTCGAGGAGACGGTCGGCGAGCGTCGACTTGCCGTGGTCGATGTGCGCGATGATCGAGAAGTTTCTGATGTGTGCGTTGGGTGCCGCCATGAGGTGCGGGGCTTTTAGCATGCGTCCGTGGTGAACGGCTACCCGCGGAGCCCCCAGCAGGAATGCTCCGGTCAAGCGATTTCTTCCCCCAACCGATATCGCCGCCGTAACCCCTTGATCCGCCGTATCTTGTGTGTCCCTGATGGGCACACCACCACAGATTGTGGTCTGGCGATTGACTCCCGACGAAGCGCTGCTATTCTGCGCCCCACGCTTCGATATCGGGCGGGTGAGGGAGGCGGGACGGTGGGCGGGCGGCGGCGGGAACCTCGGGGCGTTTTCTCCAAAGTCAGATCGCCGCGCTAAACCTCTGGCCCATTTCGAGGGCCGGTCAGAGGTCTCATGTGCAAATCAAGGTCGCCGCCGGGTGCGGACGACCCCAGGGGACGTGTTTGTCCGCGGGCGGGGCCATGCGGGCGGAGGGTTAGGCGAATGATGGATGGCGAGATCACGGGGACGAAGAAGAACGGCCGCACCACTCAGAAGAAGGCGCTGCGCCGGGGGCTGACCATCCCGCGCACCTTCACCACCCCCGGTGTCGATCCGGCGGAGGAGGTCGCCTGGGAGTGCCGGGTCGCCGCCATCACCGGCGAAGGCGGCCAGATCATCTTCGAGCAGCGTGACGTCGAGGTCCCGAAGAGCTGGTCCCTCCTCGCGACGAACGTCGTCGCCTCCAAGTACTTCCGCGGCGCCACCGGCTCGTCCTCCCGCGAGCGGTCGGTCCGGCAGCTCGTCAGCCGGGTCGTGAGCACCATCGCGGGCTGGGGGCGCAAGGACGGGTACTTCGCCACCGAGGAAGACGCGGCCACCTTCGAGGCCGAGCTCTCGCACCTCGTCTACCGGCAGAAGATGAGCTTCAACTCGCCGGTCTGGTTCAACGTCGGCGTCGAGGAGCACCCCCAGTGCTCCGCCTGCTTCATCAACGCCGTCGACGACTCGATGGACTCGATCCTCAAGCTCGCCCACACCGAGGGGATGCTCTTCAAGTACGGCTCGGGCGCCGGCTCCAACCTGTCCAAGATCCGCTCGTCCAAGGAGCGGCTCTCCGGAGGCGGCGAGGCCAGCGGCCCCGTCTCGTTCATGCGCGGCTTCGACGCCTTCGCCGGCGTCATCAAGTCGGGCGGGAAGACCCGCCGCGCCGCGAAGATGGTCATCCTGAACACCGACCACCCGGACATCGTCGAGTTCGTCAACTGCAAGGCCGACGAGGAGAAGAAGGCCTGGGCCCTGATCGACGCGGGCTACGACGGCGGCTTCAACGTGAAGGGGGGCGCGTACGACTCGGTCTTCTTCCAGAACGCCAACCACTCCATCCGCGCCACCGACTCCTTCATGCGCGCCGTCGTCGAGGACCGCGAGTGGGGGCTCACCGCCCGCACCAACGGCGCCACGATCGAGACCGTCCGGGCCCGCGCGCTGATGAGCCAGGTCGCCCAGGCGGCGTGGCTCTGCGGGGACCCGGGGCTCCAGTTCGACACCACGGTCAACGCCTGGCACACCTGCCCGGCCTCCGACCGGATCAACGGCTCCAACCCCTGCTCCGAGTACATGTTCCTCGACGACTCGGCCTGCAACCTCGCGTCGCTCAACCTGATGCACTTCCGGACCATCGACGGCGGCTTCGACGCCGAGGCGTTCCGCAAGGCGGTCGACCTCACGATCCTCGCGCAGGAGATCCTGGTCTCGAACGCGAAGTACCCGACCACCGCCATCGGCCGGAACAGCGAGGACTACCGCCCGCTCGGCATCGGCTACGCCAACCTCGGCGCGCTGCTCATGGCCAGCGGCCTCCCCTACGACTCCGACGGTGGGCGCGCAGCAGCGGCGGCCATCTCGGCGCTCATGACGGGCGAGGCCTACGCGATGAGCGCCACGGATCGCCGATGGGATCGGCCCGTTCGTCCACTTCGAGAAGAACCGCGATCCGTTCCTCGCCGTCATCCGCAAGCACGCCCAGCAGGTCGACCGCATCGACCACACCCTGGTGGAGCCGAGCCTGCTCGAGGCGGCGCGCGACGCGTGGTCCGACGCCCTGCGCCAGGGGATGGCGAGCGGCTACCGCAATGCCCAGGTCTCCGTGCTCGCGCCGACCGGGACCATCGGCTTCATGATGGACTGCGACACCACCGGCATCGAGCCGGACATCGCGCTCGTCAAGTACAAGAAGCTGGTGGGCGGTGGCGTCCTCAAGCTCGTGAACAACACCGTCCCGCTCGCCCTCCGCAAGCTCGGCTACTCCGAGCAGGCGGTGGCCGACGTCCTCCAGTTCATCGACGAGGCGGACACGATCGAGGGGGCGCCCGAGCTCCGGCCCGAGCACCTGCCGGTCTTCGACTGCGCCTTCAAGCCGGCCAACGGCTCCAGGACGATCCACTACATGGGCCACATCCGGATGATGGGGGCGGTCCAGCCCTTCCTCTCCGGGGCGATCTCCAAGACCGTCAACATGCCCAACAACGCGACGCCTGCCGAGATCGAGCTGGCCTACGTGGAGGCCTGGAAGCTCGGGCTCAAGGCGATCGCCGTCTACCGCGACGGCTGCAAGCGGAGCCAGCCGCTGAACACGGCCAAGGACAAGAAGCCGGACGCCGTGGTGTCCGAGGAGCCGCGGCTCGCCCGCCGGCGCCTGCCGGACGAGCGCCGGGCGGTGACCCACAAGTTCTCGATCGGCGGCCACGAGGGGTACATGACCGTCGGCATGTACGACGACGGGAACCCCGGCGAGCTCTTCGTGACGATGGCGAAGGAGGGCTCGGTCGTCTCCGGGCTCATGGACAGCTTCGCGACCTCCATCTCGATGGCGCTCCAGTACGGCGTGCCGCTCAAGGTCCTCGCCGACAAGTTCAGCCACACGCGCTTCGAGCCGTCCGGCTTCACCGGCAACCCGGAGATCCCGATCGCCAAGTCGATCACCGACTACATCTTCCGGTGGCTCTCGCTGAAGTTCATCCCCAGCGAGGACGGCACGTCCATCGCGCCGCCCCCCAGGTCGCTGACCCCGGGCACCGCCCCGAACGCGCCGGTGACGCGGGCCGCCGCCCGCACCGTGGACGCCGCGAAGCCGCTCCCCGCCCCGTCCGTCACCTCCGGCTACGCCGGCCAGACCGACGCACCGCCGTGCCCCAACTGCGGCAGCATCACCGTCCGCAACGGCGCCTGCTACAAGTGCGTGAACTGCGGCTCTACTACAGGCTGTTCGTAGGGATCGTCGGCGAGCGGCCTCGGCCGTGCTTGAATCACACCTCTCCCCCGCCCCGGCGGGGGAGAGGCTGGTGAGGGGGCTCGACCTTGGCCTGGCGGATTGCGCTGACCGAGACCGCGGTGAGGCAACTCGACAAGGACGACGCGCAGCGCCGCCCGTCTAGCGCCGTGAACCCAGCTCGAGTCGCACGAGCCCCAGGCTCAGCGCGCCGGTGGGGCAGGCTCCAACGCACTGCAGGCAGCGCGAGCAGGAGTAGTGCGCCGACGCGTTGGCCTTCTCGCCGAGATGGAGGCTGTTGCCGGGGGCGAGCTGCGCGACGTAGCACGCCTTGTCGCACCGGCTGCAGTGGGTGCAGAGGGAAGGCTCGACGCGGACCCGCCAGACGCTGACCCGGTTCAGCAGCCCCTGCACCCAGGAGATCGGGCAGCCCAGCTTGAAGTAGCCGTAGAGCGCGCGCTGGCGGCCGTCCGGGTCGTTCATGCCCATGAGCGTCTCCATCACCGCGCCCATCGGGCACATCCAGCGGCAGAAGAACTTCCCGAGGACGACCCCCGACAGCGAGCCGGCCACGATGAGCGTGGTGAGGGTCGTGTAGCCGTTGGAGACGGCGATCCAGAGCGCAGCGCCCACGGAGATCTGGACCAGGCGCCGGACCGACACGAACCGCTGCAGAAGGGTTGGCCCGCGCTTCACAGCGGCAACGATGGCGTCCTTCGCTGCGTTCCTGCCCTCTCGCGATCTCTGTCCCATGGCGTGGGCGGTGGGAGCCGAGGGGCGGCGGAGCGGTTCGCAAGCAAGGTGCGTGGTACGCACGACGTCAGTTGGACTTTGAGCAGTCCAATCCGAAAATCGTCTTCAAGTGATCGTTCGGATCGCCCATCCACCCTCTTCTGCGAGATCCACGCACTGGGCCTTGGTTGATGCGAACTTGCGGGCACCAGTCGGGAGGACATCTAGGTACACGAAGACGGCACACCCCTTCTTCGCGCGGGGGTTCTCTTGCCACGCGAGTCGCTCGTAGGATTCTCCTTCCTTCCGTACATCCGGGGGGCGCACACCGCTGAACGCCGCCCTCACCTCAGCGCGCGACATCCCACATCGAAGCGTCTTTGCCGCCGCGATGATGGGTTCGAGTTGACTGGTTGGCTGAGGTGCCAGGGAGAGAGACGCCGTCAGAATCAGCCAATGAGCTTCCATAACGACCATCATGCTGTCCGATGTAACCGGCGGCGGCAAGCGGCAGGAGGAGGAGCGTGCTCCCCTCTCCACGTCGGCCCGCCGCCGCCCAGGGCGTGCCGGGCGGGTGGGCCCCGGCCTGGAGCGAGCGGGGCGGCGCCCAGCGGTGTTTGGCGCGAGCCGGGTCCTGGCACGGCGAGGTGACGCCACCAGCGAACGACGGGTGAGCGTGCGTCGCCCGACGCCATGGGAAGACTGCTGAGCAAGGAGGACCGGTCGGCGAGTGAAGCCCGGGGGGTATCCGCCCGGACGCCCCAAGGCGGCGGGCCGACGCCATGGTGCCTGGCTGCTCCCTCACCCTGGCCCTTCATAGGATCTCTCCCTCGATGAGGGCGAGGGGACGTTACCGAGGGGAGACCCTCTCGCTTCTCGACGGCCTGCTGATATGGTTGGACCCGTCAACAGGTCGGCTCGTCGTTCGCGGGGTCGGCCTCTTCTTTCTGGACTCGGACGGCCAAGGCGACGGACGAGGCGGTGCTTAGAGCGACGGCGGATCAGCCTGATATTCGCGGGTTGGTTACCGCATGACCTGAATCCGTCGGGGGCTGCCTCGGTCTAGTGGCGAGCGTCGGGTCCGATGGAGCCTGCCCATAGCAGGCGCGAGGATTCCCCTTTGGCCGGGCCCGCTCGTCCGTCGCCTTCGCCGTCCGAAAGCCGTTCGAGTCAGCTCGCCAGCAGCTTCCGGCTCGCGCGCGATGGCCCAGACGAAGCCGGCGAGCTCGCGCGCGATGGCGGTGACGGTCTTCTGCTTGTTCTTGCCGCGTGCCGTGAGCTTGCGGTACTTGGCGCAGAGCCGCTCCTGGGCCGCCAGGCGATGCGCCGGACCTCCGGCGACACGCCCTGGGCTGCGTCCCGCGATGGCGCGGCTCTGCCGCGGCCGGAAGCGATAGGCCCAGGCCGCCTCGACGAGGATGCGCCGGGCGTGGCTGTTGCCGGCCCGGGTGATCCGCCCTTGCCGGCGTCCCTCGCCGCTGGAGTGCTCCGACGGCACCAGGCCGAGGTAGCCCATCAGCTTCGGGGCGCGTCTCGAACGCGTCGAGGTCGCCAAGCTCGGCGGCGAGGACGGTC
This sequence comes from uncultured delta proteobacterium, assembly GCA_963845515.1. Taxonomy (GTDB): domain Bacteria; phylum Myxococcota; class Myxococcia; order Myxococcales; family Anaeromyxobacteraceae; genus DATIVK01. Next base: position 81,980 of record CAWJSR010000057.1, read on the forward strand.
GCGGAGATGACGCTGACGCCCCGCAGCGCCTGGCAGCGCCTTCACGAGCGGGCGCAGGCTCCAGCGTCTCCACGAGCTCGACGATGCTCTTCGTCAGCCGCTCCACCCGCTCGTCCAGGTCCTCGACGGTCCGCAGGTAGTCCTCGAGCACGCGCTGCTGCGCCTCGTGCTCGAAGTGCTGGGCCGGATCCACGTCGAGGTGCTTCTGACGTCCAGGCTCGTCTTGCCCGGGTAGCGCCGACCGTGGCGCAGCAGGAACTTGCCGAGTTGGTGCCGCGCCGACGCGCTCCGCCTTCTTGGCGTCGTCGCGCGCACGCTCCAGGTCTCGCATCGCCTCGGTCGCCTGGTCGGCACGTGCGACCTCGGTGAGGTCGCCCGACCGCAGGAACCGCGCCAGCCTCACTGCGTCGCGCCGGTCGGTCTTCACCCGGTCACCCGACCGCGTCGGCACGAGCGACGGCGCCACCACCACGCAGTCGATGCCTTCGGCCGCGAGCGCCCGCTGGAGCCCGAAGCCGGTCGGCCCGGCCTCGTAGCAGCACTTCACCTTGCCGAGCCGGCGCAGCCGCTTCAGCAGCAGCGCCGGTGTCGTTGCGGATGGTCGCGAGGTTCCCGGGCTCACCACGCCCAGGTTCTGCGACCGCGATGACGATGCTGTCCGCGTGGACATCCAGACCGACGAATCGTACGTTTTCCATGGTTGGACCCGCCTCCCGCTGTGGCTCTGCGCCGTGGAGTACCCCTCTGCGGAGTAACCCACGTTCGCGTGACTGCGGGTCCAACCATCTTGTCTAGTGGAAGTCCCGCGACCGTGCCCCGACGGGCGGCGCCAGGGCGAGCGGGGCGAAGGACTCGGCCCGGACGTTGACCACCTGCCCGCTCCGCTCCATCCGTCCCCGGACGAGCAGGAACGGCGAGCCGCGCACCAGCGCGCGGTAGCGCTCGTAGATGTCGGGCATGACGACCAGGTTGGCGATGCCGGTCTCGTCCTCCAGGCTCACGAAGACGATCCCCTTCGCCGTCTCGGGGCGCTGCCGGACGATGACGAGCCCCGCCACCTCAACCCGCTCGCGGTCGTGGAGCCGGGCGACCTCCCGCGCCGTCCTCACCGCCCCCCCTGCCAGGGACGGGCGGATGACGGCCATCGGGTGGCCACGCGTCGAGAGGCCGATCGTCGAGTAGTCGGCGGCGATCTCCTCCGCGGCGGAGGACGGGGGGAGCTTCACCTCCGGCTCCGGCGGTGCGACCCCGGCGAAGAGGTCGCGCTCCTCACCTGAACTATCGGAGATCGCGAGCGTTTTCCAGACGGCGCTGCGCCGCTCCGGATCCAGGGAGGCGAGCGCCCCGGCCTCCGCGAGCCGGGCCAGCCAGGCCCGCGAGACGCCGCCGCGGTCCGCCAGGTCGGCGACCGAGAGGAACGGCGCCACGCGCCGGGCCGCGACGATCCCCTCCCCCACGGCGTTCGGCAGCCCCCGGACCTGGTGGAGCCCTACCCGGACGGCTGGCGCCTCGCCAGGGGGCGCCGGGACCCCTTCCGTGGCCCCTTCGAGGGTGCTCTCCCACCCGCTCCACTGTACGTCCGGTGGCCGGACCTCGACCCCGTGGCGCCGCGCGTCCTCGACCAGCGTGTGTGGCGAGTAGAAGCCCATCGGCTGGCTGTCGAGCAGGGCGCAGGTGAAGGCGGCCGGGTGGTAGCGCTTCACCCAGGCCGACGCGTAGACGAGGAGCGCGAAGGAGGCGGCGTGCGACTCGGGGAAGCCGTAGCCGGCGAAGCCGAGGAGCTGGCGGTAGATCCGCTCCGACTCCTCGGCCGGGATCCCGCGCTCGGCCATCCCGGCCTGGAGCTTCGCCTTGATGGCGGCCAGCTTCTCGTGGGAGCGGCGGTGGGTCATGTCCCGCCGCAGCTCGTCCGCCTCCCCGGGCGTGAAGCCGCCGGCCACCACCGCGAGCCGCATCGCCTGCTCCTGGAAGAGCGGGATCCCGAGGGTCCGCTCGAGGACCGCGGCGAGCGGCGGATAGGAGTAGCGGACCTCCTCCAGGCCGTCGCGGCGGCGCAGGTACGGGTGGACCATCCCGCCCTGGATCGGGCCGGGGCGGATGATCGCGACCGAGATGACGAGGTCGTAGAACTTGCGGGGCTTCAGCCGCGGCGCGAGCCCCATCTGCGCCCGCGACTCGACCTGGAAGACGCCGATCGAGTCGGCTCGCTGGAGCATCTCGTAGGTCGCCGGATCCTCCGCCGGGATGGTCGCGAGCCCGTCCGGCCACGGCCTCGCCGTCGGGAGGGCGGGCGCAGGGTGGTGGCGCGCGATGAGCCTCAGCGAGCGGGAGATGGCCGTGAGCATCCCGAGCGCGAGCAGGTCCATCTTGAGCAGGTCGAGCGCGGCGAGGTCGTCCTTGTCCCACTGGACGATGGTCCGGCCAGGCATCGCCGCCGGCTCGACCGGCACCGTCTCGCAGAGCGGCCGCTTCGTGACGACGAAGCCGCCCACGTGGATGGAGAGGTGGCGCGGGAAGCCCGCGAGCTCCCGCGCGAGCTCGAGCGTCTGACGGACCCGCGGCGACTCGCCGGGATCGAGCCCGGCCTGCGCGAGCAGCTCGGGCCCCAGCCGGGAGAGATCCTCGTGGCTCCCCAGCAGCTTCGCGAGCCGGTCGACCTGGGCGAGCGAGAGGCCGAGCGCCTTCCCGGCGTCGCGGATGGCGGAGCGGGTCCGGTAGGTGATCACCTCGCAGACCATCCCCGCGTGCTCGCGCCCGTAGCGCTCGTAGACGTACTGGAGCACCTCCTCGCGCCGCTCGTGCTCGAAGTCGACGTCGATGTCCGGTGGCTCCCCGCGCTCGGCGGAGATGAACCGCTCGAAGAGGAGCCCCATCCGGACGGGATCGATGGCGGTGATCCCGAGGACGTAGCAGACGGCCGAGTTGGCCGCGCTCCCCCTCCCCTGACAGAGGATCCCGCGGCCGCGCGCGAAGCGGACGATGTCCCAGACGGCGAGGAAGTAGCTCGCGTAGCCGAGCGACTCGACGAGGTCCAGCTCGCGGGCGAGCTGCCGCACGACGTCCTCCGGCGGATCGCCGCCGAAGCGCCAGCGCGCGCCATCGCGGACGAGCTGCCGGAGGAGCTCCATCCCAGCCAGGCCCGGCTCCGGCGCCGGCGCGATCGGGGCGCCCTCCGGGCCGTGAGCAGCCGACGCCACCAGCGGCGGGAGCGGGTGCTCGCCGCGGATCTCGTCCATCCGGAAGGCGCAGCCGTCGGCGATCCCGGCAGCCGCCTCCAGCCCCTCGGGGAAGTCGCTCCAGAGCCGCGCCATCTCCTCCGGTCCCTTGAGCGTCCGCTCGGCGTTGGGGAAGAGGCGGCGCCCCGCCTTCTCGACCGGGACGCCGTGCCGGATGCAGGTGAGGACGTCCTGCAGCACCTGCCGCCTCCGCGCGTGGGTGTGGACGTCGTTGGTGACCGCGACGGTGACGCCGAGCCGCCGGCCGACGGAGCGGGTCGCAGCGATCCGCAACTCCTCCCCGGCGACGCGGTGGCGCGCGACGGCCAGGGCCATGCGGAGGCCGAAGATCTCACGGAGCCGCGCCACCGCCCCCTCGTCAGCGCCGGGGTGGAGCGCGAAGAGGCCTCCCGACCGATCCCCCAGCGCCCTGAGCGAGACCCCCACCTCCTGGCGCGGCCGCCGCGGCGGCGAGGGGATCTCTTCTCTCAGCTCCTCCCCGCAGTGGGCGAGCGTGAGGAGCCGGCAGAGGTGGGCGTACCCCTCGCGATCCTGCGCGAGCAGGACGACCGGCGCCGGCCGGCCGCGGACGAGGTCGGTGACGGTCACCTCCGCGCCGACGAGGAGCGGGAAGCTCCGGCGCTTCGCCTCGGTCCACCCCTTCACGACGCCGTAGAGGCCGTTCACGTCGGTGAGCGCGAGGGCGGAGAGCCCCAGCTCCGACGCCCGACCGACCAGCTCCTCGGGGTGGCTGGCCCCCTCCAGGAAGGAGTAGCAGGAGCGGCAGCGCAGCTCGGCGTAGCGCGGGGCGGGGGCCATCAGTCGAAGAACCCGTGGAGGTAGAGCCGGCCGTCGCGGCCGTCCCGGAAGACCCAGCAGTCGCCGACCCCCTCGAGCCGGACGCGCCAGTAGTCGCGCTCGAAAGGCGCGCCCCACCACTCGCCCACCAGCCGCTCCGGCCCCTCCATCGCGTCGACGGCGTGGGCGCGCCCATCGACGCGGAGCGCGGTGATCCGCCCACCTTCCCCCTCGGCGATGATCGCCCGCGGCACGGCCAGCAGCCGGGTGGGACGGAAGCGGCCGAGCGCCGGTGGCGCGTCCGGGCCGTCGAGCAGCGGCGCGGCGTCGCCGCCCTTCGGCCTCCCCTCCCGCCGCTCGCGCCGGAAGGGGATCGGCCGGTAGGCCGCCTCGGGCCGGTGGCGCTCGACCTGCTCGGCGGCGAAGAGGGCGCCGTCGCCGAGCCTCCCCGCGAGCCGCGCCAGCACGCTCTCCAGCGCGGCGATCGCCTCCGGCCGATCGCCGATGGCCAGCTGCTCCGCGTGGAGGGGGGCGACCTCGATGGCGGCGAGCCGCAGGCCGGTCACCGCCGCCGGCAGCCGCAGGGCGAAGATCCGCTCCCGCAGCGTGCCGAGCCAGCTCCCCGCCTCGGCCGTGGGGCGGGCGAGCGGCACGAAGAGCCGCTCCTCCCCGCGCGGATCGAGCCGCAGCACCAGCTTGAGCCGCGTCGCGCCCAGCGCTCGCCCGGCGAGCCGGGCCGCCACCCGATCGGCGAGCCGCTTCACGGCGAAGAGGACAGGCTCTGCGCTCTCCACCGCCCCTTCGAGCTCCAGCGACTCCTCCGGGAGCGTCTCCGGCGTCCAGGGCACGAGCGGGCGCGCGTCCTCGCCGCGCGCGAGCCTGGCTGCGGCCACGCCGGCGACGCCGAAGCGGTGGGCGAGCGACTCGATCGGGAGCCGCGCCAGCGCGCCGGCGGAGTCGATCCCGAGGCCGGCGAGCCGCTCGCTCGTCGCGCCGTCGAGCCCGAGCGCGTGGAGCGGTAGCGGCGCGAGCGCGCGTGGCTCCGCTCCCGGCGGCACGATCCGGACCGCCGCGACGGCGGCGCGCGCGAGGGCGAGCGCCGGTCCCTTCCCGGTCGCGACCACCGCGCGGACGCTCCAGCCCAGCTCCAGCGCCAGCCCCCTCGCGCCCTCGGCCAGGAGCCGCTCCGCGACCGCCGGCTCCCTCGCTGCCAGGTGAGCCGCGCCGGCGTCGAGCAGGAGCGCGTCCGGCCGCACCGGCTCCACCGCCGGCACGAGCGCCAGCATCGCCTCCGCCAGGGCCCGCAGCGCGGCGAGGTCGGCCGCCGGCGCGTGCGGCGCAAGCTCGACGAGGCCGCAGGCGGCGATCGCCTCGGTGACGGTCTGGCCCGGCCGGATGCCGGCGTCGAGGGCGGCCGCGTCGGCGCAGACGATCCGCCCCTCGTGCTCCACCGCGAGCGGCCGAAGCGACCCCTTCCCCTCCCCGCCGCGCTCCCGCCGGAGCCGCTGGATGGGGAGCGAGGGGACGTGGAGCGCGAGGAGGCGCGGCGGCGAAGGGTCACGCCGCATCGATCCCACCTGCCACGCGGGCGAGCGTCGCCCGCCCCTCGCGCTTCGCCACGACCCGCCCGTCCAGGACGGAGAGCTCGAGCCGGACGCCGGCCGGCGCGCGCGCGGCCGCGCCCGGGCTGGAGAGCCAGAGCCCGACCGTCCCCCCCTTCTCTGCCGCCGTCTGGAGCCGGCGCAGGAGCCCGTCCGCCCCGCGCATCCCGACGGGGAGCGGGACGTCGACGATCACGACCGCGAACGCCCCCGACCCAAGGAGCGCCTCAGCTGCCCAGAAGCCCGCCAGCGCACCGGCGGCGCCCGACGCCGGGCCGCCGGGCCGGATCAGGAGGAGCCGCCCCAGGTCGACCCCAAGCGCGGCGGCGGCTGGCGGGTAGAGCTCCCCCGTCCCGTCGACGAAGGCGGCCAGCTCGTCCCGGGGGAGCGCAGCGACGAGCGCGAGGGCCACCCCGGTCTTCCCGCTCGCCGGCCCGCCGCGCAGCTCGGAGAGGACTCCACGCGGGAAGCCCCCCGCCGGCAGCGCCTCGTCTACGGAGGCGAGGCCGCACGGCAGGGCGCCCGACCGCCGGTCGGGGCGCCGCTCGAGGCGGCGGATCTCGTCCCGGAGCCGGGCGAGGACGAGCGTGCGCTGTGAGGTCTCGATAGTCATCCGATCCAAGGATACTGGTCGGATGTTCAGCTATCAAGCTGGCCTGACCTTCTCACCGAATGGCCCCGCCCCGAGGAGTCACCCGAACGCGCTACTCACAGCCAAACTACAGGGCGGGACCGCGCCCACGGTAGGTGCTCCAGATGGCCACGACGAAGACACAGTCGGCCTGTTTTCACCTGCCTCCGGGCTGTCGCCCGGACGATGCGCCAGGGGAGCTAGGTTGCCGCGGCGCTGGTCGACAGGGGCCGGTACGGCTGCTCCGAGGTGCTGGCGGTCGCCGTGGGCGCGAGCCGCTCGCCGTTGGCGAGCATGTCGAGCGACATCTTCAGCATCGTGGCGATGAGCACCCCCGAGCCGGCCACGTCCACCTTCCTGTAGATGCGCTTGCGACGCGCTCGGATGGTCTCCGGCGAGACGTTGGCGGCGGCCGCAGAGTCCTTGCACGCGAAGCCCTGGGCGATGCGGAGGACCTCTGCCCGCTCGGCCGGGGTCAGGGTGCTCCCCTGCATGAACCTGGCAGCGAAGGGCGTCAGGATCTCGATGTTGATCTGGGCCATCTCTGGGACTCCTCTGGAGGAGCCGATCGCTCATGCGATCGACCTTGGTTCGAACCAAGATAGGTAGGCCCCCTCGGGGTGCCAACCCCCTGTACCCCAGAATTCCGGACCGGGGTTCGGCATCGGGGTCTCGACCTAGTGCGGGCTGTAGTATCGGTGCCGTTCACCCACCCTCCCGAAAGGCTCCGCCGCATGTCCTCGGCTCTCCGCTCGCACGCTCCTCGACTCCTCCTCGCGCTCGCAGCGGTCGCGCTGGCGCCGTCCCCGGCGCGAGCCACGGAGCCGCCGCCGGCCCCCGACTGCGTGAAGCTCGTCGCAGGACAGATCAAGCGGTTCGACGCCTCGGGCATCCGCAAGCTGCAGGAGCAGGTGCAGGCTTACCGGGTCACGCGGATGATGATCGACGCCATCGGCAAGAAGCTGGAGCTGGGCGCGGCCTGGACCGAGGGCAACCCGCGCTGGGATGAGGCGTACGCCCTCTTCCAGCCGGACCTCTACGCGGCGATGCGTGCGGGCGCCGAGCGCGAGATGCACCGCATGGAGACGAAGCTCCCCCAGCTCCTCGATCCCGCCACGTGCAAGAAGCACCTCGCGGTCCTGGCCTCGAGGCCCGGCGCGGCGGCGGCCCGGCTCGAGGACGGCGTCGAGGGGCGGAAGTTCCTCGCCTCCCTCGAGAAGGCCTTCGGGATCCCGCCACGCCTGCGCGACCTCGCGAAGGCCACGCGGCAGGAGATCGCAGAGGCGGCGGCGACCCCCGAGGATCCCGCCGTCGCGATCGCGCGCGGTGAGCTCGGCATCTACGGCAAGCGGTACGCCGCGGCGCTGAAGCAGACCGGCGACGCTGACCCCGAGGTGGAGCGCAAGGCGTCTGGGGAGGCCGCCACGGCGATGATGGCGCGCAACCGGGCCTCGCTGGACGACATCGTGCGCAGGTACCGGGCGGCGAAGGGCGGGTAGCGCTACCCGTTCGCCGCGACCTTCTTGTCCTGCTCGGCGACCTCTGCCCTGACCTTCTCCATGTCGAGGGCGCGGACCTGCTTGATCAGGTCCTCGAGCGCCGCCTCGGGGAGCGCGCCGGGCTGCGAGAAGAGCAGCACCTTGTCGCGCAGGATCATCAGCGTCGGGATGGAGCGGATGTCGAACGACCCGGCCAGCTCGGGCTGATCCTCGGTGTTCACCTTGCCGAAGGTGAGGTCGGTGTGCTTCGCGGCCAGCTTCTCGTAGGTCGGGCCGAAGGAGCGGCACGGCCCGCACCAGGGCGCCCACCAGTCGAGGAGGACGATGCCGTCCTTCTCGACGACCTCCTTGAAGTTCTTGCCCGTCACCTCGACCGTCGTGGTCCCCATTTCAATCCTCGCGGCGCCCACCGTCCATTCGGCTTCCGGCGCCCTGCTCCCTCTTCGACCCCAGAGATATGAAAAGGGTTCGGGACCCGCAAGTGGCCATGGCACACCCCCTCACCCTGGGCCCTCTCCCCCAAGGGGTTGGGGGAGAGGGAATTCCCTGGTGGGAGAGAGGGGCGGTCCGGCGTCAGCGAGACGGCGGGTACTTGTGCAGCTTGCGCTGGAGCGAGCGGCGGTGGATGCCGAGCCGGCGCGCCGCCTCCGAGATGTTGCCGCCGCAGTCGGAGAGGACGCGCTGGATGTGCTCCCACTCGGCGCGCGCGAGCGAGGGCGTCTCGACCCCCGGCTGCTGCTTGCTCGTCTGCGTGCCGTTGAGGGCCGAGAGGATCTCGTCGGCGTCGGCCGGCTTCGGCAGGTAGCCGATCGCCCCCTCGCGCACCGCCTCGACCGCGGTCGCGATGGAGCCGTACCCGGTCAGCATCAGCACGCGGGTCGCCGCGTCCTGCTTCTTGAGCGCGCGCAGCACGTCGATGCCGCTCCCGCCCGGCATCTTGAGATCGACGACCGCCATCTCGGGCGAGTCGCGGTCCACCTCGCGCATCGCCTCGTCGGCGTTGCCCGCGGTCCGGACGTCGTAGCCTCGAGCGCGGATCGCCTGCGCGAGGCGCTCGCGCAGGATCGCGTCGTCGTCGACGAGCAGGATGCTCGGCAGTGCGTCGCGGCTCACTTCCGTCGTCATGTGCTGCTCCTTTCGCCGGCCAGTACCGCCGGCAACTCGATACGTGCCTCGGTCCCGACACCGGGACGTGAGGCCATCGTGAACTCGCCGCCCAGCTGGTCGACGAGCGTCCGGGTGAGGAAGAGGCCGAGCCCCATCCCCTCCCCGGGTACCTTCGTGGTGAAGAACGGCTCCCCCGCATGCTGGAGCACGTCCGGCGGCATGCCGCGCCCCTGGTCGATCACCGCGACGCGGACCTTCCCGTCGTCCGCCCCCATCCAGAGCCGAACCTTCGCGCCGGGAGGGGAGGCCTGCAGCGCGTTCTTGAGGAGTCCGCGCAGCGCGTCCCCGAGGGCGCGCGGCGGGCCGACGACGGTCGCGTGCTCGGCCCCGGGAGCGACCTCTAGCGAGACGCGGTCCTTCTCGGCGAGGCCATCGAGGCCGCTCTCGGCCCACTCCGCGAGCGCGAGGTTGGCGAACGGCTCGCCCGCGTGCTCCCCCGCGTGGCGGGCCATCCGGTCGAGGATCTCGCGGCAGCGGGCGACCTGCTCACGGATGAGCGCCAGATCCGAGCGGACCTCCTCGGGGGCATCGGCGAGCACCCGCAGCAGCTCCTTGGAGACGACGGCGATCGTCGAGAGCGGAGTGGACAGCTCGTGCGCGGCGCCGGCCGCGAGCGTGGCGAGCGACGCCAGCCGCTCCCGCCGATCCACCTTGACCCGGACGACCGTCAGCTCCTGCTCGCGTTCGGCGAGCGCGCGCGCCACCCGCCGGATGAAGTAGACGATGAACGCCGCGGCGAAGCAGAAGGCGACCCACATCCCGTGCAGGCGCATGAAGTCCTGGGACGGGGTGATCTCTATGTGGTGATGCGGTGACGTGATCCACTCGTGGACGAAGAGCGCGCCGTAGCTGAGGAGGTTGGCCCCCGAGAGGACCCAGGCCCACGGCCCCGGGAGCAGCGCCGCGGCGAGCGCGATGTTCACGAGGAAGAGCGTCGAGAACGGATTGAACGCGCCCCCGGTCAGGTCGATCAGCACCGCCAGCACGACGGCGTCCAGCGCCATCGCGCCGACGAGGTGTCCTAGCGCGATCCGTCCCTGAGCCGTCCAGCGCTCGAGGAGGACGTTGCCGATGGTCTCGGCGGCGACCAGCGCCCCCAGCGTCATGACCGGGAATGGGTTGGACGCGAGCAGGCGAGTCGTGGCGATCAGGCCGAGCTGCCCGATGATTGCCCACCAGTGAAGGCGCACGAGCAGCGACAGGTTGACGCGCCAGCGCTCATCGACTTCAAGTAGTCCGACGCCCGCGCTCATGCCCGCACCGCCAGCCCCGTGGCCGTGCGCCACGGAAGCACTGGGTTCGATCGCCACATCCCCGGAAGAGGATGGTGCAATTTACCACACCCCCTACGGACTCGCGGCTACGCGGCGCTGTGTCGCATTCACCGCTTTTCGGCTAGATTCCGCGCCACCATGCGCGGTCGTCGACGCCACGTCTCGTCAGTCCTGGCCGACGCACTCGCCGCGCGCGGTCGCGCGCAGCCTGCGTCGATCGTGGCATCCTTCTCCGACGTGGTCGGTGCTCGGCTGGCTCGCGAGGTGACGGCCCGAGGCAAGCTCCGCGATGGCCGGCTGCTCGTCGTCGCCAGCACGCCGGAGTGGGCCGCACAGGTCACGGCCCTGGAACCCGAGATCCTCTCGCAGCTCCGGGATCGGCACGGAGCTTCGGCCCCAACCGGGCTCTCGATCCACGTCGGTGCGATCGAGTGACGGTGCGCCGCCTCCTCGCCTCGCTCATCCTGCTGTCGTCGGCCGCGGCCTGCGCCGTTCGCCAGGGCGCGCCGGGCGACGCCCGGGCAGCGCCGCAGCCAGGCTCTGCGGCCGCCGACCCCTGCGGCGAGTACGGGCATGACGAACCCATGGCCCGGACGCCCCTCGAAGCGCGCGCGTGGGCAGAGGTCCAGCGAGCCCTCCGCGGCACCGGAACGGGGATCCGTACGTCCGGCGCGCTCGACCGCGCCGCGCGGACGCTCGCCGCTGCATCGGTGTCGGCCGGTCAGGATTCCCTCGCACGCCAGCGCGTCCAGGACGCGCTGCGCGCGGCCGGCGCCTTCGACCCCGCCCCGACCGCCCACCTGGCCGTCGGCATGGCCGACGCCGCCCTCGCCGCCCTGCTCGCCCGGCTCGATCGCAGAGACGCGACCCACGTCGGGATCGGCGACCACGAAGACGCCGGGGGGCATCACCTCGTCCTCCTGCTCACGCGCCGTCGTGCGCGGCTCGACCGCTTCCCCGGCTCGGTCGCCGTGGGTGCCGCGCGCTCCCTGCGCGGTGAGCTGCTCGGGCTGCTTCACGCTCGCGCCTTCGTGACCCGCCCAGACGGCGTCAGCGATGAGGTAGGCCTGACCGGCGGCCGCGCGTTCTCCGGACGGATCCGCTTCACCCTCCCCGGACGTCACACGGTCGAGGTGATCGGCACCGGCGAGCGGGGGCCGGAGGTCGCCGCGCTCATCGGCGTCTCCGTCGGCGGGGCCCCATGCACGGTCGCCCCCCCTTCGCCACCCGCGGCGGAGCCCGAGGAGCTCGACGCCGCGGAGGCGGCGGTCGCCGCCGCGATCAATCGCGTCCGGCTCGGCGGTGGCCTGAAGGCGCTGGAGCCCTCGCCCGGCCTCTCGGCGGTCGCCCGCCAGCACAGCGAGCGGATGCGCGCCGCGAGCACCGTGGCGCACGTGCTCCCGGGTGACGGCGATCTCGCGGGCCGGCTCGCGGCCGCCCGGCTCCCGTACCGCAGGGCCTTCGAGAACGTGGCGAGCGCCGCCACCGCGCTCGAGGCGCACGCCGCTGCAGAGGCGAGTCCGGCCCACCGCAGCAACATGCTGGCTCCGGGCGCGACGCGGCTCGGCGTCGGCATCGCCCGGGGCTCGCTCCCTACCGGCGAGCGCGTCGTCTACCTGACGGAGCTCCTGGTCGAGCCGTCCGCCGACCTCGGCGCCGACCGGCTGACGCCCGACGCGCGGGCGCGTGAAGCGCTCTGGAAGGAGCGGGCCCGACGCTCCCTCCCGGCGCTCACGAACGATCCGGCGCTGGAGGCGCTGGCGAGAGAGGCTGCGCTGACGATGCGCGCGCAGGATCTGGGAGACGTCGGTGGGCTCGCGGAGGGCGGCGCTGCGGCTGGGCAGAGCGCTCGCCGCGGCCGACGCCTTCATCACCGCCAACCCAGCGGAGGCGGTCCGCTCCCAGAACGTGGCCGACCCGCGCTTCAGGCGCGTCGGCGTCGGTGCAGTGGTCGGTGACAGCCGCCGGTTCGGCACCGCGCGGCTGTACATCGCGGTGGTCTACACCGACTGAGCTAGCCGGCGCGACGCTGCGTCGCGTAGCTCTCGATCCCGCCCTCGACCGCCGGCTCGATCGCGTAGAACCCGCACCGCGTGCAGCACCAGCTGTTCCAACCCTTCTTCACGGCCTCGTCCAGGCAGCCGTCGTAGAAGTTGCAGAAGAGGTTGCGCTGACCGTCTACACCACGGTCTGGATTGATCGGCGCGGTCAGCTCCATCGGGCACGGAATCGAGAGCACGCAGAACTCCTTGGGGTCTCTCGACCCCTGGCGCGGGCGGATGACGGAACCGCAACCACCCCGTCGCTCGCACACGGCATCGGCCTTGGAGCCGGGTGCGAGGCCCGCCACGCGGAGTTGACAAGTCTCCGCTGGACGCCTGAAAACGAGAACTACAGGCGCCGGCGCTTTATCACGCTCCCCGCTCGGGAGAGTCAAGCCCCCGCCCCCCCGATGAGTGTCGCCGTCAGGAGAGGGATGAAATTCAGCTGCCGGTTCAACTGGTTGCCGCCTGCGACAATCTTGTACCAGCGGCAGTCGTGGCTGCCGTCCTGTCGGCGGCGCCCTCCTGCTCCCGGCGCCAGGGAGCCGCTGTGTGACTGGCTCGACGGACTGGGGGCGGCCGCTCAGGCGCGCTCGGACGGCCTCCCAGATGCACACCTGCGCGCACGGGGTGCGCTGGCAGCGCTCTCCACCGGCGACGCCGGCACCCGCGCCGGCTTGGAGGTCGCGCTCGCGCTCCGCGGCCCGGAGACCGTCCAGGAGCGGGTCCGTACCCTGCGCGCCGTCGCCGCCGCCGCGCCTCCCGTCACTCGCGCGACGATCCTTGCGCTGCTGGGCGAGGCGCTGCTCGAGAGCGGCGATCCCCGCGGCGCGGTGGAGCCACTCCGGGCGGCTTCGGCCGAGGGCTCGAGCGCCGTCGCGGCACGCGCCCGCTGGCGCGTCGCCGACGCGCTCCACGCCGGCGGCTTCGCGGAGGAGGCGGTGGCCGCGTGGCGACCGCTGCTCGCCGACCCGCTCGCGTCGAACTTCGAGCCATCCGCCCGGCTCGCCTTCGCCTCCGATCTCCTGAGCGCCGGGGAGCCGGACCTCGCCGCCCGGATCCTCCGCTCGCTCTGGTCGGCGCTTCCGGAGCGAGCCGAGGCGTCCCTGGCCGAGGCGCTGCTCGACCGCTGGCGCGCCGACGGCGCCGCGATCCCTCCATTCGCCGGCGAGGAACGCGTCGCTCGCGCACTCCGGCTGGTCTCGGTCGGACGCGCCGGTGAGGCGGTGATCGAGCTGAAGAGGGCGGAGTCGAGCCTCCCCGCCGCCCCAGCCGGACTCCTCGCCCTCGCAGAGGGGACCGCTCAGCTGGCGCTCGGGCATCCAGCCGAGGCGGCCCGGCTGGTCGGGACCGCACGCCGCCTCGGAGGACGCCGGGGTCAGGCGCGGCGCGCAGGTGATCCTCGCCCGCGCCGCCGCGAAGGCCGGGCGCATCCCCGAGGCCATCGAGGCCTGGAGGGCCGTCGCGGCGAGCCGCGCTGCAGGTGCCGGGGCTGACGCCGCAGCTCCAGGCGTCGCTTCGTGACGACGCCGAGTACTTCGCGGCCTGGCTCAACTTCGAAGCAGGGGATCCGCAGCGCGCGTCGGCCGCGCTCGGCCGCCTGGCGCGGCTCCGTCCCCGCTCCCGGCGCGCCGACGATGCCCGCTGGTTCTCGGCGTGGGCCCTGCTGCAGCTCGGCGAGGTGGGCAGGGCCGACGCCGCGCTTCGCGTCGCCGATCGCGGCCAGCTCCGGACCCGCGCCCGCTATTGGCGCGCCCGGATCGCGCGCGACGATGGAGTGGCCGGCTCGCTCCTTCGGTCCGTCGTCGCGGCCGACCCCCTCGGCTACTACGGCCTGCTCGCCTGCGGACGGCTGCGGGCGAAGGGCGTCGCATGTGAGCCGCCCCCGCTGGGCGACGGCCCTCCCTTCCCGGAGCTCGAGGACCAGCCGGACGCAGCACGCCTGCGCCAGGCCGCTGCGCTGGCCGCGGCCGGCCTACGCGACGAAGCCATGGAGGAGCTGAGAGCCATCGCCAGCTCACGCGGCGGCAGACGCGCCGCCCCGCTCGTCGCCGAGCTCGCGGCGTTCCTCGGCGACACCCTGCTCCCCTTCCGGCTCTCGCGCGACCAGCTCGGGCTGTCGCGCCGCACCCTGGACTGGAGCTTCCCCGACGTCTGGCCAGCCATCGTGCACCCCGCCGCGCGCGCCGCCGGTGTGGACCCGACGCTGCTCCGCGCGGTGATGCGCCGGGAGTCGGGGTTCCGGCGGGACGCCCGGAGCTCGGCTGGGGCCATCGGGCTGCTCCAGATCATCCCTGGCACGGCCGCGCGGCTCGCCGCCCTGCTCCGGCTGCCGGAGCCCCTCGCGGACCGGCTCGAGGAGCCGGAGGTCAACGTCCCGCTGGGCGCCGGCTACCTCGGGCTGCTCCTCGAGCGCTTCGGCGAACCGCTGGTCGCGATCGCCGCCTACAACGCCGGCCCCGGCGCGGTCACCAGGTGGGGACAGGACCGGAAGGCCCTCCCCCTGGACGCGTGGGTGGAGTCGATCCCCTACCGCGAGACGCGCCAGTACGTCAGGGCCGTGGTCGAGAACTGGGCCGGTGCGCGCGCCGCCGCGGGGGAGCCCAGGCTGGAGATCGATCCGGGCCGGCTGGTGGGACCACCGGCCCCTGGCGTCATGTTCTAGCGTCGGCCTCTTCGCGGATCGCCTGCAGCACCGCGTCGCCGGTGTTGCGCAGGACCGATGACGTGACGCCGGGGATGCGCCCCAGCGCCTCCACGCCGTCCGGTCGGCGGACTGCGATCTCGAGCATCGCCTGCTCGCCGAGGACCTTGAAGGGCGGCCTCCCGAGCGCCTCCGCCCGCTGCTCCCGCGCGATCCAGAGCGCGCGGAGCAGGCGCCGCGCGCGATCGTCGAGCGCGCGCGCGCCCTTCAGCCGCTTCCATCCCTCGGGATCGAAGACACGCTCGTGGGGGCTCGCCGAGGCGATCCGCCTGAAGTCCTCACGGGCCGCCGCGGTGAGTCCCTTCGCCTCGAGCTCGGCGACCAGCACCTCCCGGAGGCGGAGGAGGTAGTGCGTGTCGAGCGCCGCGTAGGCCAGCTGATCGGCGGAGAGCGGGCGGCGCCCCCAGTCGGAGCGCTGGTGCGCCTTGGAGAGCCGTATGCCGAAGCGGGCCTCCACGAGCGCCGAGAGGCCGAGCCCCACCACCCCGAGCCGGCGGGACGCGACCATCGTGTCGAAGAGGTTGGGGAGCGCCCAGCCGAAGTCGCGCTTCAGGCACCTGACGTCGTAGTCAGCGCCGTGGAGCACCGTCTCGCGGCCGTCGCACAGCACCTCGCCGAGTGGCGCGACGCCCGTCGCCAGGGGATCGACGATCCAGTCCCGGCCGGGGACCGAGATCTGGATGAGGCAGACGCGCTCCTTGTAGGCGTGGAAGCTGTTCGACTCGGTGTCGATCGCCACGACCGGCTCGGAGCGGAGCGCTCCGGCGAGCTCCTCGACGGCAGCGGCGTCCGCCACGAGCGCCGGCTTCAGCAGCGGCGGCGTCATCGGCGGGCTCCTTCCGCCCGGTCGGCGACCGCCACTGCGAGCCGGCCCGCGACCTCGGCGTTCCGCTCGAGCAGCGCCAGGTTGGCGTCGCGCGCCATTCCTCCGGTCGCCCTCGCCACCGCGTCCAGCAGGAACGGTGTCATCGCCTTGCCGCGAACGCCCCGCGCGCGAGCGTCTGCGAGCCCCGCCGCAACAGCCGCCTCCACGACCTCGCGCGCCACCGGCTTTGGCGGGGGGACGAGGAGCAGCACCCCCTCGCGCCGCCGCAGGAGGTTCCAGTGGAGCTCCAGGAGCGCCGCTGCCGCGCGCTCGTCGTCGACGCGATGTTCCAGCTGGATGCCGCTCGAGTCGGCGTAGAAGGCCGGCAGCTCCAGGGTGCCGAAGCCGACCATCGGGATCCCGCGCGTCTCCAGCGCCTCCGCCGTCGCGGCGAGATCCAGGATCGCCTTCGCGCCGGAGGAGACGACGCAGACCGGCTGCCTGGCCAGCTCGTCCAGGTCGCCCGAGACGTCGCCGGCCGGAGAGGCGGGCTCGTCCGGCAGCGCGCGATGAACGCCCCCGATCCCGCCGGTGGCGACGACCCTGATCCCGAGCAGGGCGGCGACCGCAACCGTCGCCGACACGGTGGTGCCGGCGTCCCTGCGCGCCACGACCAGGGCCGCGAGGTCGCGCGCCTGGGCCTTGGCCGGCCGCGCCGTCGGCGCCGCCAGCCGCTCCAGCTCGGCCTCCTCGAGCCCCACCACGATCTGCCCGCCCAGGACGCCCACGATCGCCGGGACCGCCCCTGCGGCGCGAACACGACCCGCGCAGCGCCGCACCGCCTCCAGGTTGTACGGGCTGGGCAGCCCGTGCGCGACCACGCTCGTCTCGAGCGCGACCAGCGGCCGCCCCGACCCCAACGCATCCCTCACCTCGCCCGAGAACCGCATCGCTTCTTCCATGGGGTGGGAATGTAGCGCGCGACCGGCGCGGCGTCCCGTGTCGGTGAACCGCGCCTTGTCGCGCCCGGGCGTGGAGCGGTACGCTCCCCTCTCCGATGGCCAGACCAAGCCTCCCAGCCGACCCCGCAGCCGCCGCCCAGAGGGTCAAGGACATCGCGCGCGACCTGGCCTCGGACGTCACCGAGGGCTACCGGAGGTCCAACAAGTTCTTGCGCCTCCGCGCGGCCATCGTCGGCAGCTGGGTGCTGCTCGCCCTGCTGTCGCTCTACACGGCCTGCCCTTCCTCCGGGCCGTCGAACGAGCTCGAGGCGGACGTCACGCTCCTGCCAGAGACCCTGGTCGGACAGCAGCTGAGCGTCTCGAACGGCTCCCCCGAGATGTGGACGGACGTGACCCTGACGCTCGACGGTGCCTGGACCCACCAGGTGAAGACCGTGCGCGCGGGCCAGAACATAGTCGTGGCCGTCACCAGCTTCTCGCGGGACGGCAAGCCGGCCCCGTCGGACCTCAAGCCGAAGGCCGTCGAGATCGACTGCGACCAGGGCTCGGCCGACCTCTCCCTCGTGCGGCGGTGACGTGATGCTTCCCGACGCGGCGAACGGCCCAGCGATCCTCCTCGTCGACGACGACGCCGAGATCTGCCAGTTCCTGTCCACGCTCCTGGAGCTGGAGGGGTTCGCGCCGCGGATCGCCACCCGCCCTGAGAGCGCCATGGACATGCTGCCGGGTGCGGAGGCGATCCTCATCGACCTCGCCATGCCCGACGTGGACGGCTTCGAGCTCTGCCGCCGCATCCGGGCGACCGGCTTCTCGAAGCCGATCATGATCGTCTCCGCACGCCCCGGCGCCGACCTCCCGGCGAAGGCGGTGGCCGCCGGGGCCGACGAGTTCGTCCGGAAGCCGTTCGACAACGCGGATCTGGTCGCGCGCGTCCGGCGTCACGTCGAGCGCTGAGCGCCGGCGGCGACCGGCCGGTCGTCCTGCTCCGCCTCGGCCGCCGCGTCCGCGCGGCGCCGCCGCTCCGCCTCCCACAGCTCCCGGTGGCGGCTCACCGCCTCGAGCTGCTGCTCCGCGCTGGCGAGCGACGCGCGCCTCACGTCCTCGTGTGCCGCCGCCCGCTCGGACTCCTCGTGCGTCGCCGCGGCCTCCGCAGCGCACCGCCGCTCCTCCAGGCGCAGCCTGGCGATCCATCGTCCGGCCGCTGCCACCTCCGAGCCGGGGCCCCCCTGAGCCCCCTCTTCCGCCGTGCGCCGCCTGCCTGTGGCGGCGGAGAGCGCGCGTCGCGCCTCGTCCGCCAGGGCGCGCAGCCGGCTCCCCTCCGACGCGGCCCGACCAAGCTGCGCGCGCGCCTCGTCGACGAGGCGGCGCCTCATGGTCTCCAGCGCAGCGAGTGGATAGCGGCCCACGGCCATCACGCCACCAGGGACCGGAGCCTGGCGACGACCTCCTCGAGCCCGTTCGCCCCGCTCACGTCCTCCTGCACCTGCCGCAGGAAGGCCTCGATGGCCGGCATGCGCGCGATGGCGGCGTCGGTGTCGGCGTCCGACCCGGCGCGATAGGCGCCGATGGCGATCAGGTCGCGCTGGCGCTCCCAGGCGGCGAGCAGCTCGCGCAGTCGCGCGGCGGCCGCGCGATGCTCGGCCCCGGTCACCGCGGGCATGACGCGGGAGACGCTCTGCAGCGGGTCGATCGCCGGAAAGCGCCCGGCCGCGGCGAGCCGCCGATCCAGGACCACGTGTCCGTCGAGGATCCCGCGGACCTCGTCGGCGATGGGCTCCTCCATGTCGCCGCCCGCGACCAGGACGGTGTAGATGGCGGTGATCGATCCCCTCTCGTGCATGCCGGCCCGCTCCAGGAGGCGTGGGAGGGCCTGGAAGACGCTGGAGGGGTAGCCCTGACGCGCCGGCGGCTCCCCCGCCGCGAGGCCGACCTCGCGCCGCGCGCGGGCGTAGCGGGTCACGCTGTCGACGAGGAGGAGCACGCTCGCCCCCTTCGAGGCGAACCACTCCGCGATCGCGGTCGCGGAGTGAGCCGCTTTGAGCCTCAGCAGCGCAGGGGCGTCGCTCGTCGCCGCGACGACGACGCTCTTCGCGAGCCCTTCGGGCCCGAGGCACTGGTCGACGAACTCACCGACCTCGCGCCCGCGCTCTCCGACGAGCCCCACCACCGCGACGTCACAGCGGGCCCTGCGCGCGATCTGCCCGAGCAGCGTCGACTTCCCGACGCCCGACCCGGCGAAGAGGCCGACTCGCTGCCCCTCGCCGACGGTCAGCAGCCCGTCCAGCGCGCGGATTCCGAGCGGCAGCGGCTGCGAGATGCGCCGGCGCCGCAGGGGCGACGGCGAGGGAGCATCGACGGGCCACTCCTCCAACCCGGACGGGAGGGGCCGGCCGTCGATCGGCTGCCCGAGGCCGTCCAGGATCCGACCGCGCAGCCCCTCCCCGGCGCGAAGCGTGAGGGGTCGGCCCAGCGCGAGGACGTCCGCGTCGAGCCCGATCCCAGCAGGCTCGCCGAGAGGCAGGAGGATGGCGCGACCATCACGGATCCCTACGACCTCCGCGAGGAGCGCCGCGCCACCCTGGCGGCGGATCTCGACCACCTCTCCGTGCCGAACCGTTGGCGACACCGCCTCGACGACGAGCCCGGTGACCGCGGTGACGCGTCCCCGCAGCGGCAGCGGGTCGGTGGCGGCTATCGCCGAGCGCAGGGATGCGCGGGTGCGGGTCATCACCCCTCGGCCTCGAGCGCCCTCCGGAAGGCGTCCAGCTGCGCTCCGATGCGAGCGTCGACACGGCCGCCCGTGGACTCGACGATTACCTCGCCGGCCTGGAGCGTGGGGTCGTCGGCCACCGCCAGCGAGCCGCGCTCGACGAGCTGCGCCAGCGCTCCGCTGGCCTCTCGCACGGACGCGAGGTCCGTCGGTGCCACCCGCAGGACGATGTCTCCACAGCCTGCCGCGGCCCGGAGCGCCCTCCTCGCGACCCCCAGGACGGCCTCCGCGCTCGTCGAGAGCTCGCGGTCGACCAGGCGACTGGCGATCCCGAGCGCAACCTCCACCACCGCCCCATCCAGCTCCGCGAGCCTGGCGTCCCGGACTTCCGCGGCCAGCGCCAACGCGGCGGCGGCGCGCGCCATCCCCTCGGCGTGCCCCTCCTGGGACCCTGCGAGCCGTGCCCGGCCCACCTCGTCCGATGCTGCGGAGCGCACCCGCACCGCCTCCGCCTCGGCGGCAGCGACGATCTCGCTCGCGCGCTGCCTCGCCGCGGCGACGAGCTCGTCCCCGCTAGCCCGGGACGATCCGGCCTCCATCATGGAGCCCTTCTTGAGCACGCGTGGCCTGGCGCCGTCCATCGCGGCGCATCATACTCTCCGTCCGTGCCGGCGGGCGCACATTCTCACGGCGGGTGCGCCCACGGACGAAGGGCCCGGCGCTCGCGCACCAGGCCCTCCTTGGGAAATCCTTCGTCGAGAGCGGCGCTGGACCTATGCGGCGTCCTGCTCGCCCGGCTCCAGGTAGTGAGCGAGGAACTGCTTGGTCCTGAGCTCGACCTGGCGAACGCGCTCGCGGGAGACCCCCCAGCGCTTCCCGATCTCCTCCAGCGTCCTGCGGCTGATCCTGCTGGAGCCGGTTGTGGATGATGTCCCAGCCCAGCTCGCCGACCCGCTTGCGGATCCGGCCCAGGGACTCCCGGACCTCTCCATCCGCCTCCACTGCAAGGTAGGTGTCCTCAGGGCCCGGACCGTCGTCCTCGATGCGCTCGAGGTGGGTCGTCTCGTTCTCCTCGTCCACCGAGCTGTCCAGCGAGAGATCGGCCTGGGCGACCGTCCCGCTCTGTGGGCGAACGCTGCTCCTCGCCTCCTTGAGGTACTTGCCGACGTAGGCGCGGATCCACCAGACCGCGTACGTGGAGAAGCGGGTGCCAGCGTCCGGATCGAACTTCTCGGCGGCTCGCATCAGCCCCACGTTCCCCTCCTGGATGACGTCGTCCAGGCGGACCGCTCCGCGCCGCTGCTTGCGCGCGATGGCGACGACGAAGGCGAGGTTGTGGCGCACCAGCTGCTGCCGGGCGTTGACGTCTCCGCTGCGGGCCCTGACGGCGAGGACGTGCTCCTCCTCACGGGTGAGCGGAGGGTACTCGCGGATGGTGTCGAGGTACGGAGCCAGGTCCTCGAACTCCCCTCCGCCGCGGCGTGCCGTTGCAGTCTTCATTGTCGACTCCTGGAAAGCTGAACTGCGTCCGTCTGCCCTATGCGTCCCTTTGCCGCGGTCAACGTTACGTAACGGCACATTAGTAACGGGGACCGACAAAGTCAATGACCCCCAGGTGGGTCGTATACGTGGGCGCCGGTGCCGGAAGCACCCCCTGTCTTATCGGATGCTTGCGGCGCTAATGAGCGGGCCCGGCTCCTGTGAGGAACCGGGCCCGCTGGTGCGACAAGTGGGTCTAGAGCCGACTCAAACCTCGTCTCCCATCACCGCGAGCGCCTCCTCGGCCTGCTCGACGGCGTCGACCGGAGTCTCGACCTCGATGTCGAGGTGCTTGTAAGCGGAGACGCCCGTGCCGGCCGGGATGAGGCGACCCATGATCACGTTCTCCTTCAGGCCGCGGAGGTTGTCGACCTTGCCGTTGATCGCGGCCTCGGTGAGCACCTTGGTCGTCTCCTGGAACGAGGAGGCCGAGATGAAGGACTCGGTGGAGAGCGAGGCCTTGGTGATGCCGAGGAGAAGCGGCTCGGCGTGAGCCGGAGTCCCTCCGGCCCTGATCACCTTCTCGTTCTCCTCCTCGAAGACGAACTTCTCGACGTTCTCGTCGGCGAGGAAGCTGGTGTCCCCCACCTCGGAGACGCGCACCCGGCGGAGCATCTGCCGGACGATGACCTCGATGTGCTTGTCGTTGATCTTGACGCCCTGGAGCCGGTAGACCTCCTGCACCTCGTCGACCAGCCAGCGCGCCAGCTCCTTCTCGCCGAGCACCCGGAGGATGTCGTGCGGGTTGGCGGCGCCGTCCATCAGCGCCTCGCCGGCCCGGACGCGGTCGCCCGGGTGGACGCTGATGTGCCGTCCCTTGCCGATGAGGTACTCCTTCGCGAGGTCGGGGCGCTGCTTGCCATCGACCTCGGGCGTGACCACCACCTTGCGCTTCCCCTTGGTGTCCTTGCCGAAGGAGACGGCACCGTCGATCTCGGCGATGACGGCGTGCTCCTTGGGCTTGCGCGCCTCGAACAGCTCGGCGACGCGGGGGAGACCGCCCGTGATGTCCTTCGTCTTGGTGGTCTCGCGCGGCATCTTCGCCAGCACGTCGCCGGCGTCCAGCTCGTCGCCGTCGTTGACGACCAGAATGGCGCCCTCGGGGAGCATGTAGCGGGCGTCGGCCTCGGAGTTCGAGAGCTTGCGGGTGTGCCCCTCGTCGTCCTTGATCGAGATTCGCGGCCGCGCGTCCGGGTCCTTGGAGGCGATGACTGCCTTGCGGGCGAGCCCCGTGATCTCGTCGACCTGCTCGCTCATCGTCACACCGTCGATGAGGTCGCCGAACTTCGCGCGACCTGCCACCTCGGTGATGATCGGCATGGCGTAGGGGTCCCACTCCGCCATGAGGATGTTCGCGTCGATCTTCTGACCGTCCTTGACGAGCAGCTTGGCGCCGTAGACCAGCCCGTAGCGCTCCCGCTCGCGGCCCTGATCGTCCGTGAGGATGATCTCGCCGTTGCGGTTCATGACGATGAGCGTGCCGTCCTTCTTCTTGGCGAGGGTCAGGTTGTGGAGCTTGACCACGCCGCCGTTGCGGTTCTCGAGGGTCGATTGCTCGGCGCGCCGGGAGGCCGCGCCGCCGATGTGGAACGTCCGCATCGTCAGCTGCGTACCCGGCTCGCCGATCGACTGGGCGGCGATCACGCCGACCGCCTCGCCGACGCTCACCTTGCGACCGCGCGCGAGATCGCGCCCGTAGCACTCGACGCAGATGCCGCGCGGCGCCTGGCACGTGAGCACCGAGCGGATGCGGACCCTGTCGATGCCGGCCGCCTCGACCAGCTTGACCTTCGCCTCGTCGATCTCCTCGTTCGCCTTGACGACGGCGGCGCCCGTGAAGGGGTCGACGATGTCCTCGAGCGCGACGCGGCCGAGGATGCGCTCGCCCATCGCCTCGATGATCTCGCCACCCTCGACCAGCGAGCCCATCTCGATGCCGTCCATGGCGCCGCAGTCGTACTCTGCGACGATGGCATCCTGCGCCACGTCGACGAGACGGCGGGTCAGGTAGCCGGAGTTGGCGGTCTTGAGGGCGGTGTCGGCGAGCCCCTTGCGGGCGCCGTGCGTGGAGATGAAGTACTGGAGGACGTTCAACCCCTCGCGGAAGTTCGCGGTGATCGGCGTCTCGATGATCTCGCCCGACGGCTTGGCCATCAGGCCTCGCATGCCGGCCAGCTGACGGATCTGCTGCGCCGAGCCGCGGGCGCCGGAGTCGGCCATGATGAAGATCGGGTTGAAGGCCGGCTGCTTGCGCTCCTCGCGCTTGCCGTCCTTGTTGATCCCGGACACCGTCTCGGTGGAGATCTCGCCCATCATCTCCTTGGCCACCTCCTCGGTGGCCTGCGCCCAGATGTCGATCACCTTGTTGTAGCGCTCGCCGTCGGTGATGAGACCCTCGGTGTACTGGGCCTGGATGTCGTCGACCTCCTTCGTCGCCTTCTCCAGCATCACCTGCTTGGCGCGGGGGATGATCATGTTGTCGAGCGCGATCGAGATGCCGGCCTTGGTCGCGTGCGTGTACCCGAGGCTCCGGATCCGGTCCGCGAGGAGCACCGTCTCCTTCTCGCCGGACGCGCGATAGGTCATGTCGATCAGGTTCTGGAGCTGCTTCTTGTCCATCACCTTGTTGATCGCCTCGAAGGTGAGGCGGCGCGGGACGATGTCGAAGAGCAGGACGCGCCCGACGGTCGTCTCGTGGCGCTTCCCCTCCATCCGGACGGTGACCTTGGCCTGCAGGTCGACCTCGCCCTGGTCGTAGGCCGCGCGGGCCTCCTCGGGGCTCGCGAAGATCTTCCCCTCCCCCTTCGCGAACGCGCGCTCGCGGGTCAGGTAGTACATGCCGAGCACGATGTCCTGCGACGGGACGATGATCGGCTTGCCGTGCGCAGGCGAGAGGATGTTGTTCGTGCTCATCATGAGCACGCGCGCCTCCATCTGGGCCTCGATGGAGAGCGGGACGTGGACCGCCATCTGATCGCCGTCGAAGTCGGCGTTGAAGGCGGTGCAGACGAGCGGGTGGAGCTGGATCGCCTTGCCCTCGATCAGCACCGGCTCGAACGCCTGGATGCCGAGGCGGTGGAGGGTCGGCGCGCGGTTGAGGAGCACCGGGTGCTCCCGGATCACCTCGTCGAGGATGTCCCAGACCTCGGGGCGCTCCTTCTCGACCATCTTCTTCGCGCTCTTGATGGTGGTGACGAAGCCCCGCTCCTCGAGCTTGTTGTAGATGAAGGGCTTGAAGAGCTCGAGCGCCATGATCTTGGGCAGCCCGCACTGGTGCAGCTTCAGCTCGGGGCCGACCACGATCACCGAGCGGCCGGAGTAGTCGACGCGCTTGCCGAGCAGGTTCTGGCGGAACCGGCCCTGCTTGCCCTTCAGCATGTCGGAGAGCGACTTCAGCGGGCGCTTGTTGGGACCGGTGATGGTCTTGCCGCGGCGGCCGTTGTCGAACAGCGCGTCGACGGCCTCCTGCAGCATCCGCTTCTCGTTCCGGATGATGATGTCCGGCGCGTTCAGCTCCTGGAGCCGCTTGAGCCGGTTGTTGCGGTTGATGACGCGCCGGTAGAGGTCGTTCAGGTCGGACGTCGCGAACCGGCCGCCGTCCAGGGGGACGAGCGGGCGCAGGTCGGGCGGGATGACCGGGATGACCTCGAGCATCATCCAGTCGGGCTTGTTGCCCGACTCGACGAACGCCTCGACCACCTTCAGCCGCTTCGCGTACTTCTTCCGCTTGGCGTCGCTGGTGGCCTCGCGCATCTCGGCGCGGAGCTCCTCGCCGAGCCCCGGGCAGCCCTCTCCGTACTTCTTGTCGGCCGGCCCGATCCGCCTGAGCAGCTCCAGGACGGCCTCGCCGCCCATGGCCGCGTAGAAGGAGTCTGCGCCGTGCTCGTCGATCGCCTTCTGGAAGCGCTCCTCGCTCAGGAGCTCGCCCCTGACGAGGGTCGCGTCCTTCGAGTCGATGACGATGTAGCTCTCGCAGTAGAGGACCTTCTCGAGGTCCTTCAGCGTGATGTCGAGCAGGTTCCCGATCCGCGACGGGAGGGACTTGAGGAACCAGATGTGGGCGACGGGGGTCGCGAGCGTGATGTGACCGAGCCGCTCACGGCGCACCTTCGACTGGATGACCTCGACGCCGCACTTCTCGCAGACCACCCCGCGGTGCTTCATGCGCTTGTACTTGCCGCAGTTGCACTCGTAGTCCTTCACGGGGCCGAAGATCTTGGCGCAGAAGAGGCCGTCGCGCTCCGGCTTGAAGGTGCGGTAGTTGATGGTCTCCGGCTTCTTCACCTCGCCGTGCGACCACTGCCGGATCTTGTCCGGGCTCGCGAGCGAGATGCGGATCGCGGAGAACGACAGCGGGTCCTTCGGCTTCTCGAAGAAATTGAAGATGTCCTTCACGGGCACTCCCTGGCAAAAATCCGATGACGTACGGGCGCTGGGCGCAAGCTAGACGCTCTTCTTCTCGCCGGTGGGGCTCGGCCTGAGCGCGAGCGGGTCTGCCGACGCGGCCTGGGCCTCTGCGGCCTCGCGTGCGGCCAGCGCCTCGGGCGACTCGAGCAGCTCTACGTCGAGCGCGAGGCTCTGCATCTCCTTGATGAGGACGTTGAACGACTCGGGCAGGCCGGCCTCGAGCGTGTTCTCGCCCTTCACGATCGCCTCGTACATCCGCGTGCGCCCGACGACGTCGTCGGACTTCACGGTGAGGAACTCCTGGAGCGAGTAGGCCGCGCCGTATGCCTCCATCGCCCAGACCTCCATCTCACCGAGCCGCTGGCCGCCGAACTGCGCCTTGCCGCCGAGGGGCTGCTGCGTGACGAGAGAGTACGGCCCGATGGAGCGGGCGTGGATCTTCTCGTCGACGAGGTGGTGGAGCTTCAGCATGTACATGACGCCGACGGTGACGTCCTGGTCGAACGCCTCGCCGGTGCGACCGTCGAAGAGCACCGACTGGAGCGTCGCGCTCCCCTCCTTCATGAGGGTCCGCATCTCGTCCTCGCGCGCGCCGTCGAAGACTGGCGTGGCGACGTGGATGCCGCGCTTGAGCTTGCCGACGAGCTTCGGGACCTCGCGGTCCGGCAGGTCGTCGATCAGCTCGACCAGGTGGGCGCTCGCAGGCCCCTCCTCGCCGTCGAAGACCTTCTTCAGCTTCTTCTTGAGCTCGGCGGGGCCGAAGTTCTTTTCGAGCATCTCCTGGAGGACGAGGCCGACGTTGCGCGCCGCCCAGCCGAGGTGCGTCTCGAGGATCTGCCCGACGTTCATGCGCGACGGGACGCCGAGCGGGTTGAGCACGATGTCGACCGGGGTGCCGTCCTCGAGGTACGGCAGGTCCTCCTCGGGGAGGATCCGCGAGACGACGCCCTTGTTGCCGTGACGGCCGGCCATCTTGTCGCCGACCGCGAGCTTGCGCTTGATGGCGACGTAGACCTTCACCATCTTGATGACGCCCGGCGGGAGCTCGTCGCCCTTCTTCAGGCGGCCGATCTTCTCCCCGAACAGCAGCTTCACCAGCTCGCGCTGCTCCTCGAAGTTCTCGACGATCTTGCGCACGAGCCCCGAGATGTCGCCCTCGATCTGGATCTCGCCCCAGTACCGCTGCGGGACCTGGTCGAGGAGCTCGTCGTTGATCTCGTCACCCTTCTTGATGAGCTGGGTGCCCTGGTCGTCGACGAGCCGCCCCTGCACGGTCTTGCCGAGGAGCAGCCGGCGGATCTTCTGGTACGCCGACTCCTGGATGATGCGGATCTCGTCGTTCTGATCCTTGAGGAGCCTGGCCTCCTCGGTCTCCTCGATCGCCTTGGCGCGCTCGTCCTTCTCGACGCCCTTGCGGCTGAAGACCTTGGCGTTGATGACGGTGCCGGAGACGCCGGGGGGCACGCGCAGCGAGCTGTCGCGGACGTCGCCCGCCTTCTCGCCGAAGATGGCGCGGAGGAGCTTCTCTTCGGGCGAGAGCTGCGTCTCGCCCTTCGGGGTGATCTTGCCGACGAGGATGTCGCCCGGCTTCACCTCTGCGCCGATCCGGATGATCCCGGACTCGTCGAGATCCTTGAGCGCCTCCTCGCCGACGTTCGGGATGTCCCGGGTGATCTCCTCCTTGCCCAGCTTCGTGTCACGCGCGACGCACTCGAACTCCTCGATGTGCACCGACGTGAACACGTCCTCCTTGAGGAACCGCTCGGAGAGGAGGATCGAGTCCTCGAAGTTGTAGCCCTGCCACGGCATGAAGGCGACGACCACGTTCTGGCCGAGCGCGAGCTCGCCCATCTCGGTGGCCGGCCCGTCGCCGATGACCTCACCCTTCTTCACCCGGTCGCCCGGCTTCACGATGGGCTTCTGGTTGATGCAGGTGTTCTGGTTCGAGCGCTGGTACTTGATGAGGTTGTAGATGTCCACTTCGTTGGCGACGTCCGTCGTCGAGGTCGCCACGTCGGCCTTCACCACGATGCGCCCGGCGTCCACAGACTGCACGACGCCGTCCCGCTTCGCGACGACGGTCACGCCCGAGTCGCGGGCGACGATCGCCTCGATCCCGGTGCCGACCAGCGGCGCCTGGGTCCGGAGGAGCGGCACGGCCTGGCGCTGCATGTTGGAGCCCATGAGCGCGCGGTTCGCGTCGTCGTTCTCGAGGAACGGGACGAGCGACGCAGCCACCGAGACCAGCTGGTTCGGGCTCACGTCCATCAGGTCGATCTCTTCGGGCCTCGCGTAGATGTACTCGCCCCCCTTGCGGCAGGAGACCGAGTGGTCGAGGAAGGTCCCGCGCTTGTCCACCGACGCGTTCGCCTGCGCGATGATGTGCTTCTCCTCCTCGAGCGCCGAGTAGAAGGAGACCTCGTCGGTCACCCGCCCCTTCTCGACCTTCCGGTAGGGGGTCTCGACGAAGCCGTACTCGTTGACGCGGGCGTAGGTCGACAGCGACGCGATGAGGCCGATGTTCGGCCCTTCCGGCGTCTCGATCGGGCAGAT
Organism: uncultured delta proteobacterium; assembly: GCA_963845515.1. Taxonomy (GTDB): domain Bacteria; phylum Myxococcota; class Myxococcia; order Myxococcales; family Anaeromyxobacteraceae; genus DATIVK01. Next base: position 109,887 of record CAWJSR010000057.1, read on the forward strand.
GCGGCCGTAGTGGGTCGAGTGGACGTCGCGGACCTCGAAGCCAGCGCGCTCGCGGGTCAGACCGCCAGGCCCGAGGGCGGAGAGGCGGCGCTTGTGGGTCACCTCGGAGAGCGGGTTCGTCTGATCCATGAACTGGCTCAGCTGCGACGACCCGAAGAACTCCTTGATGACCGCCGTGACCGGCTTGGCGTTGATGAGATCGTGCGGCATGAGCGTCTCGATCTCCTGGAGGCTCATGCGCTCCTTGATCGCGCGCTCCATTCGAACGAGGCCGATGCGGTACTGGTTCTCGAGCAGCTCGCCGACCGCGCGCACGCGCCGGTTGCCGAGGTGGTCGATGTCGTCGACGTCCTTGTTCGGCTGGCCGTTCTTGAGATCGATGAGGAAGCGGACGACCTCGAGGATGTCCTTCTTGCAGAGGACCGAGTTCTCGAGCGGCTCCTCGATCCCGAACTTGAAGTTGAGCTTCAGCCGGCCGACCTTCGAGAGGTCGTACCGCTCCGGGTTGAAGAAGAGGTTGAGGAAGAGGTTGGTCGCCGTGTCGGGCGTCGGCGGATCACCGGGCCGGAGGCGCCGGTAGATCTCCATGATCGCCTCCTCGGGGTTGGCGATCTTGTCCTGCATCAGCGTGTCGCGGAGCGACGGGAGGACGTTCAGGTTGTCGATGAAGAGGACCCGGAACTCGGAGACGTTGCGCTTCCGGAGCTCCTCGATCTTCTCCTCGGTGACCTGCTCGTTCACCTCGAGCAGCACCTCGCCCGTCGTCTCGTCGACGACGTCCTCGGCGGAGTACTTGGTGTAGACCTCGTCCGCCTCGACCGGGAGGCTCTTGAGCTTCGCCGCCTGCAGCTTCTTGATGGCGCTCTCGGTGTACTTGCGGTTCTTCTTGACGATCACCTCGTTCGTCTTGGGATCGCGGATGTCGCGCGTCGCGCGCTGGCCCTTGAGGAGCTCGGGGATCACGTCCCGCTCGTACTTCCCCTTCCCCTCGATGCGGAGCGTCTCGACGTCGTAGTAGTACTTGAGGATCTCCTCCGCGGTTCCGCGGAAGTCGATCGGGCTCTTCTTGGCCGTGTCGGCGATGCCGCCGAGCGCGCGGAGCAGGACCGTCGCAGGGAGCTTCCGCCGGCGGTCGATCCGGACGTAGAGCACGTCCTTGTGGTCGTACTCGAAGTCGAGCCAGGAGCCGCGGTAGGGGATGACCCGGGCGTTGTAGAGGAGCTTGCCCGAGGCGTGGCTCTTGCCCTTGTCGTGGTCGAAGAAGGCGCCCGGCGAGCGGTGGAGCTGCGAGACGACGACGCGCTCCGTGCCGTTGATGATGAAGGTCCCGTTCTCGGTCATGAGCGGGATCTCACCGAAGTAGACCTCCTGCTCCTTCACGTCGCGGATCGACTGGGCGCCGGTCTCCTCGTCCTTGTCCCAGACGACGAGCCGCACGACGACCTTGATCGGCGCGGAGAACGTCATGCCACGCTGGTGGCACTCGTCGACGTCGTACTTCGGCTTCTCGAGGTGGTAGCTGACGAACTCGAGCGAGCTCGTCTCGTTGAAGTCCTTGATCGGGAAGACGGACTTGAAGACACCCTGGAGCCCGGTGTCGTCGCGCTTCTCGGGCGCGACGTCGGCCTGCAGGAACTTGTCGTAGGAACTCTTCTGGATGGCGATCAGGTTGGGGATCTCGGCGATCTTGTTGATCTTGCCGAAGTTCCTGCGGACGCGGAAGTTGTTCTGAATCGTCGTCGCCATCGCGATCGGTCCTCTTTCCTCGATTACCGCTTGAAACGGGTCGAGCCGGCGAACGGCCGGCCGACGCTGCGACTATCGCCGGCAAGCATTCGCCGACGACTTTCGGACCCGTACGCCCCAAAGCCTACCGGGGCCCAACGCGTATCCGTCTTTTCACAGCGGGTGCGGCGGAGCGGGCACCAGCCCGCTCCGCCGACCCGGAGTCACTACTTGATCTCGACCTTGGCGCCAGCGGCCTCGAGCTTCTTCTTGAGCTCGTCCGCCTCGGCCTTCGGGATGCCCGCCTTGACCTCCTTGGGGGCTCCCTCGACCAGGTCCTTGGCCTCCTTGAGGCCGAGGCCCGTGATCGCGCGGACCTCCTTGATGACGTTGATCTTGTTGGCGCCAGCGTCGGCGAGGACGACCGTGAACTCGGTCTTCTCCTCGACGGCGGCGGCAGCCGCTCCACCCGCAGCGGCCATCATCACCGGCGCGGCGGCTGCGCTGACGCCCCACTTCTCCTCGAGCTGCTTGACCAGCCCAGCGGCCTCCATGACGGTGAGGCCCGAGAGCTGCTCCACGATGGCATTGAGATCGGCCATTTCCTTCTTCCTTGTCTCTTATTCGGGCGACGTCTCCGCCGCCTCAAGCGTTGAGGCTCCGCCAAAAGGCGCAGCCGGGTTTACGTACCGTTACTGAGCCTTCTCGAGTTGGTCCCGTCGAGCCGCGATCACGCGGGCCAGCTGCAGGCCCGGTGCCGCGATGACCCTGGCGAGCATCGTGGCCGGCTGCGCGATCACTGCCGCGATCTGGCCACGGAGCTCCAGGAGGCCCGGCATCTTCGCGAGGGCCTGAATGCCCTTCGCGTCGACGACGTTCCCCTCGACCACCGCTGTGCGAATGGAGAAGGTCGCGCGGTCCTTCATGAAGTCCGCGAGGACCTTCGCCGGAGCGATGACATCGTCGTACGACATGACGATGGCGGTAGGGCCGACGAACCTGTCGGCCACCTTCTCGACCGGCGTGCCCTTGGCGGCGCGCGCGGCCAGGGTGTTCTTGATGACGCGATACTCGACCTTCGAGTCCCGGAGCTTCTTCCGGAGATCGTTGACCGTCGCGACGTCGAGACCCCTTGGCTCAGCGACGATGGCGATCTTGACCCTCGCCATCTTGTCGTGAAGCTCGGAGATTACCCGTTCTTTTTCCGTCCGATTCAAGTGAGTTCTCACCACCTTCCCGACCGCCGGCGCCTTCGCGCCGGCTGGCTTCGTTTGGGCCTCGAACCGAGCCGGACGGCCGGTACGAAAACCCCCTGGCCAAGCAGGGGACGCTGCAACTCTTACGCGTTCCCGTCTCGGCGGGCTGGGACGACCTCGTCCCGCTTCGCCAGCCGCGCCCTACGACCTCTCGCACCCGGGCGCTGCCAGACCCGCTGTCTTGGACCAGAAACCCCCGCCGGGACATTCCGGCGGGGAACTTCGAAAGCTCCCGCGACTACTCGTGCTGCGAGCTGAGCTCGGCGAGATCGACCTTGATCCCGGGCCCCATCGTGCAGGAGACCGTCACGTTCTTGACGTAGACGCCCTTCGCCGTCTGCGGCTTCGCCTTGAAGATGAGCTCCATGATGACGCCGAAGTTGTCCTTGAGCTTCTGCGGATCGAAGGAGGCCTTGCCGAAGGGGACGTGGACGATCCCGGCCTTCTCGACGCGGAACTCCACCTTGCCGGCCTTCTGCTCCTTGACGGCCTTCGCGACGTCCATGGTGACGGTTCCGACCTTCGGGTTCGGCATCAGGCCGCGGGGCCCGAGCACCTTGCCGAGGCGGCCGACGACGCCCATCATGTCGGGCGCCGCGATCACCTTGTCGAAGTCCATGAAGCCGCCCTGGATCTTCTCGGCCAGGTCCTCGGCGCCGACGATGTCGGCTCCGGCCTCCTGGGCCTCGCGGGCCTTGTCGCCCTTGGCGAAGACGGCGACCTTCACGGCCTTGCCCATCCCGTGCGGAAGCACGACGGCGCCGCGGACGACCTGGTCGGCGTGCTTGGGGTCGACGCCGAGGTTGATGGCGGCGTCCACCGTCTCGTCGAACTTCTTGGTCGCGGTCTCCTTGATGAGCTTGAACGCGTCGTCGAGCTTGTACCGCTTGTTGCGATCGACCTTCGAAGAGGCCGCCTTGAACTTCTTTCCGATAGTCATGTCTTTATCCTCTTCGCGGTCAGCCGACGATCTCGATGCCCATGGACCTGGCGGTGCCGGCGATGGTCTTCATCGCGGCATCGACGCTGCCCGCCGTCATGTCGGTCATCTTGAGCTTCGCGATCTCCTCGAGCTGCTTCTGCGTGATCTGGCCGACCTTCTCCTTGCCCGGCTTGTGGGCGCCCGAGCCCTTCTTCTTCTCGGTGTGGAGCTTGGCGGCCTTCTTCAGGAGGATCGACGCCGGCGGCGTCTTGAGGATGAAGGTGAAGGAGCGGTCCTGATAAACCGTGATGATGCACGGGATGATCAGGGCCTCCTTGGCCTGTGCCTGCGTGGCAGCGTTGAACTGCTTGCAGAACTCCATGATGTTGACGCCGTGCTGGCCGAGCGCCGGGCCCACGGGGGGCGCGGGGTTGGCCTTCCCGGCGGGGAGCTGCAGCTTGATCTGACCGGTGATCTTCTTCATGACTTCCTTCCGGGCCGCGTGTCCTGGCCCTGCGTGGTTCCAACGAGCCCTCGGCTCTTCCACGCTTCCGTTCACTGCTCACCGCGGTCGCTACGACTGGAACCTCTGCGACCCCGGTCCTGTTCCGCCGGCTGAAGCCGGCGGTGCTAGGTCTTCTCCACCTGCATGAAATCGAGCTCGACGGGCGTCGCGCGGCCGAAGATCGAGACGAGGACGCGGACCTTGCCCTTGTCCGGCTTGACCTCCTCGACCGTGCCGTTGAAGTTCGAGAACGGGCCGTCCACGACGCGGACCTGATCGCCCTCCTCGAACTGCACCTTGGGCTTCGGCTTGAGCGAGCCCTCGGAGATCTGGGTCGTGAGCCGCTGCACCTCGGCGTCGGTGATCGACGGGACGTCCCGGGGGTTCTTGGCGCTGCCGACGAAGCCAGTCACCTTGGGCGTACCCTTGACCAGGTGCCAGGTCGAGTCGGTCATCTCCATGTTGACCAGGATGTAGCCGGGGAAGAACTTCCGCTTCGAAGTCTTCTTCTCCCCCTTGACCATCTCCTGCACGACCTCCATCGGGATGAGAGTCTCGCCGAAGAAGTCCTGGAGCGCCTCCTGGCGGATGCGCTCCTCGAGGGACTTCTTCACCTTGTTCTCGAAGCCCGAGTAGGTGTGGACGACGTACCACTTCTTCGCCATGCCAATCTCCAGTTCCGCCGCCGTCCCACCCTGCCCGGCCCGTTCCTCACAACGCCGAAGGAGCCGAATGGGCGGCCCCCACCGCCCCGGCTCCCTCTGCCTCGCCGCCAGCCTCAGTTCGCGCGGTAGACGAGGCTGCTCAGCCAGGCCCAGGCGGCGTCGAAGCCACCCAGGATGATAGCGGCCACGAAGCTCGCGGCGATGACCGCGACGGTGGCGGCCCTCGTCTCACGCAACGTCGGCCATGTGACCCGGCGAAGCTCCAGCGCCACCTCCAGCGAGGCGGTCTGGGTCTTCGGTATGCGCCACGCAACGACGGCCGCGATCGCCGCCGCGGCAAAGCCGATGACCGTCGAGAGGCTCCAGCCCTCGCCAAAGACGGCGAAGTCGTTGATGCGCGCGTATGAGAACGCGAGCGCGACCACTCGCTCGAGGAAGAAGCCGAAGGCGACGGCCGCGAGGACGTAGAAGATCGCGACGTACCGCTTGGGCTGCTCCACCCCGCCTGCGTCGTTCATGACTCTGCCGGCCCTCTTCGGTGAAGTGGGACTTCCGTCTATGTGGCAGGCCAGGAGGGATTCGAACCCCCAACCCGCGGTTTTGGAGACCGCTGCTCTGCCGTTGGAGCTACTGGCCTAACCTGGTTCGCTCACCCGGGCTACTTCGTCTCCTTGTGCGCCTGGTGCTTGCGGCACCGGGGGCAGTACTTGGAGCGGTTGAGCTTCTCCTGCGTCTTCTTCTTGTTCTTGGTCGTCGAGTAGTTCCGCTCTTTGCAGGCGGTGCACTCGAGGGTGATGATGGTGCGATTGCCAGCCATGGCTTCACTTCCTTCTTACTGGATGACCTCGGCCACGACGCCCGCTCCAACCGTGCGGCCGCCCTCGCGAATCGCGAAGCGCAGCTCCTTCTCCATCGCGATGGGGGTGATCAACTCCACCTCCACCGTGACGTTGTCGCCCGGCATGATCATCTCGATGCCTGCGGGCAGCTGCACGGATCCCGTCACGTCGGTCGTGCGGAAGTAGAACTGCGGCCGGTAGCCGTTGAAGAACGGAGTGTGGCGTCCACCCTCCTCCTTCGTCAGCACGTATACCTCGCCCTTGAACTTGGTGTGCGGCGTGATCGAGCCCGGCTTCGCGAGGACCTGCCCGCGCTCGACCTCCTCGCGCTTCAGGCCGCGGAGCAGCGCGCCGATGTTGTCGCCGGCCTGCCCCTCGTCGAGGAGCTTCCGGAACATCTCGACGCCCGTCACGACCGTCTTCGCCGTCGGCTTCAGCCCGACGATCTCGATCTCCTCGCCGACCTTGACGATCCCGCGCTCCACGCGCCCCGTGGCGACCGTCCCGCGGCCGGAGATCGAGAACACGTCCTCGACCGGCATCAGGAACGGCTTGTCCACCGCGCGCTTCGGCGTCGGGATGTAGCTGTCGATGGCGTCCAGCAGCGCCTGCAGCGCCGGCTCGCCCAGCTCGCCCTTGTCGCCCTCGAGCCCCTTCAGCGCCGAGCCCTTGATGATCGGGAGCTTGTCGCCGGGGAACTCGTACTTCGTCAGCAGCTCACGGACCTCGAGCTCGACCAGGTCCAGCAGCTCCTTGTCGTCCACCATGTCGACCTTGTTCAGGAAGACCACGATGTACGGAACGCCGACCTGGCGGGCCAGGAGGATGTGCTCGCGCGTCTGCGGCATCGGGCCGTCGGCCGCCGACACCACCAGGATCGCGCCGTCCATCTGCGCCGCGCCGGTGATCATGTTCTTCACGTAGTCCGCGTGGCCCGGGCAGTCGACGTGCGCGTAGTGCCGCGCGGCCGTCGAGTACTCGACGTGGGCGGTCGCGATCGTGATGCCGCGCTCCCGCTCCTCGGGCGCCTTGTCGATCTGGTCGTACGCCATGAACTGGGCGAGACCCTTCGACGCGCAGTACTTCGTGATCGCCGCCGTGAGCGTCGTCTTCCCGTGGTCGACGTGACCGATCGTCCCGACGTTGACGTGCGGCTTGTTACGCTCGTACTTTTCCTTGGCCATGTTGCGCTCCTCTGTGTTCGGCGGCGGGTGACTTGGCTTCCCTGCGCGCTGTGATGACTGGAGCCCTCGTCCAGGATTGAACTGGAGACCTCGTCCTTACCAAGGACGCGCTCTACCGACTGAGCTACGAGGGCCTTTTCTTTGTGTCGACCTCACTGGAGCGGGAAACGGGATTCGAACCCGCGACATTCAGCTTGGAAGGCTGACGCTCTACCAACTGAGCTATTCCCGCAAGTTTCGCTGCGACTTCGTCCTCGACGTTTCTGGGGTCGGAAGGCTGATTGGTGGAGGGGGGTGGATTCGAACCACCGAAGGCGTAAGCCGGCAGATTTACAGTCTGCTCCCTTTGGCCGCTCGGGAACCCCTCCAAACTCTAGTTGCTCGTCCTCGTTGAACCTCTAGAACCCCACGCTCACTGGAGCTGGCGGTGGGATTCGAACCCGCGACCTGCTGCTTACAAGGCAGCTGCTCTGCCAACTGAGCTACGCCAGCGAAACGACTGGGACTGATGCAGGTTGGCCGCCCCGGTCAATCTGAGGACAAGCCGCTCCTGCCGTGTGGAGCCGCGTCTTGTAAACAAGCGGCGGATTCTTGTCAAGTAGGTAAACCGGAAGGCCTTTTTTGGCCAGCCGCGGTCCGCTGCCGCGCTGCCTCGTAGAGTGCCACCGCTGCGGTCGCCGAGACGTTGAGGCTCTCGAATCCACCCTTCATGGGGATGCGAGCGACGAAGTCGCAGGAGCGCCTGACCAGCGGACGAACGCCCTCCCCTTCGCTTCCCAGCACCACGGCGATGGGGCCGTGAAGCTCGACCTCCTCCAGCGTCCTGTCGCCGTCGGCGGCCAGCGCTACGGTCCAGACCCCAGCCGCCTTGAGTTCCTCCAGTGATCTCGCAATGTTCACCACGCGCGCCACGCGGCAGCGCTCGATGGCACCAGCGGAGGCCTTGGCGACGACCGGGGTCACTCCCACTGCCCTGTCGCGGGGAATGACGACCCCGTGGGCGCCGAGCGCCTGCGCCGAACGGATGATGGCCCCCAGGTTGTGTGGGTCCTCGACCCCGTCCAGGACGACCAGCAGCGGCGGCTGGCTCGCCGCGGCTGCCGCCGCCAGCAGGTCCTCCAGCTCCGAGTACCGGAAGTCCGCGACGACCGCGACGACCCCCTGGTGGCGATCGCTCCCGGAGATCTTGTCGAGCCGCGCACGCGGCGCGTGGCGGACCTGTGCGCCGAGCTCCCGGCCGAGCCGCTCCAGCTCGGGCGCCGCACGGACTCCGCCCTCCTGGAGCCAGAGCTCGGAGACCTCTCCGCCTGCCTGGAGGAGCTCCCGGACCGGGTTGACGCCGTAGACGAGCCTCACGCGACCTCCGCCCGCCCCTCAGCGCACGTCGAGCGCCGCGGTCGCGGTCTCGTTGCGCGTCACGCACCAGGCCGGCTCCGTCTCCTTGCAGATCGCGAAGCGGAGGCTGGCCTGGACCTGCTGTGCACCGGGAGCAGTCGCGGTGCCCACGACGTCCCAGCGCCGCCCCTTCGCGGCCGGATCGACCGCGTCGGCGTGGCCGAGCGTCGGCTTCGGGATCCCCACGCCGGGGCTCGGCGCGAGCGTGACCTTGAGCGGGAACTCCTGCTGGACGTGCACGTCGGGGCGCGTCATCGTGATCTCGATCGCGAGCGTCGCCTCCGCGCCGCGCGCGACCGAGCCCGGCGCGAACGCCGCGCGGACCTGGTAGCTGCCAGCCGCCTCGCTGACGGCGTCGTAAGGCGCCGGCGGTGCGGCGGCGGCGGGCGGCGGCGCGGCCGGCTTGCCCGCGTCACCGCAGGCGGCGGCGAGCGCTAGGAGGGCGATGGCGATGGGGCGGATCATGGATGAGGGGGCCTCGATGCGGCATCTATAGCACGGCGACCGCCGGCGTCAGCGCGGGCCGGCCGCCTGCCGGGGAGCCGCCTGGGGAGCGGCGGAGCGACGTCCGGGGCTACGCCGTTTGGGCGCCACTCCGGCCAGCGCCATGGCGCGCTCCACGATGCGGCCGGCGACATCGACGCCGCATTCGGTCTCGGCCTCCCTTATGGACGGGGAGCTATTGACCTCGAAGACGTGGGGGCCGCCGTTGACGTCGAGCATGTCGACGGCGCAGGCCTCGAGCCTCAGGATCCGGGCCGCCTCCGCAGCTATCCGGGCGTGGTGCGCCGGCAGCTCCACGGCCTCGAAGCGCGCCCCCCGACGGAGATCCTTCGAGAGGCGGCCCACCGGCGCGCTGCGCCGCATGGCGGCCACCACCTCGCCGCCGATGACGAGCGCTCGGAGGTCGCGGGCGCGCCTGCCGTGCAGGTACTGCTGGACCACGATGTTCTGGCCAAGCCCCAGGATCGCCTCCAGCGCAGCCTCCAGTGACTGGAGGCTCTCGCAGATCATCACACCGCTCCGCTCGTTGCTGGAGAGGAGCTTGACCATCACGGGCGGCCCGCCGACCAGCCGCACCATCTCCTTCAGGCCGGAGGGGTTCGACGCCATGACCGTCCGCGGCACCGGCACCCCCTCCGTGGCGAGGAGCTGGAGGCAGCGCATCTTGTTGCGGCTGGCCGCGATGCCCCAGGAGCCGTTGAGGACCGCCACCCCGAGCAGCTCCAGCTGGTTCACGACCGCCAGGCCGTACTGGTGGACCGAGAGCCCGATGCGGGGGACCACGACGTCGGTCTTCGGGAACCGCTTCCCGCGCCAGTAGACCGCCGGACCGCCGGCGCCGAGCCCCATCTCGACGTCGAGCGGATCGACGACGCGGACGCCGAGCCCCCGCTCGCGCGCGGCCTCGCCGAGGCGACGGGTCGTGTAGATGGAAGTCGAGCGGGAGAGGATCGTCAGGTGCACGGTGGCTCGCGAGCGTACGCCGAATCAGCGTGATTGCGAAGGACGCGCCCCCCCGCGGGCGGCCGCGCCGCTGCGTGTGCCGCCGCGCTCGAGCGGGGACGATCCCCCTCACCACACACCTGGTGAGACGAGGAGGGGGCAGCCGATGCCGGCCGCCCCCGCTCGCCCCTATTTCATCGCGAACTTGTCCGGGTTCTTCTGGAACTCCTGGACGCAGTTCTCGCAGCAGAAGAAGTAGCTCTTGCCCTTGTAGTCGATCACCGGCGTGGTCTTGGCCACCTCGAACTTCGTCCCCATGACCTGACAGGTGACCATCGTGCCGACCTCAGCGGACGTCGGCTCGCGCGGCTGCAGCAGGCCTTCCGAGAACTTGTCGGGGTTCTTCTTGAAGTCGGCGACGCAGTGATCGCAGCAGAAGAAGTAGCTCTTGCCCTTGTAGTCGATGACCTGGGTGTTCTTGGCCACCTCGAAGTTGATGTTCATCACGGGACAGAGCGCCTTCTTCCCGACCTCGGCCGGAGTCGCATGGCGGACCTTCATGGTCTCCGTGGCGGTCGCGCGACCGACGCCGAGGAAGCCGATGCACAGCGCGAGAGCGGCCAGCGATACATGACGCCTCATGGGTAGCTCCTCATGGGTTCGCAGCGCCGATGAACGCGGCACTGGCCCCGCAAGGAAGGGGCGCCGTCCGCTCGATTCAAGAACCCTCCGAGGTGCTCGCGGCGTTTCCCGGTGTTGCAAGGCGGCCGAGGGGCCGATGAGCCGCGCGCGGCGCGAAAAGGGCCGCCCCGGAGGGCGGCCCTGCGCGCTTCGACCCCCTGCCCTCCCCGCCCGGAGGCGGGAGAGGGGGGCGCCTCAGACCTGCTTGAACTCCGCGTCGACCACGTCGCCCTGCTTCTCCCCCTCGGGCTTGGGAGCCCCGCCCTCGGGGGCGACGCCCGGGGCGGCGCCGGGGGCGCCTTCGGCCGGGGCGGTCTTGTAGAGCTCCTCGGCGGCCTTGTGGCTCGCCTTCTCCAGCCGCTCCATCGCCGCCTTGATCTCCTCCGCGCTCCCCTTCTCGCGGAGCTTGTGGACCTCGGCGATGCCCTCTTCGATCTCCTTGGCGATCTCGGCCGGGATCTTCTCCTTGTTCTCCTTCAGGAGCTTCTCCATCTGGTACGCGAGGTTCTCGGCGCGGTTGCGGATCTCGACCTCCTCGCGCCGCGTCTTGTCCTCCGCCTCGTGCGACTGGGCGTCGGCCACCATCTTCTCCACCTCGTCCTTCGCGAGCCCCGAGCTGTGGCTGATGGTGATCTTGGTCTCCTTGCCGGTCCCCTTGTCCTTCGCGGAGACGTTGAGGATGCCGTTCGCGTCGATGTCGAAGGTGACCTCGACCTGCGGGACGCCGCGCGGCGCGGGCGGGATCCCCTCCAGGTGGAAGCGCCCGAGGGTCCGGTTGTCGCGGGCCATCTCGCGCTCGCCCTGGAGCACGTGGATCTCGACCGAGGTCTGGCTGTCAGAGGCGGTGGAGTAGGTCTCCGCCTTCTTGCACGGGATGGTCGTGTTCCGCTCGATCATGCGGGTCATCACGCCGCCGAGCGTCTCGACGCCGAGAGAGAGCGGCGTGACGTCGAGGAGGAGGATGTCCTTCACCTCGCCGGAGAGCACGCCGGCCTGGATGGCGGCGCCGACCGCGACCACCTCGTCCGGGTTGACGGTCCGGTTCGGCTCCTTGCCGAAGTACTTCTTCACGGACTCGATGATGGCCGGCATGCGGGTCTGGCCGCCGACCATGACGATCTCGTCGATCTGCTTCGGCTCGAGCTTCGCGTCGGCGAGGCACTTGCGCGTGGGCTCCAGCGACCGCTCGATGAGCGGCGCCACCATCTGCTCCAGCTTGGCGCGGGAGAGCTTGATGGCCAGGTGCTTCGGGCCGGTCTGGTCCGCCGTCAGGAACGGCAGGTTGATCTCGCTCTCCAGCATCGAGGAGAGCTCGATCTTGGCCTTCTCCGCGGCCTCCTTGAGGCGCTGGAGGACCATCTTGTCCTTCGAGACGTCGAGGCCGGAGTCCTTCTTGAACTCCGCGATCAGCCAGTCGATGATCGTCTGGTCGATGTTGTCGCCGCCGAGGTGGGTGTCACCGTTGGTCGCGAGCACCTCCACCACGTTCTCGCCCACCTCGAGGATCGAGATGTCGAACGTGCCGCCGCCGAAGTCGTAGACGGCGATCTTCTCGTTCTTCTTCTTGTCGAGGCCGTAGGCGAGCGCCGCCGCGGTCGGCTCGTTGACGATGCGCCGGACCGTGAGCCCCGCGATCTCGCCCGCGTCCTTCGTGGCCTGCCGCTGGGCATCGTTGAAGTAGGCCGGGACCGTGATGACGGCGTCGGTCACCTTGTCGCCCAGGTAGGTCTCCGCCGCACGCTTCAGCTTGAGGAGCACCTGGGCGCTGATCTCGGGGGGAGAGTTCGGCTTGCCGTCGATGTCGACGCGGGCGTCCCCACCCTGCCCCTCGACGACCTTGTACGGGACGCGCCTCGACTCCTCCGAGACCTCGGAGAAGCGACGCCCCATGAAGCGCTTGATGGAATAGATGGTCCGCTCGGGGTTGGTGATGGCCTGCCGCTTTGCCACCTGTCCGACCAGCCGCTCACCGTCCTTCGTGTAGGCCACCACGGACGGCGTGATCCGCGAACCCTCCTCGTTGGCGATGACGACGGGGTCCTTCCCCTCCATCACTGCCACGACGGAGTTGGTCGTACCCAGGTCGATGCCGATGATCTTGCCCATTGAACTCCTCCTGATGACGGGCAACGTAAGTACGCGCAGCCACCTGTCAAACCGCCGATATGCATATTTACGGACCCGGCCGAGCCGCGTAGGCGGCTACGCAGCCGCCACCCTGCCGCGGCGCACTAAGGTGACACTTTAGGGTCATCATTTCCTACAACCAGTTGATTATCCTCACGCCCCGATCATGACGCAGCGTGGCATCGCCCTTGCTGCACCAGAGACCGGCCCCAAGTGACCCTCCGCTCCTCGACCTCTCCGTCCCCCGCGCGCGCCGTCTCGGCCGCGCCTAGACCCGCGCCGGGCGGCGTGCCCGCGGTCCTACTGAACGCGCACGCCAAACGGGTCACGCCCCGCGTGCGGGCGGCCGTCGAGGCGGCCGTAGGCGACGAGAACGTCTTCCTTTCCCGAGACCTCGACGACGCCGACGCCATCGCGGCGCGGGTGATCGCGGCGGGGTACGGGACGGTCTTCGCCGCCGGCGGCGACGGCACCTTCGTGGGCTGGGTGAACCGGCTCGTCCGCGAGGCGGGGCGCCAGCACCGTCCCGTGCCGTGCTTCGGGATCCTGGCGCTCGGCACCGGGAACGCGGTCGCCGGCCTCGTCGGCACCACCTCCCGCACCTTCCTGGACGACCTCGCGCGCTTCGTCCGTGGCGATGCCATCGCGACGCGCTCCATAGATCTCGTGGACTGCGAGGGGCGCCACACCCCCTTCGCCGGGACGGGCGCGGACGCGGCCGTCATCAACGACTACAACTGGCTCCGGCTCCGCCTCCGCGACACGCCGCTTAAGGCGCTGGGGACCGGCGCCGCCGGCTTCGGCCTCGCGGCGGCGCTCCGCACCGCGCCCCGCCACCTCCTCGAGCGGCTGCCCTACTGCGAGATCGTCAACGCGGGCAGGCCGGCGTGGCGGCTCGATGTGGACGGCGCGCGGCTCGGACGGGAGATCCCCAGCGGCGATCTGCTCTACGCCGGCCCGTGCCTGATGGCCGCGGCCAGCACCGTGCCGTTCTGGGGGCTCGGCATCCGCGCGTTCCCCTTCGCGGGCACCGCCGCGGGCGCGATGCACCTCAGGGTGGCCAGCCGGATCCCGGTGCCGACCGTTCTGCTCAACCTCCCGCGCATCTGGAGCGGCGCGTTCCGCCACCCCGGGCTCCACGACTTCCACGCCGACCGCGTCACGCTCCGCTTCGACAGGCCGGCCCCGCTGCAGATCGGCGGCGACGCGGAGGGGCTCCGGGAGACGGTGACGATGGGCGTCGTCTCCGAGCCGATAGAGGTGGTCGACTTCTCCGGCGTCGCTCGGCGCGGCCTCCGCTGACCTGCCTCACAGCGCGTAGACGACGCGCCCGTCCTGCTTGAGCGCGACGTAGATCGCCAGCCGCTCCTCCTCGGAGCGGAGCATCACCGTGATCGTGACCGAGAGGTACTTGCCGCCGGCGCTGGCGCGCACCGTCACCCGCTCCGCCGGGACGTCCTCGACCACGCGGGCGACCAGCCTCCTCGCGTGCTCGGGGAAGTCGTCCGCGGCGAGTCCCATTATCTTGAGGGTGTACTCCGCCGGGTAGCTGAAGCCGGCGCCGCCAGCACCCGGGGAGCCCTGGGTCACAGCAGGTTCGCAGCGAGCTCGGCGAGCGCGCTGCGCTCCCCCTTGCCGAGGGTGATGTGGCCGGCGAGCCGCTCGCTCTTGAAGCGGTTCACGACGTGGATGAGCCCGTTGTTGGTCTGATCGACGTAGGGGTTGTCGATCTGGTACGGGTCGCCGGTCAGCACGATCTTGGTCCCGTCGCCGACGCGCGTGATGATGGTCTTCACCTCGTGCGGCGTCAGGTTCTGGGCCTCGTCGACGATGATGAACTGGTTCGGGATCGAGCGACCGCGGATGTAGGTGAGCGGCTCGATCTCGAGGATCCCGAGGTCCATCAGCTCGTGGTATCCGCGCCCCTGCTTCTTCTCGGAGCGCGACAGGTTCATCAGGTACTCGACGTTGTCGAAGATCGGCTGCATCCAGGGGTTGAGCTTCTCCTCCACGTCCCCCGGCAGGTAGCCGATGTCCTTGCCCAGCGGGAAGATCGGCCGGGAGACGAGCAGCTTCTGGTAGACCCCCTCCTCCATCGTCTTCTGGAGCCCGGCCGCGATGGCGAGCAGCGTCTTGCCGGTGCCGGCCTTGCCGACCATCGTCACCAGACGGACCTCGTCGTTGAGCAGGAGGTCGAGCGCGAAGGTCTGCTCCTTGTTGCGCCCGCGGATCCCCCAGACCCCCTCCTTCGGCGACTTGATGAGCTGGACGAAGGCCTGCCGGGCCGCGCTGTACTTGCCCACCGCGGAGTGCTGCGGATTGGCGCGATCGCGGATCAGCACGAAGGCGTTGGGGGGCGGCGGCTCGATCCCCTCGGGGCACGGGATCGCGCCCTGTGCGTAGAACTCGTCGACGAGCTCCGGCTCGACGTCGACCTCCGCCACGCCGCTCCAGACCTCGTCGATCTCGACGCCCTCGACGTCGTAGTCCTCCGCCCGCAGCCCGAGCGCGTCGGCCCGGATGCGGAGGTTGGTGTCCTTGGTCACGAAGAGGGTCGGCTTGCCCTTCTCTGCATCCTGCAGCCAGAGCGCGACCGCGAGGATCTTGTCGTCGGTCGTCTTGCTGTCCTGCAGCCCCGGGACGTGCCGCTCCGCCATCAGGACGCGGATGGCCCCCTTGCCGTCGCCGAGCGACACCCCCTCCTTGAGCTTCCCCTTCTCCCGGAACTCGTCGAGGTAGCGGGAGACCTGGCGCGCGTTCCTCCCCAGCGTGGAGAGGTCGCGCTTGAAGTTGTCGATCTCCTCGATGACGTAGATGGGGACGACGACGTCGTTGTCGTCGAAGCCGAAGAGCGATCTGGGATCGTGGAGGAGAACGTTTGTGTCGAGTACGAAGTTCTTCTTCACGCCGCCGCCTCGCCGTAGGGGACGCCGGGAGCGGCGTCCCCGCGATACTAGCAAGAAAGCTCAGGAGTTGGCGGCCTTGCGGGGCAGGCGCAGCACCGACGCGGCCACGCTCTGGTTACGCCCGTGGCGCTTCGCGTGGTAGAGGCACGCGTCCGCCCGCTCGACGAGCTCGGCCTTCTTCGCCGCGTCGTCCGGGAACGTGGCGACGCCCAGCGAGATCGTGACGCTCAGCGACCCCTGGTCGGTCTCGAAGACCCGCTTCGCGATCCGCTCACGGATCCGCTCGGCGATCACGATCGCACCGGCGGCGTCGGTCTCCGGCATGACGACCGCGAACTCCTCGCCGCCGTAGCGGGCGACGACGTCGGTGGTCCGCGCCTCCTTCGCGATCGTGGCGGCGACCCCCTTCAGCACGACGTCCCCGACCGGGTGGCCGTAGGTGTCGTTGACCGACTTGAAGTGGTCGATGTCGCAGAGCAGGAGCGAGACCCGCTTCCCGTACCGCTCCGACTGCCGAAGCTGCGCCTCGATCCGCTCCTGGAACGTCCGGTGGTTCAGCAGCCCGGTGAGCCCGTCCGTCGTCGCGAGCCGCTCGGTCTGCTCGAAGAGCCGCGCCCGGCCGATCGACTCGCCCACCTGCAGCGCGACCACCTCGAGCTGGTTCGCGAGATTGGGGAGAACGCGTGCTTGCGCGCCGACCCGAGCACGAGCGTCCCGTAGACCTCCTCGCCTGCCTTGAGGGGAATGACCCGGAGCGAGGTCACGCCCTTTAGCCTGGTGGCATCGTCGAAGACCACCGCCTTGCCGACGTCGAGCTCGGTCCCGGGGAGGCTAGCGCCCAGCCTCGTCGCCGAGGCCACGAGCCCGGTGTTCTCTGGGTAGCGGCTCTCCTCGAGGGCGGGGCCCGACCCCGTCCCATCCTCGCCATACGTGGCCCGCACGATCCGGTGGTGGGTCCGGCCGCCCTCCGTCTCACGCAGCGTCACGGCGCCGAAGTTGAGCGGCAGCATCCCCCGCACCACCTCGAGCGCGACGTCGAAGACGTCCCGCAGCTTAGAGGTCTGGTTCAGCCGCCGGATGGCCTCGTAGAACCGCTCCTTCTCGTCCCGCGCGTGCTTCATGTCGGCGAGCAGCCGCTCCGCCGCGACGGCGCGCAGGATCTCGCTCGCGAGCGTGACGAGGAGCCGCTCGTCCTCCTCGCCGAAGGGCACGGGCTCCAGCCGGTCAGCCACGATCACGCCGCGGACGTGGTTCCCGCGCCGCTCCAGGAGCGGCACGGCGAGCAGCGCGCGGGGGCGCGTCCCGTCCACGTAGTAGGTCACGGCCTTCACGTCGCCCGCGAGCCTCACCGGGGCGCCTCGCCGGACGGCGCCCCCGAGCGCCCCCTCACCGGCCGGGATGGGGTCGTGCGTCACCGCGTCGCTGCGCGACCTGCACTCGCGCAGCGTGAGGAGCCGGTCGTCGTCGCTCAACAGGAAGACGGCGCAGGTGTGGGTCCTGAGCGCGACCTCGGCGATCTCGAGGGCTCCGCGCACGGCCGCCTCGACCTCCACGACCGCGGCCTCGGTCAGCCGCTGCCGCTGCTCCGGCGACGGCGCGTCGCCGCTCCCGGGCTGCAGGAGCCGGAACTCACGCGCGAGGCTGTCGATGTCGGCGAGGCGCCGCTGGATCGCCTCGCGCTCGGCCCTGCGGCTGGCCGCGACCTGCGCCGCCAGGACCGCGTGGTAGAGCAGGCCGAAGAGCACCACGAACCCGGCGTGGACGAGGGCGCCGGGCAACTCGGCCTCGCTCCCCCCCCGGCTCCGCCAGACCCCGAGCTCGAGCCCCACGGCGACGACCGCGATCGCGATCCCCGCCTGCCGCTCCAGGAACGCGACCACGAAGGCCATCAACAGATACACGAGCGGCTGGAGCGGACTCTCGAGCGCGCCGCCCGACGCGGACTGCAGCACTGCGTGGGCCGCCGCCAGGAAGAGCGTGCCGATCTCGAGCTGCTCCCGAAGGCCGACCGCCCTCCCCGCAGCGGCGGCGCGGCCGCGGCGCACCGCGACGGCGCCCAGGGTCGCGGCGAGGAGGGAGAGGGCCGCGGTCTGCGGCCACCCGGTCGAGGTCGCCTCGAAGGCCCGCATCAGGACCAGGGCGACGAGGACGACGGAGACGGCGGGCGGACAGCTTCGCAGCAGGAGGCGGCCGAAGCGGCGGCGCGCCGGCCAGCCCACGACGCCGAGATCGCTGAAGACCGCGGCGTAGAGCCGGACCAGCAGCGGACGCGTGCGCTGGGCGGCGAGGTGCGATCGCACCGACGGGGTGTGGCCTATCGGCGCTCTGACGACGGCTGGCGGCAGCTCGACTGGGCTCATGGCGGGGTCCGTACCTCTCCATCGGTCAGGATTACGATCTCGCCGGGGCGCACGAAGCGAAGCTCCTCGCGCACGGCGCGCTCGATCGCCTCGGGGTCGCTCCGGAGCGCGACCGCCTCGCGCGCCAACCGGGCGTTCTCCGCGGCGAGCCGTACGTTCTCCGCGCGCATCCGCTCCACCTCGACCGCCATCCTCACGTGCTTGCGGATGCCGGACGGGTCGAGCGCGGACGCGGCCGCGAGGAGCGCCACGGCCCCAACGAAGAGGAGGATCTTTTTCCGCTGTCGTGGCGGGGACATACGAGGGTCCACGCAACCCTATCAGGGTGCGCGGACCCGTCCAGAAATCGGACGATAACGCCTAGGCCTGCTCGGCCACCGGCTTCACGTAGATCTCCGCCGCGATCTCCGGATCGATCGCGATGGTGGTCTCGCCGACCTCGATCACGAACGCCGGCGAGCGCTGGTGGAGCCGGATCTCGGAGCCCGGGATGACGCCGAGGGCGGCCAGCCGGTCCATGCGGTCGTGGAAGCGTGGCGCGATGAAGACGATCCGACCGCGCGCGCCGAGGTCGAAGTTGGGGAGCCCGGTGACGAGGGGCCTCACCGTCCGGCGGAAGGCCCCGCAGCAGTCGCCCGGCGGGATGGGCTTCCCGTGCGGGCAGGTCGGCGGGTGGCCGAGCAGCGTGCAGACCGACTCGGTCGCCTCCGGCGAGAGGATGTGCTCGAACTCGCAGGCCTGAGGCTCGGTCGCTTCGTCGCCCATCAGCAGGACGTCGTGGAAGAGCCGCTCGGTGAGCCGGTGGCGCCGCACCACCCCTCGCGCCCGCCGCTCGCCCTCGCCGGTGAGGGTGACGCGCTCCCCGTCGAGCTCGACGAAGCCGCCTGCCTCCAGCTCGCGCAGGTCCTCGGCGCGTGCGTCCGGGGCGTGGGCCGCGCCGGGGTGGGCGAGGATCGCGAGCGCCTCGTCGGTTCCACGCTCCCGCTCCGTGTAGACCGACTCGAGGATCTCCTCCTGCCGCCGTGCATCGATGGGGCTCACGTACCCGTCCTCCTGCGCTCGAACCGGTCGAGCACCTTCCGTAGCCGGCCCGCGAGGCCCGCGCGTTCCTGTGGGAAGCTGTAGCCACACCCCGGGCAGCAGACGACCCGGCACCCCTTCGCGAGGGGGCAGCTCGGCCGGCACCCCTGCATCGAGGGGTCGAAGGACTGCCCGCAGAGGGGGCAGCGCTCGTGGGCCGCGTCGCTGGACACGTTCCCTCCCGCTAGTAGAGCCACCGCATGAGGACGTTGAGCAACGCCCCGACGCCCACCGAGAACGGGAGGATGAAGGCGGCCATGCCGACGCCGGTCTTCCACCCCCGCTCCTTTACGATCATGAAGAAGTTGGCGATGCACGGGATGAAGAGCGTGACGGTGACCAGCGCGACGGTCACCTCGATCTCCATGGTCCGGGTCATCGTCCCGGCCTCCATGAAGGGCTGATACCGCTGGAAGAGCCCGGCCGCCGCGTAATCGCGCCGGAGGAAGCCGAGGATGAAGGCGGCCGCCGCCTCCTGCGGCAGCCCCAGGATCCCGGTGACGACCGGCCGCGCCGCCCGCTCCAGGGCGCGCAGCCAGCCGAGGCGATCGAGCCCCCACAGCAGGAGCGTGCCCAGCACGAAGAGCGGCATCGCCTCGCGGAGGTACCACTCGATCCTGGCGAGCGTCTTCACCGCGATGTTTCCCGCCTGCGGGACGCGCAGCGGCGGCAGCTCAAGCATGAAGTCGGAGCCCCGGCCCGGGAGGACCTTGGCGGCGAGCCAGCCGACGAGGAAGAGCACGAGCAGGATGGTGCCGACGAACCAGACCGACGCCGCGAACGGCAGGCCGGCGGTCATCGCGAGGATCACGGCGATCTGCGCGCTGCAGGGGATGGCGAGCGCGAGGAGCAGGGTGACGATGACCCGCTCCTTCCGCGTCTCCATGATCCGCGCCGTCATGGTCGCCATGGTGTCGCAGCCCAGGCCCAGCACCATCGGCAGGACCGCCTTGCCGTTGAGCCCCATCCGCCGGAAGAGCTTGTTCACCATCACCGCGAGCCGCGGGAGGTAGCCGGAGTCCTCCAGGATGCTGAAGGAGATGAAGAAGGTGGCGACGATCGGCAGCACGATGGCGAGGCCGTAGGAGAGCCCCATCGAGACGACGCCGTACTGGCCCACGAGGATCCCGTGCGAGGCGATCGGCGCCACGCCCGGCGGGCCCACCAGGAACTCCTGCACGGCGCCGGCCGGCGCCAGGAAGCGGACGAGCCGGTCGGTCCAGGGGACGACGTAGCCCTCGAAGACGGTGTGGCCCAGGAAGTCGACCGCCGTCCCCGCCCCCAGGACGCCGACGAAGAAGTAGGCGGCTCCCAGCACGGCCGCCAGGATCGGGACGCCCCAGAGCGGGTGCGTGGACCAGTGGCCGATCCGGCGCGCCAGGCCGCTCCCGGACGACGCGACCACGCGCGTCACCACTGCGTCGTGGAGCCGATCCACCGAGGCGAGCCGCTGGCGCGCGACCACGAACCTGAGGGACTCCGGGTAGCGGGCCGCGAGCGCGCGCCGGATCTCCTCGATGCGGGCGATGGTCTCCACCGGGAGCCTGCCGGAGAGCCACGCCCGCAGCGAGTCGTCACCCACGAGCGCCATCAGGGCGAGGGCGCGCGGGCCGATCCCGCCGCGGGGCAGCAGCGGCGCCACCTCGGCGACCGCCCGCTCTATCGCGGCGTCGTAATGTGGGGAGAAGCGGGAGGGACGTGCCGAGGCCAGCTTCGCCTGGAGCGTCGAGAGCCCCTTCCGCTCGACGGCGACCGTCGACACGACCTCGATCCCCAGCTCACCGGAGAGCTTCGGAATGTCGATGACGAAGCCGCGGCTGGTCGCCTCGTCGGCCATGTTGAGCGCGAGCGTGAACGGCACCTCCGCCTCGGCGAGCTGCGCCGTCAGCAGCAGCCCGCGGCGCAGGTTCTTGGCGTCACAGACCTGGATGCAGAGGTAGCCGGTCTCGGAGAGCAGGATGTCCCGCGTGACCTGCTCGTCCTCGGACATGGGGAGCAGGTTGTTGGTGCCGGGGGTGTCCATCACCTTCCAGGCGCGCCCCTCGATGGTGGCCGAGCCGTGGGTGACCTCCACCGTCGTGCCCGGGTAGTTGGACACGGTCACGTACTTGCCGGTGAGCGCGCCGAACAGGACGCTCTTCCCGACGTTCGGGTTGCCGACCAGGATGACGGTCCGGTCGGCAGCGACCACCTGCTTCCCCTCGAGCGCCCCCCCCGCGAGCTCCAGCGCCTCGTTCGTGCCCCGCTTCAAGCGCGCCCCTCCCCGCTCCCCTTCGCGCCTGCGGCGCGCCCGCGGCACGCGCCGCAGCGACCGTAGAGCTCGAGCCTGTGCTCCTCGACCTCGAACGCGTGGCGCCGCGCGACGAGCACCTGCAGCCGTTCGATCTCGTCGTTGGCGAACTCCACGATCGTGCCGCAGCGCGTGCAGATCAGGTGATCGTGATGCGTCCGGCCCACCGCCGACTCCCAGCGGGTCTGCCCCTCGCCGAAGTGGCGGGGCACCGCCAGGCCGCTCTCACCCAGCAGCTTCAGCGTGCGGTAGACCGTGGCGACGCTCACCCGGCGATCCACCGCGCGGACGCGCTCGACCAGCTCGTCCGCCGACACGTGGCCGGTCATGGCAAAGAGGGCCTCTGCCACGAGCTCGCGCTGGCGCGACTGCTTGAGGCCGCGCTCTGCGATGAAGGCAGCCAGGCGCGCTCGCACGTCCTTGAGCGTCGCGCGCTCCGGGGGCGTGCGCTTCGCGGCGTCGCGATCTGCTGGGGTCATATTGATAACGGTTGTCAATATCAGTCGGCGGGCGCGGGCACAAGCCCCGACTCGCCCCGCCGTCGGACGCGGTCCAGCGCGTGGTCAGCGAGGCTCGGCCAGCGCGGCGCGCCACCGCTCGGCGGCGCCGGCGCCCTCCCCTACATCCCGACCCACGAGCGCGACCAGCGAGGCGTGCGCCTGCCGGCGGACCTCCGCCGACGGGTCAGACAGGAGCGCCAGGAGCCGCTCCGCGTGCGGCATGGCCTCCGCGCGCGGTCTCGCGCGGAGCACCTCCGCCGCGAGGGCGCGCAGCTCCGGCTCGTTGGAGGCCAGGGCCCGCGCGAGGTCCACGGGGCGGTCGGAGCGGCCGGGGAGATCCCGGTCGATCGCCCACCGGACCAGCAGCGCGAAGACGAGCGACATCAGCGCGAGCTGCATCATCGTCTTCCCGGCCGGGTAGCGGCCCTCGCGCACCAGCGTGAAGCGGTAGAGGGCGTACCCCACGATGAAGGCTCCCACCAGGGCGACCGGGGCTAGCGTGAGCGCCGGCGGGAGCCGTCCCTCTCGCACCGCCTCGCGGAGGGCGGGGAGCCCCTCCAGCGTGGCCATCACCGCCACCAGCAGCAGGACCCACAGGACCCACCGCAGGGACCTCACCAGGGCGACGGCACGCCTGCTGACCTCGTTCTCCTCCGCACTCATGGTGGTGATTCGACCACGCCCCCGCGAGCTGGGCAACGGTTCGGCCGCAGGATCTTGACTCCTGCCGGTGCTCGGCGCAGTTTCCGCCCGCATGGCCGACATCGACCCCGAGCTCATCGAGAGAGCGATCCGCTGGTGCGCCGAGGCCGGAAGGCAGGCGACCCCCGCGCTCGCGAGGGCGGCGCTCTCCCCCCTCTCCTGGGACGAGCTGTTGGCCGTCCGCGCCCTGCTCGCCGACCCGCCGCCGGTCATCCCCCTCGGCCCCTTCGCGCTGGCGGACATCGCACGCGGCGCTCCCGCGGACGTCGCCGCAGAGCGGGAGCGCGGTGGACTCTACCGGGCGTCCGCGTCAGGGGCCGGCGCGGAGCCCGCCCCCGAGCCTCCCACCCGAAAGTCCCACGCCACCAAGGGACCGAAGCGCACCCGCGTTCCGTTCCTGGTCCGGCGCGCGGGAGATCGCCAGCTGCCACCGGAGCCCACGCCCAGGCCCCTCCCGCTCCTGGACGAGCTGCTGCTCGACGAGGAGCGCGCCGTCCTCGAACGGCTCGTCCGCCGTCACGGCGGCAAGCGCACCCTGATCGTCGCGGCGCTCGGGGCTGGCTGGCGCCGCGCCGACGGGGGCGTGGTCGACGGCACGGACCTGGACCGGCTCCTCTCGCAGCACGGGATGGCCCGCGCGTTCGGGATCCGGGAGCGAGATGAGCTCCTCCACGCCCTGCGAGCCGCCGGCGGCGTCCGCGGCAAGGCCGCCGCGGCGCTCGGGATGGATGTCGCAGCGCTCGACGCCGCGCTGGACCGGCTCGGCGCTCGCGCCGAAGCCGAGCGGTTCCGGGACCAGCGCCGCGCCGAGTTGCGTGCGCGAGGCACGCTGGCTCAGAGAACGCACCTCCTCCTGGACGACACGGACCGGATCGCCGACCTCGACCTCCTCGAGGAATTCGTCGGCGATCTGCGGGAGCGGCTCCCAGACCACCTGCGCGCCCTCGCCGCTTCCAGCTCGGATCAGCTCATCGACCAGCTATGCCGCAGCCTCTCGCTCGATCGGAACGGCGTGGAGCGATTGGCACATCGCACCGGCCTCTCGCTGGAGACCCCGCCACAGGCGAGCGCGTCAGCCGGAGCGCGCGACCGGTGGCTGCCGCCTCCGCGCGAAGCCGACGCTTCGGCGCACGCCAGGCCCCGCTCGGTAAAGGCTCGGGCTCCGTGGACGAGCAGCCGTCCCGGTGGAGCCAGCCGTCCCGGTGGAGCCAGCCGTCCCGGTGGAACCAGCCGTCCCGGTGGAACCAGCCGTCCCGGTGGAACCAGCCGTCCCGGTGGAGCCAGCCGTCCCGGTGGAGCCAGCCGTCCCGGTGGAACCAGCCGTCCCGGTGGAACCAGCCGTCCCGGTGGAACCAGCCGTCCCGGTGGAACCAGCCGTCCCGGTGGAACCAGCCGTCCCGGTGGAACCAGCCGTCCCGGTGGAACCAGCCGTCCCGGTGGAACCAGCCGTCCCGGTGGGGGCCGGCGGCCCGGTCCGCCCACCGGAGGTCACCCCGGTGCACGGCCTCGCGGCGGCACCCGGCCCCCCAGGCGCTGACGGTCCTACCGGACCTTCGGAACGGCCTTGCCCTTCTCGAAGACGACCCCGTCGCCAAACTTGGCGACAATCGCCTTCTTGGTCTTCAGCCCGGTCATGTCGATGACGAAGGTGGGCACGCGCCGCGCGCGGCGGTCGGCCGCCCACCGCGTGATCTCCGAGCGCTGACGGGCCGAACGCACGCCCTTGCCTCCCCGGCTGGTGCGACGCCCCCGCCCCGAGGTGGCGGCCGCGACGCCGGCGGCCAGCTCCTCCTCGAGCCGGTCGGCTGCGAGCCGTGCAATCGCCTTGGCGATCACCTTTGACGCGCGCTTGACGACGCCTTCCATTGCCTGGCGGACGGCGGCATCGATCGAGTTGGGAGCGGCGTTACGGGCCATGCTGACCTCCGGTGGACGTGTTGATTGGATTGACGTCAATGATTGAGCGCGCGAGGCCTCTGCCGTGGCTTTACCCCATTCTTTGCCCTGCGCAAAGGCATAATTTCCTGCTATGAAGCGGCTCGCGGCCCTCTGGCGAAACGGCAGACGCGCTCGACTCAAAATCGAGTGGGGCGAACCCCCGTCCCGGTTCGAGTCCGGGGAGGGCCACATCCTCCGCCAGCGCGTGGCCCCGTCCCCCCTTGCGGGACGGGGCCACGCGCGTGTATCCATGCCGGCTCACCGGCGCCTGGAGCGGTCATGCTCAACCTCGTCATCAGCCTCGCCGCAGGACTCGTCCTCGGGATCGTCGTCGCGCTCGCCACGCAGCTCGGCGCCGTCGCCGCGATCATCCCCGGCGTCATCGTCGCGATCGCGGTCTACCTCGTCCTCGTCCGGAGGACCTGGAAGCAGCTGGAGGCGATCTTCGACACCGTCCAGAAGGAGCTGCAGTCGCAGCGCGTGGACAAGGCGCTGCAGATCCTGCAGTCGGGCTTCCGGCTCGCCCCGTGGCAGTTCCTGGTGGCCTCGCAGCTCCACTCGAACATCGGGATCCTCCACTTCGTGAAGGGGAACGACGAGGCCGCCCTGCCCCACCTCGAGAAGAGCTTCACCCGCAACTGGATCGCCCGCGCGATGCTCGGCGTCGCCCGCTACCGCGCCCACGACGTCGCCGGGATGACCCGCGTCTTCGAGGAGGCGGTGAAGGTCAACAAGAAGGAGGGGCTCCTCTTTCAGGTGTACGCCTGGATCCTCGACAAGGAGGGGCGCCGCGCCGACGCGATCGCGCTGCTCGGGCGGGCCGTGGCGGCGAACCCCTCCGACGAGAAGCTGAAGACGTCGCTGCAGGCGCTGCAGAACGACAAGAAGCTGAAGCTCGGCAAGCTCTACGCCGAGCAGTGGTTCCAGTTCCGCCTCGAGAACGTCCCGCCCACGCTCAACATGCCGGGCTACAGGCCCGGCCGCAGGGCGATGTTCCGTCCTCGCTGAGAGGCCGCCGCTCCGCTGCGCCCCGCCCGGGGGCGCCTCACACGCTTCAAGTGCCGCCGTGGCCGACGGTCGTCGTCTCGCCCATCCTGATGAGCGGGACTCTTCGATCTCCGCCGGACAGCTCCAGGAAGCGCGCCATCGCGGCGGCGTCCTGCTTCACGTCGAAGAACCTGACCTCGAACCCCTTGGCGCCGAAGTCCACACGGGCGGCGTTGGTATGGGGTCAGGTGTGCTTCCCGTAGATCTCCACGAACTCGGCCATCGCTCACCTCGCACGCTCCAGATGTAGTCCTCGCCGGCCATGGGCGCTCCGCCGGTTGGACCGGCCGCCCCGATCCCGCACGGGGCGCGCCCCGACCGCCCCCGGCCGGGGACTGAAATTCTCCTTCGAAGCCAATAGACTCCATGGAAGGGGGAGGTTGCATGGCCGATGGCGGCGATGCAGCGCGCCAGCGGAGCGAGCCGGCCGAGGACGGTCAGGGCGCGAGCCGCGACGCGAAGATGAGCGATCGGATCGTCTCCGACGCACTCCAGGCGCTCCGCGTCCTGGCAGCCGAGTTGCGCGCCGACGCGCTGGAGAGCCGCGGCGCATACCTCGATCCTGCGCGCGTGCTGGAGGCGGCGAGGCGCATCGAGGCGCTGAGCACCGAGATCCTCCACGCCGTGGGGCTCACCGTGGTGGACCCCTCCGCCCCGATGACGACCGGGCGCCGACCGTTGGCGCGGCCGCGGGTCCTGGTCGTGGACGACGATCCCGATCTCCGCGACATGATGAGGATGGTCCTCGAGCCCGGCTACGAGGTCATGTCGGCCCCCGATGGCGAGGCGGCGCTCACCGTCGCGCACGCGGAGCGGCCCGACCTGATCCTGATGGACCAGTTCATGCCGCGGCTCGACGGCCTCGGCGCCCTGGAGCGGCTGCGCGCTGACCCCGTCACCGAGGACATCCCGGTCATCCTCGTCTCGGCCCGCGCCGACGAGGCGATCCGGGTTCGCGGCCTGGACCTCGGCGCGGTCGATTTCCTCGCGAAGCCCTTCTCCGAGCAGGAGCTGCGCGCGCGGCTCGACCGGACGCTCCGGCTCGTCCGGAGCCAGTCGGTGCTGCGGGAGCTCGCGCAGACCGATCCGCTCACCGGCCTCGCCAACCTGCGTGCCTTCCGCTCACGGCTCGAGGAGGAGGTGAAGCGGGCGCGCCGCTATCGCACCTCCCTCACCTGCGTCATGGCGGACATGGACCACCTGAAGGCGATCAACGACCAGCTCGGCCACGCGGCTGGCGACCTGGCCATCGGGGCCGTGGCCCGCATCGTCGCCGACGAGCTGCGCGAGACCGACTTCGGCGCCAGGTACGGGGGCGACGAGTTCGTCCTGCTCCTCCCTCACACGACGAGCGAGGAGGGACGGGTCTTCGCAGAGCGGCTCTGCGACCGGATGCACGGCTCGCCGCTGGAGGTCGCTGGGCGCCGGCTCCAGCTCGGCGCCTCCTTCGGCGTCGCCGAGCTGGGCGACCCGAGCCTGGAGAACGCCGGCGAGGAGCTGGTCCAGGCGGCCGACGCCGCCCTCTACGACGCAAAGCATGCGGGGCGCGGCCGCGTCGCACTGGCAGGGAAACCGGCGTAGACTCCGTTCTCCGTGAAGCGCTCCTCCCCCGGGATCCACGAGGCCGCCGTCCTCCTCGCCATCGCCGCCGCGTGCGCGCACGCGCCACCAGGTGTCGGCGTCGCCCCCCCGGCACTGGAGCCAGCGCCCCTCCCTCGCGGCGCGACCCCGGTACCCGCGCCGCCCCTCCCCGCGGCGATCCAGACCACCGCCCGGGTCTCGCTAGCAGCGGTCGGCGACGTCCTCATGCACGACGCCGTCAAGCGCTCGGCGGCCGCTCACGGCGCGGGCGCTCCCGACGGCGGGTTCGCCTGGCTCTTCGAGCCCGTCGCGGACCTCCTCTCCCGCGCCGACGTCGCCTTCGCGAACCTGGAGACCCCCGTCGCACCCGGGAGAGGCGGCGGGACCCGCGAATACGTGTTCAACGCGGCGCCCGACGTGGTCCGCGCGCTCCAGCGCAGCGGGGTCGACATCGTCGCCGTGGCCAACAACCACGCCTTCGACCAGGGGCGGGCCGGCTTCGAGGAGACCCTCGCCGTCCTCGACGGGCTCGGGCTTCGCCGCGTCGGCGCCGGCCCAGCCGACCGGCCCGAGGGACCGGAGCTGATCGAGGCCGGGGGGCTGAGGATCGCGTTCCTCGCGTGGGCCCACTTCTTCAACCAGGACGGCAACGAGTGCCCTCCTTCGCGCGCCGGCGCGCCGGCGTGCGTGCGCGCCGCGACGCTCGACAGGACGCGGGCGGTAGAGGCGGTCAGGGCGGCGGCGGCAGCGGCGGACGCCGTCGTGGTCTCCCTGCACTGGGGGGACGAGTACCAGCAGCAGCCCCGCGCCGAGGACGTCGCCCTGGCGCACCAGCTGGCGGAGGCGGGCGCGTCGGTGGTCATCGGACACCACCCGCACGTGCTCCAGCCGATCGAGCTCTTCAGGCGCCGCGACGGGAAGACCACGGTGATCGCCTATTCGCTGGGCAACTTCGTCTCTAACCAGTCGCGCGGCTACGTCTTCGGCGTCACGCCCGACAAGGCCGCGACGACGCGCGACGGCGCGCTCCTCGAGGTCGAGCTGGTCCGTCGGGACTTCGGGCGGGGTGTCGTCGAGGTCGAGGTGGAGGGTGCCGGTTACGTCCCGCTCTGGACCGAGAACGACACCCCAGAGATCGACGCGAAGAAGGAGCCGGGGCGGCGGCCGCGAATCCGGGTGGTCGCCGTGGAGCGGGCGCTCGCGGCCGTGCGCGCCTCCATCGCGGAGGTGCCCGACCCGGTCCCGGAGGCACGGCGCGCGGAGTTCGTCGGGCTGCGGAAGGCCGAGGCGCTCCTGGCCGCCCGCAAGGACGCGATTGGCCGGGTGCTCGGAGCAGACCTCGAGCGTCCCGTGCCGCCCGAGCTCCTCGCGCCGGCGGATAGAGCCGCTACGCCTCCCGCGGCCCCTCCCCCGCCGCCGTGATCGGGCGCGCGTGGCCGGTGTCGGTGGGCTGCAGGTCGGGGCGCGCCGGGACCTGGAGCTCCACGAGCTCGATGCCGAGCCGCTGCGCGTACTCGAAGATCCGCTCGTCCCGGTAGAACTCGCCGAAGACGATCCGGCGCGCCCCCGAGTTCGCGATCAGCTTGAAGCAGGGCCAGCAGGGCGACGCCGTCGTGTAGATGGTGGCCCCCTCGATCGCCACGCCGTTCTTCGCCGCCTGGATGATCGCGTTCGCCTCGGCGTGGACCGTCGCGACGCAGTGGCCGTCCTCCATCATGTGCCCGACCTCGCTGCAGTGGGGCAGCCCGCGGATCGAGCCGTTGTAGCCGGTCGAGAGGATTGTCTTGTCCTTGACCAGCACGGCGCCGACGTGTTTCCGGTCGCACGTCGCGCGGGTGGCGACCACGCGCGCGATGTTCATGAAGTACTCGTCCCAGCTGACGCGGGTGTCCATGTGCTCTCCAGCCCAGGCGCTTCGGCGCGCGAGCGCCACATGGTACCCGAACTCCGTTGCCACACGACCGGCGGCTGGTAGGATCCCCGCCGCATGATGCTCGCAGCTCCAGCCATCCTCGTCGTCGCGCTCGCTGCGAGCGCCGCTCCCCCGCCTGCCCAGCCGGCGCAGCCCACGGAGAAGCCAGCGCCGCCCAGGCCCCTGGCGCGCCCGGGCGGCCGCCCGCTCGTCGCCCCCACGGCGTCGCTGCCGTCGGTCGAGGGCGAGCTCGAGGGGGTCGATCACAGCGCGCACCAGCTCCGCCTGCGGAGCGCAGGCGGCACCCAGCTCCTCTCCTTCGACCGCAACACCGTCGTGCGCGGCCCTTCC
The DNA here is from genome assembly GCA_963845515.1 of uncultured delta proteobacterium. Lineage (GTDB taxonomy): Bacteria > Myxococcota > Myxococcia > Myxococcales > Anaeromyxobacteraceae > DATIVK01. The sequence goes on from CAWJSR010000057.1 coordinate 139,299, forward strand.
GGCGCCATCACCCCGGTCGAGCTCGCCGCTGGGATGCGGGTCAGGGTCGGGCTGGACGGAGCGCAGCGCGCGGCGTGGGTGGAGCTGAAGCCGCCGGCCCCCACGCCGAGCCGCACGCCGTAGTACCCTGTCCCGCGCATGGAGAGGCCCCCCACCGACACGATCATCGGGATCGACCTGGGCACGACCAACTCGTGCGCCGCCGTCGCCTCCGCCAACGGGCAGGTCAGGCTCATCCCGTACAAGGGAGGCGACCACACCGTCCCCTCGATCTTCGCGATCGACGACAAGGGGAACGAGCTCATCGGCCACGAGGCGAAGCGCCAGTGGCAGCTCAACCCCCGCAACACGCTCTACGCGACCAAGCGGCTGATCGGGCGCGCCCCGAAGGACGAGGTGGTCGAGACCGTCCTCCGCACCGTCCAGTACCAGGTGCACGACGGCGGCGCGAACGACATGTCGGTCGACTGCCACGGCCGCTCCTTCCACGTCCACGAGATCTCCTCCAAGATCCTCGCGAAGATCCGGGAGGTCGCCTCGGAGCACCTGGGGTTCCAGGTGAGCCGCGCCGTGGTGACGGTCCCCGCCTACTTCAACGATCGTCAGCGCCAGGCCGTGAAGGAGGCGGGCGCGCTCGCCGACCTCGACGTCGTCCGGATCATCAACGAGCCGACCGCCGCGGCGCTCGCCTACGGCGTCGGCAAGAAGATCGACGAGCGGATCCTCGTCTACGACCTCGGCGGCGGGACCTTCGACGTCTCGATCATCGACATCCGCGACCGCGTCTTCGAGGTCAAGGCGACCGGCGGCGACATGTTCCTGGGCGGGATCGACTTCGACAACGCGATGATCCGCCACGTCCTCGACGACTTCAGGGCGAAGCACGGCGTCGACCTCTCGACGGATCCCGTGGCGATGCAGCGGATCAAGGACCTCGCAGAGCGGACCAAGATCGACCTCTCGGCGCGCGGTGAGGCCTCCTTCTCGATCCCGTTCATCACGATGACGCCGCAGGGGCAGCCGCTCAACGTCGACGTGAAGTTCGACCGGGCGCTGCTGGAGCGGCTCACCGGAGACCTGCTCGACCGCACCATCCTGATCATGGGACAGGTGATGGCCGACGCGGGGGTTGGACCCCAGGAAGTCACCCAGATCCTCCTGGTCGGCGGCCAGACGCGGATGCCTGCGATCCAGGAGCGGCTGACGCAGTTCTTCGGCAAGCCGCCGTCGAAGGGTGTCCACCCGGACGAGGCGGTCGCCATCGGCGCCGCGCTCTACGGCTGGTCGCTGCAGGAGTCCAGCGATCTGAAGCTCACGCTGCTCGACGTCATCCCCATGGCGATCGGGATCGAGGGAGCCGGCGGGGTGATGCACGTCGTCTTCCCGCGAAACGCGCCGATCCCGAACGCCCGCTCCGTCGCCGCCACCAACTCCGTGAACGGCCAGACCGAGCTGGTCGTCCGCATCTACCAGGGCGACGACCCGAGCGCGCGCGCCAACGAGCTCCTGGGCGAGTTCACCTTCAGCGGCGTGCGCCCTCTCCCCGTGGGCGCCGCCCGGCTCGAGATCCACTTCGAGGTGAGCGTCGATGGGATCCTGTCGGTGTCCTCGCGCGACCTCGACACCGGGCGGGAGATGAAGACCACGGTCAAGGTGGCTGCCTCGAGCTGACCGGCCGCTCAGCGGCCGCGATCGCGATCGCGCCCTCCGCCGCCACCCGAGCGCCCCCGCTCGCCGCCGCGCACCGGCGGTGGCGAAGCCGGCCGCTGCTGCTCGCGGCCTGGCGCCGGCCGAAGCTCCGGACGCCCTGCCGGCGACTCACGGGAGGGCATGGCCGGGCGCGGCGCGACACTGTCCGGCGCCCTCTCGCGCTCCGTTCGCCATGCGGGACCCGCCGAGGGGGCCGGGCGCGAGGCGGTGATCGGGCGCCCCACCCGCTCCTCGATGGCGCGCCGCGATGGACCGCCCCAGGCCGGCGGCGCCGCGACGACGCTCTCCCTCGATCTAGTCGTGGTGCGGGGAGGGGCCGGCCTCGTCGCGTTGTACCAGCGGCTGGTGTCGCGCGGCCGGTAGGCGACCGTGTACACGGGGACACCGACGAAGCGGACGGAGGGGACGAAGGTCCACCAGAAGTCGACGAACGGGTAGCTCGTGACGAAGACCGAGACCCCTGGAGCGAGCGGCGCCCATCCGACGGCGTCGATCCCGAACCGCCAGGTCACCCAGGCCGGCGCCCACTGGTAGCCCGGGACCCAGACCCAGCCCCAGGCCGAGTCGTAGACCCAGCGCCCGTAGTGGTAGACGGCCCAGGCGAAGGGCTCGTCCGAGTTCCAGTACCAGCCCTCGTCGGTCCAGAGCCAGCTGCCGAAGTAGTACGGCCGCCAGCCCACCGCGACCCTCGGGCGCCATACGTCGCCGTAGCGCGGCGAGGTGTACCAGTCACCGTGGGAGCCGAGGGTCGTCCGGAAGAGCTCGGGCGTGACGCCGGGCGTCGATCCCTCCAGGTCGACCGAGACCTCGCCGTTTGGGGGCTCGGCGAGCGCTTCCACCGGTCCGGTGATCAGGGTGACGACGACGGCGAGCCCGGCGAGATGGGTGCTGGTCATGGCAGCGCCTCCAACCCCTGGAAAAGCAAGGCCGGTGCCACGCAAACCCGCCGCGATTCCAGGACGTTGGACGGGGCCGCAGGTGTGCGATCCGTCACACTGTTGCGCCGGAGACCCGCATCCGGCACGCGGCCTCAGGCGAGCTTCTTCTCCTTCTCGAAGGAGAGCAGCGGCGGCTCACGCCCGCGGATCACCCCTTCGGTGATCACGCACTCCTTGACCCCTTCGCGGAAGGGGACGTCGTACATGATGTCCAGCATCGCCTGCTCCAGGATGGCGCGCAGGCCGCGCGCGCCCGACTTCCTGCGCATCGCCTCGGTCGCTGCAGAACGGAGCGCGTCCGGCGTGAAGGACAGCTTCACGTGCTCGAGCTCGAAGAGCTTCTGGTACTGCTTCACGAGGGCGTTCTTCGGCTGCGTGAGGATGGTGACGAGGTCGCTCTCGGTGAGATCCGTCAGCGTCGCCACGATCGGCATGCGCCCCACGAACTCCGGGATCATCCCGTACTTCGTCAGATCTTCGGGCTCCACCTGCGCCAGCGTCTCACCGAGCGTGACCTCTTCCTTGCGCTCGATGTGGGCCCCGAACCCGAGCCCCTTCACGCCGACGCGCCGCCGGATCACCTGCTCGAGGCCGCAGAACGCGCCGCCGCAGACGAAGAGGACGTTGGAGGTGTCGACCTGGATGAACTCCTGCTGGTTGTACTTCTTACCGCCGCGAGGGGTGACGTTCGCGCGCGTCCCCTCGACGATCTTGAGGAGCGCCTGCTGGACCCCCTCGCCGCCGACGTCGCGCGTCGGCGAGGGCGAGTCGCCCTTGCGGGCGACCTTGTCGATCTCGTCGATGTAGACGATCCCGCGCGAGGCCTTCTCGACGTCGTAGTCCGCGTTGTGGAGCAGGTTCTGGATGATGTTCTCGACGTCCTCGCCCACGTAGCCGGCCTCTGTGAGCGTCGTGGCGTCGGCGATCGTGAACGGGACGTTGAGCAGCCTCGCGAGCGACTGGGCGAGGAGCGTCTTGCCCGAGCCGGTCGGTCCGATCAGCAGGATGTTGGACTTCTGCAGCTCGACGTCCTCGGCCCCTCCAGGGGCGCGGCCGTGGCCGCTACGCGCGGCGCGAACCGGCTTTCGGGAGTAGACCCGCTTGTAGTGGTTGTAGACCGCGACCGAGAGGACCTTCTTGGCCGCGTCCTGACCGATGACGTAGTCGTCGAGGAACGCCTTGATCTCGCTCGGGGTCGGCAGCGAGACCGGCGGCCGTGCGTCCTGGCGCTCGACCTCATCGGCGATGATGTCGTTGCAGAGCCGGATGCACTCGTCGCAGATGTAGACGGTGGGCCCGGCGATCAGCTTGCGGACGTCGCGCTGGCCCTTGCCGCAGAAGGAGCACTGCAGGTTGCCGTGGGTGTGTTCTCTCCGGCTCACGCTCTACCTCTCCGCAAGACTCTAGCATCAATGTAGCGCGCCCCGAAGGCTCCGCCCGTGAACAGGGGGCTCACCCCTCCCCTTCCGACAGGGCCGCGAGCGCACCCGCGACGGCGGCCGCTCGCTCGGCGAGGGCGGGAGGCACCCCCCGCTCGGCGCGGCAGGCCTCGGCGAGCCTGCTCGCCGCCGCCGCCAACCTCGCCAGCCGTTCGCCGCGCGGCGGCGCGGGTGCTGCGGGCGGCTTCCCGTACTTCTCGGTGAGGCGGCGATTGACCACGGCGGGGGTCGGCGAGCGCTCGAGGACCTCCTCCCTCAACTCCTGCCAGCCCGACTCCGAGAGCCTGCCGGAGGCCTCCGCGCGCGACAGGACCTCGATCACCTCGAATGGGGGAGCGCGTGGCTCACCGCGTGACCGCGCGAGCGCCGGCTCGTGGCGATCGAGGAAGCCGTAGCTGGCGAGGAGCTTCTCGGCGGTCAGCTTCCTGATGAAGAGCTCGCTCGTGCAGTACCGCTCGAAGCTGGCGTGGCCCCACTCGCGCCAGGACTCGTCGCGCTTGACCTGGACGAGCAGCCGCGCGAGCTCGACCCACGACGCCTTGTAGCGGCGCGCCGCCTCGAGGATCCGTCGCCGCGGGGAGCCGTCCGGCAGCTCCTCGATGCGGCTCGCGATCCGCTCGGCGGTCGAGGTCATCGGCCGATCCCGAAAGTCAGCGCGATCGTCGGGCGCTGGCCGGGGAACGAGTCGAACTTCCAGGCGCCCAGCTTCCGTGTGAGGCAGTCCTTGAGCGGGCCGCTCTTGAAGCGCGGCTCGTCGATCCAGAGCTGGGCCACCCGCCCGTCGTTGCCGACGGCGAACTCGAGCGGGATGTTGCCAGAGAACTCGGGAGATCTGGCGGCCTCGGCGCGGAAGCACTCGGCCAGCGTCCGCTGCTCGCGCGCGACGACCGCCTGGATCCTGGCCGGGTCGTACTGGGTGGCGACGAGGTCGCCTCCCTCCGCGACCGCGCGCCCGGAGCCCGCGGGCCCTCCCGCTCCCCGCCCCGCAGCGGCGGCACCGGAGCCGAGCTGCTCGATGTCGACCGCGATCTCGTCGTCCTGCCGGTGGCCGGTCCCGACGGTGGCCGCGACCGAGATCCGGATGCCGCTCCCGAAGTCCTCCAGCAGCGGGTTCTTCTGGGCCGACCTGGCGGCGAAGTACCAGGCCGCGTACCCGCCCGCCCCCATGGCGGTCGCGAGCACCACGACCACGGCGACCAGCCCCCGCTTCTTCCGGCGCTGGCGGAGGAGACGGGCGCCCGTCACCTCCTCCTGGACCCGGAGGGCGGCCTCGGCCCTCCGCGCGTGGATCATGAAGATCGGGACGTCGGCGACTGTCGTCCAGGTGCCGTCGCCCTGTGAGACCGGTGTGTCGGCGTTCAGCTCTCCTGCGTAGAGCATCTTCGCAAGCCTGCTCGAAGGGATGGGACCGAAGACCTTGCCGGTCCTCTTGAAGAGCCACTCTCCGCTCTCCAGAGCGGGATCGTCGATGTGCATGGGGGGTGGGTTCTCGGCGCGTGAGAGGCACGCTGGGCGTGCCATCGAGGTATGGTCACGCTAGCAGACATGCCGAAGCGCCGCTATGCCATCCGGCTCGCCTACGAAGGCGGCCCGTTCAGAGGATTCCAGCGGCAGGCTGCCCTTCCCACGGTCCAGGAGGCGCTGCAGGGAGCCCTCCTGGCGTGCGGGATCGACGCCCCGATGGCGGTCGCAGCCCGGACCGACGCGGGAGTGCATGCGCTGGCGCAGGTGGTGAGCTTCTCCACCGGGGCAGAGATCGACCCACCTGCGCTGCGGAGGGACCTCAACCGGGCACTTCCTACCGGGATCCTCTGCCTCGAGGTGCGGCAGGTGCCACGCGCCTTCCACGCGCGCGCCAGCGCGTCGTCGCGCCGGTACGTCTACCTGGTCGGCGCGCCGCCGCCGCCGGGGCTCGCCCCGTACGCGTGGACCCTCCCGGATCCGCGTGCGTTCCCAGGGCTGGGTCCTCGCCCGCTCGACACGGCTACCATGCAGGAGGCGCTCTCCCTCGCGCTCGGGAGCCACGACTTCGTCGGCTTCTCGCGCCCCGGGGCGCAGCGGAACACCGTGCGGGAGCTGCTTCGCGCGGAGGTCGTCGTCTGCACGGCGGAGCCCGTCGCGGCGATCGTCATGGAGGGAACGGGGTTCCTCCGCGCGATGGTCCGCAACCTCGTCGGCACGGCAGTGGCAGTCGGGCTCGGGCTCGCCCCTGCCGCCATCGTCGCCGAGATCCTCGGCGGCCGTGGCCGCTACCGCGGCGTTCGCGCCCCGGGCTGGGGGCTTACGCTCGCGGCTGTGGAATACCCGCCAGCCCTGTGGCCACCGGAACCGCGACGCGAACCAACCTGATCCGCGCGAGCGCTCCCACGGGCCGCGGGGGCGAACCGCCCACGCGACCGACCGCCGGGAGCCGGAGCGGGTCCGGGCGTACCGGAGCCGCTCCAGGCTGGACCCGAAGGGCTGGGGTCAATTCGCGCTCTCCTCGTCCAGGATCGGCAGCGCGCCGTACTTCGCCAGCAGGTCGGCGACGGCCTCACGGAGGTAGTCCGACTGCCGAACCCGCGTCTTGCGCGCGAGGTTGCGGAGCTCATTGGCGAGCTGGGGGGGGAGCCGAACGAGCATGGGCTCCAGGCGGGTTGCGGGGAAGGCAGGGGATTCCGAGTCGATGTAGGTGCTCATGTGCTCTCCTGTAAGTATTGAAGGATGAACACCTACACGCTACCACCCGATAGCCAAACCCGCAAAAAAAAAGCTTCCTACTCGAATCGGTACTGGACGCCGAGTCCGCCTCCGAATGACACGACCCGGCTCTGACCCGCGCCAGCCGCGATGAAGCCGGTGGTCAACACTCCGAAGTTACGTGAGAAATCGTACATGAACCCCAGGCCGACCAGCGGGCCGATGGCGAGGCGATCGGCGACCGACCCCCAGATGCCGATATCGAGGATGGTCTTGAACTCTTCGGTCCCCACGCACGCGCGATAGCGCGTATCGATCACGACGCGCACCCGATCGGCACCTTCGCTGGCGCGATCGAGGACCGAAAGGGTTGCCCCGAAGAAGAGCTCGTTCCCGTCACCCGATGGGTCGAACCCCCACGCGACGCGCACCGCTCCGCGCGCAGCGCTCGTCGACGTCGCGCCGGTCCAGAGCACGTCCTTCACCAGCAGCGCCTCCGCGGTCGGGCCCTGCTGGTCGCGATGGTCGAAACGAGGCTCGAGCGCACCGGCGAGCGCAGGCAGCAGCCACGCCATGCAGGCGAGGACGCGAGCGGTCACGTGGCCACCGTCAGGGCGCGCCCGATACGCCCCTACTTCCTTCTTCGGCTTGGCGGCGCCCTTCTTCGCGCCTGCCTTCTTGCCGCCCTTCACCTTGGCCGGCTTGCCTCGCCGCGGACGCTGGCCGCCGGTCAGCCGCCCGAACTCGGCGGGGCCCATCAGCTTCGCGTCCACGAGCCCCTGGAACACCTTCACGACGCTCTGCTCGATCGACTCCTGATCGGTCTTGAGCGTGACCTCGGCGTGCTGCGGCGGCTCGTAGGGGATGTCGACGCCGGGGACGTTCTTCGCCTCGCCGGAGAGCGCCCGCTTGTAGGTACCCTGGGGATCGCGCTCCATCAGCTTGTCCATGGAGCAGTCGACGAAGACCTCGGCGAAGCGCTTGGCCTCCTTGCGGAGCTGGTCGCGCACGTCACGCCACGGGGAGAGCGCCGCGCAGACCGCGATCCCGCCCGATCGCGCGACGGCCTTCGCGACGAAGCCGATCCGGCGCACGATGCGCGCGTGATCCTCGCGCGAGTCGGCGAGCCCCTCGAGCAGCGCCTTTACGTCGCCGTCCTCGTCGAGGAGCTCGACTGCGCGCCCAGACGCGGTGAGCCGGTTCGCTACCAGCTTCGCGAGCGTGCTCTTCCCTGCGCGCTTCATGCCCGTAAGCCAGATCACGAACCCGGTCGACTGCGTATCCATGTGCCCTCCGAGGCAGTCCCCAATCGGGCGGCGAAGGCGCCGTCGCCAACGAGATGACCGCGAAATCGTTGGCGATTATATCCATGGACTGGCTGGATGCCAAATTGCCGCCCCATTGACCCAATTCCGGATTGTCCCGTGGCGTCAAATGGTTGGGCAGCTATCGGGCGATTTCGCCTCCGCAGGCGCAGCCCGCGAGCCGCCCGGTGGCCCGCACCGATGGTACGCCTCGCGTCAGGTCGACCCGCCGTCCCTTCGTCGCATCGGGCGCGGCGAGGACCAGGATCAGCTCCTCCGCGGCGAGGGCGGAGAGCGCCGCGCCGCCCGCTGACGGGGGGCGCCCGGCGCGGCCGATGGAGCGCGCGCAGGCGTAGCAGGGCGCACCGACGGGAACCGACACGACCACCCCTCCCTCCCCGTCGGTCTCCACCACGACGTGAGGGAGGCCCTCGCGACGCGCGCGCTCCGCCGCGGCGACGGCCTGAACGCTCGACACGGCGAAGACGATCGCGGCCGTCGCCACGCTGTCCGGAACGAGCGGCTCGGCCGTGACGAACCTGGACCGCTCGCGGAGCGCCGCCGAGACGACCTGGGCACGTGGCTCCCCCACGCTGGATGGCGGGAAGAGCCAGTGGCCGGCGTCGGCCGGTGAGACCGGCTCCGGATCGTCGATCCAGATCGTCCCCACGCCCGCCAGCGCCAGGTAGAGGATGCCCGGGGCCGCGGCGGCGGAGGCGCCGATCACGCGAACTCTTGCGCTCCCCAGCCGCTCCTGGCCGGCGTGGCCGATGGCCGGGATGACGAGCTGCCTCGAGTAGCGTGCGATGCGGGCGGCGTCGAGCGTCACTGGGGCTCCCCCGAGCCGGCGGCGGGCGAGGCTCCGCAGGCCGCGCAGCCCTCGCGGCGCCGGACCATCACCAGCCTCGCCCGCGCGGAGCTGGCCTCGAACGCGAGCAGCCTTCCGACGTAGGCGCCCCGCTCCCCCGTGAGGAGCCGGACCGCCTCCGCCGCCATCAGCGCGCCCGCGAACCCGGCGAGCGCACCGAGCACCCCCGCCTCCGCGTTGGATGGCATCGAGTCCGCCGGCGGAGGCTCCTCGAAGAGGCAGCGGAGGCAGCCTGCGGGCCCTGGAACGACCGTGAGGAGCTGCGCCGTCGTGCGGAGGATCCCGCCGTGCACCAGCGGCTTCTTCAGCGCGACCGCAGTGTCGTTCGCCAGGAACTTGGTGGCGAAGTTGTCGGAGCCGTCGACGACCACGTCGACCGACCGGACCAGCTCCGCCGCGTTCGCGGCGCCGAAGCGCTCGTCGAGCGGCTCGAGCCGCGCCCCAGGGGCGAGGGCGCGAAGCCGCTCTGCGGCGACCGCCACCTTGCGCGCCCCGAGGTCGGCCTCCCGGAAGAATGGCTGGCGGTTCAGGTTGCTGGTCTCGACCGCGTCGGCGTCCATCAGGACGAGTCGACCGATGCCGGCGGCGGCCAGCGTGTAGAGCGCCGGGCCACCCAACCCGCCGGTCCCTATGACCAGCGCGCTCTTTCCCGAGAGCGGCATCCCCCTACTTCTTCTGGCCGAAGATGCGGCCGAAGAGCCCCTTCTTCTCGTCGCCCCTCGGCGGCTCGATCGGGCGCGCCCCTCGCGGCGCGGTCTGCGGCTCGGGGAGCTGCAGCTTCTTGCGGAGCGCCTCCGGCGTGTCGACGGTGGCGAACCGGAGCTCGGTCACCTTGCCGGTGGTGAGATCGCGCGCCGTGACGTCGAGGATCCCCTCGTTTCCGACGGCGAACTCCACCGCGACCCTCACCTCCCCCTTGCGGCCGCGAGCGGAGCCCGCCGACCTGCACGGTCCCCAGGTACTCGCACTCGGCCACCTTCGAGGAGTCGCCCTGGAACACCTGCAGCTCCAGCTCGGTCTGGCCGTCGCGCGTCGTGGCGTGCTCGTAGGCCTTTCGGACCGGCAGCCTCGTGTTGCGCGGGAGCACGGTCGCCATGCGCCCGCCCGGCAGCGCGATCCCGATCCCCATGGCGAGCACGTCGATCAGCACCACCGAGTCCACGCGGTGGGCCGAGTCGGCGAGCAGCGCAGCGCCGAGCGCGACCGCCTCGTCCGGGTGGACGCTGTGGTTCGGCTCCCGGCCGAAGGCCTCCTTGATCCGGCGCCAGATGAGCGGCATGCGGCTCTGTCCGCCGACCAGGAGCACCTCGTCCACGTCCTTGGGCTCCAGCCCCTTCGCGGCGAGGACCTCGCGGCAGACCTCGAGCGTCCGCTCGACGAGCTGGCCGGTGAGCCCCTCCAGGTCGGCGCGGCTCACCCGGGCGTCCAGCTCGCAGTCCTTGCCGTCCGGGTCCTTGCAGAGGAACGGCACGTGAGCCACCGCGCCCTCGGCCGACGAGAGCGCGATCTTGGTCTCCTCGGCGACGTCCCGGATCCGCTGCCACGCGACCCGGTCGGCCGGCGGATAGAACCCGTGGGCCTCGAAGAAGCCGTAGGCGAGGTGGTCCACGAGCTGCGCGTCGAAGTCGACGCCGCCCAGGAAGGTGTCGCCCCCGGTCGAGACCACCTCGTAGACGTCCCCCTGGATCTCCAGGACCGAGGCGTCGAAGGTGCCTCCCCCGAGGTCGTAGACGAGCACGCGCTTCTCGAGCCCGCGGCCGTAGCCGAAGGCGAGGGCCGCCGCCGTCGGCTCGTTGACGATGCGCTCGATCTCCAGCCCCGCCAGCTTCCCGGCCTCACGGACGGCGTTCCGCTGGTGGTCGTTGTAGTAGGCCGGGACGGTGACGACGGCGCGGGAGACCGGCTCGCCGAGGGCGCTGCTCGCCATCTCCCGCAGCTCCTCGAGGACGAAGGCGGAGATCTGCTGGAGCGAGAGCTGGCTCTCGCCGATCTGGACGGCCGCCTCACCTCCGGCCCCCTCCACGATCTCGTAGTTGAAGCGATCGCGGCAGGCCTGGACCGTCGGGCTCGCGAAGGGGCGCCCGACCAGCCGCTTCGCCCCGTAGACCGTCCGTGCCGGGTTCACGATCATCTGGGACTTCGCCGGCTGCCCGACGAGTCGCTTGCCCTGGCCGTCGAAGGCGATGACCGACGGGAGCGTCCGGTACCCCTGCCTCGACTCGAGCACCTTCGCCTTCCCGCCGTCGGCGAGCGCCACGCACGAGTTGGTGGTCCCCAGGTCGATGCCTACGATCCGCCCCGCGCGGGCGGCCTTGGGAGGTGATTCCATCGGCTCGATTCTACCGGCTCCGGCGCGCACCGCCAGTTGGAGCGGCTCCAGCCGGGAGCGCGCGCCCCGAATTCCGCGTCATTCGCCAGACCGCCCTTGCGGCCCGGGCGGGCCTTTGTTAGAAAGCGGCCCTCCTTGAAAGCCCAGGTGGTGGAACTGGTAGACACACCATCTTGAGGGGGTGGCGCCGTGAGGCGTGCGAGTTCGAATCTCGCCCTGGGCACTCTAGAGACGAAGAAGGGGATCGGGCCAAAACCCGATCCCCTTCCGCTTTTCAGGGCGCTGAGGTGACGCCGGCTGCTACTTCGCCGGCGGGGTCCCGTGGGACGGCGCGCCAGGCGCAGCAGGCTGCGGCGCAGGGACGGGAACCGGGGCCGGAGCGGTCCCGGCGGGCCCCTGCACAGGCGCGGCCTCCCGGCCGACGACCGACGAGCTACGGGAAGCCATGTGGGAGAGCGCGACGGACGTGATCATGAAGATGATCGCGGCCCCCGACGTGAGCTTGCCGAGGAAGGTCGTGGCCCCGCGGCCGCCGAACACCGTCTGGGAGCCCGCGCCGCCGAAGGCGCCGCCCATTCCCCCGCCCTTGCCTGCCTGCAGCAGGATCACGAGGATGAGGAAGATACAGACGACGATGTGGACGATGGTGATGAACGTGGTCACCGAGTTGCACCTTTCACGATGGCGACGAAGTCCGCCGCCTTGAGGCTGGCCCCGCCGACGAGCGCGCCGTCGACGTCTGGCTGGGAGATGAGCTCCGCGGCGTTCTCGGGCTTCACCGAGCCACCGTACTGGATTCGGATCGTGTCCGCCAACGCGCCGCCGAGCTCGCGGAGGATGGCGCGGATGGCCGCGTGGACCTCCTGGGCCTGCGCAGAGGTGGCGGTCTTGCCGGTCCCGATGGCCCAGACCGGCTCGTAGGCCACGGTCACCGCCGCCAGCTCCGCCTTGAAGCCTGAGAGGCCGGCGCGGACCTGCCGTCCGACCACCTCGAGCGTCCTGCCCGCCTCGCGCTCGGCGAGCGTCTCGCCCACGCAGACTATCGGCAGCATCCCAGCGGCCAGGACTGCCCCGGTCTTCTTCCGCACCGACTCGTCGGTCTCCCCGAAGAGCTGGCGCCGCTCGCTGTGGCCCACGATGACGTGGCGGCAGCCCACCTCGGCGAGCATCGGGGCCGAGATCTCACCGGTGAAGGCGCCCTGCGCCTCCCAGTGGACGTTCTGCGCCGCGAGCTCGACCGGACCGCCGGCGAGCGCCTGGCGAACGGCGTGGAGCGCCGTGAACGGCGGCGCGATGGCCACTTGGACCGGCAGCGCGCCGACCCCCTCGCTGACCTCGCGCGCGAGGGCGATGGCCTCGGCCACCGTCCGATGCATTTTCCAGTTACCGCAGACGAACTTTCGACGCGCCACTGTCACTCCTCGCAGGCCTTCACGCCGGGGAGCTCGCGCCCCTCGATGAACTCCAGGCTCGCACCGCCTCCGGTGGAGACGTGCGTCATCTTGTCGACGAGGCCAGCCTCCTCCACCGCCGCCGCGCTGTCGCCGCCGCCGACCACCGTGATGGCCTTCGACTGGGCCATCGCCTTGGCGATGCCGAACGTCCCCTCGGCCCACGGCTTCTGCTCGAAGAGCCCCATCGGACCGTTCCAGAAGACGGTGCCGGCGTCGAGGACGCGCTGCCGGTACCGGTCGAGCGTCTTCGGACCGATGTCGAGCCCCATGAGGCCGTCGGGGATCGCCGTGCCGTCGATGACCTCGCGCTTGGCGCTCTCCTTCGGCTCGGCGCCGCAGACGTGGTCGACGGGGAGGAGCAGGTCGACGCCCTTGGCCTTCGCCCGCTCCAGGATCTGGCGCGCCAGATCGAGCTTGTCCGCCTCGACCAGGCTCTTGCCGACCGCGATCTCCTGCGCCTTGAGGAAGGTGTAGGCCATGGCCCCGCCGATCAGGACGGCGTCGGCCTTGGCCATGAGGTTCTCGAGCACCTTGATCTTGTCGGAGACCTTGGCGCCCCCGACCAGCGCCACGAACGGGCGCTTTGGAGCACCCAGCGCCTTCCCCAGGTACTCGACCTCCTTGACGATGAGGAAGCCTGCCGCCCGCTCCTTGACGAACTGGGCCATGCCTGCCGTCGAGGCGTGGGCCCGGTGGGCCGTGCCGAAGGCGTCGTTGATCCAGACGTCGCAGAGGGCCGCCAGCTCGCGGCAGAAGCCCTCCTCGTTCTTCTCCTCCTCCGGATGGAACCGGAGGTTCTCGAGCAGGAGGACCTGCCCCTCCTTCAGCTCCTTCGTGAGCTTCCGGACGGCGTCGCCGACGCAGTCGTCGGCGAGGATCACGTCCTGCCCGAGCAGCTCCGAGAGCCGCTCCGCGGCGGGCTCGAGGGTGAGCCTGGTCCGGTCCTCCGGCTTCCCCTTCGGGCGCCCGAGGTGCGACGCGAGGATGATCCTGGCCCTCGCCTTGATCGCGTGCTGGATGGTCGGCAGCGCCGCACGGATGCGTGCGTCGTCGGTGACCTTCCCCGCGTCGTCGAGCGGGACGTTGAAGTCGACACGGATGAAGACCCGCTTGCCGGCGAGGTCGAGGGTGTCGATCGTCTTGAGGGCCATGACCGCTGCCGCCTAGCCGACCAGGTAGTTCGCGACGTCGACCATCCGGTTGGAGAAGCCCCACTCGTTGTCGTACCAGGCGAAGACCTTCACGAAGTTGCTCTTGTCGCCGATGACGAAGGTGTTGGTGGCGTCGAAGATCGAGCTGTGCGGATTGCCGTTGTAGTCGATCGAGACCGTCGGCTCCTCGGAGTACTCGAGGACGCCCTTGAGCGGGCCGTTGGCCGCGGCCTTGAAGGCCGCGTTGATCTCGTCCTTCGTGGCCTCCTTCTCCAGCTCGACCGTTAGGTCGACCAGGGAGACGTTCGGCGTCGGGACGCGGACGGCCGTGCCGTTGAGCTTCCCCTTGAGCGCCGGGATGACCTCGGCGACCGCCTTCGCGGCGCCCGTGCTCGACGGGATCATGGACAGGGCGGCGGCGCGGGCGCGGCGCAGGTCCTTGTGCGGAAGGTCGAGGAGGTTCTGGTCGTTGGTGTAGGAGTGGATGGTCGTCATCAGGCCGCGCTTGATGCCGAACCCCTCGAGCAGCACCTTGGCGACCGGCGTGAGGCAGTTGGTCGTGCAGGAGGCGTTCGAGATGATCTTGTGCTTCGACTTGTCGATCGCCGAGTGGTTGATGCCGTACGCGACGGTGATGTCGGGGTTGGTCGCGGGGGCCGAGATGAGGACGCGGGGGGCGCCGGCGGTCAGGTGCCCCTCGGCCTTCTCCCTCGCGGTGAAGAGCCCCGTGCACTCCAGGACGAGATCGACCTTGTTGGCCGCGTGGGGAAGCTCGGCCGGGCTCTTGACGGCCGTGACCTGGATCTCCTTCCCGTTGACCACGATCCCCTTCTCGGAGGCCTTCACCTCGGCGTCGAGCTTGCCGTGGACGCTGTCGTACTTGAGGAGGTGCGCCAGCGTCTTGGTGTCGGTGAGGTCGTTGATGGAGACGAACTCGAGGTTCTTCTCGCCCCGCTCGATGGCAGCGCGCAGGATGCAGCGACCGATACGCCCGAATCCATTGATTGCAATGCGCGCCATTCGACTGTCCCTCCAGGGGGGTGCGGGGTTTGGAAAAGGGCGCATAAACTACTGCCGCACCCCTGCTCAGTCAACGTCCAGATCGATGGGTGGTAGGCACCAAAAAAACGAAGAACGGCGCCGATTTCTCGGCGCCGTCCCCGGTTCGTCCACGATGCGCAGCCGATGTGTCTACGCGACTGCAGCGGAGCCCTGGGCCGCCTCATCGGTCGGCCGGGTCCGGTCCTTGATGTCCTGGGTGACGAGATCGATGAGCTCCGTAGACAGGCTCAGAATCTGGTTCGGGGTGTAACCCGAACCGCGCAGCTCCTTGAAAAGCGACTTGGCGAGAATCTGCGTGCCCCTGGTGTCTAGAGAAGCAGGTACCATTTGGCGTGTCCTCGCGATGCGCGTGCCAGCTGGGTTGCCGTGCAGCGCTGCTCGGGCGCTATCAAGAGCAATGGGCGGGCCAAGCCGTCGAGGCTCGTCGGTTCCCCGTAATTTCAGTTATTTGCACAGCGGCTGTCGGCCATCGCCCCACATGGAGCTGCATAGCGGGCTTCGCACTTGGCTGCGGCCGGCAGTGAAAGCGCGAAGCGTCCTTCGCGGGCTCCCCGCCGTGCCAAAGGCTGCGTGAAATGACCCAGATTCCCGTGCGATACCGGGTAGTTAACATCCCACTTGCAGCTCGGCGAGCCCGACGCGAAGCTGCTCGCGCGCGCGGCCGATCGGCTCGGCGTTCGCCCCGACGACCTGCGTGCGATAGCCGTCGTGAAGCGGAGCCTCGACGCGCGGAAGAAGGGGCGCCCGCGCTGGCTCGTCTCAGTCGAGGCCACGCTCGACTCCCCGCTCCCGTCGCTCCCCGCCGACGTGACGCCCGCCCCGCCGCCAGAGCCTCCGCCTGCGCTCGCACGCGCCCCCGCCCTCCCCCCCGTCATCGTCGGGGCCGGCCCCGCGGGGCTCTTCTGCGCCTGGGCGCTGCTCGCGCGCGGTGTCAGGTCGGTGCTGGTCGACCGCGGCCGCCCGGTGGGCCCGCGTCGGCGCGACGTCGCGGAGCTCATGCGCAGCGGCCGGCTCGACCCCGAGTCCAACATGTACTTCGGCGAGGGGGGCGCCGGCGCCTTCACCGACGGAAAGCTGGCGACCCGGATCCACCACCCAGCCGCCCGCGAGATCGTCGCGCTCTTCGCGCGGCTCGGCGGCAAGCCGGCCCTCGTCGAGGAGGCGAAGCCACATGTCGGCTCCGACGTCCTCCCCCGCGCCGTGACCGCGCTGCGCGAGGAGCTGGAGCGCGGCGGGTGCGAGTTCCACTGGGAGGCCCGCGTCACGGATCTCGTCGTGGACGGCGGCCGCGTCCAGGGCGTGACGCTCGCCGACGGGCGCGTCCTCCGCGCCGACCGGGTGATCCTCGCCCCGGGGAACAGCGCGCGCGACCTGTTCGAGCTCTTCGTCGAGCGCGGCTGGCCGATCGAGGCGAAGCCCTTCGCGGTCGGGTTCCGGGTGGAGCACCCGCAGCCGCTCGTGAACAGGATCCAGTATGGCCCCGTCGGCCGCGAAGCCGGCCTCCCGGCGGCCGACTACCACCTGGCTGACAACCCGCGGATCGGCGGGACAGAGCGCGGGACGTTCTCCTTCTGCATGTGCCCGGGGGGCGTGGTGGTGCCGACCCCGACCGAGCCCGGGCTCCAGTGCACCAACGGCATGTCCAACTCGAGCCGCTCCTCCGCCTGGGCGAACGCCGGCCTCGTGGTCTCGGTCTCGCCCGCGGACTTCGCCGCGGAGGGGCTGGAGGGACCGCTCGCCGGGCTGGCGTGGCAGCGCAAGTGGGAGCGCGCGGCCTTCGAGCTGGGCGGTGGCGGGTACCACGCCCCGGCGCAGCGGCTGGCCTCGTGGCTGGCGCGCAGACCCGGCGCGGCGCCGCAGCGCTCCTCCTACCGTCCCGGGCGTCCTGCAGGCGGATCTCGACCTGCTCTACCCGCAGCCGGTTCGAGACGCCTTGCGCGCCGCGCTCCGCACCTTCGATCGCCGCATGCACGGCTTCGTAACGGACGAGGCGCTCCTCCTGGGCGTCGAGACGCGGACCAGCTCCCCCTGCAGGCTCCCGCGAGGCGAGGATCTGCAGTCCACCGCCCTCCGCGGCCTCTACCCCTGCGGCGAGGGGGCTGGCTACGCAGGCGGCATCACCTCGTCCGCGGTCGACGGCGTCCGCGTGGCCGAGGCGATCGCCGCCGAGCTGGGGCCCGCCTGATGCGCTACTTCGTGAAGAATCAGCTCGGAGAGGAGATGGTGGTCCCGTCGCTGACGGACCTCCACGACCTCTACAAGCACGGCTTCATCGAGGACGCGGACCTGGTCAGGGCCGAGAGCTCGGAGCGCTGGCTGATGGCGGGGAGGATGCCCGCGCTGTCGGGCGTCCGGCTCCGCAAGCGCGAGCCGGGGAAGTTCCTGCTGCTGGTGGTCGCGGCGATCGCGCTCGTCGGCGCTGATCGCGCTGCTGCTGCGCGGCGCTAAGGGCGCGTCAGGTGCCCTTGCGGCCGTAGTCGTCCTGGACGCGGACCACGTCCTCGACCTCGGGGGTCGAGACCTCCAGGACGTCGCAGTCCGTCACCGCCCGCATCCGGTGGATGGTCCCGGGCGTCACCCGGTAGCTGTCCCCCTCGCGCATGGCGTGATCGACCAGGCTCTTCTCGTCGCCGAGGACGAGGACCATCTGGCCGCGGAACAGGTGGATCGTCTCGTCCTTCTTCACGTGGTACTGGAGCGAGAGCTGCGAGCCCGCCTTGATGTGCAGGAGCTTCCCGACGTACCGCTCGTTGTGGGCCCACCAGAGCTCGTAACCCCAGGGCTTCTCGACACGCTTCGGCTGCTCGAACGGGTTCATCGGCTGTTCGCTCCGGCTCATTGATTGGAGGTGACGAAGCCCTTCGCGCCAGTCTCGCGCGAGAGGTCCTTCAGGAACTTCTCAGCCTCCGCCTTGGTCCCGAAGGCGCCGACGCGCACCCGGTGCCAGGTCTTCCCCTGCACCACCGCGGTCACGATCCGGGGCTTGAACCTCTGGAACTTCGAGGCGATCCGCTCCGACTCCTCCCGATCGTTGGCGGCCCCCACCTGCACGCTCCAGTCGCCCGACTGCTGCTGCTCGGCCGCAGGGGCGGGGGGCTCGTCGGGAGGCGGCTGCGGGGCCGGCGCTGGAGGGGCCGGCTCGGGAGCGGGCTGAGGCGCTGCGGCGGGATCCGTCGGAGCCGCCGCGGGCGGGGAGGTGGGCTCGGCAGGGGCAGCCGCGGTCGGGCGCTCCTTGACGAGCCTGTCGTGGTAGGTGAGCGACTCGTCGCGGACCGCGGGGCCGGTGGCCACCTGCGGCTGATCGAGCGCAGCGAGCGCGTCGCCGCCGGAGGCCACTTGCTCCTCGCGCCGGGCAAGCTGCTTCCCGACGCTGATCCCCAGCACGAAGACCACCGCGAGGACGACGAGCGCGCCGACCACGACTGACGCGATCTGGCGCCCGTCGAGCGACAGGTCGAAGCTCTCTCGACTGCTGCGTGGGTTGACGTCTCGCATTGAAGGACCTGGCGGCCGCCGCGCACCTGCGCCTGGCCGGTGAGGCGATTCTAGGCGTCGTCGCCGATATCGGAAGTTTCCGGACTCTCCATCCGATCGGGCGCGGCGACCCCGAGCACGGCCAGGCCGTTCGCGAGCGTCTGCTTGAGGGCGCGACACAGGAAGAGCCGTCCGCGGGTCTTGATGGGATCGCTCCCGATGACGCGCTCACCGCTCCGCTTCCCCTGCGTGTACCAGGAGTGGAAGGCGGCGATCGTCTCCTGGAGCCAGAACGCGACCCGGTGCGGCTCCCACGCCAGGGCGGCACCCGCCAGCATGTCCGGGAAGCTCGCGATCCGGCGGATGAGATCCTGCTCCTCCGGAGAGGTGAGCGACCGGACCGCCTCCAGATCGAAGCCGGGGAGCTCCACCCCGCCCTCGCGGGCCTTCGCGAAGATCGCCGCCAGGCGCGCGTGGCCGTACTGGACGTAGAAGACCGGGTTGTCGAGCGTCTGCTTCTTCGCGAGGTCGACGTCGAAGTCGAGCGGCGCGTCCGACCGGCGGGTCAGGAAGATGAAGCGGGTCGCGTCGCGCCCCACCTCGTCCACGACCTCGCGGAGCGAGACGAGCGTCCCCGCCCGCTTGGACATCTTCACCGACTCGCCGCCCCGGAGGAGGTTGACCATCTGGATGAGGACGACGTGCAGGTCGTCGCGCGAGCCGCCGAGCGCCTGGAGGGCCGCCTTCAGCCGCGGCACGTAGCCGCCGTGGTCCGCGCCGAGCACGTCGACGAGGAGGTCCGCCCGCTGCCGCTTCTCCCAGTGGTAGGCGATGTCGGCGCAGAAGTAGGTGGCGGTCCCGTCGGCCTTCTTGACCGGACGATCCACCTCGTCGCCGAACTTCGAGGAGCGAAAGAGCGTCAGGTCGTCGGACTCGGTGATGCCTTCCGCGGCTGCGTCCGCGTCCACCGCCGGTGGCGGCGCCGTCCCCTTCTTCGACTTGGGCGGCGGCAGCTTCCCGACGTAGATGAGGTCCTTCGCCGTCATCTCGGCGAGGAACTTCTCGACGATGCCGGACTCGTAGAGCGCCTTCTCCGAGGACCAGCGATCGAACTCGATGTTGATGGCGGCGAGGTCGCCACGGATGAGGCCGAGGACGTGCTGGACGGCGCGGTCCCGGAAGAGCGTGAGCCAGTCGGCCTCGGGCGCGTCGAGGAACCTGTCGCCGAGCTCGGCCTTCAGGGCCTGGGCGATCTCCATGACGTACTCGCCCGGGTAGCTCTTGGGCGGCATCGTGATCTGCCGACCGTGCGCCTCCTGGTAGCGGAGGTGGACCGAGCGGGCGAGCGTCTGGACCTGCGCGCCGAAGTCGTTGACGTAGTACTCGCGGGTGACGTCGAAGCCCGCCCAGCGGAGCAGGCTCTGCACGCCGTCGCCGGTGACCGCGTTGCGGCCGTGGCCGACGTGCATCGGGCCGGTCGGGTTGGCCGAGACGTACTCGACGATGACCTTCTTCCCCTGCCCCACCGTCGTGCGCCCGTACCCCTCCCCCTCGACGAGGACGCGCTCGAGCGAGCGGAACCAGACGTCGGAGGCGAGCCGAACGTTGATGAAGCCGGGGCCGGCGATCTCGAGCGCGGCCACCGCGCCGCCGGAGTCGACCGCGCGGACCAGCCCGACCATGACCTGCGCCAGGTCGCGCGGCGGCTTGCCGAGCGGCTTCGCCAGGATCATCGCCGCGTTGACGGCGAAGTCGCCGTGCTTCGGATCGCGCGGGCTCTCGACGGAGAAGGCGACCTCGGCGGCCGAGGCCGGCCAGAGCCCGTCGCCTGCCCCCTTTGCGAGCGCACGGCGGAAGATGTCGACGACGCTGTCTCGGATCATGGGGCGCGACAAATACCCGGCGCGGTCGAAGGGCGCAAGCGCGAGGGCGGGGGGGGGCGCCCGGGCTCCGGTGGACGGGACTGGACGCGTTCAGCGACCGGTGAGGCGGAGGCTACTTCGGCGCGACGCGCTCGACGGTGAACTTCACCTTATGCGTCGTGCCGACGATCATGTTGTGAAGGTGATCGAAATCCCGGTCTGCGGTGACGATGACGGTGGCGCCGCGCAGCGCGCCGCACCCGACGACCGCGGCGTCGGCCGAGTGGAGCTTCTTGCCCTGGCGGGCGAGCTGCCGCGCGACGCGTCCCCCCAGACGGGCGGCGTCCTCGTCGAGCGGGACGACCTCGAAGGCCGATTGCAGGTCCGCAAGGTGGACCTGCCACTTCCGGGCGACGCGCGAGCCGGCACGCACCTCGAGGAGGGCAATCGTCGGGAGGATGACGGCCTCCGGCTCCTGTTGGAGCCTGGCCAGGACGTCTCGCGCGTCCTGGTTCCCCCGCTGCGCGGCGATGATGACGGAGGCGTCGAGCACCTTCACTTGCGGCGCTCCGCCCGGCGCCGCTTCGTCGTCGGTGCGGCAGCGTCGTCGTCGTCCATTTCGTCGAGCGCGCGACGCAGCCTATCGGCCGCTTCGTACCTCTCGGCCGTCTCGAGCCCGAGGGTCCGCAGGAGCTGACCGGTTGCGAGCCCCTTGCGCCTGGCGAGCTGATCGATCTTCGCTCGGGTCTCGGGATCCATGCGGATGGTGATGTCGCCGGTCTTCGCATGTGCACGTGCCATGCGTTGCATTGTAAGTGCTCGCAGAGTTCAGGCGCAACGGTGCGACCTGCGACCCGCCCGAGAGGAGCGTTCCGCGAACTATGGCTCGTGCCGCGAACGGGTCGGCTTCGACCGGTCTCAAGGATCTTCCTGTACGCGCTCGCGCTCGCGGCCAAGCGTTACGGGATCCTGGTCCACGCCTACCCCTTCGGGCGGGGCCTTGGGCCTTCGGGCGGGGCCTTCCGGGGCCTTCCGAAGTCATGACCGCAATGCCAGCACGTTCGAGCCGGTACTGGATGTTCCCAACCAAGGATCCATTCGCGCCCTCGGAGGCAAGCCCCACACTTCGGGCACTTCAAGCTCGCAGCCCATCGATTGGCGCCAAACGCCCATGCGAACATCATCGGAGCGAATGACCAATGCACATAACTGGACATTGCCCCGAAGAACAGCGCACCTGCCGGCGAGACAACCGTCAGCAAGAGCACCCGGACAGTACGTCGGTTCATGGTTACAGCGCCGCGAACCCCGCCTGGATCTGCGCCCACGTCTCGTCGAGGTGCTCGACGATGACGCGGACGTCGGCGAGGACGGGCATGAAGTTGTTGTCGCCGGCCCAGCGCGGGACCACGTGGTAGTGCATGTGGTCTTCGATGCCCGCGCCGGCGGACTTCCCGAGGTTCATCCCGACGTTGAGCCCGTCCGGCGCGGCGACGCGCTTCAGCACCTCGACGGCCCGGCGTAGCTCGTCGTGCAGGTCGAACATCTCGTCACGCTCCAGCCGCGCGAAGTCGGCGACGTGGGCGCGCGGGATCACCATCAGGTGGCCGGCGTTGTACGGGAAGCGGTTGAGGATCGTGAACGAGCGCTCCGAGCGATGGACGATCAGGTTCTGGCGGTCGTTCGCCGGGGGCTGCGCCGGGAAGTTGCAGAAGATGCAGCCGTCCGGCTTCGGAGCGCGGATGAACTCCATCCGCCAGGGCGCCCAGAGGGGGGTGTCCACGCGGTCTCCTAACGGGGGAGGAGGTAGAGCCCCGGCCCGCCCGCCTCGGCGACCCCGGACGCCAGCTCCGCCTTGACCGCGCGCGCTGCCGCGCCGGCCATCCCGCCCATGATCTCCTCGAGGAAGCGGGCGCGGTCGTCGGCCGGGTAGACCAGCTCCGGCTCGCCCTTCACCTTGGCCTTCTCCATCGCCTGATCGACCGCGGCGTAGAAGTTCCCCAGGTGATCGACGAGCCCCGCCTCGAGCGCCTCGGCCCCGGTGATGACCCTCCCGTCGGCGACGCGCTTCACCTTCGCCTCCGGCAGCTCGCGGGAGAGGACCACCGCGCCGAGGAACTGGCCGTAGATCCGGTCGATCAGCCCCTGCCAGTAGACCCGGTCCTCCGGCGTCATGTCGCGGAACGGGTTGCCCGCGTCCTTGAGCGCCCCGCTCTTCACGACCTCCATCTTGAAGTCGTACCGCTGGGCGATCTTGCTCAGGTTCGGGAACTGGCTGATCACGCCGATGGAGCCGGTGATGGTGCCGGGCTCCGCCATGACGTTCCCCTTGGGGCAGCCCATGGCGATGTAGAAGCCGCCCGACGCCGCGACGTTCGCCATCGAGCAGACCACCGTCTTCTTCGCCGCGACCTTCCTCAGCTCGTCGAAGATCTCCTGGCTCGGCGCGACGGCGCCGCCCGGGGAGTCGATCCGGACGACGATCGCCTTGATGCTCGTGTCCCGCTCGAAGCGGCGCAGGTGCTTCAGCACGCGCTCCGAGTCGACGCCTCCGTCGCCCATCCCGATCGGCCCCTTCACCTCCACGATGCCGATCCGCGGGCCGGAGCCGATGTGCACCGAGTCCCCCTTCACCGCGCTGTAGGCGAGGAAGAGGAAGCCGAAGAACACCAGGAAGATCCCGCCGAAGATGAAGGCCACGATCGCCAGCGCGAGCCGGTCGCGCCTCGGCGGCAGCGGGCGGCGGCATCCAGGGGGGCGGTGGGCCCCAGCCGGCGGCGCCCCAGGGGGACGGCTGCGGCGCTCCCCACGCCGTAGCGCCGGCACCCGGCGGCGTCCCCTGCGCACCGGGCTGCGCGACCGGCGGGCGCGGCGCCTCGGGCGCTCCGGCGCCCGGTCCGACCGGGGTGGTGGGCAGCGGCTCGTTGGGATCGTTCGGTTCCATGCGCGAAAGGAAACCACGCAGGCGCCCAAAATGCGAGAGCGGCCCGCGTCGCCGCGAGCCGCTCCCTGGTGAAGCCTCTTTCCGCCCTGCTACTTGCGGCGGTTGAACTTCTCCATGAGGTCGCCCAGCCGGGCGCGGCCGTCGCCCTGCTTGCGCAGGTACTCGCGGTAGTCGTCCTCGCCGCCGTCGCGGTTGAGCGCCTTGATCGAGAGCGCGACCTTCCGCTCCTGCAGGTCCATGTCGATGACCTTGATCTCGATCTCGTCGCCTTCCTTCACCACGTCGCGGGGGTTCTCGACGCGCTCGTCCTTCATCTCGGAGACGTGGACGAGCCCCTCGATGCCGGGCTCGAGCTCGACGAAGGCGCCGAAGTCGGTGACCTTCGTGACCTTGCCCTTGACCTTGGAGCCGACCGGGTGGCGCTCGGCCAGCGTGGTCCACGGATCGGACGCGAGCTGCTTGATGCCGAGGCTGAACCGCTCGTTCTCGACGTCGATGTTGAGGACGACCGCCTCGACCACGTCACCCTTCTTGAACTTCTCGCCCGGGTGCTTGATCCGCTCGGTCCAGGAGATGTCGGAGACGTGCACGAGGCCGTCGATCCCCTCCTCGACGCCGACGAAGATGCCGAAGTCGGTGACGTTGCGGACCTCGCCGCGGATGACCGAGCCGATCGGGTACTTGTCCTCGAGCAGCGTCCACGGGTTGGCCTCGATCTGCTTCATGCCGAGGCTGATCCGCTTGGCCTTCGGGTCGATGTCGAGGACGACCGCCTCGACCGCGTCACCCTGGTTGACGAGCTTCGAGGGGTGCTTGACCCGCTTCGTCCAGCTCATCTCGGAGACGTGGACGAGCCCCTCGACGCCCTGCTCGAGCTCGATGAACGCGCCGTAGTCCGTGAGGCTGACGACCTTGCCCTTGACGCGCGTGCCGATCGGGTACTTCTCGTCGGCGCGGTGCCACGGATCCTCCTGGATCTGCTTGAGCCCCAGGCTGACGCGCTCGGTGGCCGGGTCGAACTTGAGGACGACGACCCGGACCTCCTGGCCCACCTCGAACATCTCGCTCGGGTGGCCGATGCGGCCCCAGGACATGTCGGTGACGTGGAGCAGGCCGTCGATGCCGCCGAGGTCGATGAACGCACCGTAGTCGGTGAGGTTCTTGACCACGCCCTTGAGGATCGCCCCCTCCTTCAGGTTCTTGAGGGTCTCCTTCTTGAGCTCCTCGCGCTCCTTCTCGAGCAGCACGCGGCGGGAGAGGACGATGTTGCCCCGCTTCTTGTTGAACTTGATGACCTTGAACTTGAACTTCTCGCCGATCAGCTTGTCGAGGTTCCGCACGGGGCGGATGTCGACCTGCGAGCCGGGGAGGAAGGCCTTCACGCCGATGTCGACGGAGAGGCCGCCCTTGACGCGGCCGACGATGATCCCTTCGACGAGCTCGTCGCGCTCGCACGCGGCCGAGATCTCGTCCCAGATCCGCATCTTGTCGGCCTTCTCCTTGGAGAGGACCACCATCCCGGTGTCGTTCTCCCGGGACTCGACGAGGACCTCGACGCGGTCACCGACCTTCACCTGCGGCTCGCCGCCGGGTGCCGGGATGAACTCGTTGAGGGGGACCTGCCCTTCGGACTTGTAGCCGATGTCGATGACGACGAAGTCCTTGGCGACCTGGATCACGGTGCCTGAGACGACCTTGCCCTCTTCGACCGGGCCTGCCTTCGCCTCGCTCTCGGCGAACATCGCCGCAAAGTCTTCGACCTCGCCCTCGGGCGTACGAGAAGTCTGATTCTCCATTATGTGAAGACCAACCTTTGGGATTCCGCCGGCGGCGGGCGCTGCGCGTTCGGTGCCGGCGAGACCGGTGCTGCCCCCTGGTTCGATTCGCGTCGCGCCGCCTCGGGGATTGGAGGCTGCGACCGGGCCTGGGCATGTTACCCGAGCCTACCTATTAGAGAAGCGCGGACGCTACACAAGCGAGATCGCTGCGTCAAGCGGCCCGGGGGTGCAGGACGGGTCAGGTGAGCGTCCTCAGCCAGCCGGCGACCCCCTGGACGAGCCAGTCCGGAGTGGAGGCCCCGGCCGAGAGCCCCACGACGTGGCAGCCGGTGAACCAGGAGGGCTGCAGCTCCTCCTCCGTCTCGACGTGCCAGGTGCGCGGCTGGATCTCACGGCAGATCTCGGCGAGGTGGCGCGTGTTGGCGCTGTTCTTCCCGCCGACCACCACGACCGCGTCGACCTCGCGGGCGAGCGCGCGCGCGTCCTGCTGCCGCTCCTCGGTGTCGGAGCAGATGGTGTTGATGACCCGGACCTCGCGGTGGTTCAGGGCGAGCACCGCGACGACCCGCTGGAAGTCGGCGCCGATGCAGGTCGTCTGGGCGACCACCGCCACCTTCTTGGCCTTGATCTCGGGGATCTCCGCGCCGGGCTTCACCACGCTGTAGGGCCCCTCGCAGTACGAGACGACCCCCTTCACCTCCGCGTGGTTGGCGTCGCCGACGATCACGACGTGGTACCCCTCGCGCGACAGGCGCTGGGCCATCGCCTGCGGGTACTTCACGTACGGGCAGGTGCCGTCGACCAGGGTGAGCTTCCGGGCGCGCGCCGCGTCCACCTCGTGCCGGACGGCCCCGTGCGTGCGGACGACGACGGTGGTCCCGTCCGCCACCTCGGAGACGAGGTTGACCGTCACGACCCCCTTCTCGCGCATCTGCGAGACGGCCTGGGGGTTGTGGATGATCGGGCCGAGCGTGACCACCGGACCTGCGGCGCGGTCGGCGACCTCCATGACCTTGTCGACGGTGCGGCGCACGCCCCAGCAGAAGCCGGCGGTCTTGGCGATCTTCACTTCCATCGGGAGTCCAATCCCTCACTTACCCAGCGCCGGGTCCCGGGGCAACCCATGCTACCGATCGCCCTTCTCGCCGACGAAGCGATCCTTCTCGTCGCGGAAGAGGACGTTGAAGGTCGTGAGCGACCCGTAGCACTTGGTGACGTACCCCTGCAGCTCGACCTTGTCGGCGTCGGAGAGCTTCTCGTGGCCGTTCAGCTTCGCCTCCAGCACGCGGAGCCGGTCCCGGATCATCACGACCTTGTGGAGGAGCCCGTCGATGGGGATCTCCTTCGCCTGGAGCGCCGGATCGTGGGGCTTCAGGACGACGGTTCCGCCCTCCCACTTGCCGGCGATGGCGACGGGGGCGGACTCCTCGCGGATCAGCTCGCGGAGCAGGTCGGCCAGCTCTTCTCGGGTCATGTCGAGGATCTCCTCGGGGATCGGCGTCTGGGTTCGGACCGGTGCCGACGCTCCCTGGCGGACCAGCACGGGCCCATGGGGCGAGACGGTGACGGCGCGGCGGCGGGTCGGCTCTGGCGGCGCTGCGTGCGGCACCGCCTCGTCCCGGGCGAGCCGCCGATCGCAGGCGGGGGCGGTCCCGGGGAAGTCTCCCGTGCGGACGTGGAGCCGGCAGGGGCCGACCGGGCCGCGAGCGTCTTCGAGGATGGGGCGCCAGAGCCGGCAGCTGCCGCACTCGCGAGCTCCGTACTGGCGCTCGGGGTCCATCAGCTTCGGCCCCTCGCCCGCCCCTCGACCTCGCGGACTTCGCGGACGAGGCGATCGACCACGGCGTCGATCGGCGTCCCGCTGGTGTCGATGATCAGGGCGTCCGCCGCGGGCTTGAGCGGCGCGATCTCGCGCTCGCTGTCGGCCTTGTCACGGGCGCGCTGATCGGCGAGCACCTGCTCGAACGTGGAGGCGTCGCCCTTCGAGAGCAGCTCGGCGTAGCGGCGCCGCGCGCGCTCCTCGGCGCTGGCGGTGACGAAGAACTTGGCGTCTGCGTCCGGGAACACGACGGTGCCGATGTCGCGCCCCTCGAGGACGGCGCCGCGGTTCTCCGGCGCGGCGGCGAGCCGCCGCTGCAGCTCGAGGAGCCCGGCGCGGACCACCGGGCGCGCCGAGACCTTGCTGGCTCCAGCGGAGATGGCGGGCGTCCGGATGAGCGCCGAGACGTCCTCGACTCCGAGCAGCACCCGCTGACCGGAGCCTCCGGCCGCCGGCGCCGCGAAGTGGATGTCGACGTTCGGGAGGATCGACTCCAGCCCGGCGTCGTCATCCAGCGCGACCCCGAGACGCGTCGCCGCGAGGGCGACGGTCCGGTAGATCGCGCCGGTGTCGACGAGGGCGAAGCCGAGCCGGAAGGCGAGCAGCCGCGAGGCGGTGCTCTTGCCCGCGCCGGCCGGCCCGTCGATCGCGACGATGAAGGGGCGGCGAGGGGACGGCACGTCCCCTACTCTTCGCTGGTGAAGACGCCCATCGCCCGGAACTTCCTGTAGCGATCGGTCACGAGCTGCTCGGGGGAGAGCTGCTTGAGCGCCGCGAGGTGGCGCCGGATGGCGTCGCCGACGTTCTTGGCGGTGAACGAGGGATCGCGGTGGGCGCCGCCCGGCGACTCGGTGATCAGCTCGTCGGTGATCCCGAAGCCTGCGAGATCCTTGGCCGTGAGCTTGAGGGCGTCAGCGGACTTCTGCGCCTTCGTCGGGTCGCGGTAGAGGATGGCGCTGCAGCTCTCCGGCGAGATGACGGAGTAGATCGAGTTCTCGAGCATCAGGAGCCGGTTCGCGACGCCGAGCGCGAGCGCGCCGCCGGAGCCACCTTCGCCGATGACCACCGCGATGACCGGGACCTCGAGCGAGGACATCACCTCGAGGTTGACGGCGATCGCCTCGGCCTGGCCGCGCTCCTCGGCGCCGATGCCGGGATAGGCGCCGGGGGTGTCGATCAGCGTGATGATCGGCAGCCGGAAGCGGTTGGCGAGGTCGAACATCCGGCGCGCCTTGCGGTACCCCTCGGGACGGGGCATGCCGAAGTTGCGCAGCATGTTCTCCTTCGTCGTCCGCCCCTTCTGGTGCCCGACGACGACCACCGGCTGACCGTCGAAGCGGGCGAAGCCGCAGACGATCGCGCGGTCGGCGGCGAACCGCCGGTCCCCTTCGATCTCGAAGAAGTCGGTGAAGAGCTCGGCGAGATAGTCGAGGGTGTATGGGCGCGCGGGGTGGCGGGCTAGCTGCACCACCTGCCAGCGGCCGAGGTCGCTGAAGATCTCGGTCTGGAGCTTCCGGGCCTTCTTCTCGAGCTTCTGGATCTCCTCCGAGAAGTCGATCCGGGCACCGCCGGAGAGTTCCTTCAGCTCCGCAATCTTGTCCTCTAGGGCGAGGATCGGCTTCTCGAAGTCGAGTGCGTACTTGGTCTTGGCCACGGCGCCTTATAGCACGCCATCAGCCGATCGGGCGTCTGCAGTCAAAGCGCCATGACGCGCTGCGCCAAGGCCTCCAGGTCCCACGGAGGAGGGACCCATTCCACCCCGCGCTCCCGCCGAAGCCACATCACCTGACGGCGCGCGTACTGGCGGGTCTCGGCCTGGACCCGGCGGATCGCGTCTGGCAGGGGGCAGCCCCCCAGCACGACGGCGATGGCAGCCGCGTAGCCGATGGGGAGCTTCGCGGGAAGCCGCTCCCCGAAGCGCTCGGCGAGCGCGCGCGCCTCCTCCAGCAGCCCTCCCGCGAACATCGCCTCCACCCGGGCGTCGATCCGCCGATGAAGCTCCTCCCTGGGGGGATCGAGGGCGAAGATCCTCGCCGAGTATCTGTCGGGGGCGAAGGCGTGCTCCCGGAAGCGCTCCGACTGCGTGCGGCCGGAGGCCGCCATCTCCAGCGCCCTCGTGATCCGGACCAGATCGTTGGGCAGGATCCGCGCCGCAGCCTCGGGGTCGATCGCCGCCAGCCGCGCGTGCACCGCCGGCCGGCCGTCTCTCCGGGCTTCCTCCTCCAGCCTGGCGCGGAGCTCGGGGTCCCTCCCCGGAGCCTCGACCACGCCGTGCAGCAGCGCCCGGATGTAGAGCCCGGTTCCGCCGACCACGAGCGGGACGCGCCCTCGCGCGGCGATCCCGGCGATCGCCTCGTCGGCCGCACGGACGAAGCGCGCGGCGTCCCACCCGTCCCCGGGATCGGCCACGTCGAGCAGGTGGTGCGGGACCGCGGCGCGCTCCTCCGCGGTCGGCTTGGCCGTCCCGACGTCGAGCCCGCGATAGAGCTGCTGTGAATCTGCGCTGACCACCTCGCCGCCCAGCCGGCGGGCGAGCGCCACGGCGAGCGCCGTCTTGCCCGAGGCGGTAGGGCCCGCGACTACGACGATGCGGGGGGGCGGCGCCATGCGGTGGGCCGCCCCAGGCTACGGCGGAGGAGGCGTCGCGGCGGACGTCGTCGCCCGCTTCGACGTGGCCGGCTTGGCGCCGGCCTTCGCGAGCGGCTTCGCCGCCCTGGTGTCGCTCGCCTTCGCCCCGGCGGGATCGGCGACCACCGGCGCGACCTTGAGCCCGAGCTCCTGCTGGATCGACGCGAGCAGGAGGGCGCCGACGTCCTTCGAGTAGCCCCGCTCGATCCGCGCGATGGTGCCGTCGCGCCGGACGAGGAAGACCGACGGCAGCGGCGCGCTCTCGCCCAGGTAGCGCCGGGCGAGGAAGTTGAACCGGTCCGAGACCACCGGGTAGCCGACCTTGTTCTCGGCGATCATCTTCTTGGCGGTCGAGATCCCAGGCTCCTCGCCGTCGATGCAGACGCCGATGATCCGGAGCCCCTGCGCCCTGTACATGGAGTCGAGCTGCACCAGGAACGGCATCTCCTTCTTGCAGGGGCCGCACCACGAGGCGAAGAACGAGAGGACGACCAGCTTCGACCCTTCGTCCTCGGGCTCCTCGCCCGCGAACTTGTCCAGGGCGAGCCACCCGGTCCCGGCCGCCTCGGGGTTCAGCGTGCGGAGCGAGAAGGCCGGCGCGGGGAGCCCCAGCGCGATCTCCTCGTCGGCCACGGCGGGGAGAGCCAGGGCTGCACAGAGAGCGATCACCACGTAGCGCATTCTTCGATCCTCACACAGGGGAGCCCTAGGCGGGATCCCACGGTCCAACGTCACTGAGAGGCTGAGGGGCGAGGCGAGGAGGATTCCTCGCGCGCCACCGTCTCACCCGACCGGCTTGACCCGCTCGACCAGCTCCGAGAGCGCGACGGGAGTCTCCTCCCGCGTATTCATGTCCTTCAGCTTCGCCTGGCCAGAGGCAACCTCGGCCCCGCCGAGCACGAGGGCCCACCGGGCCCGGACGCGCTCGGCCTGCTTGAACTGCCTCGGCAGCTTGCCGCCCCGGGCGTCGAGGTCGCACGCGACCCCGGCCTTCCTGAGCCGGGACGCGAGCGTCAGCGACGCCCTCGCCCCCTCGGCGTCGGCCGAGACGAAGAAGACGACCGGGCGGCGCTCCGGCGCGGCCCTGCCGCCCTTCTCCATGATGAGCGAGAGCCGCTCCTCTCCCAGGGCGAACCCGATCCCCGGCGTGGCGGGGCCCCCCAGGGTCTCCACGAGCCGGTCGTACCGGCCACCGCCGGCGACGGCCGACTGGGAGCCGAGCGCGTCGCTCGTGAACTCGAAGGCGGTACGGACGTAGTAGTCGAGGCCGCGGACGAGCCGGCCGTCGATCGCGTACGAGACTCCGAGCGCGTCGAGCCCGGCCTTCACCGCGCCGAAGTGCGCGGCGCAGCCGTCGCAGAGCCGATCCAGCAGGCGCGGTGCCTGCTCGAGGACCGGCTGGCAGGTCGGGACCTTGCAATCGAGCACGCGCAGCGGGTTCCGCTCGATCCGCTCGTTGCAGTCCGAGCAGAGCTCCTTCTTCCGTCCTTCGAGCCAGCCCTTCAGCTCCGCGAGGTAGGCGGGCCGGCAGCCGGCGTCTCCGACGGTGTTGAGCTTGAGCTGCGCCTTCACGCCCAGCCGCGCGAAGTAGTCGTCGAGGAGCGCGATCTGCTCCGCGTCGATCGCCGGCTCGGCGATGCCGAAGGCCTCGCACCCGATCTGGTGGAACTGGCGGTAGCGCCCCTTCTGCGGCCGCTCGCGCCGGAACATGGGGCCCATGTAGAACCACTTCTGCGGCCCCTCGACGTGCGCGCCGTGCTCGATGAAGGCGCGGACGGTCCCGGCCGTCCCCTCGGGGCGGAGGCAGAGCATCTCCTCCCCCTTGTCCTCGAAGACGTACATCTCCTTGTTGACGATGTCCGTCGCCTCGCCGACGCCGCGGGCGAAGAGGGAATGGTGCTCGACCACCGGCGTGCGCACCTCGCGGTAGCCGTAGAGCGCGAACACCTCGCGCGCGGTGCTCTCCATCTCCTGCCAGCGGCCGACGTCGCCCGGCAGGACGTCGTTCATCCCCTTGACGCCATTGATCTTCACGGGGGCCGGTTCTAGTCGAAGGGACCCGGGGGGGTCAAACCTTCCCGCCGATCGGCTCCCCCACGCGCACCCGCTGCCCCGGCGCGAGCCGCAGCGCCGCGCGCCCCGGCTCGAAGAGGAGGATCACGGTGGAGCCCATCTCGAAGGCGCCTAGCTCCGCCCCCTTCTCGACGGGGATCGGATCGGCGTAAGCGCCGTATTGCATCACCGCGCCCGGGAGGTTGGTGGGCGGCACCGAAGGATCGAAGCTCGCCCTCACCCGGCCGACGATGGTCGCCCCCACCGCGACGAGCGCGCAGGCCCCGAGCGGCGTGTCCAGGTGGACCACCAGCCGCTCGTTGACGGCGAAGAGCGCCGGGACGGTCCTCACCGAGGCGGCGTTCACTGGCCAGAGCCGGCCCGGGACGTAGCGCCAGCCGGTGACGCGCCCGGAGAGCGGGGCGTGGATCCGGTGATAGTCCCGCGGCGAGAGGTAGAGGGTCGCCCAGGCGCCACCCTCGAAGCGCCCCGCCACCTCGTAGTCCCCGAGCAGCGCGCCGACCGTGTAGTCGATCCCCTTCGCCTGCACGAGCCGGCCCGACGCCGCGATGCCGGTCTCGGAGACCACGGCGTCCACCGGCGAGACCGCCACCTCCTCGCCGGGAGCGATCGGGCGGCGGCCAGGCTTGAGCGGCCGCGCGAAGAACTCGCCGAAGGTGCGGAAGGAGGCCGGCGGATCGCACTCGGTGAGGTCGATCCCGTAGCGCCCCGCGAAGCCCGCGATGGCCCAGTCGAGGAGCCCGCGCGGGGCCGCCCAGCGGGTCAGCGAGCCCGCGAGGCGGGAGAGCAGGTTCTTCGGTACGGCGCCCAGCAGCGCGATGAAGGTCCGATCGTTCATGAAGCGCGGGAGTCTACTCAGCCCTCCCCGCTACTCCAACCCCTGGATCGGGAAGCCGCGCGGGTAGCGGACCTCGTAGCGCAGCTCGATCGCCCGCTCCTCGCGGGCGGCCAGCTTCAGCTCCCAGATCTTCACGCCGGGGCGCTCGGGGTCCTCGCGGGTGGCCGCGGTCGTGCCTTCCAGCAGCTTCACCTGGATCTTCTCGTCGCGCGAGACGGGGACGAGATCGAGGAGCCGGACGTCGATCGGCGTCGCGTACCGGTTCTTGAGCGAGACGCGGACGCGGTATCGGAAGATCTCGTCCTTCGAGACGATGCCCGCCGTCTCGTGCTTCCGCTCCAGCACGCGCCGCTCGACCTCGACGCGCCCGTCGGCGCCGAAGGCCAGCTCCAGCTCGCCACCGGGCGGCGTCTCCGGCAGCGGCGCGCGGCCGACGAACTCGTCGCCCACGTAGACGCCCGCCTCCCCGCCCAGCAGCGGGAGCCCCGTCTCGTTGACCGCCTTCGCGGTGAGGAACACCGACGGATCGATCCTGGGCGCCGTGACGCGCGCGATCTTCGCCTTCAGCGGGAAGCGGCTGAGCGCGACGCTCCGGGCCTTCCCCGACCCGTCCACCGTCTCGCGCCGCGGCGTGGTGAAGGTGGCGGCGAGGAGCCCCTGCTCCGCCGTGGCCGACGGCGCCTCGAGGTCGTACGACTCCTCCTCTCTGGCGACCGCCATCGGGCGGGCCTCCTCGGCGCGGGCCATCATCGACGGCGCCGACGCCGGCATGCCCCGCGCCGCCTTGGCGCGGTAGACCTGCGGCGGCGGCGCGCCAGTGAGCCAGCGCGAGTCGAGCGTCGGCACGTAGAGCCCGCGCCCGGGCTCGGCGGTGGAGACCGCGAGCTTCACGTCCTTCCAGTCCTCGCCCGACTGCTGCGTGATCTCGGCGCGCAGCGCCAGCTCCATCGCCCCCGCGTCGGCGTCGAGCCGCGCGTCCCAGACCGGCCGCCAGCTCGCCGCGCCCACGACGTAGGACACGGCCACCTCGAAGCTGCCGGACCGCTCGGTCGTCAGCTCCACCGCGATGGTCTTGGTCGTCTCGCTCCGCTTGGCCCGCAGCTTCTCCAGGTCGGCCCGCGCGGCGGCGATCCGGCGCGCCAGCTCACGGCGCGAGGTGTCCACCTTGCGGAGCTCG
Organism: uncultured delta proteobacterium; assembly: GCA_963845515.1. Taxonomy (GTDB): domain Bacteria; phylum Myxococcota; class Myxococcia; order Myxococcales; family Anaeromyxobacteraceae; genus DATIVK01. Next base: position 172,826 of record CAWJSR010000057.1, read on the forward strand.
GCCGCGGCGGTCGCGAGCTGGGAGTCGACGAAGCCGGCCAGATCGGCCCACTCCTTCGCCGTCACCCCGCGGACCGCGAGGTTCTTCGCCCGCTCCTCGGAGTAGGTCGAGCGCAGCGACTCGACGAACTTCCGCCGCGCCTCGGCCACCTTCGCCTGGTCCTCGAGCGCGCGGTCGTCGAGCTGCAGCTTCTCCACCCGCTCCTCGGCCTCCCGGGCGGCGGCGTCCACGACCTCCGCGCGCGTGATCGCCTCGACGCTGACCCCCCAGATCTTCCCCTTGCCGGAGCCCTGCCCCTCCACCCTGACCGAGTCGTCGGTCAGGCCGACGGGGAGCCCCTCGATCAGGAGCCTGACGTCCCCGGCGGGGAGCTCGGCGCGCGCGACGCGCCCGATGCGAGCGCTCGACCGGTAGACGGTGACGCCGTCGATGCGGGAGGTGGCCTTCACGTCCGTGGCGGAGAGCGCCGCGGACGGGAGGAGGGAGGTGGCGAGGGCGAGGGTCGCGAGGACGGGCAGGCGCATGTTGGATCTCCTTCGAGCCGTGAGTAACGCACGGCCCGGGACGTTCGATCTGAACAAATCAGGGTGACGTGGATCACGCGCGCCGACCCGGAGCCGGCCGCGCACCCTCTCAGAGGGTGGGAGTCCCACCCATCTTCGTCGCGACGATCGGGTCCTGCTCTGCAGTGTGTCCCGGCAGGTCCGGCCACCAGCGCACGAGCGCCGGGGGCGCCGCCGGCTCGATGCTCTCCCCCGGCCTGGGCACCGCGACGGCCACCGCGCCCTTGCGGGCGGCGACCAGCGTCCGCTCGATCGGCTCGGTCCAGCCGTGGAAGGCGAGGTTGAAGAGCCCCCAGTGCGCGGGCAGCATAACGCGCCCGCGGACCAGCCGGTGGGCGACGACCGCCTGCTCCGGCCCGAGGTGCCAGTCGGGCCACCAGCGACCGTAGGCGCCCGCCTCGATCATCGTGACGTCGAAGGGGCCGAGCCGCGTCCCGATCTCGCCGAGGCCGGGGAAGAGCCCCGTGTCCCCCGAGTAGTATGCCCGGTGCGCCGTCCCCACGAGCGCGAAGCCGGACCAGAGCGTCGAGTTGCGAGCGAAGGCCCGGCCGGAGGCGTGGCGGGCGGGCGTGGCGACGACGTCCAGCCCGCCGACGCGGGCCCTCTCCCACCAGTCGAGCTCGACGATGCGCGCCTCGGGGATGCCCCAGTACACCAGGTGCGAGCCGACGCCGAGCGGCACGATGAAGGTGGTCTGCAGGTCCTTCATGGCGACGATGGTCGCGCGATCGAGGTGATCGTAGTGGTCGTGCGAGATGACGATCGCGTCCAGCGCGGGCAGGTCGGCGAGCGCGAGCGGGGGGGCGTACCAGCGCCTCGGCCCCATCCAGGCGAACGGCGAGGATCGCTCTCCCCACACCGGGTCGGTGAGGATGGTGTGGCCGTCGATCTCGACGAGGTACGAGGAGTGGCCCAGCCACGTGACCCGCAGCCCCGACGCCGGCGGCGTACGGAAGAGGGCTGGATCGACGCGCGCCGCAGGGACCGGCTGCGCCGGGTTCCGGTGCGGGCTGGCCCGGAGGAACCCGGTCGCCGCGCCCAGCATGTCGTTCTCGAGCGGCTGCGGGTTCTCGAAGCGTCCGTCCCTCCACTGAGGCGAGCGCTCGAACCGCGCGCGCCGTGCGGCGTCGGGGCTGCGTCCGAAGGAGGCGCAGCCGTTCGCGAAGGTGCCTGCCATGACGATGACTCCCAGCGCGGCCGCCCAGCGGGCGAGCCTGCGCAGATTGCGTTTACCGTCGCCGCTCACGGCTTCACCAGAAGCGGGGCGAAGACCGCCCGGACCGCGACGGTCATCCCCTTGCCGAACGCGTCACGGGAGGCGACGCGATATTTCAGCCCTCGCGCGGTCGCGTTGAGCGTCTCGGAGAGCTGCCGGGCCGTAAGCCCCGCCGCCTTGTGGGCTGGCGTCAGGCCCGAGGCCCGGATCACCTTCGAGACAGCCTCGAGGAAGCGCTCCTCATGCTCTGCCAGCATCGCGCCAAGCAGCGCGCCGCTCGCCTCCATCAGATCCGACGCCCCCGCCCCCATCGTGCCGGCATACCGGCCGACCCACTCATCGAAGGCGCCGACGAGCCGCGCCTCGAGCGAGGCCGAGCCGTCACCGAGGCGCCCCATCGCCGCGCCGAGCGCGGTGGAGAGTGCATGCTCCACCGCGGAGCGGAAGAGCTCCTCCTTGGCGGTGAAGTGAAGGTAGAGCCCCTGCCGTGACACGCCAGCCGCCCGCGCCACCTCGTCCATGGAGGTCTTTCGGAAGCCGAACCTCGTGAAGACGGCGACGGCCGCGTCCAGCAGCTTGCATCGGCGCGGGTCCGGGGCGGTCTCTCCGTCGTAGACGGGATCGTCCATCATTAGACATGTTTGACAGTATGGGCTGTTGCTGTCAAGTTGGGATACATCTACACGGAGAGACCCATGACCCCCTGGACCTTCGACGACATCCCCGACCAGAGCGGCCGTACGGCAATCGTCACCGGCGCGAACACCGGCATCGGCCTCGAGACGGCCGAGGTCGAGCGACGCGAGCGTCGCGCGCCCGGAGGGCTGGGAGCGCCGCCCGTACCGCGCGTGGGGCGCCTACGGCCAGAGCAAGCTCGCCAACCAGCTGTTCGCGCTGGAGCTCCACCGCAGGCTCTCGGCGGCGCGATCGGACGTTCGCGTTACCGCCGCCCACCCGGGCTGGACCGCTACCGACCTGCAGCGCACGGCCTTCATGATGCGGCTCTTCAGCCCCCTCTTCGGGATGAGACCAGAAGGCGGCGCGCTCCCGACGCTCCGTGCCGCGACGGATCCCTCCGCCATCAGCGGCAGCTACTGGGGCCCGTCCCGCTTCTTCGAGCTGAGCGGGCCCCCTGCTCCCGCGCGTATCTCCGCGCGCGCAAAGGACGAGGCCGTCGCGGCCCGGCTCTGGGAGGTGAGCGAACGTCTCACCGGCGTCACCTTCGGCCTCGCGGCGCCCTCCGCGCGTGAGGCGGGCTGACGGAGGCGGCGAGCGGCTTCCCGAGCCGCTCCGCCAGCGCCGCGTGGCGCTCGCCCACCCCGTCCAGTTCGATCCTTCGCACGTCGTCGTGGCCGGGGTCGTGCCGGAGCGTGACCGTCAACCGCTCCTCGGGGAGGGCCCCTGGGACGCGGTCGGCCCACTCCACGAGGATCGCCCCGGCGCCGCCGACCAGGTCGAAGAAGCCGGTGGCGTAGAGCTCGTCCAGGTCACCGATGCGGTAGAGGTCGGCGTGGTGGATCGGGATCCGGCCGCCGTAGGTCGCCACTATCGCGAAGCTCGGCGAGCTGACCTCCCTCGCCGGCACCCGGGCACCCCGGCAGGCGCCCCGAACGAGCTGTGTCTTCCCCGCCCCCAGCTCGCCCACGAGGGCGACACAGTCACCCGCGGCGAGGGCGCGCCCGAGCCGTGCTCCCAGCGCCGCGGTCTCGCCAGCCGAGCGGGTGACGACCTGGCGGCGCGAGCGCTCGGTCACCGCTTCCACTCCACCCAGACCGCGCCGATCGCCTCGGCGACGTCGGTCGCCAGCAGGCCGCGCTCGCCGAAGCGGGCGGCCGCGAGATCGCCTGCCCTGCCGTGAATCCACGCCGCTGCGCGAGCCGCGGACGACGGCCGGATCCCACCTGCGACCAGCGCCCCCACGAGCCCGGCGAGCACGTCGCCGGTGCCGCCGGTGGCGAGCCCAGCATTCCCGGTGGGGATGACCGCCGCCGGCCCCTCTGCGTCGGCGACCACCGTCCTCGCTCCCTTGAGCACGACGACCGAGCGCCAGCCGCGCGCCGCCTCGATCGCGAAGCCGATCCGATCCTCCTGGATCTCGGCCGCGGAGCGCCGGGTCAGCCGCCCCATCTCGCCCGGGTGAGGAGTGAGGATGGCGGGCGCCTGGAGCTCCCTGAGGAACGCCGTGTCGTCGGCGATCGCGTTCAGCCCATCCGCGTCGATGACGGACGGAAGCCGGGCGCGCTCCAGGAAGGCCTTCAAGAGGTCCCCGGTCTCGGGCCCGCGGGGGATCCCCGGGCCGATCACGACCGCGTCGCAGCCGCTCGCTGCCGCCAGGAGCGGCTGCAGATCCGCGCGCCCGAGCGGACCGTTACCGTGCAGCGCGACGCTCATCGCCTCCGGTCTCCCGGCCAGCGCGAACGGGAGCACCTCGGGGCGGGCCGCCAGGGTCACGAGCCCCACGCCGCCGCGCAGCGCGCCGCAGAGCGCGAGGTGAGCCGCGCCCGTCTTCCCGGGAGCGCCAGCGACGATCAGGAGCCTCCCCGCGTCGCCCTTGTGCGCGTCCGGGCGCCGCGGAGGGACGAGCAGGCGCGCCTCGACCTCGGTGAGCAGCTCGCAGCCCACCGGGACCCTGGCGGCGGCCTGCGGCGGGAGGCCGATGTCGGCGACCACGACGTCGCCCGCCCACTCCGGGCCGGGGTGGAGCAGCAGCCCGCGCTTGGCGAAGCCGAAGGTGACCGTCCGGTCCGCGCGGACGCAGGCTCCCAGCGGTCGGCCGGTGTCGCCCGAGAGCCCCGAAGGGACGTCGACTGCGACGACGCGAGCGCCCGCCACGCGCGCCTCCTCGATCCGATCGATGGCGGAGGCGAAGGCTCCCTCCGGCGCGCGCGCGAGCCCGGTGCCGAAGATGGCGTCCACCACCACGTCGCCGACCCCCGCGTCGAGCTCCGCGAGCTCGCCCGCCTCGTCGATGGGTACGCCGGCCCGCTCCGCCTGCTCCCGGACCGCCGCCGCGTCGCGCGAGAGCCGCTGCGCGGGCACGAGCGCCAGCACGCGCGCGTCCCGGCCGGCGCCCCGCAGGAGCCTGGCCGCCACGTAGCCGTCGCCGCCGTTGTTGCCGCCGCCGCAGACCAGGAGGACCCGCCCATTGGGCCCGGCCAGCGCGGCGGCGGCCTCGGCGACCGCCCGTCCGGCGCGGTCCATCAGGGTGAGGGACGGGACGCCGAAGTCCTCGATGGCGGTCCGATCGATCTCACGCATCTCCGCCGAGCCGACGATCCTCATGGCGTCCCCGCCTCCCCCTCCAGGATCACTGCCGCCGCGGCGACCCCCGCGTCGTGGGTCAGCGTCACCAGGACGCGCGCCACCCCGAGCCGCTCTGCGGCCTCGCGCGCCGCGCCGTGGAGGCGGAGCGCGGGTGCACCCTCGCCGCGCTCGACCTCGACGTCGGTCCAGGAGAGACCGGGCGGAGCGCCGAGGGCCTTCACCGCCGCCTCCTTGGCGGCGAAGCGCGCGGCGTACCGCCCGGCGCGATCCTGCCTCGCGTCGCAGTAGCCCCGCTCGGCGGCCGTGAAGCAGCGCGCGAGGAACCGCTCGGCGCGGCCGGGATCACCCGCGAGGATCCGCGCGATCCGGGCGATCTCGACGACGTCCATGCCCAGCCCCAGGATCATGGCAGCGCACCGGCGGTCAGCGGCGCTCCGCGTCCCGCAGGATCTCCTTCATCTCCCGGACCGCCCGCTCCATCCCGACGAGCAGCGCGCGCGCGACGATGGCGTGGCCGATGTTCAGCTCCTCGATCTCTGGGAGGGCAGCGACGTGGTGGACGTTGCGGTAGTTGAGGCCGTGCCCCGCCGCGACGCGGAGCCCCAGCTTCGCCGCCGCCTTGGAGGCGTCGACGAGCCGGCCGAACTCCTTGCGCCGATCGACGGCCAGCCGCGCGTCGCAGTAGCGCCCGGTGTGGAGCTCGACGACCTGGGCCTCGACGCGGTGGGCCGCCTTCACCTGGTCGAGGTCGGGATCGATGAAGAGCGAGACCTCGATCTCGGCGTCGCGCAGGTTCTTCACCACCTTGCGCAGCGCCTCGCGCCCCACGACGACGTCGAGCCCGCCCTCGGTGGTGAGCTCCTCGCGCCGCTCAGGGACCAGCGTCACGGTGTCGGGCTTCACCCCCCAGGCCACCTTCACCATCTCGGGCGTGGCGGCCATCTCGAGGTTCAGGCTGGTCGTGACGGTCTTGCGCATCACCTCGAGGTCGCGGTCCTGGATGTGGCGGCGATCCTCGCGGAGGTGGATGGTGATCTGGTCGGCGCCAGCCAGCTCGGCCAGCATCGCGGCGGCCACCGGATCCGGGTACTCGGTCCGGCGCGCCTGGCGAAGCGTGGCGACGTGGTCGACGTTGACTCCGAGTCGTGCGGGCATGGCCGGAATCTATGCGACGGGCGGGGCAGGCGCCAGCCCGCGCCCCGTCATGTCATCCCAGGGCCCGGAGGAGCTCGCCCGCGATCCGCTCGGCGTGCGCACGAGTCTTCCCTGCGTCCGGGCCCTCGACCAGCACGCGGACCTTGTTCTCGGTCCCGGAGAAGCGGACGAGGACGCGCCCTTCCTTTCCCAGCGCGCGCTCCACCGCCGCGATCGCCTTCATCGCCCCGGGCAGCTCGGAGAGGACGCGCCGCTGCTTGACGGCGACGTTGACGAGCGACTGCGGGACCGGCTCGAAGCAGCGCGCCAGCTCGGACAGCGGACGCCCCTCGCGCGCCATCACCGCGAGGACGTTCAGCCCTGCGGCGACGCCGTCGCCGGTCGTCACGTGATCGAGGAAGACCAGGTGCCCCGACTGCTCCCCGCCGAAGTTGAAGCCGCTCCGCCGCATCTCCTCGACCACGTAGCGGTCGCCCACCGCGGTCCGGACGACCTTCGCGCCGACCTTGGCCAGCGAGCGCTCCAGCCCGAGGTTGCTCATGACCGTGGCGACCACGGTCCCCTTGGCGAGCTCCTTGCGCCGGTGGAGGTCTCGGCCGACGAGGGCCATGATCGCGTCACCATCGACGACGCGCCCCTTCTCGTCGGCGAGGATCGCCCGGTCGGCGTCGCCGTCCAGCGCGATCCCGAGGTGGGCCTTGTGGCGCAGCACCGCCCTGGCCATCGCCTCCGGGTGCACCGCGCCGCAGCGATCGTTGATGTTCTTGCCGTCCGGCGTCACGTTCAGGGCGACCACCTTCGCCCCCAGCTCCTCGAAGACCGCCGGGGCGACGTGGTAGCCGGCGCCGTTGGCACAGTCGACCACCACGGTCAGCCCCTCCAGCGAGAGGTCCTTCTGGAGGATCGACTTCAGGAAGACGACGTAGCGACCGATGGCGTCGTCGACCCGCTTGGCCTTCCCGATGCGGGTCGCGGTGGGGCGGAGCCCCCGAAAGTCCTCGGACCCGCTGGCGTCGAGGACCAGCCGCTCGATCTCCAGCTCCAGATCGTCCGGGAGCTTGAAGCCGTCGCGGGAGAAGAACTTGATCCCGTTGTCCTGGTACGGGTTGTGGCTCGCGCTGATGACCACGCCGGCGTCGGCCCGCATCGACTGCGTGATGAAGGCGATGCCCGGGGTCGGGAGCGGACCGGTGAGCATCACGTCGACGCCCATCGAGCAGATGCCGGAGGCGATCGCCTGCTCGAGCATGTAGCCGGAGAGCCGCGTGTCCTTGCCGATCACGATCCGGTGGCGATGCGGGCCGTTCCGGACGATCCAGGCGAGCGCGCGCCCGAGCTGCAGCGCCATCTCCGCCGTCATGGGGTGGACGTTGGCCACGCCGCGCACCCCGTCGGTGCCGAAGAGGCGGCGGGGGGCTGGGGCGGACGGCTTGCGCTGTGCGGGCATCGCTTCTCCGGGTCTGTCTTCGCTGCGGCTATCGGGTCCCGGAGTCTACCGCGGCGCAGGGAGCGCGCCATCGCGGATCGCCGCCGCGACGTCGGCCGCCTGACGGACCTCGACCACGTCGTGCACGCGGACGATCTCCACGCCGGCCAGGACGCACGCGGTCACGGCCGCGAGCGTCCCAGGCAGCCGCTCGTCGACGGGCGCGCCAGTCACGGCACCGATGAAGCTCTTGCGGGAGGGGCCGACCAGGATCGGCTTCCCGAGCGGCCGGAGCGCGTCGAGGCGCCGGAGGAGGAGCAGGTTCTGCTCGGCCGTCTTCGAGAAGCCGAGGCCGGGGTCGACCACGATCCCGTCGGGCGCCACGCCAGCGGCCTCGGCGCGCGCGATCGCGGCGCCAAGCTCGTCCACCACGTCCCCGACGACGTCGCGGTACGCCGCCCGCCTCTCCCCCGACGGCCCGCGCGAGTGCATCACGACGAACGGGCTGCCCGCCGCCGCCACCGCCCTCAGCAGCGCTGGATCCCCGCCGCCGCTCACGTCGTTCACCAGGTCGGCCCCGGCCGCCAGCGCAGCGCGGGCCACCTCGCCCTTCGAGGTGTCGACCGAGATCGGGAGCCGGAAGCCGCGCGCGCGGAGCCGCTCCACGACGGGGACGACCCGCCGGATCTCCTCCTCGACGTCGACGGTCGGCGCCCCCGGGCGCGTCGACTCGCCGCCGAGGTCGATGAGATCGGCCCCCTCCTCCGCCATCCGCTCCGCGCCCGCGACGGCGTCGGCGAGGGCAAGGAAGCGCCCGCCGTCGGAGAAGGAGTCCGGGGTCGCGTTGATGATCCCCATTATGAAGGGGCCCGGCCCCTCCAGGAGCCGGGCACCCATTCGAAGCCGCATCTGTCGTCCTCGCGCCCCGTCAGGCTCCGTCGCGCGCCGGCCCCGGGGTCGTGACTGGCGCGACCTGCGCCGCGTCGGCCGCGGGCGGGGCGTCCTGGGGCCGTTCCAGGATGGTGGTCGCCATCGGCTTGTTTGGCGGCGGTCTGGTGATCGTCCCGCCGACCATCAGCACGTCGATGTCCGCCGCGTCGAGCGTCTCGTACTCCAGGAGCGCCGCCGCGATCCGATCGAGGATCTCCCTCCGCTCGAGCAGGATCTTCTTCGCGCGCTCGTACTCCTCCGTGACGATCCGGTGGACCTCCGTGTCGATGTCGCGCGCCGTCTGCTCGGAGAAGGTCTGCTGCACCGACATCTCGCGGCCGAGGAAGACCTCTCCCTCCTTCTTGCCGTACGCGAGCGGCCCCATCTTCTCGCTCATGCCCCACTCGCAGACCATCCGGCGCGCCATCTCGGTGGCCCGCTCGATGTCGTTCCCGGCGCCGGTCGTCTTGTGGCCGAAGGTGATCTCCTCGGCGATGCGGCCGCCCATCAGGATGGCGATCTGGTTGAGCGCGAACTCCTGGTTGATGTTGAGCCGGTCCTCCTCTGGGAGCTGCTGCGTAACGCCGAGCGCGCGCCCGCGGGGGATGATCGTGACCTTGTGCAGCGGGTCGGTCCCGGGGATCACCTTCGCGACGAGCGTGTGGCCGCCCTCGTGGATCGCCGTCGTGTGCTTCTCCTTCTCGGAGATGATCATCGAGCGGCGCTCGACCCCCATGATCACCTTGTCCTTCGCGAACTCGAAGTCCTCGATGGTCACCCGCTCCCGGTTGCGGCGGGCGGCGTAGAGGGCCGCCTCGTTCACCAGGTTCTCGATGTCGGCCCCCGAGAAGCCGGGGGTTCCGCGGGCGATCTGCAGCAGGTCGATCGCCGGGTCCATCGGGACCTTCTTGGTGTGGACCTTGAAGATGCCGAGCCGGCCGTTGACGTCCGGGCGCGGCACGACGATCCGCCGGTCGAAGCGGCCCGGACGGAGGAGCGCAGGATCGAGGACGTCCGGCCTGTTGGTGGCCGCGATGAGGATGACCCCCTCGTTCGACTCGAAGCCGTCCATCTCGACGAGGAGCTGGTTGAGGGTCTGCTCGCGCTCGTCGTGTCCGCCGCCGAGCCCCGCGCCGCGGTGGCGCCCCACGGCGTCGATCTCGTCGATGAACACGATGCAGGGGGCGTTCTTCTTGCCCTGCTCGAAGAGGTCGCGGACGCGGCTGGCGCCGACGCCGACGAACATCTCGACGAAGTCCGAGCCGGAGATGGAGAAGAAGGGGACGCCGGCCTCGCCGGCGACGGCACGCCCGAGCAGCGTCTTGCCGGTGCCGGGGGGGCCCATGAGCAGCACGCCCTTGGGGATCCGCCCTCCCAGCCGCGTGAACTTCTTGGGATCCTTGAGGAAGGAGACGATCTCGTGCAGCTCCTCCTTCGACTCGTCGATCCCCGCCACGTCGGCGAAGGTGACCTTGTTCGTGTTCTCGGTCATCAGCTTCGCGCGCGACTTCCCGAAGCTCATCGCCTTTCCACCGCCGGCCTGGAGCTGGCGCATGAAGACGAAGAAGAGGAGGAAGAGCGCGACGATGGGCAGGTAGGTGATGAGGAGGGAGGCCCAGAACGAGGGCTCGTCCCTCTTCTCGAACTTCAGCGCCACGCCCTTGTCGCGGAGCTTCTCCGCGATGGTGGCCGTCGCGTCCGCCGGCCCCGTGGTGTGGAACTTCGAGTTGTCCCTGAGGTCACCCAGGTAGTCCTGCTCCTTGACCGTGAGCTCCTTCACTTCGCCCGCGTCCACCTTGGCCATGAACTGGCTCCAGGTGAGCTGCTTCGGCTCCGTGCCCCGCTGCTGCTGGAGCACCGACAGGCCGGCGATGGCGAGGGCGATGAGGAAGACCCAGACGACTGCGGTCCGGTAGTTCTGGCGCAAGTTCGGCTTCCCTTACGGCGACTGCCGTGGCGTTGGGGGTTGCTCAGTCGTTTATAACAGCACTTCCAGCCCGTTGCAGTACGCCCCCGCCGTCACGGATCCGGGGCGTGGCGAACCGTCACGGAGAGGGAGCCCGCGCCAGCCGATCGGATTCCCAGCTCAGGGAGCGCCAGGACGTTTCCCTCCCCGTCAGCGAGCACGACCAGCCCGTCCCGGCGCTCGCGCGGAACCTTCCGGTCGATCAGCCACGCCTTCAGCTTCTTCCCCCCCCGCGCGCGCTCGGGCCGGATCCGGTCTCCCGGGAGCCGGCCGCGCAGGAAGAGCGGCCAGTGCACGGCGGGCGCCGCCCCGTCGGCGATGGAGACGTCCACCGTCAGGGCGCCGTGGCGGTAGCTCCCTGGCCCCGGCACGCGCACCACTGCCGGCGGCATCGCCCCACCGCGAGCGCGCTCGACCGTGAGCCTGCCGTAGGCGACGCGCGCCTCCAGTCGTCCATGGAGCGAGAGCCGGCCGGGGCGCCCTCGGCCACAGAGCGCGAGCACCGCGTCGATCTGCGAGGCGGGGAGCGCCCGCGCGCCGGGAGAGACGGCGCGCCAGAGCCACCGCACGGCGCGCCGCCGAACCGCGCGCGGCTGCTCCTCGAGGACGGCGATCGCGATCGAGCCGTCGGCGGAGAGCAGCTCGCGCGCCCGCCTCGCGAGCGCGCGCTCGTCGTCGCGGAGCAGGTCGGCGGCCCGCGCCAGGGCCCGCTCGAAGCGCGGCTCGAGCCTTCGAAGTATCGGCACCAGCTCCAGCCGCAGCGCGTTGCGTGCGTACCGGGGCGACGCGTTGGTCGGGTCCTCACGCCAGCGGAGCCCCTGCTCCCCGAGGAAGGCGAGCACTTCGTCCCGTCCGACGTCGATCAGCGGGCGGATCACGGCTCCCCGGCGAGGCGGGATCGCGGAGAGCCCGCGCGCCCCCGCGCCTCGCAGCGCCCGCATCAGGAAGGTCTCCGCCTGGTCGCTGCGCGTGTGACCGGTCGCGATCCGCGCCGCGCCATGGCGCGCCGCAGCCGCACGGAGCGCGGCATAGCGCGCGCGCCTCGCCGACGCCTGGACGTTGCCGGGAGCCACCGAGACCCGGACCGACTCGAAGGGCACACCCAGCCGCTCGCAGGTCTCCCGCGCGCACCTGGCATCGAGGTCGCCGCCGGCGCGGAGGCCGTGGTCGACATGGAGCGCGACGAGGTCTCCGATACGGCCGGCATCCCTGAGGGCGGCGAGCGCCGCGACGAGAGCGGTGGAGTCCGGTCCTGCCGAGAGCGCGGCGAGGACGGTATCGCCGGCAGCGGCGAGCCGGCGTCTCGCGACGGTAGCCGCCACGATCGCGGGCAGCCCCCTGATGGGGCTCTTTTCGTTTCGGTGGCGCACCGTTCCATCGACTCTTACAGATCGAACCGATGGCGCGGAAGGGGTCTAGCAGGAGGGAATGAACCCGTCACCCGGCTGTTTGCAGAGATGAAGGCCGAAGGCTCACTGCCGCGTTTGGGCGATGGTTTATGCCTCCTTGCCATTCGCCGGGGTACATGGAATGTTCGGCGGGCTTGAGCGGATGATTCTGGCGGTATCGTGATTTTCTTGGCGTTGGGCCTGGGGGTCCCCCCCCTCCCCCTCTGGGCCCACCGGGGAGCTGGCAGAAATGCCAGCTCCTCTTTTTTTTGCCCGAAGTAGGATCCGGGCGCAGGCTTGCGGATCGAAGCGCCTTGACCCAACAGCCGGCGCCATCGTACAAGGGCGACGTTTCCACACACCTATTTGGGAGCAGCAATGGCCGCAACCGACAAGCGCAAGCAGTCGCTCTACTTTCCCGAGGACATGCTGAACGAGATCCAGACGGAGGCGAATCGTCAGGATCGTTCGCTCTCCTGGATCGTGCAGCAGGCCTGGCGCATCGCTCGCGGCGAGATCATGCGTTTCCCGTCCGTCAACGACGTTCTCTCGGGGGCGGCCCGCCCGGACGAGCGCGAAGAGCGCGGCAGCTGAGCAGCGCTCCGCCCTGCACGAAGCCTCAGGCAGCCCCCGAAGCCCGCGCTCCCACGGAGTCGCGGGCTTCGTCGTCTTTTGACTCGATCGGCGCTGGCCGGTAGGCTCGCTCCTCACCCTTGGTCCGGCCCGTGCCCCGATGACAAAGCGCAAAGACCCTGATCCCAGGCTGGCTTCCGACGACGAGCTCCCGGAGTCGGAGGAGTTCGATCCCTACGCCCCCCCCGAGGAGCTATCCGGTCCCATGGCCCCCGCACGTGGGGGGCGCGGGGAGCGTGGGTCCAGGGGGGCCGATGACGAGGTCGCGCTGGACTTCGGCTCGCAGTCGCCCGCGCGCAGGGGGCTCCCGAAGACGGCCATCGCCATCGCGGTCGTAGTCCTCGTCGCGGCCGGGCTCCTGGCCTACAGATCGGTCTCCCGCCGGAAGGCGCTCCGGACGGCGGTGGCGCAGGCGGAGGTCGACCTCCGGCTCGACACTGCCGACGGATACAGGAAGGCCTCGGAGATCCTCGCGCCGTTTGCCGTGCAGGATCCGCTCGAGACCGGGGGCATGCGGGCGTTCGCGCTCGGGATGCTCGCCCTCGACTACCGTGACTCCGACGCCGCCGACGAGGCGGAGGGCTTGCTGGTGAAGCCCGAGCGAGCGGACCCGATCCCGCGCTGGGCCAACCTCGCCCGCGCCGCGCTGGCGCTGAGCCGGGGTGAGGCCGGGACCGCGATGACCGCCGCTAGCCGGGTCCCCGGCGATCCGGTGGCCGCGACGCTGGAAGGTCGGATCGCGCTGGCAGCGGGCAACCTCGAGGCGGCGCTGGAGCCCCTCCACTCAGCCGCCGCAGCCGAGCCGCCGCTTCCGGCGGCGCTGGCGCTCCACGGCGACGTCGTGCGCCGCGCCAAGCGCGACGGCAAGGCCGCGAAGGCAGCCTACACCCGTGCGCTCTCGAGCTCCGGGGCACACGTCCATGCGCGGGCAGCCTTCGGCCTGGCCAAGCTGGCGCTGACAGGCCAGCTCCCGCCGGCTGACGCGACGGAGCAGCTCGTGAGGCTGGCGGCCGACGATGGAACGCCTCCCAACGAGCGGGCTCGAGCCGTGCTGCACGCCGCAGCGATCGCCATCCGGGCAGGCGACCGCGTCATGGCCGCCTCGCTGCTCGACGGCGCCGGGTTCGACCCGGCCTCGCGGGACTGGGCGGAGAGGGCGGCCACTCTCGAGGCCGACACCGGCCGGATCTACCGCGCCGTCGAGGGGGCTCCTGCCGGGCTGCTGTCGGCCAGCGACGACGATCCTCCCGAGCTTCCGCCGGTGGTGATCGCACCTCCAGAACCCGCCCCGACGGCTGCGCCGGCGAAGGTCACCCGGACCAAGGCGGCTGCGAAGCGGTCGACCGTGCCCAAGAAGAAGGCCGCCGTCCGGAAGGCGACCCGGAAGACGGGCACGCGGCGCTGATCCGGGCACCGCGGGGCTCGGCGCGCAGGCGGGCCGCCTGCCGTGCGGGCTAGCCACCCCGCACTGCACGCTCCGCTGGCAGTCAGGTGGCGCCCAACCGCGCGCCGCCGCCGCACGTCCGGAAAGATCCAGTCCTTTCAGCCCCCCAGCCTCGGCACACCGGCTGCAATCGCCAGTGCTGTCGCTCAACCGCTGGAGGCAAATGTGAGAAAGTTCCTGCTGGCCCCGCTGCTCTTCGCGCCCTCGATCACGCTGGCGTCGGGTGGCATAGACACCGGCGACACCGCCCTCGTCCTCATCGGCGCCGGGCTGGTGCTCCTGATGACCCCCGGCCTCGCGTTCTTCTACGGCGGCCTGGTGCGCGCGAAGAACGTCGTCCACACGATGAACATGTCGATCGCCTGCATGGCGGTCGCGGGCGTCATCTGGGCGCTCGTCGGGTACTCGCTCTCGTTCTCGCCCGGCACCGGCGCTCTCGACGCGGTCATCGGCGGCTTCGCCTGGCTGGGGCTCGGCGGCGTGGGGGCAGCGCCCGAGCCTTCGCTCGCGGCGACCATACCCCACACGGCCTTCATGCTCTTCCAGGGGATGTTCGCGGTGATCACGCCCGCGCTCATCTCGGGCGCGATCGTCGAGCGCGCCCGGATCAAGGGGTGGCTCCTCTTCGTGGCGCTCTGGAGCATCTTCGTCTACGCGCCGGTCGCGCACTGGGTCTGGGCGCCGGGCGGCTGGCTCCGCGGGCTCGGCGTCCTCGACTTCGCCGGTGGGACGGTGGTCCACATCAACGCCGCCGCCGCGGCCGTCGTCGCCGCGCTGGTGCTCGGCAAGCGTCGCGGCCTGCGCGGCCCGACGGTCATGCCGCACAACGTCCCCTTCGCCATCCTCGGGATGGGGCTCCTGTGGTTCGGCTGGCTCGGCTTCAACGGCGCGTCCGCGCTCGGCGCCAACGGCCTCGCCGCCGCGGCCTTCGCCAACACCTTCTTCGCCCCTGCCGCGGCCGCGGCAGCGTGGGGGCTCATCGAGGTCTGGAAGCACGGAAAGATGTCCGGGGTCGGGCTCGCCTCCGGCGCGGTCGCGGGGATGGTCGCCATCACCCCCGCCGCAGGGTTCGTCACCCCAGCGGCATCGCTGGTCATCGGCGCGCTCGCCTCCGTCGCCTCCTTCGTGGCGGTCCGGTTCCGCCCGCGGCTGGGGCTCGACGACTCCCTCGACGTCTTCGGAATCCACGGGGTCGGGGCGACGGTCGGCGCGCTCCTGACCGGGGTCTTCGCCACCACCGCGGTCAACTCCGCCGGCGCCGACGCGAGCCTGCTCCTCTTCGGAAAGCAGGCGCTCGGCGTGGCCGCGACCATGGCCTTCTCCGGGCTGCTGACCTACGGCCTCCTGAAGGCCGTCGGGCTCGTGACCACGCTCCGCTCGGACGAGCAGGACGAGTGGACCGGCCTCGACCACGCCGAGGCCGGAGAGCGAGGCTACGTGAGCGGCGACATGGACTCAGCCCACGTCAGCCCGCCCGCCACCTCGGCGGCGCACCCGGAGACCGGGAGCACGGCGCTCTCGCCGAACGCGGTCTAGTCTCCTAGCCGACCAGCTGCGCGAGGACGGTGTCGAAGACGAAGATCTCCATCCGCTCGCGGTCCGCGTCGGAGAGCCCCGCGAAGCGGAAGGAGACGCGGACGTTGCCGGTCTGGGCCTTCACGTCGGTGACCCGGCACTGTCCGGCGAGCGGCTCCGACGCGGGCATCCGGATCGAGAAGCGGACCTCCTCTCCGAGCGACGGCGACTTGGAGAGGAGGGTCGAGAACCCGCCCGTCGACACGTCTATGGTCACGGCCTTGACGTGGCTGGTCGGAAGGTCGAGGTCCACCTGGAGCGCCCGCGAGACGCGGAGCGCCTGCCGCGGCGTCTCGCCCGGCTTCACGGTGAGCCGCTGGGCCGCGAGGAGAGCGCGCGCGAGCTCGTCGCGCCCCGCCCTGTAGACGGCCGCCTCCCGCGGGTTGAGCTGGGCACGGCGGGCCCGCTCGTGCATGTCGCGGAACGTGGAAAGCCACTCGGCCAGGCTCATCGCCGCCCCCTCACTGTCCACGGCGGGTGCCGCGGCCACTGCAAACACGTCGCGCGACCGTAACCCCGCGCCGTTCTGGCGGTCAAGGAATCGCCCCCACCAGCGCGCCGTTCACCGTGCGGAATCGAACCGGACCGAACCCTCGACACCGCGCTGGGCCGCGGCCGTCGCCGCGTCCATGGGCGATACCCCCATGAACTCCACCCGATACTGCCGGGGCCCGTCACAGGCCGCCCACGCCCACCCGTGCCAGCCGCGCCGATCGCCCTCCATCACGAAGGCAGCCCGCCCGCCCAACCTCGTCGGATGGCTCCGGCTCCGCTCGAGGCCAGCCGCGCTACGCCCGATCGACTGGTCGGCCTGGGCGAGGCACTCGGCCTCGGTCGCGAAGGGTCGCTCCAGCCTGGCGGCCTTCAGCACCGCCTGGCCGTCCCGCGACTTCGCGTCGATCCGGACGGCATCACCCCTCGCGCCCCAATCATCCGGGAGCTCGAGCGTCAGCTCGCCTACCCTGTAGCCGAGCCAGCCTTCCCTGCCGGTCGGGAGTCCGCGCAGCCCGCCACACCCGGTCGAGAGCAGCAGCAGCGCTGCGCAGGCGAGCGTGGACGACCGGATGGTCCGCTTCATCGAGATCACCGATACCCCTCCCCTCGAAGCTCACTACGGCGGAAGTCGCGACGCGAAGGTGCGGGCCGAGATCCCGAAGCACTCCTGCCCATCGCTCGCCTCCACGCGAACCCTCACCACCTGGCCGCGCCGCTCGTCCGAGGCGGGCCAGCGGACCGTGGCGTAGCGGCGCGAAGTCCCGCGCGCCAGGCCGCCCTCGACCCGCTCCACGACGACGTCCAGGACGTGCCCTGCGAGCCCCTTGATGTAGGTCCGCCACCGCCGGTCTCCGAGGGCCACCAGCTCCCGTGCGCGCTCGCGGACCACCGGGCCGGCGACCTGATCCTGCATCGCGGCGGCCGGCGTCCCGGGGCGGGCCGAGTATGGGAAGACGTGCAGGTAGGCGAGCGGCAGCTGCTCGAGGAGCCGAACCGTCTCGCGGAAGTCCTCGTCGGTCTCGCCCGGGAAGCCCACCATCACGTCCGTCCCAAGGCACGCCCCGGGCGCGAGCGCGGCGATCTCCTCGATGACCTTCCTGAATCCGCCGGGACCGTACCTTCGCCTCATGAGGCGAAGGATCCGCTCCGAGCCGCTCTGGAGCGGGATGTGGAAGTGGTCGCAAAGGACGCCCGAGACGGCCGGGTCGACCAGCGCCTCCACCGGGAACTCCTCGGACTCTATCGAGGAGAGGCGAAGCCGGCCGGCGGCCCTGCGCTCCACCGCCACCCGCAGGAGCTCGGCCAGGCTCCGCTCCGGCGCCAGATCCCGACCGTACGCCCCCAGGTGAACGCCCGTGAGGACCACCTCGGCGTTCCGCTCGCCGAGGCGGGCCAGCTGCGCGAGCGCCTGATCGAAGGGCATCGACCGGGAGGCACCTCGCGCCAGCGGCACCACACAGAAGCTGCAGCGCTGGTCGCAGCCGTCCTGGAGCTTCAGGAACGGGCGCGTGTGCCCGTAGGCCTCCAGCGGCGCGGGCCCCCACTCCGGCCCCACCTCAGGGGCGCGCGCGGCCGGAGAGATCTCGTCGCCGGACAGACGCCCCAGGACCTCCCTGATCGCCGTCTGCTGCCTCACCCCGAGCACGGCCGCCACGCCGGGCAGCACAGCGAGGACGTCGTGGGCGAGCTCCGCGTAGCACCCCGTGACGACGATCCTGGCCGTAGGGTTCTCCCGCGCCGCGCGCCGGATCGCCTGCCGCGCGGCCGAGTCTGCGTCGTGGGTGATCGTGCAGGTGTTGACGACGATGAAGTCGGCAGGCTCCCCCTCCGGCACGACGTGGAAGGCGCCGTCGACGCTGGCCGCCATCGTGTCGAGGTCGGCGCGGTTGACGCGGCACCCGAGGGCCATGAAGGAGACGCGCCGCATGGGTCGCGGCACTACGCTGCCGAGCCGCCCGGCGCGGGGATCTCGAGGACGAACTTCGCGCCCGAGAAGAGCCGGGCCACGGTCCCCGGCTGCGTTCGCGGCGGGCTCTCCACCCAGGCGGCCCCACCGTGCGCCTCGGCGATCCGGCGCGCGACGGGGAGCCCGAGCCCCGACCCTGGAATGCTGGCGTCGTCCACGCCCCGGGTGGCGGCGTGGTGGAACGGCTCGAAGATCGCCAGCTGGTCGGCTGGAAGGACGCCCGGGCCCTGATCGTAGACCGCCACGCGGAGCACCTCCGCCTCGCGCAGCACCTCGACCAGGATCTCTCCGCCGTGGGGGGAGAACTTGATGGCGTTCCCGATGACGTTCCCGATGGCCTGCTTCAGCTTCTTCGCGTCGGCGACGAGCGCACCTCCCCCGGTCTTCGTGACCGTGACGTGCACCTGCCCATCGCGGATCGCGGCGCGGAGCTCCGCGACCACCTCGTCGACGATGGCCGCGGGGTCCACCGGCGCCAGCTTCAGCGACGCGGCGCTCGTCTGGAGGCTCGCGAAGTCGGAGAGGTTCTCGATGATGCGCGACAGCCGCGCCACCGATCCGAGCATCGACTCCAGGACCTTCTTCTGCTGCGGGGAGAGCGGCCCGAGCTTCTCGCTCTGGAGGATCCGGAGGTAGCCGGCGAGCGGCGTGATCGGCGTGCTGAGCTCGTGGACGAGGTCGCGCACGAAGGTCGCGCGGGCCGTCTCGGAGGCCTCGGGCGAACCGGTGGCGCTCTCGATGGAGAGCCCGGCCTCCTCGATCATCCTTCGCAGGTTGGCGGGGAGCGGCTCGGCGCCCACGATGTGAATCACACGGCCCATCCAACCTCCAGCTTAACCCCGGGGGCGCGGATTATACGCACCCGCGCCACGGAGTCACCTCACCGGGGGCCCTCGGCTGGCCCAGTACGCGCGCGCCAGGGCGGCGAGCGTGTCCGGGGTATTCCGGCCCGGCTCGGCGAGGACGCAGTCGAGCAGGTGGCGCAGCGTCTCGCCGACCCATGCACCCGACTCTGCGCCTGCCAGGTCCATGAGTCCACGCCCGTCGAGCGCGAGCTCCCCCAGGGAGAGTGGGGGGCGCCTGGCCAGCTCCCGCTCGACCTCCCAGGCGAAGGCACGGACCGCCCGCTGCGCGCGCCGGCGAAGCCGGTTCGGGACCGCCCTCGCCTCGACCGCGCGGAGGGCCACGAGCTCCAGCCACCGCTCCCGCCCCCCCTCCGCGAGCCAGCGGCGGAGCTCGGGCCCCGCGGCGGGCCCTGGCACTGGCGGCGTGGTGCCGCCGCGCAGGCAGGCGTGCTGCCGCAGCAGGGCCGCGACGGCGTCGGTGGTCCGGCGCGACATCCGCAGCCCGAAGAGGACGCCTGCCGCAGCCTCCGGCCGGAGCGCGCGATGGAGCAGCCACGCGAAGCGGAGCTCCGGCGCCGGCGGGAGGGCCTCCAGCCCAGCGATCGAGTGGCGCAGCTCGGCCGCCGGGAGCTTCGCGACGTCCGGGAGGACGACGTTCAGCAGGCCGGTCCTGCGCATCAGCTCGACCCCGCGCTCGGCGTGCGGCGCGACCATGAGGCGGGTCAGCTCCTCGGCGACCCGCTCGGTGGAGACCTTGCGGACCACGTCGAGGGCTCCCGGGATGGCAGCGCGGGTACGGGAGTGCAGGTCGTAGCCGAGCTGCGCCGCGAAGCGCACGGCGCGCATGGCGCGCAGGCCGTCCTCCGCGAAGCGCTCGCGCGGATCGCCGACGGCACGGAGGAGGCGGCGGCGTAGGTCGTCGCGGCCGTCGAACGGATCCCGGAGCTCGTGCTCCAGCGGGTCGAAGGCGAGCGCGTTGATCGTGAAGTCGCGGCGGGCGAGGTCCTCGGTCAGGTCGCCGTGGAACACGACCGACTCCGGGCGGCGACCGTCGACGTACTCCCCCTCCCCGCGGAAGGTGGTCACCTCGACCTTCGCCTTGCCGACGAGCACGGTGACCGTCCCGTGGTCGATGCCGGTGGGGATGACGCGATGGAAGAGGGACGTGACCTCGGCCGGGGTCGCCGGCGTGGCGATGTCGAAGTCCTGCGCTTCGCGCGGCCTGTGCAGGAGCAGGTCGCGCACGGCGCCGCCGACGAGCCAGGAGCGGTGGCCGGCCTCGCCAAGCGTCCGCAGCACCGAGAGGACCGGCTGGGGGAAGGAGGCGCGGGCGAGGGCAGCTGGGACGCGCATCTCGGCGCCAGGGGCGGTCGAGGGGCGGCAGCCCCTCTCCCTCAGTGCGACAGGCTGCGCGCGCGCTCCTCATGAGCGCGATCGAGGAGGCGGAAGTAGAGCCGGATGAGGGAGATGCGTGCGCGGGGGGTCATGGTGTCCACCGCGCCTCGCGCGACCGGCATCGGCTCCCGGCACATGGACAGCAGCGCGGCGCCGACCTCGTTCGCGTCCTCGACACTCACCGGGCAGTCGGGCGCCTCGAAGGCGGTGCGGATCTCGTCGGCGCTGAAGAGGGGATGGTGACCGTTCAGGCCGTGGACGAGGAGCTTGTTGAGCCTTCCCGGCGCCAGCGTCGCGATCTTCTCCATCCCCTTCCCCTTTCTCAATGACCCCGGCGTGACTCGAACACGCGACCTGCGGTTTAGGAAACCGCCGCTCTATCCGGCTGAGCTACGGGGCCTCGTCGCCGTGACCGTGATTCAGGCCCTGCGCACCGGCGCGATATAGCACAGACGCGGCGGAGTGGGTGGCGCAGATGTAGGTTCACTCCACGCGAAGTCTGGCACGCGGGAAGCATCCCGCGAACACGTGACACGCTGCCTTGCTACTCCCACACCGGCTCCACGAATCGCCCCCTCCCGTAACGGCGGGGGGTTGGAGGAGAACGATCACTTTCACGTGGGCCATGTCACCCATGGTGGGTTGACCCCGGGTGCGAATCGACCACCCAGTCATCCCACATCGACACACGAGGAATCGTCAGGACCTGCGGCATCTTGTCAGCGAACGCTGTACACGTGGAGTGGACGATGAAGACTGTGAGATACGTCGGCGCCGGCGCCTACATGCCGCCACGAGTGGTGAAGAACGAGAAGCTCGTGAAGGCCATCCCTGGCTGGTCCGCCGAGCGGATCGAGCAGCGGACCGGGATCGCGGAGCGGCGCTACCTCTGGGACTTCGATCCCGAGGCTGGCGTCGCGATCTCACCCGAGGCGGATGACCCCGCGCTGCTGCGCGGCAACGCCGACATGGTGGAGGAGTCCCTGCGCCGCGCGCTCGACTCCGCTGGGCTCTCGGCGTCGGACCTGGACGGCGTCTACGTCGTCACCAGCACGCCCGACGAGATCAACTTCTGCCGCGACGCCGTCGAGGTGCACCGGCGGCTGGGGATGCGCTCCGACGCCTTCGCGCTGCTCGTCGACTCGGGCTGCGGCGGGGCCGTCTACATGATCGACATGGCCCAGAAGCTCATCCTCTCGCAGCAGGCGAGGACCATCGCCGTGGTCGCGTCGACCCTGGCCTCGCCGTTCCTGCACCGGGAGACCTTCACCTCCCCGATGCCCGGCAACCCGAAGATCAACGCCTACCTCTCCTTCTACATGTTCGGCGACGGCGCGGGCGCGATCATCCTCAGGGGCGACTCCGGCTCGAAGCTCGGCGTGCAGGCCTCGACGTCGGCCACCGACCACCCCGAGCTGGTCATCCACCGCGCAGGCGGCGCCCAGCTGCCGCCGTCGCGCGCGACCCGGGCCGACAACGCGTGGTACGTGGACGGCCCGACCGTGGCCAAGGCGTACCCCGAGTACATGAAGCGCGCAGTGGACACGCTCCTCAACGGCCACAAGGCCGAGCTGATGCCGGAGATCCAGCGCTACTACCTGCACCAGGCCAACAAGTTCGTGCTCCTCAAGTTCGTCGCCGAGGCCGGGATCCCGCCCGAGAAGGTCCCGCTCAACGTCCACCGCTACGGCAACACCTCAGCGGCGAGCACGCTCATCCTCTTCGCGGAGGACATCGCGCAGGGGAACGTCAAGCTCGGATCCGGCGACCTGGTCCTCTTCGCCGCCATCGGCGCCGGCGTTCACTACGGCGGCCAGCTCGTTCGCGTGTAACAATCGTCCTTCTTCGAGTGTCCACAACAAAGGGAGATGCACATGAACGTCACCCGCACCTTCGCGCTCGCCCTACTGGTCCTCGCCGCCGGCTCCGCCAGCGCCGGCGAGGAGATCCTGCTGCTCCAGACGCAGGAGAGCACTGACATCGCGGCGCCCTGCCCGGGCCAGAACATCAAGCTGGGCGCATACGTCTACGCTCCCCGCACCCGCGCGGCGGATGGGCAGGTCGTGAAGGAGCTGGGAAACCCCGTCGGCACGGTCGTCGGCTGCGGCCTGATGACGACGGTCGCCCCCGGCTCGAGGGCGCCGTTCAACATGTCCTTCGACCTCGGCGGCCGGAAGGTCTACGCCGCGGGCGAGTGCACGGTCGCGGACTGGTTCTTCCCGATTCCGGGCGCGCCTGCGCCCGTCCTGCTGGTTGGCTGCTACCTCTCGGTCGCGAAGGACGAGAGCCAGGGGCTGGTCAAGGGGATCGCCACGAGCGCCAGCATCTTCATCCCGTACGCGATCCCGGGGTACGACACCGGCTCGTTCTGGACGCTCCACCTGTACACGGCGGAGTAGCCTCCGAAGAGACCTGCCGTCGCCCGCCGGGCTCCCGCGCCACCACGCGCGGGCGGCCCGGCGTTTGCATTTCCATGGAGTTCAGAAGGAGCACATCGCAAACGCCTGCTTGCCAAATGCCCAACTCGCGCGACGCCATGTACCGGGCACTGGTGGCCGACTCGCCGGTGCCGATCTACCTCCATCACGCCGACCGGGTGACGCTCGTCAACGCGGCGTGCGTACGCCTCTTCGGCGCCACGTCTCCGGAGCAGCTGATCGGGAAGTCCCCTCTTGATCTGTTCGTCCCGGATGCACGCGCGAGGATCCGCGATCGGCTCCGCAGCCTCCGCGAAGGAGGGATCCCCACCGCCGTGGACGACGAGAAGGCCGTTCGCCTCGACGGCAGCATCATCGACGTCGAGGTGGCCGCGACCGCCTTCGACGACGACGGCACCCCAGCAATCCACGTGGTGCTCCGCGACGTGACCGAGCGCCGGGCCGCCGAGGCAGCGAGCGCCCGGCGGGCCGAGGAGCTTCGGCGAAGCGAAGAGCGGTATCGGCACCTGATCGACAGCCTCGACGACGTCGTCTTCTCCGTGGACGCCGAGGGACGGCTCGCCTACGTCAGCGGGGCCGTCTCGCGTTACGGCTTCAGCACCGAGGAGGTGCTCGGCCACCGGTTCCAGGACTTCGTTCACCCTGACGATCGGAGGCGGATCGAGGAGGAGTTCGCCGCGCGGCTCGCAGCGGACATGGAGCCCTACGAGTTTCGCATCCTCGACGCCAAGGGGAGCGTCCGCATCGTCCGAAGCTCCGGCCGGCGGGTCTTCGAGGAGGGACGGGTCGTGGGGCTCGCGGGAATCCTCCTCGACCTGACCGCCCAACGACGGACGGAGGAGCAGCTGCGGCTTTCCCAGAAGATCGAGGCGATCGGCCGCCTCGCCGGCGGCGTCGCGCACGACTTCAACAACCTGCTGACGGTCATCTCCTCGTACGCGGGGATCGCGTTGCGCGGCCTGCGGAGCGACGACCCCCTCAGGGCGGACCTCGAGGAGATCCGGAAGGCGGGTGATCGTGCCACCGCCCTCACCCGGCAGTTGCTGGCCTTCAGCAGGAAGCAGGTCCTCCAGCCCGAGGTCCTCGACCTGAACGTGCTGGTCTCCGGAATCGAGCGCATGCTCAAGCGGCTCATCGGCGAGGACATCGATCTGCGCTTCCGTCCGCACGAGGCTCTGTGGCGGATCAAGGCGGACCCGGGCCAGTTGGAGCAGGTGGTGATGAACCTGGTCGTCAACGCCCGCGACGCGATGCCCGACGGAGGGGACGTCACGATCGAGACAGGCAACGTGGAGCTGGACGACGCTTTCGCCGCGCGCAACGTCGGCGCGCGCGCCGGAGCCTTCGTGATGCTCTCGGTGACCGACACCGGCGGCGGCATGGACGCGGGCACGCGGGACCGACTCTTCGAGCCCTTCTTCACCACCAAGGTGGCGGGCAAGGGCACCGGCCTGGGGCTGGCCACCGTCTACGGCATCGTGAAGCAGAGCGGCGGCAGCATCTGGGTCCACAGTGAGTCTGGTCACGGTGCGACCTTCAAGGTCTACCTCCCGCGCGTCCACGAGGAGCTAGGCGGCCGCCCGCGACTGGGACTTCCCGCGCCTGCCCACGGGGGCACCGAGACGATCCTGTTCGTCGAGGACGACGAGGCGGTCCGCGGCCTGGCGGGACGCATCCTCACCGCCGCGGGCTACAGCGTACTGCTCGCGGCAACCGGTGGCGAAGCGCTCATCCTGGAGGAGCGGCACCGCGCCGCGATCGATCTCGTGGCGACCGACGTCGTGATGCCAGGGATGAGCGGCCGGGAGCTCGCGGCGCGGCTTTCGCCGGTGACGCGCCGCAAGCCCGTTCTCTTCATGTCGGGTTACAGCGACGACGCCATCGCTCAACACGGTGTCCTGGAGCCGGGGGCAGCCTTCCTCGCGAAGCCCTTCACGCCCGAGTCGCTGGTCGCGATGATCCGGGACCTGCTCGACCGGGCTCGCTGACGAGTCGCGGGGCCGCCGGATGGCGCGCTACGGCTGCACCACCGCGACGCCGCCAATCATGAGCTCTACCACCGCGTCGATCGGCGCGTCCGCAGCGCCGGACACCACCAGCGAAAATCGCCCGTCTCCTCGCAGCGCGCCGCCGAGCGCCGCTCCGAGCCCCGGCTGCACCTCCGCCTCGATGACCACGGATTCCGAGAGCGTCAGGGAGCCGACATCCACGAGCGCCACGTCCGCCTCGCCCGTGCTGTCCGCGCCTTCCGGGCGGTAGTGCAGTGCCAGTGACGTCGCGCCCGCTCGATTCTGCTTGCCGATCCGAACGACCAGCAGCCGGACGCTCTCTACGTCCACTTCCAGGACGTCGTCCCTCCTGTCCCAGAGCGCCGCCTGGTCTGACAGATCCATCGGCACTTCGGCACCCAGAGCGCCCGAGGACCCGGCGACGGGCAGCTGCCATGCCAGCTCGAACGGAACCTGCAGGGAGCAGCCGGCCGACACCGCTACCGCAAGAAGGAGGACTTCACCGATCCCGCTCATGGCGCAACCGCCTCTGCCGACTCCGGGCGCCTGCCGCTCGCGCTCGCCCCGGCGATGGGGCCCTGGCTCGCGCGAGACGCGCGCGCGCGCTGGCCAGTCACGCGCTCCTCGAGAAGCGTATCGAGCTTCATGGCGATGATCTCGGGCCCCAGCTCCTTCCCCAGGACCAGATCCGCTCCTGCGCGGAGCAGGCGCGCGGTCAGGGCGCCATCGGGAGATCCCGTCATCACGCCGACGACGAGGTCCGCCTCGCCCCCCGTCTCGCGGATCGTCGTCACCAGCTCCTCGCCGGAGCGGCCCGGCAGCCTCATGTCGGTGACGAGGAGGTCGAGGGAGAGGATCTCCTCGGACAGGGCCCGCAACCCCTCCAGCGCATCCGTGGCGGTGATCACTTCGAAGCCGCGCTCGACCAGGGCGTCGGCAACCAACCGGCGCACCAGCGCGTCGTCGTCCACTACGAGCGCCCGTCGCGGGCGCGCCGCGAGGAATGTCATGGCCTCACGGATCTCGGTCATCGATCGGGGATCGAGCACGAAGCGGACCCCCATCCCGCGCACGTCAACGAAGGCGACGACTCCCCGGCAGAGGATTTGGCCCCCGGTAGGAAGACGGCACGTGAGCTCGAGCTCAGTGCCCAGCGGCGGGGGGGCGCTGGTCCTCACGAAGGCGCCGCCGAAGGAGAGGTTCTCCACCAGCCCCACCTGGAGGCGCCCGCCGCTCTGGAAGGACGCCTCCAGGGGCCGCGTGCACTGGAAGCGCGGAGCGGCGCGGGTCCCGTACGTCACGGTCGGGGCGCTCAACGCGAGCTGCCTCCGGAGTTCCCTGGGCGCCGTGGACAGGCCGAGCGCGAATCCTGCCGGACGTCCAGGCTCTGCGTCGGCGGAGGTCCGAACCTCGACCACGCGCGCCCACTCGACCGCGACGCGGGTCATTCCCTTCATCCGGAAGAGAACCGGGACGGGATCGCCGAGAGGCGGCGCTAGAGGTGAGGCGATGAAGAGCGACTCGTCGGCGTCGTTCCACCGCACGGCGTCCCAACCGGGGCCTCCGATGTCGATCGCCAGCGTCGGACGATCGTCGGCGTAGCAGCTGCGATCCCCGGCGAGGCCGGCGGCCGTGGCGATCGCTGCGACGCTCTTCGTCGCCGCCGAGGGCTCGACGCCGATGGCGCGCACGTCGCAGCGGGAGAGGGTGTGCTGCAGCGCGTCCCACTCCGGGGCCGGGATCTCGCAGACGTTCCGCACTCGCCCCCCTGCGCGTGCCACCCAGAAGCCGATCCGCTGGTGATCCACCGATCCGAAGCGCTCCTGCCGCAGCCGCGCGAAGGCATACATGGTCCTCCTGGGGCCGTCATAGGCCACGTCGAACCCGCTCATGGCGCGTCGGTAGATCTGGATCACCCAGCGAAGCAGCCGCTCCGCATGGGCCAACCTCTCGGAGTGCGCTCTCTCGAACTCGAAGCACAGCTCGACGCTCATGCTGCTCCTCCGAGGCGCCGGCTCCCCGCCCGCGCCTCTCAGTGGGTGAACTTGATGACCCGACGCTCTAGAGCACGTTCGGTGCCGTCACTATCCGTGAACTCGCGCCCGGCTTGGAGCGTGTATACGGGCACTTGAGGCTCCCCGCCGGCCGAGTCGTTCCGGATTCCCGGATCCGAAGTCCGGGATCCCGTACGGACTCGAGGCTGAGCCGCGGTCGCGCGAGGGAGAACGGTAGGGGGGCCTGCGCGCTGCGGGCGCAGCGAGCGGCCCTTACACTCTCGACTGAGCGTTCAGGCCTATGGCGTCCAGGCTCCAATCCGCCGAGGAATCCGTCCCGCGTGCACGTCTCGCTCTCCACCGCCCCTCTGCGGGCTGCCGATGGGACACCCAGCGGGATCATGGCGGTCGTGACGGACGTCAGCGCCCGCCGGCGAGCCGAGGAGGCGCTGCGAGAAAACGGGGAGCGGCTCGCGCTCCTCTCGCAGGTGCTGAGCGACCTCGCGAGGGCCCCCTCCGTTGAGGCCATCGTGGCGATCGTCAAGTCCTCGGCCCGCGCACTGGTCGGCGCGGACCGCTCGGCCCTCGTGCTCCGTGACGGGGACACGTGCCTCTGCGTGGATGAGGATGGGATGGGACCGCACTGGAAGGGGCAGCGCTTCCCGCTCGACCAGTGCGTGAGCGGGTGGACGATGCTCCATGGCGTTCCGGCCGCGATCACGGAGATCGGCGCCGATCCGCGCGTCTCGCTGGAGACCTGCCGCACGACCGTGAAGAGCCTCGTGATGATCCCCTTCGGGCGCACCGGCACGGAGGGAGCCATCGGCGTCTACTGGGACACCCGCCACTCCGCCAGTGGAGAGGAGCTCGGCCTCATCCAGGCGCTCGCGGACGCCACATCGGTCGCCCTCGATAACGTCGCCACCCTGGAGCGGCTTCGCCGCAGCGAGGAGCAGTACCGCAGGCTCGTCGAGAACCTCGACGACATCGTCTACACCGTCGACGCCGAGGGAAGGATCACCTACGTGAGCGGAGCCGTCGCGCGGTACGGGTACGTTCCAGCCGAGCTGATCGGACGCCGCTTTCTGGACTTCACGCACCCTGATGACCGCTCCCGAGTGGAGCAGGCATTCGCCGCACGGCTCGCGGCGGACCTGGAGCCATCGAGTACCGCGTGCTCGACCGCGAGGGGAGAGTCCGTGTCGTGAGGTCCTCGAGCAGGCGCATCCTGGAGGACGGGCGAACGACGGGGATGCTGGGCGTCCTCTTCGATCTCACCGCCCAGCGGCAGACCGAGGAGGCGCTGCGCGGCGCACAGAAGATGGAGGCGCTCGGCCGGCTCGCCGGCGGGGTTGCCCACGACTTCAACAACATCCTGACGGTCATCTCCTCGTACGCAGGGCTGAGCCTGCGCGGCCTGGCGACCGACAACCCGCTCAGGCCCGACCTCGAGGAGATCCGCAGGGCCAGTGATCGCGCGACGGGGCTGACCCGGCAGCTCCTCGCCCTCAGCCGGAGGCAGGTGCTCCAGCCCTCGGTCATCGACCTGAACCTCCTGGTCGGCGGCATCGAGAAGATGCTCGGCAGGCTCATCGGCGAGGACGTCGACCTGCGCTTCTTCGCGGCCTCCGGCCTGGGCCGCATCTGCGCGGATCCGGGCCAGATCGAGCAGGTCCTGATGAACCTCGTGGTCAACGCGCGCGACGCGATGCCGGCCGGAGGGACGCTGACGATCACCACGGGCAACGCAGATCTCGACGAGGACTTCGCCCTCAGCCACGCCGGCGGGAGGGTGGGGCCCCACGTGGTGCTGACCGTGCAGGACACCGGTTCCGGAATGGACCCCGCGACCCTCGAACGGATCTTCGAGCCCTTCTTCACCACCAAGCCGATCGGGAAGGGGACCGGACTCGGACTCGCGACCGTCTACGGGATCGTCAAGCAGAGCGGCGGAGGGATCTGGGTCGAGTCTGCGCCGGGCGAAGGCGCGACCTTCCGCGTCTACCTCCCCCGCGTCGAGGAGCAGACCGTCGTCCGCCCGGCGGCGCACCGGCCGGAGCGTCTGCCAGCCAGCTCGGCGACGATCCTGCTCGTCGAGGACGACGCGTACGTGCGACAGCTCTCGCGGCGCGTCCTCTCGCTCGAAGGCCACCGGGTCCTCGTGGCGGCGAACGGCAGCGAGGCGCTCCTCCTCTGCGAGCGGCACCGCGCCGAGATCTCCCTGGTCGTCACCGACGTGATCATGCCGGGGATGAGCGGGAGGGAGCTGGCGTCGCGGATCGCCCCACTCGCGCCGAGCGCGCGCATCCTCTTCATGTCGGGCTACACCGACGACGCCATCGCCCACCACGGTGTCCTGGAGCCAGGGACGCTGCTGCTCTCGAAGCCGTTCACCCCCGAGGCACTGACGGGCAGGGTCCGGGACGCGCTGGCGGGGCGAGGCTGAGGCAGCGCGACCACTCCTGGCGCGAGGGCCTCGTCAGGTATTCGTGGAGCGCGGCGATGCCCTCGCGATCGAGGACGAAGCGCACCGCCATCCCCCGCAGCTCGGTGAACAGGACGACGGCGGGAGTCGTCACCAGCGCCCCTGCCTGTAGCCGCAGCGCGAGCTCGATCCCGGTCTCGGCGGCGAGCGGAGCGGCCGTCCGCACGAAGGCGCCGCCGAGCGACAGGTTCTCCACCCAGCCCGCCGCCACGTATCGGCTGGCCTGGCCGTCCTGAACGCGCCGAAAGTGAGCGTCTGGCCCCCGACCCGCGTGGGCCTCCCGCTCCGCCCGAGCCTCTTCGACCTGGAACCACTCCTCGACCCACTCGACCCTCGCGCGCTCTTCCATGGCAGCCGCGTAGAGCACGGCACATGCCACCGCTACGGCGAACTGCGCGGAGGCAGCCGCGCGGAATCACTGCGGTCCCGTGGTGCGACCGACAGCGGGATCCGATCTTCCGGATCCGCCGTCCGGGATTCCGGACTCCGTCAGCGGGGGTCGCGGAAGCCGCGCGAACCCCGGCGCTCCCCTCCTTCGCCCTCCGCGTAGCGGCGCAGCCGCTCGTAGAGCGCCGAGCGTGACAGCCCCAGCTGGCGGGCCGCCTCCTCGACCCGGCCACCACACGCGGCGACGGTCCGCTCAACGTGAGCCCGCTCGACCGCCGCGAGCGTCGGGCCCGCCGCTGCCGCCGGAACGTCGCCCGGCCCGGCGCCGGGTAGACGAAGATTCACGGGCTCGAGCACGCTCGAGTCCGTGAGGAGGACCGCCCGCTCCAGCACGTTCCTCAGCTCCCGCAGGTTGCCGGGCCATGAGTACTGCTCGAGGGCGGATCGTGTGGCCGGAGAGAGCGTGAGGTTCGTCCGGCCCATCTCCATCTTGAGACGCTCGAGCATTCGGTGCGCGAGCACGTGGACGTCCTCCGGCCGTTCACGCAGCGGGGGGATGTGGAGCGGGATGGTGCTGATGCGAAAGTAGAGATCGCTCCGGAACCGTCCCTCCCGCACCAGGGCGCCCAGATCCTGGTGAGTCGCCGCGAGGAGCCGGACGTCGACGGTACGGTCTCTCACCTCGCCGACTCGGCGGAAGCGCTGCTCCTCCAGCACCTTGAGCAGCTTGGGCTGGATCGCCCCGTCCATGTCGCCTATCTCGTCGAGGAAGACGGTCCCCCGGTTCGCGACCTCCAGGAGCCCCGGCTTCGCCGAGACCGCTCCCGTGAAGGATCCCTTCTCGTGTCCGAAGAGCTCCGACTCCAGGAGCGAGTGCGAGAACCCCGCGCAGTTGAGCGCGACCAGGGGCTCGTGCCCTCGCGCAGACATCCGATGAATCCAGGCCGCGAGCACGCCCTTCCCCGCGCCGGTCTCCCCCGTGATGAGGACCGGGCTGTCGGCCTTCGCGATCCGCCGCGCCTCCTTCTCCAGCGCGCGGATCCCGGGGCTCACGCCCAGAAAGGGGTCCAGCTCGCCCACCTGCCGGGAGCCAAGGTCGCGTCGGCGCAGCCGCTGGCTCTCCAGCGCACGTTCGAGCGCCACCTGGAGCGCGGGGAGCTCCACCGGCTTGGTCAGGAACTGCTCGGCCCCCTCCTTCACGCACTCCACGGCGAGCTCGATCGTTCCGTGCCCGGTGAGGATCAGGACGGGAACGAACGGCCGGTGGGCCTTCAGCCGCGGGAGCAGGTCCAGCGCCGTTCCGTCCGCGAGGTTGTGATCGAGGACGACGGCGTCGGGGTGCCCGTCCACGAAGCGCTCCATCGCCTCGACGCAGCTGCCGGCCTCCAGCGGCTCATATCCCTCGTCCCGAAGGTAGGAGCAGACCAGCTTCCGGACGGACTGCTCGTCCTCGACGACCAGTATTCGAGCCGCCATGCGTTCGATCCCTGAACGAACATGACAGGCCCACGTGCCCTCCGCCGGGGTCAGCGGGGTTTTACCCCCTTGGGGCGCGATCGCTTCGTGGTCGCCGCGAGGTCTACGAGCTGCTCGTCCTTGACGAAGGCGGTCCCGTGAAAGAGGGCGACCAGCTCGCCGGCGTCGTCGACCACCTTGACCTCGCAGCGCGAGAGCCTGCGTGACCGTGCGACCTCGAAGGCCTCTGCCACGAGGGTGCCGGCGCGCGTCGGGCGCAGGAACGAGATGGTCACGTCGACGGCCAGGGCGAGCGTGCCGTGGGAGTTGCATGCGACGGCGAAGGTGAGGTCGGCGAGCGTGAAGACCGCCCCCCCCTGGACCACGTCAGCGCCGTTGAGGTGCTGCTCCTTCACCTTCATGCGCGCGCGCGCGTAGCCGGGACGGACCTCCTCCAGCGTCACGCCGGCGCTGCGGGCGAAGCGGTCGCGCTTGAAGAAGGCTCTCAGGAACTCGGCGGTCGGGGGTGCGGGACGGGCGGTGTCGTCGGCCATCCGCGCATGACGCCACGAACGCCGCCCGCTGTCACTCACTGTCGACTTTCGAAGGCGCCGGGCGCGTGCCTACTTCTTGCGGCCGTAGAGCGCCGTGAAGGTCGCGCTGCCGAGCGCGTTGGCCTTCGCCATGAAGCCGACCATCGCAGGCGAGGCGTCCGGAAGAAGGTCCAGCTTCTCCACCTTCAACGCGATGCACCGTGAAGATGTACCGGTGCGGCTTGTCACCGGGAGGTGGGCAGGCGCCGCCGTAGCCTGGCGACCCGAAGTCGGTCCGGCTCTGGACCGCCCCCTCGGGCAGCGGTGCCAACCCGCTCCCAGCCCCCTGGGCGAGCCCGGTGGCCGTGGCCGGGATGTTGAACACTACCCAGTGCCACCAACCCGAGCCCGTAGGGGCGTCCGGGTCGTAGACGGTCACGACGAAGCTCTTCGTGTCCTTGGGGGCGTCGGCCCAGGAGAGCTCCGGCGAGACGTTGGCGCCACTGCAGCCGAAGCCGTTGAAGACCTGCTGCTCCGTGAGCGTCTTGCCAGGCTTCACGTCGGCGCTGACGAGCGTGAACCTGGCGGCGGCGAGCGTGGGCGCCGCGGCGACGATCGCAACCAGTGCAAGGAGGGTTCTCATGTGCCGTCTCCGTGAAGGGTGTGCGCGAAGTCTTAGTCGATGAGCCGCGACGCGGGTGAGACCATGCGGGGCGGTAGTGGGGATATGCTGGCTCCTCCCTGCCCCGAACCCCCGATGCCCCACCTCCCCGAGATCGACAACAACGAAAGGCCCGATCTGTGCGCCGCCTGTGGCGGAGCCTGCTGCAGGACCCGCCCGGGGATAGAGGCACCCGACAGGTTCCTGGCGGCCGAGGATCCAGCCGCCGCGCTCGCCCAGGCGCTCCACTCGCGCGACTGGCTCCTCGTGGAGCACATCGGCGTCCCGTGGGTCGACGGAGTGGCTCCGCCCGACGAGGAGCGCTACCGCGTGCTCCGCTACCCGCGCCCGGCGACCGTCGCCGAGCGCGCGGCGGGCGGCCCGCTGCCCCCGGGCGACTTCGCGGACTGCGTCTTCCTGGAGCAGACGGGCTGCCGGCTGCCGTTTCCGGAGCGGCCGCGCATGTGCAGGTCGCTCGCGCCCTCGGCCGATGGCGACTGCGCGGCGGCCTGGGGCCGCCGCGAGGCGGCGCTCGCCTGGCGCGCGCATCAGGACGTCGTCGCGGCGGCGCTCGCGCTCCTCGCCTGACCCCGAAAAGGGGAGCTGGAGCGGGCCGCCGGGTCGGCAGCAGCGCCCTTCCTACGGTATGAAGGGGAGGTCGATCCTGCACCGTCCGCCCTGCAGTAAAGGAAGGCTTCAAGATGAGCGAGATCGCCCCGGCCGAGCCCCTCACGTCGCTCGGCCGTCACTGGACGCACGACGCAGCGCCGGGCGAGACGCTCCTCTCAGCCACCCGCGACACCTTCACCTCCGTGCGCCCCGCGGACGTCGCGCGCATCGGGCCGCTCGTGGCGGCGCTGCTGAACCGCGTCGACGACCCGTCGGCGCGCGACCCGGTGCGCCGCGCGCTCTTCACGCTGCTCGACACGGTCCGCCGGCGCCCCTTCATGGAGGCGGCGCTGCCGGAGCAGATCGCCCCGTGGCTGGCGGTCCTCCTGCCGGTGATCGACCGGGCCGACTTCACCTTCGGCGACCTCCTGCGCTCCCGCGAGGAGACCGACCCGAAGACCGTCGCCATCAGGACCCTCGGGGCGGACGCGAGCACGCTGACCGTCACGGACCTCGCGCGCCGGACCAGGGCCATCGCGCGCGGCCTCTACTCCATCGTGGGCGACGACCCCGGCGGCAAGGTGGCGATCCTCTCGGAGAACTGCCTCGAGTCGGCCCTCTCCGACCTCGCCTGCCTCTCCAACGGGATCCTCGACTTCCCGCTCCCGGCCAACGCGGTCGCCGAGCAGGTGATCTACATGCTGAAGCACTCGGGCGCCCGGGTGCTGCTCGTCTCCGACGACGAGCAGGTCGCGAAGGTGCTGCCGGGGCTCGGCGACCTCCCGGAGCTGAAGGCGATCGTCTCGTTCTCCCCCTCCACCGCGGACCGGCACGGCCTGCTCTCGCTCGACCAGATGATCGGACAGGGGGGCGGCGCCTTCGACGACGCCTTCCGCGCCGAGCGCGCGGCCGGCATACGGAGCAAGGACCCCGCGACGGTGATGTACACGTCCGGCACCACGGGGCGTCCGAAGGGGATCATCTTCACCCACGAGAACATCGTCTCGAAGCGGCTCTGCAGGGCGTTCGCCCTGCCGAAGGTCGGCGAGGGGGACGTCTTCCTGGCGTACCTGCCGCTCTACCACACGTTCGGACGGTGGCTGGAGCTGACCGGCTCGATCTGGTGGGGAGGGACCTACGTCTTCGCGCGCTCCACCGCCCAGGCCTCGCTCCTGGAGGACTTCAAGGCGGTCCGGCCCAACGTCTTCATCTCCGTCCCGAAGAAGTGGATGGATCTGCACGACGCCGCGGCGCAGGAGTCGGAGACCGAGGAGCCCGAGGACGTCGCCAATCACCTGCGCGGGATCACCGGCGGGCGGCTGCGCTACGGCCTCTCCGCCGCCGGCTACCTCGACCCCCTCGTCTTCAAGACCTTCCACCGTGCCGGCATCGAGCTGTGCTCGGGCTACGGGATGACCGAGGCGACCGGCGGCGTCCTGATGACCTCGCCGGGGGCCTACGTCGAGGGCTCCATCGGGCGGCCGCTCCCCGGGATCGACTGCCGCCGCGCCGACGACGGGGAGCTGCTCATCCGCGGCGTCTACGTATCCCCGGGCTACTACGGCGACGAGCTGGTGGCGGAGACGGGGCTCGACGCCGACGGCTGGTTCCACACCGGCGACCTGGTCTCGGTGGACGCCGAGGGGCACTACCGGATCACCGGCCGCAAGAAGGAGATCTACAAGAACCGCGCCGGCCAGACGATCGCGCCGCAGCGGGTCGAGAACCTCTTCCGCGACTTCGACGCGGTGGCGCAGGCGTTCCTGGTCGGCGACCACCGGGAGTTCAACACGCTGCTCGTCTGGCCCAGCTACGAGAAGCAGCCGCAGCTCCGGGAGCTGGCTCCGGAGCAGCTGCGGGAGCTCCTCTCCTCCCTCGTCGCGAGCGCCAACCGCTTCCTCGCCCCGTTCGAGCGCGTGGTCGCCTTCCAGGTCCTGCCGCGGGCCCTCGACGAGGAGCACGGCGAGCTGACGCACAAGCAGTCGTTCAAGCGTGAGGTGGTCGAGAAGAACTGGATCGAGCTCATCGAGCCGATGTACGAGCGCAAGCACCTCTCGCTCGCCGTCGACGGCGGGCAGCTACGGATCCCGAACTGGGTCCTGCGCGAGATGTCGGTGCTCCAGCACGAGGTCTCGATGAAGGGGGACCTGCTCACCGCCGGCGATCGGACGCTGCGGGTCGGGGCCACCCAGGAGGCCCCCGGCGCGCTCCGCATCGGCGACCTCGCGTACCTCGCCAGCGGCTCCATCGTCGACCTCGGCGCCGTGCTGGGCCGCCCGTCCCTCTGGCTCGGGAACGAGGCCCTGCGCCGGTTCATCGGCGACGAGGCCTTCTCCTCGCTCGTCTCGCGGAGGAAGAAGTCCGGTGGCGACCTCGACCTCGATCCCAGGCTGTGGGAGCCGCCCGCTCCGAACCGGCTCAAGGCGCTGCTCGACCTCGTGGAGCGGGAGCAGGTCACCTTCCAGTCGATCCACGCGGCCGGCGAGCTGCTGCGCGCCGAGCGCCCCGAGGCGCGGCGCGCCATCGCCCACCTCGCGCTGGGGCTCGCCGGCGGGCGCCCCGAGTACGCCTCCCTGGCGCGCGCCCTCCTCCGGCGCGCCGCCGACGCACCGGACGACGAGAGCAGGCGCCGCGCCTTCCGCGCCCTCCTGCCGGCCGAGGAGCCGGCCACCATCCTCTCCACCCTGCGGCTCTTCCTGGACCGGCTCGGACCCCTCGCGCTCCGGGACGAGGACCTGGTGGCGCTCGGCGAGCGCGGCCTCTCCGACGTGCAGGTCCAGGCGCTCCTCGACTCCCTCGCCGGCCCTGCCACCGTCGAGCCACCGCGAGACGCGTCGGACCGACGCGTCCTCGTCGGGACGATGCGGCTCCTCACCGCCTGCGCCATCGCCCACCCGAACTGGTTCGCCCGCGTCCGCGTGCCGCTCTCACGGCTCGCGATGCAGGAGGACGAGGAGCTCGCCGCCCGCGCCGCCGAGGAGGTGGACCGGCTCCGCCGCGGCTTCTCGAACTGGATCGGCCCGAACCTGAGGAGGGCGATCGAC
This sequence comes from uncultured delta proteobacterium, assembly GCA_963845515.1. Classification (GTDB taxonomy): domain Bacteria; phylum Myxococcota; class Myxococcia; order Myxococcales; family Anaeromyxobacteraceae; genus DATIVK01. The sequence goes on from CAWJSR010000057.1 coordinate 208,702, forward strand.
CCCGAGTCGGGCGAGGAGTACGGCTGGAAGGACGTCGTCGTGTTCGAGCCGGACATCGACGCGAGCACCCGCTCGATCCTGCTCAACGCGATCGGCGACGTCACGCTGGTGCGCGCGTCGGTCTTCCTGCTCTCCCACGGCGCGCTGGTGTCGCTCGCCGACATCCCGCCTGGGGGCGCGATGGTGAGCACCATCTCGCGTCGGCGCGGCCGCTCGGTCTTCCGGCTGACGCTCCAGACCCGCTCGCGCGAGACCCACGAGCTCGCCGTCAACCTGAACGACGAGATGCACCCGGCGGAGCTGCGCGAGGACATCAACTGGCTCCTCGCGGCAGGCGCGCCCCCTCCGCTCGTCGAGGCCTTCGCCGGCTACTTCCCGGAGTACGGCATCTTCACCGAGGAGTTCATCCCCGGCGAGACGGTCGCCCAGTTCGTCGACCGGCTCGAGAAGGCCGACGAGATCCGCAGGCTCAAGCCGCTCTGGCCCTTCATCTGCTGGGCGTCGCTCGCCGCCCACGTCGACTTCTGGGACCGGACCGGCCGCCGGCTCGCGCTGCACGAGCCGGCGCCGTCGGTCTTCATCGTCCCGCCGCACGACAACCAGCCCGGCGCGCGGCTGGTCTCGATCACCGATCGGACGCCCTGCGCCACCTTCGACAAGGTCCTGGACCGCTTCGTGATCTCCGTTCATGGGGCCGATCGAGACGGCCCACCCCACGCTCCGCGGCGACGTGGAGGACGGCGTCGTCTTCTCCGCGGTCATCGAGGCGCTCGGCCTCGAGCGCGGCCTCGCGCTGCTCGAGGAGGCAGCGGGCGGAAAGCGCGGCGAGGCCATCGCCGCCTGGCTCGAGCAGGTGAAGGTCGGCGGCTACACCCCGCGACAGCTCTACTTCGCGGTGCGCCGCTTCGGCCGCTGGTCCGAGATGAACCTGAACGCCTCCGAGGAGGCCGTCGGCAAGATGCTCGGCGAGCTCTGGCGCTCCTACCACCTCGACGAGGTTGAGCAGCAGTGGCCCGACACCCGGGTCCGCTTCTTCCGCTCGACCGTCTTCGCGCGCGCGCGGCAGGAGCTCGGCGACGCGCTCGACCGGCTGATGGCGCGCGCGCGCTCCCTCCCCGCCGGCGCGCTCGACCTCGAGGAGCAGGTGGCCGCGCTCCGTGGCTCGACGCGGACCACGCCCGACGAGGACTACTTCCTGGCGCGCATGACCTACCGCCACCTGCGGCCGCAGGACGACGCGGCGCTCATCTCGATGCCGAGCGGGGACCGGTACGTGACCGAGGTGGTGGTCTCGCTCGCCGACGACGAGGGGGGGCGCTACTCCATCCGCGGCCCGACCAACCCCCGTGAGGTCGCGCGCTTCCTCCAGCTCTGCCAGGACGCCCACCTGAACGTGAGCTTCGGGGCCGAGCACGAGTACCTGCTCGCCATCGACGATCGGGAGCACGTCATCGGCGGCCTCTTCTACAGCTGGCTCAAGCCTCCTCGCGCCCGCCTCGAGAAGCTCGTGGTGGGGCGCAGGCACCGCGGCAAGGGGATCGGCGACGGCATCATGCGTGAGTTCTTCCGCCGCATGCGTGGGCGCGGCGTGGCCACCCTGGAGGCGGGCTACTTCGCCCCCGAGTTGCTCCGGCGCTACGGCTTCCGCACCGACCCCACCTCCGGCGGCGTCGTCCGCGACCTCGAGCAGGAGGATCCGTTCCGCTGGTGAACGGGACCGCGCCATGACCGCCCTCCACTGGAAGCTCATCGACTCGACCCTCCGCGAGGGGGAGCAGTTCGCCCGCGCCTCGTTCAAGACGGACGACAAGCTCGAGATCGCCCGGGCGCTCGACGCCTTCGGCGTCGACTACGTCGAGGTCACCTCCCCCGCCGCGTCGCCACAGTCCCAGAAGGACGCGACGCTCATCGCCAGGCTGAACCTCGCGGCCAGGGTCATCACCCACGCCCGCTGCGTGGTCGACGACGTGAAGGCGGCGATCGACACGGGGGTCCGCGGCATCGGGCTGCTCTTCGCGACGAGCCGCATCCTGCGGGAGTCCTCCCACGGGAAGTCGATCCAGCAGATCATCGACGCCATGCGCCCGCCGATCGAGCTGGCGCTCAAGGCCGGGCTGGAGGTCCGCTTCTCCGCCGAGGATGCCTTCCGGACCGAGGAGGCCAACCTCGTCGCCGTCTACCAGGCAGCGGAGGGGCTCGGAGTCCACCGGGTCGGCATCGCCGACACCGTCGGCATCGCGACGCCGCGCCAGGTCTACGCGCTGTTCCGCTCCATCAGGCGCTCCGTCGGCTGCGACATCGGCTTCCACTGCCACAACGACACCGGCTGCGCGATCGCCAACGCCTCGGAGGCCGTCGCGGCCGGGGCGACGCACGTCGACGTCTCGGTCCTCGGGATCGGCGAGCGGGTCGGGATCACGCCGCTCGGCGGCTTCGTCGCGCGGATGTTCAGCATCGAGCCGCAGGCGGTGGCCGGCACCTACCGGCTCGGCCAGCTGCGCGAGCTGGAGCGGATCGTCGCGCGGGTCTGCGGGATCGACATCCCGTTCAACAACTACATCACCGGCGAGACCGCTTACTCGCACAAGGCCGGCATGCACCTCAAGGCGATGATGAACAACCCCGGCTCCTACGAGGTCATCCCGCCTGAGGCCTTCGGCCTCACCCGCAAGCTCATCGTCGGGAGCCGCCTCACCGGGAAGCACGCCATCGCCTACCGCGCGCGGGAGATCGGGATCACCTTCGGCGAGGAGGAGCTGAAGGCGATCACGCGGAAGATCAAGGAGCTCGCCGACAGCGGACAGCTCGACGAGAGCCAGATCGACCAGGTGCTCCGCGACTTCGTGACGGCGTGAGGTCCAGGCTCTTCATCCTCGCCGCCGCCGCGCTCTGGTCGACGGCGGGCGCGGCCATCAAGCTCACGGCCCTGAACGCGTGGCAGATCTCGGGCGGTCGCTCGCTCGTCGCGGCCCTCGCGGTCGCCGCGATGGTCCCCGCGTCGCGGGTCCGCCCGCGCCCGCGCGTCGCGGCCGTCGCGCTGACCAACGCCGTGACGGTCATCCTCTTCGTGGTGGCGACCAAGCTCACCACCGCCGCCAACGCCATCTTCCTGCAGGAGACCGCGCCGCTCTGGGTGCTCCTGCTGGCGCCGCTGCTCCTGGGCGAGCGCCCGAGCCGTGGGGAGCTCCTGTCGATCCCGGTCTACGCCGCCGGCCTCTCCCTCTTCTTCATCGACGATCTCACCGCCGGCCAGGTCACCGGGAAGCTCTGCGCCCTGGGCTCCGGCCTGGCCTTCGGCGTCACCATCGTCGGGCTGCGCCACCTCCGCGAGGAAGGGCCCGGCGCGCTCCTGTGGGGGAGCGTCATCGCCGCGGTCGTCACGCTCCCCTTCTGGGGGACCGGCCCGGCCGCCACGCCAGCCGATCTGGCGCTCCTGCTCTTCCTCGGCGTGTTCCAGCTCGCGCTCGCGTACGTCTGCTTCTCCAGGGGGCTCTCCGGCGTGACCGCCGTCGAGGCTTCGCTCCTGATGCTGCTGGAGCCGATCCTGAGCCCGATCTGGGCGTACCTCGTCGTGGGCGAGCGGCCCGGCCGGTGGGCGCTCGGCGGCGGCGCGGTCGTCCTCGCCGCGACGACGTGGCGGACCGTCGCGCCGGCGCTCGGCCGGTCGCGAGCGGTCTCGCCGCCGTAAACGCCTCGGGGACCGGTCGGCTAGCGCAGCGCCTTGACCGCCGCCTTCACGTCGGAGACCGCCAGGTACAGGTTCACCTGCGTGGCGCTGCGTGCGGTCCCCACGTACGCGTAGAGGACGTTCACGCCGCCGGCACCCAGCCGGTCCGCGACCTCGCCGAGCGCCCCCGGACGATCCTTGATCCGCACCTCCACGACCTCGTCCTCCGTCGTCTCCCATCCGTGCTTGCGGAAGATCCGCCTCGCCACCGCCGGCTTGTCCACCACGACCCGGACGAACCCGCGCCCATCGAACGTCGCCGCCATGAAGGCGCGGATGCTCACCTTGGACTCGCCGAGCGCGTCGGCGACCCGCCCCAGCATACCCGGACGATCCTCGACCCACGCGGAGAGCTGCTTGGCCTTCGGCATTCGATCCTCCTGGCCGCGGGAGCGCCCCGCAGCCTGCGATCCCACTCTGCACCGCCCACCGGTCGGCTGGGAAGTCCCTTGCCGCGCCGCCCCCGTGGGCTCCACCGACCGGCCGCCCAGCGTGGCCGGTGGAGGCCTTTCGTGGTACGTCGATCGGGATGCGAGCGAGTTCGCCGGAGAGGACGGAGGCACGAGGGCTGCGGCTGCAGCTCGCGCTGCGCAGCGGCGGCCTCTCGTTCGCTCTGGTCATGGTCGCAGGGCTCGTCCTGGAGTGGCTCCACCCGGACGTCCGGGCCTTCCACCTGCTCCTGCTCCTCGTGGCGGCGCTCTCAGCGGGCGCCATCGGCGCGGTCGCTGGCGCGAGGACGGGTCGCTCCATCGCGCTGCCGCTCGCGGCCCTCAGCGACTCCCTGCAGGGCGCAGCGGGGACGGGCGCGGTCCCTGCGCTGCCGCTGAACGCGCCGGCCGAGATCGGGGCCGCCGCCAGGAGCGTCGCGGGGATGGCTCGCGCCTTCGTCGTGGCGCGCGAGGATCTCGCGGGGGCCGCCGGGCGGATCCACGTCGAGTCCGAGGCCATCCACGACGCGGCCTCGCGCCGCTCGGCCCAGTCCCAGTCCGAGGCGGCCGCGATCAACCAGACCAACGCCGCGGCCGTCGAGATCGCGCAGTCGACCCAGCGGGCGCTGGAGCGGGCGGACTCCGTCATCGAGATGGCGCAGCGCTCCGAGGATCTGAGCGCCGACGGCGCTCGCGTGGTGGCCGGCGCGGTCAAGGCAACGGGGACGCTCGCCGAGCAGGTCCGGCGCGTGACGTCCATGGTGTCCGAGCTCTCGGAGCGGACCTCCCAGATCGCCGAGATCGTCGTCACCGTCCAGGACCTCGCGGAGCAGACGGACCTCGTCGCCCTCAACGCCTCGGTCGAGGCCGCCAAGGCGGGCGAGCAGGGGCGCGGGTTCGCCGTGGTCGCCATGGAGATGCGACAGCTCGCGGAGCAGTCCAGGCAGGCCGCGACGCAGGTCCGCACGATCCTCACCGAGATCGACCGCGGGACGCAGGTCTCCGCGAACGCCACCGAGGAGGGCGTGGCGCACGCGCAGGAGGCCCAGCACCTGGCCATGGCCGCCGGCGAGGCGCTGGACGGCCTCATCCTCGTCATCCGCAGCTCGGCCGGTGCCGCCCGTGAGATCGCCGAGGCGGCGCGCAGCCAGACCGGGGAGGTCCAGTCGATGGTCTCCTCCTTCGCCCAGCTGGTGCGGACGCTCAACGCGGGCGCCGAGGATGCCATCGCGCTCGAGCGCTCGGCCAAGGCGCTGGCCGACCTGTCGCGGGCGCTGGCTCACAGCGCCTCCGGGCAGCCGCTCGGGCCCGGGGCCGGAGCGTGAGTCACACCCCGGTCCGCAGGCTCCCGGAGGGGCGCTGCGCGCGCTGCGCCTTCCCCCGCGAGCTCTGCCTGTGCGACCAGATCCCGCGGCTGGAGGTGCAGGTCCAGTTCGTGATCCTCCGGCACGCGAGCGAGATCCCCCGCCTCACGAGCACCGCGCGCTGGGCTGCCCTGGCGCTGCCGGGCGCCCAGATCGTCGACTACGCCCTCCCCGGCCCTCCGATAGAAGGCGGCTTCCTCGCCGGGGAAGGCACCTGGGCCCTCTTCCCCTCCGGCGAGCCGACGCCCCCCGGCAGCGCGCGCCCGCGCCGGATCGTGGTTCCGGACGGCACGTGGCAGCAGGCGCGCAGGATGATGCAGCGCGTCCCGGCCCTGCAGCGGCTCCCGCGCCTCACGCTGCCCCCAGCCGTCCCCGCCCCGCGCATGCGGCGCCCTCCCATCGCAGGCGGGATGTCGACGCTGGAGGCGATCGCGGAGGCGCTGCGCCACCTGGGGCACGTCGCTGAGGCGGAGCGGCTCCTCCTCATGCACGCCATCGCAGTCGACCGCGTGTCGAGGCTGCGCGGGATGCCGGCGGCGGTCGGCTAGGCAAGACGGCTGGACCCGCAGTCACGCGAGCGTGGAAGTCGAGGGACTTGCCGTTTCGGCAAGTCGGCGTTAGGTTTGGCTGGTGGACGCCGCCACTGCGCTCGTGGACATTCGAGGGTACGCCGCCGCCAACAGGATCCGCATCCTTCGCCACGCATGGCAGCGGATGGGCGAGCGGGGCGCGCAGTACGAGGACGTCCGCCACGCCCTCGCGAGCGCCCGCAGGTGCAGGGCGGCGGACCAGGGCCGGTGGAGGGTCTCGGGCGACGACCTCGACGGGGACGAGCTCACCCTCGTCGTCGCCATCGAGGCGGGCGTGGTCGTGGTGACGGTGTACTGACGCGGGAGCAAGGTCATGAAGCGGTGCATGTCGTGCAGGAGCAGCGACGTCCGGGAGGTCAGGGAGGCGGTGGAGGTGCGCGTGCCCTCGTCGCCCGAGCCGTTCGTCGTCCGCGTGACGGGGGTGTCGGCCATCAAGTGCGGGGCCTGCGGCGAGTCCGTCCTCAACGGGGCCGATCTCGGCCGGGCCGAGCTGCTCGCGGGGGCGGAGGCGATGGCGCGGGGGCTGCGGGACGGCGGCACGTTCAAGTTCATCCGCAAGGCGCTCGGGATGCGCGCCTCCGAGCTCGGCACGCTGCTCGACGTGTCGCCGGAGACGATCTCCAGGTGGGAGAACGGCCACCGCGCCGCCGAGCGCAGCGTCTGGAACACGCTCGCGGACCTCGTGGCCGACAGGCTCAAGGGCACCAACACCACGCTGACCCGCCTGACGGTTCCGAAGGCTCGCATCCCGAAGCAGGCGATCCGGCTCAGCCTCAGCATGGCGAGTGCGAAGTAGGAGCGCGGGGATGTCCGGCCAGGAACGCCACATGCTCATGCCTGCCGGCGTGACTCCCGTCCGACAAATCCTCAGGGGGACCACGCACCTCGTCGCGCGCCGCGCACCGGGGCGATCTTCCTGTATGCCCTCGCGCTCGCGGCCCAGCGTTACGGGATCCTTGTCCACGCGTACTGCCTCGCGTGCATCGCTCACTCGCTCAGCCTTCACCCCTCCCGAGCTCGCCTTGACGTTCAACGTCTACCGCGCCTCGTGCAACGCACCGGCGCGGGCGATCACGTAGCCGGTGCGGCCGCTCGGGAGCTTCACCCGGTAGTACATGAAGTCCTTCTCATTGGCCTTCGCAACAACGACCAGCGGCGACCAGCAGCGCCTGCGCCGGCCCGAGGCGCTGGCCGACGAGCGTCGCGAGCCCCGGGCGCGTCGACCAGCCGTAGACCAGCGGGACGTGGATCGCGTAGGCGCCGAGCGAGGCCCTCCCCAGCGGCGCCAGGCGCGCCGCAGCGGAGGCCGGGACCCGGGTCAGGGCGGCGATCAGGACCAGGAACGCACCGATCCGGTAGACGATCAGGACGGGGTCGTTGAATGGCATCGTCCCCACGCCGGTCCAGCAGGTGGCGCCGACGGCGACGGCCCCGAGCCCGGCCAGCCACGCGGCCTCCCTGCGCCCAGCCTCCACCACCAGCAGCCCGACTGCGGCGCCCGCGAAGAAGTAGGCCATCCACGGGAAGAGCGGGAACGGCGAGGTCCCGCCGATCGCCTGCTCGAGCGCGACACCGGAGTGATGGTGGTGCCGACCAGATTCCCGTTGTTGTCGTACGAGTACCGCGTGCCGGGCAGGTCCACAGCGGACGCGTTGCTGGCGGCAGCCGCGAGCACGACCATCACCAGAGTCTCCGGCGATTCCAGATCTTCATGGGCTGGGCCCCCCAGGGTTCCGGCCGTGCAACTGCACCTGCGACCCTCAGTGTTCCGAAGACGTCCTTATACCCGAGCAAGAGCACAATGAGTGGAATGATCCCGCGGACCCTGCGCTCCAGCGGCTGACACGGTTCCAACGCGCCTACCGAGAGGCGCTCGACGCGTGGCGAACGGGGCAGCGCGACTTCCGGCGCCCCCCCCCACGCCTGCGATGAGCCGGTCGCCCGAGTACTGGTACGTTTCTGCGTCTGGGCTTGATCAAGCCCAGTCCTCATCGGAACTGAATGATCCCGAGAAGAGCGAGCCACCCGATCACGAAGAAGCCCGCGCCGACAACCGTTGCGACGGTCATGGCCACGAAGACAGCTTGCTGGTCGAACTTGAACCCCCATGCACGCGCCTGCTGCTCAAGAACGAAGTGACCAAACCGCCTCCGAAACGCGACCATTGCGCCGCCGACACAGATCGCAGCCACTCCGAGGATCCATTGGGTCATTGCGTCGCCCCTAGCGGCACTTCTCTTCCGGCTTCATGAGTTCACGCGAGACGTAGTAGCCCGTCAGGGACGCGCCGGGAGGCCACCCAATGCCCGCCTCCCAGAACCAACCTCCGTCGAGGGCGTAGCCCACCTGACCTGCCGGCCCCGCCTGGCCCTGCAACCCGAAGTTCCATCCGGGTGAGACGCTCCCGGGTGACCATGTGATCGAGCCGCCCACCCCAGGAATCATGAACCCGCCGCCTCCGTAGACATGGAAGCTGGACTCCTTCGAATCGAGCATGATCCCGAATGTCCCGCCGACTCCGAACCAACCACCAGAAAGATTGAGGTCCAGATACCAGAGCCCCCAAGGGTCCGTGTACCGCAGCGGATTCCCCTCCGCATACCCGTACCAGTTCGGCCCGTAGAACCCGTTGAACCCACCCGCCTTCGCGATGGGGTCCAACTCCAGATACCTCCCGAGGGAGGGCAGGTACCACCGATTCCAGTTGTAGTACGGCCCCTGCAGTCCGACCGAGGCGAGGAGCCTCTCGTCGTACTGCCCCGGCAGCCTCAGGTTCGTCACGACCGTGCGCCCTGAGACGCTGTCCGTGAATGTCGTCTCCCCGATATCCCCGTACGGCCGCGCCGTCGCCTGCCAGACGGTCTGTCCGCTGGAGTTCGTCAGCGCGCGCGGCAGGCCAATGTGATCGACGTGCACGGCGTAGGTGTACCGCTCGCTCGCGCCTGGGTGTTCCTCCTGCGCCACTGGCCTCCCGTCCAGCCAGACGTACTCCCGCACGGTCCGCCACGGGCTCGCCGGAACACCAGTCCGCTCGTACTCACCCATGGTCTCCCCGCCCGGCAGGAACGAGAAGTACGTCTTCTTCCCCGTCGCGCCGTCGGTCCTCGCGACGCGCCGGTTCATCGCGTCGTACTCGAACCGCGCCACCACCGACGTCACAGCCGCTTCCGTCCGGCATGCGAGCGCGTCCGGGCCGCCGGAACACGGCGCCGCATTCCCGACCAGCACCAGCCTTCCCAGCGCATCGTGCACCATGCAGACCGTCTGCGTTATGCTCGTCCCCGCAGAGTCGTAGGTCGAGGGGGACTTCACAAGGATGGCGGGCCTACTTCGACTCCTTGGCTCGGCGTCGGGCAACGCCTTGCGCCTGACGCTTGGAGCCGTGGGAGGCGGTCGCGCGGAACTCAACGCCCGCGTGGTGGACATCAACCAATGCATCTCGTCTAACGAGGTGAGGATGCTCGCTGCACGACTCAATCCTCACCTTGTAGTGCTGCAAGTCGACGTATCCGAAGTCGTCCCAGTCATGGAAGTCAACGAAGGCAAGGACGAGCCCTTTCGCCCTAAGTCTCTTCACCGGGTCGTCCCAGTAGAGGTTTCCGTCTGAGCTTGGTCGATTGACCATAATCGGTACCGGGTCGCTATTGGGCCGCAGAAGGAGAAACGGAGCCGGCTCGTCGCGCGGCGACCGCTTGAACGACCCCATGCCAATCGGCCGGAGCACCAACTGTTCGAAGAGGACGCGTTGGATGGCACGGAAAGCATCTACTGCATCGAAGTCGACGTAGGGCTCCGCACTCGGACGCATGGCTGCGTTCCAGACGCTACGGGCGCATTCACGGTACGCTAACATCAACTCGGTCACGTCCATCGCACGTCCCTCGCAAGAACCGGCGGGCGACTCTACAGGTGATCCCGCTTCGGATTGCACATGCAGGTCAACGGGTTCTGGTCCCAGACCATCTGGTGACCGACGCACGTGTCCTGACCGGGAGTCTTCCACTGCGGAGAGTTCGGCCCACACGGATTGCAGTCGCCTCCCGCGTTCCGCCCAGGATTGAACGGCTTATAGCCGTCTGTCCACGGAGGGTCACTGTGGCCTCGCCTCCGACCGCCAGGTGGACCCATCCAGAATTCGAGCGCCGTCTGCATCCAGTCGTCCACTACGGGAAACACGTAGCGGATGCCCGTGCCGGCCGCTGCGCCGCCGATCGCCGCCCATACAATTGGCCCTGCTGCAGCGCCAACGCCAACCATGGGCCCGTTCGCGGCTGCGGGTATCATGGGCATGTTGGCAGGAAGCGGTATGAACGGCACTGGGGTTACGGGCACAACTTGCAAGGCGTTGGAATCGAAGAACGCTAGTGGATTCCCCTCCGCACACCCGTACCAGTTCGGCCCGTAGAACCCGTTGAACCCACCCGCCTTCGCGATGGGGTCCAGCTCCAGATACCTCCCCACGGAGGGCAAGTACCACCTGTTCCAGTTGTAGTACGGCCCCTGCAACCCGACGCTCGCCAGCAGCCTCTCGTCGTACTGTCCCGGCAGCCGCAGGTTCGTCACCATCAGTCGGTCTGATGCGAGTTCACCGTAGGAGCAGGACGAAGCCCAGCACGATCCGCTGCTTGGCTCCGCTTCGCGCCCTGAAGGTGCCCCACGGGCTTCGTCGGATCCCCTGACGCGGTTCTCGGCGGAGATGGACGAGGAGGAGGGCCAGTAGCCCTGGAACGTGTTGGTCGCGATGGCCCCCGTCATCACGCCCTGCACTCTACCCGGTTCACGGTGGGAGCGGGCTACTCGCCGTCCTCGTCGGCCTCCTCGTCGAGCTGCGCCAGGATCTCGGCCCGGTCCTGCTCCTTCTCGTCCTCGGCCTCGTTGTCGCCCTGCTTGCGCTCCAGCTTCGCGCCGGGGTGGGTGGCCGTGTGGATCTCCTTCAGCTTCCGGATCGAGACCTGCGTGTAGAGCTGCGTGGAGGCCAGGTTCTCGTGGCCGAGCATCTGCTGGATGAACCTCGTGTCGGCCCCGCCCTCCAGCATGAGCGTCGCCATCGTGTGGCGGAACAGGTGGCAGGAGCCCCGCTTCCCCACCCCGGCCGCCTCCACGTAGCCGCGCACGAGGTCGGAGAGGTGGCCGGGGGTGAGCGGCATCCCCTCGTTCCCCAGGAACAGGTAGCCGTCGTCCGGCTCCATCGCGAGCTGGGGTCGGACCTCGCGCAGGTACTTCTCCACCCAGAGCTGCGCCCGCTCGCCGATGGGGACCACCCGGTCCTTCTTCCCCTTGCCGAGCCGGATCATCACGGTGCCCCGCTCCTGGTCGATCCCGAAGATGGTGAGCGCGACCAGCTCCTTGCGCCGGATGCCGGTCGAGTAGAGGAGCTCCATGATGGCCCGGTCGCGCACGCCCAGGGGCACGCGGAGGTCGGGCTGGGCCAGCACCTTCTCCACCTCCTCGATGGAGAGGATCGCCTTCGGGAGCCGCTTCTCCGTGCGCGGAAGCTCCAGCTCGCTCGCCGGGTTGTAGAGCAGGTAGTTGTTCCGGGTGAGCCAGCGGAAGAAGACGGTCACCACCATGAGCCGCGTGTACTGGGTCGAGCGGCTGCCCGTTCTTCTTGCGGTAGTAGAACATCCACCGCTGGTACCGCTGGAGGATGGGCCGGGTGATCTCGGCCGAGCGGAGGAGCCCGCGCTCCTCGCACCAGTTGGCGAGGTAGTGGAGCACCTGGGCGCGGTGCTCCACGGAGTCCTCGGTGTAGCCGCGCACCTGCATCCACTCCAGGTAGGCCGCGATGTTCCCGCGCATCGTCCGGTGGTCGGCTCCGGCGTGGAGGGTGCGGAACGAGTGGCGGGGCTTCTTCGTGCGCTTCGCCATCACGCGCCTCCCTCGCCCTGCGGGTACGACGTGCTGGAGGTGGCGTCCTGCAGTGCGATCTCCTGCGTGGGCCGCGATCTCCATGGGCATCTGCCGGGCCGTGCTCGCGTTCTCGGGCTTGGGCTTGGACCCCGAGGGGCCTCGGTGACCCGGCTCGACGAGGGCTCGACCGGACCCTCGACCGTCGCCCGTCGACCCCTCGAACCTTCAGCTTCTCGACCTCGATGAGGCCCGACGAGGAACGGCTCGCCGCCCTGCCCGTGGCCGTCGTAGAGCAGCTCGTAGACGAAGCTCTGCCCGCGGCCGCCGCGGTGGACGAGGACGTACTCCAGCGCCGACGAGGCGCTCCAGGTGGATCCGCAGCTGGTGTCGCCCCAGCCGGTGGCGTCCCGCACGTCGCGTCGGCTGAAGCGGTAGGCGCTCCGCTCGAGTCCTGGCGCTCGCGCAGCCGTCCGTCACCATCTCGTCGAGCAGGAGCGAGGAGCCGCCGCGTCTGCGGCGGCAGCTCGTCGAGGCTCCGGCCGAGGACCTCGTGCGGCGAGCCGGTTCGCGAGGGCGATGTCGTCGAGCGTCACCTCGACGTACTCGACCTGCTGCGCCGCCGTGCTCGACCGTCTTCACCGGCCGCTGGTACTGGTGGAGAAGCGCGATGGCGTCGGATGAGCGTCGAGGTACTTGACGTGGTCGCGCCGCGTCCGCGTCCGGTCGTCGAGGAAGGTCAGCTCGGGGGCGTAGGGGTTGTCGACGAGGAGCGGCCGGAGCAGCCGCTGGGCGTCGCGGTGGAGCTTCAGCGACCTGGCTTCCCGGTCGCGGCGCGCGAGGAGGCCGTCGAGCGTCTGCCGCTCGCCGCTGGAGCTGGTGGATGGCGCCGGGTCTGCTCGCGGTTCTCGTCGACCGTCAGGACGAGGCAGCGGTTGAGGAGCTCCTCGTCGATCTCGATGGCCGTCGTCGTCAGGAAGATCATCACCGGCCCTTCGACCCGGTACTCCTGCGTGACGAGCCGGCCCGTCTGCGGGTCCTTGCCGGTGCGAGGCGATCGACAGCTCGCCCTCGGACTGGAGGAGCTTCAGGGCGTAGCTCGCCTTCTCCGCGCCCTCCTCCTCGGCGATGGCGAGGATCTTGTGCTGGAGGTCCTGCCCTCGCCGATGTAGAAGAGCGACTGGCCCGTCAGGGCCGAGTACTTCTCCGGTCCTCCTCGGGCACGAAGGCGAGGACGGCCTCCATGAGCGCCGACTTCCCGGCCGCGCGAGCTGACTGGACGATGACGGCCAGCGGCTTGTCGAGCTTCCGCGAGACGGCCGCGAGGTAGGCCGATGAGCTTGTTGGTGTCCTCGCCCACGAGGCCGCACGCTCTCGAAGTCGTCGAGGATGCGGTCGAGGAGGCTGGGGGTCGCGCAGGAGGTCGAGCGCGGCATCCCGGTCGGCGTCGGAGAACGCGACGGCCTTCTCGCTTCGGCTCCAGCGTCTTCCGGATCTGCTCCTCCTGGAGCTCCTCCAGCTTGAGCAGGACCTGGCCGAGGTCGCGCTTGATCGTCTCGTCGCTCAGGCCCAGCTCCGTGCGCGGCCTGCTTCTCGAAGGCGGCGCGCTGCCGGGCCGAGTAGAGGTCGAGGGTGTCGACGTGGAAGGTGGGGCCCATCCCTGGCGGCTCGGGGTCGAGCGTCACGAGCAGGTTCACGCGCAAGGCGTCGTAGCTCATGTTCCGTCCGAGCCCTCGCACCCGGTAGCGCCGCTCTCCGAGCGGGATGATCACCTCCTCGTCCTTCACGTCGGCCGGCACGTCAGGAGTCGCCGGAGGAGGCGGATCGGGGGCTGACGCATCTCGGGGAGCGCGGGGAACATGGGCTCCTCGGTCGCGCTCACCGCGATCGTCCGGGGAGCGATCACGGGGAAGCGCGGGCTGCAGGCATCGGCACCGGCCGGAGGTCGAGGTCGGGGCTCTTCCCCTTGCCGATCCAGATGGCCTGGCGCAGTACCTGGCCGAGAGCCTTCTGGGGCGTCGGCGGAGGTGCGGGCGTAGTCGTTCGCGTCCATCCCGTTCGGGAACTGGACCCGGTAGCAGCCGAGCCCATGGGCGAGGAGCTTCGCCGCCACGGTGTCGGACGCCTTCTCTCCATCGCCGTCACGCCGCCATGCGAGGAGCACGGTCTTCGTGCCGCCGGTCTTCAGGGCCGCGAGGAGGTCGTCGCCGATGCCCTCCGGGCCGATGGCCGCCGTGACGTTCCGGTAGCCCGCGCACCAGAAGGTGAGCGCGTCGATCAGGCTCTTCGCCAGGATGACCGCCTTCGCGCCGGTGAGCGCCTCGACGGTTCCAGACGCCGCGCATCGGGCCGGGGAGGCAGAGGTGGAGGGGCGTCCCGGCACGCAGGTTGGGCGTCGTCTTCCTGCCGTAGAGCTGCACCACCTCGCCCAGCTCCCCGAAGATCGGGATGACGAGGGATCCGGAGAGGTGCTCGTGGCCGGTCTCCCGGTAGATGCCGATCTTCGTGAGCCGGCCGCGCAGGTCGGCACCCAGCTTCCGGTTCTTCGCCGGAAGCCGCAGCCCGAGCGTCCGGTTGGCGTAGCCGAGCCGGAAGCGGTCCACCGCCTCGCGGGAGCCGATGCCGCGCTCCGTGAGGTACGCCAGCGCCTCGGGGCTCTGCTTCAAGGTCGAGTGGTAGTAGTCCACCACCTGGCGGAGCAGCTCCCGGTCGTCGGCGTCGGTGGTCACCGGGGCGGAGAGCTTCCTCACCGTCGTCCCCTTCAGCGTTCCGGCCGTCTCGATCCCCTTGAGCGGGTTCCCGTCGGCCAGCAGCTCCACGGCGTGGCGGCGGCTGACACCCTGCGCCTTCATCACCCACTCCACGGCCGAGCCTCCGGCGTCGCAGGCGTCGCACCGCCACGAGTTGGCGTTCGGGCGGATGACGAGAGAGGTGCCGGTGTCGCCGTGGAACGGGCAGGCCGCTACCAGCTCTGCGCCCTGGCGGGTGAGCTTCACCCCCATCGCCTCGGCCAGCCGCTCCACGCTCATCTCGGTGGCGATGATGTTGCTCGTCGGCTTCTTCTTCCGGGTCATCGGTCACACGGTCCTCTCTCCTCCCGGCCGTGCGGCCGGAGGTCCTGGGGTTGACGGCTAAGGAAACGGGGGCGAGGCGGACGCCGGCCCCCGGTGCCGCTCGCGCTCAGGCCGGACAGGGCAGCTCGTGCCCCAGCCCGTGCGCTCGACGCTTGCACGGCTTCTTCGTGATGGTGACGCCGGCCCGGTGGGCCAGTTCGCCGCCGAGCCGCTTCAACCTGGCGAAGACGGCCGAGATGGACGAGTCCATCGCCTCGGCGGTCTCCTGAAGCGTGTGGCCCTTGTAACGGGCGACGAGCACCGCCCGGTCGCCCTCGGGGAGGGTGCGTGCCCACCTCTCCAGATCGATGGCGCCGATGATCCTCGGCGTCGGATCCTGCGCCAGCCCGTCGGCGAGGCCGATGACCACGTTCCCGTCCTCCTCGCCGTGCAGATCGCCATCCTCGTCAGGGATCCCGTCGATCCGCAGCAGCTCCAACCGGCCCCGGTGGTAGTTGCGCGGGTCCATCGCATCCCGCAGCCGCTGCCCGCCCTTCACGAGCTGGCGCCCCAGATCGATGGCTCGCAGCCGGCAGTGGTGGACGAGCACGGCGTCGTCGAGCATCACCCCGGCCTTCGCCTTCCTTGCGTAGAGCTCGAACGTCAACGCCACCGCCTCGGCCAGCCGCTCCTCGGGGTCGTTGCCGGTGATGTGCCTGATGACCGGCTTGAAGATCCCCCTGGCTATCTTGTCCGCGAACTGCTCGCTGATCTGCTCGTCGGTCATGGGCTTCTCCGTGCGCGGACACACGAAGGCCCTGGCCTTGGGTGGCGCGCAGATGCGCCACCAGGCGCGGAACGAGATGCTGTTGGCCGTCAGGCCGGCCTGCGGGACCATCCCGCCGGCAGACCTTCAGGCGGAGGTCCGGAGAAGACCCGTGCCTCCATCTTCCTTATCCCGAAGCTCTTGCAGGAATTGCAGGTGGGGCGGCCGGTCCCAGGTGGTCCCCCGAAACTTCGGCGGCCACCACCCCCTCCCCCGCCTGTTCGAGAAGGCCACCCCCGTCTCCCGGATCTGCGAGGCAGCCGGGCGGCTGGTCCACCAGCCCGAGAACTGCGGGAGCCGGCAGACCCCCATCACGCGAGGCCGAGCGGTGGGTACCTCTGTCTCCCCCTGGCCGGGGCGTTGCGCGAGATCGATAGCCCTAGCGAAAAGCGAGGACGAGCGAACCCGGCGCTGTTCCCACAACGTCCGCCGCTCCGTTACGATCTTGCTGACGAGGAGCGGAACACCATGACGAGCCCGACCACACCCCCGCCGCAGCCAGCTCGGATCCCGGTTCCGAGCGGCGACATCATCGATCTCTGCCAGAAGCGCGACTTCGCGAAGGAGATGGTCGCCACGATCTCCCCCGAGAACCTCGTCACGGTCCTCAAGGAGACGAGCGCGCCTCAGTACGACGCCGAGGCGTTCATCCACGAGTTCAAGAAGGTCGCGATGCCGCAGAGCATCGCGGTCGTCGAGGCAGCTGGGCTCGGGATCACTCCCGACCTCCCCGTGCGCCCGCTCCGCGACATCCTCAAGGCGAACGTCGAGTCGGTGAAGAGCGCGACGCCGGACGTAGCGCTGTGGCTGTGGGGAGCCCACGCGAAGACCGGAAGGATCCTCTACGCTCAAGCCGGCACGCTGATGCGAGCGCCCTGGTTCGAGACGCACGTCGTGAGCCGCCCGGACCTGTACGGCGAGAACGACGCTGCCTCGCTCGTGTTGGCGTGGACGAGAGCGAGCGGAGTCACGAACGAGAAGACGCTCGTGGCGTTGTGGAAGCTCATCGAGGACCATTACCTCAACCGCCGCCCCGCGCAGGTCTTCGCGAAGCTCGACTTCAACGCCATGCAGTTCGCGCGCTCCGTCACGGGCGGGGACGCAAAGCTCGCGGTCCTGTTCTTCCGGTGCCTGCAACGGGTTGTCGCCTGGAGCTTCCGAGGCCGCATCCGCTGGCGGTCGTCATGGCTTCGGGGGCCGGGTGCCGGAGGCGCGGACGCGATCCTGGGCGCTTCAACCGACGGGGCGCGGCTCACCGTGCTTCTGAACCAGCACGTCTTCCGGAAGGTGATCGGCCACTCGAAGGGCAAGGGCAGGCCGAAGGCCGCGACCTACGAGATCACCGCCGAGCTGAACGTCGGGAACAACGACGTCACCGACATGGCGAGGATGATGGGCGTCGAGCTCGGCGAGGACGGTGCGCCGAAGAGGACGAAGGCGGCGTAGCCGCCGGAGCCATCGAGGGAGCGCCTCGATTGTCCTCTATATGCTGTAATCAATAGCCCCTCTTCTTCGAGAGAGAGGACTCGTTGGTCCTCTCTCTTACTGTACTCTATATGTTGTAATTACATTATATAGAGTACATAGAAGAGGAATGATTGAGAGATGTTGCAGGAGATCTCTCGAATCATTGAGGGGCACAACAGAGGCCCTATCCTCGTCGAGAAGAGGAACTCAATTACACCATATAGAGGGCAGCCCCTCGCCGATAGAGGTTCGTGCTCTCGCAGAGAAGAGGGGCCACCGATTACAGCATATAGAGGGCATGCCGCACCGCGATCTCACCGACCTTCGCCCCGACCCACCACCCGCAGTTCCAGCGGGATTGGCTCCACCCTCTCGCCCTCCTTCGCTGGCGCCGCCAGCTCGCGGAGGAGCTTGAGGTTCGAGAGGTGGCCGCCGAGCTCCCTGCTGAGCCGAGCACGGTGGCGATCCAGGAGCTGGGCGTCGGCATCGTCCCCGAGCAGCACGCTGTCGGCCAGCCGCTCCCGCTCGGCGACGACCTCGACCTCCAGCTCGGCGATCTTCTCCAACAGCGCCTGCTCCGCGTACCGGGCGGCCTTCGCCAGGGTCTGGAAGGACTGCGGCTCGACGTCCGTGTAGGACTCGGCGACGAGGACCGTGACCGCCTGGTCGAAGGCGGCGACGATCACCATCGGGATCTCCGTCTTCCCGAGCAGCTCCGACACGAACCGGAGCCCCGTGGCGATCTTGCTGACGCTCTCGGAGGGCCTCGGCGTCGTGACCTCCTCCGCCAGCACCACGACGCTTCGGATCGCCTGGAGGGCCTCCTGGGCCGTCTGGCGGGCCTTCACGGGGGCGGACTCGGCCAGCTTCCTCTCCAGCGCCGAGTTCACCAGCCGCTCCTCCAGCCGGGAGAGCCTCCCCATCCTCCAGCCGACGTCTGCCACCCGTGCCACGAGTTGCCCCTCGCCAGGAGAGCGGGGCAGGAGGGTCGTGAACCACCCTGCCAGGTTCCCCTCGTACTCCTCGGCCCGCTCGGACGGGAGCAAGACGCCGCGAGAGGCGAGGCCGTGGGTGGTTCCGTTGGCGGAGCTGATCGCCTTCCCGGTCGGCGTGACCGGACCGGTGCTGGTGGTCCCGTTGGTCTTCGAGGCGGCGGCCTGGGCAGGAGATCGGGGCGAGGTTGTGGGCGTGTCCATGCTCACGAGGATCCCCCCGGTGATCGACCTGTGTGTCGCCACCGGGGTCCTGGGGCCCCTCTATCACCGGAATCACCGGGGACCCGGGGACCGTCCGGTGGCGCGGAGGCACACCTCCTCCCGGCGTCGCGCCGCGCGGCGGCGTGAACGGGCCCCGCTCGGCGGCGGCCGGATGAGCGTCTGCCTTCCGGAGAGGGTGGAGCCGGTCAGGTCGGCGCGTGCGGGCGGTACCCCTTTCCGTCCATCACGAAGCGCTCGGAGCGCTCGGTGAGGCGCTCGGCGATGACCTGGGCGTTGAGCGCGTCGGGGAAGACCTTCGGCCAGTCCTTGAAGGGCCGGTTGGTGGTGATGGCGGTCGAGCGGCGGTGGTCGTAGCGCTCGGAGATGACCTGGAAGGCGAGCTTGGCCTGGGACGGGTCCATGGCGAGGACGGCGAAGTCGTCGATGACGAGCAGCTCGGCGCGCGTGTACTTGCGCAGGACGCGGTCGAGCCGGCCGTGCAGCTCGGCGCCGTGGAGGTCGTTGAGCATCCTCGGCGCGCTGACGAGGACGACGCGGCGGTTCGCCTGGCAGGCGCGGTAGGCGAGCGCGCGGGCGAGGAAGGTCTTGCCGGTGCCGGGGGTGCCGATGAAGAGCGGGTTGATGCCCTTGTCGAGGAAGGCGAGGTCGTGGAGCGCGAGGTAGCGCGCGCGCGAGCTTCTTGCGGCACGGGGCAGAAGTCGAAGTCGAAGGCGTCGACGGTGTTGATCTCGGGGAAGCGGGCGTCGCGGATGCGCCGGTCGACGGCGCTGCGCGAGGCGGCTCGCCTTCTCCTCGTCGCAGAGCCGGTCGACGACCTCGAGGGCGGAGAGGTTCTCCTTGGCCGCCTTCGTCGAGCGATCGGCCGCAGCTGCTCGGCCATGCCGGGCAGGCGGAGCCAGCGCAGCTTCTGGGCGACCAGCGAGATCTCGTCGTCCTTCACGGCTGCGCTCCCGTCGAGGTTCGGCTCGCCCGGGTCGCGCGTCATGCGCGGCGGGACGAGCTGGTCGTAGACGGCGAGGTCGGGCTCGCGGAAGGCGAGCGCGTCGAGCTCGGGATCGCCGAGGCGGAGCGGCGCGGGCGCGGGCGTCAGCCCCTTCTTGTGGCGCAGGACGTACTCGACGTACTCGGCGCCGACGTGGCCGGTGGCCATCACCTCGTCCATCGCCGCGGCGCGTGGCGCTCTCGCCGAAGAGCTCGACGAGGAGGACGAGCCGCACGGTCTCGCGCTGGATGGAGCGGCTGCCCGGCGGCGAAGATCTTGAAGTAGCGCGCGCCGACCTCGCCGAGGCCGTCGAGGCCCGGCGGGCAGCCGCCAGCGGCGGCGCGCGGCTTCTGCGCGAGGACGCCGTCGTCGTGGCTCGTCGTGCTCGACGTCCTCGCCGACGCCCCAGCAGCGGCGGTGGACGGCGACCTGCTTGGGCCCGAGGAAGACGGCGACCCTGTCGTCGGTGCCGCGGACCAGGACCGACTGGCCGACGAGGCGCGACGGCACGGAGTAGCGGTTGCGGTCGAAGGTGACGCGGAAGCTCTTGGTGACGCTCGCGGCGATCGACCTCGTCGGTGTCGAAGGGCGTCGCCAGCGAGCGGCTTCAGGAGCGCGCTTCTCCTCGTGCTCGAAGACGAGGGAGGGGACCTTGCCGGTCACCTCGTGGACGCGGTTGTTGGCGAAGTCGTCGCGCCACGCCGTCGCCTGGACGTTGAGGTCGAGCAGGTCGGCGAAGCGGCGGCCCGGCCAGAAGCGCTCGCGGACGAAGCCGATCGGGCGCTCGACGCGCCCCTTCTCGTTCCCCTTGCCGGGGTTGCAGGCGACGCCGGCGAAGCCGCGGGCGGCGGCGTACTGCAGGAAGCGCGGGTTGAAGATCTGGTGCTTCGGGTCCTGACACCACCGTCTTCATGTTGTCGAAGATGTCGACGACGGTGGTGCCGCCGAAGAAGCGCGAGCCCGCGCTCCAGGCAGCGCAGGAACGAGCCCATCGACTGGCTGAGGGTGAACTCGATGTAGAGGTAGCGCGAGTAGCAGAGCGCCATCACGAAGGCGCTCACGCGGCGCGGGCAGCCGGGGAGCGCGAAGCCGAAGTCGGCCCAGTCGACCTGCACCGCCTCGCCCGGGGCGAAGTCGAGCGTGAGGAACGCCTCGCGCTGACCGCCGCGGCCGGAGCTTGCGGAGCTGGTCGCGCAGGATGGTGACGCCGCCCGTGTAGCCGAGCGGGCGCAGCCGCTCGAGGACCGCCGGCGCCTTCATCTCCGGCGTCTCGCCGGAGCAGGTCGCGGATGACCGGCATGTACGGGTCGAGGATCGACTTGCGCGCCTCCTGCTTCGGACGCGGCTTGGGGCGATCCTTGCCGAGCATCCGGCGCACGGTCTTCCGCGACATCGAGAGGCGTCGCGCGATGGTCCGCACGCCGAGCCCCTCCGCGTAGGCGAGCCGGAGCACCTCCGCCGCGCGGTCCTGGCTATCCGTCGTCATCCGAGTCCTCCGCGACCTCGAACTCGACGGTGACGTGGCGCTCCGGGGCCTCCGCGAGCGCGTCGGCCCAGACCTCGAGCCAGCACGCCGACCCTCCCGCAGAGAGCACAGCGTGCAGCGGCCGGCCGCTCCAGTAGACGAGCAGCGAGAGCAGTTGGTGCAGCGCGGACGGCGGCAACGCCGTCGGCAGCGTGCCCTCCAGCCGGAAGCGCGTCCGCTCCTCGGAGTTCGTCGGCGAGAGGCGCAGCGTGATCCGGTCCCTGGCTCGTCTCGGCATGCGGGGCGAGGAGGACCACGGCGGCGGCCACCTCGGAACCGTGATCCCCCACGCTCGCACGCCGGCGGGCGCGCCGGGCGCGCTCGCGATCGCGATGATCGGCCCGTCCTTCCGCGCGACCTGCGGTGTCGGCGCCGAGCCGCCCGGACGTAGTCCTTTCGCGCAAGGCAGGAGCACTCGGCGCAGCAGTACGCGTGGCCCCGATCGCACGACCGGCAGACCTCGAACGTGGCGCGGCAGCGGCCGCAACGTCGGCGTCGAATCTCCTCCACCCGGCGGAGCCGGTGGGAACTCGACACCGGGAGGGGACTCCCGCATGATCGCGACCGAGATCAGCGGCTCTTCCACCCGCGGGGCGATCCGGTTGGCGCCGGATCGCCCGTCTCACCTCACTCCGCCGCCGAGCCTCCGTCCCAGCGGCCCACGCCGCCAGTTTCCGGCCATGCTCATCGTCGACATCCGCCACTGGCTCACTGACGACCTGAGCCTCCCGGACGATCCCCCGCGCCTACGCCGCAACGCGCTGCGCATCGCCTCCTTCATCGAGTACGGCGGGCCGCTTCAGCAGCTTCGACGGCCGCGAGACGCTCGTTCCGTGCAAGCACCGCCCCCGCCGCAAGCCGTGCCCCGGCCTGATGTGGGTGATGAAGCGGGACGACGACCGCATCGAGGCCTTCTGCTTCGTCTGCAGGGAGACGGAGGCCATCATCTCAGGCTGGCAGGAGACCGAGTGGGCAGAGGGCCCGATGGAGCCCGCGCCTATGAAGGGCGACTGACCGGGGCCCGGGTCCCCGGTGATTCCGGTGGAAAAGGGACCCTCGGAGGCCGGTGGCAACAACCTGTGGGAAGGACGAAGGCGCGAGCCAAGGAGGTGATGGTCCTCGGGATAAGCCCGGAGAGCGCGATCCCCGCGCTCGTCACCGGGGAGATCATCATGACCGCCGTCGCCTACCTGCGCGTCTCCAGCCGCGCCCAGGACTTCGCCACGCAGAAGAGCGCCATCGAGAGGGCCGCCACCGCCAGGGGCGACGCCATCACCGACTGGAGGGCCGAGAAGAGGTCCGGAAAGACCCTCGCCCGGCCCGAGCTGGACCGTCTCCGGGCTGATGCCCGTGCCGGCAACGTCAGGAAGCTCTACGTCTTCAAGCTCGACCGGCTCACCCGCTCCGGCATCCGCGACACCTTCGAGGTGATCGAGGAACTGCGCGCTCACGGGGTGGAGCTGGTCTCCGTCTCCGACGGCTTCGCCCTCGACGGCCCGGCGGCGGAGGTGGTCCTCGCCGTGATGGCGTGGGCGGCCAAGATGGAGCGGCTGGCGATCAACGAGAGGATCTCGGCCGCCAGGGAGCGCGTGGAGGCCGAGGGCCGCGCATGGGGCCGCCCGCGCAAGGTCGATCACCGTGCGCGGGAGAAGATCGTCGCCATGAAGACCGCCGGGAAGAGCATCCGGGAGATCGCCATGGCGATGAAGATCCCCAAGTCCACCGTGGCGAGGGTGCTGTCCCAGAATCCTCGCGCTCGTGACGTCAGGTAACCCCGGGATCCGCCTTGGCCTACCGGGGGGCGTCCCGGTTGTCTACTTCCGGGACACCGCGCGGACCCTTTGGGCCACGGAAGTATTCCTGTACGTCCTTGCGCCCCAACAAGAAGAAGCCGAGGCCCGCAAGCACGACGAGAGTGAAGACGGCTGACGGGATCGAAAGTGGAGTCGGGCCGCCTCGCACACGCGCGACTAGGGGTGGGCTTGCGTTGGCCGTGATCCATCCGACCAGGAACAGCCAAGCGCCGATCCTGCGGCGCTGGAGCATCAACACGGCTGCCATCGGCGTCGGCAGTACAGAACAGGCCACGATCCATCTCGCGCTGCCGGACCACCACGCCGCCCCGCCAGCCGAACCAGCAGAGCCGCCCGGAATCACCAGCAGCACGGGCAAGAGGGCTGTGGCGAGCCCATACAAGGTGAGCCACTTCAAGGTCTTGGGCATTAGACCGAAGTTCTTGAACATGTGGCACGCTCCCTATTGATGCCCAGCAATCTCAAATCCAATGGTCCAGCCAGCGCCAAACTCGGCATTGGACTTGGCATTCGGATCTCTGGTCCAACTGTTCGTGAACCAGTTCTCCTCGCTGTAACTCTGCGCGCCCGACCAGTCGTAAAGGGGCCACAGGCGACCCGATGCCGGCAGATCCACTCCCCCGCCCGCGTCGAGAAGGTTGAAAGCGAGCGGTCCCAAACTGATCCCCCCGCCTAGGCGAGTTCCGAACGACGTCCCAGGGCCGCACTCCTTCACCTGGCCAGCCCCGGGCCTACGGCCTTCGGGATCCCAGCCGATGCTGTAGTCCAGGCCAACGCCGAGTCGCTCACCCCAGAACCACTTGTCCGTTTCGGGATCCTGCCCAAAGAACAGGGCCATTCCGTATCCGCTGTAGAAGGACAGGGTGAAGGACCAGAGCCCCCGCCAATCCGTCCACCTCAGCGGATTCCCCTCCGCATACCCGTACCAGTTGGGCCCGTAGAACCCGTTGAACCCACCCGCCTTCGCAATCGGGTCGAGCTCCAGGTACCTCCCCACGGAGGGCAGGTACCACCGGTTCCAGTTGTAGTACGGACCCTGGAGCCCGAGGCTCCCGAGCAACCTCTCGTCGTACTGCCCCGGCAGCCGCAGGTTCGTCACGACCGTTAGCCCTGAGACGCTGTCCGTGAATGTCGTTTCCCCGATGTCCCCGTACGGCCGCGCCGTCGCGCTCCAGACCGTCTGCCCATTGGCGTTCGTCAGCGCCCGCGGTAGCCCAATGCTGTCAACGTGCACCGCGTACGTGTTCCGCTCCGCGTCGCTCGGGTGCTCTTCCTGCGCCACTGGCCGCCCATCCAGCCAGACGTACTCCCTCACGGTCCGCCACGGGCTCGCCGGAACACCAGTCCGCTCGTACTCACCGATAGTCTCCCCGCCCGGCAGGAACGAGAAGTACGTCTTCTTCCCCGTCGCGCCGTCGGTCCTCGCGACGCGCCGGTTCATCGCGTCGTACTCGAACCGCGCCACCACCGACGTCACGGCCGCTTCCGTCCGACATGCGAGCACGTCCGGCCCGCCGGAACCCGGCGCCGCATTCCCGACCAGCACCAGCCTTCCCAGCGCATCGTGCACCATGCAGACCGTCTGCGTGATGCTCGTCCCCGCAGGGTCGTAGGTCGAGATGGAGGAGAGGTTGCTCTGGTCGTCGTATCCGTACGCTTGCCGCCGGACCGAGGGGATCCCCATCGTCCAGGCAGCGATGAGCCTGTCGCCGGCATACTCGTAGCGGAGCGACTCTCCCGTTCCGTGGCCGGGCACGAAAGCAGTCAGGCGGTCGAGGTGGTCGTAGGTGAAGCCAGTCGAGGCGGTGCCCTGGACTACCCCGGCCACGTCTCCCGCAGGACTCATGCCGTACAGCAGGCTCAGTGGGCCGCTCACCACCGCCTCGGGTTCGTACCGACCAGCCGTGTCGTCACTACCGCCGGCCTCGGGCTCTGTTAGCGCGTCACTCCCCTCACTATTAGACCTATTCCGACCAGAATGGACATAATCATCGATACTACTGGAACCGACTCGCCCAGATCGAGCCTCCAGACTCGCCGCTGGAAGTCAGCGATCAATCGCCCGAACGGCCGCGAGAGGAAGATAAGCAGGACACCCAGCAGTATATTGAAGCCCGCAATCGGCGTCATCGGTGCCATCCCTTAGCGCGTTCCGCAGCTTGGCGGTGGTTTCGGCTCTGTGCATGCGTTCGTGGGCGGAGGGATGATCATCAGCCACGGGTAGTATGCGACGCCCGGCGTGCTCGCGCCAAACTCGTCGTAACTGCTGCCGTCCGCAGAGGTACCGGTCTGATAGCCTAAGCCAGCGCCTATCTGGAACGAGGTGGCTGGTCCATACACGATGCCGTCAGGAGACCCCGTGAATGCGAGCCCAAACCCTGGCGTCGTGAAGCCAAACCCCAGGTAGTTCGTCCACCCCTGGTGACCCCAGACAAGCCCGCACGTAAACCCCACCCCGAAGAGACCGAAGGTCACCCCAACGTCATTGTACTCAAGGCCCTTGGTGTCTACCCACCTCAGAGGGTTCTGAAGAGCGTACCCATACCAGTCCGGGACATACGGTGAGTTAAGACGACCCGCCTTCGCGATCGGATCCAACTCCAGATACCTCCCCACGGAGGGCAAGTACCACCGGTTCCAGTTGTAGTACGGACCCTGGAGCCCGAGGCTCCCGAGCAACCTCTCGTCGTACTGCCCCGGCAGCCGCAGGTTCGTCACGACCGTGCGCCCTGAGACGCTGTCCGTGAATGTCGTTTCCCCGATGTCGCCGTACGGCCGCGCCGTCGCCTGCCAGACGGTCTGTCCGCTGGAGTTCGTCAGCGCGCGCGGCAGGCCAATGTGATCGACATGCACGGCGTAGGTGTACCGCTCGCTCGCGCTTGGGTGTTCCTCCTGCGCCACAGGCCTCCCGTCCATCCAGACGTACTCCCGCACGGTACTCCACGGGCTCGCCGGAACACCAGTCCGCTCGTACTCACCGATAGTCTCCCCGCCCGGCAGGAACGAGAAGTACGTCTTCTTCCCCGTCGCGCCGTCGGTCCTCGCGACGCGCCGGTTCATCGCGTCGTACTCGAACCGCGCCACCACCGACGTCACGGCCGCTTCCGTCCGACATGCGAGCACGTCCGGCCCGCCGGAACCCGGCGCCGCATTCCCGACCAGCACCAGCCTTCCCAGCGCATCGTGCACCATGCAGACCGTCTGCGTGATGCTCGTCCCCGCAGGGTCGTAGGTCGAGATGGAGGAGAGGTTGCTCTGGTCGTCGTATCCGTACGCTTGCCGCCGGACCGAGGGGATCCCCATCGTCCAGGCAGCGATGAGCCTGTCGCCGGCATACTCGTAGCGGAGCGACTCTCCCGTTCCGTGGCCGGGCACGAAAGCAGTCAGGCGGTCGAGGTGGTCGTAGGTGAAGCCAGTCGAGGCGGTGCCCTGGACTACCCCGGCCACGTCTCCCGCAGGACTCATGCCGTACAGCAGGCTCAGTGGGCCGCTCACCACCGCCTCGGGTTCGTACCGAAGATTGAACGTCTGCGTCAGTTGCTGCCCGTTGGCGAAGGTCAGCGACTTGACCGGACCGAAGGGCTCGCGCGCGACCCCCGTCACGAAGGGGCGATTGATTCCGGCCTCCCTCACCGCTGTCACTTCCTTTGTCGCGTCGTCGCGCTCATACGTCACGGCAAGCCCGGAGGGATAGACAACCGTGTCGAGATAGCCGTCCACGTCGTATCGATACTCGGTCACGAGCGGAGCGGTCTCCCCGATCACGAGCACCGTCTCGTACCGAAGGCGCCCGCCGGAGTCCCATGTGAACCAGGTCGTTCTGCCCGCCTCGACCATGGAATACAGCCGGCCCTTCTGGTTGGCGGCGTCGTAGGTGAGCGCGACGTCCACAGGCGGATCGCCCAGGTCCTTCACCGCGTGGATCCCGATGAGCCGATCGAGCCCATCGTAGGTGTACTCCATGGTCACGCGACCGCCGGTCCGATGACGAACGTTGCCGCGCGCGTCATAGTCGTACCGGTACGGCTGACTGTCTTTGAATGAGGCCGTGCTAGCGACCTTGCCGTTGCTCCCAAAGTCGTCGACCGAGTAGCTCGTCGTCCTTCCCGCGCCGTCGGTCACGCTCTCGATGGCGTCCTGGCTCAGCGCGAAGGCGTAGGTGGCCACCGTCGAGACCACCCTGGGGTCGGCGTCAACGGGCGACTCCCGCGAGACCACCCGGGGGCGCCCCAGCGCGTCGGGTACGAATCTGGTGATGCGCCCCTCCTCGTCCACCATCGTGCTGAGGATGCCGCTGGGATCGTAGGACCAGATGGCCTGCTTCGCGGGGTCGTCGGGATGCGTCTCGTTCCGCAGCCTGTGCTGAGCGTCGTACTGGCGAATCCGCCTCCAGCGGACGTTGCCGGCGGCATCCCTCCGCTCTGCCAGAACGGGATTGCCCGCGTCGTCGTAGTCGACCCCCTGTATGTCACCGACCGTGACCAGGTCCGGAGCAAGGTCCGGGTCACCGTAGAGCCGCTCGATGCTCTGGAGCCGGCCCCGCTCGTCATACGTCGCGTGGCGACCGGCCCCCGACTCGAACAGCACCAGCCGAGGCGAGTCGCCGTCGTAGTAGCGAATCACGGTCGTCCGCCCGTCCGGTGCGATCGCGTGGGTCACGCGTCCTCGGCCATCACGGACGTACCTCGACATCGGGGCGCCCGACTGGGCGCCCGCATACGGCCCGGTCACCGTGTAGGGGCCGAAGATGTCGAAGTCGATCAACCAGGTCAGCGGTTCGGCGGACGGCGAAGAGTAGCGCCTCACCTCCATGAGGCGACCTCGGCGGACGCCGGTCGCGTCGCCGGGCCAGTAGGCCCGCTCCTCGATCGGCGTGACGTCCGACTCGGAGGGCCGGTCGAGATTCACGGGACCAATCGCCCTCACCATGCGGCCGTACTCGTCGTACGAGTAGAACGTGGCGTGGCGTTCGTAGAGCACCGCGCCCGTCGCGATGTCCGTGGTGTAGCCGTCCTTGATCCTGCGGCAGACTACACTTCCCTTGCGAAGAGACGTTGGACCGCACGTGTAGCCGTCCGGATCGCCGAGCTTGTTCAGGTACCTTCCGCTCTCGTCCAGATCATAATAGTCCGTGGTATCGCCGGAGAAGTTGCCGCCGCTGAGGTTGCTGCGCCTGCCCGACCACGTCACATTGGAGAGCGGGACGGCGTACCCCACTGCAACCTGACGCGTCAGTCCGTACCGGTAGAACTCCTCGTCGATTAGGTTTGCACTCGGCGGAGCGGCTCCAGCATCGCAGCTGAAGCCGACTGGTTTCACGTAGCGTGCGATGCGCTCCGGGCGCAGGTACTCGTCGCGGTCGTACCAATCGATCTGCCCATCGCCGCCATCGAAGCACTGCAATCTGAGCTTCTGCCAGCTCAGCCCGAACGATGCGTCTCCAACGGAGGCGTAGACTGACCTGCCGCCAGCCCCGTAGGTCCGGCTGCCGCTGAACGCCCCGCTGGAGGAATAGTGCGTCGTCGTCGTGCTCGCTGGCTCGGCGTAGACGACGTCGAGCGTCGTGGCCCTGTCCACGATCCGGTTGGCGTAGCCGTTTGCGTCGTATCCGAACTCGACGATCGGATCTCCTGCCTCGTTGCGGATCGTCGTCAGGTGGCCGGGGTGGGTCGCGGAGTATTCGTAGGAGCGCAGCACGCGCCCCTCCACGTCGACCGCAGCTGCGAGGTCCGTGCCTGTGTAGACGTAGTCGGCTACCTTCGTGAAGGACGACTCGCTCTGGCTCGCCCGAAACTCGAGCGTTCTGGCGCGGGGGTCGGTACATGGCTGTGGTGTCTTCAGCGCTAGTTCATGGCCCCATGAGTCGCTGACCGAAACGAGGGTCCCGTTCGCGATGTCGTAGGAGACAGCGCTGACGTTGCCGCGCGAGTCCTCGATCTTCGTGAGCCGCGCGACGCCGCCGGCCATCGGATCCCCGCAGTAGGTGGCAGCGCTCTCGCCACAGGCCTCGCAGACCGTGCTGAACGTCGCCTTCCGGCCGTCGTCCAGGTAGACGACGAAGTCGCCATTGGCGCGACGGACCATCGCGGCGAAGTTGCGGCCTACCGCGAACGGATCGTCCTCCGCCTTGAACACCGCCACCGCCTCGGCGAACTCGGCGCTCCAGACCGAGTTTCCGGTCCCGGCGAAACGAAGACCGGGCGAGTATCCTAGGCTCACCGAGCAGAGCGTCGCCATGGCGCCTCCGCCCTGGGCGGACACGCCCACCCCGGCGCACCTCAGCGTCCCCTCCCACTCGTGGCGCCACCCCCTGCCGAACGCGCCCGGCGCGACCACACCCTTCACAGAGGTGTCGACGCTTCGGTAGGAGCGGCTGAACTGAAGGGGCACGGGACCATCGAACCGGAAGTCGCTGAAGGGGTCCGTGATGGCCGCTCGGCTGGAGAAGACGAGCGGATCATCTCCGCCGGTATTCAGGCAGGCTGCGTCCGTCGGACCCGATTCAGGATCCTTCGGGGGTGCGCAGCCGTCGGGTGCGCCGACGCTGCAGTTCGCGTCCGAGGCGCAACCGTCCTGGATCTCACAGACTCCGGCGCTCTGCGGCGCGCCGCAGGATGGCAGCGAGCACGTCCCGGCGCAGGAGCAAGCCCCGTATTCCAGGGCGCAGCCCTCGTCGACGCAGCCGTTGTTGTTGTCGTCCAGGCCATCGCCCGCGCCGCCGACGCCACAGGCGTCGGCGGGAACGGGTGAACTGCACGAGGTGCTCCGCGTATTGCGGGCCCACTCAAGTACCTCGCAGCACAGAGGAGCGTCCGAGTACGCCACCGCTGGGGCCGAGGCCGGAGAATCGTCTGCGCACTTGAACCGCTGGTACATGTAGCACCAGCCCACTCTGCAGGTATTCCCGCACGAAAGAATGCACGCCGCATCCTGGCGGTATTCGTACGTGTAATACGTGGCCGCGCACGTTCCATTGGCGGCCGCCACGATCGGCACGTCACCCACCAGCACAGCCAGCCCTGCAACCAGGAGGAGATTGCGGAACTTGGTCATCGGCCCCACCCCTTTTCGACAACCCATCCGCCGCCGCAAACCGGCCCCGCTATGGCCGCAATCTTCGGCGTTCTGTTGCCGCCTCACGGACAGGAGAGCGTGAAGCATGAGTCACCAGTCGCCGCCATGAGTCGCGCCGTGACATTCCCCGAGCCGTCGTAACAGTACTTGGTCATGGGACTCGCAAGCTTACAGTTGCCCGATGCGTCGTCGCATGGGCAGGTCTCAAGTGTCAGCGGACTTGCAGCGGCGTTGTCGCTTTCGACCGCTTCGGCAACCTCTCCGGCCGGGTCGACAATGACGCCCAGATACCTCGCTCCCGTCTCCCCCACGGGAAGCCTGACAGCGGTGATTGCGCTACTGGACGCGCCCTTCGCAAGACCGCCTACGATCCGAGTTCCAAGAAGAGTATCCGCGGTCGTGACTTGCGAATCCGCAGAGAGATAGAATCCCACGGAGAACGCAGTTGAGGCGCTACCCACGTTGGTTACCGAGTTGGCGACGTCAATGGATGCGCCGGCCGCTGCGACGGACGGCACCGAGAGACTCGCAACCTGGAGATCCGGACCCACCAATATCTGCGCGACGACCGAGTTGTTGTTCTCGTTGGTTTCCGCAATCGCGAACATGTAATCCAAGAAGACGTGGAGGAAGTAGACTCCCGGCGCCGTGGATTGCGGGATCGTCAAAGTTTGCACGGCAGTAATGTTGGCGACATCGGCGGCAGGCACACTGATGCCTGAGCTCGCGATCTGGCCATTGCCACCTGGGGCTTGCGCGTTGAGGCCAAAGAAGAAGCCGACGCTCGTGTTCAGGGACGACGGATCAAAATACCCAAAGAAGCCGCGGGGCCTGTAATAGCGAGGATAGTATGACCATTGGAAGGTTTCTCCCGGAGCGCGAGCTTGCGGGGACGTTCCCAGGACGTATAGGTCAGGAGTAGCCGCCGCCGATGAGGGCAGCGCGCCCGTGACGCCGATGACAATGAGCGCACGAATGGCCCACAACTGCTTCTTGTCGAACATGCGGCCCCCCGCACCTGGCTCGCCAAGCGCGACCACGAGTAACGTGTCGTAGAGTGAACACACTCCAGGAGCGAACGTCAAGCGAGCCATCATGCTTCATCGCGATGGTTCTGCGGTGCCCCCTACTCCCTGAGTCCCCGAAGGGCCTCGTACGTCCTCCCCGCCGCCCCGAACCCCCGCTCCCCGGCGCGCCTCGCCCACCGCAACAGCCCGCTCAGCGCCCACTGGGCGGCGAGGGAGACCATGAGCACGGCAGCAGCGACCAGCAGCGCCTGCGCCGGCCCGAGGCGCTGGCCGACGAGCGTCGCGAGCCCCGGGCGCGTCGACCAGCCGTAGACCAGCGGGACGTGGATCGCGTAGACGCCGAGCGAGGCCCTCCCCAGCGGCGCCAGGCGCGCCGCAGCGGAGGCCGGGACCTGGGTGAGCGCGGCGATGAGGAGCAGGAACGCACCGATCCGGTAGACGATCAGGACGAGGTCCCGCCGATCGCCTGCTCGAGCGCGATCCCCGCGAGGCTCTCCGACGAGCCGGGGGCGCGCATCCCCAGCGCCACCGCGACCTCGCGCCGGCCGAGGTCCACGCGACGCTGCTCGACGAGGGACGCTACCTCTGCTCGGAGCGCACGATGTACCGCGTCCTGGCTGAGAACGCGGAGGTCCGCGAGCGCCGCGACCAACTGCGGCACCCGACCTACAAGGCGCCCGAGTTGCTCGCCACCGGGCCTAACCAGCTCTGGAGTTGGGACATCACCAAGATGCTCGGCCCGCAGAAGTGGACCTACTTGCGGATTTCGGTCGATCGTGAACGCGCGGATCGGCGCATCGTGAACAGCCGGATCGGGCCATCGTGAACACCGGGATCGGCGTTCATGAACGCCGAGATCGGGCATCGTGAACGCCCGGATCGGCCATCGTGAACACGGTGGCCCGGGGGTTCCCCCGCCGGGTAGGGTCCGCGCCTCAACGAGGCGCGGGCGAGACGAGCGAAGCGACGCTGGACGGTACCCAGGCCGTCCCGCGCCTCCATCACGGAGGCGGCGGGATGGCGACGGAGCGACTGGCCATGCGGAACGCGCGAGAGATTCTGAGGCAGAAGTGGGAGTTGGACCGAACGCACCGCGAGATCGCGGCCAGCGTGGGGCAGTCGCTCGGCGCAGTGGCGATGACCCTCGGCAGGGCGAAGGCGGCCGGGATCGCGTGGGAGCAGACCCAGGCGCTCTCCGATGTGGCCCTGGAGGAGCGGCTCTACGGGCCCCGCGACGAGAAGGCGGCGCGGCCGATGCCCGACTGCGAGTACCTCCACGCGGAACGGAAGAAGCCGGGCGTCACGCTGGAACTGCTCCACCTCGAGTACCTGGAGAAGCACCCAGGCGGCTACCGGTACACTCAGTTCTGCGAGCGGTACCGGGAGTGGCTGAAGCGTCGGGGCCTGACGATGCGGCAGGAACACCTCGCCGGCGAGAAGCTCTTCGTCGACTACGCGGGAAAGAAGCCGCACATCGTCGACCCGACGACTGGCGAGAGGATCGAAGTCGAGCTGTTCGTCGCGGTCCTCGGCGCGTCGAACTACACCTACGCCGAGGCGACGCTGACCCAGCGCGGCCCCGACTTCATCGCGAGCCACGTGCGCGCCCTGCACCTGCTCGGCGGCGTCCCGAGCGCGCTCGTCCCCGACCAGCTGAAGTCGGGGGTGACCGCCGCCTGCCGGTACGAGCCAGGCATCCAGCGCACCTACGAGGAGCTGGCGCGCTACTACGGCACCACCGTCCTGCCGGCCCGGCCGCACCGCCCCCGCGACAAGGCGAAGGTCGAGGTAGCCGTCCAGATCGCCGAGCGGTGGATCATCGCCCGGCTCCGCCACGAGACCTTCTTCTCGCTCGCGGTGCTGAACGACCGGATCGCCGAGCTGCTCGTCGAGCTCAACGAAAGGCGGATGCGGGTCTACGGAGCGAGCCGGCGCGAGCTGTTCGAGCGGGTCGACCGGCCGGCGCTGAAGGCGCTCCCCGCCGAGCGGTTCGAGTACTCCGAGTGGCGGTCTGCGCGAATCAACATCGACTACCACGTCGAGATCGAGCACCACTACTACTCGGCGCCGCACGCACTCGTGCACCAAGTCGTGGAGGCGCGCATCACGGCGACGACGGTGGAGCTGCTCCTCCGCGGCGAGCGGGTCGCGACGCACCTGCGGAGCTACCGGCGCGGCGCGCACACCACGATCGCCGAGCACATGCCGAAGGCGCACCAGAAACATCTCGAGTGGACGCCCTCCCGCATCGTCCACTGGGCCGGGAGCATCGGCCCGAAGACCGCGCGAACTCGCCGAGGCGATCCTGGCCGAGCGACGCCACCCGGAGCAGGGCTACCGCTCCTGCCTGGGCATCCTCCGGCTCGGCAAGCGGTACGGAGACGAGCGGCTCGAGGCGGCTGTCCGCGCGCGCCGTCGCCGTGCGGGCCCGTTCGTACCGGCACGTCGATTCGATCCTGAAGAACGGCCTCGACCGGCTGCCCTCGCCGGCCGAGGAGCAACTCGCCGAGGGCGCCCAGCGCGCCACCCACGAGAACATCCGGGGCGGCGTTACTACCACTGACCAAGGAGAAGCCGTGCTGAACGAACCCACGATGGAGAAGCTGCGCGCCCTGCGCCTCGAGACGCTCATGGGCGGCCTGGGCGGAGCAGCAGAAGAACCCGGAGGTCCAGAAGCTCGGCCTTCGACGAGCGCCTCGGGATGCTCGTCGACGCGCAATGGCTCCACCGCGAGAACAAGCGGCTCGCCCGCTCGCTCCACGAGGCCAAGCTGCGTCTCGGGAACGCCTGCGTCGAGGACATCGACTACCCCCCGCGACGCGAACTGGAGAAGGCCACCATCCGGCAGCTCGCCACCTGCAAGTGGGTCGAGGAGCACCAGAACGTCGTCGTCACGGGCGCCACCGGCACCGGAAAGACGTACGTCGCCTGCGCGCTCGCCCAGCAGGCGTGTCGGAAGGGCTTCCGGGCGATCTACCGCCGCGCCACTCGCCTGCTTCGACGAGTTCATGCTCGCCCACGCGGACGGCACGTACTCCAGCCTCCTCGCGCGCTTCGCGAGGGTGGACGTGCTCGTCATCGACGACTGGGGGCTCTCGCCGCTGAAGGACCAGGAGCGGCGCGACCTTCTCGAGATCGTGGAAGACCGCCACGGCGATCGCTCCACCATCGTCACCAGCCAACTCCCGACCTCGAAGTGGCACGACCACGTCGGCGACCCGACCAACGCCGACGCCTTCTGCGACCGGATCCTCAACAAGGCCCACCGCGTCGTGCTAAAGGGCCCCTCCAGACGGAAGGAGGACTCCGAGACCGACAAGTGAACTAGCCAGCGTCGCTCCGCTCCGATCACGATGGCCGATCGAGGCGTTCACGATGCGACGATCTCGGCGTTCACGTTGGCCGGAATCCGCACCTACTTCCACCTGTACGTGATCCTCGACGTGTACAGCAGGTACGTGGTCGGCTGGATGCTCGCGCACCGCGAGACCGCCACGCTCGCCGAGCGGCTCATCCGCGAGACCTGCGAGCGCCAGGGGATCCAGCGCGACCAACTCACGGTCCACGCCGACCGCGGCACGTCGATGCGCTCCAAGCCCGTCGCGCTCATGCTCGCGGACCTGGGCGTCACGAAGAGCCACTCGCGCCCCCACGTCTCGAACGACAACCCGTTCTCCGAGTCCCAGTTCAAGACGATGAAGTACCGGCCTGACTTCCCCGAGCGCTTCGGCGCCATCGAGCACGGCCGCGCCCACTGCGTCGACTTCTTCGGCTGGTACAACAACGAGCACCGGCACGGTGGCCTCGGCCTTCTCACGCCTCACGACGTCCACCACGGGCTCGCCGGCGCCCGCCTGGATGCCCGCGACGCGGTTCTCGCGGCCGCCTTCGCCGCCCGACCAGAGCGGTTCCCGGCCGGCCGGCCGACGGCCGGCACGGTGCCGACCGAGGTCTGGATCAATAAGCCGCAGCAGGCTTCACCGAGAGAAGAAGCGCGTCAGTAAACTCGGCAGCAAGTTGTCTCATTCGCGTTGACAGGTTCCGCCCGCCCGGCGTCGGGCGAGCCGCGGCGCCAGTTGAAGCCCCGTGGCGCGTGCCGGAGCAAGTGGAAGCGGATCGAGACCCTTCAGCGGCTGAAGGAGTTCGTGATCGCGTACAAGGCGGCGCTCACCATGTGGAGGAGTGGCGCCCGCGACGCCCTCTTTCCGCCGGGCACCTGGCACATGCGCGTCGTGCACGGCGCGTGTTGCGTCGACTACGGGTAGCGCCTGCCCGATCTCGGCACCCTGACCGATCGACGGCGTCTCGATGCGAGACGCCAAGGGCCGAGCCGTGCCTCCATGACGCCCTTGCGATGGGGTGGTCGCCAACCTGGAGCGTGGTCTGGAGGTCGTCAGGCTCGTTGCGTCCCGTCGCCGCAGTCGGCCGAGGCTTCTCGTCTTCCTCCGTCCAACTCTGGTCCCTCGTTACGGCGGTATTCGCCCTGCGTCGACGATTACTCTCGGTCGGGGCGCTGGGGCGCCCTTGGATCGCGACGGCGTCAAAGGAGCGCCGGGTCCGCTATTGAGTCGGCGGGGGCGCGAACTCCACCAGGCCATGACGGACTTCCACCAGCGCCTCTCGCCCGACGAGATGGGGGTGTTCGTCGCATTCAGCCACCCGCACCAGGAAGAACTGTAGGTCGATGAAACCGAAGTTATCGAAGTCGTAGAACTCGACGAATCTGAGCAGGAGCCCCTGGGCCCGTAGCCTTGTCACAGGGTCGTCCCAGTACCTGTTGCCGTCTGCGCTCGGACGCCTAATGCGAATGGGAACGTCAGGGGCCCTAGGGCGGACCGTTAGGAAGGCGTACGGCTCACCCTCCCTCGGCCGTTCCACCTCGGCCACGCCGAGCGGGCCCAAGACAAGCTCCTCGAAGATGGCACCGCAGATACCGCGGAATCGTGCGAGGGCCTCGAAGTCAACGGGACGCTGGAGTTCTTTTCGGAGGAAGTCTTCCTCCGAAAAGAACTCCAGCGTCCCGTTGATTTCGTTCACCGTGTGTGGTCCGTGAGAGACTTGTCTTGGGCCCACTCGGCGTGGCCGAGGGTGGAACGGCCGAGGAGGAGTCTCGCCCTTTCTAACGGTCACCCCCTAGGGCCCCTGACGTTCCCATTCAGTTAGGGCGTCTCCCGACGCAGACGGCAACAGGTACTGGGACGACCCTGTGACAAGGCTACGGGGCAGGAGCTCTGCTGCAGATTCGTCGAGTTCTACGACTTCGATAACTTCGGTTTCATCGACCTACAGTTCTTCCTGGTGCGGGTGGCTGAATGCGACGAACACCCCCATTCATCAGGCGCTGGTGAGTTCGTCATGGCCTGGTGCGTCGCGCCCCCGCCGACTCAATAGCGGACCCGGCGCTCCTTTGACGCCGTCGCGATCCAAGGGCGCCCCAGCGCCCCGACCGAGAGTAATCGTCGACGCAGGCGGAGCTGCCGCCGTAACGAGGGACCAGAGTTGGACGAGGAAAACAAGAAGCCTCGGCCGACTGCGGCGACGGGACGCAACGAGCCTGACAAGACCTGCAAGCCACGCTCGGGTCCGGCGTCACCATGCGCAAGGGCGTCATGGAGGCACGGCTCGGCCCTTGGCGTCTCGCATCGACACCGAGTGGAGATAGAGTAGGGGTTCGAGAATCGGGCAGGCGCGTAGTCGACGCGACACACGCGGTGCCGCGGCGCGCATGCTGGGTCCCCGCGGGAAGAGGGGCCGTAGCGGGCGCCACTTTCCTCCACATGGTGGCGCCCGCCTTGTACGCGATCGCGACTCCTTCAGCCGCTGAAGGGTCTCGATCCGCTTCGCGCACGGCTTTCAACTGGCGCCGCGGGGCTCGCCCGACGCGGGGCAAGAGCGAGACCTGTCAACGCGGAGTGAGACGACCTTTTTTGTGCAAGTTTTCTGACACGCTTCTTCTCTCGGTGAAGCCTACTAGCTTCTTAATCCAGACCTCGGTCGGCACCGTGCCCAGCCTGAGCCAGCCGCCGGGAACCGCTCCTGGTCCCGCGGCCGGTTCGAAGGCGGCCGCGAAGCCGCGTCGCAGTGCCACACACCAAGCAAGCTTCCATGGTGGACGTCGTGAGGCGTGAGAAGGCCGAGGCCACCGTGCCGGTGCTCCGTGTCCACCGAGGGAGTTCGACGCAGTGGGCGCGGCCGTGCTCGATTGGCGCCGAAGCACTCGGGGAAGATGAGGCCGGTACTTGGTGGTTACTTGAAACGAACTGAGAACGGGTTGTCGGTTCGAGACGTGGGCGCGAGTGGCCGCTGCGTAACACCCAGGTCTGACACAACAGGCTTCGAGCGCGTCGGTGTGCCCCACGGTCAGGCGTGGACCCGTGAGTTGGTCACACTCTGATCCCCTCAACACGGCGCTCCGCAGGTCTCGCGGATGAGCCGCTGGCCGTACAGCGTCAGGTGCGCGAGCATCCAGCCGACCGCGTACCTGTAGCCTCGAGGATGGCCCAGCTGGAAGTCGTCAGTTCCGGCCAACGTGAACGCCGAGATCGTCGCATCGTGAACGCCTCGAATCGGCCATGGTGATCGGAGCAGAGGCGGAAGCGCCTCGGCTGGCTCTTTCTCGTCCTCGGAGTCCTCTTCCTGGAGGGGCCGCGCGCGACGCGGTGGCCTGGTTGATCCGTGGCGGGAAGAGCGTGGGCGTTGCGTCGGTCACCGACGTGGTCGTGCACTTCGAAGTCGGGAGTTGGCTGGTGACGATGGTGGAGCGATGCGCCATGGCGGTCTTCCGATCTAGAAGAAGGTCCAGCACCACTCCTCGTTGCCGCAGAGCCCGTCGTCGATGGCGCGCGTCCACCCCTCGCGAAGCGCGCGAGGAGGCTGGAGTACGTGCGGTCCACCGTCAGCGGCGTGAAGCTCGTCGTGCACGTGAGCGCGCTCGCCGGAAGCCCTTCCAACACGCCTGCTGGGCGACACACACAACGTTCGTTCTTCCGGTGCCAGTGAGCACCCGTAACAAACGACTCTTCTGGTCTCAACCACTTGCAGTGCGGCGAGCTGATGGTGGCCTTCTCCAGTTCGCATCAGCGGGGGGTGGTCGATGCCCTCGACGCAGGCGTTCCCGAGACGCAGCTTGGCCTCGTGGAGCGAGCGGCAAGTGCTCTCGCGGTGGAGCCATTGCGCATCAAGCGGCATTCCCGAGGCGCTCGTCGAAGGCCAGCTTCTGGACCTCCAGGGTCTTTCTGCTGCTCCCGCCACCGCCCCGAGCGTCTCAAAGCACAGGCACGCAGCTTCCGATCGTGGGTTTTCATTCGCACGGCTTCTCCTTGGTCAGTGGTAGTAGCCGCCCGCCCCGGATGTTCTCGTGGGTGGCGCGTCGGCGAGTTGTCTGCTGCGCAAGCGAGGGGCAGCCTGCGGGTCGAGGCCAGATTCCTTCGGGATCAAATGAGCGTGCAGTTGCCGAAGCGGCCGGCGCGGCGGCGCGCGCCGAAGCTCCGCCTCGAGCCGCTGGTTTCCGTACCGCTTGCCGAAGCCGAAGGAATGCCCAGGCAGGAGCGGTGGCCCTTGCCCGGGTGGCTCTGGCTTCACCAGTCACAAGTCCTGGGTCTCGGGCCGATGCTTGCCCAGTGGACCGATGCGGGAGAGCGTCCACTGGAGATGTTTGTGGTGCGCCTTGGCCGTCCTCGGCAATCGTGGTGCACGCCACGCAGGTAGCTCCACAGGTGCGTGGCATCCGCCTCGGCCGCGGAGGGCGGCTCCACCGTCGTCGCCATGTCGCGCCTTCCACGACTGGTGCACCGAGTCCCGTACGCACCGTCGTAGTGGTGCTGGATGCTGAGCCGTGGTAGTGGATGTTCATCACGCAGCCCGCCACTCAGAGTGCTCGAACCCGCTCGGCGGAGCGCCTTCAGCGCCGGCCGGTCGACCGCTGGAGCCGTTCGCTCCCGTAACCCGCATCCACCTTCAGCTCGACGAGCAGCCTCGGCGATCCGGTCGTTCAGCGCGAGCGAGAAGAAGGTCTCGTGGCGGAGCCGGGCGATGAGAATCCGCCGCTCCGGCCGAATGTGGACGGCTCCTCAACCTTGGCCGTCCGCCCCGGGGGCGGTGCAGCCACCACCGGGGCGGTGGTGCCGTAGTAGCGCGCCAGCTCTCGTGGGTCCGCTGGATGCCTGGCTCGTTAGGCGTCCCCCAACTTAGCTGGTCGGGGACGAGCGCGCTCGGAGGCCGCCGCCGGTGCAGGCGCGCGCGTGTGACGCGATGAAGCAGGGCCGCGCTGGGTCAGCATCGCCTCGGCGTAGGTGTAGTTCAAGACGCCAAGACTACACGACGACGGCTCAACTTCGATCCTCTGGCCCGTGGTCGGGATGTCCACTTCTTTCCACGTAGATCGACGAAAGACTTCTGCGCGAGCAAGGTGTTTGCTGACCATCATCAGGCCCGAGCACTTTTCAGCCACTCCCGGTACAGCTCGCAGAACTGAGTGTACCGGTAGCCGCCTGGGTGCTTCTCCAGGTACTCGAGGTGGAGATTTCCAGCGTGACGCCCGGCTTCTTGCTGCACGTGGAGGTACTCGCAGTCGGGCGTCGGCCGCGCCGCCTTCTCGTCGCGGGGCCCGTCAGCCGCTCCTCGGCCGCATGGGAACCTGCCCGCGCGATCCCGGCCGCCTTCGCCCTGCCGAGGGTCATCGCCACTGCGCCGAGCCGACTGCCCGGCGCCTGGCCGTCGTTTTCGGTCCAACTCCACTTTCCCTCGGAGAAGTCTCACAGCGGCTTCCGCATGGCCAGTGGCTCCATCTCACCGCCTCGTGATGGAGGCGCGGGACGGCCTGGGTGGCCACGTGGCCGTTCGCCTCCGCTTCGGGTCTCACCCGCGCCTCGTTGCGGCGCGAGCCCTACCCCACGGGCACCATGTTAGCAATGGCCAATCCGGGCGTTGGCCGATGCCCAATCTCGCGTTTCAGTGAACACCAATCCCGCCAATCGCCCAATCCGGCTGTTGCAGCAATTGTTATGCACCAATGAGCAATCCACAGTAACCCCTTCTGCAGCGAGGCGTGGTGGTCCCAACTACAGTAACCCTACAGTAAGCATCAGGGCGCCTTGTAGTCGGGGTGCGGCAGTTTGCGTAGCGGCGCTCGCGGACCTCCGCGTTCTCAGCCAGGACGCGGTACATCGTGCGCTCCGAGCAGAGGTAGCGTCCCTCGTCGAGCAGCGTCGGCGTGGACCTCGGCCGGCGCGAGGTCGCGGTGGCGCTGAACGCCGGCTCGTCGGAGAGCCTCGCGGGGATCGGCGCTCGACAGGGCGATCGGCGGGACCTGGTCCATCGTCTACCGGGATCGGTGCGTTCCTGCTCCTCGTCGGCCGCGCTCACCCAGCTCCACTGCGCGGCGCGCCTGGCGCGGGGAGGGCCTCGCTAGGCGTCTACGCAATCCACGTCCCGTGGTCTACGGCTCGTCGACGCGCCGGGGCTCGCGACGCTCGTCGGCCAGCGCCTCGGGCCGGCGCGGCGCTGCTGGTCGCTGCTGCCGTCTTCCATGGCTTTCTGCCCCTTCTCACCGCCCCAGCGGGCACTCGGCGCTGTCTGCGTCGGCGAGGCGCGCCGAGGAAGCGTCCGGGGCGGCTCGGAAGACGTGCAGAGGCCTCGGAGCTCCGGGAGTAGGGGCAGCGGAACCATCGCGATGAAGCGTGATGGCTCGCTCTGACGTTCGCTCCTGGAGTGTGTTCACTCTACGACACGTTACTCCATCATCACGCTTCGGAGCGGTGTTTCAACAAGAAGCGGTCTTGTCGGCAGTTGCGTGCGCTCATTTGCCATCGGCGTCACGGGCACGTCCCTCATAGCAGCGGCTACTCCTGACCTATA
This sequence comes from uncultured delta proteobacterium, assembly GCA_963845515.1. Lineage (GTDB taxonomy): Bacteria > Myxococcota > Myxococcia > Myxococcales > Anaeromyxobacteraceae > DATIVK01. Next base: position 249,499 of record CAWJSR010000057.1, read on the forward strand.
CGTCCTGGATATTCCCGCAAGCTCGGCGCTCCAGGAGAAAGTCTTCCAATGGTCGTGCTGCCTCCGCTTTTCTAGGCCCCGCGGCTTCTTTTCTAGATTGTAATCCGTCGTCTTGAACACGAGCGCTCAGCTCCTACTTGGCCTCAACGCGCAAGCCCCAGGTGGGCAATGGCCGGAATGGCCGACTTGCGGCATCATGTGCCCTCCGCCGATGTCGCAGCGTTCTTCCCGTGCAAACTTTTTTGACCATCCACAGCACGGGAGTATCTTCCTCCACGTGTTCTTCGATACACGTGTTTCACAATACAGAAGCCAACGAACAACAGTTTTCGGTCGCCGCGCAGTATTGGTGGGTCCGGATACTTCCAGGTTTACAAGTCTCTCGGTGCATCAGTCGCAGCAGCCACGCATCCATTGACGTCGCCGACTTCCGGTAACCTGCGACGTGGGTAGCGCCTCAACTGCGTCTTCCAGTGGGATTGTCTGTCTTCTGCATCCGCCATTCAGCGAGGACCGCGGATGCTCTTCTTGGAACTCGGATAGGTAGGCGGTTGCTTGCGAAGGGCGCGTCCAGTAGCGCAATGGCCCGCTGTCAGGCTCCCAGTGGGGGAGACGGAGCGAGGTGCTGTCGGACGTCATTGTCGACCCGGCCGGAGAGGTTGCCGAAGGCGGTTGAAAGCGACGACGCCGCTGCAAGTCCACTGACTGGAAGCCTGCCATGCAACGACGCATGAGGCAACTGTTGACCGTCCATGACCGAGTACGAGACAGCTAGGGGATGTCGCGGCGCAACCATGGCGGCGACTGGTGACTCATGTTTCACGCTTCTCCTGTCGTGAGGCGGAAACGCCAAAAATGCGGACCATGGGCCGGTTTGGGCGCGATCGGTTTTCGAAAAGAGATAAGTCTCGATGACCAAGACCCGCCGTCTCCGTGCCTGTTCACTGGCAGTGTGGTGGGTCACTCGCCGACCGTGGCCGCCGCCAATGGAACGTGCGCGGCCACGTATTACACGTACGAATACCGCCAGGATGCGGCGTGCATTCTTTCGTGCGGGAATACCTGCAGAGTGGGCTGGTGCTACATTTACCAGCGGTTCAAGTGCGCAGACGATTCTCCGGCCTCGGCCCCAGCGGTGGCGTACTCGGACGCTCCTCTGTGCTGCGAGGTACTTGAGTGGGCCCGCAATACGCGGAGCACCTCGTGCAGTTCGCCCGTCCCCGCCGACGCCTGCGGCGTCGGCGGCGCGGGCGATGGCCTGGACGACAACAACAACGGCTGCGTCGACGAGGGCTGCGCCCTGGAATACGGGGCTTGCTCCTGCGCCGGGACGTGCTCGCTGCCATCCTGCGGCGCGCCGCAGAGCGCCGGAGTCTGTGAGAATCCAGGACGGTTGCGCCTCGGACGCGAACTGCAGCGTCGGCGCACCCGACGGCTGCGCACCCCCGAAGGATCCTGAATCGGGTCCGACGGACGCAGCCTGCCTGAACACCGGCGGAGATGATCCGCTCGTCTTCTCCAGCCGAGCGGCCATCACGGACCCCTTCAGCGACTTCCGGTTCGATGGTCCCGTGCCCCTTCAGTTCAGCCGCTCCTACCGAAGCGTCGACACCTCTGTGAAGGGTGTGGTCGCGCCGGGCGCGTTCGGCAGGGGGTGGCGCCGCGAGTGGGAGGGGACGCTGAGGTGCGCCGGGGTGGGCGTGTCCGCCCAGGGCGGAGGCGCCATGGCGACGCTCTGCTCGGTGAGCCTAGGATACTCGCCCGGTCTTCGTTTCGCCGGGACCGGGAGCTCGGTCTGGAGCGCCGAGTTCGCCGAGGCGGTGACGCTGTTCAAGGCGGAGGACGATCCGTTCGCGGTAGGCCGCAACTTCGCCGCGATGGTCCGTCGCGCCAATGGCGACTTCGTCGTCTACCTGGACGACGGCCGGAAGGCGACGTTCAGCACGGTCTGCGAGGCCTGTGGCGAGAGCGCTGCCACCTACTGCGGGGATCCGATGGCCGGCGGCGTCGCGCGGCTCACGAAGATCGAGGACTCGCGCGGCAACGTCAGCGCTGTCTCCTACGACATCGCGAACGGGACCCTCGTTTCGGTCAGCGACTCATGGGGCCATGAACTAGCGCTGAAGACACCACAGCCATGTACCGACCCCCGCGCCAGAACGCTCGAGTTTCGGGCGAGCCAGAGCGAGTCGTCCTTCACGAAGGTAGCCGACTACGTCTACACAGGCACGGACCTCGCAGCTGCGGTCGACGTGGAGGGGCGCGTGCTGCGCTCCTACGAATACTCCGCGACCCACCCCGGCCACCTGACGACGATCCGCAACGAGGCAGGAGATCCGATCGTCGAGTTCGGATACGACGCAAACGGCTACGCCAACCGGATCGTGGACAGGGCCACGACGCTCGACGTCGTCTACGCCGAGCCAGCGAGCACGACGACGACGCACTATTCCTCCAGCGGGGCGTTCAGCGGCAGCCGGACCTACGGGGCTGGCGGCAGGTCAGTCTACGCCTCCGTTGGAGACGCATCGTTCGGGCTGAGCTGGCAGAAGCTCAGATTGCAGTGCTTCGATGGCGGCGATGGGCAGATCGATTGGTACGACCGCGACGAGTACCTGCGCCCGGAGCGCATCGCACGCTACGTGAAACCAGTCGGCTTCAGCTGCGATGCTGGAGCCGCTCCGCCGAGTGCAAACCTAATCGACGAGGAGTTCTACCGGTACGGACTGACGCGTCAGGTTGCAGTGGGGTACGCCGTCCCGCTCTCCAATGTGACGTGGTCGGGCAGGCGCAGCAACCTCAGCGGCGGCAACTTCTCCGGCGATACCACGGACTATTATGATCTGGACGAGAGCGGAAGGTACCTGAACAAGCTCGGCGATCCGGACGGCTACACGTGCGGTCCAACGTCTCTTCGCAAGGGAAGTGTAGTCTGCCGCAGGATCAAGGACGGCTACACCACGGACATCGCGACGGGCGCGGTGCTCTACGAACGCCACGCCACGTTCTACTCGTACGACGAGTACGGCCGCATGGTGAGGGCGATTGGTCCCGTGAATCTCGACCGGCCCTCCGAGTCGGACGTCACGCCGATCGAGGAGCGGGCCTACTGGCCCGGCGACGCGACCGGCGTCCGCCGAGGTCGCCTCATGGAGGTGAGGCGCTACTCTTCGCCGTCCGCCGAACCGCTGACCTGGTTCATCGACTTCGACATCTTCGGCCCCTACACGGTGACCGGGCCGTATGCGGGCGCCCAGTCGGGCGCCCCGATGTCGAGGTACGTCCGTGATGGCCGAGGACGCGTGACCCACGCTATCGCACCGGACGGGCGGACGACCGTGATTCGCTACTACGACGGCGACTCGCCTCGGCTGGTGCTGTTCGAGTCGGGGGCCGGTCGCCACGCGACGTATGACGAGCGGGGCCGGCTCCAGAGCATCGAGCGGCTCTACGGTGACCCGGACCTTGCTCCGGACCTGGTCACGGTCGGTGACATACAGGGGGTCGACTACGACGACGCGGGCAATCCCGTTCTGGCAGAGCGGAGGGATGCCGCCGGCAACGTCCGCTGGAGGCGGATTCGCCAGTACGACGCTCAGCACAGGCTGCGGAACGAGACGCATCCCGACGACCCCGCGAAGCAGGCCATCTGGTCCTACGATCCCAGCGGCATCCTCAGCACGATGGTGGACGAGGAGGGGCGCATCACCAGATTCGTACCCGACGCGCTGGGGCGCCCCCGGGTGGTCTCGCGGGAGTCGCCCGTTGACGCCGACCCCAGGGTGGTCTCGACGGTGGCCACCTACGCCTTCGCGCTGAGCCAGGACGCCATCGAGAGCGTGACCGACGGCGCGGGAAGGACGACGAGCTACTCGGTCGACGACTTTGGGAGCAACGGCAAGGTCGCTAGCACGGCCTCATTCAAAGACAGTCAGCCGTACCGGTACGACTATGACGCGCGCGGCAACGTTCGTCATCGGACCGGCGGTCGCGTGACCATGGAGTACACCTACGATGGGCTCGATCGGCTCATCGGGATCCACGCGGTGAAGGACCTGGGCGATCCGCCTGTGGACGTCGCGCTCACCTACGACGCCGCCAACCAGAAGGGCCGGCTGTATTCCATGGTCGAGGCGGGCAGAACGACCTGGTTCACATGGGACTCCGGCGGGCGCCTTCGGTATGAGACGGTGCTCGTGATCGGGGAGACCGCTCCGCTCGTGACCGAGTATCGATACGACGTGGACGGCTATCTCGACACGGTTGTCTATCCCTCCGGGCTTGCCGTGACGTATGAGCGCGACGACGCGACCAAGGAAGTGACAGCGGTGAGGGAGGCCGGAATCAATCGCCCCTTCGTGACGGGGGTCGCGCGCGAGCCCTTCGGTCCGGTCAAGTCGCTGACCTTCGCCAACGGGCAGCAACTGACGCAGACGTTCAATCTTCGGTACGAACCCGAGTCGGTGGTGAGCGGCCCACTGAGCCTGCTGTACGGCATGAGTCCTGCGGGAGACGTGGCCGGGGTAGTCCAGGGCACCGTCTCGACTGGCTTCACCTACGACCACCTCGACCGCCTGACTGCTTTCGTGCCCGGCCACGGAACGGGAGAGTCGCTCCGCTACGAGTATGCCGGCGACAGGCTCATCGCTGCCTGGACGATGGGGAGCCCCTCGGTTCGCCGCCAGGCGTTCGGATACGACGACCAGAGCAACCTCTCCTCCATCTCGACCTACGACTCTGCGGGGACGAGCATCACGCAGACGGTCTGCATGGTGCACGATGCGCTGGGAAGGCTGGTGCTGGTCGGGAATGCAGCGCCGGGTTCCGGCGGGCCGGACGCGCTCGCATGTCGGACGGAAGCGGCTGTGACGTCGGTGGTGGCGCGGTTCGAGTACGACGCGATGAACCGGCGCGTCGCGAGGACCGACGGCGCGACGGGGAAGAAGACGTACTTCTCGTTCCTGCCGGGCGGGGAGACTATGGGTGAGTACGAGCGGACTGGTGTTCCGGCGAGCCCGTGGCGGACCGTGAGGGAGTACGTCTGGCTGGACGGGCGGCCAGTGGCGCAGGAAGAGCACCCGAGCGACGCGGAGCGGAACACGTACGCGGTGCACGTTGACAGCATTGCGCTACCGCGGGCGCTGACGAACTCCAGCGGACAGACCGTCTGGCAGGCGACGGCGCGGCCGTACGGCGACATCGGGGAAACGACATTCGCAGACAGCGTCTCAGGGCGCACGGTCGTGACGAACCTGCGGCTACCGGGGCAGTACGACGAGAGGCTGCTGGCCTCGGTCGGCCTCCAGGGGCCGTACTACAACTGGAACAGGTGGTACCTGCCGTCCGTGGGGAGGTACCTGGAGTTGGATCCGATTGCGAAGGCGGGTCGTCTTAACTCACCGTATGTCCCGGAACGGCATGGGTACGCTCTTCAGAACCCTCTGAGGTGGGTAGACACCAAGGGCCTTGAGTACAATGACGTTGGGGTGACCTTCGGTCTCTTCGGGGTGGGGTTTACGTGCGGGCTTGTCTGGGGTCACCAGGGGTGGACGAACTACCTGGGGTTTGGCTTCACGACGCCAGGGTTTGGGCTCGCATTCACGGGGTCTCCTGACGGCATCGTGTATGGACCAGCCACCTCGTTCCAGATAGGCGCTGGCTTAGGCTATCAGACCGGTACCTCTGCGGACGGCAGCAGTTACGACGAGTTTGGCGCGAGCACGCCGGGCGTCGCATACTACCCGTGGCTGATGTGATCATCCCTCCGCCCACCAACGCATGCACAGAGCCGAAACCACCGCCAAGCTGCGGAACGCGCTAAGGGATGGCACCGATGACGCCGATTGCGGGCTTCAATATACTGCTGGGTGTCCTGCTTATCTTCCTCTCGCGGCCGTTCGGGCGATTGATCGCTGACTTCCAGCGGCGAGTCTGGAGGCTCGATCTGGGCGAGTCGGTTCCAGTAGTATCGATGATTATGTCCATTCTGGTCGGAATAGGTCTAATAGTGAGGGGAGTGACGCGCTAACAGAGCCCGAGGCCGGCGGTAGTGACGACACGGCTGGTCGGTACGAACCCGAGTCGGTGGTGAGCGGCCCACTGAGCCTGCTGTACGGCATGAGCCTGGCGGGGCGCTAGAGCCGGGGTAGTCCAGGGCACCGTCTCGACTGGCTTCACCTACGTCCTGACCTCGACCGCCTGACTGGTTTCGTGCCCGGCCACGGAACGGAAGAGCCCTCCGCTACGAGATGCCGGGCGACAGGCTCATCGCTGCCTGGACGATGGGGAGCCCCTCGGTTCGCCGCCAGGCGTTCGGGTACGACGACCAGACCAACCTCTCCTCCATCTCAACCTATGACTCTGCGGGGACGAGCATCAACACAGACGGTCTGCATGTGAGCACGATGCGCTAGGAAGGCTGGTGCTGGTCGGGAATGCAGCGCCAGGTTCCGGCGGCCCGGACGCGCTCGCATGCCGGACGGAAGCGGCTGTGACGTCGGTGGTGGCGCGGTTCGAGTACGACGCGATGAACCGGCGCGTCGCGAGGACCGACGGCGCGACGGGGAAGAAGACGTACTTCTCGTTCCTGCCGGGCGGGGAGACCATGGGCGAGTACGAGCGGACTGGTGTTCCGGCGAGCCCGTGGCGGACCGTGAGGGAGTACGTCTGGCTGGATGGGCGGCCAGTGGCGCAGGAAGAGCACCCGAGCGACGCGGAGCGGAACACGTACGCGGTGCACGTTGACAGCATTGCGCTACCGCGGGCGCTGACGAACTCCAGCGGACAGACCGTCTGGCAGGCGACGGCGCGGCCGTACGGCGACATCGGGGAAACGACATTCGCAGACAGCGTCTCAGGGCGCACGGTCGTGACGAACCTGCGGCTACCGGGGCAGTACGACGAGAGGCTGCTCGCCGCGGTCGGCCTCCAGGGGCCGTACTACAACTGGAACAGGTGGTACCTGCCGTCCACGGGGAGGTACCTCGAGTTCGACCCGATCGCGATCGGCGGGCGGGTTCAACGGGCCCTACGGGCCCGAGCTGGTACGGGTATGCGGAGGGGAATCCGCTGAGGTGGAGGGATTGGCGGGGGCTTCTGGTCCTTCACCCTGTCCTTCTACAGCGGATACGGAATGGCCCTGTTCTTTGGGCAGGATCCCGAAACGGACAAGTGGTTCTGGGGTGAGCGACTCGGCGTTGGCCTGGACTACAGCATCGGCTGGGATCCCGAAGGCCGTAGGCCCGGGGCTGGCCAGGTGAAGGAGTGCGGCCCTGGGACGTCGTTCGGAACTCGCCTAGGCGGGGGGATCGGTTCGGGACCGCTCGCTTTCAACCTTCTCGACGCGGGCGGGGGAGTGGATCTGCCGGCATCGGGTCGCCTGTGGCCCCTTTACGACTGGTCGGGCGCGCAGAGTTACAGCGAGGAGAACTGGTTCACGAACAGTTGGACCAGAGATCCGAATGCCAAGTCCAATGCCGAGTTTGGCGCTGGCTGGACCATTGGATTTGAGATTGCTGGGCATCAATAGGGAGCGTGCCACATGTTCAAGAACTTCGGTCTAATGCCCAAGACCTTGAAGCTGGCTCCACCTTGTATGGGCTCGCCACAGCCCTCTCTGCCCGTGCTGCTGGTGATTCCGGGCGGCTCTGCTGGTTCGGCTGGCGGGGCGGCGTGGTGGTCCGGCAGCGCGAGATGGATCGTGGCCTGTTCTGTACTGCCGACGCCGATGGCAGCCGTGTTGATGCTCCAGCGCCGCAGGATCGGCGCTTGGCTGTTCCTGGTCGGATGGATCACGGCCAACGCAAGCCCACCCCTAGTCGCGCGTGTGCGAGGCGGCCCGACTCCACTTTCGATCCCGTCAGCCGTCTTCACTCTCGTCGTGCTTGCGGGCCTCGGCTTCTTCTTGTTGGGGCGCAAGGACGTACAGGAATACTTCCGTGGCCCAAAGGGTCCGCGCGGTGTCCCGGAAGTAGACAACCGGGACGCCCCCCGGTAGGCCAAGGCGGATCCCGGGGTTACCTGACGTCACGAGCGCGAGGATTCTGGGACAGCACCCTCGCCACGGTGGACTTGGGGATCTTCATCGCCATGGCGATCTCCCGGATGCTCTTCCCGGCGGTCTTCATGGCGACGATCTTCTCCCGCGCACGGTGATCGACCTTGCGCGGGCGGCCACCGCTATGCGCGGCCCTCGGCCTCCACGCGCTCCCTGGCGGCCGAGATCCTCTCGTTGATCGCCAGCCGCTCCATCTTGGCCGCCCACGCCATCACGGCGAGGACCACCTCCGCCGCCGGGCCGTCGAGGGCGAAGCCGTCGGAGACGGAGACCAGCTCCACCCCGTGAGCGCGCAGTTCCTCGATCACCTCGAAGGTGTCGCGGATGCCGGAGCGGGTGAGCCGGTCGAGCTTGAAGACGTAGAGCTTCCTGACGTTGCCGGCACGGGCATCAGCCCGGAGACGGTCCAGCTCGGGCCGGGCGAGGGTCTTTCCGGACCTCTTCTCGGCCCTCCAGTCGGTGATGGCGTCGCCCCTGGCGGTGGCGGCCCTCTCGATGGCGCTCTTCTGCGCGGCGAAGTCCTGGGCGCGGCTGGAGACGCGCAGGTAGGCGACGGCGGTCATGATGATCTCCCCGGTGACGAGCGCGGGCATCGCGCTTCCTCCCGGGCTTATCCCGAGCACCATCACCTCCTTGGCTCGCGCCTTCGTCCTTCCCACAGGTTGTTGCCCCACCGGCCTCCGAGGGTCCCTTTTCCACCGGATCGACCGGGGACCCGGGCCCCGGTCAGTCGCCCTTCATAGGCGCGGGCTCCATGGGCCCTCTGCCCACTCGGTCTCCTGCCAGCCTCAGATGATGGCCTCCGTCTCCCTGCAGACGAAGCAGAAGGCCTCGATGCGGTCGTCGTCCCGCTTCATCACCCACATCAGGCCGGGGCACGGCTTGCGGCGGGGGCGGTGCTTGCACGAAACGAGCGTCTCGCGGCCGTCGAAGCGCCGAAGCGGCCCGCCGTACTCGATGAAGGAGGCGATGCGCAGCGCGTTGCGGCGTAGGCGCGGGGGATCGTCCGGGAGGCTCAGGTCGTCAGTGAGCCAGTGGCGGATGTCGACGATGAGCATGGCCGGGAAACTGGCGGCGTGGGCCGCTGGGACGGAGGCTCGGCGGCGGAGTGAGGTGAGACTCGGGCGATCCGGCGCCAACCGGATCGCCCCGCGGGTGGAAGAGCCGCTGATCGCGGTCGCGATCATGCGGGAATCCCCTCCCGGTGTCGAGTACCCACCGGCTCCGCCGGGTGGAGGAGATTCGACGCCGACGTTG
>CAWJSR010000058.1:0-135502 GCA_963845515.1 uncultured delta proteobacterium
TCGTCGGCGCGGCGGCCCGCGAGGGACGGCACGACGAGCAGTCCCTCAAACGCGTGTGGCACTACCTCGCGCGGTTCGGGTCGACCGTCAGGGAGTGACCACCGTCGTGACGACGGTGGTGACCGACGGTCGCGCCGGCGTCGAGGAGAAGCCGAACCGGCACGGCGGGTCGACCGGGGCCAGCGTGCCGAGAGACTCACCCTCGAAGACGCCCTCCAGGGCCGTCACGGCGTGCAGGTCCGTGGCTCCGTAGTACTCACGCCGGCCCGCGAGCGCCGTGCCGCGAGGTCGCACGCCACGCAAGGCGACTCGTGCCACGGGGTCGACCGCGGTCGCCCAGGCGGGACTCGACGCGACGCGCACGGGGACGGCGCGCAGGACGCGACCGAGCGGCAGGCGCCCACCGACCGTGAGGTCGAGCGGACAAGGACGGCGACGCGACGTGCCAACGGGACCGGCCCGAGGTCACCGCGATCGGCTCGAGGCGCACCTCGTCGAAGACGTAGGTCGCCTCGATGAAGGCCGCCACCTCGGGACTCGGCGCGACGAGCACCCGGTGCCCGCCCGCCGTCTCGACCATGGCGTCGCCGAACGACCCGAGCGGCGTGCGCTGCCAGGACCCGACGACGACCCGGACGCCGGACGCGGAGCCGACTCCGGCGATCTGCGTGGAAACGCTGTGCTGGCACGCCCTGAGAGTAGGTGAGCGCCGGTCAGGCGACGCGGTCGACCGTCTCCTCGATGCCCGCGACGAGCTTGCTGTAGTCGTCGGTGGGCGAGCCGCCGAGCACCGACCCCCAGGCGGGGACCAGCTCGGGACCGTAACGGTGCCCGTAGCCGTCGGGCGGGTCGTGGCCCACCGCCATGTCGGTGGTCAGCTGCCAGAACGTCACGAACGGGGATCCACGTGACGTCGGGGTTGACGTCGGGGCCGCGCGGCTCGCGCAGCCAGTCCGGCTCGGCGCCGAGCAGGGCCGGGTTCCACCACACGACGGGATCGGACGCGTGCTGGGCGTAGACGTAGCGCGGGAAGTCCCACGCGCCGAGTCGGCGGCCGTACGAGTCGTGGTCAGCTGGTCGCTGTTAGCGGCGAAGCGGATGTGCAGGCCCGCGTCGACGACCGGCACGATCTCGGGCGACCCCTCGTTGCGTCGAGCGGTCAGCGACTGCCAGATCTCGGTGAAGCTCGGCGTGCCCACCCAGACGCCACCCTGGGCGCGGGCCAGCATGTCGTCCGCGCTCGCGAAGGCCGCCTGACCGCCGTAGGAGCCCAGCGACTCCCCACCGACGACGAGCTGCGGACGGTCGTCGGCCGGCAGCGTGCGCCAGACGGCATACACCTTGTCGAAGAGCGCCTTGCCCGCCTCGCGCGGGGTGTCGCGGTCGGTCATCATCGACATGGCGCTCGGCAGGTAGGAGTACTGCATCGCGGCGATCGCGCTGTCACCGTTGCTGAGGTACTCGACGGACTGCGCCGACCAGTGGTCGACCGAGCCGGTGCCCGTCGTCGTGAAGACGGCGAGGACCTGGCGGTGGAACGCGTCGGTGCGGTCGAGCTCGTCGACGACCGCGTCGGCGACGTCGGCGACGGTGCGGTCGGCGGTGCGGCGCGGCGTAGACCCGGATCGGCTCGATGGCGCCGCGGTCGGTGGCCGCCGTGATCTGCGCGGGCGTCGGGGTGCTCGTGACGAACATCTGGCCCTGGTAGCCGAGGCTGTCCCAGGACTCGAGCGACCCTGGACCACCCGAGCGCAACGGTGACGTCGGCGCCGCGCGGCCCGTCGGCGCAGTGTTGACCTGGGCGGCGACGCCGGCGAAGGCCTGCATGCCGCGGTGGAAGAGCACGCTGTCGGTGACCCAGGCCGTCGTCAGCGCGACGACGAGGACGGCGATGACGGTCGCGATCGTCTTGGGCAGGACGTGGCCCGCGGCCTGCGGCGAGGCCTGGTGCGTCGCGCCGCGCAGGCCGCGGGCGACCGCGAGGAAGAGGACCGCGACGAGGGCCGCGAGCGCGAGCGCCAGCGCCCAGTCGAGGGGGTCGAGCGGAGCCAGCTGGACGAACGCCGCCGTGCGTGCCTGCGCACGCACGTTGGCCACGGTCAGGCCGAGGACGGCGACCGCGCCGAAGACCGGCGCCGCGACGAGGAGCCAGTGCCGGGCTTCGCCGCTCACCGTGACGCGCAGGTCGATGAGCCGGGAGACCTGCCGCACGACCCAGGCGACGAACACCCCGAGCGCGTAGCCGACGACCGCGCAGAGCCCGCTGATGAGCCCCTGGTAGTACCACGTGCGCGGCAGCAGGCTCGGCGCCATCGAGGTGAGGAAGTAGGCGGCGCCGAAGAACAGCCCGGTGCGCGACAGGTGCCACCACGCGCGGCCCGCGCCGTGGTGGCTGCGATGGTCGGACGCGTCGGACATGCTCTAGACAGTAGGTCGCCGCCCTGCCGCCTCGCTTCCGGATAACCCCCTACGGGACCTCCCTGACCGACGCGGGGCACGCCGCCGGGGCAGGATGGGCGGCATGGCATCCCTGGACGACCGGATCACGACCTTCAGCCGGGACGGGCTGCGCTTCGACGGCTGGACCGACGAGGGGCCGCTGGACGGCGACGTCGTCGTGCTGCTCCACGGCTTCCCCACGGACCGGACGAGCTGGGACCGCGTCGCCGCCCGGCTGCACGAGGCGGGGCTGCGCACCCTCGCCCCAGACCAGCGGGGCTACTCCCCCGGGGCCCGGCCGACCGACGAGGACGAGGACTACCGTCTACGTGCCGCCGTCGGCGACGTCCTCGCGCTCATCGAGGCCTCCGGCCGTGAGCGGGTGCACCTCGTCGGCCACGACTGGGGCGGCGCCCTGGCCTGGCTCGTCGCGGCCAACCACCCGACGCGCATCGCCTCGTTGACCGTCCTGTCGACCCCGCACCCGGCCGCCATGTCGCGGGCCTGGCGCAGCGGCATCGACCAGAAGCGACGGTCCTGGTACATGGCCGCCTTCCAGGTCCCGTGGGTGCCCGAGCACGTCTCCTGGCCGCCGGGTTCCACTCGCTCATGGCGCGCTCCGGGCTGCCGACGGAGGACAGGCGGAGGTTGCCGTCCGCCTCGCCCACGCCGATGCGCTCGCGGGGCCGGTCAACTGGTACCGCGCAGCCCGGCACTCGGGTGTCGGGGCGCACCGCGTCGAGGTGCCCACGACCTACGTGTGGGGCGCGCGCGACCCGTTCCTCGGTCGCACCGCCGCCGAGCTGACCCGTGAGCACGTCGGCTCCGACTACGAGCTGATGGAGCTCGACGCGGGGCACTGGCTGCCCGAGACCCGCGACGCGGAGTCCGCCGCGGCGATCCTGCACCGCGTGGCGCGGGCGAACTGAGCGGCATACGCCGGCTCACTTGGAGGGTGACGAGCACCTCGCTCGATGCGGGGAACACGGGCACGCCCGGGTAGGTTGCACGACCGTGAAGATCGACATCTGGTCCGACATCGGTGCCCGTTCTGCTACCTCGGCAAGCGCCGCCTCGAGGCTGCCCTGGCTGAGTTCGGGCACGCCGACGAGGTCGAGGTGCAGTGGCACAGCTTCGAGCCTCGACCGCGGCGCCTCGCCCGTGGCGGACGTGCCGCTCGTCGACCTCGTCGCGGCCAAGTACGGCACGACGCGCGAGCAGGCCGTGGCGCAGCACCGCTCGATGGCTGCCGCGGCCGCCGAGCTGGGACTGACGTTCAACTGGGAGCAGGCCCGCTACGGCAACACCTTCGACGCGCACCGCGTCGTGCACCTCGCCGCCGAGCAGGGCCTCGCCGACGCCGCCCACGAACGGCTCATGCGCGCCTACTTCACCGACGGGCTCGCGGTCGGCGACCGCGAGGTGCTCGTCCGGCTCGCCGGGGAGATCGGTCTCGACGAGGGTGTCGTGCGCGACATGCTCGAGTCCGACGACTACGGCAACCACGTCCGCAGCGACGAGGCGACGGCCAAGATGCTCGGCATCGAGTCGGTGCCCTTCTTCGTCCTCGACCGCAAGTACGGCGTCTCCGGGGCGCAGCCGGTCGAGGTCTTCACCCAGGCGCTCGAGACGGCGTGGGAGCACCGGCACGAGGTGCCCGAGCCGGTCGCGGCGGGCGTGCCTCGGCGCCACGATGTGGTCGGGGGTCCGCGCGCTGGAGTGCGGGGCGAGCGGCGAGGACGTCGAGGCTGCGGGCTTCGACGAGGGGCCGAAGCCGGGCGACTGGGAGGGGGAGCTGCGCCGGCGCGGGATCGAGGTGTCGCGCGGGCTCCTCAGGGCCGAGGCGGCCGAGGTGCTGCGCGAGTACGCAGCCGCGGGGCGCACCGTCTACAACCCGACGCGGGCGCCGGCTCGCCCAACCGCCAAGTAGCCCCCGAGCCGCCCGGTCGAGCCAACCCGGTCGGACGGCGTTATGCTTCGAGGGATGAGCACGGTCCGCGTCTACTCGAAGAAGAACTGCCCGTACTGCGTCCGCGCGAAGGCGCTCCTCGACAAGAAGGGGGTCGCCTACGAGGAGATCGACGTCGAAGGGAACGACGACCTCAGGATTTGGCTCGCCGAGGCGAGCGGCCAGAAGACCGTCCCCCAGATCTTCGTGGGCGAGCGCCCACTCGGGGGTTTCAGCGACATCGACGCGCTGGAGAAGCAGGGCAAGCTCGAACCGGTGCTCCGCGGCGAGGGCTGACTTCGGCCCTGCTGCGCCCCGCATGGGGCTCGCACTTTCGTACGGCCCGCCATATTCCATCTGTAGCGCCTGTTGACCACCGACGGAGACCGACCATGACCCTCAAGGAAGCCATCACGCTCGCCCTCGACTTCGAGCGCAAGGTTCGCGACCACTACTTCCGCTTCGCGAAGGCGATCCAGGACCCGCAAGGCAGGCGCGTGTTCGAGATGCTTGGCTCCGAGGAGCAGGGGCACGTCGACTACCTGGAGTTCTGCCAGGCCGAGTGGCTGAAGAGCGGCAGGGCCCCCAACGTCCCGATCAAGAGCGTCCTGCCCAAGGGCAAGAAGTGGATCGCGGAGGCGCAGAAGAAGCTCCTCGGTCGTCCAGGCAAGCGGACGGCCGAAGCCAACGAGGTCGAGGCGCTCAAGATGGCGCTCCAGTACGAGAAGGACGCCGACGGCTTCTACCGGAAGTTCGTCGCAGAGCTCCCTGAGGACGATCGGGCCATGTTCACCAGGTTCATCGAGATCGAGGACGGCCACCTCGAGCTGGTGCAGGCGCAGCTCGACTCGGTCCAGGGCTCCGGCTTCTGGTTCGACACTATGGAGTTCCGCCTCGAGAACGAGTAGCGCCGCGAGCTCGCCAGTCCCGGATGTCGTCTGGGGGCCGGCCACCTCGTCAGGGGTGGACCGGCCCGTCTGGTCATGCGCCGTGCGCGAGGGCTCCCGCGGCACCGGGTGCGCCCCACACACACATCAAGTCAGCTCCGCTCGTCGCCGAATTACCCTGTCATGGCGGTGGGTTGACCGCGCGGCAATTAGCCGCGGACGCCATCGAACCGCTTTCACTGCGCGAAGGCTCACTCCTACCGTCTGCATTCGGTCGCGCTCGAAGCGCTGGCCCAGGAGGCGTTAATGGAGAGAGACCCCAGCCGTTTCTGGAACCCGTACCTCGGAGGCGTCGCGCTCGGGCTGGTCCTGCTCGCGACGTTCCTCGTGATGGGAAAGGGGCTCGGTGCCTCTGGCGCCACGTTCCGCACGGGGGTGTGGGCCGTCAATGCCGTGGCTCCCGCGCACGTCGCCAACGTCCCGGCGATGAGCGCCGTCACCGAGGAGGGCCACCCGCTGAACGACTGGCTCGTCTTCGAGGTCGTCGGCGTCCTCATCGGTGGCCTCGTCGGCGCCCTCACCTCCGGCCGGTTCGGGCGTGAGGTGCTGCGCGGCCCGACGTTCGCCAAGGGCAGCCGGATCGCGCTGGCGATCGCGGGCGGCGTGATGATGGGGTTCGCCGCCAAGCTGACGCGCGGCTGCACCTCTGGCCAGGGGCTCTCCGGCGGCGCGCTGCTGTCGGTCGGGGCGTGGGCCTTCCTCTTCTCTGTCTTCGCCGGTGGATACGGCGCGGCGTGGTTCAACAGGAGGCAGTGGCGATGATCTTCCCCTTCGAGTCGCTCACGGACGAGCGCCGGACCCTGGGGCTCGCGGCCGCAGTGATCCTCGGCATCGGCTTCGGCTTCGTCCTGGAGCGGACCGGCTTCGGCCGCGGGCAGAAGCTGGTCGGCCAGTTCTACGGCTACGACATGACGGTGTTCAAGGCGATGTTCACCGCCATCGTCACCGCCATGCTGGGCGCGATCATCCTGTCGGGCGCCGGCCTCTTCGACCTCACCTCGGCGCAGTTCAACTACCCGACGTACCTCTGGCCGATGGTCTTCGGCGGGGTGCTGCTCGGCGTTGGCTTCATCACCTCCGGGTACTGCCCAGGCACGTCGCTCGTGGGCGCCGCCTCCGGGAAGCTCGACGGCCGTCGCAACGGTCGGCGGGGTGATCCTCGGCGGCCTCCTCTACGCAGAGGTCGAGCCGAAGCTCGGCGCCTTCCCCAACTCCGGGAAGCTCGGCACGTTCACGCTGCCGCAGCTCCTCCACCTCCCGGCGCCGGTCGTCGCGGCGCTCGTCGTCGCCTTCGCGGTCGGTGGGTTCCTGGGCGCGGAGAAGATCGAGAGGCTCGTGACCGGGACGGCGCCTGAGGCGCCGCCCGTCCGCCGCCGCGTCTTCGTGGCGCTCGGCGTCCTCGCCGTCGTCGCCATCGTCACGCTCGCCCTCCCCGTCCCCGAGCCCGAGTTCTAGCCCCCCCCTCCCCCAGGAGAAGAACCATGAAGAAGCTGCTCTCTGCCGTCGCCCTCGCCGTCGCCTTCACCCTCGTCACCGCCGCCCCGGCCCTCGCCGCCGAGGGGAAGCTGCTCGGCACCGTCACCCGGATCGACGTCGCCAAGGACGGCAAGTCGGCCGTCGCGACGCTCAAGGACACCAAGTCCGGCGCCGCGGTCGACATCACGGTCGCCGACGACGTGACCCTCAAGAAGTTCGCGGATCACCGGATCGGCAACGGCGACGAGATCAAGTGCAAGTACGAGATGAAGGACGGCAAGAACGTCGCCACTTTCTTCAAGAAGGCCGGCGGCTGCTGAACCCCACGGCCCGCACGGGCCGCGCATAGCGAGGGCTGCGGCGGTTTGACGCACGCCGCGGCCCTTCTTGCGTCCAGATCACTACACCCGAGGTGAAACCATGAAAGCGCTCCGCACCGCCGCCCTCCTCGTCGCCGTCGCCGCCGCCGCCCCGGCGCTCGCCGAGCACGGGGGAAACGACGAGATCCGCAAGAACGGCTACAAGGGCCCGCAGACCTGCGAGGAGTGCCACCCCGGCTCCGCGAAGGCCGTGACCCAGTCGGTCCACTGGACCCATGACTCGAAGGTCACGAACGTCGACGGGCTCGACCCGAAGCAGAACCACGGGATGAGGAACCGCATCTACACGTTCTGCAACGGCAACGACATCGTCAACGCCGCCAAGGAGACGTCGACCAACGAGTTCGGGAAGGTGAAGATCTCGGGCTGCAACACCTGCCACCCGGGCGACCTCGTCAACGGTGTCGGCTCGACCGGCCCCGCGGCGGAGGCGGCCGTCGACTGCCTCCTCTGCCACTCCTCGAAGTACGACTTCTCCAAGCGCAAGCCGCAGAAGCGCGCCGACGGCACCATCGTCATGGGGCAGGACCGCAGCACCGCGGCCGCCCTCGCGGTGGGCAAGCCGGGCGTGAAGAACTGCATGGTCTGCCACGAGAGCGCCGGCGGCGGCGTCCTCTTCAAGCGCGGCTTCGCGTTCGACGCCGAGCACGACGTCCACGCGGCGAAGGGGATGGTCTGCGCCGACTGCCACAAGGGCAAGGACCACAAGATGGCGACGGGCCTCGATCCGAACAACTGGGCCAACGACGGCGTCCGGGTCGCCTGCGCCGACTGCCATGGCGCGAAGCCCCACAAGGACTCCGACTACGACGCGCACGTGGCGAAGATCGCCTGCCAGACCTGCCACATCCCGACGGCCGGCGGCGCCGTCGCGAAGGACTTCACCCGCTGGTCCAAGGACGCGGCGACGGGCTGGTGGGAGCCGACCACCATCAACCGCGCCCCCGGCGCCGTCCAGCCGGTCCTCGCCTGGTACGACGGCCAGGTCCGGAACGAGCCGCACTTCATCGGACCGAAGGGCTCGCGCCGGGACGGCAAGAGCAAGCTCACCCCGTTCCGCGTCTACGAGGGGCGCGCCTACTTCGACAAGCGGAACGGCAAGCTCCTCTCGATGGACTTCGGCCCGCCGACCGGCACGGGGGACGCCCTCGCCGGCGTCGCCTCCGCCGCGAAGACGCTCGGCCTCGGGGCCGTCCAGCCGGCGCCTGGCTGGCAGACGATCTACTTCGCCAACAGCCACCTCGTGACCAGGGCGAAGGCGCTGACCTGCGACGACTGCCACGCCTCCAACGGCCCCGTCGACTTCGAGGCGCTCGGGTACACTAAGGCGGAGATCGAGAAGCGGAAGCTCCGCAGCGCGGCGCTCTGGTTCGATAGGCTCCACGCGAAGGAGGCGAAGAAGGAGGAGTGGTAGGCGGGATCGCCCCCTCACCCTGACCCCCGGTGCGGGAGAGGGATGTTTTACCAGGGGTAAAGGCCCTCTCCCCGTCCCCGGGGAGGGGGCTTCTCCCTTTCAGCCCCCCCAGCTCACCAGGAAGCGCGCGACGCCCGGCTCGACCAGCTCGACGCTGGATGACGGCGACGGCGCCCTCGCGAGCTCCAGCCCGGCGGAGAACGCCTCGCCGAAGACCTTCAGCATCAGGTCGTCGAAGAGGCCGGGCGGGGACCGCAGCAGCGCTCGCACCCCCACGTCGGTGATCCCCTCGATCTCCAGCGTGGAGCCGCGATGCCAGTTCGACCAGCGCATCGTCGCGCCGCGGAGCAGCGTGGCGGGCGAGCTCACCGCCATGAGGATCCTGTAGGCAGGGTTGCGGAAGAGCGCGCGGTTCCGGTCGCGGGCCCAGGCGAGCACCTCCGCGTCGCTGTAGCCCCGCACGTCTGCGACGGCGTGGTAGATGGCGACGAAGCGGACCTCCGACATCCACTCGGAGTCGACGGGCGGGTCCGTCACCAGGGAGCGGAGCGCCGCCGGGAGCCTCGCCGCGATCTCGGCGACGGGCTGCTGGACTAGGGTGGACCGCAGCACCGATCCCTTCGCGACGCACTCGGGGAACGAGTCGAGCCCCGCCGGCAAGCCAGCGAGGTATCGCTCGAGCCGTTCGTTGCCAGCGGTGCTCTCGTCCCCCAAGCGCTCCCCCCCCGGGCTCGCGGCCACGACGCCTCCGCGCAGTCATCCTAGCGCATGAGCGGACCAGGCGCGCCAGCCCGGGACGGGCGATCCGGCGTCACGCCGGCTCATCGTTCGCCGGCGGGGCCTCCATGCTCGCCAGCAGGGAGTAGAGCCGCCTGCGCGTGACGCCGAGGAGTCGGGCGGCGTGGGTCTTGTTCCCACCTGCGCGCTCCAACGCCGCGAGGATCAGCTCGCGCTCGAACGCGTCGAGGCTGAACCCTTCGCCGAGGAGGTCGCTGGCGCGGCGGCCGCGCTGGGGGGCGCTCCCCACTGTCACGTGACCCTGCAGGATCTCACCGTCTCCGGCCAGGATGAGGGCGCGCTCGAGGGCGTTCTCCAGCTCGCGGACGTTGCCCGGCCACGCGTGCGCGAGCAGGCGATCTCGCGCGCCGGCCGACAGCTTCTCCGGGGGGAGCCCCCGCGCGGCGAGGAAGCGCTCCGCGAGCGGCAGGACGTCCTCCGGCCGATCCCGCAGCGGCGGGACGACGATGCTGAAGACGTTGAGGCGGTACAGGAAGTCCTCCCGGAACCTCCCGTCCTTCACCGCCTCCGCCAGGTCGCGGTGGGTGGCCGCCACCACCCGCGTGTCCACGGACCGCTCGGCCGTGGACCCGAGCGGGACGAAGCGCCGCTCCTGGAGGAAGCGGAGCAGCTTCACCTGCGTGGCAGGGCTGATCTCGCCGATCTCGTCCAGGAAGAGCGTCCCGCCGTCCGCCGCGGCGAGGTGGCCCTGCTTGCGCTGCGTCGCCCCGGTGAACGCCCCCTTCTCGTGGCCGAAGAGCTCCCCCTCGAGCAGCGTCTCGGGGAGCGCCGCGCAGTGGACCTCGACGATCGGCGCGGCGGCGCGACGGCTCGTGTAATGGATGAAGCGGGCGAGCCGGCTCTTGCCCGTGCCGCTCTCGCCGAGGAGCAGCACCGTCGCGTCGGAGGCGGCCACCTGGCGAGCCGACGCCAGCGCCCCCTTCATGGCCTCGCTCTCGGCGCAGAGGTCGGGGACGAGCCGCGCGAGCAGCCGCTCGCTGCGACTCTCGGCGGCGCGCTGTCCGGCGAGCCTCCGGACCCGCATCCGCAGCTCGTCCATCGAGAACGGCTTGGTGACGTAGTCGGCGGCCCCTGCCCGCATCGCCTCGACCGCGCTCTCGGCGGTGCCGAAGGCGGTCATCAGGATCACCTCCGGCGGGGCGGGGAGTGCGCGCGCCGCCTTCAGCACCGCGATGCCGTCCACCTCCGGCATGCGCAGGTCGGTGACCACGACGTCGAACCGCTCGGCCGCGAGCCGGACCAGCGCCTCGCGTCCTCCGCCGGCGCGCACCACCTCGTGGCCATCGAGCTCGAGCATCTCGGCGGACAGCTTCCCAAGGCGGGGCTCGTCATCGACCACCAACACGCGTGCCATTCACCGATCCTAGCCGCTCGCGAGCGGGAGGCGGAGCTCGAAGCGCGCGCCGCGCTCGCTCGGGAGGTTGACGAGCGCGCCGCCCTGCCGCTCGACGATCCGGCGCGAGATGGCGAGCCCCAGCCCCGTGCCGCTCGTCCGCCCGGTGACGAAGGGATCGAAGAGCCGGTCGCGCAGCGCGGGATCCACGCCGGGGCCGTCGTCCTGCAGCGTCAGGCAGGCCGCACCCCTCGCCGCCCTCGCGACGAGCTCCACCGACGTGGCGCCGGCCTCCGCAGCGTTGACGAGGAGGTTGGCGAGCACCTGCCGCAGGCGCCCCGGGTCGACGAGCGCGCGCACCGCGGGGACGTCGAGCCGCACCTGCACGGAGGGGTGGGTCCGCGAGAGGGCGCGCGCCGCGTCGGCCGCCAGCTCCGCCAGGTCGACCGGCACCGCCTCCAGGCGGGGCTCGCGCGCGAGGTCGAGGAAGTCCTCCGTCATGCGCCGCAGCCGCTCCACCTCTCCGAGCACGTCGTCGAGGGCGGCCCGGTCGCGCTCCCCCAGCAGCGGCCCGCTGCGCGCGGCCACCAGCTCCGCCGCGCTGCGGATGGTGCCGATGGGGTTCCGGATCTCGTGCGCCACCATGGCGGCCATGCGGGCGAGCGCGTCGCCCCGGGCCGCCCGCTCGGCGTCGAGCCGGCGGAGCGCCTCCACGCGCGTCCACCGCAGCGCCGCGAGCGCCAGCGCGACCGCGCCGACGAGCGAGAGGGTCACGCCCACGACCAGCGCCCGCTTGAGCGTCCCGCGCGCGGCCGCGAAGGGCTGCCCCGCCTCCAGCGCGAGGACCGCGCGGACCGAGCCGTCGGCGGCCCGGACCGGGAAGCAGGCGGTCGCGATCCGGACTTCACCAAGCTGCCAGCCGAAGGCCACCGACTGCCGCCCGGCGAAGGCCTCGCGGACCCGGAGCGGGTCGACGCGGAGCAGGTCCGCGCGGCCACCCGCGCCCCCGGTCGCGTCGGCGAGGATGCGCAGATCGGGTCCCACGACGAACGCCCCCTCCAGCCCGTTCGCCGCCATCACGGATCGGAGCAGCGGTCCGTCGGGCTCGCCGCGCCCCAGGAGCCCTGCGGCGGTCTCGCCCGCTCCTCGCAGCCGCTCCTCGAGGACGCGGTCGAGGGCGTCCCCCGCTGCGCGGTGGAGGTAGAGCGTGGCGCCGAGCGAGCCGGCCAGCCCGAGCAGCGCGGCGAGCGCGGGGGCCGCCACGCGCGGGAGGCTGGACCGGATCATGGCGTCATCATGAGCCCTATCGCCGCGCTCGGGACCACCTTGTCGTAGTCGAACGGATCGTAGTTCGAGTTGGACCACCGGCCCAGGAGCGAGAAGCGCAGGGTCGTGCGGGGGCCGAGATCCCACTCGAGCGCGGCGGCGCCGTCCACGACCTGCTCGGTCAGCCGAAGGCTGGCGCCGGTGGGGACGACGGCGTAGCCGGAGTATCGACGGCTGGTGAAGCCGCCTTCGACGGCAAGCCGCGTCCTCGGCCCGAGCACGACCCGGACGTCTGCTCGCGGTCCGTGCTCCTTCCAGGACAGGGCCAGCGCCTCGGCGTCGTCGCGTCCCCAGCCCCAGCCGAGCCCGAGCCTGGCGCGTGCGCCGAGCGCCACGGTGGCCCGCCCGTCGCCGTGCTGCGCCCAGCCGGAGAAGGAGGACCAGGAGGTCCCATAGTCCTCCCTGCGCCCCCACCACGCACCGGAGAGCCCCACCGTGCCCAGCGCGACCGCGCCGGACGCGAGCAGGCGGTGGGTCTGGAGGTACGCGTCACCGCCCAGCGTCCGGTCCGCGAAGGAGTACTCGGCAGTGACCCCGGTGCCGCCCCTCCACCGTCGCCAGCCAGCCGCTGCCTCCCAGGAGGTGAAGTCGTAGGCGTCGAGCCTCGCGAACTGCTGGAGGGCGCCGGCGCCGCGGACGAAGGGGCCGTTGGCGCCGAACGGGCGCCCGAGCGCCACCGCCGACAGCCCGGCGACCGCGTCGCCGTTGGAGGCCATGCCCTTGCCGCCGGTCGGTGCGAGGCTCACGTTCGAGTCCCAGCCTCCGTCGAGCCGGAGCGAGAGCAGCAGCGGCGCGTCCCATCGCGCGGAGCGGGACAGGTCCGCGGCGATCGTCGCCAGGGAGGGGTTCCCGGCGGCGGCATCGAAGAGCGACGCCGCCTCCAGCGCCGAGCCGCCACGCAGGGCGAGGAGCCCGAGGTAGAGCCGCGCGGTGTCGCGGTGCTCGGGGTCCGCCTCGGCCTCCCGCAGGAGCCGCGCCGCCTCGGCGTCCTCGCCGAGCTCGTACCGGCTGATCCCCTCGAGGAGCGCCGCGTCGGCGCCGGGGCGGGCGCGGCGGGCCGAGCGGAGGAGCTGCGCCGCCTCACCGTACCGGTCGGCGTCCATGAGCCGGATCGCGGCGTCGACGGGATCGCCCTTCGCCCCCTTCGCAGCGCCCACCTTGCACAGGGCAGCGAGCGCGTCCGGGGCGGCGCGATCAGCCGGGTCCAGGGCCGCGGCCTTCTGCCAGGCGGCGGCGGCCGTGTCGCTGGCGCCTGCCGCCTGCTCGGCCTCCGCGACCGCGCGGTACTCCGAGGCGGCAGCCGGATCCGGCGATGGCGCGGGGACCACCGGCGCGCAGGGGTCCACCGCCGTGAGGAGCAGCGTCAGGAGCTCCTGGATCACCGCTTGCTCCCCTTGCCGTCCGCGGCTGCGGCCCTGGCGTCGACCTCATCGGCGGCGCTGCCGCGCCTGGCGGCGACCGCGTTCGCCTCGCGGCAGTACGCCCCTGCTAGCGCCGTGCGACCGACCCGCTTCTCGTCGGCGCAGCGGCCGCGGTACCAATCCACCGTGGACTGCGAGGGCTGGCGCCGCAGCTCGCTGGCGATCGTCGCGCGGAGCCGCGCCGCCTGGTCGGCCACCCTGGGCCCGGAGCGATCACCGATCCCGCCCAGCAGCTTGTCGGCGCAGCCGTAGAGCCGCGCACCCCAGCACGCGAGCGCGCGGTAGTAGTCGATGAGTGCGTCCGGCCCTGGCGCGTCGCCGCCCCCGAAGAGCTCGACGGCCTCCTCGTAGCGCCCGAGCTTCACGAGGGACGAGGCGACGTACGGGTCGGTGCCCTGCGCGCCGAGCCTGGAGGCGACGCGGAACTCGACCAGCGCCTCGTCGAAGCGACCCTCGCGAAAGCGCTGCGCGCCGGCGAGCAGGTGCTCGTCGGCGCCAGCGCTGGATGGAGCTGCTGCCAGGAACAACGCCAGCGCGTGTGCGATCAAGGATGCCTCGCCCTACTTCGTCATCATCCCGCCGCCGCCCATTCCGCCCGTCCCGCCCGGTCCGCTCATGCCGCCGGTGCGGGTGGTCTCGGCCGCCTGGGTGCAGTCGCCCGCGCCCGGCCCCGAGCCAGACATCCCGCCGCCGTGCCCACCAGCGGCGCCGCGGTGCATCGCCTGCGCCTCGCCGGACTGCTCGCGCGCCGTCCTGCGCTCGGCGTGGCGCATCGCCGCCCGCTCGGTCTCCATCCTGCGGGCCTGCGCGGCGTGCTGATCCGCCGCCTTCTCCGCGGTCCCCTCGCCGGGGAGCGCGGCGTGGTCGGCCGGCATGCCGGCCTGCTCGGCGAGCGCCGCGTGGAGCTGCTCGCGAACCTGCGTGCGGGGCTGCTCGGGGACCTGGTCGCGCGCCATCGCGCGGACCTGCTCGCCGATGCCGGTGGCCCCCTCGCCCTTCGTCTGCTCGCGGGCCAGCTCCTTCACCTGCGTCCCGAGCCCTGCGGCGTGGTCGCCGAGCATGTCGCGGGCCTGGGTCTTCGTCTCCGGCTGATCGCTGGTCCGGGGCTGGTCCTGGTCGTCGGCCAGCCCGGGGGATGCGATGAGCAGCCCGGCGGCGAGCGCGATGGAGAGAGTCTTCGTCATGTTCATCACCTCTGGAAGTCGCCGCGACATGCGGCTCGCCTCTGGTAGAGCAACCCGCGTGCCCGCTCGAACGGGACCCATTATCGGGGACTTGCGGCCGCGCCACCTCCCCCGGTGTACCGAACGGAACGGGGGGCCGTACCGGCTGGTACAGGCCCCCCGTCCGGTGCAAGTGCGCGCTGCGCCGTCACTCTTCGATGGTGAGCCCCCCGAACCGGAGCCGCAGGAGCGCGACGTTCCCGGCATCGTCCACGCGCAGGTCCACGAGCATGCGGGTCTGCATCGCCGCCTCGCGCTCCTGCCACGGGAGCTCGCTCACCCGCTTCCACTCCGCTGCCATCGCCGCCTCGAGCTGCCTGGCCTTCCCCTCGGGGAGGTAGAAGCGCCCGGCGCTCTCGATCGACGCGCGCATCCACGGGAGCAGCTCGGGCGGGGCCGGGTCGACCCGAGCCCCTCCTCGCCAGCGCGCCCGCAGGATCGCCCGCCCCGGCGACGGCGGCGGTGGCTCGCGACCGATCGAGGCGGGCGTCCAGGCCGGCACCCCCTCCTCGACGACGACGTAGACGAGCTCGCCGTCCCGGAGCGACGGGTCGACCTTGCCGGCGACCGGCCGCTCGACCTCGTACGCGAGCGTCATGTAGTAGCCGCCGAAGGGGCTGAACGGGTCGACCGGCGCGGTCCGGAGCGTGATCTCCCGCCCGCGCGCGCGGGCGAGCACCTGGCGCGCGGGGATCGCCGCGAGGATGGCCAGCTGGACCGCGATCACCGCGGCGAGCCGCAGGCGCCTATCCATTGCCCACCTCCGCGCTCCGGTGGAGCCGCTTCTCGAAGGCCATGGCCGCCACGGTGATGCCGGCGCCGCAGGCGATGAAGGCCGCCCCCTTGAGCCAGAGCAGGTGCTCGATCTCGAAGAAGCGCGAGACGATCAGGACGGCGAGGACCAGGACCCCCTCCCAGAACGGCGCCCGCTGCAGCGAGGAGAGGCCGCGGACGACGCGCCCCAGCCCGAGGTAGGCGAGCGCGAGGTTGGCGACGATGACCGCGCCGCGCCCCGATTCGATCGAGAGCCCCGCGTAGAGCGCCGGCAGCGAGACCACGAGGAGCATGGCCTCGCCTCGCGCGAGCGCGTCGACCCTCTCGCGCTTCAGCCCCGCGACGAGCAGCGCGCCGGCGACGAGCGCGATCGGCACGACCGCCAGCAGGAACGCGCGCGAGCCGCCGTGCTCGATCCGCGCCTCCCGCGCCATGTCGCTGAAGGAGAGGACCCAGGCGAAGAAGAGGAAGGTGAGCCGGCCGCCGACGCGTCCCGCGCCGGCGAGCCGCGCCTCGTCCTCGCTGCGCGCCGCGAGCGGGAGGGCCGCGAGGGCGGCGCCCACCGAGAGCGGCGCGAGGGCGGCGTGCGCCCACGAGAATCGCACGATCGACGCGGCGAAGAGCGACGCGGCGAGCCCGCCCGCGGTGACGAGGAGCAGCGACCGGGAGCGCTCGCGCCAAGCGAGGCCGAAGAAGACGGCCGCGACGGTGTACGCGGCCACCGCGCCGCGGACCGCGTGGTCGTCCGCGTAGCCGACCCCCCAGAGCGCGAGCGCGGAGAAGGAGGCGATGAGGAGCGTCGGGAGCGAGTCGAGCAGCACGCCCGCGACGAGCGCGCCGAGGGCGAGGCCGCCGAAGCCGCCGTACCAGGTGGCGCTCACGTGGAAGATCTGGGCGACGAGCGCGATGTTGGCGCCGAAGACGAGGGTCCCGAGGACCTGGAGGGCGTGGCCCAGCCGCTCGTGCCTCCCGCCGTCGCGGAGCCGCCAGCCAGCGGCGTGGGCGGCGAGCATGGCGACGAGGATCACCGCGAGCCGCGCCGCCTTCCCCATCTCGTCCCAGTTCCAGGCGACGAGGGAGACGACTCCCCCTCCGACGAGGAGCGCCCCCAGGACGTAGACGGCGAGGATGCTCGGGCCGCCGATCTCGGGCTTCGACAGGCCGTAGCGCGCGGCGAGCGTCGCCGCCGCGGCTTCGGTCACCAGCTTCTCGTCCTTCCAGCGCGGCAGCTCGCGCCGTAGCCCTTCGCGGAATCCGCGTGAGACCTGATTCATGCTTCCTCCCAGGGGCGAGCTTATCACCGCGCCCCAAGGGGGACCGGGCTGCGGAGCGCTGCGACGAAGGGCCGCGGTTTACACGTTGTAAACGCGTCCCTGGATCAGCGGCTCTATCGCGACGTTCTCCGGCGCGAACTCGTCGGAGAAGTGGATGAGCCTCATCTTCCTCCGGAGCGGCTCGGGCAGCGTGGCGAGCTTCCCGTAGGAGGTGTGGATGCCGCCGCCGGTCTCGTGCAGCACGAGGTCCGCGGGGGCGAGCCACTCGATCAGCGCGGGGTCGAACGGCGTATCCGAGGAGATCGCGAGCGTCCGCCCGCCCGCGGTGACACGCAGGGCGTACGTGGGGACGTGGTGACGGGTCTTCCGGCAGGCGAGCTCGAAGGGGCCGATCCTGACGGGGTGCGCGTCGTCGAGGAGCGTCAGGTCGAAGTAGTCCGCGAGGGCCTGCGGCTTCGCCTGGTCGTTCTCGTCCATGCCGGGGGCGAGCCCCTCCCAGAGCCGCTCCGCCACCCTCGGGTGGGCGGCGAGCATCGGCCGCTTGTCCAGGATGTAGCGGCCGTAGAAGCCGAGCCCCTCCACACCGGACGAGTGATCCGAGTGCAGGTGGGTCAGCACCACCGCGTCGAAGCTGGCCAGGTCGAGCGGCGCCCCCGCTGGGGAGCCCTCCCTCAGCACCTTGCGGATCGGGTGCGGGCAGTCGACGAGGAGCCACCGCCCCTCCGCCTGGATCGCCACGCACGACGTGTAATGGCGGGCCGAGAAGGCGTCGCCGACTCCGAGCGGAATGAAGGACAGACCCACCAACTCGCCGCCTTCCCCGTCGCCCGGAATGGCGACGACACCTTCGACTTCTACCTCGAACCGGCGCGCCGTGCAGTTAATCGGCGTGGACGCCCACGCCCACCATCACGCACCGCGCCCCACCTCGCGAGGGACGCCGCGCGACTTCGCGCAGCCCGCCGACGATGGTACTAGGCAGGCCACCGATGCGATCGACCTGCCAGCGCTGCCTCAGACCGGACGAATTCTGCGTCTGCCGGGAGCTGGCTGCAGTGACGGCGCGCACGCGCGTGGTGATCATCCAGCATCCGCGCGAGGCGCGGCTCGCCATCTGCTCGGCCTGGCTCGCGCGCATCTCACTCGTGAACGCGGAGCTCCACCGCGGCGTCCGCTTCGACGAAGGCTCGGAGGTCCGCGCGCTCGCCGCGCGCCCGGGCGCCGCCGTCCTCTTCCCCGGAGAGGGGTCGACCCCTGCCGAGGAGCTCGCTGCCTCCCCGCCCGCGATCCTCTTCGCGGTGGACGGGACGTGGCAGCAGGCGGGGAAGATGCTCGCCGTGAACCCCTGGCTGGGTGCGCTGCCCCGCGTCTCGATAGACGCGGGGCGCCCGAGCGGCTACGCGGGGCTCCGCAAGGAGCCGGGCGAGATCCACCTCTCGACCATCGAGGCGATCGCCCTCACGCTCGGCGCGCTGGAGCGGGACCCGGCGCGCTTCGATCCGATGGTGAAGGCCTTCCACAGGATGGTGGCGCTGCAGCTCGCCTGCTCGAAGGGGGAGCGGAGGACGCCGCGGCACAGGACGTACGTGGGGCGGTAGGTCGCCGCGGCGCGAGCGCGCTCAGGCCGCCCGCTCGGGCACCAGCGCCAGCGCTCGCGCGACGAGGTCGCGCAGCGCCTGCGGCTCGAACGGCTTCTCGAGGCGCGGATTCGGGATCCGCTCCAGGAACCTGCCAGCGGTGGGGGTGAACGCGCCGCCGGTCAGGAAGATGGTGCGCGCGGCGAGTCCGGGCGCGAGCTCCGACAACTGGACGTGCAGCTCCATGCCGGTCATGTCCGGCATCATGATGTCGCAGAGGACGACGTCGAAGCTCCCCGCGTCGACGGCCAGGCGATCGAGGGCCGCGCGCGCGCTCGTCAGCACGACGACGTCGTGGTGCGGCGCGAGCATGCGCCACACGGCGCGACCGACGAGCGGCTCGTCGTCGACGACGAGGACGCGGCCGCGGCGCCCAGGCGGCTTCGCCCGCACCGGATCGGCGGGACGGGGCGCGGTCTCCGCGGCGGCAGCGGCGGCAGGCAGGCGGACGCGAAAGGTCGAGCCCTCGCCGAGGGTGCTCTCCACCCGGATCTCCCCGCCGAGCTGGGCGACGATCCCGTGGCAGATGGAGAGGCCGAGCCCCGTCCCGACGCCGACCGGCTTCGTCGTGAAGAAGGGGTCGAAGATGCGAGGCAGGACCTCCGGCGCGATCCCTGCGCCCGTGTCCGAGATCTCGACGAGCGCGCTGCCGTCGGAGGCGGTCGACGTCGTGACGCGGACCTCGTTCGCCTGGATGTTCCCCTCCGGGATCGCGTGCGCGGCGTTGATGAGGAGGTTCACGAAGACCTGGGCGAGCCGGTGCTCGTCCGCGAGCACGGGCGGGACGTCCCCCGGGTCGACGACGACGCGGGCGCGGTGGCGCAGCTCGTTCGAGGCGAGGCCGACCGCGGACTGGAGCACGCGCCGCACGTCGAGGTGGTGGTACGCCTCTTCCGTCGGGCGCGCGAAGGTCTTGAGGTCGCGCACGATCTCGCGGACGCGGACGCCGCCGTCCTTCGCGTCCTCGAGCGAGCGCAGGAGCTCCCCCTCCACGCCGGTGCGTCGGACCTCCTCGAGCGCGAAGTCGAGGTTCGACAGGATGAAGGCGAGCGGGTTGTTGATCTCGTGGGCGACCCCGGCCGCGAGGGTGCCGACCGACGCCATCCGGTCGGCGAGCAGGAGGCGCGACTCCATCCGCCTCTTCTCAGAGACGTCCTCGACGAGCGCGATGATGAACCGGAGGGCACCCGCCCCGTCGCGCAGCGCGCTCGCGCGGACCATCGCCTCCAACTTGGTGCCGTCCTTCCGCCGCACCAGCCTCGGGAGCTCGAACCGGTCCAGCTGCCCGCTCGCCATCTGCGCGCCGACGGCCTCGCTCCGGGCCCCGTCCTCCGGATCGTACAGGGCGGCGGTCGGGAAGCCGCGCAGCTCGGCCTCCGTGTAGCCGGTCAGCTCGCGGAACGACGGGTTCGCCTCGACGACGCGGCCGTCGGCGCCGGCGAGGAGGATGCCGACGCTCGCGCAGTCGAAGACCGCCCGGAACCTGCCCTCGCTCGCGCGCAGCGCCTCCTCGGCGAGCTTCGCGTCGGTGAGATCGCGGGCGATCGCCTCGAAGTAGCGGCGCCCCTCGTAGAGCTCGGCGTGGACGCTCACCTGCACGGGGAAGACCGTCCCGTCCCTGCGCCGGTAGCGGGTCTCGAAGAGCGCCGCGCCGTGCTCGGTCTGCTGGCGCACGCGGTCGGGGTAGTCGGCGAGGGTCGCGGGATCGCGCAGCTCCTGGACGTGCATCCCGAGGAGCTGCTCGCGCGAGTAGCCGAGGAGGGCGACGGCCCGCTCGTTCGCCTCGACGAGCCGCTGCTCGCCGTCGGCCACGAACACCATGTCGGTCGTCGAGGTGGTGAGCCGCTCGATCCGACGCGCGAGGGCGCTCCGCTCCGCCTCCGCGACGGCGCGCGTCCCGTCGAGCCGCCGGGCCCGGGAGGAGGTCCACGCGCCGACGCCGAAGGCCGCTGCTACGACGGCGGCCAGGCTGTATGGCGAGGCAAAGGGCATTAGGGGACCTACGGCCGCCATCGAATCACACCAACGTGGCAGCCCGCTAGAGGCGTCCTCCGGCCCCGCACCAGCTGCGACCAGCCCCGCGGCCCTATTCATGGGGCAAACGCCTCCCGAGCCAGGACCCATGGCGCCGAGGTCCCCTCTCCGTCAAAATATCCTCCTCCATGCCCACCCCAAGCCTCGCGCTAGCGCTCCTCGCCGTCCTCGCCGTCACCGCACCACGGAGCGCAGTTGGGGTAGAGCCCTGGGGTGACGAGCCGCTCTCCGGTGACCCGAAGGCGATGCTCGCCGCGGCCTACGCCCTCCCCCCCCAGAAGGGCGCGCCGGTCGACGTCCTCCTGGAGGAGGGCACCTTCGTCTTCGACGACCGCGGCGCCGCGACCTATACGTACCGGCTCCTCTACCGTCCGCTCTCTCGCGAGGCCGCCCGGAGCTGGGCGCGGGTCGAGCGGAGCTACGCACCGTGGCACCAGGCGCGCCCGGAGATCCGCGCGCGCGTCATCACGCCCAGCGGCGGAGTCCACCTGCTCGACCCCAGGACGCTCGTCGAGGCGGGCGTCGGCGAGGCGGACGACGAGATGTTCTCCGACCGGCGCGTCCTGCAGGGGCCGCTCCCGGCGGTGGTGGCCGACGCCATCGTCGAGGAGGTGAGCGTCGTCCGCGACGAGACCCCCTTCTTCGACGCGGGCGCGGTCTCCCGCTTCTGGCTCGCGCAGCCGAACCCGGTCCGGCACGTCCGGCTCCGGATCGAGGCGCCGAAGAAGTTCCCCGTCCGCTGGATCGCGCACGGCGCCGACCTGCGCCCGTCCGAGTCGGAGCGCGACGGACGGCGCGTCCTGCTCTTCGAGCGGCGCGACGCCGCCGCGCGCCCGGCGGTGGAGCCCTTCACGCCGCGCGACGCCACGCTCGCGCCCAACGTCGCCTTCACGACCGGCCGCTCCTGGGAGGAGGTGGCCAGGCGCTACTCGGAGCTCCTGGATGGCCGCCTCCGCGGCAGCGACCTGAAGGGGATCGCGGCGCGGGCCGTGCCCCCCGGAACCGCCCGCCCCGCGGCGGTCAGGCTGCTCACGGCGTGGCTCCACCAGAACGTCAGGTACACCGGCCTCGAGTTCGGCGAGGCGGCCATCGTCCCCGCGCCGCCCGACGAGACGCTCGGCCGCCGCTACGGCGACTGCAAGGATCTCTCGCTGCTGCTGGTGGGGCTCCTGCGCGCCGCCGGGATGGAGGCGAACGTCGTCCTCCTGCGGACGCAGTGGTTCGAGATCTCGCCCGACCTGCCCGGGCTCGGCGAGTTCGACCACGCGATCGTCCGCGTGGGCGGCAAGGAGCCGATCTGGATCGATCCGACGGATCCCTTCTCGCCGCCCGGCCAGCTGCCGCCGCCGGACGAGGGACGGCTCGCGCTGGTCGCCGCTCCCGGGACGCGCGCCCTGATCACGACGCCCGCCTCCCGCTCGGTCGACAACCGGGCGAAGACCGTGCGCGAGGTCTTCCTCGCCGAGCTCGGGCGCGGGCGCATCGTCGAGACGCGCGAGCTGACCGGCGCCCTCGCCGCTGGCCACCGCGCCGCGCGGTCGCGCGCCACGGCGGAGGGGCAGCGCGAGGCCCTGGAGCGCTACGGCGTGGAGGTCTTCAAGGCCGAGCGGCTCGTCAGCGGAGAGGTGAAGGGGGCCGACGAGGTCGGGACGCCAGTGGCGATCCGCGTCGAGGTCGACGGCTCCGAGGTGGTCCAGACCGACGACGACGAGGCCGTGGTCCCCGTGACGCCCGACCCGATCCTCTCGAACCTGCCCGACTTCATCCGTGGCGAGGGCGACGAGCGCGGCGAAGGGAACCGGAACGGCGGGGAGCGCGCCGCGCCGCGCACGCGAGAGCTGCAGCTCGCCGAGCCCTTCGTCGGAGAGATGGTCTACCGGGTCCACCCGCCGCTCGGCTTCCGGGCGCGCCCCGTGCCGCACGACGCCTCCTGGTCGTTCGGGGGCGCGAGCTACTCGGCCCGCTACGTGCTCGAAGGAGACGGCTCCGTCACCGCCTCCTTCAAGTTCGACACCGGCGACCGGCGGCTCTCGGCGAAGGAAGCGGACGGCCTCGCGCGCGAGGTGCGAGCCATCATCCGGAACCAGAGCCCGCTCGTGACGTTCGAGCGCGTGGGCGCGGCGCTGCTCGCGCAGGGGCGCGTCACGGAGGCGCTCGCCGAGATGGAGCGGCTCGCCGCCCTCCACCCGAAGGAGGCTTCGCACCGGCTGCACCTCGCCATCGCCGACTTCCAGCTCGGCTTCCCCGTCGAGGGGATCGCGGAGGCCCGGCGTGCCATCGCGCTCGAGCCCCAGCGGGCGTGGGGCTGGCGGGTGCTCGGGCTCGGCCTCCAGCACGACGAGGTCGGGCGCTTCCGCGCGCCTGGCTTCGACCGCGCCGGCGCGATCGCCGCCTTCCGCAGGGCGCGAGAGCTCGACCCGAAGCACGGTGGGGGGCGCGCCGGACTCGCCGGCCTCCTCGCGGCGGGCGCCGAGGGTGGCGAGGCTGCGAAGCGGCCGGAGCTGGAGGAGGCGCTGGCCGAGTGGCGCTCCATCCGCGAGGAGCTGTCGGACGACCGCTATGACGAGGAGTACGCGGGCGCGCTCCTCGCCGCCGGCCGCTTCGCCGACGCGGCCGAGGTGGCGCGGAAGCTCGACAAGGGTGAGGGACGCGATGCCCTGCTCGTCGCCTCCGTCGCCGCGGCCGAGGGGGTGGGTGCTGCCGAGGCCGAGGCGCGCCGGCTCCCCACGGACGCGGGGCGCGCGGCGCTCCAGCGCGCCGCCGGCCAGCTGCTGCACCTGCGCCGCTACTCCGAGGCGAGCGCACTGGCGTCGCTCGCCGCCCGTGGCGCACCCAACGCCGCCGAGCTCCAGGCGCAGGCCGACCTCCTCGGCTCGGCGAAGCGGTGGGAGGAGCTGATCCGTCAGGGGGACGAGCCGACGCAGCTCGTCCGACGGCTCTTCGCGGCGCTGGTCGTCGAGCCGGACCCGGTCGCCGCGGTCGAGAAGCTCATGGCGGCGCGCGGCCAGAAGGCGGGCGATCCACGCGCCGCCGCCTCGGCCCAGGATCTGCGCAACGGCATCCTCCGTGGCGCGGGGCGGCTCGGCGCCCCGCCAGCGGCGATCCTCGACATGGCGCTCGGCCGGCTCGAGATCGTCCGGGACGGCGAGGGGCCGGGGATGCTCCGGCTCCGCGTGCGGCTTCCGTTCGCCCCGGGCGGGCGCGGGTCGTCGATCTTCCTGGTGCGCGAGAAGAAGGCCTGGAAGGTGCTCGCGACTGACGAGAGCCTCCCCGAGCTGGGGGCAGAGGCGCTCAGGCTCGCTGACGCCGGCGAGCCCGGAGCGGCGCGCCGCCTCCTGGGGTGGGCGCTCGACGACCTACCGGGTGGAACGGCCGGCGGGGGCTCCCCACAGGACGTCATGGCCGCGCTCTGGAAGCGCGACGAGAGCGCGCCCCTGCCGGCCGTCCGGCGCGCCGCCGCCGCGCTCGCCGCATGGGGAGATCGGCCCGAGCCAGTGATCCCGGTCCTGGAGCGCGCCCTCCCGGGGATCACCGACCCGGGCGAACGCCGCGCCGTCCAGTGGTCCCTCAGCGTGGGCTACCGCCACTCCGGCAGGTTCGAGGACCTGGTGCGCACCGCCGACGCCATCCTGGCAGCGGGGCCCGGCACCCGGCCGGCGCTCGCGCGGAAGCTGTACGCGCTCGAGCGGCTCGGGCGGGGCAAGGAGGCGGAGGCGGCGGTGAAGTCGGCGCTCGCCGGATCGCCCGACGATCCGGCGCTGCAGTCGCTGCTGGCGTCGGCGCGGCTCGCACTCGGTGACCTCGAGGGTGCAGGCCGCGCCTACCGCCAGCTGATCGACGGCGGGAAGGCGACGCCAGGTGACTTCAACAACGCGGCCTGGCTGCTCCTGTGGAGCGAGCCCGTCGGCGAGACGGCCGTCGACTGGGCCAGGCGCGCGGTCGAGGGGAGCGGGCGCCGCGAGTACGCGAGCCTGAACACTCTGGCCGCCGTGCTCGCAGCAGCCGGGCGGCCCTCCGAGGCCCGCGAGGTCTTCCTGCAGGCGCTGGACGCCAAGGAGAGCGCCGGGATCGACGGCGCCGACTGGGTGGTCCACGGACTGATCGCCGAGAAGTACGGCCTCGCCGGTGCAGCGCGCGCCGCCTACGAGCGGGTCAAGGACGGGCCGGACGACGACTCGGGCGATCGGACGCGCCCCTCCGCGTACGCGCGCCGGCGACTCGAGAAGCTCCCGGCGTCCAGGTAGCCGCCACTTTTCACTGATAGGCGAGGGAAAATATTTCGTGGAGTGCGCGCGTCAATATTGCCCGCTCCGGCCTATTTAGGCCCACCGCCAACGATGTTGTTGAGGTTGGCTCGCGCGTCCCTTGATGCACGTCAACCGTACCGTCAGGGATCCCGGCTTGGACCTTGCCAATCCAAGGGAGCGCCCCCAATTTTCACTGGGCGTCTCCGCAAATATTGCGGCGACGCGCTGGAGCAAAAAGGTCCGCAATTCTGGACGGTTGCAATTTGAGTCGGCGAGCGTACGCTCCGCGCAGTCCTGGAAGACGGAGGAACGACATGGGGATCGGATCGGAATTCGACGCTGGGCTCGGAAGCGTCTCCCGCCGCGACTTCATCAGGGTCTGCACGGCCGCCGCCGCCGCCGTAGGGCTCCCGGCCTGGGCCGGCGAGAAGATGGCCGAGACCGTCGCCAGCGGTCGCAAGCCCTCGGTCATCTGGCTCCACTACCAGGAGTGCACCGGCTGCACCGAGTCGCTCCTGCGCGCGAGCGCTCCCGACGTGGCGGAGCTGATCCTCGACCTCGTCAGCCTCGACTACCACGAGACCCTCTTCGCGGCCTCCGGCAAGCAGCTCGAGGCCGCGCTCGAGAAGGCGATGGAGGAGAACAAGGGGCAGTACGTCCTCGTGGTCGAGGGGGCCATACCGCTGAAGGACGACGGAGTCTTCTGCTACGTCGGCGGGAAGAAGGCGGTCGACACGCTGAAGCGGGTCGCGGCCGATGCCGCGGCGGTCATCGCGATCGGCTCATGTGCCTCCTGGGGCGGCATCCCCTCGTCCTACCCCAACCCGACGCAGGCAGTGGGCGCCCCGGAGGTGCTCAAGGGCTCCGGCAAGGCGGTCGTCACGCTCCCCGGCTGCCCGGCGAACCCGTACAACCTGCTCGGCACCGTCCTCCAGTACGCGACCTTCAAGTCGCTCCCGAAGCTCGACGAGCAAGGGCGCCCGCTCTTCGCCTACGGGCGCGTGATCCACGAGGACTGCCAGCGCCGTCCGCACTTCGACGCCGGCCGCTTCGCGCAGGTCTTCGGCGACGAGGGGCACCGGAACGGCTACTGCCTCTACAAGCTCGGCTGCAAGGGGCCGCAGACCCACGCCAACTGCTCGCTCCTCGACTTCTGCGAGGTGCCTGGCGCGTGGCCGATCGGCATCGGCCACCCGTGCGTAGGCTGCACCGAGCAGGGGCTCCTCTTCGGAGGGGACACGAAGGTGGAGACGCCCATCTACACCAACCTCCCGATCGAGAAGCCGACCGCCCCCTTCGCCTACCCGGGCGTCGGGCCCGCGCAGGGAAAGATCGCCCCTGCCGCGACGGCGGTCGCTGGACTCGCCATCGGCGCGGTCGCCGGCGCGGCCTTCGTGGCCTCGCGGAAGCTCTCGAAGGAAGATGAGGAGAAGAAGTAGCCCGGGTCGCGACGGGCAAGGACCAACACAATGACCATCTCGCGACGAAACGTCCTCAAGGTGATCGCGGCGAGCGGCGCCGCGGCCCTCGCCGACCGCGCCGACGCGCGCGACTCGAGGCCGCCCGGGCCCGACGACGTCGGCATGCTCTTCGACGCCACGCTCTGCGTAGGGTGCCGCGCGTGCCAGACCGCCTGCAAGGTGGCGAACGGGCTCGCGGCCGACACCGGGAACGTGCCCGGCGGACTCTACGACGCGCCGCTCGACCTGAACGGCAACACCAAGAACGTCATCAAGCTGGCCACCCAGGGTGACGCCTCGACCTACATGAAGATGCAGTGCATGCACTGCGCCGACCCGTCCTGTGTCTCGGTCTGCATGGCTGGCGCCCTGCACAAGCTCCCGAACGGGACCGTCGCGTACGACAAGGGGCTCTGCGTCGGGTGCCGCTACTGCCAGGTCGCCTGCCCGTTCAACGTCCCGAAGTTCGAGTGGCACAAGGCGATCCCCGTCATCGTGAAGTGCGAGCTCTGCCGCGACCGCAAGGATGGCAGGCAGGGCAAGGGGCCGGCGTGCTGCGAGGTCTGCCCCCGCGAGGCCGTGAAGTACGGCAAGCGGGCGGCGCTCCTCGCCGAGGCGAAGGAGCGGATCAGGCGGAGCCCCGGGAAGTACTTCGAGGAGCGGGTCTTCGGGGAGACGGACGGCGGCGGCACCAACGTCCTCTACCTGTCGCCGGCCAGGGTCTCGTTCAGGTCGCTCGGCCTGCCGACGCTGCCGACCGTCGCACCTGCGGCCAGGGCGGAGGAGGTGCAGCACGGCATCTACAAGCTAGGGATCGCGCCGGTCGCGCTCTACGCCGCCGTCACCTGGGCGCAGTTCCGCGCGAAGGCGAAGGCGGCGGCCGCGCACCAGGGGCACGAGGAGGGGAAGTAGGCCATGTCCGACTCCACGCACGAGGCGCCGCTGGGCGGAAGGATCCTCACCCCCGCCTTCAAGGTCATGCTCCTCCTGATCGCCTCCTGGGCGATCATCGTCGCGTTCCGACTCTTCCTCGGCCTCGGCGCGGTCTCGGCGCAGAGCGACGGCTACGCCTGGGGGATCTGGAAGCCGCTCAACGTCGTCACCTTCACGGGCATCGCCGCTGGCGCGTTCGCCGTCGGAATCCTCACGTACGCCTTCAACAAGGGGGAGTACCACCCGCTCGTCAAGTCGGCCGTGATGGCCGGCGCCATGGGCTACACGCTCGCCGGCACCTCGGTCCTCGTCGACCTCGGCCGCTGGTGGAACCTCTGGGTGGTCTTCTGGCCGCCGGTCTGGAACCTCAACTCGGTCCTGCTGGAGGTCGCCATCTGCGTGATGGCCTACTGCATCGTGCTCTGGGTGGAGGTCTCGCCGACGGTGCTGGAGAAGCTGGAGGCCTCTCCCAACCCGAGGCTGGCCGAGCTCGCGCGCAAGGTCCTGCCGGTGCTGCGGCGGTCCCTCCCCTTCATCATCTCGCTCGCGATCCTGCTGCCGACGATGCACCAGTCGTCGCTCGGCTACCTCTACGGCATCACGGTCACCAAGACCCACCCGTTCTGGCACAGCTACTGGCTCTCCGGCCTCTTCCTCGCCTCCTGCCTCACGATGGGCTTCGGCGCCGTGATCGTCGTCGAGAACCTGATGTCGATGATCTACGGGAAGCGTGTCGATCAGCCGCTCCTCGCCCGGCTGAGCAGGGTCGCGGGCTGGATCCTCGCCGGCTACCTCGCGGTGCGGCTCGCCGACCTCGCGTGGCGCTTCCGTGACCCCGAGGTGCTCGCCCGGTACCGTGAGATGGGGAACCAGGGGTTCTACGGGTTCTTCTTCCTGCTGGAGCTGCTGCTCTTCGCCGCCCCGCTGGTGGTCCTCCTCAACGAGCGGCTGCGGTCCAACCGCGGCAACCTCTTCCTCGCCGGCTTCCTGCTCCTCGCGAGCGGGACGCTCTACCGCTTCGACACCTACCTGACCTCCTACCAGCCGACCGCCGGGTGGACCTACTTCCCGACGCTGACCGAGATGCTCTTCTCAGTCGGCCTCGGCGCCATCGGCGTCGCGGTCTACGTCCTGTTCGTAAAGCTCTTCCCCATCCTGAGCGGCGTCGAGAAGGACGCCGCAGCGCGCTGAGGCGAGGTAACCATGGGCAAGCTCATCACCATCGACCCCATCTCCCGCATCGAGGGCCACCTCCGCATCGACGTGGAGGTGGACGGCGGCGCGATCCGCAAGGCCTGGTCCAGCGGCACCATGTGGCGTGGGATCGAGACGATCCTGCAGGGGCGCGACCCGCGCGACGCCTGGGTCTTCACCCAGCGGATCTGCGGCGTGTGCACGACGGTCCACGCCATCGCCTCGGTCCGCAGCGTGGAGAACGCCCTCCAGCTGGAGGTCCCGCGCAACGCGCAGCTCATCCGCAACGTGATGATGGCGGCCCACTGCCTCCACGACCACGTCGTCCACTTCTACAACCTCTCGGCGCTCGACTGGGTCGACGTGGTCGACGCGCTCAAGGCGGATCCGGCGAAGGCCGCGCAGCTCGCCGACTCGATCTCGAGCTGGCCGGGCAACTCACACGACAAGCTGGCCGCGGTCCAGGCCAAGGTGAAGGACTTCGTCGCGAAGGGGCAGCTCGGCATCTTCCAGAATGGCTACTGGGGCCACCCGGCGATGCGGCTGCCGCCGGAGGTGAACCTCATCGCCGTCGCGCACTACCTGGAGGCGCTCGACATCCAGCGAAAGGCCAACCAGGCCGTCGCGATCCTCGGCGGCAAGACCCCGAACATCCAGAACCTGGCGGTCGGCGGCGTCGCGAACGCCATCAACCTCGACAGCCCGTCCGCCCTGAACATGGAGCGGCTCTATCGGGTCAAGTCGCTGCTCGACGAGGTGACCGGCTTCGTCACGCAGTGCTACCTGCCGGACGTCGCGGCGATCGCCGGCTTCTACCCCGAGTGGCTCCAGTACGGCGCGGGGGTCACCAACTACCTCGCCACGCCGGACATGCCGACGGACGCGGGGATGAAGCAGTTCGATCTCCCCGGCGGCGTCATCCTCGCCGGCAAGCCTGGCGTCCAGAAGATCGAGGGCTGGAACGACCCCTACCTCAAGGCCAACGTCACCGAGTCGATCGCCCGCTCCTGGTACGACGGCAACTGGCAGCGGGGGCCGTGGGAGGAGGAGACCGTCCCGAAGTTCACCGGCGAGTGGAAGCAGGAGACGCCCGCGCCGGAGCGCTACAGCTGGTCCAAGGCGCCCCGGCTCGAGGGGAAGCCGATGCAGGTGGGCCCCCTCGCGCAGGTCCTCGTGGGCTTCCTCACCGGTCACGAGCTCACGGTGAAGTGGGTGAAGGCCGCCCAGGCGGCGGTGAAGGCGATCCACAAGTTCGACCTCCAGCCGCAGCACCTCCACTCGACGCTCGGCCGCCACGCCGCCCGCGCGATCCGCGCGTGCATGATGACCGAGCTCGCCCAGACGCACTGGAAGCTCCTGGTCGAGAACATCGGGAAGGGGGACACGGAGATCTTCCGGCCCTTCGAGTTCCCCAAGGGGGAGATCCGCGGCGTCGGGTTCCACGAGGCGCCGCGGGGCATCCTCTCGCACTGGACCGTCATCAAGGACGGCAAGATCAAGAACTACCAGTGCGTCGTCCCGTCCACCTGGAACGCGGGCCCGCGAGACGGGAAGGATCAGCCTGGACCGTACGAGGCCTCGCTCGTCGGCAACCCCATCGCCGACCCGAACCTCCCGCTGGAGGCTCTCCGGACCATCCACTCCTTCGACCCGTGCCTCGCGTGCGCGATCCACACCACCGACGTCGAGGGGCAGGAGATCGCCCGGGTGAAGGTGCTCTGAGTGGGGCGAGGTGGCACCGCAGCGGGGCGGGGCGGCACGCCCCGTGGAGCAGGCGTCCTCGGAATCGGTAACGTGCTCATGGGCGACGACGCCCTCGGGCCGTACGTGATCAAGCTGCTCGAGGCGGCCTGGGAGCCGGAGGACGGTCTTCAGCTCGTCGACGCGGGGACGCCAGGGCTGGACCTCACCGCGTACCTGGCGGAGCTGGACGCGGTGGTGGTCGTGGACGTGGTCAATGCCTCCGGTCCGCCCGGCGAGGTCAGGCTCTACGGCAAGGACGAGCTGGTGGAGCGCCCACCGATCCTCGCGATGAGCCCTCACGAGCCCGGGCTGCGCGAGGCGATCATGAACGCCGACTTCCTGGGGGTCTCCCCGCGGGCCATCCGGCTCGTCGGCGTGATCCCGCAGAGCGTCGACTACCGGCTGGGCCTCTCGGAGCCCGTCAGGGCGGCGCTGCCGCTCGTGCTCGAGCGGATCCGGCACGAGCTGGCGGCCGTCGGCGTCGCCCCGACCGCGCGCGCAGCGCCCCTGGCTCCCGACGTCTGGTGGGAGCGGAAGGCGAGCGCGTGACGTGGCCCGCCCGGCCGGAGGGATCCGCGTGAGCGAGGGGCGCCGGCTGGTGCTCACCGGCACGGTGCAGGGGGTAGGCTACCGCCCCTTCGTGCTCCGGCTGGCGCGCGAGCTCGAGGTGTCGGGCCGCGTACGCAACGACGCCTCCGGGCTCACCGTCGAGGCCTTCGGACCGGCGGACCGGCTCGCGGCGCTCGAGCTGCGGTTGCGGTCCGAGCGGCCGCACGCTGCCCGGATCGAGACCTTCGCCGCGGAGTCGATCCCATGGGAGCCGGCGGCCGCCTTCGAGATCGTCGGGAGCGCGGCGACGACGGAGCGGCGCGTCCCCATCCCGCCCGACCTCGCGACCTGCCCCGACTGCCTCCGCGAGCTGGGCGATCCCGCCGACAGGCGCTTCCGCTACCCCTTCACCAACTGCACGAGCTGTGGCCCGCGCTTCACCATAGCGCTCGACGTCCCCTACGACCGGCCGGCCACCACGATGGCCGGCTTCCCCATGTGCGCGGACTGCGCGCGCGAGTATCGCGACCCCGCCGACCGCCGCTTCCACGCCCAGCCGATCGCCTGCCCGGCCTGCGGACCCCGCGTCTCGTTGCACGGCGCCTCGGGCGCGCCGGTGGCCTGCCAGGACCCGATCACGGCCGCCGCGGGGGCGCTGCGGGACGGGCAGATCGTCGCGGTGAAGGGGATCGGCGGCTTCCACCTCGCGTGCGATGCGACCTCCTCCATGGCCGTCTCGCGGCTCCGCACGCGGAAGGGGCGCGAGGAGAAGCCGCTGGCGGTCATGGTCGGGGGGCTCGACGCGGCCCGCGCCCTGGCCGGGCTCTCGGCGGAGGAGGAGGCGCTCCTGGCGTCGGTCGAGCGGCCGATCGTCCTCTGCTGCCGCCTCGCCGGCGCCGCGCTCGCCCCGGAGCTCGCGCCGGGCAGCCCGCTCGTCGGGCTGCTCCTGGCCTACTCGCCGCTCCACGCGCTGCTCCTGGAGGCGGCGGGGCGCCCGCTCGTGATGACGAGCGGCAACCTCACCGACGAGCCGATCGCCTTCGAGGACGAAGACGCGCTGGCGCGCCTGTCGGGCATCGCCGATCTCTTCCTGCTCCACGACCGCCCGATCGCGAGCCGGTGCGACGACTCGGTGGCGCGGATCGTCGCCGGGAAGCCGATGGTGATGCGCCGGGCCAGGGGCTGGGTCCCGCGCCCCATCCGGCTGGCGGCACGCGTCGGCCGGCCCGTCCTGGCCGCGGGCGCGCAGCTCAAGAACGCGGTCTGCATCGCGCGCGGCGACGAGGCGGTCCTGGGATCCCACGCCGGCGACCTCGACGACCTCGCGACGTACGGTGCGTGGGAGGCGGCCATCGCGCGGCTGGAGCGCTTCCTCGGCGTCCGGCCCGAGCTCCTCGCCTGCGATCTCCACCCGCTCTACCTCTCGACGCGCTACGCGCGGGAGCGGGCCGCGTCGCTCGGCGCGCAGCTCGTGGAGGTGCAGCACCACCACGCCCACGCCGTGAGCGCCATGGCGGAGCACCGGCTCTCCGAGCCGGTCATCGCGCTCGCGTGGGACGGCACGGGGCTCGGCACGGACGGGGCGGCGTGGGGCGGCGAGCTGCTGCTCGCCTGGCGCGATCGCTTCGAGCGGCTCGGGACGTTCCGACCGGTGGCGCTCGCGGGCGGAGACCGGGCGATCCGCGAGCCCTGGCGCGTCGCGCTCGCCGCGCTGCTCGACGCCTTCGACGGCGACGCGCCGCTCGATCGTCTCGCTGCCTTCGCGTCGATCGACGCGAAGGAGCTGGAGGTCGTCCGCAGGATGGTCGTGGGCTCCGTGAACGCGCCGCTGGCCCATGGCGTGGGGACGGATCTTCGACGCCGCCGGGGCGCTGGTGCTCGGGCGCGCGATCTCCCGCTTCGAGGGGCAGGTCGCGCTCGCGCTCGACGCAGCCCACCCCGCGGGACTTCCCCTCTCCCCCACCGGGGGAGAGGGACAGGGTGAGGGGGCATACCCCTTCGACCTCTCTGGCGACGCGCTCCGGACCGTGGACCTTCGCCCTCTCTGGCGTGCCCTCACCGCCGACGTCCTCGCGGGCGCCCGCCCCGGCCTCGTCTCCGCCCGCTTCCACGCCGCGCTCTCCTCGGCGGGGGCCGCGCTCATCCGCGAGGCGAGGGCCACGCACGGTGACCTCCCGGTCGTCCTGACCGGCGGCTGCTTCCAGAACGCACATCTGGCCGAAGGGGTCTTGGGGGCGCTAGGCGGCGCCTCCTATATTCACCTTCACGGCTCGGTCCCGCCCGGCGACGGCGGGCTCGCGCTCGGGCAGGCGCTCGCCGCCGACGCGATCGCGGTGCGGCGCCACGGCGCCTAGAGGAGAAGAGCGATGTGCCTAGGTGTCCCAGGGAAGGTCCTCTCGATCGACGGGCTCGACGCCACGGTCGACTTCTTCGGCGTCAGGAAGCAGCTGCGGCTCGACATCGTCGACGAGCCGGTCTCGGTCGGCGACTACGTCCTGAACCACGTGGGCTTCGCCATCCGGCGGATCCCTCCGGAGGAGGTGCAGGAGACGCTCGCGCTCTTCGACCAGATCCTCGACGTGACCGGCGCCAGGGAGGACCTGATGGCGCTCGACGTGAAGGGCGAGATCGCCTCGGGCAAGGACGGGGTGTGACCGCTCCCGGAGATCCCACGCTGGAGCTCAAGTTCCGCGACCCCGCGCGGGCGCGCGCGCTCGCCGACGCGCTCGGCCGGGTGGTCGCGGCGCTCGGCCGCCCGATCCAGGTGATGCACGTCTGCGGCAGCCACGAGCAGGCGATCGCCCGCTTCGGCCTCCGCGCCCTCTTCCCGCCCGGGCTCACGCTCATCATGGGGCCCGGCTGCCCGGTCTGCGTCACCGACGCCCCCGAGGTGGACGAGGCGGTCGCGCTGACCCGGCTGGGCGTCCGCGTCTGCACCTACGGGGACATGCTTCGCCTCCCTGGGACCGCCCTCTCGCTCGCCGACGCGGTGGCCTCCGGCGCCAAGGTGGACGTCGTCTACTCGGTGTCGCACGCCGCCGAGATCGCCCGCCAACACCCGGCCGAGGAGGTCGTCTTCTTCGCCTCCGGGTTCGAGACGACCGCCGTGGCGACCGCGGCGGTGGCGCTCGCCGCTCCGCCGGAGAACTTCTCGATCCTCTCGGTGCACAAGTACGTCCCGGCCGCCATGGAGGTGGTCGCGCAGAACCGCGAGACCCGGATCGACGGCTTCGTCGCCGCCGGCCACGCCGCCATCATCACCGGCTGGGAGATCTTCGAGCCCTTCGCCGCGCGGACCGGGAAGCCGGT
Source organism: uncultured delta proteobacterium (assembly GCA_963845515.1). Taxonomy (GTDB): domain Bacteria; phylum Myxococcota; class Myxococcia; order Myxococcales; family Anaeromyxobacteraceae; genus DATIVK01. The sequence goes on from CAWJSR010000058.1 coordinate 33,860, forward strand.
CGTGGTCGCGGGCTTCGAGCCGCTGGACATCCTCGCCGCCGTGCTGAAGCTGGTCGAGATGATCGGGGCTGGAGAGCACGGGGTGTTCAACGCCTACCCGCGCTGCGTGACGCCCGGAGGGAACCTCCCCGCGCAGGCCTCGCTCTGGAAGGTCTTCGAGCCGCGCGACGGCGTCTGGCGGGGGATCGCCACGGTGAAGGGCGGCAACCTCGACCTGCGACCCGCCTTCGCCCGCCTGGACGCCCGGCGCAGGTTCAGCATCGACACCGCGCAGGTCCGGGATCCGGAGGCGGCGGGGCGCACGACCCTCTGCCGCTGCGGTGAGATCATGCTCGGGCTCGCGAAGCCCACGGAGTGCACGCTGTACGGCAACGGCTGCGTCCCCGAGGCGCCGGTCGGCGCCTGCATGGTCTCCTCCGAGGGGACGTGCCGCATCTGGCACACCTACGGCGGCGTCCCCGACCTTCGAGAGGTCTCCTAGATGGACAAGCCGGTCTCGCGGATCCAGCTCAAGCACGGCTCCGGCGGGCGCGCCATGCGCCAGCTCATCGAGGAGGTCTTCCTGCGGCTGGCGTCGCCGGTGGACGGCATCGGCCTGGCCGCGCTCGACGACGGCGCTGCGCTGCGCGTGGGTGATCAGTGGCTGGTCATCACCACCGACTCGCACGTCGTCCAGCCCATCGCGTTCCCTGGCGGGGACATAGGGCGGCTCTCGATCTGCGGGACGGTGAACGACCTCGCGATGATGGGGGCCACCGAGCCGATGGGGCTCACCTGCGCCGCGATCATCGAGGACGGCTTCCCGCGCGACGCGCTCGAGCAGATCGTCGGGTCGATGAAGGCGGCCGCGGAGGAGGCGGGCGCCCCCATCGTCACCGGCGACACCAAGGTGATGGGGCGGGGCGAGGTGGACGGGATCGTCCTGAACACGACCGGCGTGGCACTCACGCGGCGAGTCGTCACCGACGCGGGGCTGCGCCCTGGCGACCGGCTCATCGTCACGGGGACGATCGGCGATCACGGCATGGCCATCATGTCGGTGCGGCACGACCTGGGGCTCGAGGGCGACCTGCGCTCCGACGTCGCCCCGCGTGAACGGCCTCGTCCGCGCCGCCCTGGCGGCAGGCGGCGACGACGTCGTGGCGCTCAAGGATCCGACCCGCGGCGGCCTCGCCTCGGTGCTCCACGAGATGGCGGCCAAGGGCGGGGTCGGGATCGTCCTCGACGAGACGGCGGTCCCGGTGAACGTCGAGGTCCGCGCGGCCTGCGAGATCCTCGGCGTCGACCCGCTCCTCGTCGCGAACGAGGGGAAGGCGGTCATCGGCGTGCGCGCCGGCGCGGTCGATCGCGTCCTCGCCGCGCTGCGGGCCCACCCGCTCGGCGCGCGCGCGGCGGTCGTGGCGACCGCGGTCGCGGAGCGGCCGGGGAGCGTCATCCTCGACACGGGGATCGGACGCCGCATGCTGGCGGAGCCGGAGGGGGAGATCCTCCCGAGGATATGCTGATCGAACCCCCTCACCGATTCCTCCTCTGGACACCTTCCCTCTCCCTCATTGAGGGAGAGGGTCAGGGTGAGGGAGAAGCCTTCCGTGCATGAATACTCCCTCGTCCAGTCGCTCGTGGAGCGCGTGGAGGCGGAGGCCGCGACGCGCGGCGCGCTCGCCATCCACCGCGTCTCGGTGAGGATCGGCGAGCTCTCAGGCGTTGATCCGGAGCTCTTCCAGACCGCGTACGACACCTTCCGGGAGGGGACCCTCTGCGCGAAGGCGCCGCTGGTCCTGGAGCGCGTCCCCGCCAGCTGGTCCTGCCCGCGCTGCGGCGCTCCCATCGCTCGCGGCGCCGCGCTGCGCTGCGTCCCCTGCGCCGTCCCGGCCCGGCTCGACGAAGGCGGGGACGCGCTGATGCTCAACGGTATCGAGATGGAGGTGGACTGAGATGTGCACGACCTGCGGCTGTGGCCTCACGCCGGCGCTGGAGACCGAGCTCGTCCCGGTGGGGCTCTACGAGAAGATCCTGGCCGGGAACGATCGGACGGCGCGCCACAACCGCGAGCACTTCCTCGCGCAGGGGATCCTGTCGGTGAACCTGATGGGGAGCCCCGGCGCAGGCAAGACGGCGGTCCTCGAGGCGACCTCGCGGGCGGCCGCTGGACGCGGCTGGAGGCTCGCAGCGGTCTCGGCCGATCTCGCCACCGACAACGACGCGCGCCGGCTGGAGGCGGCGGGGATCCCGTCGAGGGCCATCACGACCGGGCAGGCGTGCCACCTCGACGCCGAGCTCGTCCACCGGTCGCTCCACGGCTTCGACCTCGACGGGGCGGACGTCCTCTTCATCGAGAACGTCGGCAACCTCGTCTGCCCGGCCATCTACGACCTCGGGCAGCGGGCCAACGTCGTCGTCCTCTCGATCGCCGAGGGCGAGGACAAGCCGCTCAAGTACCCCGTGATGTTCAGGGCGGCGGACCTGGTCCTCGTCTCCAAGACCGACCTCGCCGGCGTGCTCGGCGTCGACCTCGGACTGATCGAGGAGAACCTGGCCCGGGTGATGCCGCGCCCGCGCGCCATCAGGCTCTCCGCGCGGACCGGCGAGGGGATGGCCGAGTGGGTGGCGTGGCTGGCAGAGCTGAAGCAGTCGCTCCCGCAGGGCGCGCCACCTCCACGACCGAAGGCCGGTCGCTGACGGCCAGGGCGGCGTCGCGTCATTCACTCGGAGTCACCCGGGCCGCGCCCCCCTGTGCAGGCCGCATCGGGTGCGCTAGAAGCTTCGAGTGGGCTGGTGGAGGCGAGGTCGCGCGCAGTGGAGCATGAATCCCGCACATCCTGGCTCTTCCTGATCGACTGGGGCGTCGTCGCGCTGACGCTCACGTCGGCGGGCGCCTCGGCCTTCGCGGCGCTGATCGCCTTCAACCACGACGACACCTCGACGATGGCCGAGGCCGTGCTCGCCTTCTGGGCCGCCATCGGCGCCGCCTGGCTGGGGCGGAAGGCGGCGCGCGCGGCGAGGAGCTGGCAGGCGGAGCTCGTCTCCTGGCACGGCAACGACATCGTCCTCCTGCTCGAGCCCGATCTCCGCATCCTCGACACGAACGACCGCGCGGCCGAGGCCTTCAAGCAGTCGCGCGACTCCCTCCTCGGGCGCTATGCCGGTGAGCTCCGGCACCCGGACGCCTCCGACCGCCTCGACGCCCACCTCGACGAGCTGCAGGCGAGAGGGCGGGCGCTCTTCGAGACGGTCCTGCTGCGCGCCGACGGCACCTCGTTCCCTGCCGAGGTGAGCGCGAGGGTCGTCGTGATGCGCGGGCGCAGGCTCCTGCACCTGATCGCCCGCGACGTGACCGACGCCCACACCGCCCGCGCCCGGCTCGTCGCCGCGGAGCGGCTGGCCGCCGTTGGCTCGGTGGCCGCGGGGATGGCTCACGACATCAACAACCCGCTCTGCAGCGTGCTCGGGAACGTCGGCTTCGCCGCGGAGGCGCTCGAGGACTCGAACCCCGACCTGAGTGAGATCCGTCAGGCCCTGGTCGAGGCGGGGGACTCCGCGAGGCGGGTCCGCGACCTCATCCGCGACCTGAACGCGTTCTCCAACGGCTTCGGCGACGGCGAAGGGTCGGCGGACCTGGGAGCGGCCATAGCGGAGGCCGTCGACGCCACCCGCGAGCAGACCGCGGAGCGGTGCCGTGTGACGATCGACGTGCCGGAGCAGTCGATGGTCGCGGCACCGGCGGGGCGGCTCGCGCAGGTCTTCACCAGCATCGTGCGGGGGGCCGCGCAGGCGATGCCAGTGGGGACGCCCGCGCTCCACACGATCCGGATCGTGGCGCGCAGGACGGATCCGCTCCGGTTCCTGGTCGACGTGACCGACGACGGCCCGCTCATCAACCCGCCAGGCACCCCACCGCCCATCGAGCCCTTCTACGGCCAGCAGCGGGTCGGGCGCGGAGGCGGCGCGGGGCTCTCCGCGGTGATGGGGATGGTCCGGGCGGTCGGCGGGGACGTGGTCGCCGAGAGCACGCCCGGACGCGGCAACGTCATCCGCGTGATGCTCCCGGCCGAAGGCGGCGCCGGCCAGGCGACGGTCGCGCCCGGAGCCGCCTGGCCGCGGCTTGGACCCTCGCGGACCCCGTCGCCAGGGGACCTGCGGAACTGAGCCTCAGGCCGGCTCGCTCCCCTCCCCCGCTCCACTCCCCCCGGCCCTGTCGGTGGCCCGCGGCTCGCGCGCCGCGCCCGGCAGCTCGGCGGCGATGCGACGACGGACCTCGTCTCGCACCTTCACGGCGTCCTCCGGCCGCAGCCCGGCCGTCGGGACCGGCTCCAGGATCCGGGCCCAGGCCTCGCACGGGCGGACCCACGGGCTCCCCTTGGGCATGCCGGCAGCGGTCCCGTTGAGGGCGACCGGCAGGACCGGCACCCCAGTCTCGATCGCCAGCCGGAACGCGCCCGACTTGAACGGCAGGAGCCGCCCGTCGCGCGAGCGGGTCCCCTCCGCGAAGACCATGACCGGCACGCCGCGGGCGAGGTAGCCGCGCGCCCTGCCCAGCGCCTCCAGGCCGCTGTCGCGCTCGCCGCGGCGGATCGCGATGTCACCGGACATCCGGAGCATCCAGCCGATCCACGGGACGCGGAACAGCTCCTCCTTGGCGATCCACTTCATCTCGCGCGGCATGTGCGACAGCAGGAGGATGTCGAGGATCGACTGATGGTTCGCGACGACGACGTAGGCGCCGCCGGCAGCAGGCCAGCGCCCCTCCACGCGGAGCTTCCACGGCGGGTAGCAGCCCGCGATCCGGCGCCCGAGCCAGCGCAGGAAGCGTCCGGTCACGAGGCGGCCCGGATCGAACGGGGCCGTGAGCGCGAAGAGGAGCGCCTGGATGGGCAGCGACACCGCCAGGAGGAGCGCGACCGCGACGTAGCCGACGGCGGCGATGAGCGAGTTCACGGAGCGGGTGATACCAAATCCCGGGCTCCCGCGTCGCGCGCGACGCGCTCCGCGTGAGCCGCGTTGCACCACCGCCACGGGCCCGACGCACTGTGGCGCGGCCAAACACGCGTGGCTGCTGAGGTTCTAGATGGAGATGCCGTCGTGGGGAGCGCGCGGGCCGAGGCTGATCCACAGCGCACAGAAGCGAATTGCAAGAAGCGTGCCTCTACCCGGCGGTTCTATTGACACCCCGTATCACTTGGTCTTTCCTCTCCCGACACACAACCAAACCAGCCGGTACTGAGCCGTTCCAGACCAGGACTGAGAAGGAACCAACGATGTCCGACGACTCCACGCAGAACCCGCTCTCGGCCCCGAAGAAGAAGATCCGCAAGGAGGACGCGCTCGCGTACCACTCCATGGGTCGCAAGGGGAAGATCGAGGTCGTCCCCACGAAGCCCTGCGCGACCGCGCGCGATCTCTCCCTCGCCTACACGCCCGGCGTCGCCGAGCCCTGCCTCGAGATCGAGCGGGATCCCGACCTCTCCTACCTCTACACGGCGCGCGGCAACCTGGTCGCCGTCGTCTCCAACGGCACCGCCGTGCTCGGACTGGGCAACATCGGCCCCGCCGCCGGCAAGCCGGTGATGGAGGGCAAGGGGGTCCTCTTCAAGCGGTTCGCCGACATCGACGTCTTCGACATCAACATCGACGCGAACGAGATCGACAAGGTCTGCACGGTCGTGAAGGCGCTCGAGCCGACCTTCGGCGGCATCAACCTCGAGGACATCAAGGCCCCCGAGTGCTTCGTCATCGAGGAGCGGCTGAAGAAGGAGATGAACATCCCGGTCTTCCACGACGACCAGCACGGGACCGCCATCATCTCGGGCGCCGCGCTGCTCAACGCGCTGGAGCTCGCCGGCAAGAAGATCGACAAGGTGCGGGTCGTCGTCTCCGGCGCGGGCGCCGCGGCCATCGCCTGCAGCCGCTTCTACCTCTCGCTCGGCGTGAAGCGCGAGAACGTGATCATGGTGGACACCAAGGGCGTCATCTTCAAGGGGCGCACCGAGGGGATGAACGAGTACAAGGCCCAGTTCGCCGCGGACACCAAGCTCCGCACGCTGGCCGAGGCGATGGACGGCGCCGACGTCTTCCTCGGCTGCTCCGTGAAGGGGATGATCGACCAGGCGATGGTCCGCACGATGGCCAAGGACCCCATCGTCTTCGCGCTCGCAAACCCCGATCCCGAGATCAGCTACCCGGAGGCCAAGGAGGCGCGCGAGGACGTCATCATGGCGACCGGGCGCTCCGACTACCCGAACCAGGTGAACAACGTCCTCGGCTTCCCGTACATCTTCCGCGGGGCCCTCGACGTCCGCGCCAAGGCCATCACGGAGGAGATGAAGATGGCCGCGGCGAGGGCGCTCGCCGAGCTCGCCAAGGAGGACGTGCCGGACGCGGTCTCGCGCGCGTACGGCGGCGAGCGGTTCCGGTTCGGGCGCGAGTACATCATCCCGAAGCCGCTCGACCCGCGCGTGCTCCTCGCGGTCGCCCCCGCCGTCGCCAAGGCGGCGATGGACTGCGGCGTCGCCCGCATCCAGCTCGACATGGACGCCTACCGCGAGCAGCTCAAGAAGATGCAGAGCCGCGCGCACCAGGTGATGGGGACCATCTTCGAGAAGGCGCGCAAGAAGCTGACGAAGATCGTCTTCCCCGAGGGGCACCACACCCGCATCCAGCAGGCGGCCGAGATCCTCCGCGAGGAGGGGCTCTGCGAGCCGATCCTGCTCGGACCGGTCGAGTCGATCCGCAAGTCGATCGCGGACCAGAAGCTCGACGCGCTCGAGGGGGTCACGATCATCAACCCCGAGGAGGATCCCGACTACGAGAAGTACGTCAACCGCCTCTGGGAGATCCGGCAGCGCCGCGGCATGACCCGCGAGGAGGCGCGCCGCCGCGCCCGGCTCCGCGCCTACTTCGCGTCGATCATGGTGAAGGACGGGAAGGCCGACGGCATGGTCACCGGCCTCACCGCCGGCTACGCCGAGTCGGTGCGGGCCCCGCTCGAGATCATCAAGACCCGCACCGGCCGCCGCGCCGGCGGCGTCTACATCGTGGTCACGAAGAACGACTTCAAGTTCTTCGCCGACTGCACCGTGACGGTCAACCCGACCGCGGAGGAGCTGGCCGAGATCGCGGTCCAGACCTGCGAGCTGGCGAAGTACTTCGACGTGACGCCGCGCGTGGCGATGCTCTCGTACTCGAGCTTCGGCTCCGCGCACGGCACCAGCCCGGCCAAGATGCGTGAGGCGGCGGAGCTCTTCCGGCAGCGCAGGCCCGACCTGGAGATCGACGGCGAGATCCAGGCCGAGTTCGCCCTCTCGGAGGACTCGCGCAAGGAGGAGTACCCGTTCTCCAACCTCAAGGAGGACGCGAACGTCCTCATCTTCCCGAACCTGGACGCGGCCAACATCGCCTACCAGATGATCCACCGGCTCGGCGGCGCAGAGGTGATCGGCCCCGTGCTGCTCGGGATGCACCAGGCGGTCAACGTGCTCCAGATCGGCACGTCGGTGCAGTCGATCGTGAACCTCGCGGCCATCACCGCGCTCCGCGCCCAGGGCGAGGAGTTCGTCTTCTAGAGGGACAGGGTGAGGTGAGGGGACGGGCCGCTTCCCTCCGGGGAGGCGGCCCGTCTCGCGTTCAGGCCTTCGCGAGCTGCAGGAGCCTGCGGGCCACGACGACGTACCACGCCATCATCGTGAGGCCGCCGATCCCGCCGAGGACCAGGACCGCGCCGTAGGCCGCCGGGACGAACGCGGCGAAGACGCTGAAGACGAGCAGTGAGCCGAAGCCGACGGCGGCGAGCAGGCCGGCCGCGCGGCCGAAGACCCCGCCGCGGAGGAGCGCGAGCGCCATGACGAGCCCGGCCAGCTCGGTGAGGAAGAAGCCCATGAACATCCCTGCGGTCAGGTCCTCCCCTAGCGCCAGCAGCACCTCGCCGGTGGCCGCCAGCGCCGCGCGCTGCGGCTCGGCGGCGGCCGCATACCGCACCGCCAGCGCGTCGAGCGAGAAGAGCGTGTTCCGCGCGATGTAGACGGCCGCCCCGACGAGCAGGAGCATGGTCGCCACGGCGGCCAGGTGGCGGCCAGCCCGGCGGTGCGCGCCGTAGAGGGCGTAGAAGAGCGGGATCTCCACCACCGTGTTGATGACGTTGAGGAGCCCGAGGTTCCGCAGCGCGAGCCAGCGGTGCCCCTCGAGCAGGGCGAACCACTCGACGGCGGTCGTCGAGCCCGGGACCTTCGCGTCCGGCTCCAGGAACATGAGGGCTACGTCGGCGAGCGCCACGCAGAAGATGACCACGGCGCAGCCTGCGGCGAGCCTGTAGAGCGCCCTCCAGCTCGCCTGCGCGCCCTCCGTGTCGGCGAGCGATGCGACGGTCGCGTCCATGCGGTCCTCGCCCGGCGCGGACGTCACCCGGGGGGTGATGCCACGCTATCCAGCCGCGGCGCTGGCGGCCAGCGGAATCTCCGCGTGGCGCTCCGCCGCGGCCCTCGTGGGTCGCGCGCTCAACAGCCGCTGGGCGGCTCCCCGTCGTCCTTCCTGGCGCCGTCACGCGGCGCGTACGGGACGCCTCAGCCGGAGACGCCGGCCTTGGGCAGGATCCAGCGCTGGAGCACGTACCAGCCGGCGAGGAAGAGGATGAACTGCAGGAGATCGTTCATGGGCTCGGGTGTGAGCCCGGGACTCTCCCATCGGTTCGGAGGTTCAAGCGAGCTTCGACAGCACCCGCGAGAGCCGCTCCTGCACCTGCTTCGCCACCTCGGCGAAGCGCGGGTCGGCCGCGGCCATCGTCTGCATGGGGTCGATCGACCGGACCGTGGTCCCGCCGCCGTCCTGCTCGTAGACGGCGACGTTGCAGGGGAGGAGCACCCCCACCGACGGGTCGATCGAGAGGGCCTGGTGCGCGAACATCGGGTTGCAGGCGCCGAGGATCTGGTAGCGCCGGAAGTCGACCCCGATCTTCTCCTTGAGCGTGGCCTTGACGTCGATGCGCGTCAGCACTCCGAACCCCTCCTCCTTGAGCAGGTCGGGGAGCTTCGAGAGGACGTCGTCATAGGAGAGCTGCGTCTCGCGGATCATTCCAATCTGGGCCATCGGTCACCTCGTGCCGGCGTGGTTGCGCTGGCAGCCATTGGAGCCGAACGTCCTGGGTGCGAGGCGCGGGAATACGGGGCGACCCTAGAGCTTCACGCGAAGCGCGACGCCGCCCGAGAGCACGGGCGGCTGCGTCCGGAGGTCGGCGGTCAGCGGCGGGCCGATCTCGGCCTGCGAAACGTCGAGGGCGAAGCGGAACTCGCCTCCCTCGGTTCCAACGTACCCCGCCAGGAAGGACTCGACCGTCAGGTAGGTGTTGACCACCATGGAGTGGTCGATCCGCACGGTGGCGCTCCCGTCCGAGAGGTTGGCGAGCACGTTCAGCGTGAAGGTGTGATCGTTCCAGGTCCCCGGCGCCGCGAGGAGCGCGAACGCGCCGGCGTAGTGACGCCCGACGTAGAAGGGGACGTAGTCGTTGCTCTCCCCGGGCAGGACCAGCGCGCGCTGGAGCCACGGGTAGATGTGGGGATCGTCGTAGCCGGCGCCGTTGTAGAAGTACTCGGCCCCGAACCGGACCGCGTCCTCGTCGGAGTAGTTGACGGCGTAGCTGACCCCGAGGACCGCCTGCGGCGTGATCCCGTCGAGCGACCGCTTGCCGTAGCGGTCGAAGACGGTCGGCGCGGCCGGATCGATCTCCTCCCAGAGCTGGACGTCGGACGACGTGCGCAGCGCCACCTCGCCGTGGACGTCGAGGTCCCAGATGCCCGTGGAGAAGTCGAGCCCGAAGCGCGGGCGCTGGCCGTCCCGGACGAGGGCGGTCGCTCCCAGCTCGGCCGGGCCGAGGACGACCTCGGCCCGGGCACCGCCCGCCACCTTCCCGATCGTGTTCGCGCCGTCACCCTTCCCCGAGGGGTCATCGAGGAACGCGATGGCGTAGAGGTTCCAGCCACGGGCCTCCCAGGGGACGTGCACCTTCACCATCGTCGTCCCGACGCGCGCGTCGAAGACGTCCAGGGGGTTGCGGCGGTCCGGGTGGAGGAAGTCGGTGGGGTTCCAGAAGCGCCCCACGCCCCACTTCACGTGCTGCTTCCCGACCGTGACGAAGGCGCGGCGCCCCACGTCGAAGTTCACCCACAGCTGGTCGAGGAAGACCTGCGGCTCGAGGCTCGCCCCCGGCGGCGTGACCCCGGGGAGCAGGCCGGCGGGGACGAAGGGGCTCCATAGGGTCCGCGCGAGCGCGAACGCGCGCACGCGGTCGTTCGGGCGCGTGTCGACGTAGACGTCGAGGAGGTTCGACGAGTAGAGCGGCCACTCCGACGGCGGCTTGAAGCGCTCCCACAGGGTGCTCGCGCGCAGGTAGAGCATCCCTCCGAGCGCCAGCGGGTTCTCCTGGGCCGCGGTCATGACCCCCGCCGGGGGACCCGCGCGGCCACCGCCCAGGATGGCGTCGTCTCGCCCGCTCACTGGGGGGGACGGCTCGGCCTGCGGCGCCGGCGCGGCCTCGGCGGCCGGCGTCGGCGCCCCGAAGAGCTCCTCCTCGGCGGGCCGGTCCTGCGCGGGGACGGCCGCGGCGGCGGCCAGCGCGGCGAGTGCGATCGCTATCCGTGTGATCAAGCGCGTCCCCTTCAGCGGCTCTTGGACTCGAGCCAGGCCTTGGTGAAGAGGTTGGCCTCCAGCGGCCTGAGGTCGATCTCCTTGATCAGGATGAGCGTGGAGTTCCCCTTCTCGATCTCGTCGAAGATCCTCATCTCCTCGGGATACCAGACCTCGCCCTTCTTCGAGGGCGAGTAGACCTTCTTCCAGCGCGGGTAGTACGCCGTCCGCATCAGCTTCCCGGAGAGCGCCAGCTCCTGCCGCTTCAGCACGTTGAGGGTCGCCTGGTCGACCCACAGCTCCACGACCGGGAAGGCGACGTCGACGCCGGCCTTCACCGTCAGCTTCAGGTGATCGACCGCGTAGACGCCGAGCCGCTCCTGTCCGATCCAGGCGGCGTCGTACTCCTCCACCAGCCGCGACTCGTCGAGGTCGCCGCGCCGCGTGTCGGTCCCGCCGATCCGCTCGCGCTCGGTCCGCCGCTCCCAACGGCCAGTCCCCGGATCGTACATCCACAGGTTCTTCTCCAGCCGGAGGTAGCCCTTCCCCGCCTCGCTCTTCGGCTTGGTGAAGAGGAACATCTGCTTGTCCTCCTCGTCGCGCCGGTAGACGAGGAGCTCGTAGACGACGTCGGTCTTCCCCTTCTCCTTCGCCTCCATGTAGCAGAGCGCCTTCCAGTCGCCCGAGTTGCGCTGGCGCTCGTCGACCGTGGCGACGACCTTCTTCAGCTCCTCGGCGGTGAGCGCTCGCGAGGCCACCGGGGCGGCGGCGAGGAGGAGGAGCGCGATGGGGGCGAGACGGTTCATCGGTTCACCCGATCTGGTGCATGGCGGTGATTGGCTTGAGCCGCGCCGCGCGCCGCGCCGGGAACACCGACGCGAGCACGGTCACGGTCGCGAGGAGGAGGACGTCCGCGACGATGGTGCCTGGCTGGAGCAGGAAGTGGAGCTTCTCCTGGGACAGGAAGACCTGGACCGCCTCCGGGAGCGTGAAGGCCATGGCGTTGACTGCCGCGGCCACGGCAGCGGCGCCGAGCGCCCCCGCCGCGGTCCCGATCAGCCCCAGCAGCGCCGTCTCGAGGACGAAGAGCCAGAGCACCTTGCGCCGCTGCATGCCGATGGCGCGGAGCGTCCCGATCTCCCGCGTCCGCTCCCGGATCGCGATGGCGAGCGTGTTCAGGATCCCGATGATGACCACGATCATGAGCACGACCACGAGGATGTTCGAGACGACCTTCAGGGCGAGGATGAACTGCTTGAACTGCCCCATCTCGTCGTCGGCCGTCGTGACGTCGATCTTCTGGCCGGTCCAGTCCTCGCTCGGGATCCTCAGCATGAGCTTCATCCAGTACGGCTGCGCCTCGGGCTCCATGACGCGCAGCCCAGCGTCCCGGATCGCCGTGCGCAGCCGGGAGGCGACGGCCGGTCCGGCCGACGGGTCCTTCAGGTAGACGTGGATGGCGCCGGTGGTGGCCGCGTTGAGGCCGTACAGCGTCCGCAAGGCGTCGGCCTGGACGAAGGCGGAGAAGGCGGAGAGGAGGCCGACGTTCTTCGCGACGACGACGACCCGCAGGTCGGCGGTGTTGTTCACCCCGCGCGCGGTCGGGGCCGAGATGGTGACGACGTCACCGACCTTCAGCTTGAGCCGCTCCGCCTGCCCCTCGAAGAGCAGGATGGTGTTGGGCTGCGCGAGGTCGTCGAGCCGCCCCTCCAGGATCCTGAGGGTCTTGCGGAAGGCCGGCTCGTTGGCGACCTCGACGCCGGCGAGCACGAGGTCCATCGAGCTGGACTCGGAGACCGCCTTCGCCCAGCCACGCCCGCGCACCGTGAGATAGTCCACCTCGGGGACGCGCTCCCTCACCAGCGCGACCAGCTTCGGGTAGTCGGCCACGAGCGGCGCGGCGCTGCCGCTCGTCACCTTGAAGAAGCCGCCGACGTTGACGTGGCCGGTGAGGAGCGTGAGGGCCGACTCCATCATCGAGGCCTCCATCCCGGCGGTGAGCGACCCGAGGAGGACGAGCAGCCCGGTGACCGCCGCCAGGGCGCCGCCGAGGAAGAGGTTCCGCCGCGAGTGTCGGGTCAGGTTGCGGCCCGCGATCTGGATGTCCGTCAGGAACATGGTCGGTGCCTAGTCGTCGGTGGACATCGCCTCGACCGGCGAGACCTTCATCGCGATCACGGCCGGGTAGAGGGCGGAGAGGACGGAGACGGAGAGGACGATCACGAGCGAGAGCCCGAGCGCCAGCGCCCCCATCCTCGGCATCAGGGAGGGGCCCGCGAAGACGAAGTAGAGGAGGTCCGTCGTGGCCGGGATCCCGCCCGCGGCCCGGATCGCCGCCACGACGCCGCCGCCCAGGAGGGCACCGGCGAGGCCGAAGAGGAGCCCGATCGCCCCGATCTCGACCAGGAGCATGACGACGACGAACCGGCGCTGGGCGCCGATCGCCCGCATCGTCCCGACCTCCTTCACCCGCTGGAGCGTCGCCATCACCATGGCGTTGTTGATGATCACGAGGGCGACCGAGAAGAAGATGAGGAGCGCCGTGAAGAGGACGACGCGCATGAGGGTCACGAACTGGCCCACCATCCCCGACGCGGCCTGCCAGTCGATGGTCTTCAGCCCCAGCTTCGCGGCGTCGGCCGCCGCCTGCACGTCCTTCAGCGAGCGGCGCAGCCTCGACGGATCCTTCAGGATGATCGCGGCGTTCAGCACCTCGCCGTGCTCGATCTCCGACTGCGAGTAGACGCGCGTGGCGGCCGCCTCGGCAGCGACCCGCTTCTCGCTCGCCCCTGCGACGAGCGACCGCTCGTCGATGGCGGCGGACTTCGACTCCGCCTCGAGCCCGCCGTCCAGGCCGAAGAGCTCCGCCTCGGCGCTGGCGCGCTCGACGTGCCGCGCGCCCATCGAGGCCTGGAGCCGCCGGATCTCCTCGGCCTTCTCGGCGGTGACGTAGCCGTAGAGGTCGCGGAAGCTCATCAGGTCCATCACGCTCATCATCCCCGCGATGCCCGACCGCTCGATCCCCTTGAACTGTAGGAAGCCGTAGACCTTCAGGTTGATCGAGTTGAAGTAGCCGCTCTTTGACGGCGCCTTGATGGTGATCGTCTCGCCCACGTTGATCATGTAGAGCCGCAGGAGCGGCGCGAGCACGTCGTAGAAGACGTGGTAGTCGCGCTCGAACGTCTCGTCGGTGGAGGCGAAGAGCTTCGCGAGCAGCGCCTCCAGCGGCACGTCGCTCTCCTCGCCGAGCCCCTTGCGGAGCCGGACCGCGGCCTCGTCGGCCTTGATGGGATCGAGCTGCAGGAGGATCTCCCTGATCCCGTTCCCGTTGTCCCTCACCCAGCGCTGCAGCTCCTCGTCCTTCGCGATCCGGCGTCCGCGTCGATCGCGGGCGTCCTTGATCTGGTCGAGCCGCCGGGCGTTCTTGAGCTTCAGCCACTCCTCCGCGAACTGCTTCCCCACGAGGATCCCGCGCTGCCCCGTCGGCACCCGCACGCCCTCCACCACCTCCGCCAGCGGGAAGGCCGTGAAGAAGGCGTCGACGTCCGTGCCGACGTAGCGCAGGAAGGTGAAGGCGTTGTCCATGGCCAGCGGCGCGATCCGGTTCTCGAGCAGCTCGAGGTTCCCGTAGCGGTCCTCGTCGAACGCGGCCCAGAACGGCTCGGCGGCGACGCGCTGCAGCGCCTCGACGTCCTGCTGCTTGTCCTGCGCCTCCCGCGAGTTCGGGTCGACGATCGCGAGCGCCTGGTCGATCTCCCCGCGGAGCAGCCCGACCATGCGGTGGACGTGCGCCTTGTGCGACTCCCATGTCCGAAGCAGCTCCGGGTCGCGCTCCCCCTCCTCGAGGCGGCGGGCGTCGGCGCGGAGCCGCTCCAGCGCTGCGTCGAACGCGTTCCCGGTCGCGACCATCGCCTGGTCGATCCCCATGGGGACCACCTGCTGGACGTTGGGGACCTCCTCGATCACCGCCTTCACCTTCGCGAAGTCCTCGATCGGGTCGAGCAGCGACTCGCCGCGGAGGCCGCCGTAGAGCTCGAGCGCACCCTCGGAGCTGGCGGCGTAGACCTGCAGGTGTCCCCCCAGGCTCCCCTGGATCGAGGTGCGGAGGCCGCGATCGATCGAGTCGAGCAGCGAGGTCCCGACCACTACCACCAGCGACCCGGCGAGGATGATGCTGCCGAGGATCGTGGTCCGGACGCGGCTCGCGAGCAGGTTGCGCAAGGCGATCCGGAGCAGGACCCGGATCGCGTCCCGGCGGGCGCTCATCCCTTCACCCCGCCGTCGTTTGGACGCTCCCGGGCCGCGATCTGGCCGTCTGCGATCCGGACGATGGCGCTCGCGTGGCTCATCACCTTCGGATCGTGCGTCGAGAAGATGAAGGTGGTGCCGTCCTTGCGGTTCATGTCGCGCATCAGGTCGATGATGTTTGCCCCGGTCTGCGAGTCGAGGTTGGCGGTCGGCTCGTCGGCGAGGACCAGCCTGGGCCTGGAGACGAGCGCGCGGGCGACGGCGACGCGCTGGCGCTGCCCGCCCGACAGCTCGCTCGGCCGGTGGCGCGCGTACTCCCGGATCCCCACGGCGTCGAGGAGCCCGAGGACGCGGTCGGCACGCTCCTGCTTCGTCAGGCCGCCCTTGAGCAGGAGCGGAAACTCGATGTTCTGGAAGACCGACAGGACCTGGACGAGGTTGAAGCTCTGGAAGATGAAGCCGATCCGGTGGAGCCTCAGGTCCGTGAGCGCCCGCTCGCTGAGGCTCGCGGTGTCCTGCCCATCGACGAGGACGGATCCCGCGGTCGGCGTGTCCACGCAGCCGACGAGGTTGAGGAGCGTCGTCTTCCCGCTCCCGGACGGCCCTGCGATCGAGAGGAACTCGCCCTGCTCCACGTCGAGCGACACGCCGCGCAGCGCGGGGACCTCCGTCTTGCCGAGCGTGTAAACCTTAGAGACGTCCTTCACCGAGACGATCGCCATTCGGTCGCTCTCCTGCCTTCGTTCCTGGGGGTGAAGATGCTATCGCGGACTCAGTCGTCGCGCTGCTCGAAAGCTATCGCGAAGCCGCCCGGCTCCTCCTCCTTCGCGAAGAGGGTGAGCGGGCGCCTGCACTCCGGGCACTCGGCGGTGATGAGCTGCTCCTCGCCACCACGCGGGTCCACGAAGACGACGAAGACGACGCCGCAGGCCGGGCACTCGACTTCCTGGTCCATGGCCCGCCATTATGAGGCCGCCGTGGCAAAGCGCCCCTTCCACAACCCTTTCGAGAAGCTGCGGGACCACCCGGCCGGGAGGCCGCCCCCGAAGCCGGCCCCTCCTCGGGAGCCTCCCCCGCGGCCGCCACCGGCCGCGAAGACCGAGTCGGAGCTCTGGGAGGCCGCAATCGACGGCGCCCGCAAGCTCGATCCGGGGGCCGGAACGGTCGCCCCGCGCCAGCCGCGCCCGCCACCCGAGCGGGTGTGGCACCCCGACCTCGACGCTGTCGACGAGCTGAGGGCGCTGGTGTCCGGCGACTCCCCCTTCGACCTCGCGGACTCGGACGAGTTCATCGAGGGGTGGATCGAGGGGCTCGATCACAAGATCGTCGCGAAGCTGCGGCGCGGTGAGTTCTCGGTGCAGGGGCACTTCGACCTCCACGGCCTGAAGCGCGACGAGGCGAAGCGCGCGGTCG
Source organism: uncultured delta proteobacterium (assembly GCA_963845515.1). Lineage (GTDB taxonomy): Bacteria > Myxococcota > Myxococcia > Myxococcales > Anaeromyxobacteraceae > DATIVK01. The sequence goes on from CAWJSR010000058.1 coordinate 50,129, forward strand.
AGGAGTACCTCCGCGGCGCGCGCCTCGCGGGCAAGCGCTGCGTCATCGTGGTCCATGGACGGGGGCTCCACTCCAAGGACAACGTGCCGGTCCTCAAGGACGCGCTCCGGGGGTGGCTCGCGACAAACCGGTTCAGCCGGCACGTCCTCGCCTTCGCCACAGCGAAGCCGGTCGACGGCGGCGCGGGCGCCCTCTACGTCCTGCTGCGGAAGCCCGGCAAGGGCTGAGCGGCCCCAGGAGCGCGGGGCGTTATCCGCAGCCGTTTCCACGGGTTGGGACCTCGCCCGCGGCTCGTGAACGGAAATGTAGTCAGTGCGGCGGTTTGACGCACTAGCGTCGAAGGCCTAGCGTTTCCTCGGGGGTCGCGAGGTGAACGTGTCCAGTCTACCGTCTGCAGCCATCTCCCTGCCGGTTTCGACGTATCGATCCCCGGACCTCAGCCGCATGACCGGGAAGGTCAAGGGGACGCTCCTCGTCGCGCGCATGAAGTTCATCCGCTCGCGCGGCGAGGTCGACGCGGAGCGCGTCCTCAAGCGGCTCTCCTCCGAGGACCAGGCGATCTTCCGCGGGATGCTGCTGCCGAGCAGCTGGTACCCCGCCGGCGCGCTGCTCCGGCTCGAGCTGACCGCGGCCGCGATCCTCTCGAAAGGCGACCACCGCACGCTCTTCCGCGACATGGGGCGCTACACCGCCTCGACCAACCTCGCGCCCGACGGCGCGCAGCGGCCGTTCTTGCGGGAGGGCGATCCTCACGCCCTGCTCGACAGCGTCCCGCGGGTCTACGCGTCGCAGCACTCCTCCGGCCACCGGACCTGCGAGCGGACCGGCCTCACGTCCGCGGTCATCCGCCACTTCGACGACGAGCAGGCGGACGCCGACGAGTGCCTGACGACGCTGGGCTGGCTGGAGCGCGCCGTGGAGATCGCCGGCGGCCGCGCGGTGGCGGTGGAGGAGTCGCAGTGCCGCCGCCACGGCGCGGCGCACTGCGAGTTCCGGGTCGCCTGGCGGTAGCGCCCCACCCGGAGGCGGCCGCGCGCCGGAGGCCGACCTCCGCCGCCTCCGGATCGACGGCGCGCCCGCGCCGTGTTCTCATCCGTCCTCAACGCCTGACTGGGAACGAATGAGAATGATCCGGATCGCAGCGCCGCTCGCCGCAGCCCTCGCCGCCTCGCCCTCCATGGGAAGGGAGCGCGGCGAGATCCCCGAGAAGTACACGTGGAACCTGGACGACGTCTTCCCCTCGGAGATCGCCTGGAGAGCGGGGCGCGAAGAGCTGAAGCGGAGGATCCCGCGGGTGGCGGCCCACCGCGGCCACCTGGGCGACTCCCCGGAGGCCCTCTTCCGGGCGCTCGACGAGCTCTACGCGACGCGGGCGCTGCTGGAGCGGACCTGGGTCTACGCCTCGATGCGCTCCGACGAGGACACCCGTGAGGCGCGCCCGCTGGAGATGAAGCAGGAGCTGCAGCAGCTCTCCGTCGACTTCGAGGCGGCGACCTCGTGGCTCCGGCCGGAGCTGCTCGCGCTGGGGCCCAGGAAGGTCAAGGGCTTCCTCGCGAAGGATCCGCGGCTCGCGCCGTACCGGCACCCGCTCGACGACGTGCTCCGGTGGAAGCCCCACACCCTCTCGGCCGCCGAGGAGCGCGTGGCGGCCGAGGCGGGAAACCTCGGAGCGGGCCAGGCCGTCTACTCGGTCTTCAAGGACGCCGACCTCCCCTTCCCCGTGGTGAAGCTCTCCACCGGGGAGGCACTGGTCGACCAGGCCAGCTTCGGTCTCCTGCGGGCGTCGCCGGTCCGCGCGGACCGGCTCGAGGTCTTCAAGGCGTTCTTCGGCGCGTTCTCGAGGTTCCAGCGCACGCTCGGGACGACGCTCTACGCGCAGGTGAAGGCGCACCTCTTCGAGGTGAAGGTCCGCGGCTTCGGCAGCGCGCTCGAGTCCGCGCTCTTCCGCAACGGGATCCCACCCGCCGTCTACCGGCAGCTCGTCGGCGACGTGAGGCGGAGCCTCCCGACGCTCCATCGCTACCTCGACCTGCGGCGCCGCATGCTCGGGCTCGAGCAGCTCCGGTACGAGGACCTGTACGTGCCGCTCGTGGCCAGCGTCGACGCGAGCTACACGCCGGAGGCGGCGATGGCGCTCACCCTCGAGGCGTTCGCGCCGCTCGGGAAGGAGTACGTGGCTGCGCTGAAGGGGGGCTACGAGAGCCGCTGGAGCGACTTCCTCCCCTCCACCGGCAAGCGGTCGGGGGCGTACTCGACCGGCGTCTACGGCGTCCACCCGTACCAGCTGCTCAACTTCAACGGGAAGTACGACGACATGTCGACGCTGGCCCACGAGTCGGGCCACTCGATGCACACGCTGCTGGCCTCGCAGGCGCAGCCGTACGCTACCGCGGACTACGCCATCTTCGTGGCGGAGGTGGCGTCGACGCTCAACGAGAACCTGCTGCTGCACCACCAGCTCTCGAAGGCGACGGACGACGACACCCGCCTCTTCCTGCTCGGGAGCTGGCTCGACACGCTGCGGGCGACGCTCTTCCGCCAGACCCTCTTCGCCGAGTTCGAGCTGGCGATCCACGAGATGGCGGAGCGGGGCGAGACGCTCACCGGCGAGAACCTCTCGGCGCTCTACCTGAAGCTGAGCCGCGAGTATCACGGCCACGACGCGAAGGTCTGCTACGTGGACGACCTCGTCGCCGCGGAGTGGGGCTACATCCCGCACTTCTATTACGACTTCTACGTCTACCAGTACGCCACGAGCCTGGTGGCCTCGACCTCAATCGCCCGCGCCATCCGCGAGGAGGCGAAGCACGGCGGCACGAAGGCGCGCGACGCCTACCTCGCGATGCTGAGGGCGGGCGGCTCGAAGTACCCGATCGAGCTGCTGAAGGACGCCGGCGTCGACGTCACGACCTCGGCCCCCTTCGACGCGGCCATGCAGGAGATGAACTCGATAATGGACGAGCTCGAGGGGATCCTGGCGCGGCGGAAGACGTAGCCGCTTCCCGCCATGAGCGTCGCGCGCAACGTCCCCCGCCTCCTCGCCCTCAGGTTCCTCTCCGACTTCATCGTCGTGATGCCGGCCATCGTGCCGGTCTACCGGCAGGCGGGGCTCTCGGCGACCGAGATCATGCTGGTGCAGGCGATCTTCTCCGCGGCGGGGCTGGCCTTCGAGGTGCCGTCAGGCTTCCTCGCCGACGTCGCGGGTCGCCGCCGGGCGCTCCTCCTCGGGATGGGGGCCCAGGCGCTCGCCATGGTGGGCTACGGCGTCGCGCGCGGCTTCTGGACCTTCGCCGCGGCGGAGGTGGCGCTCGCCTTCGCCCACAGCCTCCTCTCAGGCACCGCGTCGGCCATCCTCTTCGACTCGCTCCGCGCCGCCGGCGACGAGGAGCGCTACCACCGGATGGAGGGGCGCGCCGAGGCGCTCACCCGGCTCGGGACGGCGGTCGCCGCGATCCTCGGCGGCTTCCTGGCCGTCGTGTCCCTGCGCCTGCCGTTCGCCGTCAACGCCGCGACCGCGCTCGCCGGATGCTTCATCGTCCGGTCGCTCGTGGAGCCGCCGCGCGAGCGGCTCGCCGGCCACACCCCGCTCCGCGAGCTGCTGACCGTCTCCTTCGCGGCGCTCCGGGACCGGCGGCTGCAAGGCACGATGCTCCTCTCCGCCGCCCTCTTCGCGACCGGCATCACGGGGATCTGGGGCTACTTCCTGCGGCTCACCGGCGCGGGGATCTCGGTGGCCGCCTATGGCCTCTACTTCGCGGCCTTCCAGGCCGCCTCCGCGGTGGGCGCCGCGACGTCCGCCCGGATCTCGGGCCTCCTCGGCCGCAAGGGGAGCGTGGCGCTGCTCGGGATCGTACCGGCCACGCTCGTCGCGTGCGCGGCGGACGGGAGCTGGAGGCCGCTCCTCCTGACGCCGCTCGCGTCCGCCGCCTGGGGCTTCTCCACTCCGTTCCTGCTCGAGCTGCTCAACAAGAACATCGCCTCGGATCGAAGGGCGACCGTCCTCTCCGTCTCGGCGATGCTCGGCCGCGTCCTGCTCGTCGGGATCGGCCCCGCGTTCGGCTGGCTCACGGACCGCTTCTCGGATCGCGCCGCGTTCGGCGCGCTGGCGGGCGTATTCCTCGTCCTCGCCGCCGCGGCCGGGCTCCTCCACCGCCGGGCGGGGGCCACCGCAACCCTTTGAACCCTCCCGCCGGGTGTGGCACAACCTCCGGTCTGCTTCCCACGGAGAGCCTGCGTGCAACTAGTCTGCCTAGACCTGGAAGGCGTCCTCGTCCCCGAGATCTGGATCACGTTCGCGGAGCGGACCGGCATCCCCGAGCTGCGGCTGACCACGCGCGACGAGCCCGACTACGACAAGCTGATGCGCTACCGGCTCGACCTGCTGCGGACGCACAAGCTGGGGCTCCCGGACATCCAGGCCGTCATCGCCGGGATGGGCCCCCTGGGGGGGGCGAAGGACTTCCTCGACTCCCTGCGCCAGCGGTACCAGGTCGTCATGCTGTCCGACACCTTCTACGAGTTCGGCATGCCGCTGATGGCGCAGCTCGGGATGCCGACGCTCTTCTGCCACCGGCTGGAGACGGACGCGCAGGGCTTCGTCGTCGCCTACCACCTGAGGATGCCCAACCAGAAGGCGGCCGCCGTGAAGGCGTTCAGGGACCTGAACTTCCAGGTCATCGCCGCAGGAGACTCGTACAACGACACCGCCATGCTCATCGAGGCGCACGCGGGGATCCTGTACCGCCCGCCGCACAACGTGATCGCCGAGTTCCCGCAGTTCCCGGTCGTGAAGGACTACACGGCGCTCCGGACCGCGATCGACGACGCCGGGCGGCGGCTGGGGGAGTGAGTTGGGCCGCGCGATCGCCGCCGTCCTGACCGCCGCGATCGTCGCCTCCTGCAGCGCGAAGCCGGCGCTCCGCTCCTTCTACAGCGACGGCTGCAGCCTCTTCCCCGACGGCAAGGTGGGCGATCGCAAGCTCTGGTGCGACTGCTGCTTCGCGCACGACGTCGCCTACTGGATGGGCGGGACCGAGGCGGATCGGGCGAGCGCTGACGAGCGGCTGCGCGAGTGTGTCCGCGCGCGGACCGGCGACGAGCGGCTGGCTGAGCTCATGTACGAGGGGGTCCGGATCGGCGGCTCGCCGGTCTTTCCGAACTGGTACCGATGGGCCTACGGCTGGACGTATGGCCGCGGCTACGAGCCACTCAGCGGGCCAGAGCAGGCCCAGGCGAGCGCACGTCTGGCCGAGTACTACGCGACGCACCGCGGCGGCTACTGCGCGAGCGAGTGACCCCGGGGATCCCCTCTCCCCCACCGGGGGAGAGGGCAGGGTGAGGGAGCGGCCTCAGACCCTCATCACGGCATCGCTCAGGTTGCACAGCCTGTCCCCGCCGCGCTCCGTGACCGCGTAGTCGTTCTCCACGCCGACGGCCCCCAGCCCGGGGAAGACGAACTTGGGCTCCAGTGCGACCACCTGGCCGGCCAGGAGCGGCTCCTTGAACCCCGGCGCGATGATCGGCAGCTCGTCCAGCTCCAGCCCGATGCCGTGCGCGACGAAGCGAGCCTGGTCGCCTGGCGGCCCCATGAACTTGTCGCCGAGCCCCTCCCGCTCGGCGCGCCCCTTCGCCAGCTCCCACAGCTCCGCGGGGACGGCGCCTGGCTTCAGCGCGGCCGCGACCTCCTCCTGGATCGCGATCGCCACCTCGTGCGCGCGCGCGAGCTCGTGCGGCAGCTCCCCGACCACCGCGGTCCGAGTCATGTCGACGACGTAGCCCTTGTAGACGCAGCAGTAGTCGACGAGGACGGGCTCACCCCTCCGGATGACGTGCTCGCTCGACCCCGCCGGGTAGGCGGCGTGGAGCCCCTGCCCCACCACGGGACCGTCGAAGCAGCCCGGCTCGGCGGCGGCCGCGCCTGCCACCGCGATCCCCATCCACATCTCGTTGTTGAAGCCACGCATGCGCGGCGCCCCCTCGCTCCCCGAGCGGCGCAGCCGTGACTCGATCTCCACCGACAGATCGAGCTCGCGCATGCCCGCGCGGAGGAACCGCGGGATGTCGGCGAGGACCGCGCCGAGCCTGCCGGCCGCGTCGCGCTGGGCGGCGATCTCCATCGCGCTCTTCACCGACCGCTGCGCGCGCAGCGGCGCCGAGAGGTCCACGAGCTCCACCGCCGGGAGCTGCTTGCGCCACCAGTCGAGCGTCGCCTGCGGCGCGGCGTCGAACGGCGTGCCGACCCGCCCGGAGCAACTCAGCGTCGCGGCCAGCTCCTTCGACGGCGGGAACGGGCGCACGTCGCCGATCGCCCCCTCCGCCCGGGCGCGGGCGAAGCTCTTGCGCACGAGCAGCAGCGGCGCGGCGTCGGCTGGAACCCAGAGCACGCCGTTCTGGCGCGTCCCCGCGTAGTAGAGGACGTCGACGGCGGCGAGGATCAGCGCACCGGCGAGCCCCTTCTCGCGGAGCGCCTCCTGGAGCCGTGCGACGCGTGAGAGGTGCTCTTCCGGCTTCATCGTCCCGACTCCTCTGCCTGGTGCAGGCGCGGCGCAAGCCAGCGGAGCGACGCGTCGAACCGGTAGTTGATCCCCATGTGTCCGTCCTCGAACTCCTGGTGCTCGACCTCGACGCCGCCGCCGCGGAGCGCGCTCGCCACCATCCGCGCGCCCCAGCGGAGGTTGAACTCGTCCCGGGTGCCGCAGTCGACGAAGACGCCCCCGAGGCGCCTGAAGGCGTCGAGCCGGCGGGGCACGGTCCGGACCGGATCGTGCTCGAGCCACCGCGACCAGACCTCTTCGAGGATCCGCCCCGAGGGCAGCTCGAACGGCAGCTCCAGCCCCAGCGGCGCGCCTGCGCGGGGCGAGTAGTGGGCCGCCATCCCGATCATGTTGAGCACCGGGTGATCGCTCCCCGAGAGCTTCGTCTCGCGCGCCCGCTGCTTCATCGCCTCCAGCCACGCCGCGGCGTCGGTCGCCGCCGCGAGCGCCGACGCCGCCTTCGGGAGATCCGGCAGGTAGCAGTACTCGAAGTAGGCGTCGGCGGCGTGGGCGCCGACGGAGCCGAAGACGTCCGGGCGCGTGCCCCCGAGGTGCAGCGCGCCGAAGCCACCCGAGCTCTTCCCGACCACCGCGCGCGCCTCGCGCCGCGGGATCGTCGGCAGCTGGCCGTCGGCGAACCCCACGACGTCGTCCGCCACGTAGTCGGCGTAGCGCCCCACCGCCGGGGCGTTCATCCACTGCGTGCCACCCACTCCGGTGAACCCGTCCGGGAAGAGCGCGATGACCGGAGGGATCTCCCCGCGCGCGATGAGCGCGTCGATCCGCTCCGGGACGGTGGGCTGGAAGGCGCTCGGTGAGAGCCAGCCCCTGCCCGTCCCGGTGAAGCCGTGGAGGAAGGTGACGGTCGGGAAGCGACGGCCCCCGGCGCCTGGCGGCACGTAGGCGACGAGCGTGCGGCGCGACGGATCGCCGAGCGGGTTGCCGCGCAGCGAGGGGGCGTCGAGCTCCAGCTCCAGCAGGCTGCCCTGCATCACATCCCGAAGGAGCCGCGGACTCCCACCGTGAGCCACGAGTGGCTAGCCGAGTTCGCGAGGGAGCCGGAGCCGGTCACGTCGAAGAGGTCGATGTATCCGTCGCGCTCGATCCGGTTGTACTCGCCGAAGGAGTAGCCGACGAACGCGCCCACCTTGGACGCCTCGCTCGTCCACGCGTCGACGCCCACCTCGAACCCAAGCTCCCATCCGCGCAGCGTCTGCGTGTAGTCGGTGCCGTCGTTGGGGACCGACTCGTTGAGGAGGTCCCACTCGAAGCCGAAGCGGGCGCCGATGAACGGCGAGATCCCCTGCCCGGAGAACGCATGCTCGGCCTTCACGCCGACGCGCCAGAGGTGCTCGTCGCAGGTGCCGGACCAGGCGTCGCAGTAGTCGGCGAAGTCGGCGTCCAGCGCGACGGGCGCGTAGCTGCCGTAGAGGCCGACCGTGGTCTGCTGGGCGACTGCCACGTTCAGGCTCAGCTCGATGGGGATGGCCAGCCCGATGTCGTTGGTCATCGCGTAGCCATCCCACTTGTCGCCTCCGGGGAAGGCGAGCCCGAGCTGAACCCCGAGGTTCGAATTAGCGCTCGCGGAGAGAGGGAAGAGGAACGCCAGCCCTGCAACGAAGAGTGCCTTGCGCATATGCAGCTCCTGGAAGTGGTCAACAAGGCGCAGTCTACAACTACAGCGTGAACTTCCCGCGGACACCGATGGAGATCCAGCCATGCATTTCGGGGCTGGTGATCGCGCCTGCGTCCTCGGTGCCGAGCCCTGCCACCTCCCTCTTCAAGGAGCGCGACAGCAGCTGGCCGAACGACGCGCCTACGAAGGCCCCCATCTGGAGCCCCTTCGCGAGAGGAAGGTCCGCCCCGGCCTCGATCCCTGCCAGCCAGCCGCTTCGCGTGAACCGGTCCCAGTTGTCGGCGCTGGTCTCCCAGCGCTCGACCTCCCACTCCCAGCCGAGCGTCGCCGCGACGAAAGGCAGGAAGTCCCCCTTCGCCGCGGCGTACTCGCCGCGCGCGGCCAGGCGCCACAGGTGCACCGAGCAGTCCCTGCCGGTCGCGCTGCAGTCGTTGGTCCAGGCGTCGGAGATGGAGCCGAAGCCGTAGCCTCCCTGCAGCCCGACCTCGAGGTCCGGGGCGAGCAGCCAGCCGACGCTCGCCTCGACGGGGAAGACGCGCGCGACGATCTCATCGGCGCGCTTCCCGGCCTCCAGCTCTCCGAGCGGCACCGCCGCGCCGGCGCGCACGCCGAGCACGAGCTGCGCCGTCGTGACCGTGGGTGCAAGGAGCGCGCAGCCGAGGACCGTGAGCTTGAGGAGTCGATCCATTTGGGTAGCCCCGGAGTGGAGAGTCACTGCCTACGGGCGCAGGAGACCTCGCAGCGCGCGATGATCTGCGCCGAGCGCTCCACCAGCGCGGCGGCCTCCTGGTAGAGCGCGTCGGATTCGTCCGGCGCCGAGGCGTCACAGTCGCCGGCGCGCTCGACGAGCGCCGCCGCCTTCAAGAGATACTGGTGGGAGAGGAGCAGGTCGCGGCCGAGGCGCGAGCCCTGCCGGGTGAAGATGGTGCCGCACTGGAAGAGGCGTGAGAGCAGGCGCCGCGCGGAGTCGTCGACGGCGCCGCAGCGCTCCCCCAGCTCGCGCAGCCGCCGCGCGTCCCGCGCCTGCGCGAGGTCCACCACGGCGGACCGGGTGACCATTCGTTGCGAGCGTGGAGCCGCCGAAGGCATGGGCACCATGATGGTGGCAGCCCGGGGCGGCGGGGTCAATCACGGCGCGCGGGACGGATGCCGCGCGGTCCGCGCTCGTCGAACTCCTCGCGGCCGTCGACGCTGACCTAGTCGTCGAGGAGCCGCTTCTTCCCGCCGACCCGATCGCCTTCGTCGCGCGCCGCGCTGGCGCGCACGTCTGGGTCGCCGGCCCGCCAGACGTTACGTCGCTCAGGATCGCCGCCGGAATCGATCGCGGCGCGCCACGCGCCTCCGCCGCCCTTCTCGCCCGGCCGCGCACGCGTCCCGGGGCCTCTCTGTCTCTGCCACCTCGTCAGGATCGGCCACCGGAGGGCGCACTCCGGGAAGCGCTCACGTCACGCTGGGGAGCGAGCGCGACGGACGAGCGGTGAAAGAGCACGCCGACCACCCCCACCCCTTGGTCTGTTGCCACGGTCCGTGAGTCTCGTCACCGTCAACGGTGATCGCTTGTGCTTCCATGGCGCTGGGGCCTTTCCTGTGGCATGTATGAGCTTCGACGATCCATACCTACCTGAGAACGGGCCCCCACCTCACTTCACGTCCGCCTCAACCCTGCGGAATCACGCTGCGAACCGTCGTCGCAGAAGATCCACACCCATTGCAGTCCCCGCCCGCAGGAGGCGGAGATTCCTTGGCACCGTCGCGCCCTTCGAGCTGCACCGGGAGACACCTTGAGCGAAACGAAGGATCGCAGCGCCCCTCGGCTGTTCGTCGACGCGGACGTGAATGTGCACCGGGGGAAAGACGCTGCGACCCGGCTCGAGCGCCAGAACGACGCCCGGTACTATGAGGCGGGACGCGGCGTCGTCCGGATCGATAGCGAGCGATGGGCCGAAGCGCAGCGCTACGAGCGCAAGACGTGGATGGAGCTCAACCTCCGCGCGAACGACGACCACAACCGCCGGCACCTCGCGCGCTTCGGCGGGTACGAGGCGCTCCGTGACCGGAGCTTCCGGCGCGGAATCGAGCTCGGATGCGGCCCCTTCACGAACATGCGGCTCATCCTGGGGCTCGCCGAGATCCACGACATCCACCTGCTCGATCCGCTCGTGCGCCACTACGTCAATCATCCGCTCTGCCGCTATCACGGGAGCCGGTTCGGAGGGATCCCGCGTCTCTCGGCCCTCGGCCGGTTGCTCCGGGCGGGACAGCTGCGCGAAATCGCGAACGGCGTCCGGATCGGTGGGCTGCGGGGGCGCCCGGTGACGCTCGAGGCGAGCACCGCGGAGGACTTCGAGACGCCTCACCGGTTCGACCTCGCGGTGATGATCAACGTCATCGAGCACTGCCGCGACCTGAACCGGATCATCGCGACGATCGATCGGATCCTCGAGCCCGGCGGAACGTTCGTGTTCAACGACCGAGGCTGGGATCCGCCGGATCTCGAGCGTTCGCTCGACCAGCTCTACGATGCCGGACACCCGTTGCGCGTCGGCCGCCCCGTGCTGGAGGAGTGGCTCGCGTCGAGGTTCGACCCGGTGTTCCGGACCGACGTCGCGGAGAATGAAGAGGTCGTCCCTGGCATTCGGCTCTCCCGCACCGCGATCTACTTCATCGGTCGCAAGAAAGCGTGAGGCTCTTGCGAACCCGTCCCTGAAGAACGCCGACTTCCGGCAGCTCTTCGCGGTCCCCTCGCGCGCCACTGCTAGCCGCTAGCTGGCGCGGCCGGTGACGCAGGGCTACCTGATCCCGGAGGGGGAGCGTCGCCTACACGCCAGCCGAATGGAAGTAGAAGTCGAGCATGGCGTTCAGCGGCGCCGGGTCGCGCTTCAATCCCGCTTCCTCGCGGACGCCAGGATCCCCGTCGACAACAACGCCTCCGAGCGCGCCCTACGGGCCGCCGCCCTCGGCCGGAAGAACTGGCTCTTCGTCGGCCACGACGAATCAGGCGCGAACGTCGCCGGCCTCTTCTCGCTCATCGCGACGTGCGAGGCGAACGGCGTAAACCCGACCTCGCCGACGTGCTCATGCGCGTGCAGACCCACCCGGCGTCGCGCATCGACGAGCTGCTACCACACAACTGGAAGCCGCCAACGCTCCAGCCGTCGGACTGAAGCAGGCCGGCGGCGACCACGAACACGACCGAAACGAACACGAGCCCGCCGATCCGGCGGGAGACAGGAGGGCTACGTCAAGACGTCCAGGGCCGATTGGTTACGCCGAAGGCATGCGCACCATGATGGTGGCAACCCGGGGCGGCGGGGTCAACGGGGAGGGCCGCCCCGGCCGCAGGACAGCCATCACCCCTTCCCTTCACCATCGTGACGTCAGCCCACGCGCTCAAGCCGTTGCGCTACCCAAGTCACCAGTAGGTGGCTCCCTCCATGATCGCGGCGTCGCGCGGCGTCTCCTCCGGCAGCGGACGGACCCAGTGCTCGTTGCAGAGCGCCTGGTAGTAGGCCCAGCGGTCCCACCGGCGGCCGCGGATGCCGAACATGAGCTGGGTCGCGCCGCCGAGATGGACCGCCTTGCGGCCGATCCGCTTGCAGTGGGCGGCGAGGGACATGCCGTAGGCTCCCGCGCCGATGATCGCGACGTCGAACCGGATACGGGAGAGCTCCTGGCACATCCAGTCCAGCGCCTCGAACCAGGTCCTGAACTCGGAGCGCTCTCCTCCCGCCGACTGGACCGCCTTGAAGGTCAGCAGCTCGAAGTCGGGCAGGACACGCGGATCCTTGAAGAGCAGACGCCGCTTCTCGTACTGGCGCTGGATGCTCTTCTCGAACGGGTGGACGACCAGGACGCGCCGTCCCTGGAGCGCCTCGCTCCAGGGATCCTCGTGCTGGTACGGCTCCAGCTCCACCAGCGGGATCGTCTTCGCGTCTCGGAGCCGGTCGCCGAGCCTCCGCTCGCCGGCGAGCCAGGAGCCCAGCACGTCGACCTGGGTCGCGTCCTCCAGCTCCAGCCTCGCGAAGCGCTCCAGGTGCTCCTCGTCCACGGGGAAGAAGCCGGCGACGTTGAAGATGTCGCGGTTGGTCCGCTCGTCCCACCACCAGGCGCCGAGCTCACCGCGCACGTAGAGCCTCATCCGCTCCAGCACGCCGCGCTGGTCCTCCGAGGCGAGCCAGTTCAGGATCGCGTTCAACTCGGTGTTGCCGAAGCGCGCGACCATGCGCGGGGCGGGATCGAGCATCGCCTGCTTGATGGCGTCGCTCCCTGCCTGCCCGCGCAGGTCGTAGGTGAGCTCGGGCGGCTTCACGAGGTATCGAGCCCGCCACTTCCGCGCGTTCTTGAGGAAGCGGTGGAGCCCGCTGCCCCGCGTCAGCCCGTTCGAACCCATCTCACCGTTCTCCCGGCTGCAGTGAGCCAGCACTCGGACGAGCCATCACGCCAGCGCCGCGGCCACCAGCTCCTTCACCTTCGCGAGCGCCTTCTCGATGCCCGCGGGGTCCGAGCCGCCCGCCTGCGCGATGTCCGGCTTCCCGCCGCCGGCCCCGCCGACGAGCTTCGCCGCCTCCTTCACGAGGTCGCCGGCCTTGAGCACCGCGGTCAGGTCCTTCGTCACGGCGACGAGCAGCACGGCCTTGCCGTCCTGCTCGCTGGCGAGCGCCACGACGCCGCGGCCGATCCTGTCGCGCAGCTTGTCGGCGAGCTCGCGGAGCGCCTTGGCGTCCCCATCCACCTTCACGGCGAGGATCTTCGCCCCCTTCACCTCGACCGCCTTCGCGGCCAGGTCGCCGGACTGGGCGGTGGCGAGCTTCGAGTGGGCCTCCTCCAGCGAGCGCTCAAGCTCCCTCGCGCGGCGCTGCGCCTGCTCCACCTTGGCGGCGACCTCGAAGGCGCCAGCCTTGAGGAGCGCGGCGGTCCTGCGCAGCTCGTCCTCGATCCGCTGCGCGTGCTCCACCGCCTTCGGGCCGGTGTACGCGACGATCCGCCGGACGCCGGCGGCGATCGACTCCTCGCTGGCGATCTTGAAGAAGGCGATGTCGCCAGTGCGGCGCACGTGGGTGCCGCCGCAGAGCTCCTTCGACGGCCCCATCGACACGACGCGGACCGTCTCGCCGTACTTCTCGCCGAAGATCATCATCGCGCCCGTCTTGCGCGCGTCGTCGAGCCCGAGCACCGCCGTCTGGGCGTCGGCGTTCGCCCGGACCAGCTCGTTCACGCGCCGCTCGATGTCGCTGAGCTCCTCGTCGGTGAGCGGCTGGAAGTGGGAGAAGTCGAAGCGGAGGTAGTCCGGGGCGACGACGGAGCCGGCCTGCTTCACGTGGTCGCCCAGCCGCTCGCGCAGCGCGAGCTGCAGCAGGTGGGTCGCCGAGTGGTTCGCGCGGATGAGATCGCGCCGCGGGTCGTCGACCGTGAGCTCGATCCCGTCGCCGATCGACAGCTCGCCCTCGGTCAGCTCGCCGACGTGCGTGACCAGCCCCGGGACGGGGCGCTGCGCGTCGGTGACCCTGACCTTCGCCTTCTGGGACGAGATCGTGCCGGTGTCGCCCATCTGGCCGCCCGACTCCCCGTAGAAGGGCGTCAGCGCCGCGATCACCTCGACCTTGTCCCCCTTCACCGCGCGATTCACCCGCTGGCCCTTGACGATCAGGGCCTGGACCTCGGAGTGGGCCTGCCCGGCCTCGTAGCCGACGAAGCGGGTCTCGCCCAGCTCGGAGGCTATCTGCTTGTGGAGATCGGTCACCGCGGTCTCGCCCGAGCCCTTCCACTCGGAGCGGGCCCGCTGCTCGGCCAGCTGCTTCTCGTAGCCGGCCTCGTCGACGCCGAGGCCGCGCTCGGCGCAGATGACCCGCGTCAGGTCGATCGGGAAGCCGAAGGTGTCGGAGAGCAGGAAGGCGACCTTCCCGGAGAGGACCTTCTCGCCGGCCTTCGCCATCCGGCCGGTCTCCTCTTCGAGGATGGCGAGCCCCTTGTCGAGCGTTCGCCGGAAGGCCTCCTCCTCCTGCTGCGCCACCTTCTGGATGAAGGCCCTGTTGTTGCGGGTGTCGGGGTAGGCCGCCCCCATCTCCTCCATGACGGTGCCGCAGATCTCGTGGAGGAACGGCTTCTCGATCCCGAGCCGCTTCCCGTGCCGGATGCCGCGCCGCATGATCCGCCGGAGCACGTAGCCGCGCCCCTCGTTGGACGGCAGCACGCCGTCGCCGACGAGGAAGGTGGTCGCCCGGGCGTGATCGGCGATCACCCGCAGCGAGACGTCGTCGTCGGGATCCTTCCCGTACGTCTTGCCGGCGATCTTCGAGATCGCCCGGATGATGTTCTGGAAGAGGTCCGTGTCGTAGTTGGTCAGCTTGCCCTGCGCGACCGCCGCGACGCGCTCCAGCCCCGCGCCGGTGTCGATCGAGGGCTTGGGGAGCGGCGTCAGCTTGCCGTCGGCGCTCCGCTCGAACTGCATGAAGACCAGGTTCCAGATCTCGAGCCAGCGATCGCAGTCGCAGGCGACGCCCTCGCACTTCCTGCCGGCCTTCTCCTCGGCGCAGGGGATCTCGTTGCCCTGGAAGAAGTGGATCTCCGAGCAGGGGCCGCAAGGGCCGGTGTCGCCCATCGCCCAGAAGTTGTCCTTCATGCCCAGCTTGAAGATCCGCTCGGCCGGAACGCCCTCTGCGCGCCAGAAGTCGAAGGCCTCCTGGTCCCAGGGCAGCCCCCCCTCCCCGTTGAAGACGGTGGTCGCGAGCCGGTCCTTCCGGATCCCGAGCCACTCCTCGGAGGTGACGAACTCCCACGCCCACTTCACCGCGTCGCGCTTGAAGTAGTCGCCGAAGGAGAAGTTGCCGAGCATCTCGAAGAAGGTGTGATGGCGGGCCGTGAAGCCGACGTTCTCCAGGTCGTTGTGCTTCCCGCCGGCCCGCACGCACTTCTGGGAGGTCGTCGCGCGCGTGTAGTCCCGCTTCTCCTTCCCCGTGAAGACGTCCTTGAACTGGACCATCCCCGCGTTGGTGAAGAGGAGCGTCGGGTCGTTCTGCGGCACGAGCCCGGAGGAGGTGACGCGGCGGTGGCTGCGCTCCTCGAAGAAGCGGAGGAAGAGCTCACGGATCTCGGCGGCGGTCAGGGTCTTCATGTCTCGGTCCGGAAGGGGTCGAACCGGTTGAAATAACAGAGGACGGCCGCCGGTGCCGAGCGCCGGCCGGCTCCCGGCGCGCGCTCCTATCGGCGGATCATGCGCAGCCGCCAGACGGGCTGCCCGGTCGCGAGGTAGCGCCGCTCGCGCGTCGAGGGGATCTCGTCTGGGAGCCGCTCGCAGAAGCGGCCCGGCCCGGCCTCGTTCTCGAAGCCGACCTCCTCGAGCCGCTCGACGGCGCCGAGCGCGTAGTCCTCGACGTCGGTGCGGAAGTCGAGCGCGCCGCCGGCGCGGAGGAGGCCGAGCAGCAGGGCGCTCATCCGGTCGTCCACCAGCCGGCGCGTGAAGTGGCGCCGCTTCCACCACGGATCCGGGAAGTGGACGTGGATCGCCGCCAGCGAGCCGGCGGGGAAGAGACGCGGCGCCATGAGCCTGGCGTCCCCCTGCAGCACCAGGAGGTTGGACAGCCCGCGGGTCTCCGCCTTCGCGGCGACCTCGCGGGCGAACTTGTGGCGCTGCTCGATGGCGACCAGCGCGCGCTCCGGCCTGGCCTTGGCGAAGGCGAGCG
This sequence comes from uncultured delta proteobacterium, assembly GCA_963845515.1. GTDB lineage: Bacteria > Myxococcota > Myxococcia > Myxococcales > Anaeromyxobacteraceae > DATIVK01. The sequence goes on from CAWJSR010000058.1 coordinate 65,977, forward strand.
CGAAGCCCCCGTGCCCCGAGCCGATCTCGAGCTCCAGCTCCCCGGCGGCCGCGCCGAAGCGCTCCGACCAGTCGGGGAAGCGATCGAGCGCCAGCGGGGCGGCATCCTCACCCTGGAAGATCATGGGCGCGGTTCCTTATCATGTTAGGGTTTCTGCGTGCGCCCGGTTCGGCAGCGCGGTCTGGTCGTCGCCCTCGCCGCCCTGGCAGCTTGCGCGCGCTGCGGCGGCGCCGCAGGGCCGCCCCCGGAGCGGTTCGTCCCTGCCGACGTCACGGCTGCGGTCCTGGTCCCCGAGCTGCGCGGCGCGGCCAGATCGCTCGCCGAGTTCTACTCCACGGCCCGGGACTTCCCCGGCACGAGCGAGCTCCCCTCGCTCCGCGCCTCGCTCTCGGCTCAGCTCGGCTTCGACCCGCTCGACCTGGGAGCGCTCCGCGACGCGGGGATCGACCCGCGGGGCGGCATGGCGCTCGCCTTCCTGCCGCGCGTCCTCGCCGGCGAGCCTGGACGTCCCGCGCCGCTCGTCGTCCTGCCGGTCTCCAACCGCGCGGCCGCCGACGCGCTCGTCAGGCGCATCGCCGTCGAGCGGCTCCGCGCGGGCGAGCGGTCGGTGGAGATCGTCGGCTCGTCGCAGGTGGCGGTCTACCGCGAGCGCGCGGGTGGCCCGCCGGCGCTCGCGGCCGGCAACGGCGAGGGGTACCTCGTCGTCTGCGCCGGCCCGTCCGGTCCCGCCGCGGTCGCGCGCGCCGTCTCGCTCACCGCCGAGGAGTCGCTCGCCGGGAGCGGCGCCTGGAAGGCCGCGCGGGAGGCGGTGGGACGCGACGCCGCGGCGATGGCCTTCCTGCCGCCCGAATCCCCTGCGCTCGAGGGGCTCTCGATGTTGCGGGATGGGGCTGCGCTCGCCATCTCCGCAGAGCAGCGACGGCTCAGCGCCCGCTTCGTGGCGCTCCTGGGCGATCGGGACGCGGGCTTCCAGGCGCTCGCCGCTGGCGGGGCGGGCGGGGCGCTGGCGGCCAGGCTCGATCCGGCGGCGGCGCTGGTCGCCCGCTTCGACGGCGACCCGGCCGCGCTCGCGGCGAAGCTCCTGCCGCCGATTCCGCGGCTCGAGCGGGCGTGGCCGGCGGCGGCCGGCGTCCACCTCGAGCGGGAGCTCTTCGGTGCGCTCTCTCCGGGCGCGGCCGCGTCGGTGTCGCTCGCGCCGCGGATCGACCTCGCGACGCTCGACGCGAGGAGCCTCTCGCGCGACCCGCTCCGGCTCGCCCAGTTCGAGCTGGTGATCCCGCTCGCCGACGCCGCCCGCGTCTCGGCCCTCTCGGAGCGGATCGTCCGGCGCGCAGGCCAGCGGCCGCGTGGGGGGGCCTGGGTGCTCCCGACGGCGACCGGCGAGGTGGCGTGGGCGATCGACGCCGGCCGGCTCGTGGTGGCCGGCGGCGCCCCAGGACGGCTCGCGACGCTTCGCGCGCGGCTGGGGCAGGCGGCAGGCGGCTACCGCGCCCCCACCGACGTCGCGCGGAAGGCGCTGGCGTCGGGAGGGCTCGGGGCGCTCGTCCTCGACACGCAGAACTTCGCGGCCAGCGTGAGGGCGCTCTCGCCGGAGGCGTTCGGCACCGGCCCGACGGGCTTCGTCATGCGGTCGCTGGTCAACCGCTTCGTGGATCCCGCGGAGCAGATCGAGTCGGCCGCGCTCCGCGTGGAGCTCGCACCGGGGGCGCTCCTGCTCTCGCTCGACGTCGAGCTGCGCGCCGGTGAGGCGGAATGATCACCCTCCGCGCCATCACCAAGGCCTTCCGCGACGGGCAGCAGGAGGTCCAGGTCCTCCGCGGCGTGGACCTGGAGGCCGCACCTGGCGAGCTGGTCGCCATCGTCGGGCAGTCGGGGTCCGGAAAGTCCACGCTCCTCTACGTTGCCGGCGCCCTCGACGGCGACTTCGGCGGCGAGGCCATCGTCGCTGGCGAGTCGCTGCGCGCGATGAGCGAGCGGGCGCGCGCGGAGCTGCGCAACCGGCGGATCGGCTTCGTCTTCCAGTCCTTCAACCTCCTCCCCGGCCTCACCGCGCTGGAGAACGTGATGCTCCCAGGCGTGCTCCGCCGGGGGGGGGAGCCGTTCGAAGCGCTCCGGGAGCACGCACGGAGCGCGCTCGAGCGCGTGGGGATCGCCGACAGGGCCGGGGCGCGTCCGGCACGCCTCTCCGGCGGCGAGCGGCAGCGGGTGGCGATCGCCCGCGCGCTCTCGGCCGGGCCGGCGCTCCTGCTCGCCGACGAGCCGACCGGCAACCTCGACGCCGAGACGGGCGAGGGGATCATCAGGCTCTTCTCCGAGCTCGCGGCCGGAGGGCTGACGGTGCTGGTGGTGACGCACGAGGAGCGGGTCTCGCGCGCCGCCAGCCGCGTCCTTCACCTCCGGGGAGGGAAGCTGGGATGAGCGCGAAGGGGCTCCTCTGGATCGCCCGTGCCAACCTGCGCAGCGACCTGCGCGGCACGCTCGTCAACGCCGCGGCTGCGACCGTCGGCGCCGCGGCCCTCGCCTTCTTCGTGGCGCTCGGGCTCGGCGTCGGAGACGCGGCGCAGCGGATGTTCCCCGCCGACGCCCGGCTCGTCGACGTCATCCCGGGCGGCGTCTCGCTCGGAGGAGTGCTGGGCGGCGCCGAGCTGGACGACGCGGCGCTGGCGCGCCTCAGGGCGCTGCCGGGCGTCGAGGCGGCCTGGCCGAGGCTCACGCTGCGCGTCCCGATCGCCGCGGGGCGGCCGCCCGACGGGTTCCGGTACAACTGGCCGCCCGGCATGACGATCCAGATCCCGGTGCTCGGCGTGGACCCGGGGCTGCTGTCCCGCGACGCCGACGGGGGCTTCACCTTCGAGGACCCGTCCGACGGCGGCCCGATCCCGGTGATGCTCTCGCGCAGGCTGATCGAGGTCTACAACAAGACGATCGCGCCGTCGTGGAACGTGCGGAAGCTGCCGATGGGGATCTCGCTGGTGGGGCTCCAGCTCCCGGTGGAGGTCGGCTACTCGATCGTGCCGCAGAAGACCGAGGACCGGACGTACGAGGCCCGGCTCCGGCTCGTCGGCCTCTCCGACCGCGTCCCGCTCTACATGCTCGCGATGCCGCTCCAGACCGTGCAGCGGCTCCACCGCGACTACGCCAAGCCGGACACCGGCTACACGCAGGTGACGCTCCAGGCGAAGCGGCCGGACGACGCGCCAGTCATCGCCAGCGCGGTGCGCAGGATGGGGTTCGCGCTCGACGAGGGAGAGCGGGCCACCGCCGAGCGGGTCGGAACCGTGGTGGCGGTGACCACGCTCGCGCTCGCCCTGCTGGCGATCCTGATGGTCGCCCTCGCGGCGCTCGCCATCGCCCAGTCGCTCTCCGCCAACGTGCGGGCGCGGGCGAAGGAGATCGCGATCCTCCGCGCGGTCGGCGCGACCCCGGCTGACGTCCGCGGGATCATCCTGATCGAAGGCGGCGTCGTGGGGCTGGCGGGCGGGGTGCTGGGCGCGGTGCTGGCGCGGCTGGCAGCGCTCGGGGCCGACCGTATCGCCGCCAGGCTGCTCCCGGACTTCCCCTTCCGGCCGGAGACCTTCTTCTCCTTCCCTGCATGGGTCCTCGCCCTCGCCGTGGCGGTGGCGATCTGCGCCGCGATCCTGGGGGCGCTGGCGCCGGCCGCGCTCGCGGCGAGGGTGGATCCAGCGCGGACTATCGCGTAGGGATTCGGCGTGCACGCACTCCTCCTCGCACTCCTGGCCGGGGCGTTCGCGATCCCCGCGCCCGCGGACGGCGCGGCCCGCGCGTTCGACGTCCGGCCGGCGCCAGCCTGGGTCGAGCCGATCCCGCCGGACCTCGCGCGCCGGGCGCCGGCGGAGACCAGCGGCGGCGTCGACTACCTGGTGGTCGACGACCAGATCCGTGTCGCCGCGCAATCCCTCGAGCGCTATCACCACGTCGCCCGCAGGATGGTCTCGGCGAAGGGGGTCGAGAACGGCTCGGAGCTCCGGATCGACTTCGATCCGCAGTACGAGCGGCTCACGCTCCACGAGGTCTGGCTGCATCGCGGGGGAGCCCGGATCCCCGCGCTGCGGGCCGACGAGGTCCGCGTCATCCAGCGCGAGCCCGACCTCGACAGGCAGCTCTACGACGGCGAGCACACCGCGCTGGTCTTCCTGCGCGACGTCCGGGTGGGCGACGTCGTGGAGGCCTCCTGGACCGTGCGGGGCTCCAACCCCGTCTTCGGCGGGCGATACTCCGGCGCCTTCTCGCTCGGCTACGAGGTCCCGGTGGCGAGGCTCGGCGTGCGCATCCTGTCGCCGGGAGGCCGTCCGCTCCGCTGGAGCGTCCAGGGGCTCGAGCTTCCGCCTTCGCGCAGGCGCGACGGCGCGATGGAGGAGTACCGCTGGACCCGCTCGGGCGTGGCCGCCACGGACGACGAGGGCGACCTGCCGCCGGGGCTCGATCCGTTCCCGTGGCTGGAGGTGTCCGAGTGGCAGGACTGGGGCGAGGTGGTCCGGTGGGCGATGCCGCTCTACGCACCGTCCGGGCCGTCCGCGGCGATGTCCGCGAAGCTGGCGGAGTGGCGCACGCTGCCGGACGAGGCGGCGCGGGCGCTCGCCGCGCTGCGCTTCGTGCAGGACGAGGTGCGCTACCTCGGGATCGAGCTCGGCACCAGCTCGCACCGTCCCCACGGTCCGGCGGACGTGTTCGACCGGCGCTTCGGCGACTGCAAGGACAAGTCGCTGCTCCTCGTGACGCTCCTGCGCGACCTGGGGATCGAGGCGGCGGTCGCGCTGGTCGACACGGAGGACCAGGACGCGATCGCGGCGCGCCTCCCCTCCCCATTCGCCTTCGACCACGTGATCGTGCGCGCCCGGGTAGGCGGCGCGGAGCGGTGGCTCGAGCCCACACGCTCACTCGAGCACGCCAGCGTGGAGGCGCTCTCCCCGCCGGCGTACGGGCGCGCCCTGATCATCGCCCCCGGCGAGGCCGCCCTCTCGCGCCTCCCGCCCGCAGCGCCGCTCCGCACCGACGTCCGGAGCACGTGGAAGGTCCCGCGCTTCGGCGCCGCGGTCCGGTTCGAGGTCGTGACCCGGCTCGAGGGGCTCGACGCGATCGACATGCGGCACGAGCTCGCCGAGACCCCGTCGGCGGAGCTGCAGCGCAGTTACCTGGACCACTACGCGCGCGCCGATCCCGGGATCAGGAGCGCAGGCCCGCTGGCGGTGGACGACGATCCCGCCGCGGACCGGATCACCATCACCGAGCGCTACGAGCTCCCCGCGGTCGCGGAGGGCGAAGAGCGCGAGTTCCGGGCGGATGCGATCCGGGAGGAGCTCTCGGACCCGGCCACCGCGCTCCGCAAGCTCCCGCTCCGGATCCGCCACCCGGTGATCGTCACCGAGCAGCTCCGGGTCGAGCTTCCGGGACCGCCCGACGTGGAGGAGGAGGAGCCACAGGAGGTCAGCTCAGGCGGGGCGCGCCTCGGGTATGCGACGCGGGTGGTGGCGACGAGCGTGGTCTTCGACTACGAGTACCGGAGCCTCGCGGGCGTGCTCGAGCCGTCCGCGGTTCCGGACCACCTCTCCGCGCTCCGCGAGATGAGGCGGCTGTGGGTCGTCGGGATTCCGATGGTCCTGAGGCGATCGCTCGCGCGCGAGAGCGGCGCCCCTGGCCGGGGCGCCGCCGCTGGCGCGCTGCTCCTCGCCGGCGTCGCCCTCGCGGTCTCGCTCCGGGCAAGGTGGATCGAGCGCCGCCAGCGCTGAGGCGCGCTCAGATCCTGAACGCCAGCCGCAGCCCCAGCATCGTCGCGTCCCTGAGGACGCCGACCTCGAGGCCGAAGTCGATCGAGCCCGACTCGATGCCGAAGCCGAAGGCGCCGTGGAAGCGGAAGAGGTCCGAGCTGTCGATCATGAACCACGGCCCCAGGAGCCCCTCGAAGTAGATCCGCTGGAGGTGGAGCTTCAGCCGGAAGTCGAGGGGGACGGCCATCGTGTTGCTGTCCCCGAAGAAGGCGACACCCGCGCGGCCACCGACGGAGATGTTGCGCGCGAGGAAGCTGTCGGCTCCCAGGGTGAGGTTGAGCTCGCCGGTGCCGCCCTCGATCCAGTCGGCGCCGAGGCCGAGGTTCACGGAGGCGTCGGCGGGGCGGGCGAAGCCCAGGACGACGAGCGTGCCCAGCAGTGGCAGGACGTGACGTGCGTTCATGTGGAGCTCCTCCGGTGGTTACGCTGGGAGGAAATCACGCCGCCGCACCCGTGTCACCGTGCGCGGGCGCGCGGCTCAGTGCGCGTGATTCAGGAAGGTGAGCGACCACATCGCCGCGAGCCCCACCATCAGCGCGCCGGAGAGCCGGAACTTGGAGCCCTGCCGCCGGTGCAGGTCGGGGAGGATGTCCGAGAGCGCGAGGTGCAGGAACGTTCCTGCGCTGCCGGCGAGCGCGTACGCCGTGAAGGTCTCGGCCTGCACCAGGTTGCGCAGCAGGAGGTAGATCCCCGCGCCCACCGGGACCATCAGCGCGAACAGCACGTTCATCGTCATCGCGCGCCGCCGACCGTACCCCTCGGCGCGGAGGATCGCCGAGAGGGAGAACGCGGACGGGATCTTGTGGGCGACGATCGCGACGAAGACCAGCAGGCCGATGTTGGGCGTGGAGTTGGCCGCGCCGAGGACGAAGCCGTCCACCATGGTGTGGAGCGACATCCCGATCCAGGCGGCCAGCCCCAGGGTGTGGACCTCGCAGCCGGTCCCCTTGCCGTGGCCGTGGTCGTGGTGGTCGCCGGCCTCGTCGACGCAGCGCTGCGCGAGCTGGGCGTTGATGGCGGGCTCGGCGCAGACGTGGATGAGGACGAAGCGCTCGAGCAGGTAGAGGAGGAGGAAGCCGCCCAACACCACCGGCACCACCCGCGCGCCACCCTCCTCCACCGCCTCCGGCAGCATGTGGAAGAAGGCGGCGCCGAGCATGACGCCGGCGGAGAAGGAGAGGAGCAGGTCCGAGCGGCGCTGCGTCCCGAGCAGGGGCAGCAGGCCGCCGCCGACGGCGCCGACGAGGATGGCCCCGGAGAACAGGGCGAGCGACTGGAGCTCGGTCATGGTGTCCCTTCCAACTCGAACCCCTCCGCGCCCACAGGGAAGTGAAGGTCGATGAGCCGCGCCACGTCGGCCGCGGTCTCGAGCCGGTCGGCGTCGCGGCGGAAGTGGGCGCCGCCGCGCCTGCCGCGCGTATACCAGAGCACGTGCTTTCGCAGCTCGCGAACCGCGTGGCGCTCCACCTCGAGGTCGACCTCGTCGGGCCGCTGCCGGCGCCGGTGCCCGATCTGATGGTGGACGTGGAGCAGGACCACCTCGGCCCACTCGTCGCGCGACGGCGGCGGCGGGATGGGCAGCCCCAGCTCGTGCGCCCGCAGCTCGCGGAAGATCCACGGGTTCCCCATCGCGCCGCGGGCCACGAGCACCGCGTCGCAGCCGGTCTCGGCTCGCATCCGCAGCGCGTCGGCGGCGGTCCAGACGTCGCCCGAGCCGAGGACCGGGATCGAGACGGCCCGCTTGACGTCGCCGATCAGCTCCCAGCGCGCGTGCCCCGAGTAGCCCTGAGCGCGCGTCCGGCCATGGAGGGCGACCGCCGCGGCGCCCGCCTGCTCCGCGGCGCGCGCGACGTCTACCGCGTTGACGCTCACGTCGTCCCAGCCGGTCCTGATCTTGACGGTGACGGGCACGGGGACGGCAGCCACCACCGCGCGAACCGCCGCCTCGACGAGCCGTGGATCGCGTCCCATCGAAGCGCCGGCCCCGGAGCCGCACACCTTTCGGACCGGGCAGGCCATGTTGATGTCGATGATGCCCGCCCCCTGCTGCATCGCGACCTCGGCGCCGCGCGCGAGGATCCCGGGGTCGCCCGCGAAGATCTGGACCGCGAACGGGCTCTCCTCGGGATCGCGGTCGAGGTAGCTCGCCGTCTGCTCCGTCCCGTAGACGAGCCCGTGGGCGGAGACCATCTCCGTGTACGCGAAGCTCGCCCCCATCGCGCGGCAGATGGCGCGGAAAGGGCGGTCCGACACGCCGGCGAGTGGCGCGAGGAAGAAGCGTCCGGGGAAGCGGTGAGGTCCGATCTGCATTGAAAGCCGACGGCGCACGGTGTAGCACGGCCTCGGTCGCCGGGCGAAGCTGCCGCCCCTCCTCCCTCCAAGGTGGTGGTCGCCCCTCAGGAAAGGGATAGCCAGCGATTTCACTTCGGCGCCCGGCGCCGCTATCTTGGCACGAACCCGATGACCCGACCCACGCTCGCCGCAGCCATCCTCGCCTCGCTCCTGCCGATCGCCTCCGGCGCCAGCACCGGGCTCGACTCGCCTGGCCTCGCCGACCTCCCTGCGGCCAGCTTCGCGCCGATGGAGGCACCAGCCCTCGACGCCACGCTCTCCTCCCTCTGCGATCTGCTCGAGGAGAAGGACGCGACGACGCCTGCCGCGCAGGCGGCGACCGCCGAGAGCGAAGACGATCCCGAGGTGAAGGAGGAGGTCGACGCCGAGAGCGCCGAGCTCGAGGACGCGAAGGAGGCGGCCGAGGCCGCGGGCGTCGGCGAGTTACCCCCCGCCGCCGTGGTGCAGGGCGCGGCGAGCGGGCACGCCGACGACGAGCGGATCCCGCTCCTGCCGGAGCTCGATCACGGGCTGGCGAAGCTGCAGGCCGAGTTCGACATCCCGATCGACGTGAACGACGCGGTCGTCCAGTGGGTCCGCTTCTTCCAGCACCCGCGGATGCGCCAGCACTTCGTGAAGTGGCTCTCCCGCTACTACCGCTACGAGGGGCGCTACCGCGAGATCCTGAAGGCGGAGGGGGTCCCCGAGGACATCGTCTTCCTCGCGATGATCGAGAGCGGCTTCGCCAACTTCGCGTACAGCCGCGCGCGCGCCTCCGGCCCGTGGCAGTTCATCGGCCCGACCGGGAAGATGTTCGGCCTCCAGCAGGACTTCTGGGTCGACGAGCGGCGCGATCCCGACAAGGCTGCCCACGCGGCGGCCCGATACCTGAAGTTGCTGCGCGAGCAGACCGGCGACTGGCGGCTCGCGTGGGCGGGCTACAACGCCGGCGTGGGGCGCATCTACCGCGCCCAGCGGAAGGGCGTGAACGACTTCTGGGAGATGACGAAGGGCAAGCACCTCCGAAAGGAGACGAGGGGCTACGTGCCGAAGCTCATGGCCGCCGCCATCGTCACGAAGCACCGCGACGTCTTCGGCTTCGGCGACGAGGTCGAGAAGCTCTCCTGGATCGAAACGGACGAGGTGCAGCTCAACGGCTCGGTGCTCCTCGACGTGGTGGCCAGCGCGGCCGACGTGGCGAAGCGCGACCTCATGGAGCTGAACCCCGAGCTGCGCCGCGCCGTGACGCCGCCGCGCCCCTTCACGCTGAAGCTGCCGAAGGGCTCGGCCGAGACCTTCGCGCAGAACTGGCCCGCGCTGGAGGGGAAGGCGCGCGCCAACTTCGCGGGCCACGTGGTCCGGCGCGGTGACACGGTCGGCTCAATCGCGCTCAAGTTCGGGACGCAGGTCGAGGGGATCATGCAGCTGAACGGGCTCGCGTCTGCCCGGCGGCTGCGCATCGGGCAGGAGCTGCTCATCCCGGTGCAGCGCGGCGGCGGGCGCGGCGAGGCGCGGGTCGCCGGGAAGGTCGGCCCGGTCCGGCCCGCTGCGAAGCTCGCCGGGACGCCGATCATGGAGCCGGCCGGCTACCGGCCCCCGCCCGCGCCGATCAGCGGCGTCCGCCACGTCGTCCAGGACGGCGACACGCTCTGGTCCATCTCGCAACGGCTCGGCGTCGACCTCGACACGCTCTGCCGCTGGAACGGCATCCGCAACCCGCGCCGCTTCACGCTTCGTATCGGAACCGAGCTGGTCGTGAAGTCGCAGGGCGGGTAGGGAAATGGATGCCGGTGGCGCGCTGAAGGCGTATCAGGATTCGCCCCGGGGACCGCGCCGCGTCGGCGGTCGCATGGGGGAATCGATGGCCAACGGGCATCGGGTCAAGGGGACGCTCCTCGTCTCGCGAGGATGAAGTACCTGCGCGTGCAGGGCGCAGCGTGTGTCGTGCGCTCGGTGCTCTCGACCGGCTGCCGGCGCGCCGACCGGGAGCTGCTCGACGGGCTTGATGCTCCTGCCGTCGCTCTGGTACCCGGCGGAGCGTGCATGGACCGGCTCGACAACGCGATCGCCACGTCGCTCGCCAACGGGCAGCGCGGTCGGCGATCCTGCTCGACGTCGGCCAGTTCTCCGCCGACCTCAACCTGGGGCCGTCGGGCGTGCTGCTGACGCGTGGGTCCGCGAGAACGATCCCCACGGCGCTGCTCCGCGAGGTGCCGCGCATCCACGCGTCGCTCAGCACGGCGCGGGCCGCAGCGCGGTCTACCAGCGGGTCGGCGCGCGCTCCGCCGTCGTTCGCTCCGTCCGGAAGCGACGGCGCGCGAAGGGCAACGACTGCCTCACCACGGTCGGGCTGGCTCAGGCAGCGCGATCGAGCTGTGCGGGCGGCCGCGACGTCGCAGGTGATGGAGGCGCTCCTGCCTCGCCACGCGGCGCCAGCTGCTGCGAGTACTGCCGTCGTTCACCGTGAAGGTGAAGCTGTCCGCTCCGTTGGAGTTGGCGGATGGCGTGTAGGTCACGTTCGGCGCGGTGCCGCTGAGCGTGCCATTCGCGGGTTGCGAAACGACCGTATAGGTCAACGCGCTGTTCTCCACGTCGGTGCCGGCGAGCGTGATCGGCAGGGCGGTGTCTTCGGCGGTGGTGACGCTTTGTGCGACTGCCACCGGAGTATCGTTGGCGGCTGTGACGGTGATCGAGACCGTCGCAAGCGCGGAGTCCACCGTGCCGTCGTTCACCGCGTATCGAGGCCATCGTAGACCACCAGGAAGCTTCCCGGACCGGACGAGGCGACCGCCACGTTCTGTTCATCAGGCGGCGCGCCGCTGACGAGAAGGCCGCCTGCATCGCGCCCTGCGCCGAGGCCGGTCACCCGCGCGCCGTAGACGTCGTGGGGCGTCCCTCCGCGGTTGTCCTGCCAGACCACGAGGCAGTTGGTCCCGTCCCACGCCACGTCGGGACGGGCCTGGTTCTTCGTGGCGGTGGAGATCGCGATTCCCTCAGCGTCGAGGATTGCTCCGTCCATCCCGCTCACCCGGGCGCCGTAGATGTCGTCTGACGTGCCGCTCCGCCCGTCCTGCCACACCACCAGGTAGTCGACGCCGGCCCAGGCGACCGCCGGGGAGGCCTGGCCTCTCGTGGCCGTCGAGACTGCGATGCCGGCCTGGTCGAGGACCGTCGCAACGGTGATCCCGTCGACCCGCGCGGCGTAGATGTCGTCGTAGGCGCCGTTCCGATAGTCCTGCCAGACCACCAGGTAGATTCGAGGCCATCGTGATGGCGAACCCCGAGCCATCCAGCACGCTGGCGTCCGTTCCCCTCACCCGCGTGCCGTTGACGTCCCAGGAGACCCCGCTCCGGTAATCCTCCCAGACCACCAGGTAGGTGCCCCGGCCCAGGCCAGCGCCGGCCAGCCCTGGTCGCTGGACGCCGCCGAGATCGCGAACCCGGTCGCGTCGAGGGTCGCACCGTCCGCGCCCGAGACGCGCGCTCCGAAGACATCGAAGTCCGTTCCGTTTCGGGAGTCCTTCCAGACCACGAGGTAGTTCGTCCCGTCCCACGCCACCGCGGGGGACAGCTGATGACCGGTCCCCGTCGAGATGGCGAAGTCGCCCTTGTCCGGGACGAACGCGCCCGCGCTCGTCAACAGCGCGCCGCGCACGTCCCACTCGACGCTGCCGCGGCGGTCCTGCCACGCCACCAGGTAGTTCGCCCCATCCCACGCCACCGCGGGGTACTCCTGGGCGTTCACCGCCGCCGAGATCACGATCCCGGCCGCGTCAAGGAGCGTGCCGTCCGTCCCCCCTATCCGCGCACCGTAGATGTCGTAGCTCCCCCCGCTCCGGTAGTCCTGCCAGGCACCCACCAGGTAGTTCGTGCCGTCCCAGGCGACCGCGGGGTTGTACTGGTCTCGTCCCGCGGTCGAGATGGCGATGCCGTTCGCGTCCAGGACCGCACCATGCGTCCCGCTCACCCTCGCGCCGTAGATGTCGTAGGTCGTGCCCCGGTTGTCCAGTCCAACGACCAGGTAGCTCGCCCCGTTCCACGCCACCGCAGGGGTAGTACTGCTGATTGGCCGCCCGCGAGATGGCGATCCCCACGGGGTCCAGCACCAGGTGTCCCATCAGAACCCCGAACCCGCGCGCCGTAGAGGTCGTAGGACGCGCAGCACGCCCGTCCTGCCAGAGCGCCCAGGTAGTTCGTCCCGTCCCACGCCACCGCGGGGGACTCCTGGGAGCCCACGGCCGTCGAGATCGCGATCCCGCCGACCTCCAGGACCGTTCCATCCGCAGCATTCACCCGCGCCAGCGCTCCCCCGCGCTCCACCCGCGATGGCGCGAACCTCACGCCGCTCCCCACCACCTCTTCCCGTCTGCGTGACATCCGCGCGTCCAGCTCGGCGGGATCCGTCGGCATCGACCCGAGCGGCGCCTCCGCTCCGGCGGGACGTGCGTCCGGGTGATTGATTGGGGTCACCTCCAGCTCGCCGCCGTCGTGCAGCACGGTCTCGTACGTCGTGTGGCCGCCGCGCCACTCCCCGTCCCGCTGCCGGAAGGCGAAGTGGACCTGCCCGATGATCGCACCGAGGTCGATCGTCGCCGCGGGCCCCTGCCCGGCCAGGGATCCGCCAGGGCCGGGGCTCGCCGGTCCACCGGGCACGTACCCGCCACCAGCACGCCCGGATGCTCCGGCCACGCCGCGCGACGCTCCCGCGACGTTCGAACTCGCGAACGACGCCCGATCCTTCGCGCCGCTCCCGAAGAGCACGACCGCAAGCACCAGGAGCGCCGCGCCGACCGCGAGGACCCCACGGCCCTTCGTCTCCCCGACGGGCGAGCTCGTCGCACTCCTCACGCACGGCTCATCGTGTTCGAACACGTGTCTCCCCCTTGGCACGCGAGATTGCCGGAGCCGAACAGGCAAGCGAGCGTCCGCTGGATGCGGTCCGGTCGCGGACTCTTCCAGACGGGGAGTGACACCGCAAGCGCGCAGATGCCACAGCTCATGGGCGAGCCGCCCCTCCCGCCCCCGCCCTTCCCGGTCTACATTCCGGGGTTCACGCGGGAGGCGGACGGGATGAACAGCGAGATCGGGGCGATCGCGGAGGAGGTGAACGCCCAGTCGGCCTTCGTCGACCGGCTCGTCGACGAGACGGGCAGGGTGATCGTCGGCCAGCGCTACATGGTCGAGCGGGTCCTCATCGGGCTCCTCGGCAGCGGCCACGTGCTGCTCGAGGGGGTGCCCGGGCTCGCGAAGACGCTGGCCGTCCGGACGATCGCCGACGCCATCGAGGCGAGCTACAGCCGGATCCAGTTCACCCCGGACCTGCTCCCGGCCGACGTGGTCGGCACGCAGATCTACGATCCGAAGAGCCAGTCCTTCTTCCCGAAGCAGGGGCCGGTCTTCGCCAACATCGTGCTCGCGGACGAGATGAACCGTGCGCCCGCGAAGGTCCAGTCGGCGCTCCTCGAGGCGATGCAGGAGCGGCAGGTGACGCTCGGCGACAAGACCTTCGCGCTGCCCGACCCGTTCATCGTCCTCGCGACGCAGAACCCGATCGAGCAGGAGGGGACCTACCCGCTCCCCGAGGCGCAGATCGACCGCTTCATGCTCAAGGTGAAGGTGGGCTACCCGACCCGCGAGGAGGAGCGGCTCATCATGGACCGGATGGCGGTGGCCGCGCCGCCACGCGCGAGGAAGGTGGTCTCGACGGCGGACCTCGCCGCGGCGCGCGCGGTCGTCCACAGGATCTACGTCGACGACAAGGTGAAGGACTACGTCGTGGCCCTCGTCTTCGCGACGCGCGATCCGCGCGCAGCCGGGCTCGCCGACCTCGCGCCCCTCGTGGAGTGGGGCGCGTCGCCGCGCGCCACCCTCTACCTCTCCCTCGCGGCGCGCGCCCACGCCTTCCTGCGCCACCGGGCCTTCGTGACGCCCGAGGACGTGAAGGCGATCGCGCACGACGTGCTGCGCCACCGGATCACGCTCACCTACGAGGCGGAGGCCGAGGAGATCACGCCCGAGAAGGTGATCTCGCGGGTGCTGGACAGGGTCGAGGTGCCGTGACATCCCCCTCACCCCTGCCCTCTCCCCCAACGGCCTGGGGGAGAGGGTTTGCCCAGCGGATCCGCCGCATCGAGATCGCCACGAAGCGGGCGGTCCAGGACCGGCTGCAGGGGCAGTACCACTCCGTCTTCAAGGGGCGGGGGATGTCCTTCAGCGACGTCCGCGCCTACACGCCGGGCGACGAGGTGCGCGCCATCGACTGGAACGTCACCGCCCGGACCGGCCACCTCCACGTGAAGCGGTTCGTGGAGGAGCGCGAGCTCACGGTGATGGTCCTCGCGGACCTCTCCGGCTCCACGGACTTCGGCTCGCGCGACCGGACCAAGGCGGAGGTGGCCGCCGAGATCGCCGCTCTCCTCGCCTTCAGCGCCGTCGCCAACGGCGACCGCGTCGGGCTGCTCCTCTTCACCGACCGGGTCGAGCGGTTCGTCCCGCCGCGCAAGGGGCGGCGCCACGCCCTGAGGCTCGTCTCGGAGATCCTGCGCTTCCGCCCCGAGGGGCGCGGCACGTCCATCGCGGCGCCGCTCGAGTTCCTCAGGCGCGCGCTCAAGCGGAGCGCGGTCGCGTTCCTGCTCTCCGACTTCCAGGAGGGCGGGGCGGCTGCTCCGCCGGGCGACGGGCGACCGCTCGGCTTCGAGCGTGCCCTCAGGGTCGCAGCGAGCAAGCACGATCTGGTCCCCATTCGGCTCGGCGACCGGCTGGAGTCCGCGCTGCCGCCGTACGGCCTCGCCTGGATCGAGGACCCCGAGACCGGCGAGACGATCCGGATCGACCTCTCTGACGGAGGCGGGCGGCGGCGCTACGAGGCTGCGCTGCGCGCCGGGGACGATCGGCTGCGGAGGCTCTTCGCCAGGCTCGACCTCGACGCAGCGCAGGTGAGCGCCGACGACGCCGACTACGTCACCCCGCTCGCCGCCTTCTTCAAGGCGCGCGCGAGGAGGCGCTCGTGAGGGGCGTCTCGACGTTGCTCGCGCTGCTCGCCTCGGCTCCCGGCGCACCGGCGGCCGACCCCGCCGCCCCACCACCCTCCGAGCCATCGGTCCGGGTACGGCTCGACAAGCGGGAGGTGCGGCTGGGCGAGCCCTTCGAGCTGACGGTCGAGATCCGGCACGGCTCCGCGGAGCGATACTCGCTCCCTGCCGCGCTCACCATGGAGCCCTTCCGCTTCCTCGGCGGAGGCTGCCCCCGCCGCGAGGAGGGGGGGACGGCGGTCACGACCTGCGCGCTGCGTCTGGCACTCTTCGATCTGGGGGCGCACGACCTGCCCGAGCTGCGGCTGCGCGCAGAGACCCCCGAGGGTGGGCGAGAGCTGCGCGTCCCGGGCCCCACCGTCAGCGGCGCCGGCGTCCTCGACCCAGCCACTCCGCCGGGCTCGCTGGCGCTGAAGGACCTCGCGCCGCCCGCGCCGCTCCACGTGCCGAACTGGCCCCTCGGGGCCGGGCTCCTCGCCGCCACGCTCCTTGGGGCCGCTGCCTGGTGGAGCCTGCTCGCCTGGCGCCGGCGCGCGGCGCTCGTGGAGGAGCGACCGCCGCTCCCACCCCACGAGCGCTTCTCGAGGCAGCTGGCGGCGCTGGAGGAGGGACGCCTCCCGGGCCTGGCCCACTTCTCCCGGCTCTCCGGCCACGTGCGCGAGTACCTCGGCGCCATCACCGGCCAGAACGCCCTCGACCTGACGAGCGCGGAGCTGCTCGCGCGCCTCTCCTTCCAGCCCGATCCGCGGCTCGACCTGGACGCGCTCCGCGCGTTCCTCGGGTCGGCCGACCTGGTGAAGTTCGCCCGCGCCCCGGCGAGCGCCGCCGAGGTCGTCGAGGCCATGGCGTTCGCGCGAGCGCTCCTCGAGCGCACGCGGCCGCGCTCACCCGCCGCCCCGCGGGAGGCCCGGTGAGCGGCGCCGAGAGCCTCCACCTGGCGCGTCCCTGGGCCCTGCTCCTCCTCGCGGCCGTCCCGCTCGCCATCGCGGTGCTGCGGCTGGAGCGGCGCCGCGTCCCGCGGCTGCGCCACCCGCGGGCCGCGCTCCTCGCCTCGACGTGGCGGAGCCCCCTCGCCCGCGTGGCGTGGCTGCCTGAGGGGCTGGTCGTCCTCGCCCTGGCCCTGGCGGCCCTCGCGCTCGCGCGGCCGCAGGGGCGCGAGCGCAAGGCCGGTGACGCGGCGGTCGAAGGGATCGACATCGTCATCGCGCTCGACCTCTCCACGTCCATGCGCGCGGCCGACTTCGAGCCGGAGAACCGGCTCCACGTCGCCAAGGAGGTGCTGAAGGACTTCGTGGGGCGCCGCCGGACGGACCGGATCGGCCTCGTCGTCTTCGCCGGTGACGCCTGGACGCAGGCGCCGCTGACCCTGGACCAGGGGATCCTGCGCGACCTCGTCGACCGGCTCCGCTTCGGGGTCATCGAGGACGGGACGGCGATCGGCAACGCCATCGCCACGGCGGTGAACCGGCTGCGCGAGTCGGAGGCGCGCAGCAAGGTGATCATCCTGATGACGGACGGGGACAACAACGCCGGCCAGATCTCGCCACTCGAGGCGGCCGGGATGTCGAAGGCGCTCGGGATTCGCGTCTTCCCGATCCTGGTCGGCAAGGGCGGGCTCGTCCCCTATCCGGTCGGCGTCGACCTCTTCGGGGAGACGGTCTGGGAGCGGCGCGAGTTCCCCATCAACCCGGCGCTGCTGCGGCAGATCGCGGAGACGACCGGCGGCGCCTACGCCAACGCCACCGATCGCGAGACGCTGGAGCACGGGCTCCAGACCGTCCTCGACCGCATGGAGAAGACCCGCGTCTTCGAGCTCGGTGGAGGCAGCCGCACCCGCGAGCTCTTCCCCGTGCCACTCCTCGCTGCCTTCTGGCTCGCCGCCGCCGCGATCGCGCTCCGCCTCTGGCGCTTCCGGAGCTTCCCGTGACCCAGCTCTCCCTGCTCGGGTACGCCATCCGGCTCGCTGCCCCCCAGCGTCTCTGGCTCCTCGCCGCCGTCGCCCTCCTCGGCGCCCTGGCGGTCCGCTCGCTCCTGCGCAGGCGGCGCGCGCTCCGGGAGGCCTGCGGCGCGCTCGCCGGGCGCATGGCCCCCGAGGCGAACCTCTCCCGCCCCGCCGCCCGCCTCTCCCTCTCGCTGTCCGGCCTCGCGCTCCTCGCGGTCGCCCTCGCGCAGCCGCAGTGCGGCACGCGGACCGAGCTCTCCAGCCGCTACGGCGCCGACGTGGTCGTGGTGCTCGACGTCTCCCGCTCGATGGAGGCGCGGGACGTCCGCCCCAGCCGGCTGGAGCGCGCCCGGCTCGAGGTGGGAGCGCTGCTGGAGCGGCTGAAGGGTGACCGCGTCGGCGTCGTGGTCTTCGCCGGCGAGGCCTTCGTCCAGTGCCCGCTCACGACCGACTACGAGGCCGCGCGCCTGTTCCTGCGCTCCGTCGGTCCCGGCTCGGTGCCGCAGCAGGGGACCGCCCTGGCGAACGCGCTGCTCGGCGCGAAGGAGCTGCTCGACGGCGCGGAGCGCGGCTCCCGCAGCAGGGTGGTCCTGCTCGTCTCGGACGGCGAGGACCACGACGGCAAGGTGCTCGACGCCGTCGCGAGCGCTCGCCGACGCCGGCGTCAGGGTGCACGCGCTCGCAGTGGGGACGACCGAAGGGGCGCCGATCCCGATCGTCGACGACCGCGGAGAGGTGACTGGCTGGCGCCGCGACAGGCACGGGAAGACGGTCACGACACGGCTCGACGAGACGACGCTGAGGCTCGTGGCCGACCGCGGCGGGGGACGCCTCTTCTTCGTCGGCGACGCCGGCCGCGGGCTCGACGCCCTCGTCGCCGCGCTCGACGAGCTGGAGCGGAGCGAGCTGGGCGAGCGGATCACCGTGACCTACGAGGACCGTTACGCGGTCGCGGCCTTCCCGGGCTTCCTGCTCCTCCTCGCGGGGCTGCTCCTCCGCGAGGCCAGCCCGTCGAGTCGCCGCCTCTCCCCCGCCCCCGCGGGGGAGGCGCGCGATAGGCGCTGCCACGGTGAGGGGGACGATGGATCTCGCCCCCGCCCTCCTCCTGCTCCCCTCGCTCTGGCTCTCCGCCGCGCCGTTCACTCGCGAGCAGCCCGACGTCCGGGCAGGGAACGAGCGGCTCCTGCAGGGGGACCACCAGGGAGCGCTGGAGCGATACGAGGCCGCGGAGCACGCCGTCGGACAGAGGCCGGAGCTCGACTACGACCGGGGCATCGGGCTCCTGCGCCAGGGCAGGACGGCCGAGGCGCTGTCGGCCCTGCGCCGCGCCGCCGAGCGGGGCAGCGGACCGCTCGCGTCGCGCGCGCTCCAGAACGCCGGGGCGGCGCTCGACGCGACGGGGGATCGCGACGGGCGCCATCCGGGCGTTCGCCGACGCGCTCGCCCGCGATCCGTCGAACGAGGACGCGCGGTTCAACCTCGAGGTGCTGCTGCGGCGGCGGAGCGAGGAGAAGCGGAGCGGCGGCGCCAGGGACGAGCCGGAGCGGCGCGAGGCGAAGGCCGGACAGCGCGACGAGCCCGCGGCGAGAGCGCGGCGGCTCGCCAGACGAGCGCGGCGACAAGGCCGGGGCGCCGGAGCGCCCGGAGACGAAGGACGCGTCGACGAGAGGCACCCCCGACGCCGGTGAGCGGGCGCGCGAGCCGGACGCACGCGGCACGAAGCAGGGAGCAGCGTCTGCCCGCGCGGAGGAGGGGCAGCAGGGCGGCGAGGCCGGGCGCGCGGTCGCCGGGGAGCCGACGTCGAGGCAGGACGCGGAGCGGCTGCTCGACGCGGTCAGGGCGCGGGAGCGGAACCTGCCGCCGGGAGCCTGGCGGCGGCGCGAGGCGAGGAGGCGCGATGTCGAGAAGGACTGGTAGCGCCCTCGCGCTGCTCCTGCCGGTCGTAGCGCTCCTCGGGACGCGCCCGGCCGCGGCTGCGCAGCCTGGGCCTCCCGGCGCCGCCTGGCGCGGCTGGGAGCGCGACCTCTGGCTCGAGGTCCAGGTGGACCGGAAGCACCCATGGCTGGGCGAGCAGGTGACTGCGTCCGTCTTCCTCGTCTCGCCCGTGGGCGTGCTGGGGATCGACGGCTTCAAGCCACCGGCCTACGACGGCTTCTGGGCCGAGCCGGTGGAGGTCCCGCCGCGGCTGGAGCCGCGGCGGCGGGTGGTGAACGGCATCCCGCTCGTGAGCTTCCTCGTCCAGCGGGTCGCGCTCTTCCCGACGCGAGCGGGCAAGCTCACGATCGATCCCTTCCAGGCCGACGTGACGGTGCAGGTCCTGAGCGGCAACCGGCTCTTCGATCCGTTCCGGAGGGTCGAGCAGGTACGCCGCCGGAGCGCCCCCGTGGCGCTGGAGGTACGGCCGCTCCCTCCGAACCCGCCGTCGGGGTTCGAGAGCGTCAACGTCGGGAGCCTCGCGCTTCAGCTCGCGCCCTCCGAGCCGGAGCTCCCGGCCGGTGAGCCGCTCGCCCTGCGGCTCACCGCGCGCGGCTCGGGGAACGTCCGCGCCTGGTCATTGCCGCCCCTGCCGCCCATCGCCGGGACGCGCCGCTTCGAGCCGACGTCGTCGGAGCAGCTCGCCCCAGCGGGTGGCCGCGTCGCCGGGAGCCGGACGGTCGAGACGCTCGTCGTCCCGGACCGCGCGGGCGAGCTGGTGATACCGCCCGTCTCGCTGCCCTGGTTCGACGTGAAGTCGGGCCGCTACCAGGTCGCGCGGACGGCGGAGCTGCGCGTCCCGGTCTCCGCCGGGCGCGGGCTACCCGCCCCCGCCGCCGGCGCCGACGCCCTCGCCGCCGGGCTCCGCCCCATCGAGATCCGGCGACGCGCTCGAGCGTAAGGCGGCGCCCCCATGGCGACGGCCCTCCTTCCTGCTCCTCGTCTTCCTCCCCCCGGCCGGCTTCGCGTTCCTCCTCGCGTCGGACCGGCTTCGGGAGCGTAGCACGGGCCGGCGCCGCGGCGCGGCGGGTCCGCGGCGCGGTCCGCGCGGCGCGGCGCCGCCTCTCGACCGCCGAGCGTCGGCTGAGGGCGGGCGACCTCCCCGGGTTCGTCGCCGAGCTCGAGCGGACGCTGACCGGGTTCGCCGCCGACAAGCTGGGGCGCCCGGTCACCGGCCTCACCCGCGACCTGCTCGCAGCCTCGCTCACGGCCAGCGGTGCCCACCCACCCGCCGTCCGCGCCCTCCTCGAGACGCTCGAGGCGTGCGACGCGGCCCGGTTCGGCGGCAGCGCCCCCGGAGCGCCGCTGCTCGCCGCCGCCGCCGAGACGATGGCGATGCTCGAAGAGGCGGACTGGACGCCGGGACCGGGAGGGCGCACGTGACGCTCCTCATCGCCCTCCTCCTCGCGTCGTCAGCTCCCGCCTCCCCGCCCGAGCGGTTCGAGCAGGCCAACGCCCTCTACCGCGCCGGTGACTTCTCGGGCGCCGCGAGCGAGTACGACGCGCTCGTGAAGGACGGGTTCGCCTCGCCGTCCCTCCACCTGAACCTCGGCAACGCACAGGCCCGGCTCGGACTCCGCGGCCGGGCCGTCGCCAGCTGGGAGCGGGCGCTGCGGCTCGATCCCTGGGACGAGGACGCGCGGCGCGAACCTGCGCGCCGCCCGGACCGAGGATCCCGACCGCGCGCTCGCGGGCGAGCCGACGCTGCTCGCGCGGGTCGTCGAGAGGACCAGCGACGGGGTCGCGGTCGTCATCTTCCTGCTCCCCTGGTGGCTCCTCTGGGGCGCGCTCGCGCTGCGCCCTCGCGTCGGCGGCCGGATGAGGCGGACGCTGTCCGCGCTGGCGCTCCTCTCGGCGCTCGGCGTCCTCGCCGGCCTGCATCCTCGTCGCCGGCCGGGCGCGAGACCGCCGCCTCCCCCTCGCGATCCTCGTCGCGCCGTCCACGCCGGTTCGGGAGGGACCCTCTCCGGCGCTGAAGGCCGCCTTCGAGCTCCACGAGGGAACGCGCGCGCGTGTCGTGAGGCAGTCCGGCGGCTTCGTCCTGGTCCGGCTCGACGGCGGGCTGGAGGGCTGGCTGCCCGTGGCCGGCGTGGAGCCGCTGTAGGCAGGGCTGTGTCCATGCGTCGCGGGACTCGCGGTGTCAGCGCGCATCCCGTACGACTTAAACGTTCACTTACCCAGCAGTCACACCCGATGCGCCGTGGGGGCAGCCTTGGCATCCGATACGAGCCTGACGGGTATGCCGCCGGTGAAGGGGCGGGTGACGATCAGCCTGAGCTACCGGACCGCGGCCGAGATCGGCCGCGACCGCCTTCCGCAGCTCACGCGCGGCCTCCTGGCGCGCACCCCGGAGGCGGTCGAGGTCGGCGACGCGGTGGACGTCGTGATCGAGGCGAAGGCCGAGGCGATCACGGTCCGCGCCAGCGGCGAGGTCCGCTGGGTCACCAGGCTCGCCACCTCCCGCCTGGTCGGCATGGTCCTCGCCGGGGCGACGCCCGAGGATTGCGAGCACCTGGAGCGCTTCCTCGACGCGCCGTCCGCCCTCGGCGCCTCGATGACGCCGGCGCTCACGCCGGCCCTCCGCTACACCCCCGCCCCGGTGCTCGCCGTGGCCATGCTGCAGCCCAACGCCGTCCTCCGGCAGATCCTGTCGAGCGCGCTCGCGAAGGTCGCGGGGAACCTCGGCGAGAAGTGGAGCCTCAAGCTGGACGCCTGCGCGACGCCCGACGGCTTCGTCGCGTCGATGGCGAGCCGTACGCGGCAGCTCGCGGTGATCGACTGCGACGCGGTCGGAGGCGCCGAGGAGGCGCTCATCGACGGCATCCGCTCCCACGAAGGCTACCAGAAGCTGCCCCTCGTGCTCCTCTCGGGACTGCGCACGGCGCGGCTCGAGGACCGGTTCGCGGTGACGATGCAGAAGCCGCTGACGGTGAAGGCCTTCCAGCACACGACCGAGCTGCTCCTCCGCGCATGAACCCATTCCCCGGCCGGAAGCCCCGAGTCCTGCTCCTCGACGACAGCGCGACCGCGCGCGCGGTCATCAGCGCCGCCCTCGGGCGGAGGGGCTACGAGGTGATCACGGCGCGCGATCTCTCCGACCTGGACGCGGCGCTCGACCGGATGCGGCCGGACATCCTGCTCCTGGACGTCCACCTGCCCGAGATCGTCGGCACCGATCTCATCCCCTGGCTGCGCGACACCAAGCGGCTGGACCGGCCGATCCTGCTCTGCTCCACGCGCTCGGAGGAGGATCTGGCGCGGCTCGCGGAGGAGTCGGGCGCAGACGGATGGGTGCGCAAGAACAGCCGCCCGGACGAGCTGGCCGCACGCGTCGAGCACTTCCTCGCCGGTGGCGAGGTGTGAGGGCGAGGGGCTACAGGCTCAGCGCGTCGTCGATCGACGCGTCCACGTAGCCGCGGGTCTTGATGCAGGTCGTGACCTCCGCCTGCCATGGCTCGGCCACGACGACTGCCGCGTCGATGGCGTAGTCGAACCTGAGCTGCCCCGAGTATAGGTACTCGGCGAGGTTGAGCTCCTGGCCGGTCGCCTCGACCGGGGTCCCGGACGGCGCCAGCGGGTCGCGCGTGAAGGACAGGATCTCCTTCGGCGCGAGCCCCGAGTCCGCGGGTGGGACGACGCGGATGAGCAGCTGGTTGGCCAGATCGAGCGCGTCCGCGTGAGGCGCGAGCGCGGTGATCCTGACGAGCTTGATCTGCACGTCGAGGTCCAGCAGGTCCTTCGCCTCCGCCGGGAGATCCACGACGTTGTCGTCGATCGTGATCTCCGTGCCGAGCTCGGCCGCGAGCTTCGCCGCCATCTCCGACGGCAGCTCGTTCGTCCCCGAGACACCGGCCGCCATGTCGGTCGCGTCGATGTCCACGACGTTCGTGACGCAGACCTCCGGCGCCTCGATCTCCAGCATGATGAGCGGGAGGTTGCAGCCGCCAGCGAACGCCAACACCCCAGCGATTACGATCCGGTTCATGGTGATCCCTAGAAGAAGTAGACGAGGAAGCCGAACTTCACCGACGGCACGCGCATGGTGATCTTCGTGTCGGAGATCGTCGCCGACATGGACGCGTCCTCGATCGCGGTCGCGGCCGCGGCCGTCAGGCCGTGCACGGTGGTCCAGAGCTGCGTGAGCCCGGCGCGCACGAAGAAGACGAAGCGTCGCGGCGCGCCGAGCTCCAGCCCCAGGTGCGCGTCCACGTACTGGTAGCCGAACTTGCGGAGCACTGGCTCGAGGTCCGGATCGGACGCGCCCAACTTCTGGAGCATCGGATTCCAGTCGGTCTCGAGGGCCCTCCCGTAGTTGAAGGTCAGGGCGGGGGTGATGGCGAAGTTGAAGGGGACGAGGCTGACGCCCACGCGATAGCCGTTCGAGGCGTAGACGGTCGTCGTCCCGCCCGCCTCGAGCCTCAGCCAGTACCACGGGCGGTAGAGGAGCCCGACCCCTGCCGCGTCCGGGAAGCCGCCATCGAGCGTGAGCCCCCAGTTGGTCGGGCGCTTCGGCCTGGCGCACTGGCACTCCGGCACGGCTGGGCACTCCGCCGCAGCCGCGGCGGCCGCAGCGGGGGCCGCCGGACTGGCGACCTGCTCGACGAGCGCCGGCGGGGCGACCGCTGGGGGCGCGGGCTTGGGCAGGTGGTGGGCGTGGCAGCCGCGGGCACGGCTGCGGCGCGCCGGCGCCGGCGCGACCGCGTCGGTCGCGCTGGCGGCCGCCTCCGCCACCTCGGGGCGGTCGGCGCAGGGCGGCTTCGACCGCTGCCGGCGGCGCGACCGTGGGCGGGCTGGGGGCTGGCTCGATGGCAGCGGTGAGGGAGCCGGGAGGTCGAGGCGGCGCCGGAACCGCCCGCGTCAGGCGCGGCGGCGGTCGCCGGCTGATCCTCGGGCGCAGCGGGCGCTGGCTGCGCTGCTGCCGCGTCGGCTGGCGCGCTCGACGCCGGCTGCGCAGCGGTGGTGGGTGCGTCGGCGGCGGACGCCTCTGGCTTCGAGGACGCTGCCGGATCGACTGCCAGGAATGCGATGGTGAGGAGGAGCGCCGTGGTCATGTCGGGGCCGATTAGAGCACGACGACCTCTCACGGCGCGCGTCCCCTGACGCCACGTACCGTGAAGAGGGTACGCGGATGTAGCGGCCGCCGAAGCTGCCTAGAAACCGAGCGTCAGCGTCGCGAACGCACCGCCGGGCGCCGGCACCACGTCCAGGCGCGCCGAGCCCTCCCGGTAGCGGCCGTAGCGGTTCGGGTCGTCGCCGGCCACCCAGAAGTAGACCGACGCGATGGCAGCCGCGCCGCCGACCCCGGCGCCGATGGCCGAGATGAGCTGGCGCTGCTCGACGTCGCGCTTGAGCGAGGTCGCCTGGTCACGGAAGGACTCGTCGCCATCGAGCAACTTCCGCCGCGCATGGAGGAAGGTGTCGGGGGTGCTCTCGTTGCCGTAGAGCCGGTTCGCGTCCACCTGCCCCCACACGGCCACCGCCAGCCCGGCGACGGCGACGCCCGTCGCTGCCCACGCGCCGAAGCGCAGCTTCCCCTGCCTCGACTCGTAGTCCCTGATGAAGTCGGGGCTCGGGACGAGCGTCGCGCGCTCCTCGACGAGCCTGCCCGGCTCGATCTGGACGTCCTTCTGGTACGCGACGAACCCCTGCTTCTCGACCAGGAGGAGGTGAGGACCGGAGGGGAGCGAGATCTGCCCCTGGAGCGGCGTCGTGCCGCGGACCTGGTCGTCGATCCTGACCACCGCGCCCGCCTCGGCGACCGACACCACCAGGGACCCAGCCCTCCCCGCCAGGATCTTCGCCACCAGCTTATGGGCGGCCCTCCCGACCTTGCCGAGGATCTCCCCCTCCGACTTCCCCGCCTCCACCACCGACCCCTCCCGCTGCCCCTTCTTGACGTTGGAGAGCGTCATGTCGATGTTGAATGTCTCCGGGAGCCCCGCTGCGGCGCCGATGCGGGTCACCTTGCCGGAGATGATGTAGTCGACGCCGAGCGCGCCGCCGATCTCGGCGATGCAGCCGGTGTCGGCGCAGCCCAGCATCTGACGCTGCTTCTCGAAGGCGAGCATGTCGCGGATGGCATCCGCGGTGATGATCCTGAAGACGCCGAGCCGGTCGACCTCGTTGGCGGCCGCGCTGCTCGCCGCAGAGGTCAGCTCCTTCGAGGCCCCGTTGGCGGCGAAGTCGAGGATGGCGAGCCTGGGCCTCGCGTCGGCGGCGGCGGCGGGGCTGGCCGCGGCCAGGACCAGGAGGAGAGCGAGCGAGCGCATGGGGCCCGATGCTAGCCCATCCGCGCGCCCCACCGTCAATCGGCTCACGCCACCCGCGTCGACCGGGGCGGCGCACGCGGCCACCCGCGCGAGCGCACCCGGCGCGGAAGGAGCGCGGGCTCAGGCGCAGCGCAGGTGGGCCGCGAGCGCCCGGTCCCCGCCCTGCCTGAACGCGTCCAGGGCGTCGTCTGCCGGCGTGCGCCCCGAGGCGACCCGCTCGGCCAGCGGCGCCAGCCAGACCCGCTCGTCCTCGCCGCGATCGCCGCAGCAGTGCTGCCTGCAGAGCCCCAGCTTCGCCGCGTCGAGCAGCTCGCCCGCGAGCTCGCCGAGCCTGCGCCCGTCGGGCGTCGCCGCGCGCAGCCCCTCGCGCCCGGCGTCGCGCGCCAGGGCGCGCCGGTCGTCGATCGACCAGC
This sequence comes from uncultured delta proteobacterium, assembly GCA_963845515.1. Lineage (GTDB taxonomy): Bacteria > Myxococcota > Myxococcia > Myxococcales > Anaeromyxobacteraceae > DATIVK01. The sequence goes on from CAWJSR010000058.1 coordinate 91,723, forward strand.
GCCTCACCAGGTCCCACGCCCACGCGCGCGAGGCGCGGTCGTACGAGGATCCCCTTCCAGAAGGCGAGGAGCGCCCGGATCATCTCGGGGCCTCCGGCGTCGGCTCCCCGCACCTCGACGACCCCCTTCACCCGCACGTCGAGGAAGATCGTCGAGAGGTGGTCCTCCCAGTCCGAAATGCGCGGCCGCTCGCCGGCGATCCCCTCGGCGAGGAAGGCCCGGAACGTCCGGCCCCCGGTCTCGACGTACCTGCCGTCCCGCCGGAGGAAGACCACCGGCACGTCGAGCGCCCACTCCGCATATGCCCGGTAGGCCGAGCCCTCGAAGCCGGCAGTGAACGGGAAGGCCGGGATCCCGCAGCGCGCCGGGTCGGTCTCCTCCCAGACCTTCACGCGGTACGAGAGCCACCCCGACTCCCGCCCGTCGACGATCGGCGAGTTGGCGAAGAGCGCGGTGATGGCCGGCTGGATCGCGAAGGCGACGCGGAGCTTCTCGGCCATGTCCCGCTCGGAGCCGAAGTCGAAGGAGGCCTGGGTCGAGCCGGTCATCGCCATCATGTCCTCGGCGAGCCGGCCGCGCGCGGCCAGGAACGGGCGCATCACGTCGTACCGCTTCTTCGGCATCCACGGGACGGTCGCCGCCGTGCCCCACGGCCGGTAGCCGGCGGCGAGGAACTCGATCCCGAGGTCCGCGGCGATGGCGCGGCACTTCTCCAGGTGGCGATCGAGCTCCGCGGAGACGACGTGGACGTCGGCGAACGGCCTGCCCGAGAGCTCTATCTGGCCGCCGGGCTCGATCGAGACCGTGAGCCCCCGCTTCTGCGACGCGATGACGTGACCGTCCTCGATGAAGGGGGTGTAGCCGTACCGCTCGAAGGCGCCCAGGATCGCGCCGACACCAGCGGGGCCGTCGTACGGGACCGGCTCGAGCGTCCCGGCACGGAGCACGATCTTCTCGTGCTCCAGCCCCACCTTCCACTCGGGCCGCGGCCGCTCGCGCGCGCGGAACCACTCCGCCAGCTCCTCGACCCGCTGGACTGGGGGCGATTCTCCGGTGCTGGCGTCGAGCGACATCCGCGGGAATGTAGTCGCGGTGCGCGCGTCGCGCCACCTGCGAGGGGCAAGGCCCGTGGGTGAGGGGCCCGGCCCTCGATCGCCCCGCCGAGGTCGGAGACAGGTGGACGTCGCGCCGTCCCGCTACGCGCGGGCCGCCCGCCGGCGCAGCGACACGACCAGGCGCGCCAGCGCGACCGCGAGCAGCGAGAGGAGGCCAGCGCCTCCGGCGGCGCACCCGCCGCCGTCACCGGACGTGGAGCCGCCCGGCGGAGTTGCGCAGGTGCTCCCCGTGAACCCGCCCATGCACGCGCACGAGAAGCTGCCGACCTCGTTCGTGCACGCACCGCCGTTCAGGCATGGTGCCACCGCGCACTCGTCCACGTCGGCCTCGCAGCTCGTCCCCTCGTAGCCCGCACCGCAGACGCACGACGCCAATCCCACTCCGTCCACGCACGTGCCGCCGTTGAGGCAAGGGTTGACGGCACAGTCGTCGACGTTGGTCTCGCAGAGGTCGCCGGTGAAGCCATCGGCGCAGCCGCACAGCGCGACGCTTCCCGAGGGGGTGCAGGACGCGCCGTTCAGGCAGGGCGAGGGGAAGCAGGGGTTACCGGAGCTCGCAGCGATCACCGCTGTAGGCGGCGGTGCAGGCGCAGCCAGTGCCGCCGAACTTCGCGTAGCAGGTGCCGTTGACCGTGCACGAGTCGGCGGCGCACGTTCCCACCGCGGGGACGGAGGTGCCGGCCGCGCCGTCGGTGCACCTCGTCGACGAGGCGTTCCCGCGAGCGCCACCGTGGACGTCTACACGGCCGGTGAAGCCGCTGGCTTCCCCGGAGACGGCAATCCGGCCGCCCCCGCCCCCGCCCGAGCAGGCGCCCGACCCCGCGGTCGTGCCGGCGCCGCTGCCGCCGTCCACCTGAAACCAGCCAGTCCCCACCAGCATCCCAACCTTAAGCCAGAGGCTCCCGCCCGCCCCGCCGCCGCCGTGATAGTTGTAGCCGGAGTAGAGCTGGCTTCGGCCGAACAAGCCTGAGGCGCCGACGCTCCCGTCGACGCGCATCGCGCCGGCGACGATGAAGGTGATCGCGCCGCCTCCCCGGCCCCCCTCGCCGTAGCAGGAGTAGGAGTCCACACCGCGCCAGCCGCAGCCTCCGCCGCTCCCAGGCAGGATCGGCCCGGAGTCGGAGTCATAGACTGCGCCGCCGTAGGTGGGCCCGGTGGGGCCGACGTCGCTCCCATTGCCACCTGCGCCGCCATGGCCACCGCCGCCGGCTGAGCCGAGGCCGGCGACCCCGGGCGCGGTGCCGTACCCCGCGTTCCACCCACCCGAGTTGGCGCTGATCGAGCCTCCCGCGTTCACCGTGAGCGTCTCCGCCTCGATTACGTAGCTGACGCCGTTGCCGGGATGGACGACGAGCGCCCCTCCCCAAGGGATGACGAGGGCGCCGGAGCCCGGGACGCCCGTGACCGGCTTCACGCGGAGCGCGCCGTCGCCAAAGGCGCCGATTCCTACGAGGGCGCTCACCGTGACGTTGCCGTTCACCGTGTAGCTCACCTGGCTGAGGGTCGTGGTGCTCGTGAAGTTCACGTCACCCGTGCAGGTGAAGTCCGACGTGAGCACCCCGTCGATCCCGGCGCAGTCGCCAGTCGTGACGGCGGCCGCAAGGGGCACGGACGGAGCCAGACCGAGGATGAGCGCGGCGAGCGCCACCCTCGCCCACCTGGACGCTTCGATCGCGACAGGCCGTTCCCGCATGGTTCAAATCCCCCTTCGCTCGATGAACGCGAGGATGATGACGATACGTCAATGGAACGGAACCTGGAAGCGCGAGCGACATCCGCGGCGCAGCGCGCCACGCGACACCGCCCCGTACCGGCGCTACGCTCGCCGCCCATGGCCTTCCCCGAGAACCGCGCCGCCCGCCTCGCCGCCGGCACCCTCCTCCCCTTCCGCGCGGCGCGCCTCCTCCTCGACCGGCGCGAGCTCTGGTCGCTCGCGCTGGCGCCGATCGCGCTGACGCTCGTAGGCCTCGTGGGCGGGCTCATCGCCGCCGGCCCCCTCTCCGGCTGGCTCCTGCGGCTCGGGTGGGCCGAGCCCGCTGGCTGGCTAGCCGCCCTGTGGTGGCTGACGCGCGCGGCGATCTTCCTCGCGCTCCTCTACGCCTTCGCGGTCGCCTTCCCCATCGCGCTCTCCGCGCCGTTCGCCGACCAGCTCTCTGCGAAGGTCGAGCGGCTGGAGCTGGGCGCTGCCGACGAGGGTGGGCTCGGGCGCATGGCGAAGGAGGTGACGGTCGGCGTCTGGCACGCGCTCGCGCGGGTCACCCTGCTCATCGCCGGGTACGTGCTGCTCGCGCCGGCGCTCCTGCTCCCCGGGGCGTGGCCCGTCCTCGCCTTCCTGTGGACGGCGACCTGGGCATCCTTCGAGTGGCTCGACCTCCCCATGGCGCGTCACCTCCACGGCTTCTCGGAGGTCCGCGCCGCGCTGCGATCCATCCGCCCGCTCGGGCTGGGCTTCGGCGCGGTCCTCGGCGCCCTCTTCCTCGTGCCGCTCGCCAACCTCGTCGTGATCCCGGTCGGCGCGGTGGCAGGCACTTTGCTCTACTGCGATCTGGTCAGATCCGGGCGGGTTGCGCGCAGTGGGGCGCCCCCCTATGCTCCACCGGTCAGCGGGTTTTCCCCGCCGCCCTCGCCTCCCGGACGCCCTCAAGAATGATCCGCCCCTTCAGAATCGTCGCGACCCTTGCGGCCGCTGCAGCGCTCTTCCTCGGCACCAGCGAAGGCATCTCAAAGGCAGAGGCAGGCGCCGCCTCCACCGTCGCCTACCGCGGCTCGGGGACGTTCCAGCCGAAGCCCGACGAGCAGGGGCCCTACCAGCTCGACAAGCTCCTGATCGCCTCCAAGGCGATCCTGAACGTCACCGACTTCTACGTCGATCCCACGCGCATCGAGCCGAAGCAGATGTTCGTCGGCGCGCTCCAGGCGATGGAGCGGACGGTGGCCGAGGTGATGGTCGACGGCGACGCCAGCTCCGAGAAGGTGAAGGTGACGGTCGGCTCCGCCTCGCGCGAGTTCCCGATCCAGGGGCTCGACACGGTCTGGAAGATGCGGACGCTCCTCGGCGAGGTGATGTCCTTCGTCCAGCAGCACCTGGTCGCGCACGAGGACCTGAAGCAGATCGAGTACTCGGCTTCGAACGGCTTCCTGCAGCGGCTCGACCCGCACTCGCTCATCCTCGAGCCCAGGCAGTACCGCGACATGAAGGTGACGACCCGCGGCGAGTTCGGCGGGCTCGGCTTCGTGATCACCATGCGGGACGGGAACCTGACGGTCGTCCGCGTCCTGCGGAACACGCCGGCGCAGAAGGCCGGGATCCGGGCCAAGGACTTCATCAACAAGATCGAGGAGCAGTCCACGATCAACATGGACCTGAACGACGCGGTCGACCGGCTGCGCGGCAGGCCCAACACGAAGGTGGCGATCACCGTCTCGCGCGCCGGCTGGACCGAGCCGAAGCGGCTCCAGCTCACCCGCGAGGTGATCAACTACGAGACGGTCTCGCAGGCGAAGCTGCTCGACGGCGGCATCGGCTACGTCCGGCTCTCGCAGTTCTCCGGGAACACCACGCGCGACCTCCAGACGGCCATCGAGGAGCAGGCGGCGGCGGCGGGCGGCGCGCTCAAGGGGTTCGTCCTCGACCTGCGCGGCAACCCGGGCGGCCTCCTCGACCAGGCCACTGACGTCTCCGACGTCTTCCTCTCGCGCGGCACCATCGTGAAGACGGTGGGCGATGGCTCGAAGCAGAAGGTGCGCGAGGTGCGCGAGGCGGGCGCCGATCGCGACGACCTGGCCGACCTCCCGCTGGTCGTGATCGTCAACTCCTCGTCGGCCTCCGCGTCGGAGATCGTCGCCGGCGCGCTGAAGAACAACGGCCGTGCGCTCGTCATCGGCCGCCAGACCTTCGGCAAGGGCTCGGTGCAGCAGCTCTTCGAGTTCGTCGAGCCCGGCTCGAAGGACGAGGAGGGGGCGCTCAAGCTCACCACCGCCCAGTACCTGACGCCCGGCGACATCTCGATCCAGGAGATCGGGATCACGCCGGACGTGCTCCTCCTCCCGGGTCGCGTGCAGAAGGACCAGGTGACGCACTTCGCGCCGCCGCGCTCCATGGGCGAGGCGGACCTCGACGGTCACTTCACCAACCCGGGCGGCGAGAAGGAGAGCGCCGCCGCTGCGCCGCGCCGCACCGCCGAGAAGCCGGCGTTCGAGCTGCGCTACGTGCTCGACGAGAAGGTGGCGAAGGGCGCCGGCGCCGCCAACGGTCACTCCGGCGACCTGGAGATCTCGGCCGAGCAGGCCGAGGACGAGGCGAGCGAGGCCAACCCCGACGAGTTCGTCGAGGACTACCAGATCCAGTTCGCGCGCGACCTCCTCGGGCGCGCCCCGTACGCCGAGCGGGCGAAGCTGCTCGAGGCGGCGAAGGGGCTCGTGCAGGAGCGCCGGACGCAGGAGGACGAGCGGCTGCGCAAGCGCTTCGCGGTCCTCGGGATCGACTGGTCGGCTGGGGCGAGCCGCGGGGCGCCGCGCGCGAACGTGACCGTCACGCCGTCGGGCGATCGCGAGGCGCGGGCCGGCGACACCGTGCGCTGGACCGTCACCGTCGAGAACGTGGGCGACTCGCCCTACCGGCAGCTGCGCGCCTGGACCACCTCCGAGAAGAACTTCCTCCTCGATCGGCGCGAGTTCGTCTTCGGCACGATCCCGCCGGGGGAGAAGCGCTCGTGGAGCGTCCAGGTGAAGCTCCCAAGGGGCTTCGACAGCCGGCGCGACGAGGTGACCCTCCACTTCGAGGGCGCGGACGGCAAGGCTCCGGCCGACGTCAAGACGACGTTCCACGTCGTGGAGATCCCGAAGCCGGTCTTCGCCTTCAGCCTCCAGGTCGACGACTCGAAGGGCGGGAACGGCGATGGGCTCCCGCAGCGCGGCGAGTCCTTCACGGTCAAGATCGACGTCCGCAACGCCGGCCCAGGGGCGAGCGGCGAGAAGACCTACGTGTCGCTCAAGAACCTCGGGGACGAGAAGGCCTTCATCGTGAAGGGGCGGGACGTGCTGGGCGCGATGGCCCCCGGCGAGACCAGGACCGCCTCGCTCCAGATCGACCTGCGCAAGGGCTCCAAGACCGAGACGCTCCCGCTGCGCGTCGCCGTCGTCGACGAGAAGAACGACGAGTTCACGCAGGAGAAGGTGGAGCTCCCAATCGCCGCCGACGCGACGTCGACGCAGCCGGCGAAGGGGTCCATCCGCGTCGAGGCGGCCGAGGCGATCCTCCGCTCCGGCGCCAGCGCGTCCGCGGCGCCCATCGCCACGGCGAAGCGCGGCGCGATCCTCCCGTTCGACGCCCGCGTGGGCGACTTCTATCGGGTCGAGTGGAGGAAGGGGCGCTTCGCGTTCGCGGCGGAGCCAGACGTGAAGCCGGCGAAGGGCCCCCGACAGGGAACGATCGCAGCGGCGTGGCAGCACGAGCCGCCGCGGATCACGCTCGATCCGGATCCGAGCCGCGGCGCCCCCGTCGTCGACGGCGCCACCTACAGGCTCACCGGCGTCGCCGCGATCCCGCCGTCCTCGGACCCGGACGCCCGGCTTCGCGACGTCTTCGTCTTCGTGAACGAGAAGAAGGTCTTCTTCAAGGTGGTCCCGGAGAACCAGACCTCCCCGAAGATGGAGTTCTCGGCCGACATCCCGCTCAAGCCGGGCAACAACCTGGTCACCGTCTTCGCCCGCGAGGACGAGGACTTCCAGACCCGGCGGAGCTTCTACGTGCTCCGGCGCGGCGCGACGCAGGCTGCGCAGGCCGCCCAGCCGGCGGCGGCGAAGTAGCCGCCCCGCCAGGAAGGCTCCCCTCTCCACTTCTTAGCGAAGTGGGCGTCTCTCCTGTAGGATTTCAAGGTCATGGCGGAGGTGAAACCGACCGCCTCCGCTGAACCCGTGTCAGCGGAGCGCCGGTCAGGAACCGGCTTCGAGCTGCGCCTCGAGCGCGGCGGGGCCTACGTGCGCCTTGCCGACGTGCCGGTCGAGACCGGCCTCACGCTCGACGTCCTCTCGATCGAGGTCCCGGGCGTCAAGTTCCCCTTCAACGTGGGGGCCGGCGCGGTCCAGTTCCGCCACGTCCTGGCCGACGGGGTCCGCGTAGAGCTGGCCGTGCACGAGCCGTGGATCGAGGAGCGGCTCCGCGGGATCGACCTGGCGGCGCTCGGGGTCGAGGCGCTCTCCTGCGCGCTGCGGGAGGGGTTCGTCGAGCTCTCCGGCCGGGTCGCCGGCGGCGCCGCATTCACGCTCCACGCCAGCCTGCTCCCCGAGGGCGAGCAGGGGATCGCGGTCGTCTTCCACTCGCCGCGGCTCTACGGACCTTCCCCGATCCCGGCCGCGCTCCTGCCGCACATGGCGGCCCGGACGCTCGCACCGCTCGCCAGCGCGCCGGGCGGAGTGAACGACCCGCTCACGCGCATCCTCCGCAAGGTGCTCGCTCCCCGCGGCTGGAAGGTCCCGCGCTCGTCAGCGCTCCGGCTGACCCTCCTCGGCGTGTCGCCGGACGGGATCCGCGCCGCCTGGGACCGCGAGCCCGGCCAGCCCATCGAGCCTCCGCCCCAGTCCGACCTGCTCGCGACCATCGAGGGGGCGCGCGCCTTCGCGACCGCCGAGCGCCACGTCGCCCGCGGCGACCTCGCGGCCGCTCGCGACGCCTACCTCTTCGCCGGAGCCGCGGCCCACGCACACCCGTTCGCCGCCGAGCGGCTCCTGTCGCTCCTCGTCATGGAGGACCGCTTCCACGACGAGGCGCTCGACCTCGCGCACGACTGGCTCGGCCGGCGTCCCGACTTCGCGCCGGCGCTCGCGGCCGAGGCGTGGGTCCGGCTCGCACGGGGCGAGCAGGTCCGCGCCGCCCGCGCCCTCGCCACGCTCGCCGACACCGCTCGCGTCCGCGGCGAGGCCGGCGCGGCCCTCGCGGCGGCCGAGGCCTGCTTCTCCATCGCCGGCGCCGATCCGGGCGACGTCCGGCGCTCCATCGACGCCGCGCTGGCCGTACGACGCGACCACCTCCCGGCGCTGCGCGCGCTCCGCGCACACTCGCAAGCGACGGGCGACCGCGAGGGGCTCCTCCGCGCGAACCGCCGGCTCGTCGCCTACGCCCCCTCCGACGCCGACAAGGCCCGCGCCCACGCCGAGCTGGGCATGCAGCTGCTGGAGACCGATCCGCCTGCGGCGCGGCTCCACCTCGACCAGGCGCTGCGGCTCGCCCCCGCCGACGAGGAAGCGCTCGGCGCGCTGGGGCGCGCCTGCTCCGCGGCCGGTGAGCACCTCCGCGCGGTCCGCGCGCTGGAGCGGCTCCGCGACCTGGTCGTCGCGCGCGGCGATCGCGCCGAGGCCGGGCGGCTCTCCCTGGAGGCCGGGGTCATCTGGGAGGAGCGGCTGGGCAACGACGAGAACGCCTACCTGCGCTACGGGGAGGCGGCGGCAGATCTCCCGGGGTCCGCGGAGGTGCACGCCCGCGCCGCCAGCGCGGCCGGGCGACTGGGGCACTGGGCCGACGCGATCGACCACCACGCCTCGGTGCTCCCGCTCGCCGACATGGCGACGCCCGAGGGACGGGCGCTCGCAGCCCGCACACGGCTCGCGCTCGCCGAGGTGGCCGAGGAGCGGCTGGGAGACCCTGCCGCCGCGACGGTCCACCTGGAGGCCGCCGCCGCCGCCCTCCCGGGCGACGCCGCCGTCCTTCGCCGCCTCGCGGCGCTCTACCGCCGCCTGTCGCGCCCCGGCGACCTGCTCGCCGCCCTGGATCGCCTCACGCCGCTCGTCGTCCCCCCGGCGGAGCGCGCCGCCCTGCTCGCCGAGGCAGGCACGCTCTCCGTCACGCTCGGCAGCGCCGAGGCCGCCCGCGACCGCTTCTCCGCCGCCGCCGCGCTCGACCCCACCTGCCGCCCCGCGCTGGAGGGGATCGCCCGGCTCGCCGCCGAAGCAGGCGACGCGCTCGGCGAGCGCGCGGCGCTCCTGAGGCTCCTCCCCCTGACCAGCGGCGTCGAGGAGGAGGGGGCGCTCCAGGACAGGATCGCCGACGCCTCGGAGCGTGCGGGCGACCTCGCCGGCGCCGCTCGCGCCATCGCGGCCGCGCGCCGGCTCGGCTCGACCCCGGCGCGGATCGACGCCGCGCTCCGGCTGGCCCGCCGCAGCGGCGACAACGCCACGGTGGCCGTGCTCCTCGCCGAGCGCGCCCAGCGTTACCGCGCCGACGGCGACGCCGCCTCGGGGGCCCGCGCGTGGCTGGAGCGCGCGCGCCTCCTCTCCGAGTCCGAGCCCGCCCTCGCGATGGCCGCGGCCGCCGAGGCACATGCGCTGGCTCCCGGCGACCCCGCCGTGCTGCGGGCCCAGTCCGACCTCGCAGAGCGGCTCGGCGACGTGCGCGCCGCGCTGGGGAGCCTCCGCGCGCTCCTCGCGATGGCGCCGGACGACGCCGGGCTCCTCGAGGTTCGCGCCGGACGCGCCGCCCTCTCCGCCGGCGAGCCATCCACCGCCCGCGAGCACGCGGAGCGCGCCATGGCGGCCGACGCCCCCGGGGCCACCGACCTTCTCGCCGCCGTCCTCGACAGGACCGGAGACGACGCCGGGCGCGCGGCGCTGCTGGAGCGCATGGGGCGCTTCCTGGAGGCGGCCAATCTGTGGGCCCGGTCCGCTGCGCCGGCCCGCGCTCGCGACGCCCTGGAGCGCGCCGCGATGGCTCCGGGCGCGCCCGCCCAGGCCTTCGAGAGGCTCGCGGAGGCCCGGCTCTCGGCCGGGGACGAACGCGGCGCCGCCGAGACGTTCCGCAGGCTGGCGCCGCTGCGCGGCGGACAGGACGGCGCGCGGATCGCCATGCGCGCCTTCGCCATCGACGCCGATCCGTCCGCGCTCGATGCCGCGCTCGGCTGCGATCCCGCTTGCGCACCTGCGCGCGCCGAGCGAGCGCAGCTCCGTGCCGAGAGGGATCCGGTCGGGGCGGCCTCGGACGCCGAGGCGGCGCTCGAGGCCGGGGGGCTCCCGCCCGAGCGCACCGCGGCGCTCCACCGCCTGGCGGCGAAGCTCGCCGAGCAGGGCGGAGACGCGCCGCGCGCACTCCGCCACCTCGAGGCCTTCTGCGCGGCCGTGCCGGGAGACGACGGGGCGCTGGCGTCGCTGGCGCGGCTGCAGCGCCGCGCCTCCCACCCCGGGCTCGCCGCCACGCTGCAGCGCCGGCTCGGGCTCGCCGGTGGACGCGAGGCGGCGTCCCTCCGCGTCGAGCTGGCCGCGCTCCTCGCCAAGCAGCCCGGGCGGGAGGACGAGGCGCTCTCCATGCTCCGCCGCGCGCTCGAGGCGCACGAGGCGGAGCACGCCGCGCTCACGGCGCTGCTCGAGCCACCGCTCGCGCTGCGCCTTCCACCCGCCGAGCGGCTCGAGCTGCTCGCCCGCCTCGCGGCGCATCCAGACACCGCCCCGGAGACCGCTGCGGCCGCGCACCGCGAGCGCGCCCTCCGCCTGGCCGAGGCGGGAGACCTCTCCGCCGCGCTCGACGCCGCCCGAGCCGCCGCCGGCCTCGGGCCGGAGCCCGACGACGCGCTGGAGCTCCGCGCGTCGCTGGCCGAGCGGGCCGGCAGCCCGGACGAGGCCGCCGAGGCGCTCCTCGCGCGCGCCCGCCGGCTCGCGGACGCCGCAGACCCCGACGCGGGTGCACGGCTCGCCGAGGCGGGGCTGGCGTCCATCGCCGCGGGACGGAGCGAGGACGGAGAGGGGGCGCTCCGCGACGCGCTCTTCCTCGGGATCGACCGGGAGCTGGAGGCTCCTTCCTTCGCGGCGCTGGCCGCCGGGGCACGCGCCCGAGGCGACGACGCCGCGGAGACCGAGGCGCTCTCCCGGCTCGCGCCGCTCCTCTTGACCGGGAAGCGGCCGGCGGCCCTCCTCCGCCTGGCGTCGCTGCATCACGCGGCTGGCAGGCTCGAGGAGGCCAGGGACGCGGCACGGGACGCGCGGGTCCTCTCTCCGCGCGACCCTGCCGCGGCCGAGACCTGCCGCGCGCTCGCCGAGGAGGCCGGCGATCTCGAGGAGGTCGTGGAGCGGCTCGCGGACCTCGCGGAGCTGGAGCCCCGGCTCGCGCCGCAGCGGATGCTCGAGCGCGCGCGGCTCCTGGCGCGGCTCGACCGCCCCCTGGAGGCCGATGGCGCCTTCACGACCGCCCTCGCCGCGCTCCCGCCGGTCCTGGCGCTCGCGCGCGAGCATGGGCGCCACCGCCGGGAGTCGTCGCTCCTCGCGTCACGTTCTTTTGAGCCGCTGGAGCGGTTCGCAGACCGGTCACAGGATCGCCGCGCCGTGCCGGAGGCTCTCCGCGAGGCGGTGGCGTTGGCGCTGCTCTCGGACGACACGGGCGCGGCGCTGCGCTGCGCGCGCAAGGCCTGGGCGCGCACCCGGGGCGACGTGGCCTTCGCCGGGCCGCTCCTGGCCCGGATCCTCTACATGCAGGGCTCCAGCGCCGAGGCGCTGGTGGTCCACCGGACGCTCCACGAGGCGGGCTACCCCGGGGTGGACGACTCCGAGGCCCTCACGCTCTGCCGACAGCTGGCTGAGCTCGCCGCCGACGAGGGTGACGTGGTGCTCGCGACCGCGGCCCTCGCGAGGCTGCTGGAGACGCGACCGCAGGACCACGAGGCGGCTTACCAGCGCTTCGCCATCGATCCCGACAGGGCGGCCGCCGCGAGGGCGCTCGCCGCTGCCGCCGGCTCCTTCCGCTCCGACGCCCAGCGCGTCCGGGCGCTGATCCGCGCTGCGGGGTCCGCCCTGCTGGAGCTGCGGGACCGTGAGCTGGCGGAGCGCTGGTACCGCGCCGCGCGCGCCGACTCCGCGCGCTTCTCCCGCCTGGCGACCGAGGTGGAGCTGGCCCGCGTCGACGCGGTGCGGGCGGCCGACCTGGGGCCCAGCGCCCTCCTGGAGGCGCTCCACGACGCCGCCCGCGCCGCCTACGCCCACGGCGATCGCGCCGCGACTCGCGCGGTGCTGGAGGAGGCGGCCGGAGAGGAGCGCCTTCGCGGGATGCGCAGGGAGTGCGCGGGCGACCAGCTCGCGCTCGCCGACCTGGACGCAGCCGACGGCCTGGACGCCAGCGCGGCCGTCCGTGCGCTCACCGCCGCCGAGCTGCTCGAGGAGGCCGGTGACCTCCCCGGGGCGGCCGAGGCGCTCCGCCGGGCATGGCGCGAGGACCCGTCCTCCGAGGAGATCGCCGCGCGGATGGAGCGCGTGGCGCTCGCGCTCGGCGACGAGGGGGCGCCGCTGCTCGCGGAGGCGCTCTCCGCGCGCGCCGAGCTCGCGCCTGCCGGACCCGAGCGCGCAGCGGCGCTCGCGCGGATCGCCGAGCCGCTCCTCGAGACCGATCTCCAGCGCGCCGCCGAGCTCCTCGAGCGGGCGCGCGACGAGGCACCCGGAGCCGAGGAGCCGGACAGGCTGCTGGAGGAGGCGTGGCGGCGGCTCGGGCGGACGTCCGACGTCGCCACGCTGCTGCTCGAGCGGGCGGAGCGCGCCTCCGAAGCCTCGGACCGCGCGCGCCTGACGCGGACGGCGGCGGGGCTCCTGTCCGCCTCGCCGTACGCAGGCGACCGGGCGCGCGCCGCCGACGCCTGGGGGGCCGTCTTCGCCGCCGACCCCTCGGACCTCGGCGCGGCCAGGGCCGCCGCCGACCTGCTGCTCTCGCTCGACCGCAGGGAGGAGGCGCTCCCCCTGCTCGCCGCCCTGGTCCGCGCCGACCCGGACGACGAGCCGTCCGCGCGGGAGCTGGCGGAGGCGTTCGCCGGGCGCCACCGGGAGCGCGCCGAGCTCTTCCTCGCCCGCGCGGAGCGCGCCGTCGGCGAGCCCAGGGCCCAGCGGCTCCGGGAGGCGGCCCGCGCGCTCTTCGCCGCCGGCGAGGACCGGCACGCCCGGCAGGTGCTGCGCGAGTCCTTCGACGCCTTCCCGTCCGACGACAACGCCTTCTTCGGCGCGATCCGCGACGCCGCCGCCGACATCGACCAGCTCGATCACGTCCTCGCCGCCCGCGCCGCGGCGGTGCCGGCGGACGCTGCCGGCTGTCATCGCGCCCGCGCCGACGCCCTCTTCGCCTTCGGCCGCGGGGAGCAGGCGCTGCTGGCCTGGGAGGCCTGCGCCACCGCGAGCCCCGACGACGGCGAGGTGCTGGCCAGCTGGGCAGACTGCGTCGCGACCGTGAAGGGCGACGCGGCGGCCGAAGAGCTCGATCGGCGGATCGTCGGGCGCGCCGAGGGCGCGCCGCCCTCGCTTCCGGGCGCGCTCGAGGCGCCGTCACGCTACCGGCTCGGGCTGTCCGCCCTGCAGGAGGGGCGTGAGGTCGAGGGGCTCGCACACCTCGAGCGGGCGCTCGAGGCCGCCCCGGAGGATCCGCGCGCCGGGAAGGCGCTGGCCGCCCTGGCGAAGGCGCGCGCCGACTCGGGCGACACGGGCGGCGCGCTCGCGGCCGCCAGGCGCCGCGTCGATCGCGCGGTGGCGCTCGGACAGGCCGACGAGCGCCGGGCGGCCGTCGAGGCCGGGATCGCGCTCGTCGAGGCGCATGGATCCGACGGTCTGGACGCGGCGACGCTCCTCGAGCAGCAGGCCGACCTCCGCGCGGAGGACGGCGCAGCGCACGACGAGCTCGAGCCGCTCGTCCGCCGCGCCGCCGTGGCGCTCCGCGCCGCCGGCAGCGCGGAGCGCGCGACAGCGCTCCTCGCCCGCGCGGGGCTGACCGAGGCGGCTGCGGAGTCGCAGGCCGTCGCCGTCGACCCCGACGCCCTGGCTGCGATCCTCGCCGACGGCCCAGGCGCCGACGGCTGGAGCGACGCTGCTGCCGCGCTGGCCGCCCACTACCTCGCGACCGGCGAGTTCCGCGAGGCCGCCAGCATCGAGGCGCGACGCGCCGATGCCGCGACCGAGCCGGCCGACCGCGCGAAGGCCTGGCTCCGCAGCGCCCAGGCGCTGGAGAAGGCCGGCGCGCCTCCGGAGGAGGTGGACGCGGCCGTCGACATCGCTGCGGGGGCCGACCCGGACTCGGCCGAGCCGTGGCTGGCGCTGGCGGCGATCGAGCAGCGGCGAGGCGATCTCGTCGCGGCCGCGCGCGCGCACCTCTCGGTCTCCATCCGGGCCGAAGGGGAGCTCGCGGCCCGCTCCGCCCTCGAGGCCGCCAGGCTCTTCGAGCAGACGGAGCGACACCAGGACGCCGCGCGCGCGTACAGGGCCGCGGTCCTCGCGCAGCCCGGCTGCGTCCCCGCGCGCCGCGTCCTCGCCGAGGAGGCGCTCGCCGCCGGCGACGTCGACGGCGCAGCGGAGCACCTGCTCGCGATCGCTCCCGACGAGGTCGCCCAGGACTCCAGGGCGGAGCACCGCAGGACCGTCGCTCGCACCCTCGAGGCCGCGAACAGGGCCGCCGAGGCCGAGGAGGTCTGGCTCGCCCTCTTCCGCGAGTCGCCCGGCGACGTCGAGGCCTTCGAGCACGTGGGGAGGCTCACGCTGACGCGGGCCGGGCTGGACCCCTGGCTCGATCTCGCCGCGGAGCACGAGGCGGCGCTGGCGGCGTCCGGAGAGACCACCCGCCGTCGCGACCTGCGCCACCAGCGCGCGACGCTCTTCGCCGGGGCCGGGCGGCTGGAGGCGGCCCGCGGCGCCCACCTCTCCGCGCTCGAGCTCGACCCGGGGCACGTCGAGTCGCTGGACGCGCTCGGCGCCCTCGATGGGCGCAAGGAGGAGTGGAGGCTCGCCGCGGAGCAGCTCGGGGCCGAGGCGGAGCGCGCCACCGTGGGGTCCGAGGCGGCCGCGACGCTGGTCCGCCGCGCCCGAATCCTCCACGAGCGGCTCGACGACGACACCGGCGCGCTCGCGGCGCTCGACGAGGCGCTCGTGCGCGCCCGCCTGTCGGAGGGCCCGGCGGCCGAGCGGATCGCGGTCGACGCCGAGGAGCTGCTCTCGATGATCGGCCCAGCCAGGGCCACGGCAGGGCTCGGCGCGTCCGAGCCCCCTGCGGCCCCCGCGGCCGACCCGGTGGCGCTGGTCCTCCGCACGCAGGCGGACGACGCCTCGGGGCCGGAGCGCGCGGCGCTGCTGGAGCGGCTCGCCGGCCACCTGGAGCGCTCCGGCGAGGCCGCGGCAGCGGCCGACGCCCTCCTCGAAGCGCTCGAGGCCGACCCGGATCGCGAGCTCACCTGGTCCTGGCTCCTGACGGTCGCGGCAGGAGACGGCCCCCGGCTCGCGCGCGCGGCCGAGCTCAGGTCGCGAGCGGGGCTGGAGCCGACGGACGCCTCGCCCGAGGTCAAGGCGGTGCCCGCGCTCGAGCTCCCCGGCGGCGACGACGACTTCAACTTCGAGCCGCAGGCCCTGCCTACGCCTGCGGAGGGCGAGCCGTCCTTCTCCTTCGAGTCCGGGCAGTCCGAGGCGCACGGCGGCGCCTTCCTCGTGGAGTCCGCCGGCGGCCTGCCGGGCGAGTCCTTCGGCGCCGAGCCCCACGCCTCTGCGCCTGGCGAGGAGCTCGGGCTCGAGTCTGCCCAGTCGCTCGGGGCAGCGCTGGACGTCGACCCGTTCGCACCGCCGATGCCGGGGTTCGGCGACGAGTCGGAGCCCGAGCCAGAGCTCGAGTACGACGGCGAGGCGGAGCACGCCGCCAGGCCGCCCGCGGAGGAGCAGTCGGCGCACATCCTCTTCGAGTCGATGGAGCAGTCGGCTGCGCCGGACCGCGTCACCGCTGCGCGACAGGCGCTCATGGCCCGCTGGGACGCGCCCCCGGGCGAGCAGTGCGCGCTGCGCCGGGCCCTCGGGCTCGCGCTGGCCGAGCAGGGTGACGTGGAGGGGGCCATCTCGGCCCTCCTCGGCGCCAACGCCGCGGATCCTGTCGACGTGGAGACGCTGGAGGCCCTCGCCCGGCTCCATGACGAGGCGGGCAAGCCGCTCGATGCGCTGACGTGGCACGAGCGCGCCGCCGATCTCCTGGAGGCCGGCCCCGAGCGCGCGGTGCGGATCGCAGAGCTCGCGCGCAAGGCCGAGGCGCTCGGGGATCGCGACCGCGCCGTCTGGCTCTGGGAGCGGGTGCGTGCCGCCGACCACCGCTACCGCTCCGCCCTGGAGGCGCTCTGCCGGCTCTACGCCGAGGCAGGCGAGCGCGCGCAGCTCCGGCTGGTCGCCGCCGAGCTGTCAGACGTGGCCGGCGATGGCGCGCTCGAGCCCTGGGCAGCACCGCTCGGGCGCGCGTGGATGGAGGCGGGCAAGCCGGAGGTCGCCTACGCCTGGCTCCAGCGCGCGCTCCGCGCGGATCCCACCGACCTGACCATCGCGCGCGACCTCTCCCGGATCGCCGAGCGGATCGGGAGCTGGGGCGAGTACGTCCGGCTCGGCGAGGTCTGCGCCGACGCCTTCGCCTCGTACGACCCGCTCGCCGCAGCCGCCCGCTTCCGGCACTTCGCCGAGGTCCTGCGCGATCGGCTCAGCGACACCGAGCGGGCCGCCGTGATGATGGAGAAGGCGCTGAGCCTCACCCCCGACGACGCAGACGCCCGTCGGGACCTGCTCGGGCTCTGGTCCGCGCGCCCCGAGACGGCGCAGCGCGCGCTCGACGGCTGGCTCGACACCGTGCGGCTCGAGCCGGACGACGGGCCGGCGCTGGTCTCGCTCTCCGAGACGTGTCGCGCGGCCGCCCGGGAGCTCCCGCCGGGGGAGGACTCGCTCCTGCTGGAGCGCGCCCGCCTGGCCGCGTCGATGGCGGCGTTCGTCAACCCCGCGCTCGCCAGCGCGCCGGCGCTCAAGCTGGCCAGTGCGGTCCCCGAGGAGCTGCGCGAGCGGGTCGCCGTGCCCGGCGCCACCGGGGCGCTGGCGCGCGTCCTCTCGCTCCTCAGCCCCTACCTCGAGCCGCTCTTCCCGGCCGACCTGGCGCGGCGCGGCGCGGCGCCCTCCAATCGGCTCGTCTCGCCGCGCGCCCCCGAGCTCCGCACCGCGCTGGAGGCGGCGGCCCGCGCCTTCTCCGCCCGTCCGTACGCCGTCTTCCTGACGTCCAGCCCCGGGGTGGAGCTGGCGCTGGAGAACACGCAGCCGCCCTCGCTGATCGCGGGCGCGGAGGTGGCCTCCCTCCCGGAGGGTTCGCAGGCGTTCCTGGGCGCCCGCGCCTTCGACCTGCTCGCCCGGGGGTGGGCCCTCGCCGGCAAGTTCGCCCCCAAGGACGTCGCCATCCTCGTGGAGCTGGCGTGCCGCTACATCGGCGCGCCGGTCCAGGCGATGGGGCTCCCGGCGCAGCGCGCCGACGCCTTCCTCGCGGCGCTCGGCAAGACCGTCCCACCGACCGTGCGCGAGCAGGCAGCCAGGCTCGCGGCGGCGGCGGGCGAGGAGTTCGCCGCGTTCGAGCCGCGCCGCTTCACGTCCGCCCTTCGCCGCACCGCCAACAGGGTCGCGCTCCTCTACACGGGCGATCCGGGCGCCGCCCTGCGGGCGCTCGCGGCGATCGAGCTGCGCGGCGCGCAGCCGGACGTCGACCCCGTCGAGGCGCTGGCCGTGCCCGACCTGCGCGACCTCGCGCTCTTCGCGCTCTCGGATCCGTTCGTCGAGCTGCGCGTCTCGGTGACGAGCTGACCATGGCGAAGCCCGTGAAGCCCACGCCCCGCGCGGTGATCCTTCTCTCCGGCGGCCTCGACTCGGCGACCTGCCTCGCCGTGGCGCGCGCTGCGGGGCTCGAGTGCCACGCCATCTCCTTCGACTATGGCCAGCGCCACCGGGGCGAGCTCGCGCGCGCCCGGCGGATCGCGACGCTCCTCGGGGCCGCCTCCCACCGCGTCGTGAAGCTGGACCTCGCCGCCTTCGGCGGCTCGGCCCTCACGGACAAGGCCATCGCCGTGCCCAAGGGGCGGAGCGTCGCCAGGATGGCGAAGGAGATCCCCGTCACCTACGTCCCCGCGCGCAACCTGGTGATGCTCTCGGTCGCGACCGCGCTCGCGGAGACGCTCGGCGCCCGCGAGATCTTCATCGGCGCCAACGCCATCGACTACTCGGGCTATCCCGACTGCCGCCCTCCGTTCCTGCGCGCCTTCGAGCGCGTGGCACGCGCCGGGACGAAGGCCGGCGTCGAGGGGCGGCCTCTCCGGATCCGCGCCCCGCTCCTGCGGCTGACGAAGGCGGCGATCATCCGGCTCGGAACGCGGCTGGGCGTTCCCTACGGGACTACCCAGTCCTGCTACGACCCGGTCGGCGGCAGGGCCTGCGGCCGCTGCGACTCCTGCGTGCTGCGCAGGCGCGGGTTCGAGGAGGCGGGGGTCGCCGATCCGACGAAGTACGTCCGCCGGCGCTGACTCAG
Organism: uncultured delta proteobacterium; assembly: GCA_963845515.1. GTDB lineage: Bacteria > Myxococcota > Myxococcia > Myxococcales > Anaeromyxobacteraceae > DATIVK01. The sequence continues at coordinate 110,128 of CAWJSR010000058.1, forward strand.
TCGATCCGGACCACGATCGCGCCCGACCGCTCGTTCAGGCGCTCGACGGCCGCGTAGATCGCCGCGAGCGGCGAGTCGCCCTGCCCGCTGGTGGAGCGCGGGGAGGAGGCGCGCTTCTTCGCGGAAGGGCCCGCGACGATCCGAGCGCCGGCGCGGCCGCTCATGGCGTCCGGCCAGACGCGGACCTGCATGCCGGCGCGGTAGAGCGCCAGCAGGACACGGCCCATCTCCGCCGCGACGCGCTCTTCGGTGTAGGTCATCGTGGAGTCCGGCCGAAGCCGCGGTTGACGGCGGCGAGGCATCGGCGACGACTGTACTAGGCCCCTCTGACGGCGCCAGTTAATGGATCACCGACCGGTGGCAGGGGCTCACCCCAGCGCGCAAAGCCTCCTGTCCCCCGGCTATCATGCGCCCGTGCTCCACCTCGCAGCCCTCGCCGCAGTGCTGGCCGCCGCGACGCCAGCGCCGGCCGCCAGCGACGGTCTGGTCGACGTCGCGCCGCTAGTCCCGCGGGCGGTCCTCGACATCCGCTACGCGACGCCGGCCAACTTCACCGGGCGGGCGCTCTACCCGACGGCGCGCTGCCTGCTGCGCCCCGAGGTCGCCGCGAGGCTCGCGCGGGCGGCCGCCCGGTTGGAGGCGCAGGGGTACCGCCTCCGGCTCTACGACTGCTACCGCCCGCTCTCCGTCCAGAAGGCGATGTGGGCGGCCTTCCCGCGCCCCGGGTTCGTCGCCAATCCCAGGTCGGGCTCGCTACACAACCGCGGCGCCGCCGTCGACGTGGGGCTCTCGGCGCTGGACGGCGCCGAGCTTCCGATGCCCACCGGCTACGACGCGTTCGTCCCGGCCGCCGGCGCGCGCGCGACCGACGGCATCCCGTCGAAGCTCCGGCTCCGGCGCGACCGGCTCCGCGCCGCCATGGAGGCGGAGGGGTTCATCGTGAACCCGAAGGAGTGGTGGCACTTCGCCGTCCGGGACGCGCGGCGGTACCCGCTGCTGGACGTTCCGCTCGACGGCGGGGGGAGGCCGTGAAGCCGCCGCGCGTCACGGGCGAGGGAGCGATCATCTCCGCGGCGCTCGAGGCCCTCGACGGCCTCACCCCGTGGGAGCGGCTCGACGCCGCGCTCGACCGGCTCCACGGCGCGCCGGGCGGGCCGCTCGCGCCATTCCGGGTCGCGAGCGAGCGGGCGCCGGATCCTTCCCTGCTCGACGGGACGCTCCTGGAGGCGATCTGCGCGCGCGCTCATGGGGGCGCGCGCGGCGCCGTCTTCACGCCGGCGCCCGAGGCGCGGCTCCTCGCGGCCTTCGGCCTCGCGCAGGCGGCCGCGCGGCGCGGCGGCCCTCCGCCCGGGGACGGCGTCGCCCTCCTCCTCGCTGGCCGGCGGGACGCTCGGCTCGTCGAGTCCCTCGAAGGGCTCGCCGTCCTCGATCCCGCCTGTGGTGCCGGGGCGCTGCTCGCCGCGGCCGCGCGGCTCGCGCTCGGCGCGGGGGCCCGCCTCCGGCTCCACGGGCTCGAGCTCTCCCCGCTCTCCGCGCGCGCCGCCCGCGAGCGGCTCCTGCTCCTCCGAGGGGCCGCCACCGAGATCGCGGCTGGCGACGCCTTCGCCCGCCGCTGGCCCCGCTGCGACCTGATCCTCATGAACCCTCCCTTCCTGCGCCACGAGGCGCTCGCGGCGGAGGAGAAGGCGCGCGCGTCGAAGGCGAGCGGCCTGTCGCGCCAGGCGGACCTCTCGGCCCACTTCATGCTCGCCGCGCTGCGCGCCGCGCCCGTCTGCGCCCTCGTCTGGCCGGAGGGGCTCGGCACCTCGCGCGCTGCCGCGCCGCTCCTGGCCGAGGCCGCCGCGCGCGGCGGCTTCCTCCTCTCGCTCCGCTCCCACGCCGCCGGGAGCTTCGCCGCGTCGGTGGAGACGCGGCTGGTGGTCTGGGGTGAGGGTGGCACGAGCGCGGACGAGGCCGAGTCGGAGGTCGCGCTCGCCGGCGTGACCGACGTGGAGGCGGTGGCCCTCGCCCGTGGCGTCGGGAGCGCGCGCGTACGCTTCCGGCGCCGGCGCGAGCCGGCCCCTCGCGGCGCGGCGACCGTCGGGGAGGCTTGCGAGGTCCGGTTCGGCACCAAGAGCGGCTGCAACGGCTTCTTCCACCTGCTGCCGCTCGGTGGCGACCGCTACCGGGCGGCGCTCGCGGGAGAGGTGACGCTCGCGCCCGACGACGTCGTGCCGCTCCTCTCCTCGCTCAAGGAGGCGCGCGCCCCCGAGCTGGCGAAGCCGGCGCGCGTCCTCTTCCGCCCCACGCGCGACGGCGAGGCGGCGCGCGCGTACGTCCGGCGCGGCGAGGCGCTGGGCGTCCACCTGCGCCCGACCTGCGCCGGCCGCGCCTGCTGGTGGCGGCTCGCCCCTGGCCGCGCAGCGGCACCGATCCTCTACCCCGCGAAGGTGGGTGCGCGCGCCTTCGCGTTCCTGAACGACGCGCGGCTCTGGGAGGACAAGAAGTGGCACGTCCTCTTCCCGCGGGACGGCGTCGACCCGGCCGCCGCCGCGCTCCTGCTGGGTGCGACGCCGGTCCGGCTCGCCATCGACGAGGGGGCGCGGCAGCTCACCGGCAAGCAGGCCATCGCGGACGTGGACTGCCGCGTCCTCTCGGCGGCGGTCTTCCCTCCGCCGGGGGCGATCGCGCCGCTCGCGGCCGCGCTGCGCGCGCTCCGGACGGCGCTCGCCAGCGATCCCGTCACGACCGATCTCCCTGCGATGCTCGCCAGGCCGGCACAGCGCGAGCTCGACCTCCTCTGCGGCCACGCGCTGGGGCTCTCTGCGCGCGCCGTCGAGCGGGCGCGCCGCGCCCTCGCCGAGCGCGTCGAGCGGCGGCTCGCCCGCGCGGCGGCCATCAGGGCCACCCTGGAGCGCGCGCCGTAAGCCCACTCGAGGCGGCTCAGAGCCTCGCGAGCAGCCCGCCCACGACCAGCCCCTCGAACCCGATCCCCAGATCGACGAAGAGCCTGACGCGCTCGCTCCCCGCGGAGACGCCCACGTAGCGGAGCTGGAAGGCGAAGCCCGCGGTGACGCCGTCGCTCCCGGCGCCGATCCCGGTGCCGGCCTGCTCCCAGCGGCCGGCGCCGACGGCCAGCGCGCTGTAGACCTCCAGGTGCTCGGACCGGACCCACCGCGCGGTGACGTCCGCCATGAGCACGTGGGCGCTGTTGTCGATGGTGCCGACCACGCTCCCGCCCGACAGGTACTCCTCCGTCCACCCATTGTAGACGTACGCGACACCGGCCCGGAGCCAGCGCCCCAGCTCGTGGTCCGCCCGGAGGTTCAGCTGGAAGCGGTCCCTGCGCCGCGAGTCGTCGTAGCCGCCGGGACCGCTGCCCGCGAAGGCGTCGACGAACTCGAAGAACCCACCGGCCCCGGTCCCCACCGCCACGCTCCAGGCTCGGTCGGCGTCCCGCTCCTCGGGAGCCGTGGCCTCACCGGCGGCGCCGGCTCCACGGGGGACCGCCAGCAACGACGCGAGCAGCATCGGGATCGCGAGCCTCATCCGTCCCCCTTCGGACCGCTCGACGGGCGGCGGAGACATTGTCTCACCGACGCGCCGACGCTGCGACATCGCCTACGCCACACGGGGTATCGCGGATTGGCGCCAGCGCGATCATTGCCGTATTACGGAGTCCATGCCGAACGTGGCCTCGCGGACCGCCGCCCTCGCCGCCCTCACCGCCGCGCTCTTCGGGCTCGCGACGCCGGCGCGCGCCGGCGAGCCTCCGCGCGAGCTGAAGGGGGCCGTCGACGAGATCCTCGCGAAGAGCACCCTCGCGGGCGCTCGGGTCGGGATCATGATCTCGGACGTCGAGAGCGGGAAGGTCGTCTACGCTCGCGACGCGGACGTGCTCCTCAACCCCGCCTCGAACGTGAAGCTCTTCACCGCCGCCGCGGTCCTCTCGCGGCTCGGCCCCGAGTTCCGGTTCGAGACGGAGTTCCGCGTCGACCCCGCCTCGAAGGGGCGGAGCGCCGTCAGGACGCTCTACGTCCGCGGCAAGGGGGATCCGACGCTCGTCACCGAGCGGCTCTGGGCCATCGCCGGCGACCTCGCAGGGCTCGGGCTCCAGCGGATCGGCGACCTGGTCCTCGACGACGACTACTTCGACGGGGAGCGGATCGGCGCCGGCTTCGATCAGGAGTCGGGTGATCGCGCCTACCTCGCCCCCACCGGTGCGCTCTCGCTCAACTTCAACTCGGTCTCGGTGCACGCCTCACCCGGCGAGGCTCGCGGCCGGCCCGGGCGCGTCTCGCTCGAGCCTCAGAGCGACTACCTGGAGCTGGTCAACCGCACCCGCACGGTCGCGCCGCGCGCGGTCCGCCGCGTCGTCCCCTCGTCGACGCGCGACGGCGCGCGGCAGCGGATCGTGGTCGACGGGCGGCTCCCGCTGGGGGGCCGAACCGTGGCCATCTGGCGGAAGATCGACGATCCGCGCGCCTACTTCGGCCAGACGCTCAAGCGACTGCTGGAGCTGCGCGGCGTCAAGGTGGGGCGCGTCCGCGCCGGCTCCGCGCCGGAGGGCGCGAAGCTCGTCCACGTCGCCGAGTCGGAGTCGCTCGGGGAGATCGTCCGGCGGCTCAACAAGACCTCCAACAACTTCGTCGCGGAGCAGCTCCTCAAGACGCTCGGCGCGGAGACTCGCGGCCTGCCTGGCACCTGGGCGAACGGGATCGACTCTGCGGAGGAGTTCCTCGCCGAGATCGGCCTGCCGCGCGGCTCCTTCGTCATGCGGAACGGCTCCGGGCTCAACGACGCCAACCGCTTCAGCGCGCGCCAGACCGTGACGCTGCTCCGCGCCATGTGGCACCGCTTCCCGCTCGCCGCCGAGTTCCTCGCGTCGCTCCCCGTCGCGGGGCGGGACGGGACGATCCGCTGGCGGATGGACGGCACCGAGGCGGCCGGGCGGCTGCGCGCCAAGACCGGGACGCTGGAGAACGTCACCAGCCTGTCTGGCTACGTCGAGACCGCCGATCACAAGAAGCTCGCCTTCGCGATCCTGGTCAACGACTTCGCCGGCCGTGCCTCCCGCGCCGCGCGCGTCGTCGACGCCATCGCCGCGGCGGTGGCCGCCCAGGGTGCGGGCGCCGGGCGGATGGGCGAGGCGGTGGCGCTGGTGGAGCAGGCCCCACCCCCCGTCACGGGCCCGTCGTTCCAGGATCAGCAGGCGGTCGTCCAGACCTGGAAGCAGCTGGCGCGCGCGGCGGACCGGCGCAACGTGGCGCTGCTCCGGACCGCGCTCCGCGCCGAGCGCGAGCCGGCCCTGCGGCTGGCGATCGCCGAGTGCATCTACGAGTCGGACCCGGACGGAGAGTCGGCGCAGCGCGCCCTCCTCGACACCGTCGCCACCTCCGCGGCCGCGCTGCCGCGGCTGGCGGCGCTCGCTGCCGAGCCGGGGGCTCCGGCGCCGATCCTGGGGGCGCTCGCCACGCTCGCGGCGGACGGCGAGGGTGAGGCGCTGATCCGCCTCTTCGAGCTGGCGCCGCTGCTGGCGGGCGACCCGCGCCTCTCCGACGCCCTCGGCGACGTCCTCGCCGGCGTGGCCCAGAGCGCCCCGCGCGAGCTGGTCGACGCGCTCCGCGCCACGCCGCAGCCGACGATGGAGGCGGCCGCCGGAGCGCTGGCCGCCGGCATCCTCCGCGCCGACGACGACGAGCGCGCCTTCGAGCGGCTGCTGAGGGAGCTCGCGTCGGCAGAGAACCCGGGGATGTCCTTCGCGAAGGCGCTCGAGGCGCGGCTGGCCGCTGCGGAGGCCGCCGCGCGCGCGCCGCGACCATCGGAGCAGCCGTCGGTCGGCCCCGCCCCTTCCGACGCTCCCGAGCCGCTGCCAGGCGGCTGATCCGCGCTCCCAGAGGGCTCCTCAGCCTGCCGCGCGCACGTGGACGAGGCAGGGCGGTTTTCACCCTGGGTCCGCTGACGCCACCCGTGAACCGGGGCCATGGCCCCAGTTAGGCGGCCCCACGCACACCAGGCTGAGCGTTTTCACCCATCGCGAAGGCAGAGCGATCGTTTACGACGCGTATGATACGTACCCAGCGCGTGGTACGCCTTCTTGCATGACGGGATCCCAGATGACCCTCGTCGAGTCGCCCTTCTGCCCACCTGAGGCGCCAGTGTCGGATACCCTGCGGCCCCGTGAGGATCTGGTGCAGATCCGCTCCGGCGCCTGGCGCATGCTCGTCCCCATGCGCTTCGTCGAGAGGATCCTCGGCGCGGCGCTCCCCGTCGCGCGCCCCTCCGCCTGCGGCGGTGCCTCTCCTGTGATCGCCATCGGCAACGCCCTCGTCCCGGTCCTCTTCGCCGACGCGCTGCTCGGCGCCGAGGAGGTCAGGATCGGCGCCGAGGACCAGATGGTTCTCCTCCACCACGAGGGCCGCCGCGCGCTACTCTGGGTGGACGCAGTCGAGGAGGTCGTCGAGTTCTCAGCCGTACAGCCGCCGCCGGGCACCGAGTCCCGCGCCGTCATCGCCGCGTTCAGCGGCACCGAGCGCCCACTCGCCGTGCTCGACGTCCCCCGCCTGCTGGAGCTCGCCGCGTGACCCCAGAGCCAAAGAAGATGTCCACCATCCTGCTGGTCGACGACAGCCGGGTCTCCCGCGAAGTCCTGAAGGTGTTCCTCATCGGAAGGAACGTCACCGTCCTCGAGGCCGCCGATGGCGTCGAGGCGATGCGCGTCGTCCACGAGCACCACCCCGATCTGGTGGTCGCCGACCTGCGGATGCCGCGGCTCGACGGCTTCGGCCTCTGCGAGGAGCTCCGCGCCGACGTCCGCACCCGCCAGACCCCCGTGCTCGTCCTGACCGGCGCCGCCGATGCGGACGTCGTGGAGCGGTGCAAGGCCGCCGGCGCGCGCGAGGTCCTGAAGAAGCCGATCCAGCCCAAGGCGCTCCTCGACGCGGTCGCGCGCCATCTCCCCACCAACCAGGATCAGGTCGTCCGCCCATGAGCACCGCAGACTTCGAAGCCCTCCGCCGCCGCATCTTCGGCCGCATCCTCGCCACCGCGGTGCCGAGCGCCGCCGTGGCCGCCTACATCTTCGGCCTGGTCATCGGGCTCGAGGAGGGAGCGCTCTTCAAGGCGCTCGCCGGGTTCCTCCTCCCGATCCTCGTGCTCTCCGCGCTCCAGCAGTACACGGTCACCAGCCGCCTCCTGCGCAGGGCGCTCGCGCAGGTTCCAGGCGAGCCCGAGGGGGCACGGCTCATCCGGATCCTGGAGCTGCCGCGTCGCGTGGAGGTCTTCTCCAACGTCCTGGCATGGGTGATCGGCTCCGTCGCGTTCGGCGCCCTCGCCGCGATCTTCTACGGCAAGGGGTTGCAGGTGGTCGTCGCCGCGACGGGGATCGGCCTCTTCTCCTCGCTCTTCCCCGGCCTCATGCTCGTCATGCTGATCGAGGAGGACGTCCGCCAGCATCGCCGTCGAGGAGTTCCAGCGCAACCCCCGGCTGGCCCTGCCCGCCGCGCGGCTTCTTCTGGCCGCGCCAGTCCTGGTACCTGCCGTACGCCTTCGGGATCGCGCTGGTCTCGATGGTCGTCTTCTCCGGGATGGTCATCGTGGCGAAGTACGACAGCGCCGTCGCCACGCTGCTGGGCGCAATCCAGCAACAGGGCTACGGAGAGGCCGTCGGCACCGTGCAGGCGCAGCTCTCCGCGCTCGCCCTGGACGCGGTCCTCCCCGTGGTCGGGATCGCCTTCGTGCTGCTCATCGCCTTCGGGATCACCGGGATCCTGCTGGCCCGCAGGCAGGCGCGCGCCGCGAGCGCGGTGGAGGAGTCGCTCCGCTCGATGGCCGCCGGCAACCCGCAGCTGCCGGCGTGGATCGCGACGGACGAGATCGGCGACCTGTCCGCGGCCACGGCCGTCATCTCGCTGGAGATGCGCCACGTCTTCGAGCAGCTGCGGGCGATGGCCGCCGGCGACCTGGGCAGCGAGCTGCGCGGCGACTCCGGCCTCATCCAGGTCTTCCGGGAGTCGCGCGCAGGCATGCTGGAGCTGGCGCAGCGGATGGTCGCCCTCTCGCGCGGCGAGTCCATAGACGCGGTCCGGATCTCCGGCGACCTCGGCGGAGCCTTCGACCGGCTCCAGTCCTCGTTCCAGGCGATCGTCACGCAGGCCCAGACCATCGCGAAGGGGGACCTGCGGCGCGACGTCGACGTCCCCGGCGCGCTCGGCAGCGCCATGCAGCAGATGACCGGCAACCTCCGCGGCATGGTGGGGCAGACGCAGGCGGTCTCCGGGAACATCGGCGACATCGTCGTGAGCCTCCAGTCCGCTGCGGCGCAGCTCTCGACCGCCACCACCGAGCAGGTGGCCGCGGTGACCGAGACCGCCAACACGATGACCGAGATGGCGCAGACCTCCGCGGTCTCGGCCGACCGCGCCTCCGAGCTGATCAAGCAGGGTGAGGCGGCCGCCGCGGTCGTCGAGGAGGGTGGCGAGGCGGCCGACTCCGCCATCCAGTCGATCACCGCCATCTCGGCGTCCCTCGAGAAGGTGGCCGGCGCGTCACAGGCGCTCGCGGAGCGCGTGCAGCGGATCGACGGCATCACCGAGACCGTGGGCTTCCTCGCCGACCAGTCGAGCACGCTCGCCATCAACGCCGCGATCGAGGCGGCGCGCGCCGGGGAGGCCGGCAAGGGGTTCACCGTCGTGGCGCGGGAGATCCGGACGCTCGCCGCCGACTCGCGCAAGGCGGCTGGCCAGATCCGCGAGATCCTCGCGGAGATCCGCGAGCGGACCTCGCAGGTCGACGGCTCGGTGGCCGCCGGGGCCCGCACCGTGGACGACGGCAACCGGCTCGTGGCACGGCTCGGCGAGGTGATCGGCCAGCTCGGCGTCACCGTCCACGACTCGGTCGGCCTGATGCGCCAGGTGGAGGGCTCGGCGCGCCAGCACCAGGCCGGCGTCGGCCAGGTGTCGCAGGCGCTCACCAACATGCAGAAGGCCTCGGAGTCGATCCGCGACGGCGCGCGGATGCTCGGGGATCTCTCGGGCAAGACGCACGAGCTCTCGTCCACCCTGCAGAAGACCGCGGGCGCGTACGAGCTGCCCACGGCGCGCGCGTGACCGGAGCGCCGGTGAAGCGATCCCTCGCGAGCGCCGCATGAGCCCCGGACCGGAGATCGTCGCCGCGACGCGGCGCAACCTGGAGGCGGCCTACGGGCTCGCGCTGGAGGGGCTCACGCTCGACCAGATCACCTCGGCGATCGGGGCAGCGTCGCAGGCCCACGCGCCCGCCGACGCCGGCGATCCGCAGTGGCTCGCGCGCGTCCTCGATCGGCTCCCCATCGACGAGAGCTGGCTCTTCCGCGACGACGAGCTCTGGACGTGGCTCCGCGACGACGCGGGCCCGGCCCTGCTCGATCGCGCGCTCGCCCTCTCCCGGCCGGTCCGGATCCTCTCGCTCGGGTGCTCCTCCGGCCAGGAGCCCTTCAGCCTCGCCATCCTCTTCCAGGGGCTCCTCGAGCGGTCCGGCATCCCGGGCTCGGCCGCGGCGGGCTACGTCAGCATCACCGGCATCGACTCGTCGCCGGCGCGCGTCGAGCTCGCGCGCTCGGGGGTCGTGAACGCCTGGTCCGTCCAGCGCAGCCGCGCCGACTGGCTGCGGGGGCGCGTGGCGCTGGAGGATCCACAGACCGGCCGCCACAGGATCGACCCGGCGGTGCGCGCCATGTGCCGCTTCGAGGTCGGGAACATCGTCGACCTCGTCGGCCGTGGGAACGCGGCCCTCGGCGGCTTCGACCTCGTCCTCTGCCGCAACGTCCTCATCTACTTCAGGCCGGCCGAGGCGGAGCGCATCGCGGCGGACCTGGCACGCGCCCTCGACCGCGGGACGCTCCTCGCCTTCTCGGCCGCGGAGGCGCACCTGCTCGCCGCCTCGGGCACCGTCGAGCCGATGGGCCAGCTCGGCGCCGGACGGGCCGGGACCGGGCTGCCCGGCGCCGCGGCGGTCGCCTCCGCCCGCACGGTCGGCGCTTCGGGGGCCCGCAGCCGGAGCGCCCCGCGCCGCGTCCCGCAGGCGCGTCCGTCCACCGACGCCGCGGCCGCGCACCTCCGCGCCGCGGTCGAGCACGCGCGCGCCGGCCGCAGCTTCGAGGCGCTGCGAGAGGCCCGCGCGGCCCTCTTCCACGATCCACGCCAGCTCTTCCCCCGCCTCCTCGTCGCGGAGCAGCTCGTGGCCATCGACCTCGCGCGCGGCCGGGAGATGCTGCGCGAGCTGCTGGAGCAGGCCGCGAGGATGCCGCAGGAGGCGGCCGTGCCGTTCGCCGACGGCCTGAGCGTCGGGCAGCTCGCCCACGCCGCGCGGCTCCTCCTCGATCGACGGAGCGTCACGTGACCGGGGAGCGGATCGCCCCGGCGCGCATCTTCCCGCGCGACCTGCCGCTGCTCGAGCGGCGCGCCAGGGAGCTCGCGTCCGGCGCCGTCGAGGTCGACGAGGGCGGCGGCACCACCCGGCTCGTCCTCTTCTGCGTCGAGGGGCTCCCGTGCGCGATCGACGCGGCGCCCGTGGCCCGCGCCGTCTCGAGGCTGGCGGGCGCCACGCCCGTCCCGCTGGCCGACGGCCGCGAGCGGATGGTCGCCTTCGTGGAGGAGCAGCCCCTCCCGGTCGCCGACCTGGCCGGCGTCGCGGCGGGTGGGCAGCGCAGCGCCGCCGAGCTGGCCAGCGGCCCCGCGCTGGTCCTCGCCACCCCGGACGGCCCGGTCGCCGTCGCCGTGGAGGGACCGCTCGACCTGCGGGAGGAGCGGCTCTCCGGGGCGGTGATCGATGCGCTCGAGAGCGGCACGGCGGGGCTGAGGCTCGCGGGACGGCTCGCCGACGGGACGAGCGTCCTCGACGTCGCGTGGCTCCTGGCGTGGGCGGCGAAGGCGGCCCGCTCATGAGCCTGGCCGGCATGAGCTTCGACGCCGCGACGCTGGCGAGGCTGGCGGGGCTCTTCCTCGCCGAGGCGGAGGAGACGCTCGCGCTCCTCGGCGCGATGGCGCCACGGCTTCGCGCCAGCAACGACGCCGAGGCCCTCAAGGAGTTCCGGCGCGCGACCCACGGCCTGAAGGGGGCCGCGGCCACGGTCGGCCACGACGAGCTGGCGGGCGCGCTCCACGACCTGGAGGAGCTCTCGAACGGCCTCGACCAGCTCGACGCCGCGACCGCCGAGGCGCGCCACGGCAGGATCGCCCACGCGCTGGCGCTGCTGAACGAGGGGATCGCGCGGATGGCCGCCAGTGGAGCCAACGGCTTCCCCGCCGAGCTGCTGGCGACCCTCCGGGCGGCCGTGGCGCCGGAGGCGGCCGACACGACGCCTACCTCGGCCGCGCCGATCGCGCCGGCCGCGAGAGCCGCGAGCTCCGCGCCCGGCCCCGCGGCGACCGTCGCCGAGCGGATCAGCGTGCCGGCCGTGGAGGTGGACGAGGCCCTCAGGCTCGCCTCGTCGCTGGCCCGCAACGCGGCTCAGCTCCACGAGCGGCTGGGCAGCGCCGACGCTGCAGCGGCCGCCGCCGCCAGCGGGCTCGCCGCCGCCGCGCTCGGGCTCGAGTCGATCATCGCGGACCTCCGGCTCGTCCCGGCCGAGTCCGCGTTCTCCGGGCTCCAGGAGGAGGTCGCGACGCTCGCCGAGGAGCTGGGGAAGCAGGTGAACCTCGGCCTCTCCGGGCGCGACGTGCGCGCGGACCGGCGCACGCTCCAGTCGGCGCGCGGGATGATCCGCCACCTCGTCCGGAACGCCCTCGACCACGGCCTGGAGCCGCCGACCGAGAGGCGCGCCGCCGGCAAGCCCGAGGCGGGGCGGCTCCAGATCCGCGTCGAGGCGGGCGAGTCGGCCCTGCGCGTGACGGTGGAGGACGACGGCGCGGGCTTCGACCTCGCGCGGATCCGGGTCGAGCTCGCGAGGCGCTCCGGCGAGGCGGACAGGATCTCCGCCCTCTCGGACGAGGAGCTCCTGCAGCTCTGGGCCTTCGAGGGAGGCTCGACCCGCGAGAGCGCGACCCAGATCTCCGGACGCGGCCTCGGCCTCTCCGCCGTCGCCTCGATGGCCCGCGCGGCCGGCGGCGGGATCCACGTCCGCTCTGCGAGCGGCGCCGGCAGCTGCGTCGTCTTCACGCTGCCGCTCGAGGTCTACGCGGTCGAGGTGCTGTCGGTCTGGTCGGGCGGACGGCTCTACGGCCTCCCGCTCCAGGCGATCGAGCAGACGATCCACCTGCGCTCGGCGGGCGACGCGATCCACGACGGCCCCACCGGCCGCACGCTGGCGGTCGGTGAGAGCATCCTCCCGCTCACCCCGCTGGCGAGCGCGCTGGGGGGGCGCCCGGCCGCGCCGGATCGCTTCGCGCTGGTCGTCCGGGCCGAGGGCGGGACGACGGCGGTCGCGGTCGAGGACGTCGGCTCGGTGGTCGGCGTCGTGCCGGCCACGGTCCCCGGAGTGGCGCAGGCCGACGCGCTCGTCACCGGCATCGCGCGGCTCGGCGACGGCGAGGTGATCTCGATCCTCAACCCTCGCCTCCTGCTGGCGCGGGCGCGCGCCGTCCTCGCGGCGCCCCGCGCCGAGCGCCGGTCCGCGGCGCCCGCTGCGCCATCCCCGGCGGCGCGTTTGCCGGAGGCGCCGCGCAGGCCGGGCGCCGGCGCGGGATCCCTGGAGGTCGTGCTCGCGGAGGACTCGCTCGCCACCCGCGAGGTGCTCCGCGTCCTCCTGGAGCAGCAGGGCTTCCGCGTCCGGCTCGCCGCCGACGGCGAGGAGGCGCTCGCGCGGATCGGCGAGAGGCTCCCCGACGTCCTCGTGTCCGACGTGAACATGCCGCGCCGCGACGGCCTGTCGCTCGCGCGCGAGCTCCGGAAGCGGGCCACCAGCGCTCGCCTCCCGATCGTGCTCCTGACCTCGCAGGACGACGACGCGACGCGCGCGGCGGGCGCCTCCGCCGGCGCCGACGCCTTCCTCGTCAAGTCGAAGTTCAACGCGAACGTGCTGCTCGAGACGCTCGCCCGCATCGGCGTGAGGGCAACGAATTGACCAGCATCACGCTCATCATCGACGACTTCGCGCTCGCCGCGCTCCCGACGCTGGACCGCGATCTCGCCCAGGCCGGCGCGTGGGTGATGCGCAGCTTCAAGGGGCTCCCCAACCCGGCGCTCCTGCGCCGCTACCAGGGGGCGGCGGTGGTCGGCGGCCCCGACCGCTACGGCCTCCTGGCCCGGCTGGAGGCGGCCACCACCAGCCTCTCCGCGCCGGTGATCGCGGTCCTGCCGAAGGGCTGCCCCCCATCCCCCGAGCTGAGGGGTCCCGGCGTCGTCGACCTCATCCCGGCCGGCGAGCTGCGCGCCGCAGAGCGGGTGCTGCTGATGGCGAGCGTCCCCATCATCTCCTCGCACCCGCTCCGGCGCGCGCCAGCCGGCCGCGGCCGCTCCACCGACGCCGTCCCCGTCGCCGAGGGCGCCGGCGCTGGCGCCGTTGCCGGGCTCCCCCGCTTCCGGGACCGTGACCGTGCTCCCCCGTCCCAACCCCGACGCGGAGCTCCTCGCGATCGCCAGCTCGACGGGCGGCGTCTGGGTGCTCGCCGCGCTGCTGCGCGACCTGCGCCCCCGCGATCGGGCAGTCTGCGTGGCGCAGCACCTCGAGGGGGAGTTCGTCCCCTTCTTCGCCGAGTGGCTGCAGGGGGTCTCCGGCTGGCCGACGGTGGTGGTCGACGAGCCGCTCCCATACTCGGCCGGCGTCATCTACGTGCCGACCGGCGGCAAGGATCTGGTGGTCGAGCCGGGACGCGTCACCACCGCGCCGGCCTGCTCGCGCTACGTCCCGAACGGCGACCGGCTGCTCAAGAGCGCCGCGAGCGCCCTCGGCCCCCGGGCGATCGGGCTGGTCCTCTCCGGGATGGGCACGGACGGTGCCGAGGGGCTGGCCGAGCTGGCGAAGCGGGGCGGACGCGCCCTCTGCCAGGACCCGTCCAGCGCGGTGGTCCCGTCGATGCCCGAGACCGCGCTGCAGAAGACCCCGGGGGCGGCCTGCGCGTCGCCGGAGCGGCTCGCGGCCAGCATCGGCGCTTGCTCTGTCAGAGCCGCCTGCTAGCGTCCGCTCCTGAACCCAAACGCTGCGAAGCCTGCGGTCCACGCAGGCCACGCGCTCGGAGAGCGAGAACATGGTCAACAAGGTCATCCTCGTCGGCAACCTCGGGAAGGATCCCGAGGTCCGCTACACCACCGGCGGCCAGGCGGTCGCCAACCTCCGCATCGCCACCTCCCGCTCCTGGACCGACAAGCAGTCGGGCCAGAAGAAGGAGGAGACCGAGTGGCATGACGTCGAGGTCTGGGGGAAGCAGGCGGAGCAGTGCGGCGAGTACCTGGCCAAGGGGCGCCAGGTCTACGTGGAAGGGCGTCTCAAGACCGACGCCTGGGACGACAAGACGACCGGCCAGAAGCGCTCGCGCGTGAAGGTGGTCGCCGAGACGGTCCGGTTCCTCTCGAGCGGCGGCCGCGGCGCGGGTGCGGGCGCCGGCCCGGGTGCAGGCGCTGGCGGCCCCGGCCGCCAGGCCCCTCCGCAGGACGACAGCGGCCCTCCGGGCGGCGGCTACGACGAAGGGCCCAACGGCGGTGGTGGCGGCGGGGGCGACGACATCCCGTTTTAGTTCGTACCTGGGACGTTGACGACACAGAGCGGCGGAGGACCTCGTGTCTTCTGCCGTTTCTCGTTTCTGTCCTCCCTGTCCTGCTTCTTCATTCGGCGCCCTAGTGCGTAACTGTAGGGATCGTCAACGAGCAGCCCGCCCCGTGCGATGCCGTCCTGCGCAGGGCTCGGTTTACTGGTCAGCCGTGAAGATGACCGACCGTCCGCCGGATGCTGCTCTTCCGTAGAAGTCGACGAGTCTACTCAGCCATGACCAGGTGTACTCGAAGTTCCTCCTCGCAGAGTTCACCCTGATACGCGGCGGCGTCGATCCGGTCGTATCCGCGCCGAAGCTCCTCACGCGTCACGGCCTTCAGCGCATCAGCCACGTCGCGGACCTGATCCGGCGTCTTGAGGCTGATGATGTAGTCCTCGCCCCCGTAGAGCGGTTCGCCTCCAAGGACCACGTGGCTGAGCGGGTAGGGGCTGCTGTCGTAGCTCAGGTCACCATCCGTCAGGGCGCGGTGGATGGCATCCCAGGCCTTGTCGGTCTCCTCACCCCGGGACGGGTCGGCCGACCACAGTCCCTCCTCGATCTCCTCCTGTACGAACTCGACGCGCTGGTCCTCGGGCGTGGCCTTCAAGGCGGCTACCTGCTCTTCGTCCAAAGCGAAGTGCACTCCCAAGCAGCTCATCCAGCCTCCGGGGTGGAACGCCGAGAGTCTAGCGCACGTTACGGCTGAGGAGCGCTGTCTCCCGCCTCCTCCCTGCAGGTGACAGCACCGGCGCCCCTGCGATCTGGCGCCGAGCAGCGCGGTTGATCGACGGCAGAGGCCGGAAGAGCTTCTCCTCGGTCAGTCCCCACTTCATCGCGTTTGCGACCACCGCCTTGAGGTGCGCCTCCAAGGCATCCCTGAGCCGTTGCCGCCCCGTGCTTCTTCGGCGATTGGCCTCCAGGCGCCTCAGTAGCTGCCGATCTGGCTGGGGACTCGCCTCGGTCGCTCCCAGCGGAGGCTCATCTCCCGCGCCGCCCCTCTCGGCGGGGACGATCTGGTCCTCGCGCAGCCCCGCCATGTAGGCGTTGGCGAACGCGACCTGGAGATTCTCGTAGAGGATGTCGTTCTCCTGCTCGAGACGCCGCCCTTTGGAGGCCTCCTCCCGAATGCGTCCACGAAGCTGCTCCGTCGTCGTCCTCCGAGGCTCGTCATCAGGAGCGCCTTCCCTCTTCCTGAGGGTGAACGCACTTCGGATCCGTGGGTGTTTGTGGAGCGCCTGCCGCGTGTATCGCTCACCCGTTCGTTTCGCGATCGCGTCGATCAGCAGCGGCCAGGTCAGTCTTGCCCGCCAGGTGTCGAGCAGCGCGACGATCTGCTCGACGTCACCTGTCGTGATCCGCTTCGATCTCTTGGCCATTCGGCCTCCCCGTCAGCTCCGCCATCGCGCCCGCGCCCTCGTCGAGAAGCGCCCGTTCCTGGAGCGCCTCGCCGATCCGGGACGGCATGACCCCTCCCGCAAGCCGAACGACCGAGCCGTCCGGGATCGTCGGGTCCTCCAGTAGCTCCAGAAGGCGGGTCAACTGCTCCACCGCCTTCTGCGTGTGCTCGATCCATCGATCTGCACCGAACGCCTCCTCGCTCATGGCCTTCCGCGCTCGGACCAGCAGCGCCTGGTTGTCCGCGCGCCAGCGCTTTGCAGTGGCCGTCCGTCGCTCGTCACCCTTGATGCAGATCTGCTCTGTGCAGAACAGACAGTCTCGGTGCATCTCGCACGGCAGCGTCGCGATGTCGCGAACGCAGAAGCCCAGGTCAGTGGAGTGCGCCGTGGGGGCCAGGAGCGTGGAGAAGTCCGAACGCGGAACCGGCTCGTGCAGGACGATCGCCTCATCCGAGCCGTTCTTCCTCATCACCTTCCGCACGTGGTCGAGCTGCTCCTCGTTCGACATGTGGTTGTAGTGGATGTTCTGCCTTGGAGACCTGCCCGCCCACGCCGCCGTGTCGATCTCGGAGAGCCCGTTTCGCAAAGCCAAGTCGGTGAGGTAGTGGCGGATGGCGTGCGGCCTCAAGCGGATCGGAGTGCCGTCCTCCTCGGTCAGGCCCAGATGTTCGAAGACAGAGGAGCCGCTGTTCTTGCGGCACCCGAGGCCCGCGCGAATGTGCTGCGACGACACGCGCTCGAACATGCACCGCATCGGCGAGACGCCGGCCGCCTGAAAGAATCCTCTGGGGATCACGAACAGGGCCTCGCTGAAGGAGATCCCCACGGTCTCGTCGAACAACGGGAAGTCGTCCGGGAGAAGTGAGAGCGCATGCTGCTCGACATCCCGGAACAGGTAGTAGTTCACGTTCTTCAGCCCCTGGCGTTGGAGCTTTCCGCGCAGGGCCGAGTACCCGCGGGAACCACCGAGGATCGCATCGGCTTCAACGCTCGAAACAAACCGCTTCCGCCTGAGGCTCTCCAGCTCAGGCGGGAGATAGAGCCGCGTCGGGTTTCTCTCGTACCAGGCAGCCATCCTCCGCGCTTCGCTGGTGATCTCCTTGATCCGCTTCAGCGCCCTCGCGGCCACCTCCTCCATTCCCGGGACGAGCCACTTGAGCATCGGCTTGTTGCGCTTCGCCGGCCACCAGCGCAGCGCATGCCCGCGAGAGCCGCTCTCCTCGACCGAGATCACCTCAGCGTTTGCCGGAAGGGTCGCGACCTCACAACCTCTCGGATGTGATGCGAACTCCAGAGCTGCGAACGAGGCGGTGAGTTGATCGCACGGCTCGGTTGCCTTGTTGAACACGATCGGAAGAGCTTCCAGCGCCGCCCTCGTCGGGAGGCGCGCGAACTTGCGCATCCTGAAGACCGGCCCCGTGCGTGGGCCTTCTGGGGGCCGAGGAAGACTGGAGCGCCACTGGAGCGGTACAGGGACCATGAAGTTGTCGTCGAGAAACCGCGCCATTCCTTCCAGGGTAGCGGCAGTGCGGTAGGCCGCGGAGTCCCCCAGGCGATCCCGCAACCTTGCCGTCGCCTGGTCGAGATCCGCGCACGTGACGAGGTGCGCGGCCGGCGCCTTCATCCTGGACGCGAGCACATGCTCGATGCTTCGCAACGCCGTCACCCGTAATCCGACGTTGCGCACCGGCCGGAGCCCCTGCATGTAGCGGATGTACGCCTTGGCGAAGTCGACGAAAGGGGCGGCCATCGGCTCTTCGCTGAGCCGTCGTCCTTCACCGTTGCGAACGAAGTAGACGCGGTCTCTCGCGCTGGAGCCCCGCCTGCGCGTTTGCGAGGTCACGTCCCAGACCATTGAAGCGAAGTCGAGATCGGCCCCGAAGACCGTCAGGAGCCGCTTGCACAGGTCTACGAACGCGGCCACGTTTCGCTCGGCGGCGAGATTCCGCTTCGGAACGAAGGTGACGACGTCACGCTTGGTCATGCCGGGCCTCCTTGACGCCTTTGAGTACCCGGCAGGCCTTCACCACCTGTGCTGCTCCGATGATGGGGCGCGTCAACGCCGATGCCATCGCATCGTCGGACATGGCGAGGATTCGGTTGTATTCGTCGAGCAGTCGCTTGAGCATCGCCTCATGCGGTCCGTCTATCCACGGGCGGAAGGAGTGGCAGGCGTAGCAAGCCACCGGCGCGGCGAAGTCGCATGTCCTTGCGGAGCCGCAGCACCCCACCGGTCTGCGCATGGAGCGATCCGCCAACGGATCCGTTATGCGGCGCGCTCCCCTGGGAATGCGGCTGATGGGCTCGCCCTGAAACGCATCTACGAGCGGCGCCACGTCGTACGCCACCTTCTCCTTGATGCGCACGTAGAGCGCTGGGCGTAGCCCCGCGTACACCTGTACGCTCTGGCAGTCGGAGTGGTCGAGAAGTTCAGCGATCACGCGCAGCCCATGGCCCTCGGACAAGGCCCGCGTCGCCAACGTCTCCGGAACCGGTAGGCGAACAGGCGAATGGGTTCTCCGGTGCGCTCGGAAATCGGAGAGATCCCTTCGAGCGCGCGGCTGACCGCGCGAGCAAGCCCTCTCGAACTCCAGTGGCCCTTGAAGCCCGGCTCTTCCGCCCCTCCGCCGAACGGATCTGGAAACATCGGAAGGCCTGACGGATCGTCGACTCCCTGGCTCAGCCGCGCCTTCACCTCATTGATGTGACACTCGATCGCCTCGCCAACCTGTGGCGGCAGTGGCCGCAGCCGCATCGCCCGGCGTGGATGGGACCGCTGCTTCGCGCGGGGCACCTGGAGCGCGAACTGCTTCACCCCGTTGTCGCCCGTCGCGATCTCGAGGTCGCAGACCTTCATCGCCGCGAGTTGATAGGGACGCGGGCCGAGCAGGATGAAGAGAAGCGCCGCTACGTATGGGGCCAGGTCGATCTCGGCGCGAGCGAAGGCGCGGGTGAGCGCGTCGATGGTGGCGGTGAGCTCGAGGTCCGTCAGCGGGCCAGCGAGGGGATCCATCGTGGCCACCGCGACGCCCTTTGGGTTTCCTCGCAGGCGCGCGTCCATCAAGTACTTGATCGCGTCCTGCGACACTCCCGGATATCCGAGCAGCCTCCACTTCTTCAGCGTCGACGCCACGCCACACAGAACGTACTCGTTGCGCGGCGCATCGGTCCGGAAGTTGATGAGACTTGCGGCCGTTATCTCTCGGACTGGGCGCCCATCGAGTCGTCGAGCAGCTTCGATGACGGCTTGTAGACCGAAGTAGACTCCGTGTGCGTAGCTGAACGAGCGATGGGCCGCCACCCATGCCAGCGTTGCCTTCAGTGACGGGATGAGAGACCGATGCGCTCCGCTGAACTCCGAGAATCGGAAGATGAGGCGCCCGCCCAGCGTGCGAATGTCCCAGACGTCCGCGTGCGGATCGAACTCGATTCCGTGAGCGGACAGGATCCTCGTCCGCAGCAACCCCCGGAGGCGTTCCTGAGTGCCGCTAGTCCGCATGTGGACGCCTCATGAGGCGCTCGCCCATTTCCCGGAGCACCGCGCGCGCCTTCTCCCGCACGTGACGCTCGGTGTAGCGGTGGGACATCTGCGACTCTGGCTTCCACCCTTGGAGGAGGTTTCGCATCGCGCGCTCCTCCGCCTCTGAGAGCCCTTGCCGATCTGAGGTCTCGCTGAAGTCGTCGTTCCAGCCGTGCCTCCATCTGTGGGGGGAGAACTTCTCAGAGATGCCGAGCGCCTCGGCTACTTGGATGAAGATCTTGTCGACGCCACTCTTCGTGAGCGGGCCTCCTCGTCGCACGTCGACGAACAGAAAGGGGTGTCTTCGGGCAGCCGGGATCCGGACTCGAACGTCGAAGAGGTACCGCTCAGTGAGTTCGCCGAGGCCGTACAGCGGCTGCAGTCGTCCATCGCCCTTGACACAGGGTGATCGCCGGCGTGAATCCTCCTTGAGATCCGGGCGGCGTTCGATCCAAAGCTCGTCGCGGCCAACGTCGAGATCCGGGACGAGGACCGATAGGATCTCACCGATTCGAAGGCCGCTCTTCGAGAGCCACTCGAACAGAACGTAGTTGCGTAGGCGCGCGGCCGGGCTCTCCCAGATCCCAACGGAGATTTCGGGCGACACTGCGGCGATGACCGTGTCGCGCACTTCCTTCGGCAGCGAACGGGGAACGCCTCGGCGCGGTCCTGGGCGCGCGATTCGCGCCTTGAGCCGCTCAAGAAACTGGTCTCTGGAGGCGGTGTAGCGTCTTCGGGCGCCCTGCTCATCCGACAACGCCCCTGCCCGCCGGTCGGTTGCCCACTTCATGAACGTGTAGATGTGGTGGAGGTGGGTAGCCGCAGTGTCCAGACCGCATCCCGCCGGAGTCTCGCCGTTCGTATGCCAGACGCGGGAGACCGCGGGAACGCGCCGTCGTGCGCTCGCGTCGACCCGACCAACGCCGCGCAGGTCGTCGAGCCATAGGCGCGAGGCGGCATCGAGCGCGTCAGTCTCGGGTAGGCTCAGGAGTTCGCCGGACTCGATGCGATCCCACAGGTCGATGCCGTAGCTGTCGGCGAACAGCAGCAAGCGGGACAGGGACCACAGGTACGACTCGAGTGTCCTGAACGCGAAGGACTTGGAGCGCACCTGCGTGACGACGAATACGTTGGGTGAGAACAACGGCAGGCCGGTATCCCGGCGAACCAGCACCGGGCAGCGTTCGCCCGAACCGAAGATCACCGTCTTGACCTGGTAGGGGTTCTGCTCTGGAGGTTGGGGTCCCATCCTCGAGAGTCTGCTTCGGCGGCAGGGCGGACCGCAAAATCGGCCCGGGTGCCGAAGTCAATCGTCTCTGCAACCGCTTCTGCAACCGCCCTTGCCACCACAAAGTGGCAACCTATGATTTTCCCCGGCCTTTTTGAGAGCCTCCTCTAGCCGCGCTGTCCTGCCGCACCCGTTACGGGGACCCCCACGTCCCTGCGCTTCAGGGCGCCTGCGGCGCGGGCGCGGACGCACGCCCTGGCCTGTCGCCGCTCCGATGACAGTTGCTGGCTTCCCAGTCGTGGCGCACGCATATCTCGACGCACGAAGCCTCGCGCTGCACGCCTACTGGCGGCCCGGAATGTCGAAGCGCGCCCACGGCGACGCCAGCGCGCCCGCCTTGACCGTTTCCAGGTAGTCCCTGATCTGCTTCATCGTCTCCCTCTTGTCGCTCGTCAGGAGATCCAGGTGGTCGTCGACCAGCGGGTTCCACTCGATGGCTATGGGCGGTGAAGGCCACAGGCTCCCGGTGGTCCTCGTCTCGAACCTTGCGACGCCGTAGCGGCGCATGAGCTCCAACAGGCTGAGTCCGACGAAGCTCTGGACGCAGTCTTCCAGCGCCTCCGCGGCTATCGCGAGCGTGTTGTCGGGCGATGCGTGCCACTGCGCAAGGTGAGTCAGGACGAGAGCCACCACCCCGGAGGACGGCGCCGGCTCTCCCGCCCTGAGCCGCCCATCGACCTCGAAGTTGTCCGGCCACGCATGCAGCAGGAACTCCACCGGGATCATCGCGAGGTACTCGGCCAACGACATAGGCCTCTGCACGCGCTCTCCCTCGGCCAACAGCCAGTCGACGACCTTCTTCGTGAACTCCGACTCGTTCACCCTCAGCTCCCGGACAAGGCACTTCAAAGCGCGGACCAGAGCGCGCTCCGCTCGGCTGTTCGCTATAGCGAACATACCAGTACCCGGAACCTCCTACGGTCATGGCGCCCCTCGGAAGGGGCCCCATGGACGCCGCCCACCGGAAGGTCACGACCCACATTCGCGCTCTGGCGCGGAAGAAGCGCTGGTCCGCCAACCAGGTGGCCGACTTCGCGGGCGTCAGCCGCGGTTACCTGTCCGAGGTGCTGTCGGGTCGCAAGTCCCCCTCGCTTCGAACGCTGGTGAAGATCGCTGCGGCGCTCGAGGTGGAGGTGAGGGACCTGGTCGAGTGACCCGAGGTCACGAGCTGGCCGGAAGTCGAGCGGGTGGTCGCGTTCAGGGCGGCAGCGACGTCCCGCCTCCGCGCCGTTGGCGCGGAGGCTAGCACCCCGACCGGATCCATTCGCAAGACCCGAGCTGGCCCCAAGAACGGCCTCCTCCAGGCCGACGAGGTGGAGGTGTGACGACCACCCACCTCTAGGAGCGCCGGTCTGCGGCGCCTCGTAACCGAGAAGCCGGAGATGCGGACAGCCCCGCGCTCGTTACCCCTCCAAGAACTGCGTCCGAAAGTTCGCGAGCGCCTCAGCATGCTCGGCGAAGAGACCGTCGTCGCGCGACAGCGCTTCAGCCCATTCGCCTCCGTGCGCGGGCCGAAGGAGACGCGCGCGACGTGCTGAAAGGTTGGGCCGGAGAAGGAAGTTGACGGTCAAGAACGTGCCGCCATACGAGAGCACGAACTCAATGACTCGGAGCACCTTCTCGGGATTGCGACTCAGAAACTTGAAGGAGGGAACGAAGAAGACCCTGATTTCGCCGCGAGCAAGCCTCTCCAGGGCGCCGGCCAGGTGCGGGTCGATGCTCGGCTCCATCCCGTTGAGCACGACGCGCCCCTCCTCCTTGCGCCGGATGTTGGGGAGGTCACACCGCTCTCCGGTGGGCCAGACTTCGTGTGAGTGGGTCCCGCCATCTTCGAGGCGAGCGAGTTCCCCAAAGGCTCGCCAGGTCGCCGGGAATCGCCTTGAAAGCTCGCTCCAGAATGGCGAGGACGGCGTCGCATCAGACGCAAGCGCCTCCAGCCCGACGCGGCTGTCGGTTTGCAGAGGGATGGGACCCCGCCGTTGCAGAAGTATTCCCCCCGGCGGTCCGCATCGGCGTGACGTCCGCTACTTCGCCTTCTTCTCGGTCTTCTGTCCAGCCTTCTGCCCGGGCTTGAGCCTGGCGCGGTACGAGGGGCCCTCGATGACGAGGTCGTAGGCGTTCGAGGTGAAGCGGTCGACGGCGGCCTGCGCGCGCACGGGGTCGGCGAAGGTGGCGAGCCACTCGTCGGGGCCGCGGTTGGAGGTGACGATCATCGAGCCGGCGCGGTGACGCTCGTAGATGATCTCGTGGGCGTCGCGGCTCTCCTGCGCGTCCATCGCGTCGAGGGCGAAGTCGTCGATGATGAGCAGGTCGACGGCGAGCAGGCGCGCGCATCTCCTTCTCGTGGGTCTGGGTGAGGCGCGCGTGCCGGAGGTTCTTGAGCATCTGGTCGGCGCCGAGCGCGAGGACGGAGTAGCCGCGGCGGCAGGCGACGTGGCCGATCGCGTGGGCGAGGAAGGTCTTCCCCACGCCCACGCTGCCGACGATGGCGACGTGGTGGTGCGCCTCGATGAAGCGCAGCGAGGCGAGCTCGTTGAGAAGCGTCCGGTCGAACTCGGCCTTCGTCGTCTCGTCCCAGCGTTCGAGCTGGCAGTCGGGCTGAAGGAGGGCCCGCTGGGCGCGGAGGGTGGTGGCCTGGCCGTCGCGCCGCTGGGCTTCGTCGGAGAGGGAGAGCAGCAGGAAGTCCTGGTGGGGCATCTTCTGCTGGCGCGCGAGGGAGAAGCGCTCGGGCAGCGTGTCGAGCATCTTCGAGAGCTTGAGGCGGCGGAGCACGGTCTTCAACTCCGGCGAGATCGACTTCTGGGTTCACGGTTCGTCTCCTTCGTTCAGCCGCTCGCGACGTGCGGGCGGAAGGGCGTAGTGGCTCGCGGGCCGCAGGAAGCGGGCGAGCGGGATGATCTGCGCGGTGTGCTGCGGCTCGATCCGGGTATCGAGCCGAACGAGGTCGGCGAGCCGGTAGATGTCGATCATGTCGGCGTCGAGCGCGGTCTTGCAGCTCGCGTCGAGGCGGTCGCCGAACTTCCGGGCGAGGCCGAGGAGCTTGAAGAGGCTGCGCAGCTTCGTCCACGGCAGCGGCCCGGCCGCGAGCGCCTCGGCGTAGCCGGCCGACGTGTTCGCCGTACTCGCGCGCCTTGTTCACGAAGAAGGCGGCATCGCGCTGGCCGGCGGCGAACTCCTCCGGGGGGAAGTCGGCTGGGTCGATGGCGCGCTCGCCGGGCCGCTTGCGCGGGTGCGTCTTCACGATCTTTCCGTGCTCGTAGAAGCGGACGAGCTGGCTGTCGGCGCGGACGCGAAGCTCGTGGCCACGCATGCCGAACGGGAAGGAGTAGAGGCTCTTCGCGACCGCGGCGAACTGGTCGCGGGCCACCTTGCAGTCGGACCAGAGCGGGATGTCGTACGCCTCGGTTGGCGGGGCCTTGAGCGCTGGCCGCTCCTCGTCCTCGAACTGCTCGCGCGGCAGCCGCTGCGTCCGGCTGTGGCGCTTCATGCCGTACTCCTCGAGGCCCCAGCGGCGGCCGCGCACGCGGGCATCGTCGAGGGTCCGAAGCCTCTCGCCGCCGTAGCAGTCGTCGCGGACGGTCGGAACCGTGCGCTCCACGCGGGCCTTGTCCTTCGGACGGCGCACTCGCGTCGTGTCGATGAGGAAGCCGCGCTTCTGCGCGTACTCGAGGAACGCCTCGGTGATGGTCGGCGAGATCGGGTCGGCCTTCGCCACGATCGCCTTGGTGTTGTCGGGGATGATGACGTGGAAGACGCCGCCGAAGTATTCCCACGCGGCTTCGCACGCCTCGATCGCCGTCTCGGTCGTCTCGCTGAAGACCGGGTAGACGAAGCGGTGGCGCGAGCGGACCGAAGTGAAGATCCAGGCGCGGAACCGGCGACGCTTGCCGAACACGTCGGGCTCCAGATACGTCATCCAGCCGGTGTCGACCTGGAGTTCCTCCCCAGGCTCGCAGTCGGCGACCGGCATCGTGGGCGCGCCGCTCCCGAACCCGAGCTGCTCCAGCGCGAAGCGCCGCAGCGTCGGATACGCGATGTCGACGCCCCGCCGCCGGAGGAGCTTACCGACCTTGCTGAGCCGAACGCGGTGGCCGAGGTGGCCCGCGATGAATTCGCGGTGCGCCTCGCAGACCGCCCACCCGTCGCCGCGCGGCCGACCCATCGCTGGCTGCGTCGCCGCCATCACCGCTGCGACCAGCTCGTCGTCGAGCGCCCCCGTCCCGTGCGCCGGCTCGACCCCTCGAGCGCGGGCGGCCGCGAGGTACCGCCGCACCGTCTTCACGTCGAAGCCGAGCTGCTCGGCGATCCGCTTCTTCGGAACGCCCAGCAACCACAGCCTCAGGATCTCTTTGACCTCAAGCATCGTGACCTCGCGAAACGCCATTCCCGCCTCCCGTCCGTGGACGGGCGCAGGGTGGCAGTCAGGTCACGCCGATGGGGGAGGGAATACTTCTGCAAAACCCTCAGGTCCGAGGGGGGAACACTTCTGCAAAACTCACGCGGCCGGGGTCCCTACCTTCTGAAAACC